>CAVUJQ010000019.1:0-98460 GCA_963741855.1 uncultured Actinomycetes bacterium | reverse complement strand
TGGGTGCCAGAAACCCGGTCGTGGGGTTATGCGGCGTTCTGGTACTCGTTGATGAGCCCGTCGCAGCGGGGGAGACGGATGGCCTCGGCGGTCGGTGAGGGGACCTCACCTTCGTGGCGCGGCGGAGCCGTGGGCGCTTGCTGCTGCAGCGCCCGGTGGGGCCGGTGCCCGTTGTAGTGCTCGATGTAGTCGGTGAGCAGCCGTTGGAGCTGCCGCTGGTTCCAGATGATGGTGCGGTCGAGTAGCTCGCGGCGCAGGGTGCCGATCCAGCGTTCCGCGAAGCTGTTGGCCACTGGCGTGCGCACCGGGGTCTTGAGGACCTTGATGCCTTCGGTGCGGAACACCTCGTCGAACGAGCGGGTGAACTGGCTGCCGCGATCGCGCACGAGCGCCTTGGCGTTGGACAGCGTGTCGCCGTGGACGAGGAACAGGTTGCGTGCGGCCTGGGCGGTCCATGCGGCGGTCGGGTTCGTGGTGATCCCGCCGAGCGTCACCTCGCGGGTCGTGATGTCGATGAAGAACAGCACGTAGATGCGGCGCAGCAGTGCGGTGTCGACGTGGGCGAAGTCGCAGGCGATGGCGGCCTGGGAGCGCAGCAGCTGCGACCACGTCGTGGTGCTGCGGGTCGGCGACGGGTCGATGTCGGCGTTCTTGAGGATCTGCCAGACGGTGGACGCGCCGATGGTGTGGCCCAGTCCGGTGAGCTCACCGTGGATGCGCCGGTAGCCCCAGGTCGGGTTCTCGCGTGCCATCCGCACGGCGAGGCGGCGCACGCCCTTGGCGATGGGCGGCCGGCCGGCAGGTCGGTGGGGTCGGGTCCAGTGGCGTGCGATCCGTTGGCGGTGCCAGCGCAGCAGCGTGTCGGGGGTGACCAGCCATCCCGCGCGTCGGGCACTCGGCAGCGCGGCCGCGATCGCGCCGAGCAGGGTCCGGTCGTTCTCGGTGAGCCTCGGCCGGTCGGTCTGGCGTTGCAGCACGGTCAACTGATGGCGCAACACGACGATCTCGAGGTCCCTGGCGCGCCCGGAGCGGACGAGCAAGCCCACGATGGCGACGAGCAGCCGGTAGAGCACGCGATGCATCAGACTCCTGGGAGCGGGAGCCGGGCAGTGAACACCACACGATCGGGTTTCCGGTACGTACACCTCGATGCAGTCGCTGGTTGTCGTACCCTCGACCGAACCGAGAGCGAGGTGGGTGCCGTGTTCGATCGGATCACTGTCGAGCCGAACAAGATGGAGGGTCAGCCTTGCATCCGCGGGCAGCGGTTCACGGTTGCCCAGTTGGTGAGGCTGATCGCGGAAGGTTGGGACCTCACGCAGATCCAGGAGGACTTCCCCTTCATCGAGGCCGAGGACGTCCACCAAGCGCTGCTGTACGCCGCCCACGCCACGGAGTCGACGAGCTTCCCGTTGCGTGAGCCTGCGTGAGGCTGTTGCTGGACAAGAACCTGTCGCACCGGCTCGGGCCGATCCTCGAGGAGCACGGTCACGACGTCGTCCACGTCGATGATGTGCAGCTCGGGGCGGCTGACGACGACGTGATCCTGCAGCGGGCCCGCGATGACGGCCGTGTCGTGGTGTCGTCCGATACCGACTTCGGTGGCCTGCTCGCCGCCCAGCGTGCGACCGCGCCCTCCGTGCTGCTGACCCGGACGATCGCGACGCTCCGCGCACCGCAGCTGGCGGCCCTGGTTGCGGCTGCGCTGGATACGGCGGCAGAAGCGCTCGAGGCGGGCGCGATCGTGGCCGTGGGACGCTCCGACGTCCGGGTGCGCCGACTGCCGCTCCGATGAGCTCGGGTAACGCAACCGATCGGCGTCTCTGGTGACGGTCAGGTGACGCGTGGCCTGGGATGGCCTGGGATGGAGCGGGACGGCCAAGCGTCGTGATGTCGCGAAGCCGCAGGTCGGACCGGTATTCAGGGATGGGATGGGACCGACTGGGACCCCACCCGGTGGGCTCATAACCCGAAGCGGGGATTCTCGTGCGATCTTGGACGCGGGTGACGTCGTTGACGATGGGTCAAGCGAGAGTTCGTCACCACCGACCTGTTCCGTTCAGCGGGTCGGCGTCGCCGCCCGAGGATGGCGGGGTCGCTACCGTTCTTGGGGGAGGTCGGCATGCCTGGGATGCGCAGCGAGGTTGAGCGTCACCGTGAGGAGTTGATCGCGGCGGCGCGGCGGCATCGTGCCCGCAACGTGCGGCTGTTCGGGTCGGTTGCCACGGGTCGTGACCACGCTGGTAGTGACGTGGACTTCCTTGTGGACTTCGAGCCCGGCGCGACGTTGCTGGACCTGGCGGATCTCAAGGACGAGTTCGAGGCGATCCTGGGGTGTTCGGTCGACGTGCTGTCGTCTCGGGGCCTCAAGCCACGGGATGAGGACATCCGCCGTGAGGCTGTGCCGCTGTGAGTCGCGCCGACCGCCATCGGCTGCTGGACATGCGCGAAGCGGTGGAGGATCTGTCGGCCATCGTGGAGCGTGGCCGGTCGGCGTGGGACGACGACAAGTTCGCCAGGCTGGCGGCGCAGAAGCTGCTGGAGATCCTGGGGGAGGCCGCCAAGCAGGTCAGCGACGACGTCCGTTCGCGATTTCCGGAGGTTCCGTGGCGTGACCTGGCTCGGGTCCGTGACGTCTACACCCACGCCTACCACCGGGTGGACTTCGACCTGATGTGGGAGCAGCTGGCCACCCAGCTGCCGTCGCTGCAGCAGGCGCTGGGCCGGATCGATCCCGACGCGCTCGAGGAGGCCTGACCGGTGGCACGCACGTGGCTGTCGATCCGGGTGGATCTCGTCGAGGGGATGCACGTCGACGAGTTGTGGCCGCGCCCGGTCGGATCCTGTTGGCCCGGCCGGGCATGACGTTCCGGATGCTCGCCGATGCGATCAACGACGCGTTCGCCCGGTGGGACCGGTCCCACCTGCATGCCTTCACGCTGGCGGACGGGACCCGGATCTCCATCCGGGGCCCGTGGGACGAACCCGACGATGACGAGCTGGACGACACGGCGACGACGCTGAGCCGGCTGCAGCTGGGGGAGCAGTTCACGTTCGAGTTCGACTTCGGTGACAGCTGGATGCATCTGTGCACCGTTGCCTAGCAGAAGATCGATCCGCACGAGGTTTACGGCGAGGCACCGGAGCGTCCCGTTGCTTACTGGGGGTGGGGGTGGATCCCGGACCAGTACGGGCGGCGCTGGGACGGCGACGATGGCGAGTCACCGGTCCCGCCGCCCCGGACCCACCCCTGAGCGACCTCCCCGACCTGCACTACACGTGGGGGAGCAGAGCCTTCCGGACCCCGCCGCACGTCGGGGACGCTCCCGAGGCCGACGATGACATCATCGTCGGGCCGTGGGGCGACATCCCTGGAGGTCCTCGGCCACCGGATCCCACGCCGTGGTCGTACGGGGCGATCCAGGACCTTCGCAAGGCGGTGGCGCAGCGTGACGTGGACGAGGTCGTCCGCCTGATGGTCCGGCACGATCCGCTTGCTGTCGTCCACGTCGCGGCGCCCGGCCTTCTCCGTGCCGTCGCGGTCGGCCACGATCCTGCTCGGGTCGTGCTGGCGCGGCTGCTACCTCGGCTGGAGGAGCGTGGCTGGCTGGGCGACGACGAGCTCGTGGAGGAGTTCGAGCGTGTCATGAGCGGCGATGCCGGCGGACTGCGGCCGACGCCGGTGGATCTGGGGGAGCTGGCGTCGCACCTCGAGGGACCGCCCGATTTCGACGAGGGCTGGATGCTCGAGATCGCGACGGGCCAGTTCTGGCCACGCGATCCGGTCGGGATGGCCGGTATCGACGAACCGGACGACTTCGATGATTCTGAGTCCTTCGCCGCCGTGATCGGCCTCGGGCCCGGTCCGGGCTACGGCGACATGCGCGACTTCATCGACACCGTGACCGACGACGTGTTGGCTGGTCGGCTGGGTGTGGCGATCCAGGGCAAGGGAGCGTTCCGCCGGTTCAGAGACACGCTGTCCCGCCACGAGGACTGGTGGGGCCGGTGGCTGACGTTCTCGAACGAGCGGCAGCTGGCGCGCGCCCGATGGTGGCTTGCCGACGCTGGGCTACGTCCCGCCACCGATGCGGACGCGTCCGCCCGCGACTGATCCGATGCGCCGGTCGTGTGGCGACGACGGGCCGCTCCTCAGGGGACACTCAGGGGACCAGAGCACCGAGACGGTCTCGCATGAGGCGGGACGTCTGCCTTCAAGTTGACCACGAAACCCCTGCTCAGAGGCCGTTTCCGGGATGTGGCGGGATGGCTGGGGGCCCCGGTCGGGGGGCTCATAACCCGGAGGTCGCAGGTTCAAATCCTGCCCCCGCTACTAAACCCCCGAATTCCTGCGAATTCGGGGGTTTCACTATTCGCCTCAGAACGACTCTCGCCGGGGCCCAAACCCGGCGAGGTTGGGCAGTGTCGAGCGTCCGTCACCTGCTCAGCGGCGGGTCCGGGACTGCTGGCCGCCGCGTCAGGTGACGCTCAGGTGACAAGCGCCAGGCATGCCTTGACACGCAAGGAGTGTCTGCAGGTCCTGTCGCAGGCCGTCCATGATGACCTGGGCATCCGGGAAGGTGGCTGGATCGGTGACGACGGTGATGACGAACTTGATGAGGCCGTCGCGGCGTGGGAGTCGGATAGTTAGGTATACAGACAGGAGGCATGTGAGCGCGATAGTCTAGGGGCGTTGCGGAGGGTGGTCGAGATGACGGAGGTGCTCGCTGAGCTTCCGCCGGTGTTCCGGTGGTCAGACGCTCGTGATGCCGGGATGTCGGACCCGGCCCTGTATGGGCTGGTGGCCGACGGACGTCTGGAGCGGCTCAGTCATGGGCTGTACCGGCGTACGGACGTGGACGTGTTCGACATCGACCTCGTCGTGGTGGCGGCGGCGCAGCCGCAGGCGACGATCTGTCTGACCTCGGCGCTCGCCCGTCACGACCTCACCGACCAGATCCCCGCCCGGATCGACGTGGCCCTGCCCCGCGGGACGCGCCGACCGACGTTGGACTCGCCGGTGCAGTGGCACCACTTCGCCGTCGACACGTTCGAGCTCGGCAGAACGATGATCGACCTGGACGCGGGGTTCACGATCGGGCTGTACTCGCCTGAGCGCTCGATCGTCGACGCCTACCGGCTGCGGCATCTCGAAGGCGACGAGCTCGGCCGCGACGCGCTCAAGGCCTGGCTGCGCCGTCGGGGCTCTCAACCGTCCAAGCTTCTCGAAATCGCCGGCTCGTTCCCCAAGGCGCTTGGCCGCCTGCGCGAGGACCTACGGGTGCTGCTGTGACCGAGGACGCACGCGCCGAGGATGTGGGGCGCCGGCGATACCTGGATCTTCAGGCACTGGCGCGGCGCGACAAGCGCGACACCCAGGAGCTGTTGACGCTCTACGGGCTTGAAGGTCTGCTTGCCCGCCTCGCCCGGACTGCGCATGCCGAACGGTTGGTTCTCAAGGGCGGGATGCTGCTCGCCGCCTTCGACCAGCGACGCCCGACCCGTGACCTGGACATGCATGCCGAACAGCTCGCCAACGACCTCGACACCATCGCTGGTGTGATCGTCGACGTGGCTCGCGTGTCGATCAACGACGGGCTCCTTTTCGACCTCGACAGTGTGACGGCCGAGGCCATCCGAGAGGACGACGACTACCAAGGCGTTCGCGTTTCGATCGACGCGACGCTGCACACGGCCAAACTCGCCCCCAAGGTCGACATCAACGTCGGTGACCCGGTCTGGCCAGCGCCGCAGCGTGTCGAGCTGCCGCGACTGCTCGGTGGCGAACCCCTTCGACCGCGGGGCTACCCGCTGCACATGGTGCTGGCGGAGAAGATCGTGACCGCCGTCTTCCGCGGCACCGGTAGCACCCGTTGGCGCGACTTCGCCGACATCCACCTGCTGACGAGCTCGAACGCGGTGGACGCCAAGGACTTGGCGACCGCCATCGACCGTGTCGCTGACCACCGGAGCGTGGAGCTCTTCCCGCTGTCACGCGCCCTGGACGGGTTCGGCGACATCGGCCAAGCCAAGTGGGACGCATGGTGCCGCAAGCAGCACCTCGACGACCGCCTGCCACCCCAGTTCGCAGAGGTACTCAACACCGCGACCGCCTTCGCCGACCCGCTCCTGAATGGCGAGGTCACCGCCGGGACGTGGGACCCGACCCGTCGCAGGTGGGACCGATGACTTCGGTGCGTGACGTGTTCGTCGCATCGTTCCTACTCGACGAAGGCTAGTCGTGGGGCCGCCCTCGACACCGCCGAGGATGCGCTGAGGGCGGGCGCGGTCGTGGCCGTCGGGCGCTCCGATGTGCGGGTGCGTCGACCTCCGCTCCGATGAGTTCTGGCCTGGCGAGTGATTGGCGTCTCAGGTGACGGCCAGGTGAGGAGAGTCGAAGATGGCCAAGTATCTGCACGCCTCCAAGTTCGGCATGGCCACCAAGGGCCTGTGGGTGCCAGAAACCCGATGTGCTCTCATGCGGCTTCTTGTACTGGTTGGTGAGGCCGTCGCAGTGCGGGATTCTCAGATGGTGGTGGGCTTGATAATCTACGATCCGATATGAATAACAGTCTGCATCCGGGTGCTGCTGCCGATGTGTTGCGGCGGTCTCGCCGTGCGGCTGGACTGACGCAGGCGCAGCTGGCGGAGTTGGCCGGGACGAGCCAGTCGGCGATCGCCGCGTACGAGTCGGGGGCGCGTCAGCCCACGTTGCCGGTGCTGCGACGCATGATCGAGGCGACGGGGCACGTAGCCAGCGTGACAGCCGAGCCCGACCCGACGATGTTCCGGCTGACTGATCTGGCACGGGACATCCGTGGTTCACACGGTGACGCCCAACGGCAGTTGCGGCTGGTGTTCGAGTTCCTGCGCGCCGCGGAGCAGGACGGCCATCCACTGGTGCTGCTCGTCGCGGCCGAGCCGGAGTTGACCGGTGATCCGAGGTTCGACGCGTTGCTGGCCGCTGCCGCCGAGGACCTGTGCGTCGAGGCGGGGATCGCACCGCCTTCCTGGGTGCACGAGCCCCTTCGATTCCTCAACCGAGCCTGGTGGGTGAGCGACCTGCCGTCCGGGCGGGCACAAGCGTTGGTGCATGCCCCGGCCTCGTACCGGCGCCGGGGCATCATGATCGACCGCCACGACCTGGAGGCAGCGTGACTCCGGAGCCGTTGCTGGACCGCGCTCGGCTGCGCGAGGCGTTCGATCTGCTGGCGTCGAAGCTGGCGCGCCGGGGTGTGGTCGGTGAGGTGCACGTGTTCGGCGGCGCGGCGATGGTCCTGGTCTTCGACGAACGGGCGGCCACACGCGACGTCGACGCGCTGTTCGAACCTGACGGGCCGATGTTGGATGCCGCGCGGGAGGTGTCCGATGAACTGGGGCTCCCGCGGTCGTGGCTGAACAACCAGGCCAGCTCCTACGTGTCCGGCCGCGCTGGTCGCGGCACACCGGTCTACGACCACCCGAACCTGCGGGTGCTGACGACGCCTCCGGAGCATCTGCTCGCGATGAAGATCCGCGCGGCTCGGGCGGTCCGCGACGCCGACGACCTGCGCCTGTTGCTGCGGACCCTCGACGTCACCACCGTCGAGCAGGCGGTGGAGATCGTGGAGCGCTACTTCCCGGACGACCCCCTCCGCCCGCGAGCACGGCAGATGCTCGAGGACGTCCTCGGCACGATGGAGTGACGCCCTGTGGGTGCCGGAAACCCGATCGTGGCCTCATGCGGCGGTCCTGTCCGTGGGAGCCGGGCAGTGAACACGAGACGACCGCGTTCCGGTACCCAGCAGCTGCCCGCCTCTTGCCTCACTTCCGATGACAAGGTTTGTCAACGGCGGTAGGATGGTTGCATGACGACGATGAACATCTCTCTGCCCGACACGCTGAAGTCGTTCGTGGACGAGCAGGTCGCCCTCCGCCGCTACGGATCGACCAGCGAGTACATGCGCGACCTCATCCGACGCGACCTCGAACGAACCGCCCTGCGTGATCTGCTGCTCGCCGGTGCCGCGTCCGAGCCGTCGGTCGACGTGGATGACTCGTTCCTGGACGGTCTGCGCGATCGGGCACGCCAGTCGCCAGGTGACTGATCCGCTGCGCGTCGTTCTACGCGAGCGTGCCAGGCTGGACATCGGGGAGGCGGTCGACTGGTATCGCGACAACGCTGATGTCGACACCGCCGTCGGCTTCGTCGACGCCGTCCAGGCGGGGCTGCGGCATCTCGGAGCTCACCCCGACACCGGCTCCCCCCGGTACGCCGCCGAGCTCGACCTTCCCGGGCTTCGCTCGTGGCTGCTCGGCCGGTTCCCGTACGTCGTCTTCTATGTCGAGCAGCCAGGTCGCCTCGACGTCTGGCGGGTCCTGCATGCCCACCGCGACATCCCTGCCTGGCTGCACGACCCGGAGCAACCGCCCCAGGAAACCGAGGACGGATGACGGGTCGTATGGCTGCCCCATGGCTGCCCGGAAGTCTGGTCCAGGTCGGTTCGCCGCCGGGCCGCGTGGGACTACGAGTCGACGTTCGTTCTGGTCAGGACCACATCTCGGGATCCGCCGGGACGGCTCGGCACGACACGGAACTGCTTCCAGTGGGCTCATGACCTGGAGGTCGCAGGTTCAGATCCTGCCCCCGCTACTTAGGAGCGGCCCTTCGGGGCCGTTTCGCCATTTCGAGTGGTTTCGGGTGACGCCCCAGGTGGACCGATCAGGTGATGTCGCGGTTGAGGGTGACGGCTGCGCCGAGCGCCGCTGGCATCAGTGCCCACAGCAACAACACCACGACCCCGCCGGCCGCCGGCAGCAGGGTGACGCCTTCAGGGCCGTGCGTGCCGTCCTGGTAAAGGGCAGAGAGCATGGCACCTTCGGGCAGGTAGGCAAAGAGGGCCTTGACGCCCGGAAGGGCGCCGAGGAGGTTGTTGACGACCAGCAGGAACACCAGGCCCAGGCTCAACGCGAGGGCTTGGTTTCGCAGCAGGGCTCCGAAGCCGACGCCCATGACCGCGAAGAGCACGAAGACCAGGACCAGTCCCAGCATGGCGTTG
Organism: uncultured Actinomycetes bacterium; assembly: GCA_963741855.1. Lineage (GTDB taxonomy): Bacteria > Actinomycetota > Nitriliruptoria > Nitriliruptorales > Nitriliruptoraceae > CAVUJQ01. Next base: position 89,422 of record CAVUJQ010000019.1, on the reverse strand, counting down.
CCGACGTCGCCGACGAGCTGCAACTCGATCCCATGGCTGGACAGCCACGGCGCCGCGATGGCGAGCTCCACCGCGATCGCGAGCAGTGCGAACGCGGCGCCGACCAGGGCGTAGGTCAGGAGCTTGGCGGTGACGATGGCCCAGCGTGATGGCGTGGCCAGCACGGTCGGGGTGAAGGTCTGGTGCCGGAACTCGGTGGTGATGCCGAGGATCCCGAGGATGAACGTGACGTAGATGCCGCCGTTGGTGTTGGCGAACATCGTCGCGACGTCGGCTGGGGTCTGGATCTCGCCGGAGAGGGGCGTGGCGATGCCTGCGGCCACCGCGAGGGCAAGGATCGCCAGCAGCAGCCAGAACCAGACCTGGGTGGTGCGCAGCTTGAGGAGTTCGGCGCGGACGAGCCGGTTCACGGTGCGCCTGCCTCGGTAAGGGAGAAGAACAGTTCTTCGAGGCCGACGCGTTCGCTGTGCAGCTCGTGCAGTTCGACTCCGGCCAGGAACGCCCAGTGGCCGACGTCTGCAGATGTTGCGCCGTGCACCGTCAGAGTCATCGCGCCGGTCTCGTCGAGGGTGGCCGTTGATGGGAGCGCCGCGCGCAATCGCTCGGGCTGTGGTGTGCGCACGACGACACGATGGGTCCCGGTTGCCAGATCGGCGATCGCGCCTGCGGTGACCAGGCGGCCACGATCCAGGATCACGACGTGGTCGGCGATCTCCTCGACCTCGTTCAGCTGATGGCTGGACACCAGGACCGTGCGGCCGTCGTCTGCCAGGGCACGCAAGACGTTCCGCAACCAGCGGATCCCCTCAGGGTCCAGGCCGTTGGCCGGCTCGTCGAGCACGAGCACCCTCGGGTCACCGAGCAGTGCTGCGGCGAGGCTGAGCCTTTGCCGCATGCCCAGCGAGTAGGTCCGCACCTTGCGCCGAGCGGCGTCGGCCAGTCCCACATGGTCCAGCACCTCGTCGGCCCGTGACGCCGGCAGGCCGGCGACGGTGCACAGGATCCCCAGGTGGTTACGGGCGGTTCGGGCCGGGTGGAAGCTCGAGGACTCCAGGGCAGCGCCCACCACCCGCAGGGGCTCGGGGATCCGGTGGTAAGGGACCCCGCCGATCGTCGAGGTTCCCGACGTGGGGCGCACGAGCCCGAGCAGGGCGCGCAATGTGGTCGTCTTGCCGGCGCCGTTCGGGCCGAGGAACGCCGTCACGCTTCCGGGCTCGACCGTGAAGCTGAGTCGGTCGACTGCGCGCACCGAGCCGTCGAAGATCTTGGTCAGGTTCTCGACGACGATCGGCGCATCCCCGAGCGACATCACGGTCTGGCGGGGCGCCTCGCTTCCCTTCGGCTCGTGCGCTGGCGGTGATCCGGCCCGAGCGGTCAGGTGTCTCATTCGCCCATCGATCTCCCTCCGGGGAACCGGCCCGCAAACTGCTAAAGTTTGCCTGAAAATCAAGGACACTTCAATAGTTGAGGTGACGGATGTCGACGGTTCCCGACCGGTGGGATGTCACCCGTCTCAACACGGTCTCGATGCTCGGACAGGCCTACAGCCTGCTGGGCTTCAAGATCGTCGATGGGGTCGTGGGGGCCGGCTACCCGCAGAAGCCGAAGCACTCGGCCGTGTTCGCTCAGATCGACCCGGCCGGGTCGCGGCTGACCGATCTCGCCCACCGCGCCAACATCACCCCGCAAGCCATGGCGCAGCGCGTCGACGAACTCGAGGAACTGGGCTACGTCGCCCGCCAGCCGGACCCCAGCGATGGGCGCGCGAAACTCATCGTGCTCACCGACGACGGACGTGCCGCGATCGATGCCGGCAAGCACACGATCGCGGAGCTTGAGGACCGCATGGACGAGATCCTCGGGTCCGACGGACATCAGACCCTCCGGCGACTCCTCACCCAGTTGCTCGAACGAGGATGAGTCCGCACACCGGTCCCTCCGTGCTGCTCGCAGGCCCCGGGGGTAACAGGCACGCCCCCTCCACGAGACGATGGCGGCACCGAACCCTGCGACTGCGCCCCTTCGGCGGCGGTGCACGTCCACGCTCGCACCGAGGACTTCCCATGGCCCGGGTCAACGAGATCGTGAGACCCTGTCCTGGGTGCACGGGGTCAACGAGCAGCGTCTCCACAGCCACTGCGCTGACGTCCCGTCCGCGGAGTTCGAAGCAGCGTTCCACGCTGCCCAACAGCCAGACCCGGCCGGGGTGGAAACCAATGAGCCGAGTCTCCATCGAACCCTGGGTGGTTCAGTACGATCGATCAGATCACCCCGTGGGCACCCGGGGTGGTCGTTCTCTTGCCGAGGTGGTGACGCGCGAGCAGACTTGAGAAGTGGGATCGGACTGCTCTGTCCCAGCGCAGGAGATAAGGGTGAGGTGTCGCCGTCTCGGCCTCGTGACCGCCGCCTTCACACTGGTCGGTTGCGCCGCAGAAGCTCCGGCAACGATGCTGCGTGTTCCCGCGTGGGCAGACCAACCGGTCGAGACGATCTGCCTTCACGTCGACGAGGTGTACGAAGATGCCGGGTCGATCACCCCGTACGCCGACGCCATCACCTTTGCCGTCGAACACACGATCGGGTACCCCGCCTCTCCCGACCTGCCCCCGCGCATCGTTGAATCCGGATGTGACGTCTCGGTCACGGTCTCGATGAGAGGGAGGGCAGTACACGCGTCCTACGTGAACTTCGGCGGCCTGTACACCGGTTGGGACGTGTCGGGCACCATCACGGTCGAGTCCGATGGCCACGAGCCCCTCTTGGTGCGGGTGGCAGAGACCAAGGCGCCACCCGACACCGTTCGGTACGCCGACGAGGACGACGCTGATCGACAGCCGGCCGATGCCATCGTCGCCGCGTCGCGGTCGGGGGACTGGTGTCGTGCTTTCGCTTCGCTGTTTCGACCGAGCGATGGGACGCGGCAATTCATGCCAGTGTCCTGTAGGCCCTAGCGACCATGGAGGGTCGAACGGAGCAGACCGGATCTGCGGAGGTGGACGTGCGTGACGTGAAGCGGATGCGGGTGCTGCTGTGACCGAGGACGCACGCGCCGAGGATGTGGGGCGTCGGCGATGCCTGGATCTTCAGGCACTGGCGCGGCGTGACAAGCGCGACACCCAGGAGCTGCTGATGCGCTACGCGGCCGCCCCCACTTCCTCCCTCGCATCCGTGACCCGGGCAGTGAACCCGCCACGCGGGTAGTGTGACTCCACCGCAGACCGAACAGCCACTCACCCGAGCGTCTCGCCGACCCGACGTTCGAGATCTGCGTGGGCCGTGTCGTCGACGCGTTCGTGTGGCGACACCGTTGTCCCGCTTCCTCCGAAGAGGAGATCGACTTGGCGACCGTTGCTGACAGCCTGCGTGTCGTTCCTGAGTTCGACCCGTCCGAATCCGACCAGATCGTCGAGATCCTGTCCGCCCGGCTCGACCGGCGGCTCCGTCGATTCGACGACGATCAGGTCGAACTCGAGATCTCGGTCAAGGAGCGTGATACGCCCTCCCAGCGGGTGGTCCTGGAGTGCTGGATCGCTGTCTCGGGGCACACGCGTTTCGTCGGCACCTCGGCCGAGGCGTCGCTGATGGCTGCCGTGCGCGAGACCGCAGAAGACGTCCACACGCAGGTCGATCGCTTCCTCACCAAGCGCGAGGACTCTCGCCGAGACTGACCGGTGGGCGGGGCGTGGTGCTCTCGCGATGGCAGGTCCCGCGCAGACCTTGAGCGTTGATGATCGGTACGCCGTCGCATCGTGGGCCGCCGATCGCGCTGAGCACCCGGTAGCCGTGGAAGCGGGTGAGCACGACCGCGTTGGTCACTCCTCCAACGGAGACCGGTCCTCGGCCAGAGCCCGTGCGAGTGCCTCGATCCGGGGTGTCATGCCGAGCCCTCGGGTGGCTGGCCAGTCGTCGATCTCGTCGCGCGCGAAGTCGATCCAGCGCTCGATCGCGCGGAACACCTCCAGCTGGAACGTCGCGAACAGAACCGACAGGTGGGTGCGGTCGGGGAAGGGGTGGCCCCCCTCGAGGTAGGAGGCCATGAGCTGGATTCGAACGGGCTCCGATGCACCGGAGCATCCCGATCTCCTTCGTGCGATCCAGTTCTGTGCCGGTCCGGGTTCGACGCCGCGGGGTTGGTAGTCGCGGGTCGGGTCGAGGGTGAGGGCGCCGAGGAGCTCGCCGGTATCGGGTGGTGTGGTCGCTGCTCACCGGCCAGGACGGTCGTCGGACGAGTCGTCGATCCGGCGTCGCAGCAGCGTGAGCGGCCCGAGGGTCGTGGCGATCCAGAGGGCGAGCGGCCAGGCCAGCGCATCGGTGACGATGATCACGCCAGCCCAGACCACCGACAGCGCCAGCCAGGCGAAGGCGAGCAGCTGGAGGTTGCGGCGGCGGGAGGATGGTGGCGTGCTCGCGTCGCGGGACCGGTCGTTGCGGTCGTCGGGTCGGATGTCGTTCACGGGGTGCTCCTCGTGCGCTCTCCGGGGTTGCTCATGCGGCATCGGCGATGCGGACGGCGACCTTGCCGCGGACCGACGCCGGACTCCAGGGCGCGGATCGCGTCGGGGACCTCGGCGAGGCGCACGGTGCGGTCGATGGCCGGGACGACGGCCCCGTCGGCCAGGTGGGCGGCGAGCCGTTCGATGAACGAGTGGTGCTCGGTGCTGATGAACATCGCCAGGCGCTGGCGGATGAACAGGGAGAGCAGCACGGCGCGCAGCTGGCGTCCGATCCCGCCCGTGATCCGGCCCCCGCCCTCACCGCCCACGATGACCAGCGTTCCGGTCGGAGCCAGCACCCGGCGTAGCGTCCGGATGCTGTTGCGGCCGCCGATGTCGATCACGAGGTCGTAGTCGACCCCTTCGGCGCCCAGGTCCTGGCGCGTGTAGTCGATGACGTACTGGGCGCCGAGCGATCGGACCAGGTCGAGTTTGGCGGTGCTGGCCACACCGGTGACGACCCCGCCCTTCGCGTGAGCGAGCTGCACGGCGTAGCTGCCCACGCCGCCCGAAGCGCCGATCACGAGCACCCGCTGGCCGGCCTGCAGCTCGCCGATGTCCTCCAGCGCCTGCAGGGCGGTGATGCCGGAGATCGCAGCGACGGCCGCCTGCTCCGCGGTGAGGTTGTCGGGCCTGTGGGCCAGCTTGTCCGCGTCGGCGGTCGCGTACTGGGCGAACGCCCCGCGAGCGATGCCGAACACCTCGTCGCCCGGGCGGAAGCGGGTCACGTCCGCACCGACGGCCACGACGCGACCGGCCACGTCGGCGCCGGGTACCGGCTGTGCCGGCGCCCGCAGGCCGTAGCCCATCAGCCTGACGAGGTAGGGCTGGCCGGTCATCAGGTGCCAGACGCCTCGATCGACACCCGCGGCGGCGACCTCGATCAAGCACCTGGTCCGCCTCGATCGTGGGCCGCGGGACGCTCGTGACCGAAAGGGTGTCGGCCGAGCCGTAGCGGCTCTGGACGATCGCCCGCATCGTGGCGGTGCCGGTGGTGTCGGAGACCGGGGTCCGGCCGGGGATGGTGGTGTGGCTCATCGTGTGCTCCTGGTGGGTGGGGCTCACGACGAGCCCGTGCGGTTCGTACTTAGTACGATGATGAGCGAACCCTATCCGTACTAAGTACGATGCGCAACCCCCTGCCCCACGAGGAGCGGACAGATGGTCAAGGACGACGCCCGTGCCACACCGACCGGGCTGAACCGTGAGCGGGTCCTGCAGGGGGCGGTCGAGCTCGCCGACGCCATCGGCGTCGAGCCGCTGACCATCCGCAAACTCGCTGACCACCTCGACACCAAGCCCATGACGCTCTACCACCACGTGGCCAACAAGGACGCGATCCTCGACGGCATGGTCGACCGCGTCTTCGCCGAGATCGACACGCCACCGGACGACCTGCCCTGGCGCGACGCCATCCGCCACCGCTGCGTGTCCGCACGGCAGGTGCTCGGCAGCCACCCGTGGGCCGTGCCCCTCATGGAGTCGCGCCCAGCACCCGGCTCCGCGACCTTGCACCACCACGATGCAGTCCTCGGCTGTCTGTTGCGTGCCGGCCTGCCGATGCCGATCGTCGCCCACGCCTACGCCGTGATCGACGCGTTCGTCTACGGCTTCGCGATCCAGGAGGCCAGCCTGCCCACAGGCGATGCGGGTGACCTCGACGAGGTCGCCACCGCCATCCGCGAGCAGTTGTCGCCCGACCTCTACCCCAACCTGCTCTCGTTCACGACGGAGCACGTGCTGCAACCGGGCTACTCCTTCGGCGACTCCTTCGACGTCGGACTCGACATCGTCTTGGACGGCATCGAACGACTCGCCCGAGACCATCCGCCGGGTGAGTAGTCCGGGTGTCGCGTCCAGCTGGCGTGCACGCTCACCGCGACATCCCCGCCTGGCTGCGCGAACCCGAGCCGCCGGCCGGGGACGTTGGAGGTTGAGCAGCCGCATGGCTGCCGAACGGCTCCTCTGAAGGAGTCGCGATCAACCGTCACGCAAGGCTCGGCAGGATCAGGTGAGATGTCGGGCGAAGAACCCTGCCGCGTCCTCTCCAGCGAACGCCGGGACGCCGGTGTGCCCGCCCATGTTGGCGTTCAGGCTCTTCTCTTGGGAGCCGAAGGCGTCGAACAGGTCCAGGGCGGCCTGCCGATCGTTCCCGTCGTCGTCCCATTGCAGCAGGACGTGCAGCGGGATGGTGACGCGGCGGGCATCCTCGAATATGGCGCGTGGCACGAAGCTCCCGGCGAACAGCCCGGCTGCTACGACACGGGGCTCGACCGCCGCCAGCCGGACGCCGATGGAGATCACCCCTCCGGAGTAGGCGACTGGGCCCCCGATCTCCGGCAGCGTGAGTAACGCGCTCAGGGCGGCCTGCCATTCTGGGACTGCTTGCTCGACCAGCGGCATGACGAGCCGGTCGATGACTTCAGGGTTGACTGGGTCGCCGGCTCCCAGGGCCCGCCGCAGATCGGCGCGAGCACGCTCGAGTGTGGCCAGCCTTGGTCGGTCGCCGCTTCCGGGGAGTTCGATGGTCGCCGCAGCGAAGCCGTCCCGTGCGGAGCGTCGGGCACGGGCGGCGAGCCGGGAGTGCATGTCCCGCAGCCCGCCCGGGTGGCCGAGGAGGATCAGCGGGATCGATGTCGAGGCGGACTCGGGCGTCCAGAGGATCCCCGGCACGCTCTCGATGGTGAAGTCTCGTTCGATGACGCCGTCGTGGACACGCGGTTCAGAGGTGAAGTGCATCGTCGCGCCTTTCGGGAACGCTTGGACGGCGCTCCCGAGCGACCTACCGCTCGACCGTGACCCGAGACGGGAGCACCCACGTCGATCTGCTCATGGACCCCACCTCCTCGTTCTCGTGCACGGCCTTCGGGAAGCCTAACCGTGGTCAGCCTCTGCAGCCGGAAAGCTCGTGGTTCCCATGGTCATGATGCACCAGCTCGCTGTCCGAGCAGCTCAGCGATCTGGGCCGCGGTGGGGACGCGGCCGGTGGACACGACCTGTCCGTCTACCACCAGCCCGGGGGTGGACATCACCCCGTAGCCCGCGATGGCGGCGTAGTCGGTGACCTCGTCGAGGGTGGCGTCCAGGCCGAGATCGGCGACGGCCTGGCGGGTGGCGGCCTCAAGCGCCCGGCAGTTGGCGCAGCCGGGGCCGAGGATCTCGATGTGCAACGTCGTCATGGCGGTGCTCCTCACAGGATCAGGTTGAACAGGAACCCGACGAGCAGGATCCCGGCGGCGACCACCCCGATGAACGTCGCGATCAGCTTGGGCTTGAGGACGCGGCGCAGCAGGATCATCTCGGGCAGCGACAGGGCGACGACCGACATCATGAACGCGAGCACGGTGCCGATCGGCAGGCCCTTGGCGTACAGCGCTTCGACCAGCGGCAGGATCCCGGCGGCGTTGGAGTACAGCGGGATGCCCAACAGGACCGCGACCGGGACGGCCAGCGGGTTCTCCGGGCCCGCCCATCGGGCGAACAGGTCCTCGGGCACCCAGCCGTGGATGGCGGCGCCGACGCCGATGCCGATGAGCAGGAACGGCCAGATCTTGCCCAGGATGGTGCGGACCTCGACCCGGCCGGTCGTGAACCGGTCGGCCCACGACCGTCCGTCGTCCGGCAGTCCAGTGGCGGTGCCGGCCAGGTCGTAGACGAACGGCTCGACCCAGCCCTCCAGCCGCAGGCGGCCGAGCACGAACCCCGCCGCCACCGCCAGGCTCAGCCCGGCGGCCAGGTAGAGGGCGGCGACCTGCCAGCCGAACAGTCCGTACAGCAGCACGACCGCCACCTCGTTGACCAGCGGCGAGGCGATCAGGAACGACAGCGTCACCCCCAGCGGGATGCCGGCGGAGACGAACCCGATGAACGCCGGCACCGCCGAGCACGAGCAGAACGGCGTCGCGACCCCCAGAGCCGCGGCGACCACGTTGCCGGCGCCCTCGCGGCGGCCCCCCAGCAGCGCCCGGGTGCGCTCCAGGGTGATGAAGGTCCGGGCCACGGCGATCACGAACACGATCCCGGTCAGCAGCAGCGCGATCTTGACCGTGTCGTAGAGGAAGAAGTGGACCGCCTCGGCCCACCTCGAGCCCTCGGTCAGTCCGGCCCAGCCGTACACGACCGTGTCCCAGACCCGGTCGTTGACCGCGTACAGGGCCCACCAGACCGCGGCGGCACCGGCGACCTTCAGCCCCACCTGCGATGTCGGGACGGGTGGTGCCGCGGTCGGAGCAGGGGACACGGCCATCAGCCGGTCCGTCCTGCGGCGGGCACGGCGTCGCGCGTGGCGGCCAGGGCGGCGTGGTCGAGCGCGTAGTCGACCCACCGACCCCGCTTCGTGGCGGTGACGAGTCCGGCCTCGCGCAGCACCTTGAGGTGGTACGACAGCACGTTGGGTGCGACCGGCACGGCCTCGTTCACCTCGCACACGCACCGCGGCTCACCCGACAGCACCCCCAGGATCGCCAGCCGGGTCGGATCCGCCAGCGCCCCGAACCGTGCCACCACCTCGGGCGAGATCGATCCGAGCCCGATCGTTTCGAGAACCGTCGAAGTGTCCACGTGTGGAGCATCCGCGATCCGCGGTGAGGAGACACGGGCCGAGGTGCCCGCCCGCCCGGCCGGAGGTCCCGGTCATCGACCGTCGGGCGGTCGGCGACGACCGCGTCCACCCACGATCGCGGACGGTCACGCGGCCCCGTCGAGCAGCGCCGCGATCGCCCGCTGCACGATGGGCAGGACGTCCTCGACCGGGGTGCCATCGCTGACGTGCGTGCTGGCGCCCTGGATGGCCGCGCCGACCATGCTCGCCAGCAGCGTGACGTCGGGACCATGGCCGACGATCTCCGCGATCGTTCCGGCCAACCGATCGTGCAGATCGCGGTGGGCGCCCTCGATCCGGTTGCGCAGCTCGGGCGGCAGCGCACCGAGCTCGTCCTGGACCCGGCGCCCCACGGCGTGGCCGTCACCGGCGACGTGGCGCAGTTGGTACTCGATCCACGCCTCGAGTCGTGCGTGAGGATCGTCGTGGTCGGCCAGCACCTGCTCGAGGGCGGACGCCACCTGCACGTGCAACTGGTCGGCCCATGCCAGGAACAGCCGATCCCGGTCGGGGAAGTAGCGGTAGAGCGCGGTACGGCTCAGGCCCACCTCGTCCGCGACGTCCTTGAGGTCGGTCGCGACGACGCCGCGCTCGGCGAAGAGCCGCCCCGCCGCCGCCAGGATCTCGGCGCGCCGCTGTGCGTGGTGCTCGGCAACGGTCGGGGCGTCGATCCTCGGCATCAGCCGGCGTCGGTCTGCAGCCGCCCGTCACGGATGCGCACGACCCGGTCAGCGACCGGCACGACCTCCGGGTCGTGGGTGGCGATCATCGTCGCGACCCCGTGCTCGTGGGTCTCGCGTGCGAGCAGCTCGGCCACCTCGCGGGTGCGCTCCGTGTCGAGCGCCGCGGTGGGCTCGTCCGCGAGCAGGACGTCGGGCTCGGTGAACAGGGCGCGGGCGATGCCGACCCGCTGGCGCTCGCCCCCCGACAGCTCGTGTGGACGGCGGTCGGCCTTGTCGGCGATCCCGACCTCGGCCAGCAGGGCCATGGCCCGGTCGCGCTGCCGGCTCGGGCGGTCCCGCTCGATGTGGGCGACGAGCAGTAGCTGCTCGAGAGCCGTCAGCGACCCGAAGAGGTTCACCGACTGGAACACGAGGCCCACCCGGTCGCGCCGGACCGTGTCGAGCTCCTTGCGTGTGGCCGTGGTCAGGTCGGTATCGCCGATCCGGACCGTCCCGGCCGAGGGTGTCACGAGCCCGCCGGCCAGGGCGAGCAGGCTCGACTTGCCGGACCCCGACGCGCCGAGCAGCACCACCACCTCGCCGGGTTCGATCGTGAGCGTGACGTCGTCGACCACGTGGAACGTGGCGTCGCCGTCGCCGACGGTGAGGCGGACCCGATCGAGGTGGAGGGTCATCGGTCGGCTCCGAGAGCGATGAGGGGATCGACGCGGGTGATGCGGCGGAGCGCGGCCGTCGCCCCGACGAGTGCGAACACGATCAGCAGGAGGATGCCGGTGATCACCGAGCCGGGCCTCAGCCGGAACGGCGTGGGTCCCGCCCCGAGCCACAGGCCGAGGATCACGCCGACCACTCCGCCGACCGTCGCCGCAGCCACGAGCACGGCCACCGCCTGCGCGAGGGCATCGCGGATCACGTAGGCGCTGCTCGCCCCGAGCGCCTTGAGCACGCCGATGTCGCGGGTCCGCTGGATCGTCCACACCGTGAAGAACGCCCCGACGACGAGCGCCGAGATGACGTACAGGAACCACTGGATGAGGCTGAGGGTGGACTGCTCCGGTCCGTAGCCGGGCGAGCCGATGAACGCCTCGGGTCGGGTCATGACCTCGAGACCGTCGGGCGCTGGCGGGACGGTGGATCCGTCAGGCACGTCGAGGGCCGCCGCCGAAGCGACCTGGCGGTCGGCGCTGCCGAAGACGACCTGGCGCCAGGTCGCCAGCGGCAGGTACGCGATGCCCACGTGGCCGTAGGTACCGACGTCGGCGAAGCCCACGACCTCCAGCTCGACGTCAGCCGCGCCGGCGAGTCGCAGTGTGTCGCCGATCGCCAGCCCTGTGTCCTCGAGCGACTCGTCCAGCACCGCGCCGGGTGTGTCGTCGCGCAGCGCCTGCCCGGACGTCGGTGACGGAGCGAGGAACCCCTCGGGGTCGACTCCGAACAGCGCCAGGTCGGCGGGGGTGCCGTCCAACGACCGGGCGTTCACGAAGCTCACCCCGAGGGGGGTCGCCCGGACGTCGCCCTGATCGAGCGCCTGGACGTCGGCGTCGGTCACCGTCGATCGCGAGAACGTGGCGTCGGTGCCCTGCGTGAAGGCGAGGTGGGTGGCCGGCAGGGACCGCAACCCCGACACGCCGTCGTCGACGAGGCCGTCGGCGAGGCCGGTGAGCAGGACGAGCAGGACCGTCACCAGTGCCACGGTCCCGCCCATGAGGGCGAAGCGACCACGGGCGGTGCGCAGGTCGCGGAGTGCGAGGAACACGGATCCCGATCCGATCTTCGTGACGAGGTGTCACGAAGATACACGAGCCTCCCGGGCCGTTCCCAGGGTCGGAGGACGAGCGGTGCCGCGTCCGCGACGAAGGCCTGACCGAAGCCGGGTCTGGGCGAGCAGGACCCTCGTCGTGTTCACGGCGATCCACAGAGACAACGTCTCGAGCTCGCGTCGGTGCGGGGATCGCCGCGGGCGGTAGGCCAAGCCCATCCGGTCCAGGGCCAGAGGGCCCGGCGCAACCGGCACATCGCCCCTTCAGGCCTCCCTCTGGGCGGTCCAGACTGTGTTGACCGGCGAGTCGCTCTGCCCCGTGGCGGGGCGGTACCCGCCTGCTGAGATGACGGCCGATGACCTCCACCACTCCGGCACCGAACCCGCCCGTCGAGGGATCCACTCCGCCCGACGTCGGACCGTCCGCGCTGGGGGAGAGCCGACCGCGTCGTGAACGGGTGGCCGACACCGTCCCCGCGCTGCTCCTGCCGGCCACGGTGATCGGGCTGGCCGGTGGGCTGGTCGCCCGGCTCATCGGTTGGTCGCTCCTGGGCACGTTGCTGCTCGGCGCGGCGACCGCGGTGGCCCTGCTGACCGCGCTGGTGGGCACGGTCGACGCCGTCCGCCAGCGGCGGCCGGGCGTCGATGTCATCGCCGCGCTGGCGATGGCCGGCGCGCTCGCACTCGGGGAGCTCGTGGCCGGCGCGGTCATCGCCGTGATGCTCACCGGCGGGCAGGCCCTGGAGCGCTTCGCCGAGGGGCGTGCCCGGCGAGAGCTGTCGGCGCTGCTGGCGCGGGCACCCCGCGTCGCCCACCGTTACGACGACGGCCAGGTCGAGGACGTGACGGTCGACGCGGTCCGGGCCGGCGATGTCCTGCTGGTCAAGACCGGTGAGGTCCTACCGACCGACGGCATGGTGCTGGACCGCCAGGCGGTGCTGGACGAGTCCGCGCTCACCGGCGAGAGCCGCCCGACCGAGGTCTCCCCCGGAAGCCTGGTGCGCAGCGGTGCGGTCAACGCCGGGGGCGTGCTGCAGCTGCGTGCGACCACGACCGCGGCAGGTTCCACCTACGCCGGGATCGTGCGCTTGGTCGAGCAGGCCGCCAGCGAGCGGTCCCCGTTCGTCCGTCTGGCCGACCGTTCCGCGGGCTGGTTCGTCCTGGTCACGCTCGTGCTGGCGGGCGCGGCCTGGGCGTGGTCGGGCGACCCTGTCCGTGCGCTGGCGGTGCTGGTGGTAGCGACCCCGTGCCCGCTGATCCTGGCCGCGCCGGCCGCGATGGTCGGCGGGCTCAGCGCCGCCGCCCGGGTCGGGGTGATCATCAAGGGTGGCAGCGCCTTGGAAGCCCTGGCCGCCGCGCAGGTGGTGCTGCTCGACAAGACCGGCACGCTGACCGCGGGCCGCCCACGCGTGTTCCGGGTCCAGCCCGCCGCTGGCGTCACCACCGACGACCTCCTGCGGGCCAGCGCGGCGCTGGAGCAGCTGTCACTGCACCCGTTCGCCCCCGCTGTCGTGGCCGCGGCCGCCGAGCGTGGGGCCGACCTGCCCTTCCCGACGCAGGTGGAGGAGACGCTCGGCAGTGGGATCCGTGGGCACGTCGAGGGCCGCGAGGTACGGATCGGTCGGTTGGAGTTCGTCGCCGACACGACGTCCCTGCCACCCGAACTGCAACGGCTGCGACGGATGAGCGACCTGGAAGGCGGGTCGACCGTCTACGTGTCGGTCGACGGTCAGCTCGCGGGGGCGTTCGCGCTCAGGGACCCCCTGCGTCCCGAGAGCCCACGGGTCCTCCGCGACCTCAGACGCCTCGGGATCCGACAGACGGTGATGGTCACCGGCGACCGTCTCGAGGTCGCCGAGCTGATCGCCGACGCCGTCGGGGTCGACCGTGTCATGGCCGACCGCGCTCCGCACGAGAAGGTGGACGCCGTCCGCGAGGCACGTGAAGCAGGATCCGTGCTGATGGTCGGCGACGGGATCAACGACGCCCCCGCGCTGGCCCTGGCCGAGGTCGGGGTAGCCATGGGGCCCCGCGGTGCGAGCGCCGCCTCCGAGGCGGCCGACGTCGTCCTGACCGTGGACCGGCTCGAGGGTCTCGTCCACGCCATCAACATCGCCCGTCGCACGCGCCGCATCGCCCGCCAGAGCGTGTTCGCCGGCATGGGCATGTCCCTGGTCGCGATGGGAGCCGCCTCAGCCGGTCTGCTCGCCCCGGTCGCAGGAGCACTGCTGCAGGAGGCCATCGACCTGGTGGTGATCCTCAACGCCCTGCGGGCCGTCCGACGCCGCTCGTCCCAGCGTCGCCGCGTCGCCGTACCGCCGAACGCCCACGACCTGCTGTCAGAACACGCCCACCACCGTCAGGAGCTCGACGAGCTCGACCGCCTCGCCGGCGCGCTCGACCTCGACACCATGGCCCCAGACGAGATCCGTGACCGGCTCGAGCGGGTCCGTGACTACCTCGAAGGGGAGCTGTTGCCCCACGAGCTCCACGAGGAACGTGACCTGTACCCGACGATCGCGGCGGCCTTCCCCGGCGAGGACCCGACCGCGCCGATGGCCCGCACGCACCGGGAGATCGCCCGCACCATCCGCCTGTACAGCCGGCTGGTCGACGGTCACCCCACGGATGGCCTCGGCGCCATCGACCTCGTCGACGCTCAACGCCTGTTGTGGACCCTGCACGCCATCCTCACCCTGCACTTCGCACTCGAGGACGAGCTCTACTCCGCCCTCACCATCGAGACGTCGACGACGTGACACCCCGGTGCGTGCTCCTTGGCGGCCATCGCGTCGGTCTCGTCGAGCCGCCCGATCTCGAGGTGCGGGACGGCGCGCGCGCTCCAGGATCAGCTGCGGGTGCTGGGTGTCGCGTGGTCACGCTGTGCGGTGGCCAGGAACAGCGGGTAGCGCCCGCCGTCCCGTTCGATCTCGTGGCAGACCGTGAACGCCACGTCGCCCAAGCCCGCCGCTTCCATCGCGCGTCGGAGCTCGGCGCGGTCGAAGCCGTCGTGCCCGTCGAACTCGGGTGAGCTGGCGTGGAAGGAGCCGTCCTCCTCCTCGAGGTCGACGACGCACAGGTGGCCGTCGTCGGTCAGCAGGTGGGCGAACCCTCGCAGCACCGTCTGGATGTCGGGGATGTGGTGCAGCGTCAGCACGGTCACGATGAGGTCGAAGGACTCGTCGGGCACGTCGCCGGTCGACAGGTCGAGATCCCACACGCGGGCGTCCGCTGGCAGGGATCCCGCGTCGATCTTCTCGGCCATGACCTCGCGCATCCCGGTCGAGGTGTCAGCGAGCGTCACCGTGCCCACGTCGGCGGCCAGGTTCCCGGCGACCAACCCCGTGCCCGCGCCGTACTCGAGCAGGGCCATCGAGCTCGTCAGCGGGACGGCGGCGCGGACGGCTGCGGCCACGACCCGGGCACGCTCGACCTTGTCCGGGTCGTCGTCCCAGGTCCGCGCCTTCTCGTCGAACCTGTCCGTCACGTCCCGCTCCCGTGTGTCGTCCGACGAGGCAGCCTAGGTGAGAGATAGCAGGACATCGTTCCGCCCGTGGATAGCAGGACATCGTTCCGGCTGCGCAAGTTGTGGAGTAGCAGGACATCGTTCCGCTTCGGTGCCGGCTCACGCTGCCGTCGGCGGCCAGAGCCAGTGAGGAACGATGGGCGAGATCGAGGGGCGACCCGGTCCTCGCCGGGCAACGGGCGGGTGTGTCCTGACCACGGGTGCGCGTCCGTAGCGCCGCGCCCAGCGGCGCGCAGGCCAGGTCAGGCTGACGGTCAGGTCCACGACGGCCGGGGGGGAGGCGCGTGGCCTCCCCCCCGATCAGGTGGTGCGGGTCCGGGTCACTGGTGCCCGGCGTGATCGCCGGCGTGGGCGCCGGCGTGGTCCACGTGGTTCTTCAGCCACGGGTGGACGTAGGTCGTCCCACCGAGCGTGACCACGTCCGCGCACTCCTTCTTGCCGCTGATGGAGCGCGGGCCCTCGTCGCAGCCCCAGTAGTTGTTGGTCGCGTCGAGGTTGGTGTTGCCGTCGTTCTGGACGCCGATGTCGGTCTTGTCGAAGTTGTTCTGCTCGACGTAGCTGTACATCGCGAGCTGGCCGAAGACGGCCACGGCGATGTCGGTGTCGTCGAAGTCGTTCGTGCTGACGCGGAACGACGACGGCGGCGCAACCTCGTCCTCGCCGAAGCCGTCGCCGTAGGTGCGCTCGCTGGCGAGCGCGACCGCGAGGACGATGCCGGCGCTGGTGCTGCCTTCCACGTCCTTCACCTTGTTGTTGACGGCGTCGGTCGCGATCGGGATCTGCTGGCCGTTGCGGTCGTTCTCGAGCCCACCCCACGCGTCGCTGTAGATCCCGATCGCGGTGCAGGTCGCCTCGACCTTCTCGACCTTGTTGTTGAAGAACAGGGCGTCGAGCGCCTCGTCCTCGGCGGTGATGCCCACGGCACCGACCGTCGGGGTCTGGAGGCTGCTCGCCGTGCAGTCGGCGGCACCGACCTGCTCGAGCCCCTTGACCGCGTTCTGGAGCACCTCGACGTTGGAGTTGGTGTCGCTGTAGCGGATGCCGAACGCGATGCTGTTCCCGCTGACCGACAGGTCGTGGACCAGGTTGCGGAACGTCAGGGTGTTGTTCGTGTTGTTGACCGCGATGCCCGAGACCGAGCCGGCGTACCCGTCCGGGACCAGCTCGTTGATCTCGTTGCCGGCCACCGCACGTTGATCGGCGTGAGCGCCGGCTCCTCCTTGTCGGGGCACTCGTGGGTGTTCGGCGGGTCGTCGGATCGACCATGGGCTGCAGTCCGTCCATGGCGTTGACGTTCGGGTCGTCGTCGTCCTCCATGTCGGGCGCCATCGGGTCACCGACCTGGATGCCGGCCACGACGGAGCCGATGTCGCCGACGTCTCCCGCTGCGGTCTCCGCGGTGATCGTGAAGCCGAGACCGGAGTCCACCGAAGTTGACGCCGTTCGCGTCGATGTCCACGACGGCGTCGGCCTCGCTGAGGTCACCGACGATCGTCACCTCGTGGGGGCCGTTCCACGATCGCACGGAGAGGTTGGTGTTGAGCGCGACGTCGTCGCCTGGGTCGTCGGGAGTGCCGCCGTCGTCGGTACCCGGGATGTGGACGTTCTCGTGGTACTCGCCCGGACAGACGATCACGGTGTCACCGACGCTGCTACCGGCGTCGTTGCCGTCGGCGAAGTCGACGGCCTCCTGGATGGTCGTGAACGGTGTCACGGCGCTGCCGTCGTACTCGACGACGAGCACCTGCTGCTTGTCGCAGTCGTAGGGGTAGCCGCCCGCCAGGGCGCTCGGGGTGACGGCGGTGAGCGCCAGCGCGGTCGCGCTCAGCACCGTGGCCGTTCGTCGCAGGGTTGCTCTCGTGTTCATCGGGAGACGTCTCCGCTCGGGCCCGGGAGGGGTCGGGCGGCTGACTGGTAGCCGCGGGCTTCTACGTCGTGGCCGTGAGTTCCTGCCGATGGATCGAGAGGACCGAGAACCGTGCGGAACCGTTCACGACCCGTTCAGGTACGCCGGCCAGATCGCCCCAGCGAGCGGTCTGGCCGCGGCGCCTCAGACCTCGGAGGTCTCCATCGGGTCGTGGGCGCGACGCACGGTGAGTCGACGGGCGACGACGCCGCCGAGGACGGCGCCGACGACGACCAGCACCACGTCCACGATCCCGAGCACGACGGACGTGTCGAAGACCTCCGTCGGACTGGCCGCGTACCCCTGCTCGAGACCCACCCAGATGTGGAGGTTGAGCACCACCACGAGAGCGACGACCGACCCCACCAACGCTCCCGCCCCGATCGCGATCGTGGCGATCAGACGACGTCGCGGTGTCGTGCTCATCCGAGGTTCCTCGATGGTCACCCTCATCGTGCCGCCGGGCTCCCGGGGAGCACCCGCCCTTGCCCACCCCCGAACCACCGCCGGCGCGCCGGGGGGCCGGTCAGTTCGCCGGCGACGCGGCGGGCCGCGGTCACACCGGCGACCCATCCGGGGGCCCGGCCTCCGGTCGGCGGCGCGATGGCGTCCACGTCGTGACCGCTGCCGACGAGGAGCCACGAGACGAGCGAGTTGGAGTTCCACATGTCGCCGGTCGCGAGCTCGTCGCGTCCCCAGGTCAGCGGGGGGAAGTCGGGCGCGAGGTCCAGGACGCGCTGGGCACGATCCCGGTCCCGGCTGAGCGCGCGAGGGCTGTCGACAGCCTCGGCGATGTCGGGGATGAGCCCGTCCCGCCAGCGACGGACCTCGTACCGGAACCACCGGGAACGACCGAGCCAGCGAGCACCGACGGGCCCCTCGCACACCACGCCCCGGTCCGGTTCGGAGCGGTCCCAGACGGGTGCGGACTCGATCACGTACCGGTCGCCGTCGAGGTGGACCTCGAGCCCCGCGTGGTAGAGGTCGCAGCGGTCGCGGTGCTCCCGTGCGGCGGCGATCGCCTCGTAGACCGGGACGCACCGGCGCGCGAGCTGGGCGCCGGCACCCACGGGGAGCCAGTAGAGGTCGACCGCGTTCCTGGATGCGTCCGTGGTGGACAGCATGACGACGTCCCAGATCTGCGCTGCGCGGGCGGCGAGCGTCCGTATCGATCGTGGGCGCGCAGGCCGGTCGCCTGGAGGGTCGAACGGCCCGCCCGATCCGGCGAAGGTCCCCTTCAGGCGGGAGGGCCGGCAGAGCGGTCCACCGACGGCCGACCAAGCCGGCGGGCGTGGGGCGCCGAACCGCCGGCGCCTCGTGACCACCCGCCGGAGGAGCCACCGTGAACGACCGTCGCCGCGTCGTCCCGATGACGCTGCTGCTGGCTGCGGCGGGGGCCGTCCACCTCGCGGCGATCGGTCCCCACCTCGACGGGTCCCGAAGGCTGGCGGTCGGGTTCCTGCTCTTCGGCCTCCTGCAGCTCGCGCTCGCCGTCGCCCTGGTGGTTCGCCCGTCGGCCGGCACGGCGAAGGCCGCCGTGGCCGTTCAGCTGGTGGCGATCGCGGTGTGGGCCCTGTCGCGCACGGTGGGCCTCCCGGTGGTCGGGGGAGGGGTCGAACCCGTGGCGATGGCCGACACGCTGACCGTGCTGCTCGAGGCAGCCACCCTGCTGGCGTGGGGACTGGCTCGCCGCGATGGATCGCCGATCGTCGCGACGGGGACGCTGCTGATCGTGGCTGTGGTCACGGTCGGTCTCGCCGGCGCGGCAGCTGCGTCCCTGGGCGGCGAGGAGCACGGCGAGCACGCACACGTCGGCGAGCACGACGTCCACGGTGCGGCGGTGACCTCCGACGTGCCCGCTCCGGTGGTCTGACCGCTCGACAGGAACCGGGAGGGCGACGTCGAACGTGTCCGTGTGTCGGTGCCGTGCCGGGGCCGCGGAGCCCGCGAGCTCACGAGGAGCACCTGGGCCACCCGGGCCCGGCTGGACGACGCGGTCGGGGACCACGCCGACCAGATCGTGTGCGTGGCGACCATGACGATCAGGTGAGTCCGGGGGCGAGGCCCGGCAGCCACCACACGGCGACGGCCGCGAGGAGTGCCAGCACGCCGGTCGCCCGGGCCAGCTGCTCTCCTCCGGGGAGGAGCTTCTCGGCGGCGACGACCGCCGTCAGCGCGACCATCGCCCCGAGGTGCATCGCGCCCGTCACGATGAACAACGCCATGAGCGCCCAGCAGCACCCGAGGCAGTAGGTGGCGTGGTGCGAGGCGACCCGGACGTCCCGGAGCGGGCCGGTGAACGAGGCGTAGTGCATCAGCTGCCCGATGGGGGAGCGGCAGTGCCTCAGGCAGCGCTGCTTGAGCGGCCCGAGCTGCCAGGCGCCCACGGCGACGAACACCACCGAGGCGACCACCGTCCCGCTGCGACCGGAGCCGAGCTGGCCGTCAACGAGCCGGAGCACCGCCCAGGCCGGCACCGCGGAGAGCGCCCAGACCGCCAGGTACACGCCCGTGAACGTGACGAGCCGGACGGTGCGGTGGGTCTGGAAGGTCCGGGAGTACATCGCCCCGACCGGCGCGACGGACGGCAGCATCATGGCCGCCATCATCAGCGCCCACATGCCGGCGAACGCGCCCACGCCCATGCCCATCGTGCCCGGCATGCTCCCCATCGCCGGCGTCCGCGCGACCGTCAGCACCCACAGCCCAGCCGCCACCACGGCCAACGCCACGAGCTGCGGCGTCCACCGCAGCAGCGCGGGGTGGCCGGCGTGCGACGCGGTCACCCCGACCAGCTGAAGGGTGCTGCGAAGCCGCTCGTCCCGGCTCCCTCGAACGCGATCCCGAAGATGTTCACGGTGTTGTCGTCGCCCCCGCGTGCCATCGTCAGCGTGTCGTTGGCGGGGTGGAACACGTTGGTCAGCCGGACCGGTCCCTCGCTGTCCGGCGTCGCGTGGATGTCGTCGACCTGGATGGAGGCGGCGTCACCGAAGGTGGCGCGGTGCTGTCCGTCGGTCTCGTCGAAGGACACGGGCACCTGCTCGAACCCGACGACCTCCGCGATCAGCGGCCCGAGCATCGCCGGAACACCGCCGGACTGACCAGAGAGGACCTGGTGGAACCCCGCAACCTGGGCCTCGTCAGCGCCGTCGTCGAGGAGGATCCCGACCTTCCAATCGCCGCTCGTCATCACGGGTGGCGTGTCGATCACCATGGCGAAGGTGCGGCCGCTGACGTCGACGCCCTCGATCTCGCCGTCCTCCACGTGGAAGGCCAGGAACGCCAGGCACCGGTCGTGGGTGGCCTCCTGCTGCATGCCCGACCAGGTGCAGGGGCAGATGACGTCGCAGTTGCAGTTCTCGAAGTAGGTACCGGACAAGCTCCAGGCCACCGTGCGTCTCCCTCCGTCGCCCCGTCAGCACCCCCGAACGGCGGAGCCCCGAACCGACGGTCCACTGTGGACCTCGCTCCGGCGGAAGTAAAGGGTGGCGGTCACGGCGTGACGGAGACGACCCCTCCCTGGTCCCGGGCCTCCCGGCGGATCTCGCGGATGACCTGGAGCGCGGCGGTGCCGGCGAGGGCCGTGCCGACGAGGCACATGGTGGCGTAGCCGACGGAGGCGATCATGAACCCCGAGCCGAGGCTCGCGAGCGCGGCGAAGGCCCACCCGATCGCGTCCGCCCGCCCCTGGACCAGCGCACCGGCGGAGGCGAGCAGGGAGCTGCTGGCGACGAACGCCGCGCTCCACCCGAGTCCCAGGAGGAGCAGGGCCACGGTCAGCAGAACGACGTCGGCGGTGGGAGCCGTGGCGGCCACGATGCCCGCCACGGCGACGAGGACCAGCCCCGTGAGCGCGACCGGGAGGCCGCCGAACCGATCGCTCGCCTTCCCGGCCAGCGGCGCGAACCCGAACATGGCGGCGAAGTGGATGCTCATCACCCCGCCGACGGTCGCCAGCCCGTGAGCGTGGCCGCGGATGTGCACCGGCGTCATCGTCATGACGAGCAACATCACGAACTGGGCCGCGACGAGCGCGGCCACCGCGACCAGGACCTCCCGGTCCCAGGCGCCGGCTCCGCGACCGTGGCTGCCGCCCGGGTGCACGACGAGACCGGCCGGATCCGGACGCAACGCCACCGCGACGACGAGCGCCGCGAGACCGAACGCGGTGGCGGCGGTGAGGTAGCCGCCCGCCAGCGGTGGCATGCCGAGCCGTTCGGCGGCCGCGCCCATCGGGTCGAGGAGGTTGGGACCCACGACCGCCCCGATGGTCCCAGCCCACACCACGAGGCTCAGCACGAGGCCGCGCCTGGTGAGTGGATGCGGATCGGCGGCGGCGAAGCGCGCCAGCTGGTTGGCACCGTGACCCACGCCGAGCACCAGCATCGCCAGGACGAACACCACGAACGATCCACCCGCGACGGCGAGGAGGGCCAGGACCGCGCCGCCGGCTCCCGCCACCCATCCCAGGACGAGTCCGGGCCGCCGGCCCCGGCGGGCCATCAGGGCGGACAGCAACGCCGCACCGGTCGAGGTGCCGGCGATCGCCGCCGCGCCGGGCAGCCCGCTCAACGTCCGGGAGCCCGTCAGATCCTCGGCGACCAGCGGGGCGGCCGTGAAGGCCGCGTACAGGGCGACCATGCCGAACGCGACCGCGACGAACACGGTCGTGCTCAGCCGTCTCGCCGGGCCGGTGCGCCCGTCGGTCGTCACGGGCGCGCTCCCCGTGCCACGCGCGGTCCGACGCGTTCTGCAGCGGTGAACATCGGGCGGGCCTCTCCGTGCGCAGACGAGCGCCGGGGGATGCGCACGCACCCCACGCTACTCGCGGCCATGCTCGGGTGGAGAGCCCCCGGGGTCGACACCCAATGGTGGGCCGGACCCGGCCGAGGGCGGCCTATCCTCCCGGCATGAACATCCGGGTGGTGTTGGCCGAGGACAGCTACTTCGTGCGCGAAGGCGTCCGTCTGCTCTTCGACGTGGTCGAGGGGATCGAGCTGGTGGCCAGCGTCTCCGACTACCCCTCGTTGCTCCAAGCGGTCGATGACCACCACCCGGACGTCGTGCTGACGGACATCCGCATGCCCCCGACGCACAGCGATGAGGGCATCCAGGCTGCACGGGCCCTGCGAGCGTCCCACCCGGAGACGGCGGTGCTGGTGCTCAGCCAGTACGTCGAGCCGGAGTACGCCCTGCGGCTGTTCGAGGATGGCACGGCCGGCCGGGGGTACCTGTTGAAGGAGCGCATCTCCGACGTGGACCAGGTGCTGCGCGCGCTCCGCGACGTCCACGACGGTGGCTCGGCCATCGATCCTCAGGTGGTCGACGCGCTCGTGGCGGCCCGGACGCGAGCGCCGTCACCGCTCGACCAGCTCACCGCTCGGGAGTCCGAGGTGCTGGAGCACCTCGCGCGGGGCGAGAGCAACGCCGGCATCGCCGAGTCGCTGGTCCTGTCCGAGCGGGCGGTCGAGAAGCACATCAACAACATCTTCAGCAAGCTCGGTCTCACCCCCGAGTCCGAGACGAACCGCCGGGTGCGGGCGGTCTTGCTGTACCTCTCGGACGGGCCCGCGTGATGGTGTGGTTCTCCACACCGCCATCCGGCCGGCCGGCACGCTGTCCCGGCACCGTGCGGCCGGGCACTCTCGAGGTGTGGACGTGACCGTGGACACCGTGCGGGTGCTGATCGTGGACGATCAGGCCGCGTTCCGTTCTGCCGCCCGGCTCGTCGTGGAGATGTCCGACGGCTTCGAGGTCGTGGGGGAGGCCGAGACGGCCGAGGACGGGTTCGCCCAGCTACAGCAGCTGCACCCGGACCTCGTCCTGATGGACGTCAACCTCCCCGGCATCGACGGGCTGGAAGCCACGCGGTTGATCGTGCAGCGACCTGAGCCCCCCGTCGTGGTGGTGCTGTCCACGTACGCCGCCGGCGAGTACGCAGAGCGTGCGATCGCTGCCGGCGCGGCGAACTTCATCTCGAAGTCGGACTTCGATCCGCTGAGCCTCGAGTCCGCCTGGGAGGCTGCGCGGTCACGCTGAGGCGAGCTGCGGGCCGACCGCGGTCCGCAGGGGAACGACCCCGTGCACCCGCGCACCGCGACCGGGCGCGCTCTCGATGGTCAGCGTCCCACCCAGAGCATCGAGCCGGTCCTCGAGGTTGCGGAGGCCCGCCCCGCGCCGGACCCGATCCGGCGTGAACCCCACCCCGTCGTCGGCGACCTCGAAGGTGAGCTCGCCGCCGCGATCCTCGAGCACGATCGTGACCGAGGACGGCTCGGCGTACTTGGTCGCGTTCTGGAGGGCCTCGAGGACGCTGAAGTAGACCGCAGTCTCGACGGCCGAGGGGTACCGGCCGCATCCCGCCGCGTGGAGCGCCACCGGGAACGGCGCCGTGCTCGCCCGGGCGCGTAGCGCCGGCGCCAGGCCCTCGGCCTCGAGCTGGGCGGGGTAGGCACCGGACGCGAGCTCGCGCACCGTCGCGGCGGCGTGCCGCGCGTCCTCCGCGGTCTGTGCGAGGATCGCCGCGGTCCGGGTGGCGGCGTCCGTCCTGACATCGCCGGCCAGGCGAGCCAGCTCGACCCCCAGGGTGTCGAGCAGCTCCAGGGGCTGGGACCGCAGGTTGCGGTCGATCATCCGCCGTGCCTCGTCGGACGCAGCCACGATGCGGTCACGCGACCGTGCGAGCTCCTCCACCGTCCCCGCCAGCTCTGCGGTCAAGGCCCGGTTCCGGAGGAGCAGACCCATCGCACCCGCAAGCTGCCCGACGAGGGCGCGCTCCTCGTCGGTGAGCGGCTCGCTGGCCGGCTTCGCGACCGAGATCGCCCCGAGCAGCCGATCGCCGCCGTGGACGGGGACCGTGAGGTCGGCGCGAGGGTCAGCCGCCGCATCACCGGATACGGGCAGCGGTGCAGAGACGTCGAAGCCGTCGGGTGAGCTGGCCACGGGCACCAGCTCGTCGTGCTGCCGGACCCAGACGGTGACCGCCGCCCCGGACGCGGCCGCCAGCAGGTCGGCGGCGTCGGCGAGGAGGTGGTCGTGGTCCGCGCTCGCCGAGGTGTGCGAGAAGCGGCTCAGCACCTCGTAGGGGGTGGCGCGGGTGCCGTAGACGACGACGTTGGCCCAGTGCTGGACCCGGCGGCGCAGCGGCTGGAACGCCACGGCCACCACCGCGGTGGCGAGGAGCGACAGGGCGAGGTCGGGGTCGTCCCCCTGTCCCACGAGCTGACCGACGCCGACCACGATCGAGACGTACACCACGGTGATGAACAGCCCGAGCGCGCTGAAGACGAGTGCGCGGTTGAGGACCACGTCGATGTCGTAGAGGCGGTGCTTCAGGATCGCGATCCCGAACCCTCCCACGACCATCGGAGCCATGAACATCGTGCCGATGTTGACCACCTCGACGCTCCACACGCCGAGCACCGCCGGGACGATGAGGAAGGGGAAGGCGATGGCCGCCGATCCCAGACCCACGATGGCCCATCGGAGCTGATGTCGGACCTCCACGGTGGCGCCCCGGTAGCGGCGGAACAGCGAAGCGAACGAGGCGAGGACGCTCGCCCCGAACAGCGGGAACCCGACGGTGACGAGCCTGCCGGCGGGCCCCGACGGCTCCATGGCCGAGATGTTGGCAGCCGAGGTCGGCCACCCGAGGGCCATGAAGCCCGCGCGATGGTGGCCAGCGCCACCGCGGACGCCACGGCGACGGGACGCCAACGTGGGCTGGGCAGATGACCGTCGGGGAACAGCAGCAACCCGAAGGTCAGGAAGCCGCCGAGGGACACCATCCAGATCCACGCCGGCACCCACATCACGAAGGCGATGCCACGCGGGAGGTCCCTCGGCGCGAGCAACCCTGCGGCCAGCTGGTCGTACACGCCACCCCCGAGGCGGTGCCGGACGTACCAGCCAACGATGCCGTAGCAGACGAGCTCGACCGCCATCAGCGCACCGAAGAGCGTCAGGAGCTGGACCTCCCGGTTGTCGTCCTGGCGCGCGGCGGCCAGCGTCGCAACGGTGCCCAGGCCGATCGCGACCACCGCGGTCTGGAACGCGAAGTTGTCGACGAGGAACGCGCCGGCGCCGGCGAGGAGACCGCCGACGACCGCGATCGTCGAGACGGCGACCGTGGCGACGCCGACCGTTCGGATGGTGGTTCGCGACGTCACGAGGACACCCCCATCTGGTGGGGTAGCTGGGTGGTGACGCGGATCCTGTCCGGGGTGGCCTGCGTGAGGAGGACCCCGTCGAGCGCGGTGATGCGGTCGAGGGCATGGAGCATCCCGGCAGCGGCGGTCGGGACGGGCCCGGAGGGCCGGTGGTGGGTGACGGTCGCGGTGAGCCGCTGGCTGTCGTCGGTCAGCTCGATCGTCACGTGGGTCGGGCGCGTCTGCCCCGTGGCGCGGATGGCTTCGAGCACCGTGAAGTAGAGGGTGGCTTCGACCTCGGGTGCGTACCGACCGTTCGGAGGCGTGGTGACGTCGACGGGGACGTCGGCCAACGTCGCGGCCGCGCTGATCGCGGCGTGGAGTCCCTCCGCCTCGAGCAGTGGCGGGTAGATCCCGCGAGCGATGGTGCGCATCGTCTCCACCGTCAGCTGCGTGGTCTGCGCGAGCCGCTCGAGAACGTCGACGAGGTGGTCGGCGCCCTCGCGCTGGGCCAACGTCCGGGCGAGGCCGAGCTTGACCTTGAGCGCGACGACCTCCTGCTGTGCCCCGTCGTGCAGATCGCGTTCGAGCTTCCGGCGGGCGGCATCGTGGGAGGCGACGAGCCGCCGGCGTGACGCCCGCAGCTCGGCGGCCCGGTCGGCGAGCTCGGCGTTGAGACGGAGGTTGCGGAAGAGCAGCGACGCGCCGGCCGCCGCATCACCGATGAGCCGCTGGTCTGCCGGGGTGACGGTGTCTCCCCGGGGCTTGTCGACGGTGATCGCACCGAGCAGCTCGCCGGCGTGCGTCACCGACTCGACCACGGCCCCCGGCAGCACCGGGAGGTCCTCCCCGACGACCGGTACCGCCGCCCCGGCGGCATCGTCGGCAGCGGGTGCGCTCGCGGACAGCCGCAGCTCGTCACCCACCCGGAGCCACACGGTGGCCCGTGACGCGCCGGTCCCGTCCGCGACGAGCCCGGCCAGCCGTCCCAGCGCCTCCTCCCACGACGCCACCTCGCTCAGTCGGGCCGTGAGCTCCGCCATCACCTCGTACGGGGTCGCGCGGCGCCCGAAGACCAGCCGGTTGGACCAGCCCGTCACCCGTGATCGCACCGGCTCGAAGACCACCGCGACGAGCGCCGTCGCCGCGATGGACAACGACAGGTTCGGCTCGGACCCGCCCCCGAGCAGCGATCCCACCCCGACCACGATGCCCGCGTAGAGCGCGGTGATGAACCCCGCCAGGATGCCGAAGGTGACGGTGCGGCTGATCACGACATCGATCTCGTAGAGCCCGTGCCGCAGGATCGCGACCGTGACCGCGACCGGGATCAGGACCAGGGCGACGCTCGTCACGAGGCTGCTCAGGGCGACCGCGCCGATGGTGAGCCCGGCCGCGTCGAACGCGAAGCCCGCGGTGACCGAGACGGCCGTCGCGGTGAAGGCCAGCGCCAACCACTTCATCTGCTGGCGCTCGACGCCCTCGCTTCGTCGGAAGCGGAGCACGAGGGCGGCGGTCGCGGCGAGCGTGACCAGCAGGAGCAGCGGGTAGAAGATGCCCGAGAGGACGTCGCCGAACTCACCCCAGGAGTCACGCAGCGGGCTCGGGGCGAGCGCCTGCTCGGCGTCGCCTCCCCACCCCCCGATCGCCAGCGTGGCGAGCATCCCGACGACGGCGGTGCAGCCCACGACGCCCACCGTCCACCGCCACCGGGGGGAGGGGAGCCGGCCGTCCGGGAAGAGCGTCCCGACCGCGAAGAGCAGGATCGTGACGGTGGCAACGTTCAGCGAGTCGGAGGCAGTGGAGGTCCACGCGGACGCGGTCCCCTCGAGCAGGCCGATGGCGCACACCTGGAGAAGGAAGGTGAGCGACACGGAGAGCCCCGACCAGAGGAACAGCCAGCCGATGGGGTGCTGCGGACGGCGGAGGGTGATCAGCGCGCCGGTCGCGCTGAAGGCGACCCCGATCGGCCACCAGACCCACTGCCCCCGGAAGTCGGCGAGCGCGACGCCGGAGACGACGCCGATCGCCACCGTGGCGATCGTGGAGGCGATCGTGACCCCCACCACCGTGAGCGCCGCGTGTCGCCCGTCGGTCGGCGGACCGCCGGTCATCGTGGACCTCGCGGTGGGAAGCGGTAGGCCTGGACGGCCGTGCTCCGTCCCTTGACCTGGGCGGGTGGCAACTCCTCGAGGTCGAGGTCGCCGGTGAGCGCTCCACGCGTGGCGTCCAGCAGCACGGTCTCGCCGGGGTCGGCCCACTGCTGGAGGCGTTGCGTCAGGTTGACGGTGTCCCCGACCACCGAGTACTCGAGCCGCTCCTCGGACCCGAGTAGCGCGGCGGCCACGTCGCCGGTGGACAGGCCGATCCCGAGGCCGAAGGGCTCGAGGTCCTCGGCATCCCAGCGGGCGTTCACCTCGGCCTGCGCCGCGTGCATGGCCTGGGCCGCGACGAACGAGCGGTCCGCGTGGTCGTCCAGCGGCAGCGGCGCCCCGAAGACCGCCATCACCGCGTCGCCGACGAACTGCATGACGGTGCCGCCGTGGTCGAGGATGGCGTGGTTCATGGCGGCCCGGTGCTCGTTCAGCTGTCGGGCGAGCACGGACGGATCGGTCCGCTCGGCGATGGTGGAGTAGCTGCGGATGTCCGACATGAGCACCGTCACCGTGAGGCGCTCGGTCTCGCCGATCCTCCTCCCGCCGGACCGCAGCTGCTCCGCGACACCGCCGGGCAGGAGCCGTGAGAGGCTCTCGCCCTGCTCCTCACGGTCCACGATCGCACGGTGCAGGAGCTTCAACCGGTCGAGCGCCCCGCTGCTGCCGGCGGACAGCCCCTCGGCGAGCTGCACGAACAGCTTCTCGATGCGTTCGGCGATGTCCGCCGGCGTGGTCATGCGGGTCACGGCGATCGCCTTGATGGGTCGCCCCTCGGCCACCTCCTGCAGGAGCGACTCCTCGTCCGGCGAGAGCTGCCCGACATCGCGGACCGGCGAGGTGAGGGCCTCGACGATGGTCGGGTCGAGGACGGACCCGCCACCGGCCACCTCCCGCACCGCCCGTGCCAGCTGGTCACCTTCGCCCACCCGGTCCTTCAGCAGGTAGGCGTAGCCGGCCGCCCCCTCGGCGAGGAGCGACACGGCGTACTCGGGATCGTCGTACTGCGACAGGACCACCACACCCGTCCCGGGGTGGCGCTTGCGGACCTGCTTGGCGGCCTCGATGCCCTCCCGCTGGAACGAGGGGGGCATCCGGATGTCGGTGACGATGACGTTCGGGTTCGTCGCCCCCGCACCGTCCACGAGCTCGTCGTAGTCGGCGGCGACGCCGACGACCACGAGGTCGTCCTCGAGCTCGAGCAGCGCACGGACCCCCTCCCGGACGATCACGTTGTCGTCCGCGAGGAACACCGAGATCATCGACACGCGGCTCCTCCTCGAGGTCGTCCGGACCACCATGCACGAGCCGGGGCCGGGCGACCACCGCACTGCCCACCGCGTCGGGGTAGGGGAACCCACACCCCCAACAGGCCCGGTGGCCCCCTCGCTCCGTGTCCGTCGGTCGAGGACCGTGGGTGCTGACGTCGGCAGCTGGGGAAGCGATGCGACACGAAGCGTCCGTGACCTCGATCTCGTGGATCCCGTCCGAGGCGATGACGGGGGTGATGCGGCTCCCCATGGACATCGGCCTCGGGCACTACGACGACCCACCGCCGGACGCCATCGACGACCTCGAGGCGCTCCGGCAGGCGGACCGCTTCCGCTTCGCGAACGAACTCCGCGCGTACGTCGAGGTCGCCGGCGGCGAGATCGTCGACGCCGGCTACCTCGGCGCGGGCCACATCGGGGCGACGACCGTGAACCTGGGTCTGGGCTCCTTCTCGGTGGCGGCGGTCGCGTTCGATGACCTGCAGCAGGAGCCGGAGATCACCGGCGGTTCGGTCCGGTTCGTACAGACCGCGGGCGGGCGGACCGGCGCACCGCTGCCACGGCGGGTCCCGCATCCGCCCTTCGTGCGTCTGAGCGCCCCGACCGCGTGGACGACGCTCGCCCTGACCATCCGGGTGGACGGCACCAGCGAGCTCGAGGTGGTCGGTGCCAGCCCGTTCCCGCGCCACTGGGTCTACGACCAGACGGGTCGGCTCGCCCAGAAGAGCGGGACGACGGACTTCAAGACGTGGACCGAGAAGGAACACGACGAGGACACCCCGTGGGGTGGCGCGGAGTCCCCGGCGCTCGTGACCCAGGTCGAGACGGCGCTCGAGCGCGAGCTCTCCCTGAAGATCATGCGCGGCGGGCGGAAGCCCGAGCTGCGCCGGCTCGCGGCCGGCGAGGTCCTGACCCGGCAGGGTGAGCCGGGCACCGAGCTGTTCCTCCTCCTCGACGGTGTCGTCCGGGTGGAGGTCGACGACCAGCCGCTGGCCGAGCTCGGACCCGGGACGGTCGTCGGCGAGCGTGCGGTCCTCGAGGGGGAGGCGCGGACCGCCACCCTCACCGCCGTGACGCCGCTGAAGGTCGCCGTGGCCACCGCCGACACGGTCGAGCGTGACGCGCTGCTCGAGCTGTCGCGAGGGCACCGGCGTGAGGAGCAGGCGGGCAGCTGATGAGGGTCCACCTGCTCGGAGTCCGCGGCTCGACGCCGGCCCCCGGGGCCGAGTTCGTGCGTTACGGAGGCAACACCTCGTGCGTCGCGATCGAGGACGACGACGGGGTGTCGCTGGTGCTCGACGCCGGCACGGGGCTGCGGCGGCTGGGGGACCTCCTCGGCGGCGAGCCGTTCCGCGGCACGGTGGTGCTGTCGCACCTGCACTGGGACCACGTGCAGGGACTGCCGTTCTCACCCGCCGTCGACCATCCTGACGCCCGGGTCGACCTCCTCATCCCGGTCGAGGCGGGCGAGGACCCGGAGTCGGTGCTGGCCCGCTCCATGGGGCCCCCGCACTTCCCGATCGTGCCTTCCGGGCTCCAGGGCCGCTGGCGGTTCCACGCCCTGGACGAGGGCGAGCGGATGATCGGCGCCTTCCGTGTCGTCGCGGTCGACGTCCCACACCGGGGCGGGCGCACCGTCGGTATCCGGGTGGAGCACGACGGCGCCTCCCTGGCCTACGTCCCGGACCACGCCCCCTCGGTGCTGGGTCCGGGCAAGCGGGGCGACGGGGTCGTGCACGACGCGATCGTCGACCTGGCCTCCGGGGTCGACCTGCTCCTGCACGACTCCCAGCACACCGCGGAGGAGTTCCCCGCCCGGGCCCACTACGGCCACACCACCATCGACTACGCGTGCGAGCTCGCGCGCCACTGCGACGTGGGCCGGCTGGTGCTGTTCCACCACGACCCGAACCGGACCGACGACGCGCTCGACGATCTCGCCGCCGCGGCCCGTGGATGGTCGCCCGACACCCTCGTCGCCCGCGAAGGCGACCGCCTCGAGGTCGTGTGACCGCCGGGTCCGTCGGCTAGTCGAGGATCTCGACGTAGCCGCCGGCGCCGTGCACCCGGATCCGTTGGCCGTCCTGGATGACCCGCGTCGCGTCCTGGACGCCGACGACGGCGGGCAGACCGTACTCGCGTGCGATCACGGCGCCGTGGGTCATGAGCCCGCCGACCTCGGTCACCAGCGCCGCGACGGTGACGAACGCCGGCGTCCAGCTCGGGTCCGTGTACGCGGTGACGAGGATGTCGCCGGCGACGAGGTCCGCCTGCGCCATGTCGCGGAGGACGCGGGCCCGACCCTCGACCGTGCCGGCGGAGACGGGGAGCCCGACCAGGGCGCCGGCGGGCACGTCCTCGCGGCGGTAGGCGCCGGCGACCGCCTCCCCGTCGGAGGTGAGCACCCGGGGCGGCGTCAGCGCCTGGTAGGACCGGAACGCATCCCGCCGCTCGCGGATGAGCGCGTGGTCGGCGACGCCCGTGCGCACGACCTCCCGGAGCTCCTCGAGCCGGAGGAAGAAGACGTCCTCCGCGTCGTGGAGGACGCCGGCCTCCGCGAGCCGCTCCGCCTCGGCCATCAACGCCTGCTTGTAGACGAAGTAGCGGTGGACCATGCCGTACTTGGGGTACTCGCGGTAGCCGATGAACGTGCGGACACGCTCGATCATCTCCGCGGTCTCCGCGGCCTTGGCCTCGCCGTCCGGCAGGGCCCGGACACGCGCCAGCACCGCCTCCGCGTGCCTGGCCGACTCCTGCCGTCCCTGCTCGAACCGGTCCGCGCCGGCGCCGGGCTCGAAGCCGTCGACGTGGCTGAGGACGATCGGCACGAGCGCGGCGGGTCGTTCGCTCCAGCGGGGTCGGGTGATGTCGATCTCGCCGACGCAGCGCATGCCGTAGGTGTCGAGGTAGGAGCGGATGGCGTCTCGCGCCTCGCGCCCGCCGGCGACGGCGGGGAGCGCGTCGAGGAAGTCGTCGTCCTCGACGTCGCGCAGGAAGGCGACCACCTCCGGGTGGGGACGGATGACGTCGGCGACGTCCAGGAGCGCGAGCCCCATCTGCGAGGTGATGTTGTGCGGGGCGGACCGTGCCAGCGCGTCCGCCGCGTCACGCTCGCCCAGCCACTCGTGCAGGTGGTCGTTCAGCCACCAGGTGGCCTCCATACCGGCCATGATCGCCTGGTGGCTCTGCGGGTCGAACAGGATGCGTCTGAGCTCCTGGAAGTCGTCCACGATGAACTCGAGCAGCGCCGGGCCGGACAGCCCCTGGATCCGCCGGGCGGTGGCGGCGATCGAGGCCTGGGTACGGGCGATGAGTCCCTCGACGATCGCGGGGTCGGCCGCGAGCGGCGCGGGAGGCTCGCCGGGCGTCACCGAACCCGGCGGCACCGCCGGCTCCTCGCCCGACGGCGCCGCGAGGACGCCCCGGTCCAGGATGGTCTGCAGCGCGTCCGCGATCAGCGGGTCGGAGCGTCGGAAGTCCGCCACGAACCCGGGGCCGACGGTCGGCGAGGCGAGGAGCCGGGTGACGTCGACGAACAACCGTCCGCCGGCCTCCGCCATCGGCCGTGGCGTCGTCGCCTGCCACACCGACAGGCCCAGCGGCGTCATCGGGTCGGTCATCATCTGCTGGTGGCCGACCGAGATGTAGACGTGGAGGTCCTCGTCGTCGGCGGGCTCGGGGACGGGGAACAGCGTCGTGATCGGCCGGCTCTGGACGATCTCGACGCCGCCGTCGGTCAGGCACCACTCGATGTCCTGGGGGTGGCCGAGGTGCGCCTCGATGCGCCGGCCGACGCGTGCGAGCTCGCAGACCTGTGCATCGGTGAGCGCCGGTCGCTCCTGTCGCTCCGGTTCGATCGCCCGTTCCTCGGTCCCGCCCGCCGGCGAGGCGTGAACCGCCACCGCCTTGGCGGCCACCCGCCGGCTGACGATCGCGCCGTCCCGGACCTCGTAGACGTCCGGGTCGACGCGGCCGGAGACGAGCGCCTCGCCGAGCCCGACGGTCGCCTCGACCGACGTGACCGTCCGGTCGCCCGTCACGGGATCGGCGGTGAACAGGACCCCTGATGCCCGCGCGCGGACCAGCCGTTGCACCACCACGGCCATGCGGACCTGGCTGTGGTCGATGCCGGCGCGGAGCCGGTAGCTGACGGCCCGTTCGGTGAACAACGACGCCCAGCACCGTCGGACGTGCTCGAGGACCGCCGGTCCCTCGACGTTCAGGTAGCTGTCGTGCTGGCCCGCGAACGAGGCGGTCGGCAGGTCCTCGGCCGTCGCGCTGGAGCGGACCGCGTAGGCGTCCCCGCCGAGCTCTACGATGGCGGCGGTGACGGCGCTCGCCAGGTCGTCCGGGACGGCGATCCCCTCGATGGCCCGCCGGACGTCGGCGCTCGCCGCGCGGATCGCCTCCCCGTCGTCCGGCTCCAGACGTGACAGCCGGTCGAGCGGCTCCGCCATCGCCGGCGCGTCCGCCACGACCCGCTGGAACGCCTCGGTCGTCACGCAGAAGCCGAGCGGCACCGTGATGCCGTCGATCCGCGTGAGCTCGCCCAGGTTCGCGCCCTTGCCGCCGGCGACCGCGACCCGTGTCCGGTCGAGCTCCTCCAGCCCCACCACGTACCGGCCCACCCGCTCTCCCCCTCCCCGTCGCGGCGCTGAGGTGCGCGCGCGACGGCGCGCGACGGTCAGCCAGCCTACGCGCCCGGCCTGCCGACCGGGTCGCGCCTTCGGGCCTCCAGGTGGGTCTCGAGCGAGCTCCAGACCCGGCCCCTCCGTCAGCGATCA
This sequence comes from uncultured Actinomycetes bacterium, assembly GCA_963741855.1. Lineage (GTDB taxonomy): Bacteria > Actinomycetota > Nitriliruptoria > Nitriliruptorales > Nitriliruptoraceae > CAVUJQ01. The sequence continues at coordinate 56,100 of CAVUJQ010000019.1, read as the reverse complement.
CGTCCGGCGCCTCGTGACGATCTTCGGGCCGCGACCGGGCTGTGGCGCCGCTGCCGTTCACCCGGGGTCCCTCGACTCGCTGACCGATCTCTGAGGGCAGGGATGCGGGCTTCGCGTTGGAGAACAACCGGTGGGTGCGATCGGAGCGCCCCGAGGAGGTCGGGCCGAGCCGTGAGGAGGCCATCCGTGCGAGCGAGGAAGCCCGAGGTCGAAGGGCCCCGCAGTCGCGTCCGGCGGACGTTCGCAGCGGTCCTGCTATCGCTCATGACCATCGCGCTCGTCGGGCCCGCGCAGGCGGGTGCCACCGTTGGAGCCGCCGTCCAGCTCGAGGTGCTGTCCAACCGCGCCGACCTGATCTCCGGTGGTGATGCGCTCGTCGAGGTACGGGTCCCGGCGGGTGCCCCGGTCGAGGGGTTCCGCGTCGAGGTCGACGGACGTGATCCAGCGGGGCGTTCACCCCACGAGAGAGCGGCCGGATCGTTGGCCTGCTCACGGGTCTGGAGCTGGGCGACAACCTCGTGACGGCCACGCTGGCGGACGGTCGAGGCGCCCGGATCACGATCACGAACCACCCACGCGGCGGGCCGGTGTTCGCGGGCGAGCAGGTGCAACCGTGGGCGTGCACGACGGAGGAGAACGGACTGGGTCCGGCCCAGGACGATCAGTGCAACGCCGATCCCCTGTACCTCTTCCACTACAAGGACGCCGTCTCGGGGTCCTTCGAGGACTTCGATCCCGACGATCCGCCACCACCGGAGCGGATCGCGACGACGACCACCGACCAGGGCGTCACGGTGCCCTACATCGTCCGTGAGGAGCGCGGGGCGATGGACCGCGGCATCTACAGCGTCGCGGTGCTGTTCGATCCGAACCAGCCCTGGGACCCGTGGGCGCCACAACCGGCCTGGAACGGCAAGCACTACCAGGCGTTCGGAGGCGGCTGCTACTTCCAGCACGACCAGGGCCCGGCCCCGAGCGCCGAGCCGCCACCGGCCGTGCCGGTCACCCCCGATCCGACGGTCCTCGACGACGCGCGGCTGTCACGCGGCTTCCTCGTCACGGCGTCCTCTCTGAACACCTACGGCCACAACTGCAACGACGTGGTGTCCGCCGAGGCGTTCATGATGACGAAGGAACACGTCATCGAGACCTACGGGGAGATCCGCTTCACCATGACCGAGGGCGGATCGGGTGGGTCCGTCCTCCAGAGCCTGCTGGCGGACAACTACCCCGGGTTGGTCGACGGCGTGCAGCCGTACCTCGACGGGTTCCCGGACATGTGGATCGTGGCTGCGTTCGACGTCCCCGACTGCGAGCTCCTGGTGCACCTCTTCGAAGGTCCGGGCGGCGCGACCTGGACGCCGTCGCAGCGGGCCGCGGTCGAGGGGAAGGCCAGCCCCGCCACGTGTGAGGCGATCAACGGCGAGTTCGGTGGCGGCTCGGTGCTCGGCAACGCGTGGTGGCACCCCTCGGGACCTTGTGCGCCTGAGGACGAGGTCTACGACCCCGACTCTCGGCCTGGCGGGGTCCGCTGCACGATCTCCGACTACATGGTCTCGATCTTCGGTCGCCGCCCCGACGGCAAGGCCAACCGGTTCCTCGACAACGTCGGTGTCCAGTACGGACTCACCGCGCTCGAGGACGGCACCATCTCGCCGGAGCAGTTCGTGGCCCTCAACGAGCAGATCGGGGGCCTGGACATCGACGGGAACTTCGTCCCGGAGCGGATGGTGGCCGACCCCCCCGCTCTCCACGCCGCCTACGAGGTCGGCTTCGCCGACGGGCGGGAGCTGGCGAGGGTTCCCATCGTCAACTACCTGACCTTCGTGAACGCGGACATCCACCAGAGCTACGTCCCACGGGTGCTCCGCGAGCGGCTCGTCGCCGCGAACGGCCACGCCGACAACCAGCTCATCATGAACGACGGGTTCGACGCCGCGAACTCACCTGCGCGCTCGTTCGAGCTGCTGGACGAGTGGCTCACCTCGATCGAGGGGGACGACCGAGGCGGCTCGCTCGCCGAGAAGGTCGTGCGGAACAAGCCCGCTCGTGGCGCGGCTGAGGAGTGTCGCGGTCCGGGCAGCCAGCCGCTCGATCGCACCGTCTGCGACACCGCCTTCCCGTACCACTCGATGCCCCGCTTCGAAGCGGGGATGCCGTGGGAGCGGGAGGTGCTCAAGTGCGCGCTCGCTCCACCTGACCCTGACGACTACCCGGTCGTGTTCACCGACGAGCAGTGGGCTCGGCTGCAGGCGACCTTCCCGGACGGCGTTTGCGACTGGTCCCAGGCGGGGGTAGGCGAGCGCGCCAACGAACCGTGGCCCACCTTCGCCGAGGGTCCGGGCGGGCGACCGCTCGGACCTCCCCCCAGCTCGGAGTCGTTCGGACCGGGCGGCACGGGCGCCACGGACGGCTCGGCGGGACTGGCGCCAGGGGGACGGCTCCCGGCGACCGGGGGGTCAGGATGGGCCACCGCGATCGGTCTCCTCCTGGTCGTCGCGATCGCTCCATCGCTCACCCGGTCGTCGGTGATGCCTCGCCCTCGTAGGCACGTTCCAGCTCGGCGAGGTCGAAGCGCTTCATGGCGAGGAACGCCTCGGTGACGCGGGCGCGCTGCTCGTCGGACGCCTCGGTCATCATGCGGTCGAGGTCCACCGGCGAGATCTGCCACGACACGCCGAAGCGGTCCTTCACCCAGCCGCACTGCTCCGCGTCGGGGACCGCCGACAGCGCGTCGGCGTAGTGGTCGAGCTCGGCCTGGTCGTCGCAGGTGACGAGGAACGAGATCGCCTCGTTGAACGCGAAGCCGTGGTCGAGCGCGCTGTCCATGGCCGCGAACCGTTGCCCCGCCAGCCGGAAGGCCGCGTACATGACGTCGCCCTCGGCTTCCCTCCCGGCGTCAGCTCCGTAGGGGACGAGCTGCTCGATCCCCGAGTCGGGGAACACCGAGGTGTAGGTCTCGATGGCCTCCCCGGCCCGGCCGCACACGTCGCCGACGAACAGCAGCGTCGGCGTGATCCGCTGGCTCCCGTCGGCGTCCGGCGTGAGCATGACCTGCCAGGACAGGCCGTAGCGGTCGGTCGTCCAGCCGTAGCGGTCGCTGAACGGGTAGCTGCCGAGCTCCATCAGCGCCGCACCGCCCGCCGAGAGCCGCTCCCAGTAGCGGTCGACCTCCTCGGGGGTGGCGCAGGCGACGGTGAACGACACCGACGGGTTGAACCGGAACAGCGGGCCGGCGCTGATGGCCATGAACGGCTGACCGGCGAGCTCGAAGGCCACGAGGTCCGTGTCGCCCGACGGCGTGCCGGGGAGCGTCATCACGCTCGTCACCCGCGAGTCGGGGAAGGTGTCGACGTAGAACTCGGCCGCCTCGACGGCCTGGGTGTCGAACCACAGGTGTGGGGTGATGCCCTGCATGGGAGGCTCCTTCCCGGTCGGCGTTGGCGTGCGGATCAGTCCTCGGCCAGCAACGCGTCGATCTGTCCGACGGCGGCGCGGATGCCCTGCTCCATGCCCATGGCCAGGACCTGCTCGAGCTCCGCCGTGGTGTCGTAGAACGACTCGATCGTCATCCGCGTGTGGGTCTCGTCGAGCGCCTCGATCGTGACCACCGAACGGCTGACCGGCAGGCTGTCGTCGGGCTCGCCGGCGTCGTCGGCGAAGCCGTCCTCGAGCACGAGGCGACGGGGCGGCTCGACCTCGAGGACCCGCCAGTAGCCCTTGTGTTGGTCGCCCTCGGGCCCGGTCATGTAGTAGCTGACGTGGCCGCCGGGGCGGAGGTCGTGGTCGACGACGGTCGCGGGGTACGGGTCGGGTCCCCACCAGCGCTCGAGCTGGCGGGGGTCGGCCCACAGCCGCCAGACGCGCTCGGGCAGGGCGGCGAACTCGCTGGTCACGACCAGGGTCGCGTTCTCGAGGTCCTTGGTGATGTCGACGGTGCTCACGAGCGGTGCTCCTGGTCAGGGGTGTCACGGGATGGGGGTGGGAGGTCGTCCTCGTCGAGCAGATCGTGCATCCGGTCGATGCGACCGCGCCAGAGCTCCTCGTAGTGGTCGAGCACGGCACGGGCGTTGCGGAGCCCGTCCATGTCCGTGGTCACCACGCGGCGACGGCCGTCCCGGCGCTTGCGCACGAGGCCGGCACGCTCAAGCACGGCGACGTGCTTCTGCACCGCCGCGAAGCTCATCGGGTAGAGCTCCGCGATGTCGGAGACGCCGAGGTCCCCGCCCATCGTCCGCGACAGGATGTCGCGTCGCGTTGCGTCAGCCAGCGCTCCGAAGACCGCGTCGGCCCGCTCGTCGGTGATGATCGCTCCCATAACGTACAACTATACGGTTGTACGTCATGGGCGTCAAGACCGGGAAGGGCGGTGCCGCCTGACTCGTCGTCGTCGCGGCGCGTCAGGCGGGCCCGTCACTCGAGGCTGAACGGCGGGTACCGATCGGTGACGAGCAGGAACGCGTAGCCCTGCACCCGTAGGGCCCACCTGCCGACGCCGACGACGTAGTCGAACAGCGCCTGTGGGTAGCGACCGGTGAACAGGATGGCGAACCACGCGATGACGACCGCGCCGATCGCCCCGGCGCGCGAGCAGGATCAGGACGATGTAGTGAGGGATGGCCAGCAGCCACTTGACCAGCGGCAGCCATCGGTTGAGGTCCGCCTCGGCGTCGGGGTAGTCGATCTCGAGGTGCACCGACTGCTCCTCCACCGTCGACGGGTAGCGATCCGTGAGCAGGGTCAGGTACGCGCTGACGCGTGCGGAGAAGCGTGCGAGCTCCAGTGCGAAGTCGAACCACCAGCGTGGGTAGCGCTGACGGAAGACGAGCATCAGCGCGGTGGCCGCGAACAGCCCCCCGCCGATCCCTCCGCCGGACCGGGTGACCTGGTCCCCGGTCTCCCGGACCACGGTCTCGTTGCCGGTCGCCGTGATCAGGCTCAGGACGATCACGATCGGGATCGCCCAGATGAGCCGAGCGAACGTCGTGACGCGGTCCAACTCGCCAGGCTGGTCGACCGTGAGGCGGACGGGGTAGGGCTCTGGTCCTGGGGGCACGGGCTCTGCTCCTCGATCGGTGCGCCCATCGTCCCACGTTGCTCGTCGAAGCTGGGGAGGTCGTCCGATCCGTCACACCGCGGCCGGGTCGGATCCCCCATCCGTGGTGCGTCTGGTCAGGACCCGGGCCGGGCGTCCTCGAGGGATCCCTTCAGCCGGCGGTAGTCGCCGCGCACCGACCGCTGCACCATCTGCTTCAGCAGCGGCGCAGCCAGGCGGAACACCCCCGACGCGTCGCAAGGCGACGAACGCGAACACCTCGTCGGCTGGACGCTCGACGGGGAGCTCGCTCGTGACGTCGAGCATCGGTGCTGCTGACTCGCCCGTGCCGGGTCGTTGGACTCTAGGTTCCGCACCGGGCACGGCGCACAGTCGAGTGGAAGCGACGGTGGCCCGCTGCGGCGTCCGCAGCGCCAGGACGTGGCTCCACAGGTGGGTTCCCATGAGAGCGCGCCGCATCCGTTCCGTCCTGTCCGCCCTGGTGCTACCGGTGTCGCTCCTCGCCGCGTGCGGCGGAGGTGACGGGTCATCCTCGCCACCGGTCGAGACCACCGGCCCGAGCGAGGTCGCGACCAGCCCCAGCGGGGGACCGCGTGGGCAGATCCTCTTCGGCTCCGACCGGCGGCCATCACGACGAGCTGTACCTGCTCGACCTGGCGACCCAGGAGGTCTCGCAGCTACGCACGGCGACACGCACGCGTCCCCGGTCCGTTCTCCCCCGACGGCAGTAGGTGCTGTTCACCGGCTTCCGGTTGGTGCACGCTACATCGGGTCGATGGCGCCCGACGGGACCTCGATGGTGCAGCTGACCGATGCCGAGGTCGATACGGCTTCCCGGCGTGGTCCCCGACGTCGCATCGTGTTCACCTCACGCCGCGGCGGGACAACCACATCTACGTGATGGACAGCACCGGCTCCGACGTGCGCCGTCTACCGACGACCCCGCGACTACTTCGGTCCGGCGTGGTCGCCGGACGGGACACGGATCGCGTTCGTGTCGACCGTGGCAACGCCGCGGTGAGAACCACCTCTACGTGATGGACGCCGACGCATCCACGCGGTCCCGTTCACCGACGGCCCCAGCTCACCTACCCGGCGGCTCGAACGCGGCAACCGCATCGCGTTCCTTGCTACCGCGGTGGGCAGGGCTACATCCTCCTCGTGGCCCCCGCACTCGGACCGCCGACGAACGTGACCCAGCACCCGGCCGCGACTGGCGCCGCGTGGTCACCGACGGGCGTGGCTGGCCTTCCAGAGCGACCGCGACGGCAACTGGGAGATCTACGTCACCGCACTCGACGCGCCGCCCCGAGCAACGTACCCAGGATCCGCGGATGATCAGGCGCCTACTGGCGCTCCCGCCCCGGCCTGGCCAACCCGGCGTCGGTCAACTGCACAGGTCGGGGGCCGGTCGACTATCGAGGATCGCGGTGACCTCGGCAGATCGGCGTGTGCTACTTCTACTACAACCGTCAGTGTGAGGAGTGGCGCTGCTCCGCGGGGACTGCCCGGTCGGCGGCCAGAAGGTCACGGCTACGTGACCGAAGCCGGTCGCTACTGCGCCAGCACCGGTGGCACCTACGCGGTCACCCAGACCGGAGACCGGAGACGAAGAGAGCACCTGCACGCTGCCCGACGGCACCGTCGTCGACGCGTGGGCCTACTACCGCGGCACCGGTCCCGGATGCTCCGCCGGCGGCCTCAGCGGGGACCTGCCGGAGGATCCCGACCTCCCGGCGCCGGTGGCGGCGATGCGGGTGGAGCTGGCACGGGCGGCGGCCTCGTGCGACTACGACGCGCTGAGGAGCTGTCACCGCAACGGCGACGCGTCCTCTACACGTTCGGCGAGGCGACGATCCGATCGCCGCGTGGCGTGAGGCCGAGGCGGCCGGTGACCAGCCGCCACCACTGCTCGCGCTGCGGGTGCTCCTCAGCTCCCGCACGGCGAGGACCACGCCACCAGACGCCGGCGATGTACCAGTGGCCGCGGCGTTCGCCACCGAATACCCACCCGACGCGCAGCTGCGGGAGATCTCCGTCACGGGTCTCTACGCACCTCCGCTATGCTCCGGCAGTGGGTCGACTCGGTACCACTACCTCGGCTACCGCGTGCTCATCAGCGACACGGGTGACTGGCAGGCGTTCTTCGTCGGCCGAAGACTGAGCTCCCGTGGCGTCTTGTCACGACCCGCGCGTCAGCGACGGCGCTCGGGAGTCCGACGTGAAGGTGGCGCCGGCACCCACGCCGCGCTCGCCGCCGTCAGGTCGCCGCCGTGCCCCTGACGATGGCGCGGCTATCGTGAGCCCGATACCGCCGCCCGGGGTCCGCCGGCGAGCCGGGTCGGCGCGGTAGAAGCGCTGGAAGACGTGGGGGAGGTGCTCAGGCTGATGCCGGCGCCGTGTCCGTGATCTCCACACGCTCCGCTGGCCATCGTCCGTGACCCGCGACGTGATGCGGCCGCCGTCGGGGGTGTGCTCGACGGCGTTGACTGAGCAGGTTGGCGAGACCTGAGCGAGGCGGTCGGGGTCGGCATCGACGGGCGTCGGGGTCCCGGGGAGGTGGTGCTCCAGCGTGATCCCGCGAGGTCGCGAGGACCACGCCTCATGCGTTCGTCACGAGTCGCTGAGGTCGAAGAGGTACATCCAGGCAGCTGCGCCTTCTACGCGAGGAACACGAACTCCTCACCAGTCTGCGAGTCGCTCGTGCGTCGTCAGCACTCACGTACCGAATCGCGTCATCACCCCGTCGCATGCCCTCGTGAACCTCATGTGCGAGCGCGCGCGCAGCTCGGCGAATCGTCAGCAGCTGCCGTCTCTGCTCGTGTGCTCAGCGCACCGCCATGCGTTACGCCGCGTGATCCGCAGCTCTCTCGCCACGCAGCCCGCGCGCTCGAATGTCCGCGCCAGCGCCTCGCATCTGCACAGCTCCTCACCACCGCATCCTCGCCAGCACCACACACCGCCCCGCGCGCCGCGCCGCGCATACCATACAGCGCAGCAGCTCTCGCTGGTGCCTCATACCGCATCACTCACACCCCCACCCCCTCACTTCGTAATCGCGCCACCAACCCACCGCCCCAGCGTACCGCGCCGCAATCACAGCAGCTACCATACAGCTCGCAAACACCACGCGCTCTCTCACGCGCCGCCATCCGTGCCCACCCACACCGTGCATGTGCGCGCTCCTCGCTCTCCCAGCTGCCCGCATTCCCATGTCGGCCACACGTGTCGTCGCGGTAGTCGCAGCCCCAACAGCTCTAAGCTTTCCTTAAACACCACGCGCCCCGCGAAGCTCAGCAATCAACTCGCCTGTCAGCTCCACCGTTCGCCTGCCACGTACCTCGTGCCCGCTCATTCAATCCCCATCCACGGCGGCGGTCGCGTCTCACACGCAGCATCGCCTATCCGCACAGCTCTTAAACGCTTGTACTGTCTCCGCCCACGCCCCCACAGCATCACCTCTCTCCGCGCTCAGCATACATGTACATCGCGCGCTCTCACGCTCCGCACCTCAACCTCAACCCGCGCATCATCAACATCACTCCTCCACCCTCATACCTCATAGCTCCTCATCCTCTAGCTACCTTGCCCTCTCGCTCCATAGCTATCATCACAGCGCTTCTCTCTCACACCACACCAACCGCTCACACAGCCCTCGCACCTTGTAGCGCTTCACGCGCTACTACTCCACCATCAGCTCTCCCTCGCAGCGCTCTCAATCCGCTGCTCTCTCTCCACCTCACACTCGCTACCCCCACACATACGCAACCATTCCACACCCCCCATCCACGCCGGCCACCACTGCCCAGCTCCACATCATCATCACCTCCTTCTCTCATCCTCACGCGCGCGTATCACCTACTACGCTCTGCTCACCACCACCCCAGCGCACCCCATGCACCTCCAACCTGCATCTGCAACTGCGCAGCGCTCTCACCGCACCATCAGCTCCTACCACCTCTAGCTTCCCTCGCTAACCCCCGCGCCCTCAGCACCGCGCTCACCACTACCGCACGCGCCCTCTTCTTATCCACCCACTTACCCAGCCACTCGCCCATCTGCACGTCCGCGCCGCGATCTGCAGGCCGTCTACGTGAGGTCGCCGCCGGCGCGCCGCGCGCGTCCGAGCCGTCCACCCATCTAGTTCTGCAGCTCACGTCTAAGCGGTACTCCCCGGTGCCGCGCTACACTACCAGGCGTAGAGCAGAACGCGCGATCAGCACGCCCGCTGCGCCCAGCTCACGCATGATGCGCTGTTCACCGCGCACGAGGTCGGCGGTGGCGGAGCGAGTCATGGCAGATCCCCCTCGTGTGGTCGGTCAGGTGGTCGGTGCCGTGATGGCGCCGTAGCGGTCGTCCTATGCCAGCATCTCTATCGCGTGCCGCCACGAATCTAACGTCCCACCTCACAGCACACGCGCAGCCATCGCGTACTTCCCAGTCACCTCTTCGGACGAAGCAGTCGAGGAGGTGTCGTGGTCGAGAACGCCTCGCAGCCGCAGTGCAGCGGCGTCTCGAACGCCTCTTCGGCAACCCGCACGGTACAGCTCCTGGTGGTCGGCGCGGCAGCGACGCCAGCTCTACCCTGCCGCCGGTTGAACGGCCAGCATCGTCTGTCGCCCGTCCGGTGGCGCCGGGCGGTGGAGGCGGGGCCGAGGCCGGTCGCTAGCAGCACGCCGGCGGCCGCGAGCGCGACGCTCGCGATGACGAGCGCCCACCACGGTCGTGAGACGTCGGTGCAGCTGGCTCGGTCATCGTAGCAAGCCTCTGGGGTCGGTACCCAGAAGGTGCCCGCTCCTGATGTCGATGACGGACAAGCGACCGTCAAGAAGCCGTCAAGTCACGAGACGTCGTGCCCGACGAGGCCACGCACCGTGGCGGCTGGATGTCGTCGCCGAACCCGGCGGCGATCGTCGCCACGCCGAGGACAACGCCGCCGGTTGTCGTGGGCCACGACGCGGGGGTCTTCTGTCGGTGGGGGAGGAGCGAGCTGCTCCCTCCCCACCGTTCGAGCTGGGACGTCACCAGATGTGGAAGTCCACCTCGCCACGTCGAGCGGGACCCAGTAGTAGCTGGTCCCGGCTCCGCCGATCAGGTCGTGGTACCGATCGTCGCGCGGTCGCCGTCCTGGTCGATGACGACCGCCCCGCCGAGCCAGTCAGAGACGACGTCGTGGTGGCGGGGTCGAGGAAGAACACGTCCTGGCGAACGTGCCGGTCGTGCCGTCGTTACAGGTGAAGTCGGCGCCATCGACGCCGGCGTAGTCGTCGATCGCGTCAGCGTCGAAGCCCGTGTCCCCCGTCCTCCACGTCCCCGTGGACGCGTCGATCCAACACGTGACCTTGGGGTTGTGGAAGCGGACCGTCAAGGTCCCCACCGCGTCGTGCCGTACCCGGCGATCAGTCCCGAGACGCTGTAGTCGCGCTTGCGCGTATCCGGCGCGTAGGTGTCCAGAGGATCGTCGATGGAGGCGTCGACCACGAGGTAGTCGTCGACGACGTAGAACTCCTGCGTCACGCGGTACCCCGCGTTCGGACCGGGTTGAACGCGAAGCAGTAGAAGCCGAGATCCCAGGTCGAGATGTCGAGGTCTTCTGGAAGTCGTTCCCGTCCCTCATGGCCGTCCCCGACGTGGCGGTCCCATCGACCACGATCCCCGTCCCGACGTCACAGGAGGTCTTGACACCCCAGCCTGTCTTGGCGTGGTAGGCGTCGACGTGGGCGGTGAGCGTGAGGCTGTCGGTGGTGACGATCTCGCCGGCGGTCGGCGATGCGATGACGGAGCCGCTGGCCAACGCGGGAACCATCGTCGTAGCGGTGAGTGCGATGGCGGATGCGATCAACGGAGGAAGATGCGTCGTTCCACTCTCCACCCCTCTCGTGAAGGAGGGTGCAAGAGGTAGAGGTCACGTTGGCCCGCGACGGGGTCGGCGACGGGACGAGGTCCGTTGCCATCGTCCGTCGACGTCACCCTCTTGCATGCCCTGGGGATGAGAGCTAACGCTCCCCCTGCACGAGCCCGAGTGCCAGGTCCGAACTACCCGTAACCGCTGTGCCCTTCCGCTGCGTCCCACCGCGCGCTGCGTGTTCGTGCCAGGTCGCCTCGTGTGGTGGAGACGCTGGTCCCCGACGTGCCCTCATCGCGGGGGGCCGGCGCGGACCTCGTCGAGGTCCAACCGGTCGGCGGTCAGGAGCCAGGTCGCCCCGAGCTCCTCCGCCAGCGCGTCGTAGGCGGGCTGCTCGCCCTTCTCCCGAGGCAGGACGACCTCCCCGGGCGGATCGGCGACCTCGCGGTAGTAGGCCATGAGCTCGCGCAGCTCACCCTCGACGGTGCCGGTCGAGGTCTGCCCCTCGGGGCCGGTCTGCCCCTCCAGGAGCGCCGGCCAGTAGGGCATCGCGCCGTCCCACCGCGCGGCGCGGTCGAAGGGCTTCCGGTTGGGCCACCAGCCGGCCACCAGGATCGGGACGCGCGGCTGCTGGACCGGCACGACCGGGAGGGTGACGTCCTCGACGCTGTAGTGCTCGCCGGCGAAGGTGACCGGCTCGCCGGACCACAGCTCCGCGATCAGCTCGAGCGCCTCGTCGTACCGGTCGGCGCGTTCCCGCGGCGTGGACGCGTCGCCGAACCGGGAGTAGTCGTCGCCGACGCCGAGGCCGACGCCCGAGCAGCATGCGCCCGTTCGACAGCTGGTCGAGCGTGGCCACTGCGTGAGCCAGACGCCACGGGGTGTACGTCGCCGGCGCGCTGATCCAGGTCCCGAGCGTGACGCGCTCCGTCCGTGCCGCGATCGCCCCGAGCGTCACCCACGGATCGGTCGTCCCGTCGGTGATGGAGTCGCTGACGAACACGCCGTCCCACCCCGCCTCCTCCGCCGCGACCGCGAGCTCCACCACCTCGGTGATCCCGCGAACCGTCGGGTAGTTGATCGCCCAGACCCCGTGCTTCACGTCGGCTCCCTCCGCCTCGTCCCGCTCGCCGCGCACCCTAGGGGTGTGGGCGAGCGGGGGTGGAGGGGCAGCGCCTGGTCAGCGCCTGGTCATCGCCTGGTCAGCGCCCAGGTGCCGTCGGCCAGCGCCTTGGCGGGGTGTTGGACGTTGACGAACAGGGTGTGGGGGTCCTTGCCGAAGTAGATCCCGGACGTCTCGGCCCCGGCGTCCACGAGCGAGGCGAACAGCTCGACCCGGTCCGCGGCGCCGTCGCCGTCCCGGTCACGGCTGGTCACCCAGATGTCGCTCGGCACGTTGTCCTCCACGACCCAGAGGCGTCCGTCGGGACCTTCGGCGAGGTTGTCGGGGCTGTTGAAGCCGGTCACCTTCGCGTCCTCGTCCTCGATCGGGACGTTCACCCCGGCGTCGACGAAGCTCGTGAGCACCTGCGCTCTTCAGGTCGATGGCGACGACGCGGTCCTCGCTGGTGTTCGCCACGTACAGGACGTTGGCGATGACCTCCACGTCCTCGGGGCGACCGAACTCCGTGGCGTGCGACGGCGTCCGCGGCGGCGTCGCCGTCCACGACGACGGTGTCCATGTCGAGGGCGACCCACTCGAACGCCCCGACCTTGTCGCGGTACGCCCCCGCATCCCACGTCTGCTCGTCGTCGGAGAGGCCGGTGAGCCGGAGGGCGTAGAGCTGTCCGTCGGAGAGGTCGCCCCGCTGGGTCGGCACGAACCGGTAGATCGAGCCGCCGTTCAGCTCATCGATCACGTAGACGGAGCCATCGGGCCCGGTCCCGATGCCCTCGTGGCGCAGGATGCCGACCTGCGGGCGGGCCTCCACGCGGGTGACGACGGTCGGGTCGGACGGGTCGAGGAAGGCCTCGAAGAGCCGGCCGCCCGTGGTCTCCTCGGCGAACAGCAGGGTCCCCCACGGGGTCCACTCGAGACCGTCCAGCCGGCGGTAGCCGGCGTCCTGGACGATCACCTTCGTCGCGCCGGTGCGGAGGTCGACCACCGACAGGGCGCCGTTCTCGCCGACCTCGTGGGTGCGGTAGAGGTAGCGACCGGCGTGCCGGCCGGTCTCGTTGACCGTGTTCATGTCCGCGAGGTCGTCGGTCCCGCCGCCGTAGATGTCGAGGACGGTCTCGTCGCTGACCATCGTCTGGGTGAAGCCGTTCGGGACGAGGTAGGGCTCGTCCCAGTCGGTGGTGAGCGCGTCGTAGGCCGAGCCGTCGATGGGCTCGAACGACATCGGGCCGGTGGCGCCGGCCTGGGCCGCCAGACCGAGCGTCATGGTGCCGGCCACGAGGCCGGGAAGGAGATGCTTGCGTCGCACGAGATCCTCCAGGGGGAGTGGGTGTGGTGCTCGGCGGGACGCTACGGAGGGCACGTGAACGCGAGTCGACGGGCAGCCGACGATGCGGCGACGTCCGCCCATCCGGTCGTCGTCGACCGACGCGGTCCCGGATCGCGACGAGGCGCGACTAGCGGGTCGGGGTCCCGGCGAGGCTGCGGTTCGTGAACTCGAAGAGCACCGGGAGCAGCGCCCCGAGCGCCACGCCCGCGACGACGCCGGACAGGGCCGTGTCGGCCACGACCAGCTCGGCCATCCCCGTCAGCAGCACGACGGTGCGCCGGCGCCGAGCGTGCGGACCGCTGGCCGCCAGCCCCGGTCGGCCACGGTCGCGGTGAGCCCGACGACGACCGCGGTGACGAGCGTGGTGCCCGCGCCCGGGAACCGCGTCCCCACCCTCGTCTCGGGCAGCAGGTGCTGCAGGATCACGGCCAGGAGCGTTGCGAGCGCAGCGGCGGCCACGAAGCTCACCGCGGCCGGCCGCCCCCGCAGCCGCCAGGCGACCAGCCCGACCGCCACCACGAGCAGGAGCCCCCAGGGTGGGGCGACGATGGCCAGCAGCCACGACGCGGTGTCGGTCGCAGCCGCGGTCGTGTGCCCGGTGATCCAGTCCGCGGTCGGCCCGTCCGCCAGTGCGAGCTCGTCGCCGGCGAGCAGGTCCTGGACGACCGCCCCGAACGTCCACGCGGCCGCTCCGAGCGTGAGGAAGCTCACCGTCCAGCCCAGCCCGCGCACGGTCCCGGGTCGCAGCCGCGCCTGGAGCCACGTCAGCTGCGCGCGGTACCGGCGGATCAGCCACGCAACCGGCCGCCAGTCGAGCACCGCCGCACCCGTGGCCCGGACCCGCTCGGCGTGTTCCGCCGCCCAGCGCACCGCCCACCGGAGCGCCAGCCCCAGCCCGAGCAGGACGAGGAGGAGCAGCGACGCCCGGCCGGCGACCCGCTCGACCTGGCGCCACGACGCGCCGGCGACGTAGCCCAGCAGCACGAACGTGCACGCCCAGGCCACCCCGCCCACGAGGTTCAACGCGAGGAACCGGAGGTAGGGCATCCCCGACATGCCCGCGAGGCCGGGACCAGGCGCGGAGCACCGAGGTCCACCGACCCAGGAACACCACGCGTCCGCCGCGGGTCCGCATCCGGTCCTGGACGCCCTCGACGCGGCCACCCACACGGCGCGCGAGCGGCTCCCAGGCGAGCAGTCGGGTGCCGTAGCGCCGTCCGACCTCGTAGCCCACCGAGTCGCCCGCCACCGCCGCCGTCGACGCCACCACGAGCATCACCCAGAGGGACACGTGGCCCGCCGACGCGATCACCCCACCGAGGAGGACCGCCAGCTCACCGGGGAGGACCAGGCCGACGAACGCCGCCGCCTCCCCGAACGCGAGAGCCGCCACCACCGTGTACGCGAGCGGTCCGGACAGACCGAGCACCGCGTCCACCAGCCCACCCACGCGAGACCCTCTCGACGCGGTCAACCTAGCCGTGTCCGCGGCGAAGCCCTGGCCGAGCCGCCTGGTGGGCCGCCCGTCAGCGGAAGGAGAACAGCGGCGGGAGCACGACCACCACGATCGCCGCCCAGACGCCGAACACGGGCAGGTATCCGGTCTGCCACCGTTCGAGTCGGTGGAAGGTGGTCCGTCCGCGGAGGAACCGCCAGGACCACCACGCGGCGCCGGCGAGGTCCACCAGGAGCACCAGGTTGAGACCGAGGGCGGCCCGGTTGGCGGTGAACCCGAGCTCGCCGATCCGGCCGAGCATCGCCCCGAGCACGATCACGTCGAGCACGAGCGCGCCCGCGACCGCGGCCAGCTGGATCCGGTCCATCCACCCCGGCCCCGCGTCGACTCCCGCGCCGACATGCCGTAGAGGACGAGCCCGAGCACCACCACCATGAGGACGTCGAACACGGTCAGGAGCTCGCGGTCGAAGCCGGCGCCGAGCCCGGTGACGACGTAGACGACCGCCGCGACGACGAGCATCAGCGCGAACAACGGCGTGAAGACGACGGTGAGCACCGGCGCCATGTTCTCGACGACACGTTGCTTGGACTCGACGAGCCAGGCGGCCACGATCACCGCGCCGGCGGCACCCATCGGGAGCACCCACTCGATCACCCGCTCGGCGTCCACGCCGGCGGGCTCGAGGATCCCCGCGGTGAGCCCCATGAGCACACCACCGCCCAGGGCGAGCAGCACGTAGTAGATGAACCACTCGCCCGTGAAGCGGACGACGTCCATGCGCCGTTCGTCGGAGCCGACTCACCTCCCGTGTAGGCGGCGGCGACCAGGAACCACAGCACGACGGGCAGGTGCGCGGCGACGAGGACCCCGGTGGTCGCCCCGTCGTCGAAGGGGTAGAGGTTGACGAGGACCGCCGCGACCACGGCGGGGATGGCGGTGAGCACGCACCGACGGGCGGTCAGCCCCCGCAGCCGTGCGAAGTAGCCGGCGAGGTACGGCAGGACGAGCAGGCTGGCGTTGCGGAGGAGCCATGGGGACTGCTCGCCCGAGAAGCCCGCCACGAGGCGGGCGAGTTGGACGGTGACGGCGGCGCCGAGCGCGAACACGAGCGCCTCCTGCCACCGCGCCTCATCGCCCCGCTCGGCATCGCCGCCGGACAGGACGAGCTGCTTCCAGAGACGGCCGCTGTGCTCGCGGGCGAACTCCTGGGACACGTCATCGAGGGCGCCGATGCGCTTGACCGCGATGAGGAACGCCTCGTCCGGCGTGAGACCCGCCGCATCGAGGTCGGCCATCTGGTCGCGCAGGTGCGCTTCGAGCTCGTCGGCGTCACGGTCGTCGACACCGGGGCGCTGCTGGACGAACGCGCGCCACGCACCGATCTCCTCCTCCACGTGGGCCACGGTCACGCCCTCCCGAAGGCCAGGGGCGGGAGCTCGCCGCCCCAGGCGTCGGCCAGCGCCCGCGCCACCGTCGTCCACTGCCGTCGGTGCTCGGTCAGCGCGGCTCGACCGTCGTCGGTGATCGCGTAGTACCTGCGCCGGCGGCCTTCAGGTGGCGTCCGCCACTCCGGGGTCACGTAGCCGAGCCGGTGCAGGCGGTGGAGCAGCGGGTAGAGCATCCCGTCGGTCCACTCCATCTCGCCGTCGGACAGCTGACGGACCCGCTTCAGGATCGCGTACCCGTAGCTCTCGCCGTCGGCCAGGATCGCCAGCACCAACGGCGTGGCGGACGCGGCGACCAGGTCCTTGTCGATGTGCACCGTGCTGCTCCCCTTGCCGTCCTATGCATGGCACCACGAGGTACATAGAAGCACAAGGTACATAGACAACAAGGTACTTAGCACAGCGAGGTACGGCACCTCGCTCCGACGCCTGACGACCTGGGCCTGTATCTCCTGCTAGCTTCTGGACGTCCTCGGTGAGCGCCGTGTTCAGCGCGAGCAGCTGCTCCAGTCGGTTGGTCTGCTCGAGCGCGATCTCCTCGCGTTCGATGGCGGCGGTGGCCAACGCCTCCCGGTGTGCGGCGTCGGCGTCGCTCAGGCCCTTGTCCCTGTCAGCTTGTCGCGTCTGGGCTAGCATGATCAGCGGGGCGGCGTAGGCGGCCTGGAGCGAGAAGGCGAGGTTGAGGAGGATGAACTCGTACGGGTCCCACCGCAGCGTCACGGCCAGCACGTTCACCACGATCCAGGCCGTCACCACGGCGGTCTGCCCGATCAGGAACGCAGGGGTGCCGAACCAGCGCGCGAAGGCCTCGGCCCGGCGACCGAAGGCGTCGGACCCGAAGGCCCCGTGGAGGTGCGCTCCCTCGCGCTGGAGGGGGCGGGTGCGCGGTCATCGCTGCTCTCCGGGTCGTCACCACGGTGGTCGGATCGTCCCGGAGCCCGGCCCGACCGACGCCACTCACCGTGACTGTGCCCGAACGCCCCGCGAGATGAGCGGCGGGGGACCGAACTCGCGCGAGACGGGTTCACGTCCCTCGCGGACATCTGCGCCGGCTGAGCCGAGAGTGGGCAGCGCGTCCGAAGACGACGTCCGGGGCCGCGGCGGCGCCGCGGCCCCGGGATGTCACCTCGTCACTCGACCACCTCAACGCCCCCCGCATGAAGGGATGGATGCGGCGTAGTAGCGTAGCGGCCGGTTCGCGGTCACTCCTCGTCGGGGCTGTCCCAGTCGTGGACATCCGCGCCCGCCTCGCGCGAGAGGATGTCGAGGGCCGCGGTCGCGCCTGCGCCGGCCGAGATGATCGCCTGGCTCCGCTCGGGACGGGCCAGCCGCCCGATCGCGTAGACCCGGTCGACCTCGGTGCGGTACTCGGTGTCGACCGCGACGTGGCCGTCCACGGTGATGCCGAGCTGCTCCGCCAGCTTCCCGCCCTTCTTCGCGGCGGCGAGCACCAGGTAGTCGGCCGTCGCGCGGTCGTCCGCCTCCGTCGTCACCGTGAAGGCGTCGTCGTCACGAGCGAGCTCGGTGACCTGGGCGTCGACGAACCTCGCCCCGAACGCGGCGACCTGGGCGCGGGCACGCTCCTGGAAGTCGGAGCCGCCGATCACGTCGATGCCGAGGTAGTTGTGCAGCTCGGCGTAGTGCATGGCCGTCTCGTCCTGGCCGTACACCGTGACGTCGTGGTCGTTCTTGGCGAGGAAGAGCGCGGCGCTCAGCCCCGCCGGTCCGTCCCCGATCACCGCGATGGTCGCCAACCTGCCTGCTCCTGGTCGTGGGTGGTCCGTCTGCGCGCGCTGTCTGCGTGCGCGCTGCATGCGTGCGCGCGATGACCAACGCACGTCGGGGCTGCAGGCTTCCGACGTCCTACGGCTGGTCGGCGGATGCGACCTCCAGCTCCGTCAGCAGCGCCCGGACGCGGTCCGCGATGTCGTCGCGGATGGGGCGGACCTCCTCGAGGGGGAGTCCCGCCGGGTCGGTGAGCTCCCAGTCGAGGTAGCGCGTGCCGGGGAGGACCGGGCAGGTGTCGCCGCACCCCATCGTGACGACCACATCGGTCGCGTCGAGATCCTCGTCCGACCACGGCCGGGGGTGCTGGTCGGTGATGTCGATCCCGACCTCGCGCATGACCTCGACGGCTGCGGGGTTGATGGTGTCGGCCGGGGCGGAGCCACCGGAGAGGACCTGCACGCGGTCGCCGGCGAGGTGGCGCATCCAGCCGGCGGCCATCTGGGAGCGTCCCGCGTTGTGCACGCACAGGAACAGGACGGTGGGGCGGCGGGTCACGGGTCGCCTCCTCGGTCGGTGGCGGGTCGCATCGGGGACGTTCGATACCATCAAGTCAGGTTGATGTTATCCCGAGGCCGGTCCGAGGTCGCCATGGAACCCCCCACCTCCCCGTCCGCGACGGTCGTCGCCGGCGCCCGGGATGCCGCCGTCATGGAGCGGCTGTCCCGACTGGACCGCTTCCTGCCGGTGTGGATCGGCCTGGCGATGGTGGCGGGGCTGACGCTCGGGCGGCTGGTCCCCGGGATCCCCGACGCCCTCGACGCGCTGAAGGTCGGCACCGTCTCGCTGCCGATCGCCGTCGGGCTGCTCGTGATGATGTACCCCCCGCTCGCCAAGGTCCGCTACGGCGAGCTGGGCCGGGTCACCTCCGACCGGCGGCTGCTCGTCACCTCCCTGGTCCTGAACTGGGTCGTCGGGCCGGCGCTCATGTTCGCGCTCGCGTGGTCGCTGCTGCCCGACCTGCCCGCCTACCGGACCGGACTGATCATCGTCGGGCTGGCCCGCTGCATCGCCATGGTGCTCATCTGGAACGACCTCGCCTGCGGCGACACCGACGCCGCCGCGGTGCTGGTGGCGCTCAACTCGGTGTTCCAGATCGCGGCGTACTCGCTCCTCGGCTGGTTCTACCTGTCGCTCCTGCCGGGGTGGCTCGGGCTGGAGCAGGAGGCGTTGGACGTGGGGCTCTGGGCGATCGCCAAGGCGGTGCTGGTCTTCCTCGGCATCCCCCTCCTCGCCGGGTTCCTGACCCGGACGCTCGGCGAGCGGCGTCGTGGCCGCGACTGGTACGAGGGCACGTTCCTCCCGCGCATCTCCCCCTGGGCGCTGTACGGGCTGCTGTTCACCGTGGTGCTGCTGTTCGCCCTCCAGGGCGAGGCCATCACGTCGCGGCCGCTCGACGTCGGCCGCATCGCCCTGCCGCTCATCGCCTACTTCGCCATCATGTGGACGCTCGCGTTCTGGCTCGGTCGCCGGGTCGGCCTCGGCTACGAGCGCAACGCCACGCTCGCGTTCACCGCCGCCGGCAACAACTTCGAGCTGGCCATCGCGGTCGCGATCGGGGTCTTCGGGGCGACCTCGGGTCAGGCCCTCGCCGGCGTCGTCGGACCGCTGATCGAGGTGCCCGCCCTCGTCGGGTTGGTGTACGTGTCCCTCTGGGCCCGGCGGAAGCTGTACCCCGCGGACGAGCAGGCCCCCGTCGTCGTTCCGGGAGCTCGGCCGTGAGCGCGCCGTCGACCTCCTCCACGTCGGTGTCCCCGGTGACCGACGCCGACGTGCTCGACGCCGTCGAGGTCCTCGCTGACCCGCTGCGCCGGCGCATCGTCGTCGCTCTCGCCGCCGAGGAGCTGTGCACCTGTCACCTCGTCGACATGACCGGTGCCCCGCAACCGACCGTGTCGTACCACCTCAAGGTCCTGCGCGAGGCGGGATGGGTCCAGGCGGAGCCCGCCGGCCGCTACACCTACTACCGGCTCGAGCCCGGCCCCGTCTCCGCGCTCGCCGGCGTGCTCGCCGAGCTCGGCGCGAGCAGCCGGACCCCCGTCCGCCGCCCGGCCTGCGACTGACGGGGCCCCGGCACCGCGGCGCGTCGCGGGCCCGGGCGTCACGACCGTGAGCAGCACCCCGACCGCGAGCAGTCCCTCCCGGTACTCCGGGCTCAGCTGCTCACGGTCGAGGTCGTGCTCACGGTGCTCACGGTCGAGGTCGCGCTCACGGTGCTCACGGTGCTCACGAGTCGACGAGGTCCGCCCACGTCGGGTGGAGGTCGGCGAGGGAGGGGGCGGTCCGCGGTGAGAGCAGCGTCCCGAGCTCGGCGTCGATGTCGGCGGTGAGCACGTCGGGATCGGGCACCTGACGGGCGTCGACGTTCAGGCCGATCGTGACCTCGCCGGCGTAGCTGAGGATGCTCACCCCGGTGCCGATGTGGCCCGCCTGCGGGACCAGCGGGAGCACCCGCAGGATGCGCTGACCATCGAGGTGGAGCGGCTCGCGCGGGCCCGGGACGTTCGTGACGACGGCGCTGGCCTTGGCGGCGAAGAACTCGATGAGACCCCGTTCGACCGCCACCGGGGTGTGCCCCATCGCCTGCAGGATCCCGTAGGAGACCGGGGGCTCGGTGGAGTGCTTGATCCGGAGCATCCGCCGGCGCACCTCCGCGAGCCGCTCCTCGGCGTCCGTGATGCCGAGGGGGAGGGACAGGAGCACCAGCCCGAAGTCGTTGCCGACGACCTCGCCCGGGTCGCCCGCCCCGCGCAGGTCGAACGGGACCATGACGCGCAGGTCGTCGACGAGGCTGCCGCGCCGGTGGAGGTAGCTGCGGAGACCGCCGGTCACCGCGGCGACCAGGATGTCGTTCACGGACGCCCCGCGGGTGGCGCCGGCCCGCTTGACGGTGTCGAGCGGGAAGGGGCCGATCCACCTCGCGTACTTGCGCCCACCGAGCGTGCCACGCAGCACCGTGTGGTGGTCCGGGAGGCTCATCGTCAGCTTCGCCACCGACCGGGCCACGTCGACCGCCAGTCCCGTCGGTCCGTGCGGCACCGCGTCACCCGACCGGGTGCGGGGGGCAGGGACGTCGGCCAGGGCCCCGGAGGCGCTCTGCGACTCGTCGGCCGACTCGACCAAGAGGCGCGCCAGGCTCAGTCCGTCCGCGACGCTGTGGTGGATGCGGTAGACGAGCGCCGTGGCGTCCGGGAGGTGGACGAGGTCGGCGCTCCAGAGCGGTCGGTCCAGTGGCAGGCGTCGGCGGAGCAGCCGGCTCACGTGGTCCTGCAGCGCCCGGTCATCGGGGAGGTCGCGTTCGACCAGGTGCCGGGAGAGGTCGACCTCGGCCGCGACCCAGCGGTCGGCCCACCCGGGCAGACGGTGGTGGCGGGGGCGCTGGCGGAACCGCGGGTGGCGGTCGAGCAACCGCTCGGTGATGAGCCGCTCGGCTCGCTCGCGGGTCGTGTGGCCCTCGAGCCAGAGGATCGCGGTGATCACCATCGGGTTGGCAGCGCTGTCCATCCGCAGCCATGCGGCGTCCGCGCTCGCGATCCGTGTCGTCGGCACCGTCGTCCCTGTCATCCCGCGCGCGACCCAGCGTCGTCGCGGCCGCTCGCCTCGACGCTACGGAGCGGCGCTCGGCCGAGCCAGGGCCACAGGTCCCGGTCTCACGCGGATGGCCGGCCGACAGGCTCGCGGGTGGCGGGCCACCCGGCTCTGGCCGGTGGGGTCGTGCGGGACGGACGCTGGGTCGACGTCCCGACGTGGACGCGACGCCCGGGACCCGGGCGTGACGACCCCAGGAGGAACCCATGCGCTCACTCGTGTACCACGGCCCCGGACAGAAGGCGTGGGAGGAGACCCCCGACCCCACCATCCAGGCGCCGACCGATGCCATCGTCCGCGTCGACGCGGTCACCATCTGTGGCACCGACCTGCACATCATGAAGGGCGACGTCCCCACGGTCACCGACGGCCGCATCCTCGGCCACGAAGCGGTCGGCACGGTCACCGAGGTCGGCGCCGGCGTGAAGAACGTCGCGGTCGGCGACCGCGTGCTCGTGTCCTGCATCACGTCCTGTGGCGCCTGCCGCTACTGCCGTGAGGGCATGTACGGCCAGTGCCTCGGGGGCGGCGGCTGGATCCTCGGCCACCTCATCGACGGGACGCAGGCGGAGTACGTCCGGGTGCCGTTCGCCGACACCTCGACCTACCCGGCGCCGGACGGCGTGACCGACGAGCAGCTACTGATGATGTCCGACATCATCCCCACCGGCTACGAGGTCGGGGTCCTGAACGGCAAGGTCCAGCCCGGCGACGTCGTCGCCGTCGTGGGTGCGGGCCCGATCGGTCTCGCCGCGATGATGGGGGCCCGGCTCTACAGCCCGAGCCACATCGTCGCCATCGACCTCGCCGACGCCCGGCTCGAGTCGGCCAAGCAGTTCGGCGCGACCGCGACCATCAACAACGGGCGCGAGGACGCGGTGGCCCTCATCCAGGAGATGACCGGCGGCCTCGGGGCCGACGTCACGATCGAGGCCGTCGGTGTGCCGGCGACCTTCGAGCTGGCTGTCGACCTCGTCCGCCCCGGCGGGCACGTCGCCAACATCGGCGTGCACGGTGAGGCGGCGACCCTGCACCTCGAGAAGCAGTGGATCCGCAACATCACCGTCACGACGGGTCTGGTCGACACGTTCTCGACCCCGACGCTCATCAAGCTGGCGCAGTCCGGCCAGGTCGACGCCGGTCGGTTCGTGACCCACCACTTCACCCTCGACCAGATGATCGAGGCGTACGACGTCTTCGGCCGCGCGGCCGAGACCAAGGCGCTGAAGGTCGTCCTGACGAGGATCTGATCCCACGCACCCCGAGCGGTCCCGGGGCCAGGGAACTGGCTCCGGGACCGTCCGCGTCCAGGGCCCCACCCGGCCGCCCGCTCGTCCTCGCGGGCGCGCTTCGCGCATCCGATGAGCCCGACGGCACCGGGCCGTCGGACCCTGGCGCATCCGCACGGACGGGTACGACGCTCGGGGTGTCGAACCGGGAGCCCACCATGCGACACCGCACCCCCCGCGCATCCCCGACCGCACCGCCCGCACCGTCGTTCCAGCAGTGCGAGGGCTGTAGCTACGACTTCCTCACCGACTCGGGCGAGCGGTCGTGCCACTACTACGAGTGCCCCTACCTGCCCGAGGCGCTCGACGTCTGGTGTCCGACGTGCCACTACGACTTCGCGACCCGTGACGGCAACCCCGCGTGCGGCTCCTCGCCGAGCTGCGAGTTCGCGCGCACGGTCGCCCCGGGCCGGGTCGCGGCGCTCCGGACCTGGATGGCGCACGGCGCGTGACCGCGCCCGGCGAGGACCGACGGCACGCAGGTCCCCGCCCTGCGGTGCACCGACCGACCCGTTAGGGTCGCACGGCCAAGCGACGGAGGAGCACCGCGGTGTCGGTCCACCGGCTCGACCGGACCGCGCTGACGTGGGGCGTGCTCGCGGTCATGGTCACCCTCGGACTGGTCGTCCTCGGGTCCTCCGGGCTCACCTGGTTCGACGCGGCGCTCGTGGGCTACCTGTTCGGCACCCTCTTCGCGATCTTCGGCACCGTCTACCGCTACGTGACGTGGCTGCGCCGACCGCCGACCGCGAAGCTCAACCAGCGCGGGTGGGAGCTCCTGTGGCGCAGCCCACACACGGGACGCAACCTCGCGATGCTCCCCGGACTGGTGGTGTCCAAGCTCTTCGTCCAGGGGTTCATCCGCGCCCGGTCGCGCCGGCGCTGGCTCGCCCACCAGCTCGTGTTCTGGGGTTGCGTCCTCGCCGCGGCCGTGACGTTCCCGCTCGTGTTCGGCTGGCTGCACTTCGAGTCGGTGGGGCAGGTCGCCCGCGAGTACCGGCTCGTCCTCGCTGACGTCGAGACCCCGGTCGTCTTCGACTCGCGGGGCGTGTTCGGCTGGTTCGTGATCCACGCCCTGGACGTCTCGGCCGTGTTGGTCCTCGCCGGCGTGTTCATCTTCCTCGGCCGACGGCTGCGTGACCCCGGCGCCCTCGCCACCGAGCGGTCCAGCGACTTCTTCGCCCTGGCGGGCCTGTTCGCGGTCTCGGTCACCGGGCTGATGCTGACCGCCTCGAACCTGTGGCTCGAGGGTCGCTTCTACAGCTTCATCACCACGGTGCACGCCCTCACCGTGATCCTCGGGCTCATGTACATCCCGTTCGGGAAGCTGTTCCACATCTTCCAGCGCCCCGGCAACCTCGGCGTCGCCTACTACAAGCGTGAGGGCGCCGAGGGCGAGCAGGCACGGTGCACCGAGTGCGGCCGCGCCTGGGCCAGCCGGATGCAGGTCGACGACCTCCAGCAGGTGCTGCCGGCGGTGGGCTTCGACTACTCGATCCCCGAGCACCGCGGCGGGGGGAACTGGCAGGAGGTCTGCCCGCCCTGCCGGCGCCGCCTCGTGGCGCTGGCCCAGTCCCAACGCGTGGGAGGTTTCGGCTGATGGCGACCCGCCCCGTCTCCGAGGAGGCACTCGTCGCGGCCTACGGGCCGCACCTCAACCAGGCGCCGCCCGGCGGGTGGCACCGCGACGTCGAGGACGTCGACCACGTGACCCGCACCCACTGCTGCTTCTGCGGGCAGCAGTGCAGCCTGTACCTCAAGGTCAAGGACAACCAGGTCGTCGGCTTCGAGCCGGACTACGCCTTCCCCTTCAACGAGGGCAAGCTCTGCCCCAAGGGCGTCAAGCGCTACCTCCAGGGCAACCACCCCGACCGGCTGCTCGATCCGCTCGAGCGTGACCCGGGCGCCCGCGGTGGCTTCCGCACGGTCGACTGGGACCACGCGCTGACCCGCACCGTCGACGAGATCCAGCGGATCCAGGGGCGCTACGGCAAGGACGCCTTCGCGATGCTGTCCGGCGTCTCGCTCACCAACGAGAAGTCCTACCTCATCGGCAAGTTCGCCCGGCTCGCGCTGGGGACCGCCAACCTCGACTACAACGGCCGCCTGTGCATGGTCTCCGCCGGCGCCGCGAACAAGAAGTCGCTGGGCATCGACCGGGCCAGCAACAGCTGGGACGACATCCCGCGGGCGAAGGTCATCTACCTCGCCGGGACCAACGTCGCCGAGTGTGCACCCATCACGACGAGCTACATCTGGCGGGCCCGTGACAACGGCGCGAAGCTCATCGTGCAGGATCCGCGGGTGACCCCGATCGCTCGCACCGCCGACGTGTTCCTGGGGTTGAAGCCGGGGACCGACTCGGCCCTCTTCGGTGCGGTGCTCAACGTCTTGATCGCGCGCGACTGGCTCGACCACGCGTTCATCGAGGCCCACACCACCGGCTTCGAGGCCGCCGCCGAGGCGGTCGCGGACCACACGCCCGAGTGGGCCGCCGGCGTCACGGGGGTCCCGGCGAACCGCATCGTCGAGGCCGCCGAGCTGTGGGGCACCTCGGAGACCGGGATGCTCCTGCACGCCCGCGGCATCGAGCACCACACCAAGGGTGTCGAGAACGTGATGGCCTGCATCAACCTCGGGCTCGCCACCGGCAAGTACGGCAAGCCCGGGTGCGGGGTCACGACGATCACCGGACAGGGCAACGGCCAGGGAGGCCGCGAGCACGGCCACAAGTGCGACCAGCTCCCCGGCAACCGCGACATCACCGACCCGCAGCACCGTGCCGAGGTCGCCGCGGTGTGGGGGTGCGACGTCGACGAGATCCCCGGCAAGGGTCTCACCGCCCAGGAGATCATCGACGCGATCCACCGCGACGAGATCCGCGGGCTGCTGTCGATCTGCTTCAACCCGGTGGTGTCGCTGCCGGACACCGCCCGCACCAAGGCCGCCCTCGACAAGCTCGAGTTCTACGCCAACATCGATTTCTTCCTGTCCGAGACCGCCCAGCACGCCGACATCGTCCTGGCCGGATCGCTGCACGAGGAGGACGAGGGCACCTCGACCAGCGCCGAGGGCCGGGTCATCAAGATCAACCAGGCGATCGACCCCCCCGGCAACGCCCGCAAGGACTGGCACATCCTGCTCGACCTCGCGCGCCGGCTCGGCGCCGGTCGCTACTTCGACCACTTCGCGACGACCGAGGACATGTTCGAGGAGCTGCGGGTGGCCTCCAAGGGCAGCGCCGCCGACTACTACGGCATCACCTGGCAGCGCATCGAGGACGAGCAGGGTGTCTTCTGGCCCTGCCCCGAGATCGGTCACCCCGGCACGCGCCGTCTGTTCGAGGGCGGACGCTTCTACACGCCGGACCAGCGCGGACGCTTCAACCCGATCCGCTACCGCGACCCCGCCGAGGTGGTCGACGACGAGTACCCCGTCTGGCTCACGACGGGACGCGTGGTGAGCCAGTACCTGTCGGGGACCCAGACCCGCCGCATCGGCCCGCTGGTGGACCAGTTCCCGGAGCCGCTGCTCGAGATCCATCCCGCGCTGGCCGACCAGCACGGCATCGCCGACGGCGACCTCGTCCGCGTGACCTCGCGGCGCGGGTCGATGGACCTGCCGGCCCGCGTCGTCACCACGATCCGCCCCGACACGGTCTTCATCCCCTACCACTGGGCCGGGCGCCAGGCGGCGAACCAGCTGACCAACCCCGCGCTCGACCCGATCTCCAAGATCCCCGAGTACAAGGTCAGCGCCGTGCACCTGGAGCGGCTCGGCACACGGCGGGACATCGTCGACATCCGCGACACCGAGCTCTACACGCACGGCAACGCCACCGCACCTGCGCCGACGCCGGCGGAGGTCGCGACGCCGGCCGACCGCCCGCACCGCCCCTGACCCCGCGAGACCGCGACGAGCCGACGAGAGGACCCGACGTGTCGGAGCAGCACCCGCCCCACACCCCGACCCCGCCCCCCGCCGCCACGCCGCCGGCGCAGGGCCCCGGGCGCGCGGAGGTCGGCGAGCTCACCCCCGACCGGGAGGATGTCGTCTTCGTCATCGACCAGAGCCGCTGCATCGGCTGCAACGCCTGCGTCGCCGCCTGCGCCGAGTGCAGCACCCACCGTGGCGAGTCGATGATCCACCTCGACCACGTCGACCGCGGGTCGACGGTCCAGACCCTGCCGATGGTCTGCATGCACTGCGAGGACCCGACCTGCGCCGAGGTCTGCCCCGCAGATGCGATCAAGCAGACCGAGGACGGGGTGGTGCAGTCCGCCCTCACCCCGCGCTGCATCGGCTGCTCCAACTGCGTGAACGCGTGCCCCTTCGGCGTGCCGAAGTACATGGTCGAGATCGACCAGATGATGAAGTGCGACATGTGCTACGACCGCACCTCCGACGGGCTCGCCCCGATGTGCGCGACCGTCTGCCCCTCCGAGGCGCTGTGGTACGGGACCCGGCAGGAGTTCGCCGAGCGTCGGCGGGGTCAGCTGCTGGCCGACTGGCAGTTCGGCGAGCAGACGGTCCGCACCAAGGTCGCCACGGTCGTCGACGAGCGCGAGCCGGGGCCGCTCGACGTCCTGCTGGGACGCGAGCCCACGTTCCGGTGGCAGGACGACCCCTTCGGCCTGGAGGGCCGGTGAGATGACGACGCCACGTGACCGCGACGTGCTCCGAGCCGACCTGGCGCCGCGACTTCCCGCTCACCGCGGCGGGCGAGGAACGGGTGACGCGCCGCGAGTTCACGCGCTACCTGGCGCTCGCCTCCGGGACGTTCGCGGCAGGCACGGTGGGGGTGGCCGGGTGGGCGTCGGCCCGTGAGGTCCCCGCCGGCGAGCCGCAGCGGATCGTCGCGCTCGAGGACGTCCCGGTGGGCGGCACGTACCTGTTCCACTACCCCCACGAGGACGAACCCGCGATCCTCGTCCGGCTCGGCGAGGCCGAGCTGGTCGCCTGGAGCCAGCACTGCACCCACCTCGGGTGCGTCGTCTACTACGAGCCGGAGCACGAGGAGCTCGAGTGCCCCTGCCACGAGGGCTTCTTCGACGTCCGCACCGGTGACGTGCTCGCCGGCCCGCCCGAGCGCCCGCTCCCGCGGATCGTGCTCGAGGTCCGTGGGGGGGACGTGTGGGCGGTCGGCTACGAGGTGGACCGCCGCGACGAGGAGGGCCGGACGTGAGCAGCCCGCGACGCGACGAGCTCCCGAAGCGCCGAGAACGGACCGTGTCGTCGGCGGTCTCGGTCTACCTGATCGTGCTCATCGGCCTGCAGGTCTTCCTGCTCACGGTCGCGCTGGACGCACTGCTCGGCTACGACCCGCCGATGGCGTGGACCGCCGCCGGGCTCAGCGCGCTCCTCGCCGTGGGATCGCTGGCTCTTCTACCGCGCGATGCGCCGATGACACCGTCGGCCCGCCCCGACCCACCCTCCCGTCCTCGCCGTCCGGGACCCATCGGTGGCGACATGGCCGCCGTCATCCACGGCCTCGCCGAGCGCGCCAAGCTGCCGCGCCTGATGGAGCGGCACGACTCGACGTTCGTGCTCGGGCTGTTCGCGTTCGTGAACGGTCTCGTGTCGATCGGACTGATGTCGGCCGCGGCGCTGGTCACCGGGGCACCGTTCATCTTCCCGTCGCTCGGGCCGACGGCCTTCCTCCTGTTCTACACGCCGACCTCGCCCGCGGCGTCTCCACGCAACACCCTGCTCGGTCACCTCGTCGGGGCGGGCGCGGGCTACCTCGCGCTCGTCATCTTCGGGCTGACCGACGCCGCGCCGGCGCTGGCCTCATCGGTCACCGCCCCGCGGATCGGGGCGGCCGCGGTGTCGCTCGCCCTGACCAGCGGCCTGATGGCCTGGTGGAAGGTGCCGCACCCGCCGGCCGGTGCGACGACCCTCATCGTGTCGCTGGGGATCCTCCGTGAGCCGTGGCAGCTGGCGGTGCTGATGGGCGCCGTGGTGCTCCTCACCATCCAGGGCTTCGTCATCAACCGGCTGGCCGGGATCGACTACCCGGTGTGGCGCGCGACACCGTCGGCGGCTGCGACCGGCCCGGCCCCGGGATCGCGACCGGCGCCGTGACGCTCCGCGTCGGTGTGCTGGCACCGATCTCGTGGCGGGTCCCGCCGCGGCACTACGGGCCGTGGGAGCAGTTCGTGTCGCTGCTCACCGAGGGGCTGGTCGCGCGCGGCGTCGACGTCACCCTGTTCGCGACAGCGGACTCCGTCACCTCGGCCCGCCTCGTCGCCACCGCCCCGACCGGGTACTCCGAGGACCCGTCGCTCGATGCCAAGGTGGAGGAGGCACGCCACATCGCCGCGGCGTTCGAGCGCGCCGGCGAGTTCGACCTGCTGCACAACAGCTTCGACTTCCTGCCGCTGACCTACACCCGGCTGGTCGACACACCGGTGGTGACGACCATCCACGGGTTCGCGTCGGACGTGACCCTCCCGGTCTACCTCGACTACGCCGACCGCGTGTCCTACGTCGCGATCAGCGACGCCGACCGTCACCCGCAGCTGCCGTACGTGGCCACGGTCCGCCACGGCATCGACCTCAGCGCCTTCGAGGCCGTGACCGCGCCCGGCGACCACCTCGCGTTCTTCGGCCGGATCCACCCGGACAAGGGGACGGCGGTCGCCATCGAGGTGGCCGCGCGCGCCGGCGTGCCGCTCGTGATCGCCGGCATCGTCCAGGACCGGGCCTACTTCGAGGCGTCGGTCGCGCCGCACATCGACGGCGACCGGGTCGTCTTCCTCGGGCCGGTCGGTCCCGCCGAGCGGCAACGGGTCCTCGGCGGCGCGCGGGCGTTGCTGCACCTCATCGACTTCGACGAGCCGTTCGGGTTCAGCGTCGTCGAGGCGATGGCGTGCGGGACGCCGGTCATCGCCTACCCGCGAGGGTCGATGCCCGAGCTCGTCGTGCCGGGCGTCAACGGGGCGCTCGTGGACAGCGTCGACGCGGCGGTCGACGCGGTCGGCACGGTGACCACCCTCGACCGCCGCGGGGTGCGCCGGTCCGCCGAGGAACGCTTCGGCGTGGACCGGATGGTCGACGAGTACCTCGCGGTCTACCGCACCGTGCTCGGCCGCTGAGGCGTCACGTGACCGGGTACCGCGACCGGGTGCTCGTGAGTTCCGTCAGGAGCGCGTCGACGGACGCCGTGGCGAAGGTCGAGGTGGTGTCCGAGGCGCCGTAGGCGAGCACGAGCTGGTCCCCGTGGATCAGCGACCCACACGAGTACACGACGTTGGGGACGTAGCCGTCCCGCTCGTCGTCGGTCGCGACGAGCAGCGGCTCGGTCAACGCCCCGAGCACCCGTGACGGGTCATCGAGGTCGAGCAGCACCGCGCCCAACGCGTAGCTCCGCATAGGGCCGACGCCGTGGGTGATCACGAGCCACCCCGCCTCGGTCTCGAGGGGCGATCCGGAGTTGCCGATCTGGATCAGCTCCCACGGTTGCACAGGGACCTGGATGCGCTGGCTGTCGCGCCAGAACCGGATGTTGTCGGACCGGAGCAGGTAGGTGTTCTCGTTGTCGATGCGCCCGAGCGCGGCGAAGCGTCCGCCCACGGTGCGCGGGAAGAGGGCCATCCCCTTGTTCCGCGCCGCGACACCGTTCAGCGTGGCGACCCGGAAGGTCTCGAATTCGGAGGTCTCGATCAGCTGCGGCAGGATGTGGAACCCGTCGTAGGCGGTGTAGGTGGCGTAGTAGACCGCCGGCTCGCCCGGCTCCTCGAAGCGCACGAACCTGGCGTCCTCCATCCCGCGGCTCTCGGCCGGTCCGGCCGGGAACACGACCCGCTGGGACAGCGCGGACCCCGGGGGGAAGGTCAGCTCGTAGTTCGAGGCGGCGAGCCAGTGGATCGACTGGTGGACGTGGTCGCGGTCCTGGGAGTCGAGGCTCGTGTCGTCCACCTCCGCGAGCGAGGTCTCGAGCTCCGCGATGGTGAAGCGGTCGTCGAGCTGGGCGAGCGCCTCCTCGATGTGCTCCGGGCCGACCCCCATCTCCACGAGCTTCTGGCCGAACAGCCCACGGTCGAGCAGCGGCCGGTGACGCTCCCCGTGCACCGGCGGCTCCGGGGGGTCGATGCGGACCTGCCCGTCAGCGGTCACGACGCCCGTGCGGAACTCGATGCTGGAGATGTGGCCCTCGCCGATCGCACGCAGGCTCACCACCACCCGGAGGGAGCCGTCGGGGAGGCCGGACTGGTCCGGCGCCGGCACGATGGACGGGTTGGTGAGCGCGGCCGCCTCGATCGCGTACTCGTGGGTGAAGTAGGCGCCGAGGAGCGCCCGGGTGTCGGCGGTCGGCGCGGCGGGGTCGTCGATCCAGCGACCGAGCGCGTCGAACCGGCTGGCCCACGTCGCCTCGAGGTCGGTGTGACGAGCGCTGAAGCCGTCGCGGACGGCGGCCAGCGTTCGCGTGACCTCGTCGGGATGTAGGGCGAGCACCCGCTCGACGATGTGCTGGGCACGGTCGCGGCCGTCGTGGACGCTGGTCCCCGGCACGAACGCCCGGGTCACGACCCGGCTCGGGTCCGGGCGCAGGTGCACGTCCGAGCGGACCACGGGGACGGCGCCCATCAGCGGAGCCCGCGGGCGGGCAGGTCGGTGAGGGCGGCGGCGACCTGGAGGGCGGCGAGCCCCGCCAGCGTCGACTCGGCACCCCGGTTCTCGTTCGCGCCGCCGTGCATCAGACCGTCGCGGCTGCCCCCGGTCGTCACGTCGTAGAGCACCTCGTCGGTGTCGTTGTGTCCGACGAACCACTGCGCGGCGCGGATGGCGTGCAGCCGCCAGACCGGGTCGTCGGTGAGCGCGAAGGCGCGGTGGCAGGCGTCGGCCATCGCGGCGGCCTCGACCGGCTGCTGATCGAAGCGGAGCCGCGGCTCGCCGGGTGTCCAGCCCTCGTGGGGCACGAAGCTGAAGTGGTCGCCACGGGTCTCGACGCCCACCAGCCAGGTCAGCAGCCGGAGGCCGCTCCGGACGAGGCCGGCGTCGTGGAGCGTCGTCCCCGCGGCCAGCAGCGCCTCCGGCAGACGGGCGTTGTCGTAGGTGAGGCGGGTCTCGAGCCACGGGACGTGGGTCCTGGCTGCGGCGGCGAGCGGGACGGTGCTGCGTCTCAGGAGCTCCCGCGCTCCGGCGTGTGCCGGCTGGACGTCGAGCAGCTCGACCGCGCCGAGGACCGCGAACGCGTTGGCGCGGAGGTGGACGGACGCGAACGCCGAACAGCCGTCGAACGCCGCGACCGCCGCCTCACGCATCCACGGCTCCGGAGCGGTGCGCGCGGCGACGCCGAGCGCCCACCACGCCCGTCCCTGGGAGTCGTCGGACCCGACGACGTCGGCCCAGGCGCCGTCGTGATCGCGGCGGTTGTGGAAGGTGCCGGCCGCGGTGCGGGCGTCGAGGACGAACCGGAGGTAGGTGGCGGCCGCCCCGGCCGGGACCGACGGGTCGCCGGCGCCCCGGCACGCGACGATCAGCGCGCGTGCGTTGTCGTCGGTGCAGTAGCCGTGCGCCACCCGGGGGGTCGTGAACTCGGCGTGCTCCCAGATCCCCAGGTCGGTCGTGAGGTGGTCGAGGTGGTCGAAGCAGGGGGCGGGCAGCGACGGTCCCGCGGGGCGGGCGCCCGCCGGGTGGGCGGCGCGCCGCGGGTCATCCGGCGGCATGCTGCAACCGTGCGGTCCGGGAGGGGCGGGGCGACCGGGTGGTCCCGGCGGCGACGTCGGTGAGCAGCGCGTCGTAGCGGCGGCCGATGGTGGGCCAGTCCCAGCCCTCGGCGAGCCGTCCGGCGGCCCGCGCCATGGCGGCCGTGGCGACCGGGTCGGTCAGCGCGGTCCGCAGCGCCGCGGCGAGCGCGCCGGCGTCGCCGTGGGGGACGAGCATCCCGGCGCCGCCGCTGAGGACCTCGACCGAGTGCGGGAAGGTCGTCGCGATGACCGGCTTCGAGGCCGAGATCGCCTCGACCAGGACGCCCGAGGTGACCTGCTCGACCGAGGCGTAGGGCAGCACCACCAGGTCGGCGCTGCGGACCAGTCGGGCGAGGTCGGCGGCCTCGAGGTAGCGGTCGTCGAACTCGACGACACCCTCGAGCCCGAGCCGCTGCACGCTCGCCTCGAGTCCGTGGCGGTAGGACTCGCCGGAGTCGCGCCGCACGTTCGGGTGGGTCGCGCCGGCGATCACGTAGCGCGGCAGCGGGACGAGGTCGGTCAGCTGCGCGAACGCCGCGATCGCGACCTCCAGCCCCTTGCCGGGGCCGATCAGCCCCCACGTCAGGGCGAGCGGCCGGTCGCCGGTCGCGAGCGAGGGACCGGCGAAGCGGGGGTCGGTGCCGTGCGGGATCACGGTGACGACGTCCGGGTCCACGTCGTAGTGGTCGACCAGGCGCCGTGCGGCCGTCTGGCTCATCACGATCGCCCGCTGCGATGCCGCCACCAGACGCTCCACGATCGAGCGCTGGTCCGGCGTCGGTGCGGCCAGGATGGTGTGCAGCGTCGTGACCACCGGCACGTCGAGCCGGCCGACGAGGTCGAGCACCTCGCGTCCGTCGGCGCCGCCGTAGATGCCGAACTCGTGCTGGATGGAGACCGCCGCGAAGGTGTCGAGGTGCCGGACGGCGGCACGCAGCGACCACGGGTCCCCGCGCCGGTGGACGCGCACGCCGCCCCGGGCAGGATGGTCCGGGGCCTCGTCGAGGAGGCGCAGGACCCCGAGGCCCGACGCCGACCCGCGGTGCGTGGCGATCGCCCCACGCAGCGAGGCCGTGAACGACGCCAAGCCGCAGACCGTGGGCGGGTACGTGCTCACGAACCCGATGGGGATGGTGCGACTGGTGACGTGCACGGTGGCCTCCAGGGCCGATCCGGGGCGGGATCGGAGGATGACACTCACCCTGGCGGGGTAACCGAGCGCCAGACGGCGGCTCCGCGAGTCAAGTGGGCGACATCCGTCGCCATCTCCTCACGGTACACCGCGGTGGCCTCACCGTGCGTCGACCTCGCCGATCGCCGCAGCGGCCAGGAACGTCCCCCCGCGGAACTCGTCGCACAGGTCGCGGCAGGCGTCGAGGTGGGGGCCGAAGTCGGCGTCCTCCTGCCAGCGGTCGACCGCGGCGCGGTCGCGCCAGGCGGCGAACGAGGTGAAGTGGTGGTCGTCTGACGCGTCCCGCACCAGCCGGGCCCAGACGAAGGCGGGCTGGGTGTCGCGGGTCCAGGTGAGGAACTCGGTCCAGCGGCGCACGAACTCGTCGGTGCCGC
Source organism: uncultured Actinomycetes bacterium (assembly GCA_963741855.1). Lineage (GTDB taxonomy): Bacteria > Actinomycetota > Nitriliruptoria > Nitriliruptorales > Nitriliruptoraceae > CAVUJQ01. Next base: position 21,928 of record CAVUJQ010000019.1, on the reverse strand, counting down.
CCTGACGGACCTGCCAGCTCCCGGATGCCCAGGCCTCGGTGTCGTTCACGTGATCGCCTCCTCGTTGTCGGTGGGGTGGTGCACATCGCTGGGGCGGATCTCCGCGAGCGGTCCCGTGACGGACCAGACCTCGACGTCGTGGAACGCGCCGCGGTTGAACCAGCACGCCCGCAGGAGCCCCTCGCGCTCGTAGCCGCAGCGCTCGGCCACGCGCCGCGACGCGGCGTTGTCGGGGTGGATGATCAGCTGGAGCCGCCCGATCCGCCGCGTCGCGAACAGGTAGGTCGTCAGCAGCCGGACCGCGGTGCTCGTGTACCCGCGACCGCGGTGCTCCTCGCCGAAGATCAGGTACGAGAGCTCGTAGCCCGTGAGGTAGGTGCTGAGCGGGAAGAACTCGATCTCGCCGACGACCGCGCCGTCCACCTCGATCGCCAGCATGCCCTCGTGCTCGGACCAGTAGCCGTGCTCGGCGAAGCCGCGTTCGAACGAGCTGCGGGACTCGAGTCCGAGCGGGAACCAGCGGCCGCGGTGGCTGAGGTCCTGCATCCGCGCGTGGAAGACCGCGACGTCGTCGGGCCCGAGGAGCCGGAGGGTCACGCCGTCGCTGGTCAGCACGCGCTCACCTCCGCGTGGCGGGGAGGTGGCGATCGGGATCGAGCGTCTCGATCCGGACCGCGCCGGTGGCGAACACCCCGCGCTGAGGCAGCCACGTGTCGCCGAGGTGCGCCTGCTCGCGCAGCGCCGCGGGCGCCCCGAGCTCCTGGCCGTGGACGGTCGCCGTGCTGCTCGTCACGACCCACACGCGTCGCGGGGCCATCTGGAACCACTGCCCGTTCGGCACGAGGCCCCGCAGCCGGAGCCTGCCGGCACCGAGGACGGGTCCGGCCATGCGCCCCATCACGTCGAGCACGCGGTCGGAGCGCCACGCGGCGTCGGGGAGGAGCCCGCTCATCCCGGTCATGAGGCGGGAGGCAGGCGTGGTCCCGAGCGATACGCGCCACCGCACGGTTCCGGGGACCTCGACGTGGAGCTCGGACGGGGTCGGCCACGTCACCGAGATCGCGGTCGTCACGACCTCGTCGACGCCCGCCCCGAAGAACCGGGCGCAGCTCGTCGCCGGGTCGTGGTCGGACCACAGCGTCCACCTGCCGGCCGGGCTGCGGTGCCACACGGCCGTGTAGGGCGCCGCGAACGACACGGTCGGCCACACCCGGAGCGCGAGGCTGTGCCCGCTGTCGAACGGCACCCCCATCACGCCGTAGCCGGCGACCACCTCGTCGCCATCCACCTCCGGGAGCCGGTGGGGCCCGAGCGCGTGGGCGCGGGGACTCGTGTCCGCCGCGGTCGCTGTCGCCCCCTCGTCGATGCCGCGCACGTGCGCTCCGCTCGTCGTTCCCGTGGACCGCGGTCGCCGGTCCCGCTCACACGAGCATCCGGAGGAGGGAGCCCCGTCGCATCGGGCAGTCGCCCTATCTTCCGCAGGCCCTGCGGGGACGGGGCTCGACCTCAGCGTCGGCCGACGAGGCCGTGCGACATCGCGAAGAGCGCTGCCTCCGTCCGCGACGAGACCCCGAGCTTGGTGTAGACGTGCTCGAGGTGTGCCGAGACGGTCTTGCGCGAGATGGACAGCGTCTCCGCGATCTCGCGGTTGCTCGAACCGGTCGCCAGCAGCACGACCACCTCGGCTTCCCGCGGGGTGAGCCCGCCCGGCAGCTCCGCACGGCGGCTGACCCGGTGACCGTCGGCGGCCAGCACCGCGTTCACGGCGTCGCCGTCGAGGCGACCCGCGCGGACCTCGGCCGTCACGATCGCCCGTGCGTCGTCCCGGCTGAGGGCCGGACGGTGCGGACGGTCGTGGAGCAGCGCGTCGTAGACGTCGGCCGCCGCCAGCGTCCGGGCGGTCATCGGGAGCGCATCGGCCTGCAGCCCGGAGGGGTAGCCCGAGCCGTCGAGCCGTTCGTGGTGCAGCGATGCGATACGGCCGACGGCGGCGAGGGCGGGCGGCCGGGACAGCATGCGCTGGACGAGGTACGGGTGGGTGCGGGCGTGTTCGCGCTGGCTCACCGACCACGGACCGGGCTCGTCCCAGACCCCCGCCTGGACCCCGATGACGCCGGCGTCGTGGACCGCGGCCGCCCGGGACAGGAGCCGGAGGTCGTCGTCGGTGAGACCCAACTGCCGGCCGGCCTCGCTCGCGAGCGCCGTGACGCCGCGGGAGTGGCCCACCCGCATCGGGCACTTGAGGTCGGCGAAGTCCCCGATGGCCTGCAGCGCCAGGTCGAGCCCGTCGTCGGTGAGGGTCGTGCCGAGCGACGGGTCGAGGGCGATGACCTCGTCCCAGCTGCTGAGGTCGTCGAGGTCGTCGACGATGGCGTCGAGCGAGCCGAGCAGGTCGTCGACGAGCACGGGGTCGAAACGGGTGCCGCGACGCTCGCGGACGACGGAGGCGACCGCGGTGGGACCGCCGACACGGTGGAACTGCTCGACCGTGTCCGCGAGGTGGACGACGCGGATCGCGGGGGCCAGGCCCTCGCCCGCAGCCTCGCCGGGTGTCCCGCGACCGTCCCACCGCTCGAAGGTCTGCAGCAGCGGCAGGCGTACCTGGGGTCCGAGGTTGAAGCGGTCGGCGAGATCGCCGGCGGCGAGGCAGTGGTTCTGGAGTGCGCGTTGCAGGGAGCGGCCGCCGGTCGCGAAGAACTGGCTGATCAGGCCGATGCGCTGGACCGTCGAGCGTCCCGAGCCGAGGTGGCCGAGCAGGAACGTCGCGGCCGGGACACCGGCGAAGTCGACGTCGTAGCCGCCGATGTAGAGCTGGCTCTCGTCACCGAACAGCGCCGCGAGGTCGTGGGTGTCGGCAGCGCAGCCCACCCAGGCCAGCAGGGACGTGTAGTAGGTCGCCGCGCGGTGCTCCGGCGACAGGCCGGCCGCCTCCGCGAGGCGCATGGCGATCACGGTCTGCCGGAGGATGTGCTCCATCGGGTGGCCCAGACCGAGGTCGGCGACGAGCGACAGCGCGGCCACCAACTCGGCGAGACGCACGGCCTCGGGTGGTGGCGTCGCGGCCGGGCCGCTCACCGGACCGCGCGCCTCATCGACCGATCCCCTCACGTCCGTGCCCGCCTCCGGGCGAGGCTAGCCAGCACTGCGGGTCCGGGGCGTGCGTCAGCCTGGCTCGCGGCCGCGGTAGATGCGGACCTCGACCGCCTCGAGGGTGACGAGTCCCTCGTCGATCAGGGCGTCGAGGAGCGGGAGGACACGCTCGACGTTGCTGCGTCGGTCGACACACTCGATCACGATCGGCAGATCCTCCGACAGGCGCAGCACCTTGGCGGTGTGCAGCACGCTGGAGCGTCCGAAGCCCATCGTCCCGCGGAACACCGTCGCGCCGGCGAGACCGTGCTCGCGCAGCGCGAGGACGATCGCCTCGTAGAGCGGGCGACCGTCGTGCTCGTCGTCCTCCCCGATGATGATCCGGAGCAGCGTGCCGTCCTCGACGTTCTCCACGATCTCTCCTATCCGATCCAGGTCCCGATGGCTGCGCCGGCGAGCCCGGCGGCCAGTAGCAGCACGACGTTGACGCCGACGGCGACCAGGCCGGCGGCCGCGCCCTGCTCGCCGATCCGGACCGACTCGACCATCCAGGTCGAGAAGGTCGTGAAGCCGCCGAGGAACCCGGTGCCCACGACGGTGAGCGCGTCGCCGGCGAGGCGGCCGGAGCCGTGCAGCCCCACGAGCAGTCCGAGCAGGACCGCGCCGGCGACGTTGACCGCGGCCGTCCCCCACGGCCGCGTCCCGGCGGTACGTCGCTGCACCGCGCCCGTCACGCCGTAGCGGGCCAGCGCCCCGATCCCGGAGCCCACGACGGCGAGGACCGCGATCACCTCCGACCCTCCGCCAGGCGGATGCCCACCGCCGCTGCGGCGAGCCCGACGGCGACGCTGCCACCGGCGTAGCCCGCCGCGAGCGCCACCTGCCCGTGCTCGACCAGTCGCACCGTCTCGACCGCGAAGGTCGAGAAGGTCGTGAACGAGCCGAGCACACCGGTGCAGACCAGCGGGATCGTGAGCGTCGTCCGCGGGGCGGCGGCCACGAACCGGGTGAGGAGGTAGCCGAGCAGCAGCGAGCCGGTCGCGTTCGCCAGGAACGTCCCCCACGGCCACCCGCCCGCGCCGGCGAACGGTGCCGAGACGGCCATGCGCAGCGCCCCACCGACCATCCCGCCGGCGAGCACCGCGAGCCGACGACGCCACGGGAGGGGGAGGTGCCGGCGGACGCGTCGTCGCGGGCGGTCGAGCAGGCGAAGCAGGAGGTAGGGCTCGTCGGGTGTGTCACCGACCTCGGCCGTCTGTCGCATCGGGTCCTCCTGCACAGCCGCGCGGACCGTCGCAGGAGCCATCAGCCGGGTGGCGGTTGTCGGCGGGCCCCATCGCCATCGGCGCCCAGGGTAGTCATGCCGGGGAGGACGTCACGCCCGCACGCGCAGGTGGCTCACGCACAGGTCGGGTTCGACGAAGGGGATGAGGTCCCGGACCTCGACGTCGACGCCGAGCTGGTCGAGGGCGCCCCGCACGATCCCGAGGTGGATCGCGCAGACGACCTCCTGGTGCTGCCTGGCGACCTGCAGGAACGGGCACCGCCGCACCAGCAGCCGCGGGGCGGAGAGATCCGCGTCGTCGAGCTCGGGGGCGAACCCGAAGGTGTCGAGGAGCGCGACGACCCGGTCGAGCGCCGTCTGGCCGTCGAGGGGCGCGGACGGTGGGGGCACGTCCACGAGCGACCGGCCCCACGACTCGCCGAGCTCTTCCGCGACGGCCGAGGGGTCGTCCGTCGTCGCGGCGAGCTGGCCGACCAGCACCTCGGCGAGGAACCGGTAGCCGCCCGTCCCGCCCTGATGACGGCCGACGTCGGTGGCCCGGTACCGCAGCCGCGGCCGGCCGGGTCGGTCGCGGACCTCGGGCGAGGAGGCGACCAGCCCGCCCTCCTCCAGCACGGCCAGGTGGGCCCGGACGGTGCTCGTGTGCAGGTCCAGACGGTCGGCCAGCTCGTGGGCGTCCAGCGGCGCGTCGTCGCCGGAGACCAGCTCGACGATGCGGCGGCGCACCGGGCTGGCGAGAGCGCGGTGCACCGGCTCGTCCGGCCGGCCGGGGGAGGGTGTCACGGGGTCACCGTCCCGCCGGCGCGACCGTCAGCAGCAGGGCCGCGTCGGAGACGGCGACGAGATCGTGGACCTCGTCGGGGATCGGGGCCCACTGACCGGCCGAGAGCGCGAGGTCGACCCCGCCCGCTCCGAGACGCACCTCGCCGCGCAGCACCTGGATGGTCGCCGGTCCCGGCGCACGGTGCTCGTGCAGACGCGACCCGGCGGTGAGCGCCATGACGGTCTGGGTCAGCGGGGCGCCGGCGCCCGGGATGAGCGTGCGGGCGGAGCGGCCGGCGTCCACCTGTCGGGCCTGGGCGAGGACCTCCTCGCCGAGTGCGGCCAACGTGACCGGCTGGTCCGGGGCGGCGGGGGTCCGCCGGGTGCCGTGGACGGCGTCGGTCATCGCCGGTCCTCCTGTGAGCTCGCGGCGCTCGCGAGCGCCAGGGCCGGGGCGGGGTCCGGGGCGCGGTCGCACCGGTCGGCCTCCACGAGCCGGCGCAGCGCCGTCCCGAACGACCGGACGGCGGTCCGGGCGAGGCGGTCGCGCCACACCTTGTCGACGCGGTTGGTGCTGAGGTCGTAGCCGGGGTGCCGGGGCGACAGCAGCGCCAGCGTCGAGGCGCCGTCGGCGGCGGGCAACACCAGCACCCACAGCGTCATCGCCGGCCACCCGGTCGCCTCCTCGTCGCCGGACCAGCGCACGACCAAGGAGCCCAGCTCACCGTCCGGCAGCCGGGACTCGACGCGTGGCAGCGCACGCGCCGGGAAGCGTCCGCCACGGAGCAGGTCCGCGCCGGTCCGGATGGCGTCGGCGGTGGCGGCGGTGGCGAGCTCGGTCGGGGCGGCCCGGAGCCGTTCGGCGACCGAGACCGCGTCGCAGCGCATGGTGAGGGTCTCGTGGACGTGGAGGGGGAGCGCCATCGTGGGTCCTCTCGCTCGGCGCGCCGGTGCGCGCTCGGGGTGGCGGTGGGCCGGTGCGCCATGGTCGACGCCCAACCCGTTCCCCTCGAACGTACGTCCTTCTACATTTAAATGTCAATAGACAAGTTTAATACCGGTCGCTGACGCGCCGTCGGTCCGGCCCCTCGGCGGGGCCGGACCGACGACACGAGGCGAGCGGGGGAATCAGCCGAGCGAGATGTGGTCGCCCGCCTGGTCGACCAGGTACTGCGCGAGGCCGGTGGCGTCGCAGCTGTAGCCGGTGCCGTCGCACCAGACGGGGCGCGTGCAGCCCTGGTAGGTGGGCGGCTTGCAGTCGCCGGTCGAGGCGCTCGCGCCGGCCGCACCGAGCGGCAGGGCGAGGAGGCTGACGGCGGCGACGGTCAGGATGCGGCGGATCATGTGGCGGGGCTCCTGGTCGGACGGAACGGATGTCCGGGACCCTTCGGCGCGGGGCCCGCGACATCCTCCTGCCCGCGCGCGGCCAGACCCGGGTTCGGCGGTCCGGACCGCCCCGACTCGCTAGCGTGTGGAGGTCCGGTCGAGTCCCGTCGGACGTGCACGGTCGGAGCTCGTCGCGTGTCGGAACCGTCCCAGCGCCGCCGTCGCCGCGTCAGGCGGACGCGGGTCGGGCTCGCCGTCGGACTCCGTGGTCGTGGTCGCGCTCCTCGCCACCGCCGTCCTGGGCGGGCGGTCGGGGGAGGGGCCGGTGCCCCTCGAGTCGTTGTCCACCGCTGCCCAGCGTCTGGTCGGTGAGCGGCCCCTCCGGATCGGCTGGGTCCGCGGGGCCGAGCCGGTGTCGATCTGGGAGGGCGACACCCTGGTCGGCGGCTACGGCGTCGAGGAGTGGCAGCTCATGGCCGTGAAGCTCGGCGTCGACGTCGAGCAACGGGTCTTCGACGACCTCCCCGCCGTCGTCCAGGCGCTCCGCGCCGGCGACATCGACATCGCCGGGACGCAGGGGAACCGGCCGGACCTCCTCGCCTTCGCCGGGGCGACCGAGCCGCTGGCGTGGGAGCGGATCACGCTGGTGGGCGCCGCCGACGGTGCGGCCGACGAGCTCGGGACGCTCGAGGGACGGACCGTCACGACCATCCCGAGGTCGCCGCTCGAGGCCGTGCTGGCCTCGCGGTTCCCCGCCGCGACCTACGTCCCCACACCCACCATCGAGGAGGGGATGCAGGCGGTCGCGTCGGGCCGGATCGACCTCTACCTCGGTCCGCTCGCCTTCGTGGGCTACGCCAACCGCGAGTCGGGCCTCGAGCTCCTCCCCATCGGGCGCGAGGTCGAGGCCGTCCCGCTGTCCGCGTGGGCGCCGGCGGACAGCCCCGCCCTCGAGGTCGCGCGTGCGGCGCGGTCCCAGCTGACCGACGCGGACATCGCGCTCCTGACCGTCCGCTGGACCGGGTTCGACCTCGGTCCGCCCGTCCGGTCCACGACCCCCGCGTGGCTGGTCCGTGCCTTCTGGGTGGTGCTCGCGTTCGCGTTCGTGGCGCTGTTGTTCGTCTGGGATCCTACGGCGACGGGTGGCTGCCGCGACGAGCGCCCTGACGCGCGCGAACGAACACCTCGAGGAGCGCGTCCGGGAGCGGACCGCACAGCTCCAGACGTCGAACGAGGCGCTCCGCCGGTTCGGCGACGCGCTGGCGCACGACCTCAAGGGGCCCGTGAGCGCCACCCTCGGCTTCAGCGAGCTGCTGACCCGGACGGACCTCGGCGAGGACCTGCGGCGCAGGCTCGCCGAACGCGCCGTCAAGGCGTCCCGCAGCATCGCGACCATGATCGACGGGATGCTCGCCGACGCCGTCAACGCCGGCGCCACCGACGCCGAGGCGACGCTCACCGGTGACGAGTTCGCGGCGTGGGTCCGCGAGGTCAGCGGGCCCGAGCTCGATGCGATCGGCGGGCGCCTCGAGGTCGAGGTCGACGACGGGCTCGTGGTCGGTCAGGTCGCCGACGTGCTGCGGCGGTCGACGCTCAACCTCGTCACCAACGCGGCCAAGTACGCCGTGAACGCCGATGGCACCGTCGTCCGCGTCCGGTTGTCGGCCACCGACCTCGACCTCGTGCTGCGCGTCGAGGACAACGGACCCGGGATCCCGCCGCTGATGTGGGATGCGGTCTTCGAGCCGGGTACCCGTCTCGTGGCCGACGACCGTGGCTTCGGTCTCGGTCTCGCCGCGGTCCGCGAGCTGGCCCAACGTGCCGGCGGTTCGGTGAGCGGCGGGCGCAGCGACGACCTGGGAGGGGCGGCGTTCACCGTCATCCTGCCGGTCGCCCTCCCGTCCGGAGCACGACCGGACCGGACCCTCAGCGCTCGGCCTGGGCCTTCACGGCCTTGAGGGTGTCGCTCACGACCTTCTTCGTGAGCCGGCGCTGGACCATCCCCGGCAGCGGCACCGAGGTCTCGGTGTCGAGCTCGTAGGTGACGTCGGTCGTCCCGTCGCCGTTGTCCTCGAAGCGGTACTCGCCGTCGTTCTTGCTGATCATGTTCCCCTCGACGAGGGTCCACGAGATGCGGGTGTCGGTGTGCTCGTAGCGCATGACCATCTCGAGGGTGACCCCCATCGACGACAGCACCACACGGGCCTCGTCGACGTGACCGTCGTCGCCGACCTCGGTGACCTCGACCTCCTTGAACTCGTCCATCCACGACGGGTACCGGTCGAGGTCCTCGAGCAGGGCGTAGACGGTCTGGAGGTCGGCGCGGATGGTCTCGGTCTGCGTGGCGCTGTTCTTGCCCACCGTGGTGCTCCCCGGGTGCGGACCCGCGCCGGCCGCGGGTCTTCGTGCGGGCCAGACTAGGTGGTCTCCCGCGCCCGCTCACCGGGGATCATCGTCCTCGGGCGTGGGGGCGTCGGTCGTGGGGGGCGTCAGTCCGAGCACCCGGCCCGCACCCTGCCGGTCGTTCACGCCGAGCTTGGCGTAGGACCGGTGGAGGAGGTTGTCGACGGTCCGCTTGGCGATCCCGAGCGTCTCGGCGATCTCGCGGTTGGTGCGGCCCGCGACGGCGTGTCCCACGACCTCGCGCTCGCGGGCGGTCAGCGTCGTCGGCTCCGCGCTCCGTGCCAGGGCGGGCGTGACCAGACCGGCCACGCGGCCGCGCAGCTCCGCGGCGGCCCGGCGTGGCCTGCCGGCGGCGCGGGGCTCGCCGGCGGCCCCGAACGCGACGACCGCCTGGCCGTAGGCGTCGGCAGCTGCGACCACCGCACCCGACGCCGCCAGTCGCTCGGCCGCGTGGGTGAGCGCGTGGCCATCGGCGGCGGCGAGCGCTGCGGCGTGGGCGGCGCGGACCTCGACGAGCGGTCCTCCCTCGGTGGCGAGCGTCGCGAGCCGGTCGGCCACCCCGTCGGCCACGCCGAGCCGGACGAGGTCGTGGAGCAGCTCGGCCTCGGCCGCGTCGCACCCGCGCCGGCGGGCATCCGCGACCGCCCGGGTCAACACGGACACGGCCCCGCCGGCGTCCCCGCCGGCCCACGCGGTCCAGGCACGGGCCCGCTCGCTGCCGGCCGCGTGCAGCCGTTCGGGGCGGTCCCCGGCCTCGTCGTGCTCGGCCAAGTGGCGGCGCGCCCCCTCGAGGTCGCCGCGCAGCGCGGCGACGAGCGCGAGCCCGGCGAGGTCGCGCCGCAACAGCCCCGGCTGCCGCAGCGTCGACTGGATGACCGCCCCCTCGCGGAAGGCGTCGGCGGCCTCGTCGAGCGCACCGCCGCGCAGTGCCAGCCGGCCGGCGAGGAACGACCACCACGCGTGCACGAACCGTGGCTGCCGGTCGACCGCGGTGGTGCGGCCCTCCTCGATCGCGGCGGAGGCGCGGCCGTCGCCGGCGACGAGGAGCGCGAGGGCGCGGGGCAGCTCGGGGAAGTCCCGGAACCGGTTGAGGCGCGTCGGCGCGGTCGCGTCGCGGAGGGCGAGCGCCGACTCGGCGGCGGCGAGCCCGGCGAGCGGCCGGCCCGCGGCGGTCTCGGCCCAGGCCGTGGTGACCGCGATCATCAGGGCGAGGTCGGTGTCGTCGCCGGCGTCGACCGCGCCGACGAGGTCGAGCGTCTCGAGCGGCCAGCCGGCGTTGAAGCGCAGCCACGCCCGGTTGACGGCGAGCTCGCCGGCGCGGTCGGGCACGCGGCCCGCCGCCTCGGTGAGCACGGCCGCCGCCGCGTCCTCGTCGCCCAACCCGAAGAACAGGTTCACCGCCCGCTGCACCGCCACGCGGACCGTGGCCGCGTGGGGGACGGCGGGCAGCCCGGCGTAGATCGCCTCCGCCTCGGCGTGCCGGCCGTGCTCGTGGTGTAGCTGCGCCGACAGCAGCGCCGACTCGGCGTCGGAGGGGTCGATCCGTCGCGCGAAGCCGAGCAGCTCGCTCGCGAGGTCGTAGGACCCGCGCGCGTAGATCTCCCGCGCCGCCTCGACCAGCGGGGCCGCGTCGGTCACCTCGCCGGCGTGCATCCGCCACACCGCCAGCTGGAGCGCGTCCTCGCGCCGGCGCGCCCCGGCACGCTCCACCACGTCGGCGAGCTCGCGCGCCACGGCTCGGGTGCGGGCGGCCCCCGAGCGGCGTCGGACGACCTCGCCGTAGAGGGGGTGGGCGAGCCGGACCGGTCGCCGGCGACCGTCGTCGTCGACCTGGAGCAGGCCACGCCCTTCGAGCTCGGTGACCGACGACTCGTCGTGCAGGTCCGTCAGGGTCGCGAGGCCGAGCACGTCGGCCGTGGCCAGCACCTCGGTGGCGCGGAGCGCGTCGGCGGAGAGGTCTCGGAGCCGGAGCTCGACCAGGTCGGCCAGGGACGCCGGCGGTGCCAGTGGAGCGCTGTCGGTGGTCCACAGCCCGCGCTCGCGTCGCAGGGTCCCGGCGGCCCGCGCCGCGAGGACGATCTCGCGGAGGTAGAGCGGGTTGCCGGCGGATGCCTCCCAGAGGGCTCGGGCGGTCCCGGCGTCGAGCGAGCCTCCGAGCCCCACCTCCGCGAGCTCGGTGGTCTCGTCGCGCGACAGCGCCTGGACCTCGAGCCGGGCAGCGTCGACGTCCTTCCACAGCGCTACGACCGCGTCGGAGACCGGATCGTCGCCGGTGCGCACGGTCGCGAGCGTGAACACGGTCCGCTCGAGCATGACCCGGTGCAGCAGGGCCACGGACGCGTCGTCGAGCAGGTGCGCGTCGTCGACCACCAGGACCAGCCGCCGGGAGCCGCCGCGCTCGGCGAGGGCATCGGCCGCGGTGCGCAGCGCCCCCGCCGTCGGTGCGCCGACACCCGCCGGTAGGAGGTGCGCGAACGGCCCGAACGGGATGCTCGCCGCCGCGCGGGACGCCACGATGCGCTCGGACGGGTGTCCCGCCTCCGCGGCGACCCGGAGCAGCTCGCGGGCGAGACGGGACTTCCCGGTGCCGGCGACGCCGGACAGGACGAGCCCGCTCACCTCGACGTCCCGGAGCTGGGACCGCAGGAGCTCGAGCTCCTCGTCCCGCCCGACCAGCGGCCAGGTCGCGGCCATCGATCCCTCCCGTACCCGCCCGGCATCTTCCCCGTGCGGGTGGCGGGCGGCAACCGTCACCGCCGACGGTCGGCCTCACCGCCGGCCGCCGGCTGCTGCACCTGCGCGAGCTTGGCGTGCGCCAGCTCGGCGAGGAGGGGGAGGGCGTCGAGCGCCACCTCGAGCTGCTCGGCGATGACGCCGGCGGGGACGCCCGCACGCTCGAGCCGGAGGAAGGCCGCGTACGCCGGCGGCAGTCGGTCCAGGGAGTCGTCCATCGACACGACCCTACGGAGCGGGCCTGCTCACGTCGTGAGCACCCCTGCTCATGACGACGCTCGGTGGTCGGGCGACGCTCGGGATGCAGGCGACGCACCCGGCGTCGTGAGGGAGGCGAGGCAGATGAGCCGACGGAGGCTGTGGGGCCGGCACCGCGGGGCGTGGGTCGCCTCCGGTGCGCTGGCGGCGGGCTGGACGCTGGCGGCCGCCGCGCCGGCGCTCGCCGGCGTCACCGGCCCGTGCGACGGGCAGGTCACGATCGACGGTGTCACCTACACCACCGCCAACGACACCGCCGACGCCCCGATCGTGGTGCCCGCGGACGCGGAGACCGCCGCGTGGGAGGGACGCACGGACGGGCCCATCACCGACTACACCGGCGAGCTGCGGGTCGTCGTCGGGCCCGGCAGCGTGCGGATCGCCGACTGGGCTGGCGAGAACGCCGACCTGCAGACCTCCGACGAGGGCGACTACGCCATCGACGAGGCCCGTGACCAGCTCCCGGTCGACCTCGTGGGCCTCTACGAGGTGACCGGCAGCCACGCCGGCGAGGGCGGCACCTGCGACGGCAGCGTCATGGTCCGGGTCGAGGGGTCCCCGCTCACCACGCCTCTGGGGGCGGGTGCGGCCGCGGTCGGCCTGCTGTCGCTGGTGGGGCTCGCGGCCGCCGGCGCGGGCGGCGCCGCCGGGGCGGCTGGCGCGACGAGCACAGCCGGCGGCACGGCGGGCAGCTCGGCCGGCACGACGACGGAGGTGCCGTGATGGGACGGACGATCCTCGGGGTGGTCGCCGGGCTGCTGTTCGGGCTCGCGCTGGCGGTCGAGCTCCAGCAGTTCGCGGTGAGGCCGCTCGACACGCTGAGCGTGGTCGGTCTGCCGCTCGTCGGCCTCGTCGTCGGCGTGGTCCTCGCGCGGACCCGTCCCTTCCGACGACGCCGGCCATCCACGTGACATCGCGCGGGGTCACGTGGGCACGGTCGGTCGTGACCGCGCTCGCGCGCCGGGGGGACGGGCGGTCCGGGGTCGCGGCGGACCCGTGCGGGATCGAGCTCGTGGTCCTCCAGGAGGCGCGCGAGCGGTGCGAGGAGGCACGGATCGCCACCGTCGCCGCACACGCGCGTCTCGCCGCCGCCGAGACGGACCGCGCCGCCGCGGCCGCCGCGGTCGACGCCGCCGAGGCCAACGCGGACGCGGCCTGCGCCGTCGCCGACGCGGCCGCGGGGCGGCTGGCGCGGTGCCGCGAGCGGATCCGTGCCCAGGAGCAGGCCGGACCGCCCGACGCGGAGGTGGACCCGCGCTGACACCGAGCCGCCCTACCCTGCGCGCCATGAGCGAACGCAACGTGCTGGGCGGACCCCTCGAGGGCTGCAGCGCCGACCCCGTGACCGGCTGGTTCCGGGACGGGACGTGCCGGACCGCGCCCAGCGACCTCGGCAGCCACACGATCTGCGCGGTGATGACCGCCGAGTTCCTCGACCACCAACGTCGGATCGGCAACGACCTGTCGACGCCGCAGCCGGCGTACGGCTTCCCCGGGCTCAGCGCCGGCGACCGCTGGTGCGTGACCGCGCGGAACTGGCTCCGGGCCCACGCCGACGGTGTCGCCGCCCCGGTCGTGCTGGCGGCGACGAGCGAGGCCGCCCTCGAGGTCGTGTCGCTCGAGGTGCTGCGTGCGCTCGCGGTCGACGTCCCCGACGACCTCCGCGACCTCGACGCCTGAGCAGCAGCACCACGCGCCGGAGTCCCGCTGGTCACCACTAGGTTGCGGGACCGGTGGCGACACCGTCACCGGGCGGCCGAGGAGCACGACCATCACCGAGCGGAGCACGCACCAGGCGCTGGCCGACGAGCGCAACGACGCGGTCCTGATCTACGTCGACGGGACCTACGCGACCCGGGACGAGGCGCGCGTGTCGGTGTTCGACAGCGCGTTCCTGGTGGGCGACGGGATCTGGGAGGGCATCCGGCTCCACCACGGCGAGTTCGCCTTCCTCGACCGCCACCTCGACCGGCTGTTCCACGGCCTCGCGACCGTCCGCATCGACATCGGGCGGACCCGCGAGGAGGTCGCGGACCTGCTGCACGAGGTGGTCGACCGCAACGGGATGGCGGACGGCGTCCACGTCCGGCTGATGGTGTCGCGGGGCCGCAAGAAGACGCCGTCGCAGCACCCGTCGAACCTCGCCGGCGGGCCGACCATCGTCGTGATCCCGGAGTACAAGGTCGCCGACCCGGCGGTCGCGGCGCGCGGGATACGGCTGCTCACGTCGTCCGTGCGGCGGCCGCCTCCGGACACGCTCGACCAGCGGCTCAACTGCCACAGCAAGCTGCACGAGGTGGTGGCGCTCATCGAGGCGGTCGAGGCCGGCTGTGACGAGGCGCTGATGCTCGACACCACCGGTGCGGTCGCCACCTGCAACGCGACCAACTTCTTCATCGTCACCGACGGCGAGCTGGTCACCTCGACCGGGCTCCACAGCCTCCCCGGGATCACGCGTGCGGTGGTCCTGGAGGAGGCCCGCGCCGCCGGCATCGCGACCGCGGAGCGGCCGTTCCCCCCCGAGGACGTCCACACCGCCGACGAGGCGTTCGTGACCGGCACCTTCGGCGGCCTCACCCCGGTGATCGAGGTCGACGGCCACGCCGATCCGCGCCGGCGTCGACGGTCCCGTCACCGCCCGGCTGCGGGAGCTGCACCGCGGCGCCGTCGAGCGCTCGGTCGCCGAGCAGGCCGCACGCCGGCGCGACCGGTGAGCGGCCTCGGGTCGAACGACGGCACGCTGCGCGTCAACGTCTGGTCGGGGCCGCGCAACGTCTCGACCGCGCTGATGTACGCGTTCCGGCAGCGGCCCGACACCACCGTCCTCGACGAGCCGCTCTACGGCTACTACCTGCGCGTCACCGGCGCGGATCACCCCGGCGCCGGCGAGGTCGTGGCCGCGATGGAGACCGACGGTCACGAGGTCGTCCGCACGATCCTGGGTCCGTGGCCGACGCCGGTCCTCGTGTGCAAGCAGATGGCCCACCACCTCGTCGCGCTCGACGATGCCTGGCTGGACCGCTGCCGCAACGTGCTGCTCGTCCGGGAGCCGACCGAGGTGCTCGCCTCGTACACCGAGCAGGTCGACCGGCCGACCCTCGAGATGCTCGGCTACCCGACCCAGGTCCGGTTGCTGGAGGCCGCTGACACCGCCGGCGTCGACCTCCCGATCGTCGACGCACGGCTGCTCCTGTCGGACCCGCGCGGGGTGTTGGCACGGCTGTGCGACCGGCTCGGGCTCGCGTTCACCGACGCCATGCTCACGTGGCCGGCGGGTCCGAAGCCCGAGGACGGCGTCTGGGCGCCGCACTGGTACGCCGGCGTGCACGGCTCGACCGGCTTCCAGCCGCCCCGCCCCCCGCGCGGCCCCGAGGCGGTGCGCCCAGCCGACCGCGCGCTGCTCGCCTCCGCACAGCCCCTCTACGACCGCCTCCGCACCCGCGCCCTCACCCCCTGACCACCCGCTAGCCGCCGGCGAGGGCGCCGAGGATCGTGAGCGGCTCGCGTCCCTCCGCCACCGCCGGCGGGAGCGCGTCGTCGGTGGGGTCGTGGGAGACGTCGACCTCGCCGGCGAAGTAGCGCACGAACGCGCGGCGTTCGAGGGTGCGGTGCTCGCGGATGGTGCCGCGGAGCACCGGGTAGCGGTCCTCGAGGACGTCGAGCACGGCGGCGACCGTCGGCGTCCCGGCGACCTCCACCTCGACGTCGTCGGTCAGCCCGGCGAGCCGACGCAGGTGGGCGGGGAGGCGGACGCGGATCACGGCAGCGTCTGGACCTCGACCGACATGACCCGCGGTAGCCCACGCACGATCGGCGACCAGTGGTCGCCGTCGTCGGCCGAGGCGAACACGTCCCCGCTGGTCGTGCCGACGTAGAGCCCGCACGGGTCGAGCGCGTCGATGGCCAGGCAGTCGCGCAGCACGTTGGTGTAGGCGTTCTCCTGGGGGAGGCCGGCGGTCAGCGGCTCCCACTCGCCGCCACCGGTCCGGGTGCGGAACACCTGGAGCGCGCCGTCGATGGGGTAGTGCTCCGAGTCGCTCTTGATCGGGACGACGTAGACGGTCTCGGGCTCGTGGGCGTGCACGCCGATCACGAAGCCGAAGTCGGTCGGCAGGTCGCCGCTCACCTCCGTCCACGACGACCCCCCGTCGTCGCTGCGCATCACGTCCCAGTGCTTCTGCATGAACACCGTCTCGGGACGCGACGGGTGCAGCGCCAGCTTGTGGACGCAGTGCCCGACGTCGGCGTCGGGATCGGGGATCGCCTCCGACGACAGCCCCGCGTTCGCGGGACGCCACGACGAGCCACCGTCGTCGGTGCGGAACACGCCGGCGGCCGAGATGGCGACCAGCATCCGGTCGGTGTCGGTCGGGTGCTGCACGATCGTGTGCAGGCACAGGCCGCCGGCGCCGGGCTGCCACGCCGGCCCGGTCCCGTGCTCGCGCAGCCCCGACAGCTCGTCCCAGCTCGCACCGCCGTCGGTGCTCTTGAACAGGGCCGCGTCCTCGACGCCGGCGTAGACCGTGTCGGCCTCGGTGAGCGACGGGGCGAGGTGCCAGACCCGCGCGAACTCCCACGGGTGCGGGGTGCCGTCGTACCACTGGTGGGTGCCGGGGACGCCGTGGTAGGTGAACTCGTTGCCCACCGGGTTCCAGCTGCGGCCGCCGTCGTCGGAGCGCTGGATCAGCTGCCCGAACCAGGACGTCGACTGCGACGCGTAGAGCCGGTCGGGGTCCACCGGCGAACCGGCGAGGTGGTAGACCTCCCAGCCGCCGAAGTGCGGCCCGTCGACCTTCCAGTCGTCGCGCGCCCCGTCGGCGGTGAGGACGAAGGCGCCCTTGGCCGTCCCGACCAGCACCCGGACCCCGGTCACGGGGCGACCACCTGGCCGCCGCGGCGGCCGGTGAGGCGCAGCTCCGAGACCGCGATGACGTGGAGCAGCGCGAGGCCCAGGATGGGAGTTCCGATCCGCTTGAGCCAGACGACGTCGGCGAGGAGCCCGAGCACGAACACGGCGAGCCCGAGGACGACCCCCCAGTAGCTGATCTCCTCCGCGGGGCTCGGCGTGTCGTCGGTGGCGAGCGCGACCATCGCGAACAGGATCCCGGTCAGCGCGCCGACGAACATCATGTGGTCGAGCGCGAGGAGCAGCGTCAGCCGCAGGTCGTCGAAGTTCCCCTGGGTGCTGCCGATCAGGTAGAGCAGCAGGATGAGGTCGAGGAGCAGGTAGATCGCCCCGGCACCGATCCACCGGCCCGGGCCCGAGGTGCGCCAGTCGGTCGCGCGGAGCTGCGGCCACAGCCGCTTGTAGAAGATGCCGAGCCCGATGAGCTCGAGCGGGGCGTTGAGGATGATGAGCGGCTCGATGCCGGAGATGATCCCGACCACGAGGCAGAGCCCGGCGAGGAAGACGAACAGCACCTGCACGAGGCCGAGCGTGGGCCGTTCGCCGGCGGCCGCCGCGGTCGCGGCCTCGGCGGTCTGGTCGCCGGTCAACAGCCACTCGGCGAGTCCGATGGCGGCCAGCACGAGGTAGCCGATGACCATCGTCGGCGGGTGCGACTCGGCGACACCGTCCGGCACCCAGTCGGCCTTGCCGGTCACCGCCAGGCCGAGCAGCACGCCGAGCACCGCACCGACCAGCAGCGAGAACAGCGCCAGGATCATCGCGAGGCGCGGGACGTTGTGCATCGCCCCCGACCGGCGGGCGAGGACCCAGCCGACGAGGCCGATGACGACCACGAACATGAGCGTGCCCGCGATCGGGCGGAAGACGTCGTTGCCGGTCCAGAACCCCACGATGTAGATGAGCACCGCGATGATGGTGGCGTTGCCGAGCCGGTCGGCGGTCGGGCTCGCGGGGTCGAACATCCAGATGGCGCCGGCGACGATCGCGAGCGTCAGCCAGCCGAGCGTGCCGGCGTGGACGTGCGTCAGGATGGTGCTGCGACCGAACTCGACCGCATCGATGCCGTTCAGGATGCCGATGACGATCGTGATGACGAAGACCGCCAGCCCCGCCGCGAGGAGCCGGCGCACCGCCGGGGGTGGATGCCCGATGGTCCGCTGCGTCGCTGTCGGCACACCTGTCCCCGCCATCCGGCACCCCTCCCGATCCCGTCGCGCGCGAGCCTAGACCTGGGGGGCGGGGGAGGGGAAGGGGGTGGGGCGGATCAGCCAGGGGCGGGGCGGATCAGCCGGCGGCGGCCCAGTCGATGGTGACGTCGTCGGTCTCGTCGGCGTGGTCCTCGAGCCAGCTCCGTGCGAACGAGCACGACGGCACGATCGTCAGGTGCTCGTCGCGGGCACGCGCCACCGCGGCGCGGACGAGCCGGCTCCCGACCCCCTGTCCCGACAGGGCCTCGGGCACCTCGGTGTGGACCAGCTCGAAGCGTTCGCCGGCGAGGTCGTAGGCGAGCTCGGCCTCGTCCCCGTCGGCGGAGATGACGAAGCGTCCCTCGTCGCGGCGGTCATCCACGGTCAGCTCGGACACGTCCTGGTCGCTCATCGTCGTTCTCTCAGTCGGTCGGCGTGCGGGACCAGCGACGGTAACGGTCTCACCCGTCGTCGCCGGCGACGTGGTGGGCCGTTCGGTCGTGGGCGTCGGGCTCGCCGGCGGGGTCGAGGTGGACGTCGATCTCGTGCAGCGACGGCAGCTCGTGCATCAGCTCGTGCCGGACCGCCTCGGCGATCGCGTGCGCGTCCCGCAGCGGCAGGTCCGGGTCGACCTCGACGTGGAGCTGCACGAGCAGGCTGCGACCGGCGTGGCGGGCCCGGACCCCGTGGGCGTCCTCGACGCCGGCGACCGCTCCGGCCACCTCACGGATCCGCTCGACCAGGCCCGGGTCGACCGCGTCGAGGTTGCGGGCGAGCACGTCGCGGCCGGTGTGCAGGAGGATCCGCACGATGACGACCGTGATGACGAGTCCCGCGATCGGGTCGGCGAGCGGCGCCCCGAGCCACACGCCGACGAGCCCGGCGGCGGCGCCCAGGGACACCAGCCCGTCGACGCGGGCGTGCTCGCCGTCGGCCACCAGCGGGACCGAGTCGATGCGACGGCCGACCCGGATCTTGTAGACGGCGACCGCCTCGTTGCCGACCGCGCCGACGAGCGCCGCGGCGAACGCGGCGCCGGTGTTGCGGACGACGTGGTCACCGCCCACGAGCGCCGACACCGAGTCCCAGCCGGCGAGGAGCGCCGAGACGGCGATGGCCACCAGGATGAACAGCCCGGCGAGGTCCTCGCTGCGCCGCCAGCCGTAGGTGAAGCGGTCGGAGGCGGGACGACGTGAGAGCGTGAAGCCGACCCACAGGGCGGCCGTCCCGGCGACGTCGCCGACGTTGTGCAGCGCGTCGGCGAACAGCCCGGCCGAGCCGCTGATGGCGACGATCGCGAGCTGGAACGCGGCGGTCAGGCCGAGGCCGACCACCGACACCCAGATGGCGCGGACCGCGGCGCGGTGGGTCGCGAGCTCCGGGTCGAGCGTGGTGTGGCTGTGCCCGTGGTCGTCGTCGGCGTGCGGTCGTCCGTCGTGGTCGCGCACGCTCACCTCCACTCGGCCGTGCGGTGTCGGGTGGTTCCTACCAGGCCGCCGGCGCCGGCGGCCTGGCAGACTCCCGGCCGTGCGTCCGTTCCACGACCCGAGGACGACGACCCGATGCGACCCGCTCCCGTGCCTGCCACCCCTCGCCGGCGCCGGCGGGCGCCGACCGTCGCCGCCCTGGCCGTGGCGCTCACGGTCCTGTCGTCGCGGCGCCGGCAGCCGCTGACTTCCCGGACGCACCCGCCGGGACGACCGGTCTACGACGCGAGCGAGGAGTCGTTCCCGACCTGCCAGGTCGCGGTGACCTCGGAGCAGTACTACCTGGTACTCGTTCATGCCGGCGTGCGCGCCGCAGGCCACCGACCCCGAGGGCGCGTCGGGGAACTCGATCGACTTCGGCCTGGCGGCACTTCGACGATCGGCCGGCCCGACGTCGTGATCGCCTACGTCGAGGGTGGGGTCAACTGGCACGAGGGTGGGGACGCAGCGGGGAGCTCGACTTCCACGAGAAGGTGTACGTCAACCGGGGTGAGCTGCCCGAGGCGACCGCCGCCAACGGCTTCGTCGAACAACGGCGACCCGGGTTCAACGCGCTCGACTCGGCCCGATACCGAGGACGCCAACGACAACGGCATCATCGACGCGGAGGACCTCATCGTCCGGTTCTCCGACGGGGTCGACGACGACGGCAACGGCTACGTCGACGACATCTCCGGCTGGGACTTCTACGGCGACCAGAACTACCCGGCGTGGACCGACGACGCCTACGAAGCACGCCAACGCCCAGATGCGTCAGGCGGCGGCGACGACCGACAACGGCATCCGCGAGGCCCGCGATCTGCCCGCCTGCTCGCTTCTGCCGGTCAAGGCCGGCGCCGAGGCGCTCGACCGTACCGACGACCTCGCCGCAGGCGTGGCTCTACGCGGCCGACGCCGGGCGCCGACGCGATCGTCTCGGTGACCGCCGACCTCGGCTACTCGTCGTTCATGGAGGACGCGATCGAGGAGCATCGCCTCGCGCGGCATCGTGATGGTAGCAGGCGTCCAACGACTTCAACAGCCAGGACCACCAGGGCGGCCAGTTCCAACCCCACGTCCTGCCGGGCAACGCGCGTCGTCGCCAACTCCGCGCGGCGTCGAGAACGCCGGGGGGCGCCAACCTCGCGACGACGACCTCACCGCTCGCCCGGGCGGGCTTCACCTCGTGGGGCACCCGAGAACGTCGTGTCGCGCCGCCACCCAGGGCGGCACCACCTCCGAGGCGACCCCGACGATCGGTGGGATCGGCGCGCGTCCTGGCCCTGGAGCCGGGACGCGGCCGAAGCAGGCGCCTCATCGACTCGCCGCTCGACGCCTGGGGCTCGAGGAGGTGCTCCGCGCCGTGACCGCGAGCCGACATCGACGATCCGACCAATGTCTTGGCCCGAACCAGCCCGGGTGGGACCTTAAGACGAAATACGGGCCGTCCCAACGTGCACCGGGTGATGGAGGCGCATTGTTGGCCGGCGACATCCCGCCGGAAGTCGCCATCCTGCGCACCCATGCTGGTACACGCTCCCTCGACCCCACGACGACGCCCACGGTGACGGTGACCGGCGACGTCCGCGCGCCCCGCAGTGACGGCTACCCGCTGGGAGCTCCAGTGGGCCGCCGGCCCCGCAGCTGCTCGACGGCGTGTTCACCACGTTCGCGTCCGGCGCGGGCGCCGGCCCGCAGACGGTGCGCGGGATCCTCGACCTCGCCGACGTCCCGACGCAGCACTGGTCGCGGGCGATGTCGATCTCCGTCGACCAAGACCTACGATACCGCCGAGCAGTACGCCGTCACCGTCCGCCTGCAGGTCACCGACGCCGACGACCGCGTCGGCGAGGACCGGCGCGCGGTCTACACCCATCACGACGAGGACTGGCTCGACGGCTTCCCCATCCACCTGACCGAGGCCTCGGCGCCGACAGCCAGCCGGTCCTGGCCGACCTCGCCGGGCTCGGGCGGCTCGCAGATCGTCGTGCCCGACACCGACGGGCGCGTCCACGCGCTCGACCCGATGGCGCCGGGCGCTGCCGCGACTCGCCGACCGGCCGGCGTGCTCGCGCCGGCTTCCCGCACCCTCGACCCGACCGGCGTCGTCCGGACCCACGACGGCGTGGCGCCCGGCCACGAGCCGCGCCGCAGCCGCCGGCGGTCGGCGACCTCGACGGCGACGGCCGGTCCGAGTTCGTCGTCACCTCCACGACCGGCCAGGTCTACGCGTTCGCCGACGACGGCTCGCGGCTCGCCGGCTGGCCGGTGTCGCTCGACCGGGGTGTCACGCCGCTGCCGATCCCGCGGCCGCAGACGGCCTACGCGCGGCCGCCGGCACAGGGGGCCTTCGCCTCGCCGGTGCTGTGGGACGCCGACGGCGACGGCGACCTCGACGTCATCCAGGCCGGCTGGGACGGCTACGTCCACGTGCTCGACGAGGCCGGTGACGACATCGCACCGTGGCCCGTCAAGGTGGAGCTCCCCGACGACCACGCCGCGACGCTGG
>CAVUJQ010000018.1:0-11784 GCA_963741855.1 uncultured Actinomycetes bacterium | reverse complement strand
GTGGACGTTGGCTCCAGCTCGGCCGCGGTCTCGGGGTCGACCGACTCACCGGTGCGCCGGTCGGTGGCGAACCGGTCGGTGCCGGCGGTCACGAGCGGGCTGCCCGCCTCGGTGTCCTTGGTGCAGTCCGGAGCACCCGGCACGTCACGCATGAGGCAGGAGAAGGTGTCGAACACCACGGTGCTCGAGTCCGAGGCCTCCCCGTCGGAGACGGATCGGCTCACGGCGCGGACCGGCGAGCCCTCCCCCGTGGGGAGCACCGATGCGTCCCCGGTGAGGCGGGTCGTGGAGTTGACGTCCAGTGGTGTCTTCTTCACCTGCCCGGGCACGTAGGCGAGCGCGAGGACGGAGGTCGTCAGGAGGAACCCCGCGAGCCCGAGGAGGATGAAACCGACGGTTCGACGCATGGCACCCTTGCCTGGATCGCGGGAGTTGGACGGCCAGAGGCTACCAGCCGGTAAGCCCTGTGTATCCCCCCCTGCTGACGGCGCGCGTGTCGAGCGCCCCAGCGGCGGCGTCAGACGAGCTCGGGGTGGGAGCGGAACCAGTCGATCGTCCGGCGCAGACCGTCCTCGACGGTTACCTCCGGCGACCAGTCGAGCAGTCCCCGGGCCAGCGTGGTGTCGGGCCTGCGGACCGACGGGTCGTCGACCGGGCGCTCCACGAAGACGACCTCCGACGAGGAGTCGCAGAGACGGATGATCCACCGCGCCAGGTCGAGCACCGACAGCTCGTGCGGATTGCCGAGGTTCACCGGCCCGGCCTCGGCGCTGTCGGCGAGGGCGAGGACGCCGGTGACCAGGTCATCGACGTAGCAGACCGACCGGGTCTGCGAACCGTCCCCGGCGACCGTGAGCGGTTCGCCCCGCAGGGCCTGCCGGATGAAGGTGGGGATGGCCCGCCCGTCGTCGGGACGCATGCGGGGACCGAACGTGTTGAAGATCCGGGCGATACCCGTCTCGATGCCGTGCGTCGTCCGGTAGGCCAGCGTCACCGCCTCCGCGAAGCGCTTCGCCTCGTCGTAGACGCCCCGGGGACCGACCGGGTTGACGTGTCCCCAGTAGGACTCCGGCTGGGGATGGACCTGGGGGTCGCCGTAGACCTCGGACGTGGACGCGAGGACGAACCGGGCCTCCTTGTGCCGCGCGAGACCCAGGGCGTGGAGGGTCCCGACCGACCCGACCTTGAGCGTCTCGATCGGCAGCTTGAGGTAGTCGACGGGGGACGCCGGGCTCGCGAAGTGCAGGACGACGTCGACCGGGCCCCCGACGTGCAGGTAGTCGGTGACGTCGGCACGCACCAGCCGAAAACCGGGCTGTGGCATCAAGTGGGCCACGTTGTCGGGGCGACCCGTGAGGAAGTTGTCGAGGCACAGCACCTCGTCACCGCGCTCGAGGTACTCCTCACACAGGTGGGATCCGAGGAACCCCGCCCCTCCGGTGACGACGACCCTGCTCATCGGCTCCCTCTCCCCTGCCATCGGACGGCCAGACAGTAGCAGTGGGTAGCCCGACCGCGATGCCGGGTCTGCGGGCCGGAGCGGGCCCTAGAGTGCGCCCATGTCCCGCTTGCCGGCCCTCGACGGGTTGCGCGCCGTTGCCGCGCTGCTCGTGGTCCTCACGCACGCGGCATTCCTCACCGGCGCCACGTCCACCGCCGGGCTGCTGGGACTCCTCATGGGGCGCGGGGACGTCGGCGTCGGCATCTTCTTCGCCCTCTCCGGCTTCCTTCTCCACCAGCGGATGCTCCACGACAGGGCGGAAGGTACCTGGGACACCCGCGGCTACCTGCTGCGGCGCGCCGCCCGGGTGGTCCCCGCGTACTGGGTGGCTCTCTTCGCGGTGGTGGTGGTCACCCAGCCCCCGCTCCGCAGCGCCGTGGTCCAGGCGCTGGCGGTGCAGACCTATGTGCCCCGTACCGACCTCCCGGCGTTCTCGCAGTCGTGGAGCATCCCCACGGAGCTCTCGTTCTACCTCGCCCTCCCCCTCGTCGTCCTGGGGCTCGAACGGTTGCGTCGCCGCGACGAACGGCTACCGCTGGCCGCGCTCGCCGTCAGCTCCGCCATCCTGCTCGCCCTCCTCGCGCTCGTTCCTCCCGGTCAGGTCGGTCAGGACCTGCTCGTCGAGCGGTGGCTGCCCGCGCGGTGGCCGGACTTCGCGGCAGGGATGGCGCTGGCGGAGGTCGCGACCCGCCCGAGCGGAACGGTCGCCGGCCGTGTGCGTCGCCTCGCCTCGGACACCGCGGGATGCCTGACGGTCGCGGCCGGAGCCTATGTGCTGTCGACGTCGTCACTGGCCGGACCCCTGTCCCTCGGGTCGGTGTCGGGTCCTCAGGTCGCGGTGCGGCACCTGCTCTCGGCCGCCGTCGCGGGAGCCCTGCTGGCGCCGCTGACCGTGGGGCCGGGAGGCGCATGGGCGCGCCTGCTCGCCTCACCGCCGGTGCGGTGGGTCGGGAGCGTCTCCTACGGGCTCTTCCTCTGGCACCTGCCGGTCCTCACCGCTCTGCTCGCGCTGTCCGGCCTCTCGGTGTTCAGGGGTGGCGTGGTCCCACTGCTGGCGGTGGGCCTCCCGGTGTCACTCCTGCTCGCGTGGGCGAGTCTTCGCCTCGTCGAGCTGCCGTCGATGCGTTGGGCCGCGCGGCGCACCCCACTGCCCCACCCGACACCGCAGCGATGAGCACGAGGTCGAGGCCGCCTCGACCCAGGACCCGTCGAGCCGCAAGCGCGGCGGCGGCGGCCACGAGCAGCCCGGCGCCGCCGGCCAGCGCCCCCGCGACCCAGCCGGTCACGGGCGCCCGGCGCCGGCGGCGCGCGCCGCCGAACACCCCGACGACCGCGAGGGACGCGGCCCCGGCCGCCGCCGCACCGGGGGCCCCACCGAGGACCGCGGCCCCGAGCACCGCGCCGAGGGCGACCACGGGGGCCGGCCTGGCCGCGGCCGGAGCACGGTCGGGAGCCGCCGCGGCGCCCCAGCCGGGAGCACCAGGCCGAGCGGCAGGCACAGCGCGAGCAGGCCGCCCGTGAGCAGTCCCGCCCGGTAGGGACCGTCAGGTGCGAACCGGACGTCGAGGGCGCCCGCGGCGCCCGCGGGGACCACGAAGCCCTGGCGGAATCCGTCGACGACGACGGGCTCGAGGGTCCGGCCCCCGAGGGTCGCGACCCAGCCGGCGTTGGAGTTGACGGTCAGCGCGAGGACCCGCTGCGGACCGTCGGGGACGGTCCCGGTGATCCGGGCCGGCCCGTCGTGGGCGGCGGTCGACGGCAGTCGGGGCAGTACCCGGTGGCCGGGTCGCCGGCGCGCTCGAGCACGGCGGTCCCGGCCGCCAGCCGTCGACGGCGTGGAGCACGACCTCGTGCGGACCGCTGCCGAGGACGACCGGCCCGCACGCCTGCCAGCGCACCGCCCCGTCCCCCCACAGCGCCGACCGCGGGCCGGTCGCCGAGGTCGGCACCTGCGGCGCCGTCCACGCTGAGCCGGCGGCCCGGCCCGCACGGCCAGTCCAGCTGCTCGGCCGGGCGGGGCAGGTCCGCCCCGAGGACCTGCAGCTCGGCGAGCTCGAGGCCCGGCGGCAGCGACGGACCGCTGGTCGAGGAGCAGGCGCAGGCCGATGGTGCGGACGCCGGCCCCCGACACGGCGAGGAACCCCTGGTCGTTGACTCGCACCGTCGACGTCCTCCCGTCGAGCGTGACCTCGACGACGGGCCGGTTCCGCGACATCCACTCCCGCCGCGCGTCGAGCCGAAGGGCGTCGACGTCGACGGGTCGGGCGAGCCGCACGGCGAGCTCCGGGGAGCGGTCACCGCCCGCCGGGCTCCACGCCGTCGCGGTGTCCCCGTCCAGGACCACCCCGGGCTGCCCGTCGAGGCATCGGTGCGGCTGCTCGACGCCTCGACCGAGACGCCCGTCGGCCGTGACGCCGGAGACCCCGCCGCCCGCGTGCCGGCGCGAGCGTCCCCCGGGCACTGAAGGAGCCGGGTCCGACGTCGGGCAGGGAGCGCGCCAAGGTCCGCGCCGCCCTCGGGGGCCAGGGCTCCCGCGCCCAGGCAGACGACGTCGGATCGTGGCCGCACGCACGCGCTGCTTCCGGGGAGCCCCGCGTCGAGGACGACGGCGTCCGCCGGTCCGTGACGCGCCGCGTCGGCCGAGGCCGGGAGCGCCACGACCTCGAGCGGGGCGACGCCCGTCGAGGCGCACCGTGGCGAGGCCGGTGAGCACCCGTGCGGGGCGGCCCGCGGTCGGTCTCCAGCACCTCCACCCGAACGCGGGCCGTGGCACCTGCGGGGAGCGCCACGTCGGCTCGACCCCGGTCGTCGAGGTCGGCCTCGACCGAACCGGCGTCCGTGGTGACGCGGACCCTGCTGACCACCCCCACGGCCGACCCGGACCGCGGTGCCCTCGGGGACGAACGCCTCGAGGTGCACGGAGCCGACCGGCCGGGGCGCGACGAGGTCGACCTCCAGGGTCGGGCGCTCGTCACCGAGCGTGGTCCAGGCGGTCCGTGGGTCGGCGTCGAGGGCGGCCGCCGGGCGTTCGGCGGGGCGCAGTCCCGCGATGGTGTAGTCCGTCGCGAGGGAGGAGGAGGCGCGCACGTCCCGCACGCCGCCCCAGAGCACGTGCGACGCGAACCCGGCGTCGTCCGGCCAGGGACGGTAGTCCGTCGTCCCGGGGACCTCCGCTGCGGACAGGGTCGACGAGGCGTCCCGGCCTCTGCTCGCACCGAACCAGCGGTCCCGGGCACGGTAACCGTCCGTGACGACCCGGCGGCCGGGGTCCAGCCCGGGCGGTCGATCGCCGTCGAGTACGACGAGCCCCGTGCTGCCGGACTCCAGGACTCGGGCGAGGTCCTCGGCGCCTCCCGCGACACCGACCACGGAGTCCGTCGGCTGGGTGACCGCCACGGGCGCGGCCGACCCGACGTCGTACACCTCGACCGGGAAGACCCGCTCCCCGCTGGCGTCGAGCCGGGTCTTCCCGAAGCCCTTGGCGAGGGCCACGCCCTCGCTCGTCCGCACCGCGGAGCGCGCGAGCGCGACCGGCGGCTGTCCGGCGACCGTGGCGTCGAGGTCGTTGCGCAGGACCAGCCACCGGACCCCGAGCCGGCGGAGGACCTCGACCTCGCCCCCGAGAGGTGCGCCCTCCTGGAGTCGGTGCTCGACGTCGTCGAGGAACCGGATCGTGCCGGCGGGGGTGAGCGGCACGGCGTCGCGCACCGCCTGGTCGATGGTGGAGAGCGCCCGGAGCGGCTCGTCGATCGGGCGCCCCCAGTCGTACTCCCCGAAGCTGGCCGCCGGGACGACCAGCGCCCGGCCGGTGCCGGCGCGCTCGGACAACCACGCGCCGGCCTCCACCCACTGCGGGGCGATCTCCCGGTAGCCGCCCGGCGGGGCGATCGCCCCGGTGAGACCCGGCGAGACGGCGCCGAGCGCCGCGAGCCCGACGCCGGCGAGCGCGGCTGCCCGGGCGACGCGTCGCGGCCTGAGGGAGCGCTCCAACACCGTGAGGGCGTGCGCGAGGCCGACGGCGAGCGGCAGCCGGACGAGGGGGTCGGCCTTGTGGACGTTCCGGAGCGGGGCCAGCGGGCCGTCGAGGAGCGAGCGGGCCTCGCCGGCGAACGGCGAGGACACCGGACCAGGGTGTCCCACGAGGATGACGAACGCCCCGAGTGCGGCGCACCCCCAGAGCCAGCGCCGCTCGGGGGTGCCGGGCAAAAGGATCCCCGCGACCCCGAGCGCGGCGAGCACGTCGTCGCGACGACGAGTGACGGGCACCGTCTCGAGGGCGTGCCCGGCCGGCCACCACGGACCGGCGGCGGTCACGAGGTCCTCCAGCCAGTGCGTCGTGCCGCGCAGGACGTCGACCGCGTCGACCGTCCGCACGACGTCCGCCGAGCTCTCGATCCAGTCGAGGAACGGGCGGCGAGTAGCGGCCGAGGAGCGAGCAGCGGCGCCAGCCACCATGCGCTCGCGCACGCCGTCCGCCGCCGACCCACCACCAGGTGAGCGAGCGCGCCCACCACCGCTGCGGGTCACGAGCCACAGCCCCGTGGGCACGGCCGCGAGGACGGTCGCGGTCGCGTTGACCCCGCCGCACGCGAGGACCGCGAGCCCGGAGAGGGCCGCGGCGCGCCGCGGCCCGATCCTGGCCGTGCGAAGCGAGCACCACCGGCAGCAGCACGACCGGCGCCAGCAGCGCCGGCAGCGCCTCGGAGGAGAGGCCGCCGAGGGTGGTGAGGACGCGCGGCGAGAGGGCGTAGGCGACCGCAGCCGACGACCCGGGTCGCCGGCGAGCCGACGCCGCAGTGCGCGAAGCAGCGCATGGGTGCCGAGCAGCCCCGCAACGAGGATCGCCGTCCACCACAGCCGCTGGGCCACCCAGACGGGGAAGACCTCGCCGAGCGACCCCGAGCACGGGTCCCATCGGGAAGAGGTAGCCGTACCCCTGGTTCTGCAGGACGCCCCAGGTGACCTGGGGGTCCCAGAGGTGCAGGGCCCGCCCGAGGAAGCCCCACGGGTCGAGGTAGAGGTCGTTCTTGGTGTCGGCGCTGATGACCCCGCCCGGGACGGACCAGGCGACCGCCACGACGACGAGCACCGCCGCGAGGAGCCGGACCCGTTCGCGGCGGCGCGCGGACGGGGCCGGCTGCCTCATCGTCGCCGCAGGACGAGCAGGATGTTCCACGTCGCGACCTCCCGGATCCCCGGCAGGCGGACCACGCCGCGAGCCCAGTCCGGGTGGTATCGCGGCGAGGCCTCGACGAGGCAGGCACCCGGGCGCGAGCGCGCCCACCGGAGACCGTCGGAGACGCGGGTCGGATGGAGGGTCTCGCCGTAGCGGTTCTTCGGCGGGTGCCCGTGACGACGCTCGTACCGCCGCGCGGCGTAGTGCCCGCCGACCCAGTGCCACGGGGACGTCTCGTGGCCGCCCCACGGGGAGGCCCACGACGTGTACGAGATGACGACGAGTCCCCCGGGTCGCACGACCCGCAGCATCTCGTCGCCGACGACGCCCGGGTGGGTGACGTGCTCCATGAGGTTGCTCGAGACGGCGACGTCGACGCTCCCGTCGGCGAACGGGAGGGCCTCGGCCCGGGCCTGCGCCCGGCCGGCCGACTCGACGGCCCGGAGCGCGTCGCGGTCGAGGTCGACGGCCACGTAGCGGGCGCCTTCGGCCGCGAACGCCCGCGGAAAGGCGGGCTGGCCCGAACCGACGTCGACGACCGTTCGCCCGGCCAGCGGTTCATGCGCGTCGACGAGCCGGACCGTGTCCCGTGCGAGGTCGCCGTAGAAGCGCTCGGGGTCGGTCTGCTCGACGAGAAAGGACCGGAAGAGGCGGACCGAGCGCCCCAGCGTGCGATACCTTCTCGGGGACTCGGCGCGCATTGCGGCATCGTAGCCAGCGACGCCCCGGGCGCCCGTCAGGTCCCGTCGATCCGGAGCGAGGTGTCGTGCGCGTCCTGCTCCACAACTGGCGGGACCTGCACCACCCGGAGGCCGGCGGCGCCGAGCGCTACCTCGTGACCGTCGCCGAGGGGCTGGCGGCGCGCGGGCACGAGGTGACGTTCCGCACTGCGGCCTACCCCGGCTCGCTCCCCGACGAGACCCTCGACGGTGTGCGCTACGTGCGTCGCGGCGGCCACTACTCGATCTACCCGCGGACCCTGGGCGCAACCGTAGCCACCCGCCCGGACGTGGTCGTCGACGTGCAGAACGGCGTGCCGTTCCTCTCACCGCTCGCGACCCGCTCCCCCGTCGTCAACCTCGTCCACCACGTGCACCGGGAACAATGGCCGGTCGTCTTCGGGCCGCGCGCCGCCCGGGTCGGGTGGTGGGTGGAGTCGCGCCTGGGACCGGCCGTCTACCGTCGGACCCGCTACGTGACGGTGAGCGCCGCGACCCGGGACGAGCTCGTGAGGCTCGGCGTCTCCCGCCGAGCGGATCGCGATCATCCACAACGGCACCGACGCCACCGCCGGCGACGCACCGCGCTCGGCGACGCCGCGCGTCGTCGTCCTCGGCCGCCTCGTCCCGCAGAAGCGGGTCGAGGTGGCGGTCTCGGCGGTCGCCGCGCTCCGACCCGCGTTCCCCGACCTCGCATCTCGACGTCGTAGGCACCGGTTGGTGGGAGCCACACGTCCGGGACCACGTGCGGGCCCTCGGGCTCGAGGACGCCGTGACCCTCCACGGGCACGTGTCCGAGGCCGAGAAGCACCGACTCCTGGCGCACGCGTGGGTGCACGCCCTGCCGAGCCTCAAGGAGGGATGGGGCCTCGTCGTCGTCGAGGCCGGGGTCCACGGCACGCCGACGGTCGCCTTCCGCGGGGCCGGCGGACCCGCGGACTCGGTGCGCGACGGCGAGACCGGCCTCCTCGTCGACGGCCGGTCGACGGGCCGACTCTCCCGCGTTCACCGAGGCGCTGGGCCGCGTGCTGCACGACCCCGCGCTCCGGGGGCGGATGGCGGACGCGGCACGCACGTGGGTCGGCCGGTTCCGGTGGGAGGACACCGTCGCGGCCTGGGAGCGACTGCTCGAGCAGGAGGCAGGACGCGCAAGGGCGCCCCGTCGGTGACGGGACGCCCGGGGGAACCAGCGGCTGACGGCTACTTGTCGTAGGTGACGACGTCCTGCGACGCGGAGGCCGGGTTGGTCGCCCCGGTCAGCACGTTGACGCCCCCGAACACAGCCAGCAGCGCGATGAAGAGGCCGGCGATGAACGACGCGGCGGCGATGGCGGTCGAGGTCATGGCGCGGACTCTACCATCCGGTAACCCCCTCGCCCCGCCGCCGACTGATCGTCGTGAGCCCGGCGTGTCCGGCGATGACGAGGGCCGCCACCGCCGTGGCCAGCGTGACCCACCACGCGACCGTGGCGAGCGGCCCCAGGGCTGCCGGCCGCGGTGCGGCCCCGGGGTGCAGGTCGAGTAGGAGCAGGTCGGGGCCGTCTGCGAGGACGACCGCCCCGGGCGGGGTGAGGACCTCGTCGCGCGCCCCGGCCGGGCCGACGCGGCGCTCGAGGACGAGGTAGCGGGCCCCCTCGCTCTCCAGGGCCTCGAGGGGCGACCGGCCGGCCGCGATGGCAGCGGACACCCGGGCCGCAGCGGGGTCCTCGCCGGGGACCCGTCCGGTCGAGAGCGGCAGCGAGTCGTCGACGAGCACCCGCTGGTCGACGAGGCGGGGGACGAGGGTCAGCGAGGTGCGGTGGCCGTTCCACGCGTACTGCCGGTACTGCGACCACGGCAGGACACCGACCGTCCCAGCGGGCAACGAGGAGAGGCGCGCGGCGGCCGAGCGGATGTCCGTGGGAACCTGCACCGCCGACAGACGTCCGCCCACGCCCCACGCGAGGCTCGGCAGGGTGAGGACCGGCAGGGCGACGAGGACCACCGCCGCCACGACCCCCACCCCCCGGCGGCTCGCCAAGCGCGCCGCGAGGACCCCGATCCCGACGGCGACCAGGACGACGAAGGGCGCGAGGAGCTTCTGGGAGTCGCGGAGGAGCCCGCCGCCCGGTACCGACGTGACGAGCGCGGTCCAGAGCCCGCCGGTGTCCGCCACTGAGAGCACCACGAGCCCGGCGCCGAGAGCTGCCGGGACGGCCAGCACGCCGGCCCCGACCCGCCGCAGCCCGAGGACCGCGGCGGCCACGGCGGCCCCGGCGAGGCTCGATGCCACGAGCGCCACGAGCCACGAGGCTCGCTCCGGCGGATGGGTCGCGGGGTTCCAGAACCCCCCGCCGGACAGGAGCGACGGCAGCACGCCGAGGGGGGTGTCCGCCCGCGGCGAGAAGGCCTTCGCTCCCGCGGCACCCGACGACACCCCGCGACGAGCGCCGGAACCGCCCAGACGGCGGAGGCTCCCGCGGCGGCCGCTGTGGCCCACGCGAGCGCCCGCCCGGCGGGTCGGGGCAGGACGAGAACCGGCACGACCGCCAGGAGGGCGACGAGGACCGTGTTGGCTCCCCCGACACCCACCCCGACGACGCCTGCCGCGAGGAGCCGTGCCGCCCGCGGGTCGGATCGGGCCCGACGCGGCCAGCAGGAGCAGGTGCGGCGTGGCTGCGTAGCCGAGGAGCACCGTCCACTGGCCGACGACGAGCCGCTCGAGCACGAACGGGTTCCAGACCCCGACGAGTGCCGCCACCCCGGCGGCCAGGGCCCGCGCACCGGGAGGCCGGCGCGGCGAGCCGGGCGACCCCCATCCCCGGCGAGGACGAGGGTTCCCAGCAGGACCAGGGCTTGCGCCAGGGACGCCCCGACCGCCGTACCCAGGGCGACCGTCGCGGCGTCACCCGGCACGGCACGTGGTGCCGGCGTGCCGATCCCGAGGGTGAATGGGGTCCACCGCGGGTCGGGAGACCACACGAGGTCGTAGCTGAGCACGACCCCGCGTCCGAGGGCGGGGCCGAGGACGACGACGGCGACGCCCGCCGCGATGACCACCGGCAGGGCGCTCGGAGCCAACGTCGTGCGCCGAACCCGCTCGACGAACCCACGCAGAAGGCTCACCCGGTCAGGAGCACGTCGACCGCGGCGGCCAGGTCGTCGACGTCCGAGCCCAGCAGGACGGTCCGCATCCCTAGGCCGCGGGCAGGGATGATGTCGCTGGGCATGTCGCCGACCATGGCGCACCGCCGCGGGTCCGCCCACGGGGCCTCGGCCAGCGCCCGGCGGAACATCCCGTCGAGCGGCTTGCGACAGTCGCAGGTCCCCTCCTCGTGGGGGCACACCTCGAGGTGGTCCAGCACGGCTCCGGCGCGGGCCAGCTCGGCACGTAGCTGCTCGGTGACCAGACCCCACGCGGTCGGCGTCAGTGCGCCCGTCGCAAGTCCGCGCTGGTTGGTCACGAGCACGACCCGGCACCCGGCGTCGTTGAGCCGACGGACTGCGGCGCTGGCACCGGGAAGCATCGTGAGCCGATCGGGGCTCGTCACGTAGCCACCATCCACCCGGGCGTTGACGGTCCCGTCCCTGTCGAGGAAGACGAGGTCCCACGGAGCCCCCTCGGACGCCGGCCGGATCACGTCTCGTTCCCCCACACGTGGTCGACCGCCTCGCACCACGCATGGGTCCACAGGAGGTGAACCTCCTGCACTCGAGGCGTGTAGGCAGTGGGGGCCACGAGCACGTGGTCGGCGCGTCCGATGACGTCTCCCCCGTCACCCCCGGCGAGGGCGATGGTGACCAGGCCCAGGTCGGCGGCGACCTCGAGCGCGGCCAGGACGTTCGGGGAACGCCCGCTCGTCGACATCGCGATGAGGACGTCCCCGGGGCGTCCGTGCGCGCGCACACCCCGCGCGAAGACCTCGTCGAAGCCGTAGTCGTTGGCCAGGGCCGTCACCACCGTGGAGGACTCGGCGAGGCTGAGCGCGGGCAGCGGGCGGCGGTCGCGGACGCAGCGACCTGCGAACTCCGCAGCGACGTGCGACGCGATGGCCGCGCTGCCACCGTTGCCGGCCACCAGCAGCGCCCGCCCTCCAGCCAGGGCTCCGACCAGGGCGAGCCCGGCGGAGTCGACGGCCGCGACGAGGTCGGGCTCGGCAAGCGCGTCGGCGAGTCGCGCCCACTCCCGACGGGCCTCCGACTGCAGCCGCCCCACCGTCGCCGGGGTGTCGGGACCCGTCACGAGGGCACCCGCCACGTGGTGACACCGTTACGGCTGAACGTGAACTCGGACACGGTGAGCCCGAGGCCGAGCAGCCGTTCGGCCACGACGTGCTTGCGTTCGAACTCGCAGACGAAGGCCATGTGACCGCCGCCGCCCGCACCGGTGACCTTGGCGCCCAGGGCAC
>CAVUJQ010000017.1:0-32425 GCA_963741855.1 uncultured Actinomycetes bacterium | reverse complement strand
CCCCATTGCTGGGAACTTCGGGGCCTGTCCGAAGCCGCCGAGGTCGCGGTCCCACGCCCGGTCCACCACGAGCGCACCGCGTCCGTCGGCCACGGCCGAGGTCGAGGTCGTCGGCGCCGGCCTCGCGGGTCGCGCCGGCGAGCCGGGACGCGATCGAGCCGCCGACTCGCGCACCTCCTCACGCCGCCCGCGCCACGGGCCTCGGTGATCGCCTCGACCACCTCGACCGAGGGTAACCCGCCACCGCCCGCCGTGGCGCCGGCTGCGGGGCGCAGCGGTGTGGGGCGTAGAAGGGTCGCCGGTCGGGGGTGAGGAACACCGACATCGGCCAGCCGCCACGGCCGGTCATCGCCTGCACGGCGTCCATGTAGACCGCGTCGACGTCGGGGCGCCTCCTCCCGGTCCTCCTTGACGTTGACGAACCGGTCGTTCAAGAGCGCCGCCTTCACTCGTTTTGAAGGACTCGTGGGCCATGATGCTACACCAATGCAGCTGCTGTATCCGACGCTCAGGCAGATTCTCCCGCCCGGTGCAATGTCCTCCTCAACGCCTCAGCCCCACGATTAATGTGCGGGTTGTCGGCGCGCTGGAGCAGGCAAGCGAGGTGGCGTCAGCCAGGCCGTCGGTACCATTGCCTCCTGCTGCATGGGCGCCCGGCGCGCCGTGGGAAGAGTGTGGGGGAAGATTCTGGCGGTCAGGCGGCCCACCTGCCAGCGTTCGTTCGTTCGCCGATCCACCGGCCCGGCGACGGTGGCGACGAGTCAGGGTCGCACCGGTTCCCGCGTCGCCAGGCCGGCGACAGGCAACCGAAGAGTAGGTCCTCGCCGACCGGGACCTCGGTACAGCGGGCCCTATTGTGTCGGGAGTTGGTTTGAGTCTGCGCGTAGGGCCGTATTGACGCGCAGTTGTCGCATTACATCACGATGGTGCGTAATACATTCGGAGGGTCGATGCTCCCACCGGATCGAGATCGACGTCGACAACTGTCGGGCACGTGACAAGCCACGGAAACCACTATTGAGCAGGTCGAGCAGGTGTTCGCCGGAGCGCTCCGGTTGTGCGCCGCAACAAGAGCGATAGGAGCGCCGACTACTACGCCGTTGCGCAGGTACCGCGTCTAACTTCCTGTACCGACCCGGTGTGGCGCGGCCGATCAGCGCGTGGAGACCCTCATGACCAAGAAGCTCGACAAGCTGTCCGAGGCCGAACTCGCCCAGTGGCACTACGACCATCACGCACGAGCCTCGATGCCTACCGAGGGCGAACTCGTCGAGGTGCAAATCGCGCCGCAGTTCGCCGTGACGATGTCATTTCGCCTGCCAGGTGTGGAGGCCGACACGATCCGCCACGCTGCCGAAGCGGCCGGCGTCACACTTTCTGGAGCGGGCATCCGCCAGGCATGCGCGGATGCTGCCGACCGGCCTAGCTCGTGCAGGAGGGGTTGATCTCGCCCTCGAGAAGCTGCAGAGGAGCAAGCTCCAACGGTGAGGGTGCTGCTCCACGCTGGCAGCACGACCCCTCGGCACCCAAGG
The DNA here is from genome assembly GCA_963741855.1 of uncultured Actinomycetes bacterium. Lineage (GTDB taxonomy): Bacteria > Actinomycetota > Nitriliruptoria > Nitriliruptorales > Nitriliruptoraceae > CAVUJQ01. Next base: position 30,893 of record CAVUJQ010000017.1, on the reverse strand, counting down.
CCAAGGCCGGACGGGGACACGGCAGCGGCCGCGCTTTTGTGTGTCTGTCCTAAAGCAGGAAAGCGACCCCGCCGCGACGATGAGTTCGTCCTGTTCAGCCCGACATCGAGTCGTTGGCTCGTGCAGGCTGCGGCTCCCGTCCGGGGCTGACTTGCGATTCCGCTCGGCCCGCAAGGTGCCTGCTTCCGAAGTGTCGACCCGGCCGGGACCCGCTGGACGACGGTGCGGCGTGACCTGATAGGAACGTGCGATGTTTGCCCATCGCAGTGCTGTCCGCCGCGCCGCCGTCCGGTCACATCACCGTTGAAGAATGCGACATGGACAAAGTGCCAGAAGGGCGACGACTACGTCATCGTCGGGGTCGACACGCACGCCGACCTGCACGTCGCGGTGCCGCTCAACCAGGTGCCGGCCAACGCCTCGGCTGCTGCTTCCCCGCCACTCGTGCCGGCTATGCCCGGCTGCTCGAGTGGGCCAACCGGCTCGGCCCGATCGATCGGATCGTGATCGAGGGCACCGGGCAGCTGGGCCGCGGCCTGACGCTTCTGCCTCTCGCGCGGCCTGGCCGTTCGCGACGTGGACCGGCCCGACCGCAAGACCCGCCGGCGGGTCGGCAAGACCGACCTGGCCCCCGCTGAAGCCGCCGCCCCGGCGGTGTTGGCCGGCATGGCGGGCACGTTGCCCAAGACCGGCAACGGTCCGGTCGAGATGATTCGAGTCCTGCACCCATGGGCTGCCAGGACTCGAATCATCTCGACCGGACCGTTGCCGGTCTTGGGCAACGTGCCGGCCGTGCCGGCCAACACCGCCCGGGCGGCGGCTTCGGCGTCGACCAGGTCGGTCTTGCCGACCCGCCGGCGGGTCTTGCGGTCGGGCCGGTCCACGTCACGAACGGCCAGACCCCGCGAGAGGCAGAACAGGGTCAGCCCGCGCCCCCACGACCCGGTCCCTTCGATCCCGATCCGGTCGATCGTGCCGTGCAGGTTGGCCCACTCCAGCAGCCGGCCATAGCCCGCACGAGTGGCAGGAAAGGCCCGGCCGCCGAGGCGTTGGCCCATCTGGTTGAGCAGCACCGCGACGTGGGTGTCGGCATGTGTGTCCACGCCGATGATGACGAACTCGTCGACCTCTGGCATCTTGTGCATGTCGCTTCTCCGATCAGTGAGGTGACACTGCCGGCGGCACGGTGGACAGCACTGCGATGGGCCAACATCGCACGTTCCTATGAGGTCACGCCGTGTCGTCGGCAGCAACTCCCAATCCGGAACGACACTTCGGAAGCAGGGCACCTTGGCCGCGCGGAGTCGTAAGTCAGCCCCGGATCGGGAGCCGCATCCTGCACGAGCCAACGACTCGATGTCGGGCTGAACAGGACGAACTCATCGTCGCAGCGGAGTCGCTTTCCTGCGAAGGGTGGCTGAGCCAACGCCCCATGTCTTGGGCCGGACGCACGCGAAGCACGGCCGCTGCCAGTGTCAACTCCCGGCCTTGGCCTTGGGTCGAGGGGTCGTGCTGCCAGCGTGGACCACACGCCGTGCCGCCTCGACTTGTCTCTGCAGCTTCTCGAGGGCGAGATCAACCTGCTGGCGACGAGCTGGCCCTGATTCGGGATCGGCAGCATCCGCGCATGCCTGGCGGATCCACTCCGAAAGTGTGACGCCGGCCGCTTCGGCAGCGTGGCGGATCGTGTCGGCCTCCACACCTGGCAGGCGAAATGACATCGTCACGGCGAACTGCGGCGCGATTTGCACCTCGACGAGTTCGCCCTCGTCAGCATCGAGCTCATCGTGATGGTCGTAGTGCCACTGGGCGAGTTCGGCCTCGGACAGCTTGTCGAGCTTCTTGGTCATGAGAGTCTCCACGCGCTGATCGGCCGCGCCACACCGGGTCGGTACAGGAAGTTGACGCGGATGCCGTTCGCAACGGCGTAGTAGTCGGCGCTCCTATCGCTCTTGTTGCGGCGCACGACCGGGCCGCTGGCGAACACCTGCTCGACCTGCTCGATGGTGACTCCGTGGCTTGTCACGTGCCCGACGTTGTCGACGTCGATCTCGATCCGGTCGATCCGCATCGACCCTCCAATGTATTACGCACCATCGTAGTGTAATACGACGACTGGCGTCAATGCGGCCCTACGCGCAGACTCCAAACCAACTCCCGACACGGAATAGGGCCCGCTGTACCGAGGTCCCGGTCGGCGAGGACCTACTCTTCGGTTCCCTGTCGCCGGCCTGGCGACGCGGACACGGTCGGACCCTGACTCGTCGCCACCGTCGCCGGGCCGGTGGATCGGCGAACGAACGAACGCTGGCAGGTGGGCCGCCTGACCGCCAGAATCTTTCCCCACACTCTTCCCACAGCACACGGGCGCCCATGTCCGGCAGGAGGCAATCGTGCCCAACGGCCTGGCTGACGCCACCTCGCCGTACCTGCTCCAGCACGCCGACAACCCGGTGGACTGGTACCCGTGGGGTGACGAGGCGTTCGAGGAAGCACGTCGCCGGGACGTCCCGATCTTCCTCGAGCGTCGGATACAGCAGCTGCCATTGGTGTCACGTCATGGCCCACGAGTCCTTCGAGGACGACGAGACGGCGGCGCTCTTGAACGACCGGTTCGTCAACGTCAAGGTCGACCGGGAGGAGCGCCCCGACGTCGACGCGGTCTACATGGACGCCGTGCAGGCGATGACCGGTCGTGGCGGCTGGCCGATGTCGGTGTTCCTCACCCCCGACCGGCGACCCTTCTACGCCGGCACCTACTGGCCCCGCAGCCGGCGCCACGGCATGCCGTCGTTCGTCGAGGTGCTCGAGGCGGTCTCCGAGGCGTGGCAGGAGCGGCGTGAGGAGGTGCGCGAGTCGGCCGCTTCGATCGCGTCCCGGCTCGCCGGCGCGACCCGCGAGGCCGGCGCCGACGACCTCGACCTCGGCGTGGCCGACGACGCCGTGCGCCTCGTGGTGGACCGGGCGTGGGACCGCGACCTCGGCGGCTTCGGACAGGCCCCGAAGTTCCCCCAGGCGATGACGATCTCGTGGCTCGTCGACCGGCACGTCCGCACCGGCGAGGCCGACGCGCTCGCGGCCGCGACCCACGCGCTCGACGCGATGGCGCGGGGCGGCATCTACGACCACGCCGGCGGGGGGTTCGCGCGGTACTCGACCGACGCACGGTGGCTCGTGCCGCACTTCGAGAAGATGCTCTACGACAACGGCCTGCTCCTGGCCGCCTACGCCCAGGCGTTCGCCGTGACCGGCGCGCCGCGCTTGCGTCGCGTCGCCACCGAGACCGCCGACTACCTCCTCCGCGAGATGCAGGACCCCGCCGGCGGGTTCTGGTCGGCCACCGACGCCGACAGCGAGGGGGTCGAGGGCCGCTTCTTCGTCTGGTCCCGCGACGAGTTCGGTGAGGTGGTCGCCGGCGCCGGCGAGGACCCGGAGCTGTTCGCCGACCTCTTCGGCGTCCGTGCCGGCGGCAACTGGGAGGGCGCCAACATCCTCCACGAGCCCGTCCCTCGGGAGGAGGTCGCGAGCCGGCACGGCATCGACCCCGCCGACCTGCAGGAGCGCATCGACCGCGTCCGCGGGGCGCTGTACGAGCGGCGGGCGCAGCGCGTCCCGCCGGGGCTCGATGACAAGGTGCTGACGTCGTGGAACGCGCTCGCGATCCGGGGGCTCGCGCTCGCCGGCGCGTACCTGGACGAGCCGCGCTACGTCGATGCGGCGCGCACCGCCGCCGGGTTCGTCGAGGAGCACCTGGTCGCCGACGGCGTGCTGCACCACACCTGGAAGGACGGCCGCGCGTCCGTGCCCGCCTTCCTCGAGGACGTGGCGCTGTTCGCCGGCGCCACCCTCACCCTGTTCCAGGTCACCGGCGAGCACCGCTGGTACGCGCGCACCGTCGAGCTCGCCGAGGACGCGGTCGCGCGCTTCCACGACGACGAGCACGGCGGCTACTTCGCCACCGCGCACGACGCCGAGGAGCTCTACACCCGGCCCAAGGACCTGTGGGACAACGCCCAGCCCTCCGGCAACAGCGTGCTGGCCGAGGTGTTCGCCGGCCTCGCCGCCTTCACCGGCGACCACACGTGGAGCGACCGGGCCGAGGAGATCGTGCGGCTGTTCCAGGAGCAGGCCCGCCGCAACCCGGTCGGCTACGGCTACCTCCTCCAGGTCGTCGAGGGGATGCTCGCCGGTCCGCGCGAGGTCGCGCTCGTCGGCCGTCCGGGGCCGGAGCGCGACGCCCTCGTCGCCGAGCTCTGGCGCCGGCCGCTCGTCGGCACGGTCGTCGCGGTCGCCGCCCCCGGCGACGCCGCCGCCGGCGCCGTGCCGCTCCTCGCCGGCCGCGGCGAGGTCGACGGCCAGCCCGCCGCCTACGTCTGCCGCGGCTTCGTCTGCGACCGCCCCGTCACCACCCCCGACGCCCTCCGCGCCCTCCTCACCCCCTGACCCTGACCCCCGGCGAACTTCGAGGGGTCGAACTTCAGGATGTTGAAGTTCGTAGGGGCGAAGTTCGTCGGACGGGGTTGGGTGGGTGGAACAGGGGCGGGAGGTGTGCCATCCCGTACGCTCGGTCCGCACCCGCACGACGACGTGACCGGAGGACACCGTGGAGGACTGGGGTAGCCGCGACCCGCGCTGGGTCGGGATCCGCACCGAGTGGATCGACGTCCGCGGGACGGCCGTCCGCACGCTGCAGGTCGACGGGCCCGCCGACGGCGTCCCTCAGCTCCTCGTCCACGGGCTCGGCGGCTCGGCGACCAACTGGCTCGAGGTGATGACGGAGCTGTCCGCCTACGGGCCGGTGCTCGCGGTCGACCTCCCCGGGTTCGGGCTGACGCAGCCGCCGGTCCCCGCGGCCGCCAGCGTGCGCGCCAACGCGCGCTTCGTCTCGGCCCTGTGCCGGGCGCTCGGCTGGGACCGGGTCGTCCTGCACGGCAACTCGATGGGCGGGCTCATCAGCACGCTCGTGGCGGGACACCGGCCCGACCTCGTCGAGCGGCTGGTCCTCGTCAACCCCGGCCTGCCGGCGCCGCGCTCGCAGTTCCACAAGGTGCCGCCGACCGCCCTGGCGCGGTTCGCCCCGTTCGTGTCGAAGCGGCTGGGCCGGACGGCGATGCACCGGATGTACCACCGCTACGACGCGGCGACGCTGTACCAGGAGACCATCAACCTCGTCTACGCCGACCCGGCGGCGCTGCGTCCTCCGCTCCGTGAGGTCGCGGTCCAGAACGTCCAGTACGCCAAGGACCTCGACTGGCGCGTGGACGCGTTCGTCACCGCCGCGACCTCGCTCGTGGGCCTCCTCGTCGGCGCCCGCACGGTCATGCGCGCCATCGACGCGATCGAGGCGCCGACGCTCGTGGTGTGGGGTGACGAGGACAAGCTCGTCGGCCGCCCGGTCGTCGAGGGGCTCGTCGCCCGCCGGCCCGAGTGGGAGCTCCACGTCTTCGAGGCGATCGGTCACGTGCCGATGCTCGAGGCGCCCGACGGCTACCTCGACGTCGTCAGCCGCTGGCTCGAGACGACCGGCGTCCCGCGCGCGGCCGCCGCTGCGACCGCCTGACCGCCGACCGTCAGTGGCCGGCCTCGATGCGGCCGATGAACCGGTGCAGCGCCTGGTTGGTCCGCTCGGGGACCTCGAACTGCGGCACGTGGCCGACGTTGTTCCAGACCTCGACCTGGGCGTGGGGGAGGCTCTCGGACACCCGCTCGGCGTAGCGGTGGCTCACGAGCCGGTCGCGGTCGCCCCAGACCCAGAAGCTCGGGACCTGCAGCCCGCGCAGCCGCGTCCAGTAGCCGTGCTTGCCGTGCGCCCGCTCGCCGCCGAGGTGGCGGGCGCAGGCGGCGACGGCCAGGCGGTACCCACGCTCGCGGGCGCAGATGACGACGTCCTCGGCAGCCGCGCGGAGGTTGTCGACGGGGAGGCGCGAGGGGTCGTGGAAGAGCTCACGCAGCCCGGCCTCGACCCAGTCGCGCTTGATGGGGAGCCGCGCCAGCCCGAGCCACTGGCCCTGGACCAGCCGCAGCGCCGGGCCGAGCCGCTGCCACTCGTCGAACGCCACCGCCGAGCCCAGCCCGACGACGCCCCGCACGCGGCGCGGGTGTCGCAAGGCGACCTCGGCGGCGATGCGGCCGCCCATCGAGTTGCCGACGAGGTAGGCCTCGCGGATGCGGTTGGCCACCAGGTACCCGTGGACCGCCTCGGCCATCCACGCGGCCGAGTAGCGCCGGCCGTGGGGGAGCGGCTTGTCGGACTTGCCGAAGCCGGGGAGGTCGAGCGCGTGCACCTCGTAGCGGTCCGACAGGCCGTCGACGGTGGGCAGGAACGAGACCTTGGAGGCGGCGAGCCCGTGCAGCAGCAGGACCGGCGTGCCGGCGCCGGCGACGATCGACTCGAGCTGCATCCCCTTCACGTCGGTGTGGACCGTGCGGAGGAGGCGGGTGGACTCGGGGCCGGGCGAGAACATGGTCTCGAGCCGCACGGCGAGGTTGAGGTCGCCGTGGACCTGGAGCCGTCCCGCCATGAACGCCGCGACCCCGTCGAGGGCGCCGGAGACGATGGCGAGCCAGGTCTCCGGGTCGGTGACGAGCCGGGCGGCCGCGTGCTCGACGGCGCCGGGGCTGATGAGGCAGCGGTCGCGCCGGACGTGGATCGTGTAGGGGGTGTGGCCCTGGACGTCGATCACCCAGGTGGCGTCCACGCCGTGGGCGTCGTGCGGTCGGAAGCGTTCGGCGAGGCGGAGGATCGAACCGCGGACGTCGTCGAGGTGGGGGTCCCTCGTGAGGGCGAGCACGCCGTCGGTCTCGGCGCCGGTCGCCCGCCGCGGTCGGATCGTCACCTGTGCGTACCTTCCGTCCGGCCGAGCGTAACGTCGGCGCTGTCGCATCCCGTCGAGGTGGTGCCGCGGACGGTGATCGCGCCGGCGGTGCCGCTCCCGTGGGCTCCGGAGTGCTCGGAGCCTCTCATCGGCGAGGATGGGGCGCGCAGTAGCGTGCGAGCGGCGTCGAACGGCCAGGGTGGCGGCGGTGCGGGTGGCACCGGCGGCCGAACGGACGGGCCTGACGCCGGTGTCGGACAGGGCGAGGAGCGGCCAGTGGACAGCGACGGACGGTCAGCGCGCGAGGGCTGCTCCGACCCGCCCTCGCGCTGCGTCCGGTGCGACGCGCCGGCCGAGGACGACCTGGCGGTGCTCACCTGGACGCTCGAGGTCGGCGAACCGTGCACCTGGATGTGCCCCGACTGCTCCCGCACCAACGTGCGCGGCATCGAGGCCCGCCTCGACCAGGCCTGGTGGTGACCGTCGACGCCCCCGCCGCCCCGCGGGTCGCCGCGCTCGACCGGCGGGCGCTCCTGCGCACCTGGGTCGGTGCCACCCTCATCTCCTTCAGCGCCGTGTACGTCCGGCTCGCCGGCGTGGAGCCGCAGCGGTCCTCGTTCCTCCGGGCGGCCTACGCCCTCCCGGCGTTCCTCGTGCTCGTCGTGGTCGCGCGCCGGCGCGCCGGCCGGCCCCTCGCCGGCGCGTTCGTGCCGCTCGCGGCGGTCGCCGGCCTGTTCCTCGGCGGCGACCTGTTCGCCTGGCACAGCTCGATCGAGCACATCGGCGCCGGTCTGGGGACGGTGCTCCCCAACCTCCAGATCGTGCTGGTCGGCATCGCCGGCGTGGTGCTGTTCCGCGAGCGGCCACGACCGACGTTCTGGCTGGCGCTGCCGGTCGTGCTCGTCGGCGTGTGGCTCCTCGGGGCGGTCGGGCGTCCCGTCGACGTGGGTGGCAACGTCGCCTTCGGGGTCCTCCTCGGCGTCGCGACCGCGGGGCTCTACTCGGTGTTCCTGGTGGTCATGCGGCTCGCACGGCTGCGCCGCCCCGACGCCAGCGCGGTCGAGGTGATGGGCTCGGCGACGCTCGGGGCGGCGTTGGTGACGGGGCTGTTCGCCGCCGACCTCGGGGTCGCCGGCCCGGCCGGGTCGTGGCCGGCGGACGGCTGGCTCGTCCTGCTGGCGCTCAGCTCACAGGTGCTCGGCTGGGTGCTGCTGAGCTCGTCGATCCACCGGCTGCCGGCCGCGCTCACCTCGGTGGCGCTCTTGATCCAGCCGGTGCTCGCGATGGTGTGGGGAGGGCTGCTCCTCGACGAGGACATCGGCGTGCCGCAGGCGCTGGGCGCGGTGGTCGTGCTGGTCGGGGTGGTCGTCGCGCACCGCGCGGTCGCGGCGGGGACGACCGCCCGACCGGTCACACGATCCGGCGGCCGCTGATCTCGTCGGGGACGAGACGGACCCAGTAGGGCCGTTCGATGACCCGGGCCCACGGTGTGAGGGGCAGCGCGTCGAGCTCGGCCAACTCGCTGTCGTCGCTGACCTCCTCGACCCAGCCGCGGACGAGGACGCTCCAGCCGCGCTGGTAGACCTCGTCCCAGCCGTCGATCTCGAAGGCGGCGGTGCGGCCGACCTCGGCGGCGTCGAGCTTGGCGCCCCGCGCGGTCCGGAACACGATGGTCTTGCGGTGCCACTGGTAGTTCACCGGGAACACCGCCGGCTCACCCTCGTGGACGAACGCGACCCGCCCGATGCCCTGGTCGGCGAGGAGCCCGTCGCACTCCTCGTAGCTGAGGACCTCGAGGCCCTGACGGTCGGTTCGAAGATCCTGTGTGGTCACGATCGGCCCTCCCTGTGGCTCCTCCACAGGATGCCGGGCGTCGCGGGTCCCGAGACGTGCCGGGCGGCCCGGGTCCGCGGGGCCCTCTGGCCCGCGGGCGGCGCGACCTGCCGGCGGGCACCGGCGCGGGGTCACCGGGTCCGGAAGCGCAACCCGCGGGATCCGAGCACCCGCTCGACGCGGCCGCTGTCGAGGAGCGCGGTGAGGTCGGCGCGCGCCGACTCGGGCCCGACCTCGGCGGCGGCCCGGTAGTCCGCGATCGTGAACGCGTCCCGGCCCGCGGTGGCTGCGAGCGCACGCTCCGGCACCTCGGCGTCGAGCACGCCGAGCTCGCGCGCCGCCGACCGGAGTGCGGCGGCGACGGCCTCCCCCCACCGTTCCAGCCAGATCGTGAGGTCCCGCCGCCGGATGGTCCGGGCCACCTCCTCGTGGTAGCCCATCGTGTCGGTGGCGAGCAGCACCTCGGCGGCGGCGAGCGACGACGGGTCGAGCCCGCGGGACCGGAGGAGCAGCCGTGCGGCGGTCCGCGCCAGCCGACCGTTGGCGGCCTCGAACGGGTGGATCCGCAGCAGCTCGTGCTGGACGGTGCCCGACACGATCAGCCCGTGCTCGCGGGCGGCCGCGGTCTCGAGCCACCCGGCGAGGAGGTTCACGTCCCGCGCGATGTCGGCCGGGTCGGACGGGAAGAAGATGATCCGGCCGACGCTCGAGTCGTGCACGGCCTGCTCGGTGGTCCGGGGCCGGCCGGCGTGGGCGTCGTCGAGGAGGCCGCGGGTCACGCGCCGGTGCAACGTCGCGAGCGACCGCTGCGGGTCGGCCAGCAGCGCGTCGACGAGGTCGTCGGACTCGAGGCCGGCGCGGACGCCGAGGTACTCCAGCGCCTGCACCTCGGCGACGGACTCGTCCGCGAGGTCGGTGTCGGTGCCGGCGCGCATGGCGTCGAGCCAGGTGCCCTGGCGGACCTCCGCCTCGGGCACCGGTGCGTCGAGGTCCGGGGCGGCGTCGAGGTCGGGGGTCCCGGAGATGGGGGACCCGTCGAGCTGGAGGGTCGACACCGCCGCGGCGGCGAGCCGGTCCTCGCGCAGCCGGGAGGCGTCGGCGGCGCCGGCGACGAGCTGGGCGAGCCGCTCCGTCTCGGCGACGAGGTCGACGAGGTGGGGCGTCCGCGTGAACCGCGGGACGCCGGTCGCGGTGAGGCCGGTCACCGCAGGCGGCTCAGGATCCGGCGGCCGCGGAACGCCTCGGCGGCGATGCGGCCGTGTCGACGGCCGAGCGCGTAGGTCGCGCCGGCGAGGCCGGCGGCGGCGACCGAGGCGGTCGTGGTCTTCACGACCTTCTTGGTGCGCCGGGCGAAGATGACGATGGGCCAGCCGCGCTGGTGGGCGACGTTCTCGAGCGGGCCGTCCGGGTTCACCGCGACGGGGTGGCCGACCATCTCGAGCATCGGCAGGTCCGAGGCGGAGTCGCTGTAGCTGTAGGACAGCCGCAGGTCGTAGCCACGCTCGGCGGCGAGCTTCTCGATGGCCTCGCGCTTGCCCTCGCCGTAGACGAACGGGCCATCGAGCCGGCCGGTGTAGCGGCCGTCGACGATCTCGCTGCGCGTCGCGATCGCACCGGTCATCCCGAGCGCGCTGGCGAGCGGCTCGACCACCTCGATGGGGGAGGCGGAGACGATGTAGGTGTCGCGGCCCGCCTCGTGGTGCATCTCGAGCAGCCCCTTCGCCTCGGGCCGGACCTTCTCGAGGATGGCGGGGATGACGTCCTCGTTCATCGCGACCAGGTCGCCGTGGTCGTGGCCGGCGACGGCGCCGAGGATGCGCTCGCGGACGGCCTCGGACTTCTCGTCGGTCGCCCCGAAGAGCTTGAAGGCGATCGCGTTCGCGCCGTCGCTGACGAGCTCGTGGAGCGGGATGAGGCCGTTGCGCCAGCCGGCGATGCCGAAGTAGAGGGCGGAGGACCCGCTGATGAGCGTGCGGTCCAGGTCGAAGAAGGCGGCGGCCCGGGGGGTCTCGGTCATGGCGGGGCTCGGTTCCTCGGAAGGCGGGGCGGGACGGGGGACGCGACGGGGCACGCGGTCGTGTCGGGGGGGCGCGGTGACCCGTCGCGGGTGGGGACCGAGCGTAACGGCGCCGGCGCGGATGGGGGACCGGGCCGCTGGGCGGCCGTGACGCGCTACCGCACGCCGGCATGTCACGCCCGGTGACGCGCGTCTCGCGCGCTGTGCAGCCGACGCGCGGTCGGGTGGACCGCGGTAGGAGCCTCGGGCACGGTGGGAGCAGTCCCGGGCGGCCCGCAAGGTCGTGCCGCCCACCCCCCCGTCCCCGCCGACCTCGCACCACGCCGTCGTCCAGCGGTGGTGGTGCCACCCCGGACGACCGTCCGGGCCTCCACGCTGCAGCTGCTCGCTGTAGCAAGCACATGTGAACACGAGCAAGCGAACGACCGCGTGCGCCGCACCCCCCGGCGCACACCGGACCCGCCACCTCCCCGGCGGGAACCGCGACCCGTGCCCCCGAGTCCTCCACGAGGAGTGGCCGTATGCGTTCCCTCAGCCGCCGTCACCTGGCCGTGCTCGCCCTGTCCACCGCCGGTCTCGTCACCGCCGGCGGCGTCGCCACCGCCGTCGGTCCCGACGCCGACCAGGTCGACGCCGACGTCACCGCGGCCGCCCTCGACGGGATCCGTCCCGCCGAGCTGCCGACCCCGCTCGGGGTGGACGCCTTCGACCCCTCCGCGCTCGCCCCGCGCCCCGCGGCCACGCCCGAGCGCGCCGACCGCGTCGCCGAGCCGCCGGTCGTGCGGACCTGGAGCGGGGTCGCGTCCTGGTACGGACCCGGCTTCGCCGGCAACCGCACCTCCAACGGGGAGCGCTTCGACCCCGACGCGCTGACCGCGGCGCACAAGACGCTGCCGTTCGGCAGCCGCGTGCGCGTGACCTTCGACCGCACCGGCCGGAGCGTCGTCGTCCGCATCAACGACCGGGGGCCGTTCATCCCCGGCCGCGAGATCGACCTCTCCCGCGCCGCTGCCGAGGCGATCGGCCTGCGGGGCGCCGGTCACGGCACGGTGACCCTCGAGCTGCTGCCGTAGGACCCCCCGCGACCGGCGACGACGCCCGGGAACGAGGAGACCCCAGCGACGCGCTCACCTCGCCCGCGCTCCCTTCCCCGTGGAGCGTGGACCCGGTTCGCGTGAGCCGCTGGGGACCTCGTGCTGGGACCGTACGGCGGGACCCGACGGGCGTCGAGCGGGTCGTCCACAGCGACTGTGGACGACACCCCCCTGGCTGGGGATGAGCTGTGGAAAGCTGCCGGTCGGCCCCGTCCGCGTGTCGGGCGGCGCACCGACCGTGACCCCCACGCGACCGGGGCGGACCCGTCGCGCGGCCCGTCCACACCGACTCCACAGCCTGTGGATTTCCCCGGTTCGGCGTTCGCGCGCCCCACGTGCACGGCACGCACGAGGTGGCGGGCCGGTGCGGCACGGCCGTCGCCGACGTGGTACGCGCCGGCGCGAGAGACGAGCAGGTGGAGCCCGTGGCGAGACGCGTGACCCGCACGACCGAGCGCCGGCCCGCCGTCGACGGCCGGCCCGAGCTCGAGCTCGTCCGCAGCAGCGCCCGCCGGCGCAGCGCCACCGCCTTCGCCCGTGATGGCCGCATCGTCGTCCAACTCCCGGCCGGGATGCCCCGCGCCGAGGAGGAGCGGATGATCGCCCGGCTCGTGGACCGGGTCACCGGCCAGGCGCGGGCGCGTCGCGTCGCCGGCGACGCGGACCTCTCCGCCCGCGCCGCGCGGCTCGCCGACCGCTACCTCGACGGGGTGCGGCCGGCCTCGGTGCGCTGGTCCACGCGGATGGCCCGCCGGTGGGGGAGCTGCACGCCGACGGACGGCACCATCCGGCTGTCCGACCGGCTCGCGGCGTTCCCCGCGTACGTGCTCGACTACGTCCTCGTCCACGAGCTCGCGCACCTCGTCGAGCCGGGGCACGGTCCGGCCTTCCACGCCCTCGTCGGCCGGTTCCCGGATGCGGCGCGTGCGGAGGGCTTCCTCGAGGGGATCCAGCACGCCGCCGGTACCCTCCCGGACGCCCCGACCGAGGTCGACGACCCCCTCTGAGGGTCCTCGCGGAGACGACCGCGGGCGTCAGGCGTCGCCGGGGTCGTCCGGGTCGGCGCGGCGCTCGTCGGCGGAGCGCTCGACCGGGGCGTCGCCGAGGTCGTCGAACAGCGCCGAGGCGTCGTCCGGGACGTCGTCGCCGGCGCGCATCCGGGCGAGCCAGCTGGTCGGGTCGTCGAGCTCGTCCACCGACGGCAGGTTCTCGGGGTGGGCGAGCGCGTCGCGGAGCGCGTCGGGGCCCTCGGCCGAGACGACCGCGGCCACGAACAGGTCGCCGACGTTGGGGTCGGCGGGGGTGAGGTCGAGGCCCAGGAGCTGCGCCAGGAGCGCGTCGCCGTCGCCCTTGGTGGCACGCCGGCGACGGAGCACCTCCTCGATGCGTGGCAGGTTCGGGAGCTTGCCCTCGGCCGCGCGGGCGACCTCGGCGCGGGCCCAGGCCTGCACCAGCGCCAGCACCCCCTGGATGCGCTGGAGCACCCGGCGTTGCTCCGCGGTCGGCTCGATGCGGAAGTCGCCGGCGCGGGCCATCGCGGCCTGCATCGCCTCGGGGTCGTCCGGGTCGATGCCGGTCATCATCTCGCGGGAGAGGTCCTGCAGCTTCTGCGCGTCGATCTGGGTGCCGTTGGCGAACTGCGCGACGAGGCCGTGGAGGTGCGCCTCGAGCCACGGCACCGCGTGGTAGAGCCGGCGGTGGGAGGCCTCGTGGAGGGCGAGCGCGATCGCGACCTCGGTCGGGTCGAGCTCCCAGTCCCCGAACACCTCGTCCACGTTGACGGCGATCTGGAAGGCGTTGGCCCGGCCGGCGGTCGGCAGGCCGAGCTCGTAGCCGCCGAGGAGCTGACGCGAGAGCTGCCCGATGACCTGGCCGGCCTGCATCCCCATCAGCATCGCGCCCATCGGCTCGAGCATCCCGGAGACGTCGCCCAGCCCGCCGAGGCCACCCAGGATCCCGCCCAGCCCCATGGCGTCGAGCTGGCGCTGGGTGTCCTCGTCCTGCATCTGCTCCTGGGCGAGCTCGCCCATCGCCCGGGTCGAGGCCCGCGCGACCGGCTCGACGAGCGGACGCATGGCGGCGATCGCGGCGTTGGCCCACTCCTGCCGGCTGCCGACGGTCAGGCTGCCGGCGTCCGGTGGCGCCGGCAGGGACGAGTCGTCGAGCCAGTGCTCCGCGAGCCGGTAGGCCTCGGCGACGCGCTGGCGCTCCTCCTCGGTGGGGGAGCGGTCCCCCTCGGCTGCGACCTGGATCGCGGCCTGGCGGGCCAGGTCCCAGTTCACCGGGCCGGCGCTCTGTCCGCTCAGCATCGACTGCAGCTGCTGGAAGACGCCGGACCCGCCGAGCTGCTCGACCATCGCGCGCAGCTCCTCCGGCAGGCCGGAGAACGGGTCCTCGTGGGGTTCGGGGTGATCGCTCATGCGGGCAGTCTCGCAGCCCGCCGGCGTAGGCGCGACGTCACGCCTCGGCCGGGGGACCGGCGTCGGGCACGGGTAGGCTCGAGGAGACGGTCGCCCGGACGGGCCACCGCACACACGGCACCGACACGCAGGGGGAAGCGCTTGGTCACCGTCGCGATCACCGGGGTCGGCGGGCTCATCGGCCGCCGGCTCGTCCGCGAGCTCGACGAGCACCCGGAGGTCTCGCGGGTCGTCGGCCTCGACGTGCGGACCCCGCCGGCGCTGCACTCGCCGAAGCTCGACCTGCGGGTCGCCGACATCCGCGACCCGGGCTTCGCCGGCTTCCTCGAGGGCGTCGACGTCCTCGTCCACCTCGCCTTCCAGATGGACCCGATCCAGGACGAGGCCCTGATGCGGGCCATCAACATCGACGGCACCCACAACGTGTTCGAGTCGGCCGCGGCCGCCGGCGTCGCCAAGGTCGTCTACGTCTCGACCGGGGCGGTCTACGGCGCCCACCCGGACAACGACTTCCCGCTGACCGAGGACAGCCCGATCCGGCCCAACGCCGACTTCAACTACGCCGAGCACAAGGCCGAGCTCGAGCGGTGGCTCGCGGACTGGGTGCCGGCGCACCCGGACCTCGCCGTCACCATCCTGCGGCCCTCGATCGTGGCCGGTCCCGGGGTCGAGAACTTCATCACCCGCCTGATGGAGATGCCGCGCTTCACGGCGGTCAAGGGCCACAAGCCGCCGCAGCAGTTCGCCCACATCGACGACGTGGCGAGCGCGCTCGCCCACGCCGTCGAGCACGACCTGCCGGGGGCGTACAACGTGACCTCCGAGGGCTGGCTGTCCTTCGACGAGGTCACCGCCATCTCCGACGTCAAGATCGCCTGGGTGCCCGAGGAGGTCGCGATCTCGGCGGCCGAGCGGATGTGGAAGCTCGGCCTGGGCGAGTCGCCGCCCGGGTTCGTCCAGATGGTGATGCACCCGTGGGTGATGAGCGTCGACAAGCTGATGGCGACCGGCTGGCGCCCGAAGCGATCCAACCGTGACGCGCTCGCCGAGCTGATCGAGGAGCACCGCGGGTACGTCTCGCTGGGTCGCATGCGGACCACCCGCGCCGCCGTCCGCCGCGTCAGCCTCGCGGCGGCGGCGTTCACGGGCCTGCTGACCCTGCTGGGGCTCCGGCGCCGGCGTCACCGCCACGCCTGATCGCCGCCCGTGACCTCGCCGCTCGACCCGCCCCGCACCGACCCGACCGTGGTGGTGCTCCTGACCCACGAGCCGCTCGACGTGGCGGCGGCGCACGACGGGGTGCTGCACCCGCAGAGCGGCGGGGTGGGGCTGTTCTCCGGCGTGGTGCGCGACCACCACGAGGGCGCGGCGGTCGACCACCTCGTCTACGAGGCGTGGGAGGAGCGCGCGGAGGCGGCGATGCGCGACGTCGCCGAGGCGGTCGTGACGGACTTCCCCGGCGTCCGGCGGGTCCACGTCGCCCACCGGCTGGGTCCGCTCGCGGTCGGCGAGGTCAGCGTCGTCTGCGCGGCCTCGGCCCCGCACCGCCACGAGGCGATCGCCGCGGCGCAGGCGTTGATCGACCGCGTGAAGGCGACCGTGCCCATCTGGAAGCAGGAGCTGCTGGCCGACGGCGACGCCCGCTGGCCCGGCACCGACACCCCCTGACGACGCCGGTCCGGAGTTCCCCCGGTCGCTCGTCGTGACCGCCACCGCACGCGCTGCGAGGCTGGTTGTCGCCTCCCACCCAGGGGCGTTACCGTGCGGCCGGAGCCGGCGACGACCACCCTGCGACCCGTGAGGCAACATCCGTGCAGTACGTCTTCGTCCCGCTCATCCTCGCGGTCCTGGTGGCCCTCTTCTGGTCCTGGTGGGCGGCCCGCTCGGCGCGTGACCCCGCCTCGTCGGTCGACTCGTTCAACCGGGCGCTGTCGGCCATGCAACCCGGGAGCCCGACGCGCGACCGTGGCGCCCCCGACGCTCCCGAGGCCCACGACGACGCCGGCGCCCACGCCGGCGACGTCACCAGCGACGCCTGACCACCCTCGGTGGAACGCGTCCGCTCCCGACCGGTCGCGCTGCTGCTCGCGGTGACCGGAGCGCTGGTCCTCCCCGTCGCCGTCGGCGTGGCAGGCGCGGCCGGCGACCCCTACCGACCGAGCCAGTGGGGGCTGGAACGCGTCGGCGCGCCCGAGGCGTGGACCGGCAGGCGCGGTGGCGGTGAGGTCATCGCCATCGTCGACACCGGTGTCGACCTGACCCACCCGGACCTCGTCGACCGTCTGGCGCGGGACGCGCAGGGGCGGCTCGTGGGGCGCGACTTCGTCGACGGTGACGCCGACCCGCAGGACGAGAACGGCCACGGCACGATGGTGGCGGGGATCGCCGCGGCGACCGCCGACAACGGGGTCGGGATCGCCGGCGTCGCCCCGCGGGCCCGCATCATGGCGATCCGGGTGCTGGACGCCGACGGTCGGGGGAGCGCGTCGGACGTCGACGCCGGCATCCGCTGGGCGGTCGACCACGGGGCGACGGTCGTGAACCTCTCGCTCGAGTCGGTCGCGCCCCTGCCCGGCGCGGTGGTGACCCAGGCGCCCGACGCGGCGGTCCGCTACGCCTGGGACCGGGGGGTCGCGGTGGTCGCGGCGGCCGGCAACAGCGGCGCCCCGTTCACCGACTACCCGGACCGCTCCCCGGTGCTGCTCGTCGGCGCCTCGACGCGCGACGACGAGCGGGCGTCGTTCTCCGACACCGGCCGGACCGACGCCGTGCTCGCGCCCGGGGTCGAGATCGTGTCGACCTGGTGCGACCCGACCCCGGACGGCTGTGACGCCGAGAACCGCTACGGCCAGGCCGACGGCACCTCGTTCGCGGCGCCGACGGTCGCCGGCGGCGTCGCGGCGCTGAAGAGCGCGGGGCTCGACGCCGCGGGGGCGGTCCGGCGCCTGCGCGAGTCGGCCGAGGACCTCGGGTCCGAGGGGCCGGACGCCACCTACGGCTACGGCCGCGTCGACCTGGCGCGGGCGATGGGGGGCGTGCGGACCGCCGGCGGCAGCCCCTCGCCGGAGGCACGCCCGTCAGCCTCGGCCTCGCCCACCCCCCGGCCGACGCCCACCCCGTCGCCCACGACCGCGCCGACCGCGCCGGCGACCTCCGAGCCGACGACCGAGCCGACGGCGCCGGCGACCACCGGACCGACCAGCGCCCCGACAGCGCCGCCCCCCGAACCGGCGTCCGCCGCGCCGACCGGCCGGCGACGGACCCGCCGACGGTCGGCGAGGACGTGACCCCGCTGGGGACCATCCCACCGGACGCCTCCGGTGCCGGTGGGGGCGACGGCCCGCGCCGGGACGTGCCGCTCGCGGTGGCCGCGGTGCCTGCTCGGGGTCGACCGGCGGCATCGTCCTCACCGTGTGGCGCGACGACCGCCACCGGCGGTGAGGTTCTCGACGGCCGTCAAGTCCGTGAGGCAGACTGCCGATACGCACGCCAGGGGTGCACCCGCGCGCCTCGACAAGCCGCGCTCGCCCCACGGGATCGGAGCCACCATGGACCACGCCGTCCACTACCGCACCGGCGACGGTGCGACCAGGTTCGAGGAGGCCGGCTCGCTCGAGGCGGCCGTCGCCATGGTCGAGCGCCTCCGCAACGACGAGGGCGTCTCCGACGTGCGCGTCTACCGGCAGGTGCCGATCGAGTTCAAGACCTACTACAAGGTCTCGGTCCTCGGCGAAGGAGCCCCCGCCGCGGCCGCCGGCGCCGCCGCGTCCGGGGCGCCCGCCGCCCGACCCGCCGCCACGCCGTCGCCGGCGCCGCAGCAGCCGCAGGCGACACCGGCGACGCCGGCGACCCCGCCGGCGCCGCAGACCCCGCCGCCCGGCGCGATGCCGCTCAGCCCGACGCCGACCCCCGCCCCGGCAGCCGAGTCGGGGCCGCCGTCCGGGTCCGACACCGAGGGCGACGGCGACGGCAACGCCGACGGAGGCCGCCGCGGGTCGCTGTTCAGCCGCGGCTGACCAGACGAGCGGTGGACTCCGCCGCCGGCGGCCGCCGCAGGCGGGGTCGTGTCGCGGCCGTGGGATAGGGTCCGCACGGCTCCAGGGCGACCGCGCGCGGCTCCCCGCGAGCCGCTCACACACCCCTCACGTGACCCCCCGGGAGCGACGTGCGCCGCCTCCTCCTCGTGCTGCTGGCCGTCGCCGGCCTGACGATGCTCGTCCGCGGTGCGCTGCCGTGTGACGCCTTCGGCCTCCAGCCGGCCTGCTACGTGGCGCTGCTGCCGGGACCGGTCGAGGACACCCACACGCTCGTCGAGGTGGGCGCCGAGCACGCGGTCTACAGCTCCACCGGCGAGTTCCTCCTGACGACCGTGGCGGTCGAGGCCGACCTCGACCTCGCCGAGTGGCTCCGGTTCAGCGTGTCGCCGCGCGTCGAGGTCGTCCCGCGCGAGCGGCTGTTCCCGCCCGGGCAGGACGTCGCCGAGGTCGCCGAGCACAACGCGGCGCTCATGCAGAACAGCCAGCTCGACGCGACCATCGCGGCGCTGACCGAGCTGGGCTACGCGGTCGACACCGCCTTCGACGGCGCCCGCATCGAGGAGATCCAGGAGCCGAGCGCGGTCGACGCAGGCCAGCTCACCGAGGGCGATGTCATCGTGGCGGTGGACGGCACGCCCGTGACCACCAACAGCGAGGTCGTCGACCTCGTGGCGACCCGCGCGCCGGGCGACGAGCTGACCCTCACGGTGCTGCGCGGCGGCGTCGAGCGCCGGGAGCGGCTGACCCTGATCGCCTCGCCCGACGACCCGGACCAACCGCGGCTCGGGGTGCTCCTGTCGAGCTACCTCGCCCTGCCGCTCGACATCCACATCGACGCCGGCGTCATCGGGGGGCCGTCGGCCGGGCTGACCTTCTCGCTCGGCATCCTCGACCTGCTCGGCCCCGAGGACCTCACCGGCGGCGAGGTCATCGCCGGGCACCGGCACCATCGACCGCGAGGGGACGGTCGGCCCGATCGGCGGCATCCAGCAGAAGATCCTCGGTGCCACCTCGCGCGGTCCGGATGTGCGGCCGGCGACGGTGTTCCTCGTGCCGGTCGCGAACCTCGCCGAGGCCGCCGAGCCGCGCCGGTCGACCGGCCCGTGACGCTCATCCCGATCGTCGACCCTGGACGACGCGCTGGCGGCGCTGGCGGACCTCCGGGCCGGTCGCGAGCCCGCCGGGGCGCTCGCGCTGTCGGCACCGTGATCGCGCGCGGTGGTGCTGCGACCACGGGCGGTTGGTTGCGTTCCCGGCGGTCCGGACACCTCCGGCGCCGTAGACTCCTCCGCATGGCGAACAGCGGCGTGGTGATCCCGCTCCACCTCGCGGTGCACGTGCTCGGCCTCACGGTCGCGTTCGGCCTCGCGGGGTACGCGGCGGTGCGGCGGGGGGAAGCCAGCGTCGGGTGGCTCGGGCTGCTCGTCGGTGGCCTGCTCCTCGGCGTCTCCCACATCGCCACCGGGGCGCTCCTCGCCGGCGACACCGGCTGGCCGCTCTACCTCCGCGCGGCCGGCTACGCGGCGCTCGCCGTTGGCGCCGCTGGCCGTCTCGTCGGGATGGCCGCCGTCGTCGCCGTCGCGCCGCCGGCTGCCCACGTCGCCGCCGCGATCGCCGGCGCGGCCGCGGCGCTCGCCACCACGCGCGGCGTGCTCGGACGCGGACGCTCGGTGCTCCCGCTGGCCGGGGGGCTCGCGCTGTGGGCCGCCTCCGACCTCGCGGTCCGCTCCGACGCCGGGCTGCGCCGCGGCGCTGTCGATCGCCGGGTCGTTGTCGGCGGGCGGGTGGCTCCTCCGGCGGGCACGACGGTCGCTGTTCGCCCGCTTCCTCGGCTCCTTCCTCGCGGTCCTGCTGATCCTGGTGATCGGGCTCGCGTCCGCGTCGGGGCTGGTCTTCACCACCGACCTCCAGCGCGACCAGCTGCGCCGGCTCGACGCGTTGACCGGCGCCCGCGCGGAGCAGCTCGCGGAGGAGGTGCCGCTCGAGCTCGCCCGCAGCGCCGCGCCGTTCGCCGGCGGCTCGCTCGCCCGGGAGCTCGCGGCCGCGTCGGCCGGCGGCACCTCCATCGACGGGCGGGCGCGCTCGATCGCCGCCTTCCCCGGCATCGATCGGTCGTGCTCGTCGACGCCGACGACCGGGTGGTCGGCTCGTGGAACCCCATGGCCGTCCCGCCGTCGCGGCTGATCGACGCCGACGAGGCCCAGATCGTGGGGAGCGCGCTCGTGGCGCGGGCGCTGACCGGCAGCACCGTCAGCGGGCTCGTGGCGCTCGGCGACGGGGACCTCCTCGCGGTGGGGGCGGCCCCGGTCTCGCCACGTGACGCCGAGGACCGACCCCAGCTCGACCAGCTCGCCGGCGTCCTGGTGCTCACCCGGCACGTCACCGACGACCGCGTCGTGAGCGAGGTCCAGCGCCGGGCCGGCACCCAGACGACCGCTGGTGGTCGGTGGCACCGCCGTCACCTCCACCCTCTCGCCGGCGGACGCCGCCGAGGTCGCGACGGCGCTCGGCGTCAGCACCCGGTCCCGCGTGGTGACGGTCGGCGACGGGCGGGCGTTCCTGTCCGCTGCGCCGCTCGTCGACGGCGAGGGTGACCAGCTCGGCGCCATCGTCCTCACGCTGGACGCGACGCTCGCTGGCGGGCATCGAGGACGCGTTCACCCGGTCGCTGTTCGGGGTCGCGCTGGCGGGGATGCTGCTCGCGACGGTCCTCGCCGGTGTCGCGTCGAGCCGGACCACGCGACCCATCCGCGCGCTCACCGAGGCCGCCGAACGGGTCGCCGACGGCGACCTCGACGTGCAGGTCGAGGTCGAACGCCACGACGAGGTCGGACGGCTCGCCGGCGCGTTCGACGAGATGACGACGGCGCTGCGCCACCGGCAGGACGAGCTCGTGGCCGCCGCCGAGACCGAGGCGGGCCTGCGCCGCCGGCTCGAGATCGTGACCGCCTCGATGAGCGAGGCGCTCCTGGCCGTGGACAGCGATGGCCGGATCACGACCGCCAACCCGGCCGCGGTCGCGCTCCTCGGGGGCGGCGAAGGGGTCGTGGGCCGCGACGTCGTGAACGTCCTGCGCGGCACCGACGCGTCGGGGACCTCGCTGGCGGCGGCCCTCGGCGGCCCGCGGGCGACCACGCCGGCGTCGGTGCGCGGCAGCGTCGGCACCGGCCGGCGCGGGCGGCCGGTGGCGGCCTCGGCCGCGCCCCTCACCGCCCCGGACGGCGCGCCGGTCGGCCGGGTCTACGTCCTCCGCGACATCTCCGGTGAGGTCGAGGTCGAGCGGATGAAGACCGAGTTCCTCTCCAACATCTCCCACGAGCTCCGCACCCCGCTGACCCCGATCAAGGGCTACGCGGAGGTCCTGCGCGTGAAGGACGTCGGCCGCGACCGCACGGTCGAGTTCGCCGGCAACATCGCCGACCTCGGCCCTGCGCCTGGAGCGCATCATCGGCATGCTGGTCGACTTCGCCGCCCTCGAGGCGGGGCGGATGGAGGTCCAGCTCGACCCGACCCGGCTCGGTCCGGTCGTCGACGAGGTGCTGCGAGCGTTGGCGCGACCGCGAGCCCGGAGCGCGACCTCCGCCGGCGTCTGACCCGCGGGCTCCCGGCCGTCAACGTCGACCCGGACCTCCTCGCCCGGGTGCTGGAGGAGCTCGTCGACAACGCGGTCAAGTTCTCCGACGAGTCCCGTCCGGGTCACGGCGCCACGCACCCCGGCGGCGACATCGTCGAGGTCGCCGTGAGGACCACGGGCACGGGATGGAGGAGGACGAGGTCGGCGCGATCCTGCGCGACTTCCACCAGGTCGACGGCTCGGCGACCCGCCGGCATCGGCGGGCTCGGGCTGGGCCTGTCGATCGTGCAGCGCATCCTCGAGCGCTTCGACGCCGACGTGCGGGTCGAGTCCGAGCTCGGCGTCGGCACCCGTGTCGTGCTGCTGCTGCCGGTGGCCGAGCCGTGAGCCTCCTCGACCTCCCCCGGCTCGATGCCGGCGACGACGCGCCGGCGCCGGACCGCGACGGCGCGGCCCCCGCCCCCTCGCGCGGCGCGCGGATCGCGGCATGGGTGGCGATCGCGGCGGTCGTCGGGGCGCTGGTGGCCGCGACGTCGCGGCCGCGAGCCGCTGGGCGCCGGCGAGTTCGGCCGGGTCGTGGCCGGTCTCGTCGAGGTCCAGCGCGGACAGCGCTGGGAGGGCGTGCCCGTCGGCGGGACCGTCGCCACCGACGACCGCATCCGGACCCAGGGTGAGTACGCCGAGCTGGAGGTCCGCGGCGGCGCGATGTCGCTCGGACGCGCCACCGAGGCGCTCCTCGACGGCGACCTCGTCGGGATCGACCGCGGCGCGGTGCTGTTCGAGTCCTCGCGCGACTTCACGGTGGCGCTGGCGGGGCTGGAGGGACGCGGGCGGGGGACGTGGCGGGTCGACGCCGCCGGCGTGTCGCGGTTCGCGGTCTACGACGGCGGGCTCGGGGTGAGCGTCGCGGCGGGCGGGGCGGCCACCCCGGTGGGGGCCTACGAGCAGCTCCCCGTGCTCGGCGGGGGCGGCGACGGTCCAGCCGCTCCGCTACCTCGCCGCCGACCCGTGGGACCGGCGGCTGCTCGCCGACGCGCTGATGGTCGACCGCCTCCTCGCCGGCGTGACCACCGCGCTCACGAGCCGGTACGGCACCGCCCTGCAGGACCGGGACTTCTACGCCGACTTCTCCCGCGTCGACGCGCTCACCGCCGACCTGCCACGGCTCGCGCCACAGGCGGACGCCGACCGCTTCGGCCCGCCCGCCGAGACGCCTCGTGGCCCTGCTCGTCGGCGACCTCCTGGTGGCACGCGCCGGGCTCCCGCCCGCCGAGGTCGCCGACGAGGTCACCGAGCTGCGGGCGGCCGGCGCCACGTGGGGGCTCATCCTGGTGCGCCACGACCTCGGGCCGGCCGACCTCGACACCACCTCTCGACCGGGCGTTGCGGGAGCGTGGCTAGGCCGTCGAGGCGGGACCGCCGCGCCGCTCCGGCGATCGCCCGGCAGCGCGCCGGCCCCCTCGCAGGAGCCGTCGGCGACGCCGTCGCCGTCCTCGCCCCCGGGCGAGCCCGATGACGACGGGCCGGACCCCTCGCCGAGTCCGTCCCCGCCCCCGGACGACCCGGGGACGCTCGACCCGGCCGAGGACACCATCGATGACGTGGGAGCGCATCCTCGACCCCATCGTGCCCGGCGCGTCGGACGCGACCGACGAGGTCAGCGAGGTCGTCGACACCGTCGATGACCTGCTGCCGGAGCTCCCGCCGCCGCTCCCCGGTCTCGGCGAGGTCGTTCCGGACCGGTGCCGCCGGCACGATCGAGGAGTCCCTCGCGGAAGTGCGTCCCGGCCTCGTGAGAAGTCGTACAGTCGGGGTCCGGGGACGTGGGGCGGCGCGACGCGCGCGGACGTGGGTGCCGACGGCGTCTGACCGTCCCTGTCCCCGGGACGACCGGCACGGCTGGTCTATGCTGCCGCGTCGCAGAACCACCGACGACGACCACCCTGGGGGCACCAGTTGCTGACGCCCGAAGACATCGCTGCTCGCCAGTTCCTGGTCTCGCTGCGTGGCTACGACCGCGACGAGGTCGCGGCGTTCCTCCAGGAGGTCGCCGAGGAGCAGCGCCAGCTCCTCGACCGGGTCCGCGAGCTCGACGCCGCCCTCGCGGAGGCCCGTCGTGCGGGCGCCGCGGCGGGCGCGACACCAGCACCTGCGCCGGCGCCGTCGGCCGCCGTCGAGTCCACCACACCGGCGGCTCCGCTGGCGGCGATGAGCCCGCGCGAGGCGTTCGCGGCGTTGGGCGAGGAGACCACACGGATCCTGGTCGCGGCCGAGGAGTCGGGCCAGGCGATCCGGGACAAGGCCGAGGAGCGCGCCCGGGTCGAGCTCGAGAACGCGCGCCGCGAGTCCCGTGACGAGGTCGAGGGCGCTCGTCGGACCGCCAGCAAGATCGTCGCCGACGCCGAGCGCCGGCGGAACACGATCGCCGAGGACATCCGCACGCTGGAGTCCACGCGCGACGGGTTCATGCAGGACCTCCGCACGGCGATGAAGGGTGTGCAGACCGCCGTCCGTGGCATGCAGACCGCGTCGGGCACCACACAGCTGCAGTCGGGGAGCGGCGAGGGCGACGACGACGAGAGCAGCGAGCGAGGTCAGCTGACCGCGGGACGGACCGCCGAGCCGCCGCTCGCGGCCCGAGCCCGTCGCAGCGCCGGTGCCTCGACGCCCGTCGCGCCCGCCCCGGAGGCGGCGCCCGAGGCGGCGCCGGAGCCCGAGACCCCCCCGGCAGCCGAGCCCGAGGCTCCCCAGGCACCCGAGGCGGAGGCGCCGGCGGCCGCCGGCGCGGACGAGCCCGAGGTCGAGGTGCTCGACCGCGACGACGAGACCTCCGACGACACGTCGGAGGACACCTCCGACGACACCTCTGACGAACCTCCGACGAGGAGGCGAGCGCCGACGACGGCTCCGACGCCGACGACCTCGCCTACCTCTCCGAGGTCCTCGACGAGGAGGACGTCGCCGAGGAGGGCGCCGTCGCCCACGTCGAGGCCGATACCGACCGCGACGAGACCGTGACCGCGTCGGCGCTGGCCGCGACCGCGGCCACCCTCGGGGCCGACGACCTCGACGATGCCCTGGATGACGCCGATGAGGCGCCCGCCGAGGTCGATGGCGGCGACGAGGCCGATGGCGAGGACCACGGGCTCGCCGACCTCTCGGCGGTCGCGGAGACCGACACGTCCGAGGAGTCCGCTGCCGAGGAGTCGGCTGCCGAGGAGCCCGCCGTCGAGGAGTCGGCCGTCGAGGAGTCGGCCGCCGAGGAGTCCGCTGCCGAGGAGCCCGCCGCCGACGCGCCGACGCCGAGCGACGTGGACCCGTTGCCGCTGCGCGAGCAGTCGCTCGCCGGCGTGCGGCCGGGGATGCTGCGGCGGCTGAAGCGCGCGCTCCAGGACGTCCAGAACGGCGCGCTCGACGCGCTGCGCCAGGGTGGCGACCGCCCCGAGGTCGACGAGCTCATCCCGAGCGACGACGACCTCGCGCCGTTGGGCGCCGTCGGGCAGATGTTCCTCACCGCCGCGTACCGCGCCGGCATCGCCGACGGGGGCATCCTCGTCGACCGCGAGATCGGCGACGACATCGGTGACGAGTCGCGGGTCCCCGCGGCCTCAGCGACCTTCCGGGCCGTCATCTCCCACGAGATCACCTCGGCGCTGCGGGCGACGCTGCGCGCCGGCGTGGAGGCGGGCGAGCCCGAGACCTCCCTGTCGGAGCGGGTGGGCGAGGTCTTCCGCGACCTCAAGGGCCCGGTCATCGAGCAGGCCGTCGACCAGCACCTGTCGCGGGTGTACGGCCACGGTCAGCTCGACGTGTGGAGCCACCTGGGCGTGCGCGAGACGGCGTGGATCGCCGGAGCCGAACCGCGCTGCCCGGCCAACCAGTGCCGCCTCAACGAGCAGGAGGGCGCGGTCGCGATCGGGGCGGAGTACCCGAGCGGCGACGCGGTCCCGCCGGCACACGACGGTTGCACGTGCGGTCTCGCGCCCCGGTAGGCGGCCACTAGGCTCCCCGGTGTCCGTCCGCCACGGGGACCGCCCCGAACGTCTGCCGTGTGACCCGCGACGGGCCACGCCACGAGACGAAGGTCGACGGTGCGGGACTTCATCCGGAAGCGGCTCGGCGCGATCATCCTCGTGCTCGCGGTCGTCGCGTTCCTGTCGGCGACGCGGATCGCGACGTTCCTGACCGACCTGTGGTGGTTCGACGCCCTCGGGCTGCGCGGCGTGTTCACGACCGTGCTGTTCTCGAAGCTGTCGCTCGGGGCGATGTTCGGCCTCGTGCTGGCGATCCTCGTGGCGGGGAACCTGATCCTCGCGTGGCGGATGCGCCCGTTCTTCGTCCCCCAGTCGCCGCAGCAGGCGATCGTCGAGCGCTACCGGCAGATGGTGGATCCCTACCTGCCGTGGGTGATCGCCGGCATCGCGGTCCTGTTCGGCCTGACCTCCGGGGCTGCGGTCGCGGCGCAGTGGGAGCCGTACCTGCTGTGGAGCAACGCCCAGCCGTTCGGCGTCGCTCGACCCGCAGTTCGGGCGCGACATCGGCTTCTACGTGTTCTCGCTGCCGTGGCTGTCGTTCGTGCAGACGTGGCTGTTCACCTCGGTCCTGCTGACCGCTGCTCCTCACCATCGGCGCGCACTACCTCCTCGGCGGGATCCGACCGGAGTCCAAGGGCGACAAGGTCCTGCCGAACGTGCGGTTGCACCTGTCGCTCCTGCTGGCGGTGCTGCTGGGCATCCGCGCCTGGGGCTACTGGCTCGACCGGTTCATGCTGAACTACTCGCCGCGGGGGCAGGTGACGGGTGCGTCGTTCACCGACGTCAACGCCGAGCTGCCGGCGTTGAACCTCTTGATCGTGGTGTGCGGCATCGCGGTGGTGATGGTGCTCGTGAGCATCCGCCGGCGCGGGTTCCTGCTTCCGGGCGCCGCGATCGGGCTGCTCGTGCTCGCGAGCATCCTGCTGCAGGGCGCCTACCCGGCGGTCATCCAGCGGCTCCGGGTCGACCCGCAGGAGCTGGCGCGCGAGTCGGAGTTCATCGACCGCAACCTCGAGGCGACCCGTGAGGCCTACGGGCTCGCCGACACCGACATCAGCCAGTTCGCCGTGACCAACAGCCTCGACGAGGCCGAGGTCGCCGACAACGAGGTCACCCTCAGCAACGTGCGGCTGTGGGACCCCAACGTGCTGGCCACGACCTTCACCCAGCTCCAGTCGCTGCGCCCCTACTACCAGTTCGTCGACGTCGACGTCGACCGCTACGTGATCGACGGCGTCGTGCGTCAGGTGATGCTGTCGGCTCGCGAGCTGCAGGTCGACGGGCTGCAGGAGCAGGCGCGGACGTGGCAGAACGAGACGCTGACGTTCACGCACGGGTTCGGGGTCGTCGCCTCCCAGGTCAACACCGCCGACAGCGAGGGCCAGCCGGTCTTCCTCGTCCGTGACATCCCGCCCACGGGGGTGAGCGAGCTCGACCCGGAGGCGGAGCCCGGCATCTACTACGGCGAGGTCGAGACCCCGGGGTACTCGATCGTGCGCACCGGCGCGCGCGAGCTCGACTACGAGACGCCGGGGACGCTCGAGCAGGTCAACACGGTCTACGACGGCAAGGGCGGCGTGCCGTTGGGTGGCTACCTCCGCCGGCTCGCGTTCGGGCTGCGGTTCTCCGACCCCAACTTCGTGCTGTCGAGCCTGCTGGAGGACGACTCGCGCATCATCTTCCAGCGCGACATCCGCGACCGCATCGCGGCCGTGGCGCCCTACCTCGAGTTCGACCGGGACCCCTACCCGGTGGTCCTCGACGGTCGGACCCTCTGGGTCCAGGACGCCTACACGACCTCCGCGTACTACCCGTACAGCCAGCGCCGGACGCTCGAGACCGGCAGCGGCTCGCACACCGTCAACTACGTGCGCAACTCCATCAAGGTCGTCGTCGACGCCTACGACGGCGACGTCACGCTCTACATCGTCGACGACACCGACCCGGTCGCCCGCGCCTGGAGCCGGGCGTTCCCGGACGCGTTCGCGCCGCTGTCCGAGGCGCCGGCCGAGCTCACCGACCACTTCCGGTACCCGCAGGACCTGTTCCAGCTCCAGGCCGAGATCTACCGCACCTACCACATCCCCGAGGTCGAGGCGTTCTACTCCAAGGCCGATGAGTGGTCGATCCCGCGCGACGCGAGCTTCCTCGCCAACCGTCCCGACCTGACCCGCGCGCAGGCACCACCGATCGAGCCGTACTACCTCCTCATGCGTCTGCCCGGTCAGGCCTCCGAGGAGTTCGTCCTGATCCAGCCGTACCTGGCCCGCGGCAAGGAGAACATGGTCGCCTGGCTGGCCGGACGGTCCGACCCGGAGCACGCCGGCGGGCTGTTCGCGGTGCAGTTCCCCTCGGACCAGACGATCCTCGGGCCCAGCCAGGCGCAGGCGCGGATCGAGCAGGAGGAGGAGATCTCCCGCTACATCACGCTCCTCGACCAGCAGGGGTCGAGCGTCATCCGGGGCAACCTCCTGGTGCTGCCGTTGGGGGACTCGATCCTCTACGTCGAGCCGCTGTTCCTGCAGTCGTCGCAGGCCGAGATCCCGGAGCTGGCGCAGGTCGTCGTGGTCATGGGGAGCAAGGTCTCGATGGAGCCGACGCTCGCCGGCGCGCTGGCCGAGCTCGTCGGTGCCGAGGCGCCGAGCGAGGACGACGGGGTCGAAGGTGCGCCCGACGAGCCCGGCGACACCGCCGCGACCGCCGACGAGCTCCTGGTGCAGGCGCTCGAGACGTTCGCGCGCGCCGAGGAGGCGCTCCGGGCCGGGCGGTTGGGCGAGTACCAGCGGCTGACCGAGCAGGCGGTCGCCCTGGTCGAGCGCGCCGCCGAGGCCCGTGGCGTGGCACCCCAGCCGGAGCCGTCGCCGGCGCCGGCGGAGTCCGCCTCCGACGCACCCTCCGAACCGACCGCGACGGAGACACCGACCGGGTGACCGCTTCCGCAGGAGCGCCGCTTGCGGTCACCGCTTCCGCAGGAGCGCCGGCCCGGCGGCGACCACCGCGGGCACCCTGAGCACCGTGAGCACCGTGAGCACCGCGAGCACCGCGAGCACGGCCCCCACCGCGGGCAGCATCTGCCGGGATCCCGGCAGGAACTGCTCACGGTCGCCCTTCGGCTCACGGTCGCCGGCGCGGGCGCGACCGATCCACCGTCGGTACCGGACCGCGATGCGGTCACCGCACGGCCGCCCCCACCCCGGTTTGCCGGTCTCGGTACAGGGTCGGTACGGTCGCTCTCACAACGCCGCGGGGTGGAGCAGTTCGGTCAGCTCGCCGGGCTCATAACCCGGAGGTCGCAGGTTCAAATCCTGCCCCCGCTACTACGAAACGGCCCTTCTGGGGCCGTTTCGCTTTTCTCAGGTGACGCTCAGGTGACGAGTTCCCTGGGATGGCCCGGGACGGCCGCCTGCATCTTGCGCTGGCACGCCGCCGGTCTCGACCGTCGCCGCCCTCTGCGGAGCCTCACATGTGGTCTACGTTGCAGGTATCCCAGCCCTCGCCGGCCGCTCCGAAGTTCCCCGTTGTGGGAGCGCATGCGGCCAACGTTCTGGCGCAATAGTCGCCCCCTGAGCGAACCGTGCGTCCCAGGTTCTCCGCGGGTGTCCCACTGCATTCAGCACTTGAACAAGTGCGATGAGCCTGGGTCCAACCTTCGACGCGTTGCTAGGGTCTCCATCGATGAAGCGCACGAGCACGCAGACATGCGGGCAGTGGGATGAGTCTGGAGTTGAGTACCGGAGGCTGGGCCCGTTGCGGCAGGCGCTGGCAGAGGCCACACGGACCGATGAATTTGAACGCTGTTCAGATCCTTCCCCGGTTCGTCGAATTGCGACCGGGCTTCAGGACACCTTGGCGCCCGGAGGCATCACCTGATTTCCGGGCGTCGCGGTACTGGCAAGTCGACTCTGCTCCATCTCGTACGCCAGCGACTGCGAGAGGACGGCGCACCTGTCGCAGTAATCGATATGGAGAAGTTCAAAGGTCGACCATTTCCGGACGTTCTCATTGAGATCCTCATCGTCCTTCTCGAAGAATTGACTCCCCTCTTTCCAGTTTACGTCTCCCTTGCGAGTTTCCAGATTCGCAGGAAGTTGAGCGAACGCGACAGCGAACTCGAGGAACTCCTCAACGATCCCCAGCTCTATCGCAGAAGCTTGAGAGGGGCATCGACACCGTGGCGCGCCGCAAGTCAGCTGCGGCCAAAGTTGGCGCAGGCGCACGGTCGGCAGTGCCGGGACGCCTCACTCGGGCTCGAGGTCGACGAAGGGAAGCGAGTCACGAGCCAGCGTGACAGCTACCGCGGAATTCGAGGAACTCAAAATCGAGCGGCTGCAACAGATGGCCGATCAAGCTCTCCTCTGAATTGGCCATGCTGGTAGAGCCGCGTCCACGGGCCGGGCGGTCATCTTCATCGATGACTTCTACTTCGTACGGATCGACGACCAGGCTGACGTGCGCGACTACCTCCACCAAGTCATCAAGAATACGGGCATCTGGCTGAAGATCGGCGGCTTAAGGGGACGAGGATGCGTCCCTTTCGGGAAGCGGATCCGCCCGTAGGGATGCAGCCCGACCAGGACATCGATCCGCTAACGATCGATGTCACCCTTCGGGACTTCAGTACCGCACAACGCTTTCTTGAGAGGATGATGGACGGCATTCTCGAGCCCCCTCGGGCTCTCCACATCCTCAACTGTTCACTGATACGGCACGAAGTCGCATGGTTCTCGCTTGTGGCGGGGCAGTTGCGCGCGACTATGTGACCCTGACCGCGGCTGCGATCGATGCCGCCTTGGAGCGACTGAGCAAGCAGTCCGTCCCGACGCCGGAGACACGTATCAACATTCAGGCTGAAGATGTGAATCTCGCCGCTCGACAACGGGTGAACAAGAAAGAGGACGAAGAGCTCAGCCGCGATGCAGGAGCCGACGCGCAACGGCTTCGGGAACGCTGGCGAGACATCTGTGACTTCACTCGCGAACAAGGCAACTCTGCTTTTGTTCTAGTGCGACAACATGATCTCGACGTTGAGGAGTGGGGATCCGAAATCAGGCAACTCGAGAACATGCGGC
>CAVUJQ010000016.1:0-4365 GCA_963741855.1 uncultured Actinomycetes bacterium | reverse complement strand
ACCGCGGCGTACGCGATGGGCCGGTCGGCCCTCGACTGGCTGCGCACCCGTCCGGGCCGCTCGGGCCTGGTGGTGTGGGCGGACGGGACGACGGACACGTTCGCGAACGGACCCGGTCCCGTGGCGGCCCGGCAGGTCGCGTCGTCCATCTAGTCCGACCGCGCCGAGTCGCACGAGCCGCGTGCTCGTCCGCCGGACCGCAGAGGTACGCGCGTGCCACGGCCGCGGCCGATGCGGCGCCATGGCCGACCTCGGGCTGACGGGGGAGTGACCCTCCAGGCGGTCGACAGGAAGACCGGGGAGGTCATCGGCGAGACCACCGAGCGGTTCACCGCGTCGGGCTCGTTCCGCAAGTCCCTCGACATGTCCGCCGACTTCGACGAGGCCGATGCCGGCAGCGCCGATGTCGAGTGCGCCTTCACTCTCCCGAACGACGGCTGGCACCTACCGGGCCGCTGACCCGCCATGCCACGAGAGGCTGCCCGCGTCGCGTGGGAGCCTCTGGGAGCGTCCTGAGTGCTGGGTGGTGGCGGTTCACCGCCCGCACGTGCAGGAGGGCGGCCGAGGTGTGGTTTCGAGGCGTTCGTGACAAGGTACGAACGTCGGAGCGCCGCAGCCGCGACGCGGGTGAACAGACAGGCATGGGGGCCGTCATGAGCGTGGTGGCGAGGAACAACGTCCAGATCAGCGGCGCTGTGCACGGCCAGCCGATGCTGTTCGCCCACGGGTTCGGCTGTGACCAGAGCATGTGGCGCCACGTCGCTCCAGCCTTCGCGGACACCCACCGGGTGATCACGTTCGACTACGCCGGCGCGGGCGGCGCGCATCCCTCCGCGTGGGATCCCGACCGGTACGCGACCCTCGACGGGTACGCCGACGACGTCGTCGCCCTGGTCCGCGAGCTCGACCTGCGCGACGTGGTGTTCGTGGGCCACTCGGTGTCGTCGATGGTGGGCGCGCTGGCCCAGATCAGGGCGCCGGAGCGATTCGCCCACCTGATCATGATCGGCCCCTCACCGTCGTACCTCAACGACGGCGACTACCGGGGCGGGTTCGAGCGGGCCGACATCGACGGGCTGCTGGACGCCCTGGCCTCGAACTACCTGGGCTGGTCCGCGGCGATGGCGCCGGTGATCGTCGGCAACCCCGATCGTCCGCAGCTGGGACAGGAGCTGACCGAGGCGTTCTGTCGTACCGATCCGGACGTCGCCGCCGTGTTCGCCCGGACCACGTTCCTCTCCGACACCCGCGCGGTCCTGCCGGAGGTCTCCGCCCCGACCCTGGTCCTCCAGTGCTCGTCCGACGCGATCGCCCCGGTCGAGGTGGGGCGGTACGTCGCCGAGCACCTCCCGGCGGCGACGTACGTCCAGCTGGCGGCCACCGGCCACTGCCCCAACCTGTCCCACCCCGACGAGACGATCGCGGCCATCCGCTCCTACCTGGCGGGGCCGTCGGCGTGAGGAGTCCGTCGTGTCCGTGCTGAGGGCAGCCGACGGCTTCAGTCACGCGCTGCTGGAGGACGATCCCGTCGCACTCTACGAGCGGGCGCCCTGCGGCTACCTCTCCACCACCGCTGAGGGCGTGATCATCAAGGCGAACCAGACCTTGCTCTCCTGGACCGGGTACGACAGCGCCGGGCTCATCGGTCGCCCGCTCACCGACCTGCTCGATCCCGGCGCCAGGATCTTCTACGAGACGCACTACTCGCCGATGTTGCACATGCAGGGGTTCGTCCGCGAGCTCGCGGTCGACCTGCGCTGTGCGGACGGGAGCGACCTCCCGGTCCTCCTGAACGCCAGGCTCGACTCCGACGAGGAGGGTCGCCCGCGGGTGGCCCGGCTGGCGGTCTTCGACGCCACCGAGCGACGTCGGTACGAGCAGGAGCTCCTTCGCGCCACCCGACTGGCCCAGGGCGCGCAGGCCCGCGCGGAGCAGGCCGAGCAGGAGACCCGCCTCCTCGTCGACACCCTGCAGCAGACCCTCGTCCCTCGTGCGCTCCCCGACGTCGAGGGGCTGGCGATGCACGGGGCCTACCGCCCCGCCGGGACCGGCGCCGAGGTCGGCGGCGACTTCTACGCGGTGTACCCGACGACCGCGGACGAGTGCTGGTTCCTGCTCGGCGACGTGTCCGGCAAGGGCGTCGAAGCCGCGGTCGTGACCTCGCTGGTCCGGCATGCTGCCCGTGCGCTCGTGACGATGGACAGGCCCCCGCACCAGGTCCTGGCCGGGCTCAACGAGCTGCTGTGCCACGAGGACACCGATCGCTACTGCACCGCCGTCCTGGCCCGGCTACGACGCCGCGCCGACCACGGGTGGGACGTGGTCTACGCCTCGGGCGGCCATCCGCCCGGGCTGGTCTCGTCACGATCCGCAGACACCAGCCGGCTGGAGGCGCGCGGGCTGGTGATCGGCCTCCTCGACGACGCCGAGTTCGATGACCACGAGCTCGTGCTCGCGCCGGAGCAGACGTTGCTGCTCTACACCGACGGCGTGACGGAGGCGCGCAACGACGGCGGGTTCTACGGCGAACCCCGACTCCTCGAGACCGTCGGAACGGTCCCCGGTGCCGGTGCTCGCGGCATCGTCGACCACGTCCTCGAATCGGTCCTGGCCTTCCAGGACCAGCACCCGCGCGACGACATCGCCTGTCTCGCCGTGACGGTCCTCTAGCCCTAGCCGTTTCGGCCGGCTCCGAGGCGGGCACAGTCGCACGTGTCGTCCCACTGGTCCCCCCGAGCAACGCAAGCGCCCGGCCTCGATGACTGACCTGGTCCGGGTGGTCGTCGTCGACGACGTCATCGAGGTGCGCCGGTTGCTGCGCTCGACGCTGCGGTTCGGTGGCGGAGGGCGGTTCGCCGTCGTCGGCGATGCCGCCACGGCGGCCGAGGCGATCGCGGTCACGGAGCGGGCTCAGCCGCAGATCGTCGTCCTCGATCTGGGCCTGCCGGACCTGGGCGGGCACCACCTGGTCGGACGCATCCGGGAAGCGGCTCCCTACGCGAAGATCGTGGTGTTCACGGGGGCCGACCCCGAGGGACCCGACGACGAGGAATGGTTCGCCCGCCGCACCGACGGCTACGTCCGCAAGGACCGGCTGGACTCCCTGGTCGACACCCTCGTCGCCATCTCCGAGCCGCCGACCAGCGAGGCAGCATCGTTCTCGCTGCCGCGCGACCCGCTGAGCCTGGCGGTCGCCCGCGAATACGTCCGCCACCAGCTGCACGCGTGGGCCCTGCCGGGGCTGGTCGACGAGGTGGTGCTCGTGGTCAGCGAGCTGACCGCCAACGCCGTCGAGCACGCCAGGACCGGGTTCGAGGTGCGCCTGGAGCTGCGAGACGCGCAGGTACT
Organism: uncultured Actinomycetes bacterium; assembly: GCA_963741855.1. Lineage (GTDB taxonomy): Bacteria > Actinomycetota > Nitriliruptoria > Nitriliruptorales > Nitriliruptoraceae > CAVUJQ01. Next base: position 1,017 of record CAVUJQ010000016.1, on the reverse strand, counting down.
GCGCGTCGAGGTGGTCGACCACGGCCCGGGCAGTCCCGACCTGAGACGGGCCGACACGTCGACCGAACGCGGGCGCGGCCTCCACCTGGTGTCGCACCTCTCTGCCGCGTGGGGCGTGCAAGCCATCGATGGCAACGGCAAGGCGGTCTGGGCCGAGCTGCCCCTCGGCCAGTCGGCCCCGTCGTGAACCCGGGCACCGGTCAACGCCAGGACGCCTGGACCTAACGTCGCCGCTTGCCCGCAACGGCGGGCCGGGCCATGCCGCCGTACCCGTGCTCGAGAGCCCAGGCGACGGCCTGGGCACGGTTGGTCGCGCCGATGCGGCCGTACAACACGCGGATTGCGCTCTTCAGGGTGTTCATCGAGATGTACAGGTCCGAGGCGATCTCGCCGTTGCTGTAGCCCGCGGCGATCCGCGCGATGACGGTCTCCTGGCGCGCGGTCAGCTCGACGTCGGCGCTCAGCAACCGGACGAGGTCGGCCTCATAGCGGCGCACCTGCTCGGGATCGGAGGCCAGCACGTCACCGGCGGCCGCGTCCACCAGCGCCGCGATCTCGTCGGCATCCGCGCTGACGGAGACGGGCGCGACCGCGCCGTTGGCGAGCGCGCGAGCCGTCAGCCCCGGCTGCAGGAGCCGGGACAATGCCAGCACCCGGCCGGGGTGGCTGGCGACGAGGTCCGCCAGCTCGGCCGCACTCTCCTCGTTCCCGCCGGTGGCGAGACGGAACACGTCGTAGATGACGACGTCGGCGGCTGCCGGGTCAGACACCGTCGTGTACCTCCGGTCGACGGACGCGAGCTCGTCCAGCAGGGCGCGGATCCCGGCCGTGACGATCGGCTGGTCGGACACCACGCACACCCGCACGACACTGCCCTCGATCGACACGGGGACATCATGGAGTGCCCGCTGGGCCCCGACAAGTCCGCCGGCTGCGCGCGCGGAAGAACCAGCAAGCCCGAACCCACATCCGTGGTCCGGGCCGTGGCGATGTCCTGAGACAGGACAGTCAGTCAGT
>CAVUJQ010000015.1:0-60197 GCA_963741855.1 uncultured Actinomycetes bacterium | reverse complement strand
GGTCGGTGGGCTTCTCGTTGTCGGGGGCGTCGGCGGCTGCTGCGCGGGGGTGGTCTCGGGGCGTCGGGCGTCGTTCGCGGAGGCGCGTCCGGGGGTGGATGTGGTCTACGAGACCGGTCCGCGGGGGGTGAAGGAGTCGGTGGTGCTGGCCGACCGTGGGGTGGGGTCGACGTTCCGGTTCCCGACGGTGCTCTCGCCGGGGCTGTCGCTGCGTCCGACCGCAGGCGGCGGGGTGGATGTGGTGGACGCTTCCGGGGGGCGCCGGTTCGGGTTCGACCCGCCGTTCATGGTGGACGCGGCGGGGGCGCGTTCGGAGGCGGTGTCGTTGACGGTGTCGGGTCGGGTGTTGGAGTTGTTGCGGATCCGGGCTGGTTGGACGCGCCGGGCCGGGTGTGGCCGGTCACGATCGACCCGACCTTGTGGGCGTACGGCGATAGCGAGGAGTGTGAGCTGTCGGAGGGGGCTCCGTCGGTGAGCTCGTGCAGCTCGGCGACGACCCGGGTGGGCTACGACGGCAACGGTGACGAGCTGCGCACGCTGCTGGGCTTCGATTTCGCGGACCGGTTCGACGAGCCGGTGGACGTGAGCCAGGCCCGGCTGTACCTGCACCGGGACCCGTCGGATCCGGACACGGCGTCGGGCACGGTCAAGACCTGGAAGGTGACCGAGGCCTGGATCCGGGGTCGGTGACCTGGGACGATCGGGACAGCTCGACCGCCTGGACCGATCCCGGGGGCACGTTCGCGTCTCCGTTCGTGTGGCACACCGCGACGGGGTCACGGGTCGCGTTCCGGTTCACGACGGAGGCGGCGGGGTGGCTGGTGGACCCGTCGAGTGACCACGGGGTGGTGTCGACCCCGAACGGGTCGGGGGTGCACACCTTCGCGACCTCGCACAACACCGACAGCTCGTTGTGGCCCGAGCTCGCGATCGACTACATCCCGCTGGTGGGGCACCGGCCGATCCACACGTTCGTGGATCTGCAGCTCAGCGACCGGCGGGCGGTCCACGTCAACGTCGCGTCGGGCAACCTCAACGTGGTCGAGACCGATCTGGTCATCGCGGGGACGGCGGGGCTGGATCTGGATGTGGAGCGGGCGTTCAACTCCCGCAACGGCCGGGAGACCGAGTCGGGGGAGCTCTGGCACATGACCCCGCAGTCCTCGTTCGGGTTGTGGGAGCAGGTCGACGGGTCGATGCTGCTGCTCGCCAACACCGAGGTCACCTTCGCACGACGCCAGGCGACCGGGGAGTTCGTGGCACCGTCGGGGTTCCGGGGGTCGCTGGTAGAGAACAGCGACGGGACGTTCACGGTCCACTTCGACCGCTCCGGGGTGGACTGGGTGTTCACCTCGTCGGGCTACATCGACGAGATCTCCGACCGCAACGGCAACACGCTCGATTTCGGCTACTCGGGGAGCGAGATGACCTCGATCACCGACACGCAGGGTCGGGTGACCACGTTCACGTGGGGCACCGTCAACGGGGACCGGCGGGTGCTGTCGATGGAAGGCCCGGGCGGGCGGGACTACACCTACGGCTACGTCGCCGACCGGCTCGAGACCTACACCGACCCGGCCGGCCAGGACACCGACTACACCTACACCTCGAGCGGGTTGCTGTCCCAGATCGTGGATGCGGAGTCCAGCATCACCCTGGTCGCCTACGACGGCGACGGTCGGGTCACCGAGCTCGTCCGGGGTGCGGACCCGGTCACCCACGCCGGGCCGACCTGGACCTTCGACTACACCACGGCCTGGCAGACCACGGTCACCGACCCGAACAGCAACGACACCGTCTACCACTTCGACCGGCTCGGTCGGGTCACCGAGGTCGTCGACGCGCAGGGTCGGCAGAGGGCGACGAGCTGGACGTCCGGGTGCAGGTAGCCTCCTACACCGACCGGACGGGGGGCGATGCGGTGGTCAACAGCTACACCACCGACGGGTTGGACAACCTCGCATCACGTCAGCTGCCGACGGGTGCGACCACCGGCTACGCCTACACCGACACGGATAACCCGTTCGCGCCGTCGCAGATCACCTCGCCGCAGGGTGGGGTGACCACGCTGGACTACGACGCGGCCGGCAACCTCGCCAGCGTGACCGACCCCCAGACGGTCTGTCCGGGCGGGTGCACCATCGGTCTGTCCCGCAACGCCGACGGGACGATCGCGTCGGTGACCGGCCCGCGCGGGTACACCACCGTCTACGGCTACGACCTCGACGGCAACCGCACCTCGATCTCCCCGCCCGACCCGCAGGGCGACACCACGTTCACCTACGACGGGCTGTCCCGGGTCGACACGGTGTCGCTTCCGAACGGCACGTCGATGGACTACGACTACGACACCTTCGACCGGGTCACCCGGATCACCTACGGCGACAACTCGACGGTGACCTACACCTACGACGACGTCGGGAACCGCACCGGCCGGGTCGACGACACCGGCACCACCACGACCTCCTACGACGAGCTGAACCGGATCACCGGGGAGAGCTTCCCCGGCTCGCGGACCACCAGCTACGGCTACGACGACGTCGGGAACCTGACCTCGTTGACCGACCCGGCCGGGACGGTGACCTACGGCTACAACACCGTCAACGAGGTCACCTCGATGGTCGAGCCCGGCAGCGCGACCACCACCTTCGGCTACGACGCCGGCGGCTACCGCGACGAGATCGCCTACCCCAACGGCGTCACCATCGGCATCACCAACGACGCGTCCGGCCGGCCGACCGACATCACCGCCACCGACACCTCCTCGGTGGTGCTCGCCCGACGCAGCTACACCTACACCGACCCGACCAGCACCGAGGACACGCTGCTGCGCCAGTCGGTCACCGACGAGAACGGCCACACCACCGTCTACAGCCACGACACGGCAGACCGGCTCGTCTCGGCGGTGACCCGCGACGCCACCTCGACCCTGCTCGACGAGCTCACGTTCGGCTACGACCCGGCCGGCAACCTCCTGGAACGTGACGACGACGGTGAGACCACCTGGTTCGCTTACGACGCCGCCGACCAGCTCACCGACACCATGGGCGAGCTCGGTGACGTCCTGTTGGTCGTCGGCGACCCGGCGACGCTGACCTCCGGTGACACCGCACTGAAGGACCGGCTCCAGACCACGCTGGGTGGGTCGGTGACCGTCCGCGACGACGTCGCCTCGGAGCTCACCTCCGGCTACGACCTGGTCGTGATCTCGGAATCGGTCTCCTCCACCACTGTCGGGACCACGTACGACGCCGACGCGGCGATGCCCGTCCTCGACCTGGAGCACAACGCCTGGGACGACCACGGCCTGACCTCTACCGATGCGTTCACGGTCGCCTCCGGAGCCACCACCGTCGACGTCGCCGACCTGGTCCACCCCGGCGTCGCCGGGCCCGCCGGTGACCTCGCGGGGGACACGACCGATCTGGCCACCACCGGCGGGATCGCCGCCGCGACCGCCGCCAGCTTCACCACCGACGCGGTCCGGCTCGCCGAGGCCCCCTCCTCGTCGAACGCGGTCGCCTTCGTCTACCCGCAAGGAGCGACCCTGGCCGACACGTCGACCGTGCCCGCCCGCCGGGCCGGCCTCGGCATCAACGACGACGCCGCCGCCGCGTTGACCGGCGACGGGTGGGTGCTGTTCGACAACCTCGTCCGCTGGACCGCCGGGGTCGGCTACGCCTCCGACGCCGCCGGCAACCTCACCGGCTCCGACACCGGCCTCGACCTCGACTACGACCCCGCCGGCGCCACCGACGGGCTCACCGACCTCGACGGCGGCCACACCACCGGCGCGACCTACGCCGGATCCGGCCAGTACGAACGCGCCACCCTCGCCGGCGACACGTTCACCCACAGCCTCCTCGGGATCACCGCCGTGACCGACGCGACCTCCACCGTCGGCTACGGCCGCGACCCGGCCGGGCAGGTGTTGACCATCCGTGACGGCACCGACCACGGCTACCTCATCCCCGACGCCCGAGGCTCCACGATCGCGGTCACCGACAACTCGGGTGCGGTCGTCAACCGCTACGCCTACAGCCCGTACGGGCGCACCACCGAGACCGCGCTGACCGGCGCGGTCGACAACCCCTGGCGCTACCTCGGCCAACACCAAGACGACACCGGGTTCTACAAGCTCGGGATCCGCTACTACCACCCCGACCTCGCCCGGTTCACCCAACCCGACCCCGCCTACCCCAGCGAAGCCCTCCCCTACACCAACGAGTACCTCTACGCACAGAGCAGTCCGGCCACCTACACCGACCCGTCGGGGGCGATCAGTGGATGCACAGCAGGAGCGATCACTCTTGGACTTGTCGGTCTAGGCCTCACTGGAGGGGGCCTGGCTGCCGGATTCGCCTTTGCAGCGGCCGGATCTGCAGTCACTGCGACGGAGTCCGCAGCGCTGGGGCTGGCGACGAGCATCTTCGGGGTCGCCGGGGTCGGTCAGGCCCTCGCATGCGACTAGTACCGAGGCAATCGCGGCATCGTCACCTGTTTCTCCAAATCTGGCTCTTCGCGGGCTTGAGTGCCGTTGCGGGCTGCATGATGTTCGTCACCGATGGCGAGGCGAGGGTAGCTCTCGCGTTCATCGCAGCTATCAACTTCGTTGGGTTCCTCATCGTTGGGGCGGTCTACCTGCTGCATGGAGAGCACCGTGAGAGCTGAGCTCAGCCGGGACGAGCAGCGGGCACAGACCCGGCGCGACCTCCTCGCCGCGGCGGCGTCCGTGTTCGCGCGCAACGGCTACCGCGAGACCACCTGGTTCGCCTACGACGCCGCCGACCAGCTCACCGACACCATGGGCGAGCTCGGTGACGTTCTGTTGGTCGTCGGCGACCCGGCGACGCTGACCTCCGGCGACACCGCGGTCAAGGACCGGCTCGTCAACACTCTGGGTGGGTCGGTGACCGTCCGCGACGACGCCGCCTCGGAGCTCACCTCCGGCTACGACCTGGTCGTGATCTCGGAATCGGTGTCCTCCACCACGGTCGCGTCCCGCTACGACGCCGACGCGGCGATGCCCGTCCTCGACCTGGAGCACAACGCCTGGGACGACCACGGCCTGACGTCCACCGATGCGTTCACGGTCGCCTCCGGAGCCACCACCGTCGACGTCCTAGATGTGGTCCACCCCGGTGTCGCCGGGCCCGCCGGTGACCTCGCGGGGGACACGACCGATCTGGCCACCACCGGCGGGATCGCCGCCGCGACCGCCGCCAGCTTCACCACCGACGCGGTCCGCCTCGCCGAGGCCCCCTCCTCGTCGAACACGGTCGCCTTCGTCTACCCCCGAGGCGCGACCCTGGCCGACACGACGACCGTGCCCGCCCGCCGGGCCGGGCTCGGGCTCAACGACGACGCCGCCGCCGCGTTGACCGCCGACGGGTGGGTCCTGTTCGACAACCTCGTGCGGTGGACCGCCGGGGTCGGCTACGGCCACGATGTCGCCGGCAACCTCGTCGGCTCCGACGCCGGCCTCGACCTCGACTACGACGCCACCGGCGCCACGACCGGGCTCACCGGCCTCGACGGCGGCACCCCGACCGGCGCGTCCTACGCCGGGTCGGGCCAGTACGAACGGGCCACCCTCGCCGGCGACACGTTCACCCACAGCCTCCTCGGGGTCACCGCCGTGACCGACGCGACCTCCACCGTCGGCTACGGCCGCGACCCCGCCGGGCAGGTGTTGACCGTCCGTGACGGCACCGACCGCGGCTACCTCATCCCCGACGCCCAGGGTTCCACCATCGCGGTCACCGACAACTCCGGTGCCGTCGTCAACCGCTACGACTACAGCCCGTACGGGCGCACCACCGAAACCGCGCTGACCGGCGCGGTCGACAACCCGTGGCGCTACCTCGGCCAACACCACGACGACACCGGCTTCTACAAGCTCGGGATCCGCTACTACCACCCCGACCTGGCCCGGTTCACCCAACCCGACCCCGCCTACCCCTGCGAAGCCCTCCCCTACACCAACGAATACCTCTACGCCGCCGCCAACCCCACCAGCTACAGCGATCCGACCGGCGCATGGGTGGAGTCGGTTGCGAAGGCCGTAGAAACCATCGTTCGATTGGGGGGCGCTGCCAGTGATATCGGGAGCCTTGCTGACGGCGAGTATGCCGCGGCGGCGGCGGGATACCTCGCCGGCGGTGTCGTCGGTGGAATATGTGGGGGACTAGTCGCGGGGGTTACTGGACCGGCCTTCGCGGTGGCGGCAGCAGGGTGCACGACCCTTGGCGCCTCTACAAGTGCGGCCTTTTCGCGTCTTGCCTCGAGTTGACGACGCCACGAAACGCGCGATTGGATTACTGATGGTTGAGAAGGACTCTCAAAGAGGTTGGGGGGAGCGCAACCCGCTCCTCTACGGACTGCTGCTCGTTGTGGGATTCGTGGTGATGACTGTCGTCTTGGATGGAGCATCGACGCGGACAGTTGTCGGTGCAATCGTTGGCTCGATTGGCACCCTGGCTGGCTTAGCGGTACTCCTGAGATGGCGGAAGCGGTAGGGCGGCGAGTGAACTCGCCACTGTCGGCTCACCAAGGTAAGGATGTGTCCATGCCCTAGGTGGCCAAGTAGGATCAGGTGGGAGTGACTTGAGTATTTGGGATCGCCAAGCGGATGATCAGCAGAATGCTGAAGGGCTGGGTGAGATCTTCCGCGACGACTATCTGAACACGGAATTCGAACGTCGGCGCTGGTTATATGTTGCTCAAGGGGTGGTGGGAGCCTTGATCCTTATTGCGTGTATAGTCCTGGGACTCGCGGCGGCTATGGGGGGCGGATAGTGACCCAGCTTGGGTTCGGTGGAGACCCAGTTCAATGTAAGCTAGCCGGCTGCTGCATCTCCATAGAAGGCCGACGGTTAGGCCGCACCGTGACGTGGTCATCGACGGTTTGCACATCAACGACACCGATGACTTCGAGATCGCTCGCAGCCCAGCGCCGGAACGAGAAGATCCACCTTCATCCTCGAGGTGTCCGTGATGTGGGCGCTCATGACCACCGCTCACAGGCCCTTGTCGATGCGCCGGAACGCCTCACGTCCGCCCAGACCCGCGACGCCACCTCGACGGTGCTCGACGAGCTCACGTTCGGCTACGACCCGGCCGGCAACCTGACCGAACGTGACGACGACGGTGAGACCACCTGGTTCGCCTACGACGCCGCCGACCAGCTCACCGACACCATGGGCGAGCTCGGTGACGTCCTGCTGATCGTCGGCGACCCGGCGACGCTGACCTCTGGTGACACCGCGGTCAAGGACCGGCTCCAGACCACGCTGGGTGCGACGGTGACCGTCCGTGACGACGCCGCCTCGGAGCTCACCTCCGGCTACGACCTGGTCGTGATCTCGGAATCGGTGTCCTCCACCACGGTCGGGAGCACGTACGACGCCGACGCGGCGATGCCCGTCCTCGACCTGGAGCACAACGCCTGGGACGACCACGGCCTGACCTCCACCGATGCGTTCACGGTCGCCTCCGGAGCCACCACCGTCGACGTCGCCGACCTGGTCCATCCCGGTGTCGCCGGGCCCGCCGGTGACCTCGCGGGGGACACGACCGATCTGGCCACCACCGGCGGGATCGCCGCCGCGACCGCCGCCAGCTTCACCACCGACGCGGTCCGCCTCGTCGAGGCGCCGTCCTCGTCGAATGCGGTCGGCTTCGTCTACGCCCGAGGCGCCACGCTGGCCGACACGTCGGCCGTGCCGGCCCGTCGGGCCGGGCTCGGGCTCAACGACGACGCGGCCGCCGCGTTGACCGCCGACGGGTGGGTCCTGTTCGACAACCTCGTCCGCTGGACCGCCGGGGTCGGCTACGGCTACGACGGCGCCGGCAACCTCGTCGGCTCCGACGCCGGCCTCGACCTCGGCTACGACCCGGCCGGCGCCACCGACGGGCTCACCGACCTCGACGGTGGCAACCCGACGGCCGCGTCCTACGCCGGGTCCGGCCAGTACGAACGTGCCACCCTCGGATCGGACACGTTCACCCACAGCCTCCTCGGGATCACGACCGTCTCCGACGGGACCTCCACCGTCGGCTACGGCCGCGACCCCGCCGGGCAGGTGTTGACCATCCGCGACGGCACCGACCACGGCTACCTCATCCCCGACGCCCAAGGCTCCACCATCGCGGTCACCGACAACTCAGGTGCCGTCGTCAACCGCTACGACTACACCCCGTACGGGCGCACCGTCGAGACCACCGCCAGCGGGGCGGTCGACAACCCCTGGCGCTACCTCGGCCAACACCACGACGACACCGGCTTCTACAAGCTCGGGATCCGCTACTACCACCCCGACCTCGCCCGGTTCACCCAACCCGACCCCGCCTACCCCTGCGAAGCCCTCCCCTACACCAACGAATACCTCTACACCGCCGCCAACCCCACCAGCTACAGCGATCCGGCGGGAGCCAGTCCCATCGACAGCCTCTTGGCGAGTGCGGGATGGTTCCTAGCATCGCGAGCACTCTGTGGGGGGGCGGCGTATGCGGCGGGCGTGCTGCTGAGCCCGTATGTCGGTTATGCCGGGTTCTACACCTGTACGACGGCGGCGGGGGTGTTGTGGACTGAGTTCCTCAGTCAGCAGGTGCGTCCGTGAAGCGTAGTTCCGGGCACTCCGAGCAGGGCCAACGTAGGAACGTCGATGAGTTCTCAAGAGAGTTCGTGGTCGTCGTCGCCACTTCCTCGGTGGTCTTCGTCGTGGCGTGGGTGGTGGCGCTCCTGACCGGACGGGACGGGACGTTCGCGTTACTTTCTGCCATGTTCGCCGAACTCATCATCGCGCCGTGGGTGCTCATGTTCTACCGAGGAAGGAGGTGAGTGTTCACGGCACATCGGTGCCGGCCCTCGCGCTGCTCCTCGAGGAACCGCCGGCCGCGGCGGGACACGAAATGAAGGCCGCAAGTCGGAGGGGAAGGACGACCGTGGCGGCCGGGCCGCCCGGGTTGGGGGTCACCCACGCTGTCCCAGCGAGGATGGCCGGTGGCGCGTGGACGCTACCCGACAACGGCATCCAAGCCGCGTTGATGACCGTCCGGGACGACGGCGCGTCCGGGCCACCACCGTCGACGTCGCCGACCTGGTCCACCCCGGCGTCGCCGGGCCCGGCGGGGACCTCGCGGGGGACACGACCGATCTGGCCACCACCGGCGGGATCGCCGCCGCGACCGCCGCCAGCTTCACCTCGGATGCGGTCCGGCTGGCTGAGGCGCCCTCCTCGTCCAACACGGTCGCCTTCGTCTACCCGCAAGGGGCGACCCTGGCCGACACCTCGACCGTGCCCGCCCGGCGGGCCGGCCTCGGCATCAACGACGACGCCGCCGCCGCGTTGACCGGCGACGGGTGGGTCCTGTTCGACAACCTCGTCCGCTGGACCGCCGGGGTCGGCTACGGCCACGACACCGCCGGCAACCTCGTCGACTCCGACACCGGCCTCGACCTCGACTACGACGCCGCCGACGCCACCGACGGGCTCACCGACCTCGACGGCAGCACCCCCGCCACCGCGACCTACGCCGGATCCGGCCAGTACGAACGGGCCACCCTCGCCGGCGACACGTTCACCCACAGCCTCCTCGGGATCACCACCGTGACCGACGCGACCTCCACCGTCGGCTACGGCCGCGACCCAGCCGGGCAGGTGTTGACCATCCGTGACGGCACCGACCACGGCTACCTCATCCCCGACGCCCAAGGCTCCACCATCGCGGTCACCGACAACTCGGGTGCCGTCGTCAACCGCTACGACTACAGCCCGTACGGACGCACCACCGAAACCGCGCTGACCGGCGCGGTCGACAACCCCTGGCGCTACCTCGGCCAACACCAAGACGACACCGGGTTGTACAAGCTCGGGATCCGCTACTACCACCCCGACCTCGCCCGGTTCACCCAACCCGACCCCGCCTACCCCTGCGAACACCTCCCCTACACCAACGAGTACCTCTACAGCGCCGCCAACCCCACGACCTGGAGCGATGCCACTGGCGCGGCGTGCTCTGGCTTCGATGCCCTCGCTGGGGCCATGGGGCTCGAACTGGCCGGAGGCGTCATCGAGGGCGCCTCGGAGGCGTTCTCGCTTGGTGGCGTCGCAGCGGCGACGGCGGGCGTGGCTCTGGGCGTGGCGGGTCTCGCTGGCGGCGCGGCCATCGTGTACGAGCTCGCCAGTGGCTGCCCGAACCTATGAACGACCGGTCGGACGCTAGTGACATCGCCACGAAGCTTGCTCGGAAGGCATATGAGTTAGCGGGTCCGCGGAACGACGCGCCCTACACGGCGATTGGATTCGCGCGCGCTTCTGGCGCGACCCTGGGTAGTGGTTCGCCGAGGAAGGTGAGGGAGCTGCGTCGTCTCGCCAAGGGAGACTGGCGGACGCTTCTCGAGGCGAAGGGGATGCTTGAGCAGGGCTACCCCGACGACCAGTTACGGTGGAAAGCTATGAAGCTACTGGATGAGGCGGCGACCACGTCGCTGAAGCGACGATAGTCCCAGGAAGATGCGGCCGTCCGGGCGTAGTGGGCATCTGATCGGTGCCGGTGGCTGTTGGCTCGTCGGTCGCGCAGGCCCCCGAGCTGTCCAGTCTCCAAGACCCATGGGTACCCCTCTCCGATGGGGTTGCCGTCCACAGCCGCGACCGGTTCCGCCGACGCCAGCGCGCTCCGCGCCAATGCCGGCGAGGAGCGCGAGGACCTCGACTAGTAGCGATCCGCTGGACCGGACACATGTGCCGCCATCGGGTCGGTGGGATCGCGTCCGCGAAGCGATGCGCGCGCTGGTGACCGGCGTCTTCGAGTTCGTGCCGTCTCAGCCCTGCCGATCCGAGTACTCGGGCCCGCGACGGGTGCCATCGCCATGGTGGGAGCGTCGTTCACCCGGCAGGTGTCGGACGTGCTGGCCCACTGGGCCGCGCGCTCTCGGGAACGGGGGGAGGTACGGACGTCATGAGTAGGGACGAGAACCGGAGCCGAGCGACGAACCCGCGCAACTGGCAGGAGCGTTACGAGCGATCCTTAGCGCGAGAACAGGGTCCGTACCATCCGGCCGACTGGCCCGAGGACGTCTGGCCTGGTCTCGCTTTGACCACAGCGGGGCGGGTCGTCGTTGCGGGCGTCCTCCTCTGGGGAGCGTCGTCGTCGGGGAACACGGCCGTATGGATCGTGTCGGTGGTGTACGCGCTCTATGTTCTCGTCATCGTGGTTGGACGAGCAACGGCCTGGTGCCGCCGGAAGGACACCCCGTCCGCTGGGCGCTGATCTGAGTCTCGATTCACCGAAGTGAACGTTCAGGTTGAGTTGAAAGGGTCTGCCCAGACCTTGGTTGACGGTGGTCGTGCGGGCCCTGCTCGGGCGAGGGCACTGTGACCGATGATGGCTTCGAACTCGATCGGGGGGTGAGCTTGCCGAGAGCGCGTTGGGGCTACCCCGCTGCGGTGGGACACCCTGATACTGATACGGGACCGACGCCCGGAGAAGGGAGTCCGCGATGCGTCCATCGACGTACCCGGCAGAGTTCAGGGAGGCCGCGGTCGAGATGGTCCGTGAGACCGGCAAGTTCGATCGCGCAGGTCGCTCGTGAGCTCGGTATGAACGAAGGCACGCTCGGGACGGGGTGGCGGCCGATCACCGCGCTGGTGAGCAGAGACCGTGTTGCGTGAGGGGTGCGCGCCACCGGCCGTCAGCGTTCGGCGCGGGCGCCGGCGAGCCGTGCGCCGCGCCGGCGGAGCGCGACGATCGCGACGCCGGCGGCGGCCGCGGACACGAGGAAGGTCGCGACGAGCAGCAGCCAGGTGCGGTCGGCCGGTGGATCGGAGGCGGCGTGGACCGCGCGCATCTCCCCGATCGGCAGCGACCAGGTGAGCGTGCGACCGTCGCGGGCGTCCGCGTCGTGGCTGCGCGGCGTGCCGGGGAGCTCCAGCCGGAGGTCGTAGCGGGCGGCGCGTCCCCCTTCGCGCGCGAGGAGCGACTCGAGGTCGTCGACGTCGAAGGTGATGCCGTCGCCGACCGCGCCGGCGGTGGTGGGCAGGGCCAGCCCGGCCTCGGCCGAGAACCGCACCCGGCCCTCGGCGTCCACGTCGAGCTGGACGTCGCGCATGATCGCGGGGTCCTCCCCGTCGAGCCCGGCGTGGAGGTCGGCGACGAGGTCGGCCAGCTCGGACGGGTCGTCGAACCGGGCCCGGAAGCGGAGCTCGCGGCCCGGGACGTCGCCGGTCTCCTCGAGCTCCCAGGGTCCGGCGGCGGCCTGCGCCTCGGCGAGCCCGAGCGTCAGGTCGACGCCGGCCTCGTCGAGGAGGTCGGCGAGCTCACGGTCGACGGAGACCGCGAACTCGACCTGCCCCGACCCGTCCGCGTCGACGCCGATGTCGCTGGCGAGGGACAGCTGGCAGCCGGCGGCGCCCAGCGCCAGGACGGCGGCGAGCACGACCGGGACGAGACGGCAGCGCACGGGGTGGGTCCGGTGGGTCGCGGGCGGGTGGGACCGGGGGGCGGCGAGGCTATCCGCTGCCCCGCTGCACGAGGAACGGCCTCTGGAGCCCCTCCACCGGTAGACTCCGCCCCGTCAGGCCACCACCGGGTAGGGGGCAGCGTTGGCGCGGGAGCGGCGGAAGCGCCTGGGGGAGATCCTCGTCACCTCCGGGGTGCTCACCGAGGCCCAGCTCGAGGACGCCCTGGCGGCCCAGCACAGCGGGGGCCGCCGCCACCGCCTCGGCACGACCATCCTCCGGATGGGGCTGTCGACCGAGGAGGACATCGCCCAGGCGCTCGCCGACCAGCTCGGGCTCGGCACGGTCGACCTGACCGAGGTCGGCCCGGAGCCGGCGGCCCTGTCCCGGGTGCCGCGCAAGCTCGCCGAGCGCCACCACGCGCTGCCGCTGCGGATCGACGCCGACGACCACCTCATCGTGGCGATGTCGGACCCGACCAACGTCGTCGCGCTCGACGACCTCAAGCTCACGAGCGGCCTGCGCGGCGTCCGCGCCGTCGTCGCCACCGAGTCGGCCGTCGCCGACGCGCTGCGACGCGCCTACGGCTCCGACACGGCCGCCCTCGAGATGGTCGAGGGGATGAGCGACGGGTCGGTCACCACCATCGACGACCGCGACGACGACCTCGCGGCGCCGGAGAAGGGCGACGACCAGCCGATCATCCGGCTGGCGAACGCGATCCTCGCCGACGCGGTGCCGGACGCGGACCTCCGACATCCACATCGAGCCCGAGCGCGAGCACGTCCGGATCCGCTACCGCATCGACGGGATGCTGCGCGAGACCATGCGGGTCCCCAAGCACATCGGGCCGTCGCTGATCTCCCGGCTGAAGATCATGTCGAGCCTCGACATCGCCGAGCGACGCCGGCCCCAGGACGGCCGCGCGATGATCCGCGTCGAGGGCCAGGAGGTCGACCTCCGGGTGTCGTCGATGCCGACGATGTACGGCGAGACGATCGTCATGCGGCTCCTGCGCAAGGGCGCGCAGCGGCTCACCATCGACGACCTCGGGGTCTCGCCCGACGCGCGGGCGATGTTCGAGGGCGCGCTGGAACGGCCCCAGGGGCTGATCGTGATCACCGGCCCGACCGGCTCGGGCAAGACGACGACCCTCTACGCGGGGCTGTCCATCCTGGCCGACCCGGTCCGCAACGTGCTGACGCTCGAGGACCCGATCGAGTACCAGCTCGAGGGCATCAACCAGACCCAGGTCAACCCCAAGATCGACCTCACCTTCGCCCGCGGGCTGCGGACCGTCCTCCGCCAGGACCCCGACGTCGTGATGGTCGGCGAGATCCGCGACCGCGAGACCGCCGAGCTCGCGATGGAGGCGTCGTTCACCGGCCACCTCGTGCTGTCGACCCTGCACACCAACGACGCCCCGTCGACGATCGTCCGGCTCGTCGACCTCGGGGTCGAGCGCTTCCTGATCGCCTCCTCGCTGATCATGGTCGCCGCCCAGCGACTGGCCCGGACGCTGTGCCCCCACTGCAAGGTCCCCGGCGAGCCGGACGAGCGGGCGGCCCGCCGGCTGGGGCTGGTCCCGGAGGACTTCGAGGGCGTCACCGTCTACACGGCGGTCGGCTGCCAGGTGTGCGAGAAGTCGGGCTTCCTGGGGCGGACCGCGCTCCTCGAGGTGCTGCCGGTGACCCCCGAGATGCGCGAGGCGATCACCGAGGGTGGGTCCGAGTCCGCCATCGGCCGGCTCGCGCGGTCGCAGGGGATGCGGACCCTGCGCGAGGACGGCATCGCCAAGGTCATGGCCGGCATCACGACCCTCGACGAGATCCTGCGCGTCACCCCGGAGGAGTCGGTCAAGACCACCCGCTGCCCCACCTGCAACGTGGTGGTCGGCGACGACTTCGTGATCTGCCCGAACTGCCAGACGAGCCTCGCGTCCGACGGCTGCGCCAACTGCGGCAACCCGCTCGAGCCCGGCTGGACGACCTGCCCCTACTGCCGCACCCCGGTCACGCGCACCCAGACCGAGCGACCGCACGTCGACCGTGAGCTCGTCGAGCAGGTCGCGGCGGCCGCGGCACGCGCCCCCGTGCCGGTCGTGGAGGCCGAGCACATGCCGACGGACGAGGCGGCCGCGGAGGAGCTCGAGGACCAGGGCCCGCTCGACGACGTGTTCATCCCCGACCCTACGGGCGAGTCGGGAGCCATCCTCGTCGTCGATGACGACGAGTCGATGCGCGACCTGTTCGGGATGCTCCTCGACGACAGCTACCTCGTCCTCGAGGCCGCCGACGCCGAGAGCGCCATCGCGATGCACACCAAGCACCGCCCGGACGCGATCATCCTCGACTACAAGCTGCCCGACGCCGACGGGCTCGCGGTCGTCAAGCAGATCCGTGAGCTCGACGGCCGTCGCCACGTCCCGATCCTGATGGTCACGGGCGTCGAGGATCCGGCCATGGAGGTCGAAGGGCTCCTCGCCGGCGTGGACGACTACCTCACGAAGCCGTTCGACGAGGAGGTCCTCCTCGCGCGGCTCCGGGCGCTGCTGCGCCGGAAGTTCCAGCGCTACTAGGCCCCGCACGCCCCGCCGAGGTTGGTCCGCCACTCGCCGGCGCCGGTACCCTCGGCCGGGACGGTGCGTGCCGCACACCCGGTCCGGGGCTCCCTCTCCGCCGCGGCCGCTCCCACCCACCTCCCGACGTCCGTGACGCCAGCCGGAGGGCGGGCGCCCGACGACACCACGACGAAGGTTGCAGCCGTGCCCACGAAGGAACAGGTCCTCGAGGTCCTCGCCACCGTCGACGACCCCGAGATCAACAAGCCGATCACCGAGCTCGGCATGGTCGAGGAGGTCGTGGTCGACGGCGGCACGGTCGGCGTGCGGATCAAGCTGACCATCCCCGGCTGTCCCCTGAAGGACACCATCAACCGCGAGGTCACGGCGGCGGTGAAGCGCCTCGACGGGGTCTCCGACGTCCAGATCGCGTTCGGCTCGATGAGCAACGACGAGCGCCAGGCGCTGTCGTCGTCGCTGCGCCAGCAGTCCGGCACCGCGAACCCGGCGATGGAGATCTCGTTCGCCTCGGCCGACTCCAAGACCAAGGTCATCGCGGTCGCGTCCGGGAAGGGCGGCGTCGGCAAGTCCTCGGTCACCGTCAACCTCGCCGTCGCGCTGGCGCAGCAGGGCTACAACGTCGGGGTGCTCGACGCCGACATCTGGGGCTACTCGGTCCCGCGCATGCTCGGCGTCTCCGGCAAGCCGGTCGCGTTCGAGGGCATGGTGATGCCGCTGCAGGCGCACGGCTGCAAGGTCATCTCCATCGGGTTCTTCACCGACCCCGACCGGTCGGTGATCTGGCGCGGCCCCATGTTGCACCGGGCGCTGCAGCAGTTCCTCGCCGACGTCTACTGGGGCGAGCTCGACTTCCTGCTCTGCGACCTTCCCCCGGGCACCGGCGACATCGCGATCTCGCTGGCGCAGATGCTCCCGAACGCCGACATGGTCGTCGTCACCACCCCGCAGCAGGCGGCCCAGAAGGTCGCGCTCCGGGCCGGCAAGGCCACCGAGCAGACCGGCATGAAGGTCGTCGGCGTCATCGAGAACATGGCGCAGTTCACCTGCCCCGACTGTGGCTCGACCCACGACGTGTTCGGCTCCGGCGGCGGCCAGGAGCTCGCCGAGGCGCTCGACACCGACCTCCTCGGCCGCATCCCGATCGACACGCGCCTGCGCGAGGGCGGCGACGCCGGCGTGCCCCTGGTCGTCTCCGACCCGGACGTCCCGGCGTCGCAGGCGATCCGCAAGGTCGCCGAGCGGCTCGCCAAGCAGAAGGACTCGCTCGTCGGCCGCAAGCTCCCGCTGAGCGTCAGCTGACGCTCAGCTGACGCTCAGCGGCCGCCCCGCGGCGCCGGCGCGCGACCGCACGCCGGGTCGAGCGCCAGGCGCGGGCCGACAGCACCCCGACACCGAGGCCGGCCACGACGTCGGTGAGGTAGTGGACGCCGACGTAGATGCGTGACACGGCCACGAAGCCGGCGAGCGCCGCCGCCACGGCCCGGCCGCGCGGCGGGAGGTCGGGCGAGACCGCCGCGGCCATGCCGGCCGCGACCGCCACGTGACCGCTCGGCCACGACGCGCCGGCGGGCTCGGCGACGAGCCGGAACGCCCCCTCCGCCTGGTACGGCCGGGGGCGGTCGACGAGCGGCTTGATCCCCTGGGCCGCGATCCACGCGGTGGCGCCGGCGGCGGCCACGTCGAGCGCGGCACGCCGGTGCCCCGTCCCGACGAGCACCGTGGTCAGACCGGCGATGGCGTAGACCGAGCCGAGGTCGGTGCCGGCGGCGATGACCGTGTCCCCCACCGGCCCGAGCGGCCGCGACAGCGCGGTGCCGGCCCGGCGGTCCCAGGTCTGAGCGGCCGGCCACCGCAGCGCGGCGTAGGACGCCACGATCGCGGTCCCGGCCACAGCGACGGTCCCCGCCGACATCCGGGCCGTGCCGGAGCGGCGGCCGGGTCGACGGTCGCGGGGGGACCCGAGGAGCACTACGTGGCCTCCGGGTCGATCGGGGGTGGGGCGTCGGCGGACCGTCCCTTGCTGTCGGGGTCGGCCAGCAACGCGGAGGAGAACGACGCCTTGATCCCCTTGAGGTCCTCGCGCATCCCCCGCAGCTCGCGGTCGAGGTCCTGGACGTCGGCGGCGCGCTTCAGGTCATCGACGCTCTTCGACGTCTCGGCGCGGAACCGCGCGATCGCCTTGCCGGCGTTGCGCGCGAGCTCGGGGAGCCGCTCCGGCCCGAACACGATGAGCGCGATCGCCGCGATCAGCAGCATCTCCTGGAAGCCCAGGTTGCCCATCGTGGTGCCTCGGGTCGTCGTCGGGGTCGGGGGGAGGCCGGCAGCCTACCTCCGGTGGCTCAACGAGGCCGCTCGCCGAGGGTCACGTCGAGGCGCAGCTCCCGTCCTCCGCGCACGATGTCGAGCGCGATCGTGTCGCCGGGCTGGTACGGCCGCAGCGAGACGATGAGGTCGGTCATCGAGGTGATGGGCTCGCCCTCGAGGGCGACGATGATGTCGTTGGCCTCCACGCCGGCGTCCGCGGCGCCGCTGCCGTCCTGGACCGACTCGACCACCGCTCCCTCGGCGGCGTCGAGGCCGAACTCGGCCGCCACCTCGGGTGACAGGTCGACCCCGGAGATCCCGAGGAACGGGTGGCGCACGAACCCGACCGCGATGAGCTCGTCGGCCGACACGACCGCCTGGGCGACCGGGATGGCGAACCCGACCCCCTGGCTCCCCCCGGAGCCGCTGAGGATGGCGGTGTTGATGCCGATGAGCAGCCCCTGGGCGTCGACCAGCGCGCCGCCGGAGTTGCCGGGGTTGATGGCCGCGTCGGTCTGGATGACCGCCGGGATGACGAGCGCGGAGGTGCCGTCGGGGACCTGGATGTCCCGGTTCATGGCGGACACCACGCCGGCGGTCACGGACGCGTCGAGGCCGAACGGCGACCCGATCGCGATGGCCGTCTCGCCGACCACGACGGCATCCCCGCGGATGTTCACCGCCGGGAGCCCGGACCGCTCGACCTTCAGCACCGCGAGGTCGTTCAGCGGGTCGGTGCCGACCACCTCGGCGTCGAGCGAGTCGCCGCTCGCGAGCCGGACCTTCAGCTGGTCGGCCTCCTCGACCACGTGGTTGTTGGTGAGGATGTAGCCGTCGGAGCGGTAGATGACGCCCGAGCCGAGCCCGATCGCGCGGGTGACCCGGTTCACGCCGGTCCCCTCCGAGGTCAGCACGTCGACGCGGACGACCGAGGGCGTCACGGCCCGGGCCACGGCCGGGACGACGCTGACGCCGGCGCTGCCGTCGCTCGTGACGAGCGGCGCACGGACCGAGCCGCCCGCGGCGCCCGTGTAGGCGGGGGTCGCGCGCACGACCGCGAGCGTGCCGGCGGTGCCGATGACCGCCCCCACGACCGCGCCGATCAGCGCCGTCGAGACCCCGGACCGGAGCCGCCCGACGACGGGTGTCGCCGGCGGGGCGTCGACGGTGCCGGTGGTGTCGGGGGGACGGACCGACCCGGCCGGGGAGCCCGGCCCGTGGTGGGTGTCGTCCCACTCCGGCGGGGGCGGCTGCGGGAACGAGCGGACCGCCGCGTCCAGGGCGTCCGCGTCCTCGGGCCCCCCCGGTGTCGTCCGCCGGCTGCGCCGGCGCGCGCCCCGCCTCCTCGACGTCCTCACGTTCGACGGTGGTCGTGCTCCGTGGCGGCGACGGCGCCGGCGTGCGCATCGTCGTTGACGAAGGTCATGCCGCCCGCCGGGCGCGACCCCGGGCGCGCCAGGGCCGTCGCCGGTGCGCCACGGTCGCCTCCACTCGTCCCGGTCGTGCTGCTACCACGTTCTCGCCACCTGTCAGTCGAAGGGCCACACCCAGCGGGCAACGCGCGTGACGCCCCGCGTCATCCGGTCGACGAGCCCGCCTGGAGGATCGTTGGGGAACCCGCCGACCGCGGCGAGGACCTGGTCGTAGGGAGCGTCGCTGATGGCCGTGAACGTCTTGCCGTCTCCGGTCCAGACCATCCGCTCGGGTTCGGAGCCGGGCCAACGGTAGACGTGTCGGTCACCGGCCACCACCGAGGCGGCGTCGCCGAGCGCGTCCGGGTCGACGCGGCCGAACTGCTGGTAGACCGACAGCGTGTAGAGCCCGTCGCTGTAGACGAGGTGCAGCGAGGACCCCTCGGTCTCGGGGAGCGCGTAGCCGGTCCGCAGCGAGAACCCGGCCTCGAGCTCCTGCGGGACCGACCAGCCCGACGCGTCCGAGGATCTCGAGCCCCTCGTCGCTCACGGCCTGGTAGGCGCCGCGGGACACCGCGTCGACCCCCTCGGGTGCCGTGATCGACAGCTCCGAGACCGTGAGCTCGGTGAAGGCCACCACCCGCGACGGGACGCCCTCGGGACCGAAGGTGTCCCGCCGGACCACGAGGCCGGTGGCCTCGTCGACGTAGAGCCGCTCGCGCGGGTGGTCGGTCCCCCGCTCGCGGATCGAGAGGACGAGGGCGGGCCCGGTGAGGAGGTCGGTGGAGCCGGCGTTGGTGACCTCGTACTTGGCGGTCAGCTCCTCGACGGAGAACTCGGGCCGGTCGACGTTCCCGAGCCGCAGGAGCGTGCCGGCCTGGGGCTGCCAGTAGAACGAGTCGTCCGCCTGACGACCCACCATCCACGCCTCGGCCCGGCCCACGCGGAGCCCGCCGCCGACGCCCTGGGCGATCTCGACCTCGGCGAGGTTGGGCCCGTCCGCGCCGAACCCGACGATGACGAGGCGGCCCTCGTAGGCCGAGCCGCGCGACGCCTCGACGGCGCGGTCGAGGACGCTGCGCCAGTCACCCGACGCGGGTGGCGTCGGGTCGC
This sequence comes from uncultured Actinomycetes bacterium, assembly GCA_963741855.1. GTDB lineage: Bacteria > Actinomycetota > Nitriliruptoria > Nitriliruptorales > Nitriliruptoraceae > CAVUJQ01. The sequence goes on along the minus strand of CAVUJQ010000015.1, from coordinate 40,326 downwards.
CGGCCGCCGCGGCCGTGGTGGCCGGTCGGCTCAGCGCCAGAGCCGAGCGACAGCCCGGCCGCACCGAGCGCGACCCCGGCGAGGACGCGTCTGATCACCGGGAGCGTGCGCCGAGGTCGACCGGGCGTGATCATCGGTCCACCGCCGACCCGGACCACGTGGTCGACCACGAACAGCTCGACCGGCGGCACGACCGTGCCGCCGCCGTCCCCACCGGCGGCGAACGCGGCGGCGCTGATCAGCGCCGTCCCGACGAGCGCGGCGGAGGCGACGCGGACGGTCCGGCTCCAGCGCAGCCGCTCCACCGAGGCGAAGGCGATCGCGTCGCTGAAGATCGCCTGGGGCGGGTCGAGGTTGGGCAGCCCACGGAGCAGGCTCCGCGCGGCCCGGAGCTCCTCGAGCTCGCCGAGGCAGCGGTCGCAGTCCGACAGGTGGCGGGTGACCTCGAGCGCGGCGTCGTCGTCGAGCTCGTCGTCGAGGAAGGCCGACAGGCGCTCGTCCTCGTGGTGGTCACGCGGCCAGCGGGCGTCACGCACGGGCGTCCCCCGCGGTGAGCGTGGCCCGGAGCATCTTGCGGCCGCGGTGGATGCGGGAGCGGACCGTGCCGAGCGGCCAGCCGGTGGCCTGGGCGATCTCCTCGTAGGTGAGGCCCTGCACGTCGCACATCACCACGGCGGTGCGGAAGTCCGGCGGGAGCCCGGTGATGGCCTCCTCGATGTCGCCGCGCAGCACGCCCGCCTCGAGGTGCTCGGCGGGACCGGGCCCCTCCTCCTCGGGCTGCTTCCACTCCTCGTCCGGCAGCGGCTCCATCCGGACGCGCTTGCGGCGGCGGACGCGGTCGAGGAAGAGGTTCTTGGTGATCCGGTACAGCCAGCCCTCGAAGGTCCCCGGCTCGTACTTGTCGAGGTTGCGGTAGACCCGGACGAAGACGTCCTGGGCGAGGTCCTTGGCCTCCTCCGGGTCCCCCGTGAGCCGGTAGGCCATCGTGTAGACCTTGCGGCCGTACTTGGTCGCGATCTCGTCCCAGGTCGGGACCGGGTCGCGGAGATCGTCGTCGAGGTCACGGTGACCGCCGGCGGAGCGCCCCTCCGGGACGGCGATGGTCAGCTGGAGGCGGGTCGTGGGGGCGCCGCTCGTCTCGCTGGGCCCGCCGCGCACGTCTCGCCTCTCGTCGGGTCCGGTGACACGACCGCGCGTCGCAGGGCGCCGGAGAGGGCCTGCCACGCGTGGTCTCGCCGCGGGGTCGCCCGCGGTGCGGTCACGATCGGTGCCAACTGTAACCCCGGAGGTCGGGGACGAGGCCACTCCGGGCCCGTCAGGAGGAGGTGTCGAGGTGGTCGTCCGGACGGACGGCCATGTCTGCGCGACCGGTGTCGGCCGCTGCAGCGGTCCCCGACGTCGGTCGGGTACGGCGTGAACGTCGCACGGGGTCCGACGGTTCCGCCACCCGTCGCGCCGGCGCGCGCCACGGCCACCCCGGAACCCGCCGGGCAACGGCTAGCGTTCGACGCGGGACGGGCCCGGTGGGTCCCTCCGCGGAGGTCGAGACGACACGAGGTGGGCGTGGTGGACGCGAGCGTCGACAGCGAGGTGCTGGCCGAGGTCCGTCACCTCGTCGCCGACGAGGACGACACCCTCGCCGCGGTCCGCGCACGGGCCGAGCAGGCCACGCGCGTCCCCTCCCCCGAGGTCGGCGCGCTGCTGCGCTGGGCGGCCACGACCGTCGCCGCGCGTGCGGTGGTCGAGATCGGGGCCGCCGGTGGTGTCACCGGGCTGTGGCTCCTCGCCGGGATGGAGGAGCGCGGCGTCCTGACGAGCGTCGAGCACGACCCGCTCCACCACGGGCTCGCGACGGCCGCCTACGGCGACGCCGGCGCCACCGAGCGGGTCCGCTCGATCCTGGGCGACCCCACGACGGTCCTCCCGCGCCTGTCCGACGACGGCTACCAGCTGTGCCTCATCCAGGGGAAGCCGGCCGACTACCCGGTCTACCTCGACCACGCCGTGCGGCTGCTGCGCCCCGGCGGGATGATCGTGGCGCGCGAGGTCCTGCGCGGCGGCTCCGACGGCGCCGACGGGCTCGCGGCCTTCCACCAGCAGCTCGCCGAGGACGACCGGCTCGTCGCGACCGTGCTGCCGGTCGACGGCGGCGTCGCCCTCGCCGACCCTGCGCTGACCCGCGGCGGGGCCGCGCTTAGAAGAAGCGGACCTTGGCGGCGAACTCGGCCGCGGGGGCGAGGATGACCGCGAGGTAGAACATCCCGGTCGAGGCCTGGATCGAGCGGCCGCCCTCGCGGGCGAGCTTGACGTTGAAGCCGGCGATGATCGCGATGAGCGCGAGCACGCCGACGCCCATGATGATGGTCATCGACCCGATCGTGAGGATCGGGGAGAACGTGAGCGCGCAGCGCCTCGAGCTCGCCACCGGTGAGGCCGGCGCACGGGACCGGGTTGCGGGCCGACAGGCCGACGGCGACGAGGCCCGCCACCACCGCCGCCACGTTCACCCAGGCGATCCACACCATGTAGCGGTTGGAGAGCTTGCGCTCGACGAGGTACCAGTGCCCGAGGACCATCCCGTCCCAGATGGCACCCGAGCAGGAACGCGCCGGCGAGGAGCTCGAGCAGCCCGATGGCGGTCGGCGCCCACGCCCGCCTCACCGAGGCGGTCGGCGCGCAGCATCGCGAACGGGACGAAGGTCGCGAGGCCGGTGACGACCGAGGCGATGCCGAGCCACCGGCCCACGGTCGCGGCTCGCGCGACGATCGCCGCGACGGACAGGGCGGCGAGCACGGTGGTGACGAGCAGCCCGGTGGAGAGCTGTCCGGCGGGCCCGGCGAGGTCGGGGCTCCGGGTGGTCACGCTGTCCAGAGGGGTCTGCAGGGCCGCGTAGGCACCCCAGGCCATCAGCGCCAGCGTGGACTCCGAGCAGGATCTCGTAGCCGTGGCGGACCGCGCCCCACGTGGGGGCGAACCACAGGAAGGCGAGCCCACCGACGGCGGTCTCGGCCAGCACGATCGCCAGCACGACGGCAGGGACGTCCACGGTGCATCTCCGGGGGTTCGCGACGGCCCGGCCCAGGACGGGGCACGGCCGGTACGCGCGGATGGTGCCACCCGACCGGGCCGGGACGCGAACCGCGCGCGAACGCGGACGCGGCCCCGCCGGAGCGGGACCGCGCGTGTGGCGTGATGGAGGCACGCACGGTGGAGCGGGTCAGGTCAGCCCTCGCTGCCGCCGCCGTCGACGTTGACGTTCACCTCGCTGGGGACGTCGAGCGGACGGGGTGTCGCCACCCGGTCGCCGCCGCGGAAGAACAGCAGCCAGACCACCAGCAGGACGGCCAGGACGCCGACGATGGCCGCGATCGCCGCGCCGGCGCCGCCGCCACCGCCGCCGTTGGTCACGATGACCTCGCGCTCACGGGTCGGGGGCGGGGTGTCGTGGTGCTCGTGCTGACTCACGGTGCTTCCTCTGTCGAGGCCCCCGGGTCCTCGACCGGTGGGCCGGGACCCGGGTGGGCCGCGTCAAGGGAGCATCGACCACCCCGGCGGTGCGCACCACCGCGGAGCGGCCACCTTGGGAGGTGTTCCGGCGGTCTCGCGGGCCGGTCGGCGGTAGCCGGCCACCGGCCGGAGGACGTGTCCCGACGGCCGCACGCCCCGTGCAGAGCGGACATAACGGACGGTGGGGCGAGGTGACCGCTCCGGCACGCCGGGCGCTGCGCGCGCCACCCGACGGACCGCCGTGCAGGCCGGCTGGGGCGACCTGCGTTACCCTGGGGAGGTTGTGCCCCGGACGCCCACCCGCGTGGCGTTCCCTCCCCGATCCGAGGTCTGCACTCATGGGTAGCTGTGATCCGGGTCTGAAAGAGACCCGTTCGCTCACCGTCTCGCCGCACGAGACGGCCGCCGAGCTGGGCTCCGGCGACGTGCCGGTCCTCGGCACCCCGGCCCTGCTCGCGCTGGCCGAGAGCGCGTGCGTCGCGGCGCTCGAGCGGCGACCTCGAGGAGGGCCAGACCTCGGTGGGCGCCTGGGCCGAGATCGAGCACGATCGGCCGACGCCGGTCGGGGTCGACGTCTGCGCCGAGGCCACGCTCATCGGCCACCACGGACGCCGGCTCGAGTTCAACGTGATCGTGCGCCAGGACGACGAGATCGTCGCCCGCGTCCGGCACCGGCGTGTGCTCGTGGACCGCGCCCGGTTCCTCGAGAAGGTCGCGAACAGCGGCAACGGGCACAGCGCGGCCTGACCGCCTGACCTCCTACGACGACGACCCCGCCGGGAGCCGGCGGGGTCGTCGCACGTCGTGGGGTCAGTCCTCGCGCAGCCAGTCGACGAGCATCCGCACCGGGACGCCGGTCGCGCCCTTGGTGAGGTAGCCGGTCTTGGTGTCGCTCCAGGCGACGCCGGCGATGTCGAGGTGCGCCCACGGGACGTCGTCGCCCGACGAAGTGGTGCAGGAACAGCCCGGCGGTGATCGTGCCGGCGGTGCGGCCGCCGACGTTCTTGAGGTCCGCGACCTCGCTGTCGAGGAGCGAGCGGTACTCGTCGGTCGCGACCGGCAGCGGCCAGAAGCGCTCGCCGGCGCGCTCGCCGGCGGCCACGAGCGGCGTCCGAGAGCGCGTCGTCGGTCGACATCACGATGCCGATGCGGTCGCCGAGCGCGATCGACGCCGCACCGGTGAGCGTGGCCATGTCCACGATGACGTCGGGGCCGAGCTCCTTGGCGTGCTCGAGCCCGTCGGCGAGGACGAGCCGCCCCTCGGCGTCGGTGTTCATCACCTCGACGGTCTTGCCGCCCCGGATCGTGAGCACGTCGCTCGGACGCGTCGCCGAGCCGCGACGGCATGTTCTCGGCCAGCGCGAGGATGCCCGTGCACCTGCGACCTTGAGCTTCGAGGGCGGCGACGGCCTGCATGACGCCGAGGACGGTGGCGGCGCCACCCATGTCCATCTTCATCGTCTCCATCGCCTCCGGCGGCTTCAGCGACAGCCCACCGGAGTCGAACGTGATGCCCTTGCCGACGAGCGCGACGTGCTTCTTCGCACCGCTCGGCTTGTAGGAGAGCTCCACCAGCCGGGGCGGCGCCGAGGAGCCGGCGCCGACCCCGAGGAGGCCGCCGTAGCCGCCCTTCTCGAGGTCCTTCTCGTCCAGCACCTTGACCTTGATGCCGGCGCCCTTGGCGACCTCCGTGGCCCGGTCGGCGAACGCCGGCGGCCGCTTGTCGCCGGGCGGGGTGTTGACGAGGTCGCGGACGAGCGCGACCGCGGCGGCGATGGCCTCGCCGTCGGCGACCGCGCTCTTGAGCGCGCTGGCCTTCACGTCGTCGACGACGTGGAGGGTGACCGACGCCAGCTCGTGCGGCGTCGGGTCGGACTTGAAGCTCGTGAACCGGTAGGCGCCGAGCGCCACGCCCTCGACCAGCGCCTGGGCCGCCGCGGCGGGGTCGAGGTCACCCGACCCGTGGACGGTCGTCGCGACGGTCGCGGTCCGCGAGGCGGCGTCGGCGATGGCGGCGCCGGCCTTGCGGATCGCGTCGGTGTCGAGCTCGGCCTGCTCGCCGAGGCCGACCACCAGCACCTGCGCGGCGCCGATCGCGCCCCGGGTGGGGACGCGTGCGGTCGACCCGACCGCGCCGTCGAAGCCGAGCGACGGCGAGCTCGGCGCCGAGGTCGACGTCGATGGCCGCCCCGATCGCCTCGGCCTCCGCGGTCAGCACCGCCGCGGGCCGGTCGTCCGCCTTCTTCTTCCGGCCCTTCGCGCCGGCGTCGGCGGGTGCCGCGAAGGCGCCGACGACGACGAGGTCGGCGGACGAGCCGGACAGGTCGCCCTTGGCGACGTCGAAGGTGGTGGGCACGGCGGGCTCCCTTGCTCGGGGTCGGGTGTCGGTCGGTCGTGGAGGGGGACCGGACCTCCGAGCCTAGTGACCGCCCGTGAGCGTGCTCCCGCGTGGGCCCGCCCGTACGCTCCGCGCCTATGACCGACGAGACGCCCTCCGCGGCCCCCCACGACGACCGTCCCACGGTGACGCCCGTCGACGTCCGTGACTACGTCGACTTCTCCCAGGAGGAGGCGCGGCGGGTGCGCGTGTTCGCCACGCCGGCGCTGGCGCTCGACCTCTGGTGCGTCGAGCCGCAGCAGTCGACCGGCGTCCTGCGCTACCCCGAGGCGGACGTGTCCTACACGGTGATCGGCGGACGATCGTGGTTCGTGACCGAGGACGGCGAGGTCGGCCTCGACCCGATGGGGTCGCTGCTGGTCCCCCGCGGCGTCCACCACGGCATCGACAACCGCGGCACCGACCCGCTGATCGTGCTGGCCTCGATGGCCTCCCCCGACGAGCTCGCCCCGAGCGCGCCGGTCGACGGCGTGGCGGAGGCGATCCGGGTCGACGACGACGAGCCGGGGCGGGTCTCGCGCGGGCTGCGCCGGCTCCTCGGTCGCGACCGCTGACCGGACGCCGCGGGACGAGTCCCCGTCCCGGCCCCCGGGGGCGGCCACTCACCTAGACTCCGCCGGTATGCGACCAGGACCCCCCCGCGGAGAGACGGCCACCCTCGAGGTGACCGTGACACCGGACATGACCGCCCGGGTCGGGGGGAGACAGATCCACCCCGTCTACGGCACGGCGGCGCTCGTCCAGCACGTCGAGGAGGTGTCGCGGCAGCTGCTCGTCCCGCACCTCGAGCCGGGCGAGGAGGGCGTCGGCTACGCCATCGAGGCGACCCACCGCGCGCCGGTCCCGGTCGGCGCGACGATCGTGCTCACCGCCACGGTGCAGCGGGTGGGGCCCCGGCAGCTCGTGTGTGAGGTCCTCGTCCGGCACGGCACCCAGCTCGTCGCCCGCGGGTCGTTCGAGCAGCGCGTCGTGCCGCTCACGGAGTTCCAGGCCGAGATCGACGCCCGCTCGGGGGCCCCGGCCGCGCCCTGACGCTCGGCCGCGGGTCTAGCCGAGCCGGAGGTCGAAGGTCCCGACCAGGCTGTCGCCGTCGGGGAAGCGCAGGTTGAAGCGGCCGACCGCACGGACGTCGAGCTCGGACACCGTGATCGTGCTGCCGCTCGCGCGGGTCTGGACGCCGGCGACGCGCAGGTCCACCACCGCGTGGTCGCCGACCTCGTCGCACGCCGCAGCCTCACAGGCATCGTCCCGGACCGGCAACGAGCCGTCGGTGGCGGCGGCGACGGCGTCGGGGTTCTCGATCACGAGGTTGAGGGTCACCCCGTCGATGGTCCGCACGTTCATGCAGAGGTCGCGGTCGAGCCCGTCACCGGGGTCGCAGTCGCCGAGGACGACGTCGGGGTCACCGGAGGAGATCGCGACCCGCTGGCCGTCGATGCTGCCGGTGGCCTGGACCCCGTCGCTGCCGGAGACGGCCTGGCGCTGCACGGCGTCGCCCTCGGCGCAGGCGGGCAGGAGCACGAGACCGGCGACGAGCAGGCCGGCGGGGAGGCGACTCACGACACGGACTCGAGGAGCATCGACTCGCCCTGCCCGACGCCGACGCACAGGCTGATGAGCCCCCGGCGCACCTCCGGGTCGCGCCGCATCCGGTGGATCATCGTCGCCGTCAGGCGGATGCCCGACATCCCGAGCGGGTGGCCGAGCGCGATCGCCCCGCCGTCGGGGTTCACCCGGTCGAGGTCGACCGGCAGCTCGCGCAGGACCGCCAGGCACTGGCCGGCGAACGCCTCGTTGAGCTCGAAGGAGTCGAGGTCGGCGACCTCCCAGCCGGCGCGGTCGAGCGCCCTCCGCGAGGCCGGCACGGGGCCGATCCCCATCGTCGAGGGGTCGACGCCAGCCTGTCCGGTGGCGACGATCCGCGCCAGCGGCGCGAGGTCGAAGCGCGCGACCGCCTCCTCGCTGGCGACGAGCACCGCGCCGGCGCCGTCGTTCAGGCTCGAGGCGTTGCCGGCGGTCACGGTGCCACCCTCGCGGAAGGCGGGGCGGAGTGCGGCGAGCTTGTCGAGGGAGGTGTCGGGCCGGGGCTGCTCGTCGACGTCGACGACGATCGGGTCGCCCTTGCGCTGGGGGATCTCGACCGGGACGACGTGGTCGTCGTAGTGACCGTCCTTCCACGCCGCGAGCGCACGCTCGTGGGAGCGCAGCGCGAACGCGTCCTGCTCCTCGCGCGTGAGCTCGTAGCGGTCCACGAGGTTCTCGGCCGTCTCGCCCATCGCGATCGGCGGGTGCATCGCGGCCATCTTGGGGTTGACGAAACGCCACCCGAGCGCGGAGTCCACGACCTCGGGCGCCCCGTTCTTGTACGCCGCGTCCGGCTTGGCCATCACGTACGGGGCGCGGCTCATCGACTCGACCCCGCCGGCGACGAAGAGGTCGCCCTCGCCGACCGCGATGGCGCGGTAGGCGTGGGTCACGGCCGCGAGCCCGGAGGCGCACAGCCGGTTCACCGTCAGCCCCGGCACGTCGATGGGGAAGCCGGCGAGGAGGAGCGCCATCCGCGCGACGTTGCGGTTGTCCTCCCCCGCCTGGTTCGCGCAGCCGGCGACGACCTCGTCGACCGCGGCCGGGTCGATGCCGGTGCGCTCGACCAGCGCCGCGAGCGCGCCGGCGAGGAGGTCGTCGGGGCGCACGCCCGCGAGCGCCCCGCCGTAACGGCCGATCGGGGTGCGCACCCCGTCGACGAGGTAGACCGGTCGTCCGCTCACGTGCTGGATCCTCTCTCGGCGCGCCGGCGAGGGTAGACGCCCGGTCAGGACCGGTTGCGTGTCGTGAGGTAGTGGTGCCACAGGATGCGGGCGGCCTCCGAGCGGTGCGGGCGCCAGCGCTCGCCCACCTCGGCGAGCTCCCGGGCGCTGAGCCGCGCGGGCCGACCGAGGACGTCCGCCGCCGCCTGCTGCAGCGCGATGTCGCCGACGGGCCACACGTCGGGGCGTCGCAGGCAGAACAGGAGGTAGCAGTCCGCCGTCCAGGCGCCGATCCCGGTGACGCTCATCAGGGCGCGGCGGACCTCGGCGTCGTCGGCGTCCGCCAGCCCGTCCAGGTCGAGGCGGCCGTCGGCGACGTCGCCGGCGAGCGCGCGGAGGTAGCGCCGCTTCTGGCGTGACACGCCCGCCGTCAGCAGCGTCGCGTCGTCGAGCGACAGGAGCCCGGTCGGCGTGAGCTCGCCTCCGCACGCCGCCACGAGCCGGTCGAAGTGGGCCCGCGCGGCCATCAGCGACACCTGCTGCTCCAGCACGAACAGGACCAGCGCGGCGAGCCCGGGCGCGCGCTCCCACACCGGCGGCGGCCCGAGCTCGGCGACGACACGGGCGAGGTCGGGGTCGCGCTCGACGAGCGCCGCGATCCCCGGCCGGAGGTGGGAGCGGGAGGTGGAGGACACGCCGACGCACGCTACTCGCACGGCGACGCTGGACGGCTGATGCGGTGTCCGTTAGTTTCGTTCACGTTCGTGCTGAGAACGTCACACGTCCTCGACACGGCCGTACCAGCCACGAGGGAGCCACCCATGACGAAGCCCGCGACGCCGTCCGCCCGCCCGCTGCTCCTGTCCGTCCTCGGCGACGTCGTCCTGCCCTCCGGCGGGCGCGCGTGGCTCGGGGCGCTGACCGAGGCGATGGGGACGCTCGACGTGAGCCCCCAGGCGACGCGCCAGGCACTGCGACGCCTCGCCACGCAGAACCTCGTCGAGCCGGAGCGACACGGCCGGCTCGCGGCCTACACGCTGACGCAGCCGGGGCGGCGCCGCCTCGAGGAGGCCGCTGACCGCATCTACCTGCGTCGGCCCCTCGCCTGGGACGGCCGCTGGCGGATCCTCACCTACTCCTTCGCCGAGGAGAACCGCTCCTCCCGCGACGCGCTCCGGCGCGAGGTCGAGTGGCTGGGCTACGGCTCGTTCGGCACCGGGATGTGGATCTGCCCGTGGGACCTCGGCACCCGGCTCGACGCGGTCCTCGCCAAGCACGGGGTCGTCGGCCAGGTCGAGACCTTCGTGTCCGAGCTCGAGGGCGATGACCGCGGGCTGGCCGCGCGGGCGTACGACATGACCGAGCTCAAGGCGGCCCACCGCGAGTTCATCGACCGCTTCGGCCCCGAGCTCGACACGCTGTCGGCCCGTGCGGACCTCGACCCCGCGGAGGCGTTCTCCCGTCGGGTGCTCCTCATCCACGAGTGGCGGAAGTTCCTCTTCCTCGACCCGGGCCTGCCGCACGACCTGCTCCCGAGCGACTGGCTCGGCGACCAGGCCGGCCACGTGTTCACCGAGCTCTACCGCCGCCTCGAGCCGGCCGCGTGGCGCTTCTGGGAGACGATCTCGGCCCAGGCGGATCCCGACGGGGTCGCCGCGCCGCACCCTCGCAGCAACCTCGACCCGGTCTCGCCGAGCCACCGCCACGACGGGCCCGCCGCCACCGAGGCCGACCTCGACCGGACGCGCACGACCGTGGCGCAGGCCGAGGAGCGTCGCACCGACGAGTTCATCGAGCGCATCCACAGCGGCCACCGCGTCGAGGCGACCGACTGGATGCCCGACACCTACCGGCAGATGCACATCAAGTTCATCGAGATGCACGCCAACTCCGAGATCATGGGGGCGCTGCCCGAGCGCGAGTGGATCGCGCGGGCTCCGACGCTGAAGCGCAAGCGCTCGCTCGCCGCGAAGGTCCAGGACGAGGTCGGCCACGCCCACCTCATCTACCGCGTGGCCGAGACGCTCGGCCGTCCGCGTCAGGCGATGTACGAGGACCTGATCTTCGGTCGCGGCAAGTTCCACAACGTCTTCCACTACCCGACCTACTCGTGGGGCGACGTGGCCTGCATCGGCTTCCTGGTCGACGGCGCCGCGATCGTGACCCAGAAGGCGCTCCTCGACACCTCCTACGCGCCGTACGTCCGCGTGATGCGCCGGGTCGTGGCCGAGGAGTCGCTGCACTACCGCCACGGCGAGGACGTGATGCTCGCGCTCGCGAGCGGCACCGACGAGCAGTTCGAGATGCTCCAGGAAGCGGTCAACCGCTGGTGGGAGCCGGTGATGCACTTCTTCGGCACCGACGTCGCCGCCGAGGACGACCCGATGATCCACTGGGGCATCAAGACCCGCACCAACGAGGAGTCCCGCCGCGAGTGGATCAACCAGTACGTCCCGAAGCTGTGGGACATGGGGATCGAGCTGCCCGACCCGGCGCTCGCCTACGACCCCCAGGAGAAGTCCTGGACCTACAGCGAGCCCGACTGGGACGTGCTGAAGGCGATCGTGAAGGGCGAGCCCACCCACGCCACCGCCACGCGCCTCTTCTGGCGCCAGGCGATGTGGAAGAACCACGAGTGGATCCACCAGATCGTCACGGGTGACACCGTGCCGGCCGTGGCCTGAGGGAGACGACGATGCCGACCTACGAGGTCTTCGGACGCCGCAAGTGGGAGGACAACCTCGAGCACTGCGGGAGCGTCCACGCCCCCGACCACGACACCGCGCTGCTGCTGGCGCGGGAGACGCACTTCCGCCACAACGAGGGCGTGGAGTACGCGGTGGTCAAGAGCGACGACCTGCACGTGATGCGGGACCCGTCGCTGCTCGAGCACACCGTGGACATGAGCTACCGGCTCCAGACCGGCTACTCGGGCTTCCGCGAGAAGCGGCAGACGGCGCGCGAAGCGGCGGAGAAGCGTGGACGTGGCTACCTGGGCGAGCGCCCGGTGCCGGGCCGCGCGGGAGGGGCGAGCTGAGATGACGGACCTGCGGACCACCTTGCTCCTGACCCTGGCCGACGACGAGCTCGTCACCGGCCACCGGCACTCGCACTGGACCGGCGTCGCCCCGAGCCTCGAGGAGGACCTCGCGTTCTCCACGATCGCCCAGGACGAGATCAACCACGCCGACGTCTGGTACTCGCTGGTGGTGGCCGACGGCGACCGCGGCGCCATCGACGACCTCGCGCTCGGACGCGAGCCCGGCGCCTACCGCCACGCCGTCCTGTGCGAGCGGCCGCCCCGCGACTTCGCCTACACGCTGGCCCGCCACTGGTGCTACGACCACTTCGACGCGATCCGGCTCGGTGTCCTCGCGGACTCCTCCGACGCCGACATCGCCGCGGTCGCGACCAAGCTCCTCCACGAGGAGCGCTACCACCTCGAGCACGCCGACCACTGGTTCCGACGGCTCGCCCACGGCGGCGGCGAGGCCCGCGACGCGGCTCGCCGACGGCGCTCCGCGCCGCGCTGCCCGAGGCGCTGTGGCTGTTCGAGCCGCTCCCCGACGAGGACCAGATGGTCGCCGACGGGCTGATGCCGGCGTTCACGGCGGCGCAGATGCTGCGCTGGCTCGAGATCGTCGTGCCGATGCTCGAGGCCGCCGACCTCGCCGATGCGCTCCCCCCCGAGCTCACCGCCGAGGGCGACGGGTGGGTGCTCCCCGAGGACTTCTTCGCCGAGCACCGCGGCCGGTACGGGCACCACACCGAGGACTTCACCGTCGACGTCTGGCCCGAGATGACCGAGCTCCACCGCGCGCACCCCGGAGCGGTCTGGTGAGCGCCACGACGACCGCCCCCGACCTCGCGACGGTCCGCGCCGCCGTCGAGGCCGTCCCCGACCCGGAGCTGCCCCCGGTCACGCTCGGGATGCTCGGGATGGTCCACGACGTGCGCGTGCACGACGACGGCCGGGTCGAGGTGGAGCTGCTGCCCACCTTCTCGGGCTGCCCCGCGACCGACATGATGGAGCGCGACGTGGTGAGCGCCGTCGGGGCCGTGCCGGGGGTGGCCACGGTCGCCGTCCGGTTCCGGTTCGACCCGCCGTGGCGCGCGACCATGATCACCGACGTCGGGCGTGAGCGGCTGCGCGAGTTCGGCATCGCACCGCCGGGCGGTGAGGTCGCGTCGGTCGCGCCGGCGGGCCGCGCCACGCTTCCGCTCGTGATGCGCGACCCCGAGGTCGCGACCAAGCCCTGCCCCTACTGCGGCTCGGCCGACACGGTCCGGGAGTCGAGCTTCGGCCCCACGCCGTGCCGCGACATCCGCTTCTGCAACGCGCTGCCAACAGCCCTTCGAGGCGTTCAAGGACCTCTGACCCCGGCGGACGGGCGCACCAGACGACGCGCGAAGCGGGTCCTCAGGGCCCAACGCGGTGGCGCCGCTACCACCCTTGGTCAGCCGCCGTTGCGAGAGGGTGACGGCGTGACCTGGTCCGCCCCCTGCCGGGAACCCGCGCCCACGCGGGGAAGTGTCACGCGGCCGCTTCCGCAGGAGCGGACGTGAGCCGTCGATGACCTACACCGGCGCGTCGTCGATACGGGCCGGCGTTCCAAGCCGAGGTCTGCACCGCAGGAGTAGGTGATGGTGAGGGGCATCCAGCCGAGGCCGGTCGGATGTCGGCACCGGGGGTGCGAACGGTATCGAAGTGGTATCATCGGGGAATGGCGCTCACACTTCGCACCGATGCCGAACTCGAACGGGCCCTCGCGGCCCTGGCCGAGGCCGAGGGGTTGTCCCGGCAGGAGATCATCCGCCGGGCTGTGCTCGAGCGCTACGACCGAGCCGGGCACCGGGCGCGGGTTCAGGCCAGCACCGATGAGATGATCGAGCAGTGGGGGGACGTGCTCGATCGGCTCGGCTCGGTGTGAGCGACATCGAGTACCTCGATCTCGAGGATCTGCTCGGGCTCGTACGCGCGCTCGGAGCCGGGCCGGTCCGCGATGTGGGTTTGCTCGACTCGGCGTGCGCGCGTCCTCGCTCCACCGCCTTCGGGCAGGACGCCTATGGCTCCCTGCAGCACAAGGCGGCTGCGCTGTTGCACTCGCTCGTCCGGAACCACGCGCTGGTCGACGGCAACAAGCGGCTCGGCTGGCTGGCCACCGCGGTGTTCCTCGACCTCAACGGGCACGCCCCCGAACTCAGCGATGACGAGGCGTTCGACCTCGTCATGGCGGTTGCGGACGGGAAGTTGGACGTTGACGAGATCGCGGAGCGGCTCAGGAGCAGATAGCCGCCGTTCCTCGCCGAGGGCCGCAGCGCGACGTGAGCGGGCGTTGCTCGACGTCCCACTGGCTTGAACCCGCGCCCACGCGGGAAAGTGTCGCCCGCGCACCCCTGACGGACGTCCACGGTGCCGTCGCACGCGCACGCGTTCGTACGGGGGGCCGGGGCGCGCAAGTCGAGCTTCGGCCCCCTGGGCAGTGAACACGACACGCGGGGTTTCCGGCACAGTTGAAGAGCGCGTAGCCGAGGAACCCGCCCCTAGGCAGTGAACACGACACGGCCGGGTTCCTGGCACCCACTCGCAACGCGGCGAGCGGGGCCCCGGACCTCATGCCCGGACCACGACCTCCTCGGCCGCCCACAGCGGACTCTCGGCATGCTCGCCGGAGTACGTCTGCAGGTTGCCCGTCGTCGGGAGGTGGCGGAGCGAGTCCTTGGCGAGGACGCCACGTGCCACCACGCGCCACCGCAGGTCGTCGAGCTCGTCGTGTCCGAGCGCCGCGGCGTGGAACGTGCCCGGCACGCGGGTCTCGACCTGGTCGTTGTCGTTGATCTTCAGCGTCCCTTCGAGCGGGATCTTCAGACTGAACGGGAACTCCTGGGGGCTGCCGACCTCGAGGGTCAGGGGCCCGGCGATCGTCTCTTCCTTCTGGAAGATGCGGTGCATCGTCCGGCGGGTTCCGGAGCCACGCCAACATTCGAGGGCTACTTGGATCGCCTCGACCTCGAGCGTGCTCGGGAGGGCCTGAACGGCCTCCTCCGACCGGTGCTTGCCACGCTTGGTCCTCGGCTGGTGCACCGCCCGGAAGAACGCCTCGACGTCGGGCTGGAACAGCAGCGTGCCCGTCACGGCATCGCCGGCGGCGGCGACGTGGGTCGAGAACTCCAAACGGACGTCCTGGCGGCGATCGGGAGGCGTCGCCGCCCCGTTGCGCGCGGCCGGTGCCCGCGTGAACCAGTCATCGACGCCCGTGCCGGCGGGGCCGACCTGTTCCACCGGAAGGCCGAGGACCGTGAGCGGCTGGGTGGCTTCGGCGTCCAACCCCATCCGACGGTGGAAGTGCGCACGCACCTCCCAGTTGACGGCCCCCTCCAGGCTCGGCGGGGCGTTGGCCGGCAGGGTGAAGGTGAGCGTGACGCCGCCCGCGGGCTGGAGTCGGTCGAGTGTCACGACCTGGTGGTCGACCACGGTGAACTCCGGGGCGCGCTTGTCCCGCCCCTCCACCATCCGCGTGCCAGGGGCCAGCAGCATCCCCATGGGTGTCTGGGCGTTGGCGGACTGGTCGAACCGGAGCAGGTAGGTGCCGCGGTAGCGCAGGTCGACCTCGATACGGTCCAGCTTGGCGTCGGGCCAGGGATCGGCCTGGACCGAGCAGACGACCTGGCCGCCGGGGAAGTTCACCGCCCCGTCGACCACCCGGACCCGCGGCGCCGTCGTTGAGGGCTCACGGTGTCGCATCATCCTCATCACCTCCCGGTGAGAGACCTCCAACTCCACCGTCGACGTGGCGCCAGGATGGGCCACCTGGGGAGGGGTCCCACGCGTCATCGTCCGGCCCGCAGGTCCCGACGGAGAAGAGCCAACCGGCAGGAGGGGAAGGGCCATCCGGCACCCGTGAGCGGCCGCGGCCGGGCGGCATCAGTTCGGGTCGGCGAGGGCATCCCGCAGGATCGCCCTCGGCCGAGGCCGGCAGTCCCAGATGGCCTCCTCTGCGCGGGCCTGATAGCTCTGGCCCTCGGCCGTCCGGTCGGGACACGCTCGAAGCAGGCGATGAGGCGGTGGCCACATGCCTGCCCGTGCATCCGGCTGGGACGTTGTCGAGGGGGTCGGGGCAGCACAGTCCGTCGCCGGCACAGCACCGTACGAGTCCGGTCCCAGCCATCACCCAGCCGTCGTGTCCGCTGCCGACGCCTCGGTGGTCGGGGTGCGACCGCTGACGTCGTGGCCGAGCTCTCCCTCCGCGAGGTGGCGGACCGCGGTGAGTGCCTCGCGCAGATGCCGGCCTCGCTCGCCGCTTCGGACTTCCCGGGGGACCCGCCAGTGCGGTCGGGATCGTCGCCTGGCTCCAGTCGTACTGCACGCCCCTAGAAGGAAGGATCGGCCATGTCGACGACATCGGTGAAGAGGGCCGAGCCTCAGCCGCCACCTGAGGAGTACCTGGCACCCCCCCAGTCCGTGGTGTTGACCGAGCCGGGGGAGTCCCCTGCGGCGCCCGAAGACGTGGAGCCCGCGTCTTCGGAGGCCGTGCTGACCTCGCCGCTGATCGCACCGCTCGACGACCTCGTGGCCCCGGCGCCCGAACGGACGGCGCCGGCGTTGCGGTGGATCGTCGGGGCGATCCTCGCCATGCTCGGTATCGGCATCGTGGCACTGCTCGTTCTCCGGTCCGGAGGCGGAACGGAGGCGGTCACGGTCGACGTCGCCGGCATCGGCACCGTCGAGTTCACGAGCATCGAGACCACCCGAACCTGGGAGATGCAGCCGGGGATGACGGCGCGGCCATCGAACGACTCGCGCACGTTCATCGCCGTGCGTGCGGATCTGGGGGCTGACATGACGGAAGGGGTCATGGACTGGGCCCGCGAGGCCAAGGTCGACTCGCCCGACCCCTCGGTCATGGACGGGGTCGCGGACGCGTTCTTCATCCAGGTCGGCAAGAAGGTCGGTGAAGACAGCGCCGGCATCACGTGGGTCTTCAACGTCCCGACGGTGGCCGACATCGACGGGTTGCAGATGACCCTGAAGGACGGCGAGGTCGTGAACCTCGGCGATCTGCCGGCCTACGCCGGCTGAGCGCACGTCTGCTCTTCACTGCGGTCCAGGACCACCTCGAGGTTGTCCTGGACCGTCACGTGGTGGCGGGTTCCCTGCGAGCATCCGCACACGAACTCGCCCGCCCAACTCGGCGGACCTTCTCCTACACCACGAGGTGGGACTCACTCTCGTCCACTCCTGCTGGTCGGCGATGCAGGGGGGGCGTCATGTGCTGCTGGGCGGACGCGATGCTGCGCGCAGGACCACGGCCACCGCGCGGGCGCCTCCTATCCGTCGTCAAGCGATCTTGACGGAGACTGCTTCGTCGGGGACACTGGCGAGCATGGGTGCCCGACTGGACGCGAGACAAGACGACGAGCAGATGCGCGTCGAGGTCGAACTTGGATCCACCGAGCCGCTGGGCCAGCTTCGCGGGCTGCGCGCGGTCGATCGGCAACTGGATGTCTGGCAGCGGGAAGCGATCGCGCGAGCTCGCCAACGGGGCGCGTCCTGGTCGGATATCGGCGAGGCCCTGGGTGTCACCAAGCAGGCGGCATGGCAGCTGTACAACGACGACATCCGTGAGATGCTGGCCGACGTTCGACCGCGCAGTGGCCTGAGCGACGAAGAGGTCCAGCAGCTGGCCGACGAAGAACGAGCTTCGCGCCCTCGCCGGTGAGAGTGGTCGTCGACCCGAACGTGCTCGTTTCCGCGGCGGTGGCACCCGGGGTCAGCGCTCAGTTGCTGGACCGGTGGCTGAGAGATCGGGCGTTCGAGCTGGTCGTGTGTCCGTCGTTGATCGGTGAGCTTCGTGACGGGCTCGACCGTGACTGCGGTGCGGACCTCCTGGTGTCCGGAGACTCCGACGTGATCGACCTCGACGCGGACGACGTCACAGTGCTCACACCGCGAGCACTTCTGGACCGCCTCTGACGGCGCCCGTCCTCACGAGCGTCATCGCTCGGTTCGGCCTCCACCCTGCAGCGGCACAGAGCCACGGCTTCGATCCGTCGCTCAACGATCGCTCGGATCACCGAGGTCCTTGATCCAGATGTCGTGCGGACCAGCGGGATGGTCCTCCAAGCCAGCGTCCGTTCGCTGAAGGCGCGGAGCCGCTGCCGGGTTGCATCGAGGTCCTCGGTTGCACCCCAGAAGATCACCCGAGGGTCGCCCCACACCTCATGGAAGTCGGCGAGGTCGCTCATGACGGGACGACGCACCTGGAGCCGCTCGGTCACGAAGCCCACGCCTGGCTCCTCGGGGATCTCGACAGCCGCCATCGTCACGACGCAGGCGAGCATGGACTCCAGCACGGCCGGATCACGTGGCGGGGAGTCGAGCCATCCAACACGTCCGCCGACAGGGAGGCGGGGGTCGGTCGTTGGCACCGATGTTGGCCGGGGGCAGACGGGTGCACGTCGGTGATACTGGGACCATGGACGACGTCGTGGGGATGGTCCGACGGGCCTTCGCGGACGAGGCGCGGCCGGACCAGGCGGCGCTGTTGCATCCCGCCTGCCGTGACGACATGGACCTCGAGCTGCTGCGCCGGTTCGACGACTGGCGACAGGTTCCCGACGACGTCGTCGTCTCCGAGTACGCGGCGCTCGCCTTCCTCAGCCCCGAGGGCTTCCGGCACTTCATCCCCGCGTACCTGATCTGGGTGCTTCGTCATCCAGAGGCAGCGGAGGCCGTGGTCGACTCGACGGTGTGGGCGTTCCTCCCCGAGTTGCACGGACCCGCCCTCGAGGAGTTCGTGCGGTCCAAGTGGACAGCATTGAACGCCACCCAGCGGACGGCCATCACCGCGTTCCTCCGGACCATGGTTCACCACCACGAGGATGCGGCGTCAGCCCTCGCCGCCTGGTCCCGAGACGGGGCACCCAGCAACGACGCCCTCGAGTAGCTGCGATCCACCCGGACGCGCACTCGACATCGGCGGCGCCCGGCGGGGGTAGGCGCCGCATCAGGTCCGGGTCCTTCTCGACCTGATCGTGAGTGGTCAAGGGCGACGCCGGCCGGGCCGACGCGACGACCGCGCACCCCCGACGGACGTCCACGGTGCCGGCGCACGCGCACGCGTTCGTACGGGTCGACCAGGTGCGCGCGCGGGCCGGCTGCGCCATCGTGGGAGGTGACCCACCCCCGCGACACCCGCGATCACCAGGAGAGGTATGAGCGAGATGGACGTCCACGAGCTCGCGGACCGCATCGGCGGCCGCATCGACGATCTCCGCGACCAGGTCGGCCACGCCGTGGCGGCCGACGACACCGAGGCCTGCCGCGAGCTGGGTCGGAGCCGTCGCGCGGTCGACCGACTCACCGACACCCTCGAGACGCGTCTGGCCGACGTCGACGCACGTAACGAGGCGCGGATCGCCGACCTCGGCGACCGGCTCGAGCCGGGCCGCTCCTGGTTCAGCCGGTTGTTCTGGATCGCGATCGGCGCCGGCATCGGGACCGGCGTCGCCTACCTGATGGACCCGGACCGGGGAGGCGCGCGTCGTGCGCAGCTGAGCGACCAGCTCGGTTCGGCCGCTCGGGACGCCCGGGACACCGCGGCGGGCAAGGCCTCCTACGCCGCCGGCGTCGCGCAGGGCGCCGTGGTCGAGACCGCCAAGGACCGCTTCGGTAGCCCCGACGACGACGTCGACCCGCACACGCTCCGTCAGCGGGTGCAGAGCGAGGTCATCGGCCGCACCGACGGCGCGATGGACGTCGTCGTGGTCGTCCACGACGCCGGCCGCGTGGCCCTGAAGGGCCGCGTCCGCGACGCCGCGACCGAGGAGACGCTCCTCCAGCGCACCCGCGCCGTCGCCGGCGTCCGCGACGTCACCGCCGAGCTCACCGTCACCGGCTGACCGGGCCCCACCCGCACCCTGCACCACCCACCGAGCCGGGAGGGACACCGTCCCTCCCGGCTCAGCCCTGCACCGGACCGGACACCGTCCTCCGGCTGTCGTCGCGAACCGCCCACGTCACGCGGACGGCGGTGGTTGACTCGGCGCTCCCCCCACCCCAGGAGCGTCCGCGTTGCCCACACGTCTCACCTCGCGGTTCGGCCACGACACGACCGCGATCGAGGTCGTCGACGGCCTCGACCTCTCCGGCCGCACCGCCATCGTCACCGGCGGCAGCTCCGGCATCGGGCTCGAGACCGCCCGGGCGCTGGCGCTCGCCGGCGCCGACGTGACGATCGCGGTCCGCGACGTCGCGCGCGGCGAGCGGGTCGCCGCCGACCTCCGGGCGTCGACCGGGCGGACGCGCATCACGCCGGCGGCGCTCGACCTCGCCCACCTGACGAGCATCCGGCGGTTCGCCGACGGCTGGCTCGCCGGCCACGACACGCTCCACATCCTCGTCAACAACGCCGGCATCATGGCGTGCCCGCTGCGCCGGACCGGCCGCGGCTGGGAGCTCCAGTTCGCCACGAACCACCTCGGGCACGCGGCGCTGACGGCGCGACTCTTACCCGCGCTCCGGGCGGCCGAGGGGGCGCGTGTGGTGTCGCTCAGCTCCACCGGGCACCGGCTGTCCCCGGTCGTGTTCGACGACGTCCACTTCGAGCACCGCGAGTACGACAAGTGGCGCGCCTACGGCCAGTCGAAGACCGCCAACGCCCTGTTCGCGGTCGGGATACAGCAGCGCTTCGCGGACGCCGGCATCGACGCGTTCGCCGTGCACCCCGGCGGCATCATGACCAACCTCCAACGCCACCTGCCCGAGGAGGAGGTCGCGGCGATGGGCTGGGACGACCCCGAGGCCCGCGGACGGATGGGGTTCAAGACACCGGTGCAGGGGGCCGCGACCTCGGTGTGGGCGGCGACGGCTGCCGAGCTCGCGGGCCAGGGCGGTCGCTACCTCGAGGACTGCGCCGAGGCCGAGCCGGCGGTGTCGGGGGTCCGGGGCCGCGGGGTGGCCGCGCACGCGCTCGATCCCGAGGCCGCCGAGCGGCTCTGGGGGCTGACCGAGGACACGCTCTCGGCCGCGTGACGCCCGCCGCGCCCACGCGCCGGCGTGCGTGGTGGAGCTTGACGCGGGTCGACTAATCTGATTAGTTCACTACTAATCCGATTAGTCATCACGTCCCGTCCCGGAACCGAGGTCGACACCGTGAGCCCGACCACCCGCTACCTCACCCGCCCCCAGGGCCGCCTGGCCTACGACGTCGTCGGCGAAGGTCCGCTCGTCGTCTGCGCCCCCGGGCTCGGTGACCTCCGCAGCGAGTTCCGCCGCCTCGTCCCCACGCTCGTCGACGCCGGGTACCGCGTCGCCACCGTCGACCTGCGCGGCCACGGCGAGTCCGACGCGAGCTTCGACGACCACGAGCGCCCCACCGTCGGCGACGACCTCGTCGCGCTGGTCCGCGAGCTCGGCGGTCCGGCGCACCTGATCGGCGTCTCGTTCTCCGCCGCCGCAGCGGTCCACGCGGCCGCGGTCGCGCCCGAGCTGGTGACGAGCCTCACCCTGATCGGCCCCTTCGTGCGCCAGCCCGAGACCGTGACCCTCGGGGCGCGTGTGCAGCGGGCCGCGCTCGGGACGCTCCTCCTCCGGCCGTGGGGGCCACGCGCGTGGGCGGCCTACGTCCCCAAGCTCTTCCCCGGCCGCCGCCCCGCCGACCTCGACGGCCACCTCCGCGCACTCGTCGCCAACCTGCGCGAGCCCGGCCGCATCGAGGCCGTGCGCGCGATGGCGCTCTCCGACTGCCGCGCCATCGACCCGCTGCTGGACGGGCTGACCCGCCCCGTCACCGTCGTCATGGGGAGCGCCGACCCGGACTTCCCCGACCCCGCGGCCGAGGCGGATGCCATCGCCGCGCGGACCGGCGGGCGGGTCGTCATGGTCGAGGGGGCGGGGCACTACCCGCACCTCGAGGACCCGGAGACGACCGGGCCTGCGATCGTCGCGGCGCTCGCCGCGGCGACCCGCGTCAGCTGAGCGGCCGGTGTCCCCCCGTGCCGGGCTGACCCCCGAGGCCGTCGTCACCGCGGCGGCGACCGTGGCCGACCGCGGCGGGCTCGACGCGCTGACCCTCGGCGCCGTGGCCGGCGAGCTCGGGGTGCGGCCGCCGTCGCTCTACAACCACGTCGCCGGGCTCGACGGGCTCCGCCGCGCCCTCTGCCTCCGCGCCCTCACCGAGCTCGGGGACGTGGTCCGCCGGGCCGCCGTGGGACGGAGCGGGGCCGACGGGCTGCGCGCCATCGCGCACGCCTTCCGTCGCTTCGCCCACGACCACCCGGGCCTCTACGCCGCGACGGTCCCGACCAGCGAGATCGACGACGACGCCGTCCGCCGGACCGGCGCCGAGGTCGTCGCGACGGTCGGCGCCGTCGTGGCCGGCCTCGGGCTCGCCGGCGACGAGGTGATCCACGCGACGCGGATCCTGCGCAGCGCCGTCCACGGGTTCGTCCACCTCGAGACCCACGACGGGTTCGGGATCGACGTCGACCTCGACACCTCGTTCGACCGGCTCGTCGAGGTGGTGCTCGCCGGCCTCTCCGCGGCGGGCTGAGCCGGCGCGTTCGCGCGTCGGCGTGCCGGTGTGACAGGCTCGCCGGTCCCGGCCGGAGTCGACCCGGAGGCGCTCGTGGCGGTGGTCCTGGCCCTGACGGCCGCGCTGACGTGGGGCGCGTCCGACTTCCTCGGCGGGCTCGCCGGCCGCCGGGTCGAGCACGACATCAGCGTCCCCCTGTCGCTGGCCGCGAGCGTCATCGGCCTCGCGGGCCTGACGGTCGCGGCCGCCGTCGTCGGCGGGACCGGGCTGACCGCCGGCGAGCTCGGGTACGCGGCCGCCGCCGGCGTCGGCGGGGCGGTCGGGATCGCGCTCCTCTACCGCGGGCTCGCGATCGGGCGGATGGGGGTGGTCGCACCCGTCACCGGGGTCGGCGCGGCCGCCCTCCCGGTGCTGGTCGGGACCGTGACCGGGGACGCCCCGAGCGGCCGGGCGTGGGTCGGCATCGTCATCGCCCTGGTCGCGATCGTGCTCGTCAGCCGCGAGCCGGCCCCGGTCCACGACGGCGTCGGCCCGCCGGCCGACGGCGCCTTCCGCGGCCTCGCGACGCCGGGGCTCGTCGAGGCGGTCGGCGCCGGCCTCGGGTTCGGGACCATCTTCGTGATGCTCGATCTGACGCCGGAGGCCGCCGGGCTGTGGCCGCTGGTGCCCATGAAGATCACCTCGATCGTCGTCCTGGTCCTCTTCGGGCTCGCCACGCGACGCGAGCTGGCCGCGCCCCGGCCGGTGTGGCTGCTCGTCCTCGGCGTGGGGCTGCTCGACAACGCCGCGAACGTCGCCTACCTCCTCGCCACGCGCCACGGCCTGCTGGCGCTCGTCGCCGTGCTGAGCTCGATGTACCCGGTGGTCACGGTGCTGCTCGCCCGGGCCGTCCTCGACGAGCGCCTCGCCCCGCACCAGCTCCTCGGGCTCGGACTCGCCGGCGCGGCGGTCGGCCTCATCGCCGCCGGCTGAACACGACCGCGCCGGCGGACCTCGTGCCCTCAGCGGCCGGTGCCGCGGCGGGCCGTCTCCTGCTCGGCGAGGCGGGCGAGGTTGCCGAGCGAGCGTCGGAAGATGCGCTCGACGATCGGGAGCACCGAGGGTCGACGCGCCCCACTCCCCCACGCGCCCCAGCGGCGGATCGACCTCCTCCCACCAGCGCAGCAGGGTCCCCCCTCGCGGGTCGTCGTCGAGCTCGAACGCGCCGGTGCCGGTGATGATCCGGCCCAGGTGGGTGACCTCGAGCCGGCGTTCGGCCTCCCAGCCGGTGACCCGCATCACGTCCTGCACCGTGACGCCGAGCAGGTTGGTCGGGCAGCGCAACGTGACACCGGTCCCCTCGCGGTCGGGGGTGAGGACGTGGACCGCCTTGGCGTCCACCATCCACTCCGGCTGGCGCTCCCAGTCGACGAGGAGCTCCCACACGAGCGCACGCGGGGCGTCGATCGGCACCTCGAGCTCGAGTCGCACGGGTCCTCCTCCGGGGGGTCAGGCGGGTGGTCTGCGCGCGCGGGGGGCGGCCGCGACGTGGGCTCGGTGGGCCCGACGGCTCCAGTCTGCCGGTTCGAGACCGGGCCCGGGTCCGGACCGGAGACGGCCGGCGAGCGGGTAGGCTCCGCGCCACCGGGACGGGCCGAGGACCACACGCCGGCCGCCCGCACAGACCTCTGCAGCGACCCACCCGAACTCCCCCCGCGTGTGCGCGCCCCACGAGGCAGCAGCACCGCTCTCGCGGCCCGTGCGCGGCCACCGAGGGGACACGACCAGGAAGGGCGACGATGTTCGCCGAGATCGACGGCAACAACACCCACTACGTGAGCTACGGCGAGGGCCCCCCGGTGGTCTTCGTCCACGGGCTCGGCGGCTCCGCCAACGTCTGGCACGGCGTCATGCAGACGATGGCGCAGCACCACCACGTCGTGGCGATGGACCTCCGCGGCCACGGCCGCAGCGCCGGCAAGGGCAAGTTCTCGATCGAGGGCTGGGCCAAGGACGTCGAGAAGCTCATCCGTCACCTCGAGCTCCCGGCGGTGACGCTCGTCGGCCACTCGCTCGGGACGCTGGTCGCGCAGCACCTCGCCCAGACCAACCCCGACCTCTGCGACCAGCTCGTCCTCGTCGGCGGCATCAGCTACTTCCAGCCGCCGACCGCCGACGCCTACCGCGACCGTGCCGACCTCGTCGAGAAGGAGGGGATGGACCCCCTCGTCGACGCCTGGCTCGAGGGTGCGGTGTCGCCGCAGTCCCACGCCACGATGTCCGGCGGCGTCGGCCTCCTGCGCGAGCTGTTCCTCCGCAACGACCCCGCCAGCTACGCGAAGTCGTGCCGGGCGCTGTCGAAGGCACCGAAGATCCGCCGCGACGAGATCGGCCAGCCGACCCTCGTCATCACCGGCGCGCACGACCGCTCCACCCCGCTCGCGATGGCAGAGGAGCTCAAGCGATCCATCCCGGTCAGCGCCGTCCGCGTCCTGCCACACGTCGGGCACTGGGCGCCGGTCGAGGACCCGGGTGCGGTCGGGGCCACCATCCTCGAGTTCCTGAGCTGACCACCGCGACGGTCGATGTCCCTCCCGCGTGGGTCAGTCTTCCTCCCGGCTCACATCCGCGCCGGGAGGGACGTCGTCCCGGTCGCGGTCATCGGGCGCGGCGGCCACCGGCTCGGCGGCGTGGGACGCCGGCTCGAGGGTGGCCTCCGCCCGGGCGATGACCGACGGGCCGGCGGCGAGGTAGAGCGCCTCGTAGCGGGTGGCCACCTCGCGCAGGTGCGCGTCGACGACGCGCGGGTCGTAGCCCCGCCACGCGAGCGGGAACGAGGAGCGCGCGACCTCGGCGGGACGCGGTAGCCCGCTGCCGAGGCTGGCGCGCGGCGCCGGCCGGGCCGGCGCGTCGGCGAGCAGGGCCGCGACCACGACGACGAGGCCGGCGACGCCCGCGATGCTCCCGATCACCCACACGTCCGTGCCACTCCTGGGTCGGCGCCCCGCAGCCGTCCGGCGTCGCCGGCGCTCCCCGGAGGCTAGTGGGCGCGCCGCTTGTAGCCTCGCGTCGCGCGCCGTCTCCGCGACGAGGACCTCGTGCCCGACCAGACCCCGCCCGAGCGTCACCCGGGCGACCGCCTCGCCCTGCCACTCGCTGCGGCGGGTGACCCGCCGGCGACCAGCGCGCCCGTGCTGGACCTCCCCCGGGCGCGCTTCGACCTCGGCCGACGCCTCCTGGTGATGGGCATCGTGAACCGCACGCCCGACTCGTTCTACGACCACGGGGCGACCTACCGACCTCGACGCCGCTCTGGCCCACGCGCGTCGGCTGGTCGTCGAGGGCGCGGACATCATCGACGTCGGCGGCGTCAAGGGCGGTCCCGGCGACGAGGTCACCGTCGACGAGGAGCTCGCCCGCGTCGTGCCCTTCGTCGAGGCCCTGCGCGCCGAGGACGAGCGGATCATCCTCTCGGTCGACACCTTCCGCGCCCCGGTGGCCGACGCCGTGCTCGCCGCCGGCGCCGACATCCTGAACGACGTCACCGGTCTGCACGACCCGGAGGTGCTCGAGGTCGTGGCCCGGCACGATGCGGGGTACGTCGCGATGCACCACGGCGGCGAGCCACGCACCCGCCCCTACCGCCGCGCCTACCGCCCCGACGTGACCGCGGCCGTCGTGGCCCACTGTCGCGAGCTCACCGATCGCGCCGTCGCCGCCGGCATCGCGCCGACCCGGCTGATCGTCGACCCGGGCCACGACTTCCAGAAGACGACCTACCACTCGCTGGAGCTGACCCGCCGCCTGCCGGAGCTCGCCGCGCTCGGCTACCCGGTGCTCGTGGCGCTGTCGAACAAGGACTTCGTCGGCGAGACGCTCGACGTGCCACTCGACGAGCGCGTCGACGGCAGCCTCGCCGCCGCGGTGTTCAGCGTCCTGCGGGGCGCGCACATCGTCCGCGTCCACGAGGTCGCCCGCACGGCCCACGCGCTCCGGATGACCGAGGCGCTCCTCGGCTGGCGTGGCCCGGCGGTCGCGGTCCGCGGGCTGGAGTGACCTGCGCTCGGCCACGACAGGACTCACGGCTCCCAGAGGTCGAGCTGGACCGCGTGGAGCCGGCCCTCGTCGTCGACGTAGAGGTTCACGACGAACCACTGCAGACACGAGTCGGTCCCCGCCGGCGTGAGCGCGTACCGGTCCAGGTCCGCCAGCTCCGGCGGGGACGGGCGTGGCGGGCCGGCGCAGTGCGGCTGTGGGCCCGCGGCGAGGGTCAGCCGTTCGGCCGTGCCGACCCGCTCCAGCGCCGAGAACGGCCCCGCGTATCCGGCGTAGAGCTCCACGGGCAGCACCCAGCCGTCCGGCTCACGGAGCTGGTCGGCGGTGCTGGTGCGGACGCGCTGCTGCCCGAGGTAGAGGTCGACGCCCTGCGGAGCGGGCGACAGATCGGTGACGTCGGCGCCGAGCTCGGCGTGGTCACGGGCGCGGACCTGGAGCGCCTCCGCGAGGAAGACGACCGGGTCCGGGACCCCGCTCTCGACGTCGATCGAGGTGGGCGAGGCGCCGGCATCGCCGCTGGTGGCGTCCCCGAGCTCGAGCGGACGGCGGGCGATCTCGGTCTCGGCGCCGTTCACGAGCTGGCGGTCGCCGAGCTCCTCGCCGAGGTCCAGCACGTACGGGGTCAGCGGGTTGCCCTGGCAGTCCTGACCGCCCGGGAGCGGCTCGACGTACACGGTGATCTCGAGGGCGTCGTCGGTTCCGACGACGTCGGCGCTGATGCGCCCCGCCGCGTCCCGTCCCGACGCGCACCCGACCTCACCGACGAGCAGCGGGATCTCCGTCATCTCCGGGGTCAGCTCGACGTCCGGGTCGACGGCCCACTGCGCCTCCTCGGCGGGGCGCCCCGCCACGCGCTCGACCACCGAACAGCCGCTCGCGAGCAGGGCCGCCACCACGAGCGCCGTCACGGTCCTCGCCCTCACGCGTGCCCCTCCCGTCGCCGTGTCCGACGCGCCCCGCCTCGACCGGGTTCCACCGCTCGCGTCATCAGATGCGGTCGAGCTCGGCAGGCAGGTGGGACGATATGGGGTGTTCAGGCCCAGTACGACCTCGACATCGAGGGTGATCGTCTCGGTGGACGGCTGGAGCAGGAGGTCACCGCTCACGCCAGCTGACCGGCGCGCCCATCACCGTGGCTTCGGGCATGTGGTCGGGGACCGATCGCCGCCCCCAACTGTGCCAGCGGCGTTGCCGACCATAACGCGTTGCGTTATGGTCGTCTCGATGATCCGGAGCTTCCGCGACCGCGATACCGAACGCCTGGCTCAACGTGAGCGGGTCAAGAAGTGGTCCCCGGAGCTTCAGAGGGCCGCCCTGCGCAAGCTCCGCATCGTCGATGCAGCGGAAGAGATCCTGGATCTTCGAGTTCCTCCGGGGAACCGGCTCGAGCGGCTCAAGGGTGATCGTGCCGGCCAGTACAGCATCCGGATCAACGATCAGTGGCGGGTCTGCTTCCGATGGGAGCGAGGCAACGCCTACGACGTCGAGATCGTGGACTACCACTAGGAGGCAGACGATGGCGACGAAGTTGCCCCCGGTGCATCCGGGCGAGGTGTTGTTCGAGGAGTTCCTCGAGCCGGCCGGCTTGAGCCAGTACCGGCTGGCCAAAGACATCAGCGTGCCGCCACGACGCATCAACGAGATCGTCCACGGCAAGCGTGGGGTGACCGCCGACACTGCACTGCGGCTCGCGCGCTACTTCGGCACCACCCCGCGGTTCTGGCTGAACCTCCAGGCGCAGTACGACCTCGACGTCGAGACCGACCGCCTGGGACGGCGCCTAGACCACGAGGTCACCGCTCACGCCAGCTGACCTGTCGCCCACAGCCGTGGTTGTCGCGCGACCAGTCGGGATGCTCGGTCCAGACGAGCCCGCTTGTAACGTCATCCCGTGGGGAGTCGTGGTGACCTATCGGCGCTTGAGGTCGTCGGGTCGGCGTACGCGCACGCGTTGTGGCTCCACGATCACCACGCACCGGCTGAACTCCTGGAGCTCGTGGACCTCGAGCAGGCGGTCGACCAGCGCGAGGATCGAGGCGGGATCCTGGCTCGAAGGGCGCAGCACGACGACACCCGCGTGGCTTCCCGGAGGGAAGCTCCGGATGTCGCCGACGCCTCGGTCGAGTGTGATGATCATGCGATCGTCATCTGTGGCGGCTTGGACGACGAAGGGGTCCTTGCGTCCACCGAGATCCTCGTCCAGCACGGTGTCCACGTCGTGGTCCTGCCGAGTCAGAGCGTCGGCGAGGTCGTGCGGGAGGTTCTCGTCGAGCTTGAGTTTCACGCGGGCAGCGGGAAGATCTCTTCGCGGGCCAAGGCGGCGCCGTAGGCGGCGGCTGCGCGGATGCCTTCCCGGGTGAGCGACGGGTACTGCTCGATGATGTCGTCTTCCGGCAGCCCTGCCGCCAGACAGTCCAGCACCACGCTGACCGGGATCCGGGTGCCGCGGACGTGCGCCTGACCCCCGACGATGTCGGGGTCAACGGCGATGAGGTCAGCCTGCTGCTCGGTCATGCGACGAGTGTAGAGCCGAGACGGTCCGGGGCAGCTTGTCACTCGCGATCTGTGGACGCTCCTTGTTGCGACGCACCGAGCGTCGCGAGGAGGTCGATCATGTCCGCGTTCACTCTCGAACTTCCCACCGGCCACCAGCAGGACACGGCGACGTGGGCGGCGGTCGCGTTCGTTGCCAGCTACTCATCGGAGGCGACCCGCCGCACCTACACCACCCACATCGCCGGAGCGACCGGCGCCCGCTGACAGCTCTGCCCCCGACTCCCCCGCCGACTGGCGGCCGCTTGCTCCTGCCCGGAACGGGCGCCGAAGCCGTGGTTGCGGGCGCGCCGTTCGACTGGTGGAGCCGCGCATAGCGGTCGGGCTCACGCCCGTCCACGCGGGGGCCGTCGCCGTCGCCCGGCGACGGACCCGGTAGAGCCGGTCATCGCGCGGGTCCCGCTGGGGTCAGGGCGCGCCGGGGGTCGGCGGTGGTTCGGATGTGTGGCCCACCTCGACGAGTCCCTGCTCGTAGGCGATCACGACGGCCTGGGCCCGGTCGCGCACGTCGAGCTTGGCGTAGATCCGGCTGATGTGGGTCTTCACGGTCGCCTCGGCGAGGTGAAGGTCGCTCGCGATCTCGGCGTTGGAACGTCCGCTCGCGACCGCTCGGAGGATGTCCCGCTCGCGGTCGGTCAGCCGCCCGAGGAGCGGCGACGTGTTCGCACGCCTGCGGTCGACGAAGCGCTCGATGAGCCGACGGGTGATCGCTGGCGCGACCAGCGCCTCGCCGGCGGCGATCATGCGGATGCCGGCGACCAGCTGCTCCGGCGGTGCGTCCTTGAGCAGGAACCCGCTCGCGCCGGCGGTCATCGCGGCGTAGAGGTGTTCGTCGAGGTCGAACGTCGTGAGGACCAGGACGCGGGCGTGGTGATCGCTGCGGACGATGCGGCGGGTCGCCTCGATGCCGTCGACGTTGGGCATGCGGATGTCCATCACGACGACGTCGGGCTCGTGCAGCTTGGTCTCGCGGATGGCCCCGAGCCCGTCCTCGGCCTCTCCGACGACGGTCATGTCGGCCTGGGCGTCGATGATGTAGCTGAAGCCCGATCGCACGAGCGCCTGGTCGTCGGCGATGACCACCCGGATCATCGCTGCCTCGCGACGGGCGTGACGGACGTGACGGTCGGGACGGATGCCTCGACCAAGAACCCGCGGTCGGTCCCGGGGCCGGCGCGGAAGGTCCCGCCGTAGAGGCCGACCCGCTCGCGCATTCCGGCGACACCGTGGCCGTCGCGGGTCCGCGACCGAGGGCCCGGTCCCTCGTCACGGACCGACACCTCCACGATCTCGGGCCGGTACAGGAGCACGACGTCGGTCGGTGGGGCGCCGGCGTGCTTGCGGACGTTGGTCAGCGATTCCTGCACGACCCGGTACAGGCACAGCTCGACGCCGGCGGGGACCGGGCGAGGGTCGCCCTCGACCTCCAGACGGACGGGCAGTCCCGCCCGTCGGTGCTGGTCGACGAGCTCGGTGATCGCGCCGAGGCCTGGTTGGGGATCGAGGCCGTCGCCGGCGTCGTCCCCGACGGTCCGGAGCATGCCGAGCACGCGCCGCAGCTCGTCCAGCGCCTGCCGGCCGGCGGTCTCGACCGCAGTGAGCGCCTCCGATGCGCGGTCGCGGTCGTCCCCGTCGAGGGCGACCCGCGCCACGCCGGCCTGCACGGTCATGAGGCTCACCGCGTGCCCGACGAGGTCGTGGAGCTCGCGGGCTATGCGGGTGCGCTCCTCGGTGGCTGCGCTGCGCGTCCGCTGGTCGACCTCGCCGCGGCGGCGCCGGACGACCAGCCCGATGCCCGTGAACACGAGCAGCACCGCGATCGTCGAGAAGGCGTCGAGGAAGGACTGCGTCATGGGGTCGCGCACGAGGAAGATCGTGATGGCGGTGGCGAACCCGACCCCGCCCAGGATCCCGGTCCGAAGGCTCGCGTGTGCAGCCAACGAGTACGCGACCAGCATCGCCGCGACGAACGCGCCGAAGGAGTTGACCGGCACCACCAGCACCGAGTCGAGGATCGTCGCGACCACGAATCCGGCCGCCGGCACCCACGGGATGACGCGGCGCAGGGCGAGCGGCATCGTCATGAGCACGGCGCCGGCGAGGTGGAGCGCGAGGACCTCGCCGGTCGTGCCGCTCCCGGACACGATCTCGGTGACCGTGTAGACGAGCAGGAACAGCGCGACCGCGACGTCCGCGGCCAACGGCGCGCGGTCGCCGGCGAACCCGCGGACATCGATGCGCACGCGCCCTCCCTGATCGGACCCGACGATAACCGCCGTGCGCGCCGATCTCGGCCCACCCGGGGATGACGCGGGTCATCCCGGGGATGTACGGGCGCCCCGCCGAACCGCGCCCCGGGAGGAGCCATCGGAGACCCGGGACTGACGGCACCGGCTCCTGAGCCATGAAGGCTGGGACCACCCGACCGAAGGAGCCCGCATGTCCCTGTCCACGACCACCACGCCCCCTGTGGCCGGCACCCGAGGCCGGAGGATCGCCTACCGCGTCCTGCTCGGCCTGCCTGCGCTCGCCGTCACGCTCGCCGGGGGGCAACTGCTGATCAGCGGCTGGTTCTCGACCGTCGACGGCGGGAGCCACCGCTACCACGAGCTCAGCTGGGGCGTCCTCGAGGCCGTCGTCATCGTCGTGGGCCTCGTCGCCTCGCTGTGGCGACCGACGCGCCGACCCGCCGCCTACCAGCAGGTCCTGGTGGGCCTCGGCGCGCTCGGCGTCACCATGGCACTCATCCGCGAGATCGACGTCGCAACCATCGTCGTCGGGGCGCTCATCATCGGCGGCGGGTTCCTGCACCCGGCCCGGCAGGCATGGCGGGAGCTCGGACCCTGGGACGGTCCCAGTCTGATGGTCGGCGCCATCGTCGCCGCTCCCCTCGTCTGGTACGCGGTGGGCGAGTCGGCCCTGCACCGTGCGGCCCCCGCCGGCGACCCACACATGGAGCTGGCGCACTACGCCGGCACGACCGCAG
Source organism: uncultured Actinomycetes bacterium (assembly GCA_963741855.1). Classification (GTDB taxonomy): domain Bacteria; phylum Actinomycetota; class Nitriliruptoria; order Nitriliruptorales; family Nitriliruptoraceae; genus CAVUJQ01. The sequence continues at coordinate 8,564 of CAVUJQ010000015.1, read as the reverse complement.
TCGCCCTCGCGCTCGCCGGCGTCGCCGTGCTGAGCGCCTCACGCCGGCCCGGACACCGACTCGTCACCACGACGGCGGCAGTCGGACTGGCGGTCCTGGGCATCGCCTCCCTCGTGTGGCCGGACCTCGACTCCAGCCTCGGGATCACCGGCGGCATCGCCGCCCTGGTCGCCGCAGCAGCGGTCGCCGCGACGGGACTGCGCCCCGCGGACGACGGCACCTCCCACGGGCGGACGGCCGCGGTGACGCTGGCGCTCGCGGTCGTGGCTGGCGGCGTCGCGTGCGGCAGCGACGCCGACACGGCACAGCCCGAAGCGGACGCCACCGCCACCGCGGACGGCGCCGGCGAGGCGATCGAGGTCGTCGGCGTGGACTTCGCCTTCGAAGGCGTACCCGCCGAGACGACCGCCGGCACGTCGTTCACGTTCACGAACGCCTCCGACGCGGAGGTCCACGAGATGATCGTGATGCGCATCGACGACGCCGAGACGCGACCGCTCGAGGCACTGCTGGAGCTCCCCGACGAGGAGGTCCAGCAGCTCGTCCAACCCGTCGGCATGCAGCTGGCCCTGCCCGGCGAGGACGGCATCGACCCGGAGTCACCGGCCACGGCGAGCCCGCCCGTCACGGTGTCCGAGCCGGGGCGTTACGTGTTCCTGTGCTTCCTGCCCGAGGGAGGCGACCCGGAGGTCTACCGCGCCGCACTCGCCGGCGAGGGGGACGGCGGACCGCCTGATGCCGGTGACGGCCCGCCGCACGCGACGCTCGGGATGGTCACCGAGCTGACCGTGACGGAGTAGCGCCGGCGGGAAGTGGAAGGTCTGTGACCGTCGAGAAGGACGGTCACGTACCTTCGGCATCCGAGCTGATGGCTCATCGTCGCTGCTGGGGTGACGATCCGGACTCCCTCGACGGTCTGGAGGTCGAGCAGGTCGGCGTCGCCGGTGACGATGACGTCAGCGCCGCCAGCGAGGGCGGCTTCCAGGACCCGGTTGTCGTCGGGATCTCGAACCAGATCGCGCGTCAGCGTCGGGCGAACGACGTGTGAAGCCAACGTGATCAGCTCAACGATCTCATCGGCATCGCCGAAGATCGCAGCGAGCTTGGGGTACGCCAGCACGCGCCGCAGTTCGTCCAGCAACGCAGGGCTGGTCACGATCTCGAACCGTCCAGCCAGTGCCGCCTCGACGACCTCGCCGGGCGGACCGCCCCACCCGAGCCCGGACACCCAGGTGTTGGTGTCGAGCACGGTCCGGGTCACGACACCTTCCGGGCCGCCTCGATCGCCTCATCGACCGCGGTGGGATCCAGACCCGCGGAGCTGACCCGTCGGCGGACCTGCTTGAGTCGCCGACGGAGTTCGTCGCGGGCTTCGGCCCGGATCAGCTCGTGGAGAGCCTCCCACTCGTCGCGGCTGACCAGGACAGCCAGAGGCTGGCCACGCTTGGTGAGTGCGATCGGGTCCGCCCCATCGGCGACCTGATCGACCAGACGGCCAAGCTGGCCACGCGCTTCTTCGACGCCGAGGAATCGCTCTGCCATCGCTCCTCCAACCTTACGGTAGACCTTAAGGTTACCAGGTCGTGCACTCCTCTGGACTGAGCGCTGTTCGCGAGCGGACGCTGCATCGACGGCGTGACCGTCACGCCGTCGAGTCGAGGCAGACCCGCCGATACGACCGCGCCCGCGGCGCGCTGGACCGCAACCCCACCTACATCGTCGCCACCTACGTCGCCGTCGCCGGCGCCACCGGCGCCCGCTGATACATCCGACGACAACCTCGTCGCCGCGTCCACGGCCGATCGCTCCTGCCCGGAAACGACGCGGCAGCCGTGGTTAGGCGCGGTCGTCAAGACTGCGCCGGCAGTGCATAACGCTCCGGGCGGAAGGTCGCCCGTCGACAGCTTGGATCGGCGGATCTGGTCCCCCATCACGGCGACCGTGACGGAAACTGTCGTACCCGACGGTTTCCGTCGCATCGCGGTGTTGAGCCGGTCTCTGAGGGGCCTGGCGCGTCAGGAACTGTCGCATGCGACGGTTTCTGTCACGGCCGGCGACCGGATCAGAACGCCCGATCCAACCCCGCCCCGCGCGGTCCTGGTCCCCGCGATACAGCTCGCCTCGCGGAAGCCGTGGTTACCGCGCGGGCCCTCGAGCAGGGCGGTGTGCCCAGCTACTCCACGAGTCGTTGGGCCGCGATGTCGTAGACGTCGGCACGGGAGCGCACGGCGATGACCCGGAACTGGGAGGGCGTGTAGCTGTCGGGCAGCAGCTGGTACACGATCCGGTGAGATGGTCCGCGTGGCGTGTCGCGGCCGAACTTGATCTTGCGGTAGGCGGAGAGGTCGCCGGTGCTGGCACGCCGGTCGAGGTGCTCGCCGAGCTTCGGGTCGGCCCGTAGGGCCTCGATCTGCTCGAGGTAGGCGGCGCGCAGATTCGCGGGCAGCTCGCGGAAGTCGGCGACGACGTCCGGGTGCCACTGGTAGACGACCTGGCTCACGCGGTCGGCTGCTCGACCTCCGCCAGGAAGTCCTCGGTGGTGCCCTCGTGGAAGCGGTCGTCGTCACGCTTGGCGATCACGTCGGCGAGGCCGATGTCCTCGACCAGGGTCTCGGCCTCCAGCAGCTGCTCGTAGCGCTTGGGCGACATGAACACCCCTTCGAGGCGCCGGTACGCACCAACGAACTGCACGGGGAAGTCGCCCTCACGACGTACCCGCTTGAGCAGCTTGGTCAGGTTCTGCCGGAACTCGTGCACGCCCCGTGGGGTCGTGGGCAGCATGGATGCCATCGTCCACCTCCGTACCTCATGTTGTACCACTTCTGGGGTCCCGGCCGCCCGTCGTCAGCCACGGCGAGGGCCGGTTATGCGCGTCTATGGGTGTGCTTGGAACCACTCGGCCCCGCCCACAACGGGGACTATCGCTCGCGCCAGGGGCGTCGGCGTGGCCAGTACGCCGCCGCCGACAGCGACGGTGCGCCGGGTCGGAGATCGCGCAGCCATGGTCCCGCCCATGGACCTCGCGCGGGTCAGATGAGGTCGAGGAGGCTGCCGAGCACGCGGATCTCGTGGGTCGGGGCGACCTCACCGGTCCGGTCGAGGGCGAAGGGGTTGAACCACACCGTGTCGATGCCGTAGCGGTGGCCGCCGGCGATGTCGGAGGTCAGGCTGTCGCCGACCATCACGACCTCGTCGCGGCGGGGAGCGCCCATCCGCTCGAAGGCGATGTCGAAGATCTCCGGGTCGGGCTTGGAGACGCCGACCTCGTCGCTGATCACGACGACCTCGGTGTGCTCGGCGAGCCCGCTGGCCGCGAGCCGCGGTCGCTGGACGTCGCCGAAGCCGTTGGTGATGTAGGCGAACCGGTGGGTGGCCGCGATCGCACGCAGCAGATCGAGCGCGCCGTCGACGAGGTGGTGGCCCTCGGCGAGGTGGCGGACGTAGGCCTCGGCGATACCGCCGGCGACGTCGCTGTCGTGGCCGTGGAGCTCGAGGAGGTCCCGCCAGCGCTCGACCCGGATGCGGCGCGGCGTGGTCTCGTTGCGCTCGAAGGCCGACCAGTGTCCGTGGTTGATGCGCCGGTAGTCGTCGGCGACCGCGTCGGTCACGGGCAGGCCCGCGTCCGACAGCGTCGCGCGGAGCGCCGCCTCCTCGGAGGCGCGGTAGTCGAGGAGGGTCCCGTCGAGGTCGAAGAGCAGCCAGGCGTAGCGCGGCACGTGCGAGGTCCCGATCCCGGTGGCGAGGTGGACGCGGCCGACGGTAGCGCCGGGCCCTCCGGCGGTCCGTCAGGCGGCCGGGGGGAGCTGCATCGAGCCGGCGCGGCGGGCCACCTCGACCTTGAGGCACAGGTCCTCGACGTAGTCCAACCCGGCGTCCTCCGCGACGCGCCTGGCCTCGGCCGACCGCAGGCCCAGCTGGTTCCAGAGCCCGCGGACGCCGCCCCGCTCCGCCGCCTCACGGGCCACGCCGGCGAGGTGCTCCTCGCGGCGGAAGACGTCCACGAGGTCGATGTCGCCCGGGACGTCCGCCAGCGACGCGTAGGCTCGTTCGCCGAGCACCTCGTCGCAGTTCGGGTTCACGGGGACGATCTCGTAGCCCTGCCGCTGCAGCGCCGCGGCGACGCTGTGGCTGGTGCGCCAGGAGTGGGCCGAGAGCCCGACCACGGCGATGCGGCGGGTGTAGCCCAGGATGCGCTCCACGGTCCCGGCTTCGGTCACGGACACCCTCCGTCGCTCGATCGTGGGAGCTGGCTGGCACGGCACCGACGACGGTAGAGGGCCCGCCGCGACCTCGCCCCGACCGCACTACCGTCCCCCGCACGCCGCGAGGAGGGAGCCGCCGATGGCCCGTGCCGGGATGCCACGCAAGTTCGTGTTCGTCTGCATCAACGAGCGCCCCGCCGAGCACCCGCGACCGTCGTGCATCAGCCGCGGGTCGGCCGGGCTGTTCGAGGCGTTCCGCGAGGTGAGCGGTCAGCTCGGACTGGTCGACGTGAAGGTCGTCGCCAGCGGCTGCCTCGAGCCCTGCATGGTCGGGCCCACGGTCTTCGTCGCGCCGGACAACGTCTGGTACGGCGGCGTCACGGTCGAGGACGTGCCGCTCATCTGCGAGCAGCACCTCCGCGACGACGAGCCGGTCGAGTTCCTCCGCATCGGGCGGGAGGAGTTCGAGCTGTCGCCGCTCGAGGGCCGCGCCGACCTGCCGCCGGGGCTCATCCCGCCGGTCTGAGCGACGCTCGACCGTGGCCACCGGCCGCGGTTCGGCGGCGACCGCCGTACGTTGGGCGCTCGGCCTCCCCGCGAGGGGGCGCCCTCCGCCACGTCGCGCCATACTGGCCCGTGGACCTCTCACACCTCGCTTCGGAGGAGCCACCGTGAGCGACACCGCGACCGACACCTTCCCGATCCTGGGCTACGACGCGATCGAGTTCTGGGTCGGCAACGCCAAGCAGGCGGCGCACTACTACCGCACCGCGTTCGGGTTCCAGCTGGTCGGCTACGCCGGCCCGGAGACCGGCGTGCGGGACCGCGCGTCCTACGTGCTGAAGCAGCGGTCGGTCCGGTTCGTGCTGACGACCGCCCTCACCCCCGACCACGAGATCACCCGGCACCAGTCCGAGCACGGCGACGGGGTCCGTGACGTGGCCTTCACCGTGCCCGACGCCGAGGAGGCGTTCCGCATCGCGGTCGAACGGGGCGCGGTGCCGCACCGCGAGCCGGAGGTGCTCGAGGACGACCACGGCAAGGTCACCATCGCGGCCATCGAGGCCTACGGCGACACCATCCACTCCTTCGTGCAGCGCACCGACTACTCCGGCGTCTACCTCCCCGGCTACCAGCCGACCGACGAGGACGAGCTCGCCACGCCCGTCGGCCTGTCCGGCATCGACCACGTCGTCTGCAACGTCGGCTGGGGCGAGATGGACGAGTGGTCCCGGTTCTACGCCGGCATCCTCGGCTTCCGGGAGTTCCGCCACTTCACCGACGAGGACATCTCGACCGAGTACACCGCGCTCATGTCGAAGGTCCTCTGGGACGGCGTGGGCCGCATCAAGCTCCCGATCAACGAGCCCGCCGAGGGCAAGAAGAAGTCCCAGATCGAGGAGTACCTCGACTGGTACCGCGGCCCGGGCGTGCAGCACATCGCCATCTCGACCGGCGACATCATCCAGACCGTCACCGAGCTCAACCGCAAGGGTGTGAAGTTCCTCGAGGTCCCGAGCGAGTACTACGAGGACGCCAAGCAGCGGGTCGGCGGCATCGACGAGTCCTGGGACGCCATCGCCGAGCTCGGCATCCTCGTCGACCGCGATGACGAGGGCTACCTCCTCCAGATCTTCACCGAGCCGGTCGAGGACCGCCCGACGGTGTTCTACGAGATCATCCAGCGCCACGGCGCCACCGGGTTCGGCCTCGGCAACTTCAAGGCGCTGTTCGAGGCCATCGAGCGCGCCCAGGGGAGGCGCGGCAACCTCTGATGGCCGCGCGCCCCCAGGGCGCGCACCCCGACGGACGGGGGTCTCACCTGACGGCCGTGTCGGCCGTTCCTACGGTCGTCGCGAGCGACACGTGAGGAGTCCGCCGTGACGACGGCGCTGGTCCTGTCCGGCGGAGGTGCCAAGGGTGCGTTCGAAGCCGGCGTCATCGCCGGCCTCCACGAGGCCGGGATCGAGCCCGACGTGCTGTCGGGCACCTCGGCCGGCGCGCTGAACGCCGCCGCCCTCGCCGTCGGGCTCGGACCCGGGCGGCCTCATCGACCTGTGGTCATCGCTCGAGTCGCGGCACGTCTACCGGGTCCGCCGCGACATCCACCGGATCCTGCGTCCGCTCCACCTCGTGTCGCACCCGCGGCGCCTGCTGGGCCGGGGCACGCGGACGACCTCCGAGCACCTCCTCGACAGCATCGGCTGGACCTGGCTGCTCGACACCTCGCCGCTGCGCCGACGCCTCGTGGACGCTCTGGGTGGCGAGGTGCTGCCGGTCGACGACGAGGTCGTGCTGTCGGTGTCGTGCATCGACGCCGGTACCGGTGAGCTCGTCCGCTTCACCAACCACGCCCCACCCGACGGGCGCGGCGACGACGCCGCCGTCGAGGTCGAGCTGACGGTCGACCACGTGCTCGCGAGCGCGGCCATCCCCGGCATCTTCGCCCCCGTCGAGATCGACGGCCGGACCTACTGGGACGGCGGGCTGATCGCCAACACCCCGCTGACGGGTGCGGTGGCCTACGAGCCCGACCGGGCGATCGTGGTCGCCTCCGGGGCGACCGAGCGCCACCACGGGACCCCCGACAGCCTCGGCGAGGTGATCTCGCTCATCATCGATCACCTGCTGCGGTTCTCGATGCTGAAGGACGTCGACCACACCGAGACCGTGAACCGGCTGGTCCGGGAGGCACCGGAGGCGACCAAGCACCGCGAGATCGAGCTCGTGACCGTCGTGCCGCCCGAGGCGCACGGCGGCATCGGCGAGCTGATGGACTTCGAGCCGTCACGGGCTCGCTCCCTCATCGCGGCGGGCCGCGAGGCGGCGCTCCGGGCGCTCGACCGGGCGAGCTGACGGACCACGTCCGCGCTCGGGCCCCCACCGACCTGTGGCATCATCGGCAGGTGCCAGGGGCACCACCGAGGCGGGAGGTCCGTCGTGGACAGGCGGGGGCCACGCAACGTCCGCGCGCTCGCGGTGCGGGTCGGCACGGTGGTCCTGGGTCTGGCGGTGCTCGGGGTCGTGGTCCTCGCGACCACCGCTCCCCGACCGCCGCTCACCGGTGACGGTGTCGCCGACATCGGCGCGCCGCCCTCCGTGACGGTGGCGGTCCTGGTGCTGGGCGCCGCGTCCCTGGTGTTCCTGCTGACCCAGCTGCGTCGACATCGCGGCCCGCGCGAACCCGTCACGCTCGCCCGCGTCGCGCGTGCGGTCATCACCATCCTCGCGGTCGCCTGGCTGCTCGGCCGGCTCGTCCCTCCGGCGGACCGCGACGATCCGACCGTGGCCGCCGACCTGCCCGCCACGGTGGTCGAGACGAGCGACCCCGCGTCGTTGCACACCTCGACGACGGCCGTCATCGCGAGCCTCGTCGCGCTCGGCCTGCTCGGGGCCACGGTGCTCGGCCGCCGTGCGGTCACGAGGTCGCGTTCCGGCTCGCCCTCCCCCGAGGGCCGGACGGTCTCGGACGTCGGCGGGACCTCCCCGGACCCGCACACGATCGCCGATCCACGTGACGCGGTCGTGGCGGCCTACCACGCGGGCCGCAACGAGGTCGCCCGGCTCGTGCGCGTCCGGGACAGCGACGGTCCGGTGACGCTCCAGCGTCGGGTGGCAGGGACCCCGGCGGGTCCCGGCTTCGCCGAGCTCACCACCGTCTACCTCCCGGTCCGCTTCGGACGCGGCGATCGCGAGGAGCCCGACCGGACCCGTGCCCTGGAGGCCCTCGACGCGGTCCGGGCCGCGGTGGAGCGCGCGCTCGGCGAGGTGCGGCCATGACCCCCGGTGGGCGCCCCGCATCCCTCACGTTCGTCGCCGTCGTGGCCGGCGCCGTCGCCGTCGCCGTCGGTGCGTCGGTCGGGGTCGTCGCGGAGGCGGTGCTCGCGGTCGCCGTCATCACCGGCGCCGCCCGTTCCCTCGGGTGGGTACCCACCGGCCGCCGGACGGTTGATGCTGTCCCGCCCCGCCCGTCGACCGGTACGCCCGCACCCGCCGCCTGCTCGGCTCGGCGCAGCGGTCGCGGTGGGGTGCCGTCGAGGCGCTCGGCCCGGCGGTCGAGGAGGTCGTGGCGGCGCGGCTGCTCGCGCTCCACGGCGTCTCCCTCTCCGACCGGGACGCGGCGCGCGAGCTCCTGCCGCCGACGGTCCGCGAGCTGCTCGACGCCCGGGGCGAGCCGCTGGATGGACGCGCCGCCGGGCTCGACCGTGCGACGATCGAACGCCTGCTGGCCGAGCTGGAGGAGCTGCGGTGACCGGAGCCGACGACCCGACGACGCTGGCCCACGAGGTGCCGACGCCGTGGAGGTCGCCATCGTCGGCAAGCGCGACGTCCTCAGCCTGGTCCTCGCCGGCATCCTCACCC
>CAVUJQ010000014.1:0-578821 GCA_963741855.1 uncultured Actinomycetes bacterium | reverse complement strand
GTTGGTCCGGTCGATCCGGATGGTGAGGTCGCGCAACACGGGTCCGCGTCCAATGGCAGATCGGCGACGTTGAGGATCACGGCGTCGGATCCCGACTGCCAGTGGTGCGCCAGGACGCGGGAGAGCAGCCGCAACGCACCACGCGTCCGCTGGAACTTCGGGATCGTCCCGATGCGCTTGTCCAGCGTGTCCACGAGCGCCGGGTGGAACGGGTAGGCGTTGGTGATCCGGTCGGTGATGGAGGATGCGGCCTTCGAGGTGATGCCGGCGGTCTCCGCCACCCCGGCGTACAGCTGAGCGAAGTCGGTCTCGGCAGCGGCGGCGGCGTCGGGATCGATGCTGGCGAACAGCCGACGCTTGAGGATGTCCGCGATCTCGGTCTCGGCGGCCGGCTGGATGTCCAGAGCCCTTGCGAGCGAGGACTGACCCCACGTCCTTCAAGGCCGCGTCGATGTCGCGCTTGACCTCCTCAGTCTCGTCCTCGTAGGCGTCTGCGCTCGTGGCCAGCGTGGATCACCACCACCACGTCGTCGCGGCTCATGACCTCTTCAGAGAGGTTCTTGAGGAAGGGCGCGACCTGGTCCGCCTGATCCTTGACGTCCTGACGGGCCGACTTGGAGCACACCCGCAAGTGCTGGGCGATCTCGTCGATGACGATGACCGCCGGGCCGCCGTCGAGCATCTTGCGGATGGCCTCGGTCCCTGGGGCGGTGCGGTGCTCGTCGTGTTCGGCGACCGCCGCCCAGGCCTCCTCGCCGAGTTGTGAGGCGATCTCACCCCAGAGGGTGTAGGTCGTACAGCCAAGAGGCGGAGGTTCCGCTGATCGGGTCCAGGACATCACCGACGACCGCCGCTACTCGAACGGCTTCGGTCGGCAGGATGCCGGCGTCGTCGACGAACTCATCGAGGTTGTAGAGGGCCAAAACCTGAGCCCCAGGTGGTAGAGCGCGATCAGCGAGTGGGTCTTGCCCCCGCCGAACGACGTCTGGGCCCGGAGAATCGGGCTGCCTCCCTGGCCCGTCAGGTGCGCGAACGTCTCGCGGATCAGTTCCCCGGAGTCCCGACGTGGGATGCGTCAGATCGAAGAACTGCGCCGCGTCCGTGTACACCTCGTACTGCGCCAGTCGTTGGCCACGACACGGTCCAGCTGGGCGGCGAAGTGCCGGTCGTCGAGACCGCCCTGAAGGACGTCCTCGCGCGGCTGACAAGTCTCTGTGATCGGCCTCAAGGAGCCCCCGTCTCGCAAGTCTGTTCAGATCGTCGACGACACTAGTGACTCAGAACGCCTACAAGAGCAGACTGCAGACGCAGCACACCGCGATGCGGTCACCCGTCCACATGCTCGCGGCATCGCACTCGATCACCTGGCCCGGCGCCACGCCAAGATGCTTCGACGCCACCTCAGCTGAGGGGGCGCCGTCGACACAGACCGTTCGAGCCTCGGCGCCTTCCAGCCAACGGGGCCATGCCACCACGCCGCAAGTTCCAGCAGTTCCGGGTCATCCGTGGTGCTGAGACCGTAGTCCGATACGTAGACACCCAAAGTGGCATCGAGAGCTTCGGTCAAGACTTGGGCATCTCGCAGCAGCTCCAGGTCGGCGCCCAGGTCGAGTTGCCCGAGTATGGACTTCAAGGACGTTCCGGAGAGCGAGGCCCAGCGCTCTAGAACGGCCGCCATCTCGCTCGCATCAGCGTCCCGCAACTCAGCTCCCAGTGTGCTGGCGCCAGTGAACCAGGACGCCCCGGTGAAGGGTGGCGCAGTTCGTCTGCCGACCGGCCGACAGCCTGCGGGATGCCGCTGCCACCCGATCATCGACCGGGTGGCAGCCGAGAAGCTCGTGGACGGCCCTGACGACCGACGACGCTCCGAGCCGGTTCGGGCGCCCCATGCCCCCACCGGTCACCCGACCAGGCGGGTCCCGATGTGCGCAGCGACCCCATCCCGGAGGCTGACGGCCATAGGGTCGTCCGCCAGGCCGGCCTGCGAAGCGGCACTGGCGATGGCGTCCGGGACCTGTGCCGCGAGCGTCCGGAGCCGGTCGAGCGCCCAGTCCTCGTCGAGCCCGATCTCTCGGGCGGCCTTGGCGACGTTCCGCTCGGGTCGGATGGCCTTGATGCGGTACTCGCCGCCCAACTTCATCGCGAGCGCGCAACCGAGCGGGTCCTCGTACGGGACCATCGAGCCGAGGTCGTAGACGGGGGCGAGGCGAGGCGACCCTCGCTGCGGGAGGAGGATCCCGTAGTTCTTCGCGTGCGCGTCGGTGCCGACGACGAGCCAGTTGAACAGCAGCGCCTCGAAGAACCGGCGCACGTCCTGCTCGACGGCCAACGGCTCGACGACCTCCCGCAACCGCTCGGCGATCGAGCGGGGGGCCGGACCACCCTCAGACTGGTACTTCCTCGTTGGCGGTACCCCGAGCGCCTGGCACATGTCCTCCTGGTGCACCCGTTGAAGGCGACCACCATGGCGGATGCGGTCGAATCGGAGCGTCACGAAGACCCGGCGTTCGCCGAAGCGTTCGACGCGCGACGACGCAGCGTGCAACCCACAGCGACGCGCAGCCTCCAGGCAGAGGTGTTCGTTGACGACGTGGGCGTCGAAGCCGGGCAGGGACGGCTTGACGATGACGTTGCTGGGCTCGTCGCCGTACGGCTCGCCGTACCGCCCGTCCTCCCAACGCAGCGCGACCTTGCTCTGCGCGCCGGCGAGACTGAAGCGACCCGCCCGGCGCGCCTCGCCCCAGGCGGTCCGGTCGCGGTACAGCTCGTCCCCGAGCTCCGCGAGGCGGTCCTCGTCCATCCACTCGACACCGCTGTCCCGCGCGGCCGGGAGCCCCGCCTCCCCTGGTGTGAACTGGATCGCTCCGGCACAGTCGAGGCCGATCGGGGAAGCCAGCAGCGAGAACGCGTTCGGCGCCACCCGCAGGTCGCGGGCCCAACGTTGGATCACCAGGTCGTTGTCGGGGAGCAGCCCATCGAGCCATGGCGCGACCTTGGCATGGGGGTGCTCCACCACGACCGAGCTCATCGACGTGCTGATGTCGCCACCGGGGTTCACGTAGCGCAGACGCAGCCGTCCGTCCGAGCGGTGCACCTCGGCGACGGGTTCCCCGTAGAGCCAGACCCGGAGGGTGTCGGTCACCACGGCTGCTCGGCGAGGAGGTCGAACTCCTCATGGTCCTCGTTCGGAGCGACGACGATGCGGGCACCGAGCGCCTGGAGCAGCGCGAGGACGAGGCGCACCTCCGCTCGCGCCTTGCCGTTCTCGAGCTGACTGACGAAGACACGGCTCACGCCGGCGGCCTCGGCGAGCTCGCTCTGCGACCAGTCCCGGTCCTGCCGGAGGCGACGCACGACGGCGCCGAGCTGCGCGACCGTCCGTACCTCGAGCTCGTCCATCAAGGTTGCCAACGCTCGTTCACATCGAAGAGGCGTAAACGTACGCATGCAATCCGGTGATGTCAACGGTCGCATACAGCGTCGGCGGCCGTTCCGCCCGAGCGAGTCGTGGCCCCTGCGCTCCGACCAGGGCTACACCGACCGTGCTCATCCGTGTACCGTGGCGTCATGAGTTCCCGACGCCTGAACATCACCCTCGACGGTGAGCACGCCAGCAGGCTCTCGCGCCTCGCGGCGCGGGCCCACGTCAACGAGGGGACGCTGGCGCGTTCCCTGCTGTCCGCGGCCATCGACGACGCTGACCCGGATGCCACCACGGTGCTGGCCGTCCTCGATGGCATCGACGGTGCCTGGGAGCGAGCGCAGCTCGGGCGCGGCCAGGCGGCAGCGGGAGACACGGTCGCTCTCGAGGACCTCTAACGCGTGGCGCTGGTCGAACTCGCACGCGCGGCGGTCGAGGACCTGCAGCGACTCATGGCCGTCCTCAGCCTGCCGGCGGACACGACCGACCGGGTTCGTTCGAACCTCCAGGCACTGGCCGAGTTCCCCCTTCTTGGTCCGGCCCTCGAGGGCCGCTGGCAGGGGATGCGGTTCGTCCTCGGACCCTGGCGCTGGATGTTGCTCGTCTACGAGTACGACGAGGTCGAGGACCGCGTGGTCGTCGTCACGATCCAAGACGCCAGGTCATCGGCTTCCGTGACCATCTAGCTAGCGATCATCGGGTCGTTCGACGACGCGATAGCTCGCGCTCTGACCACTGCGCGGGTCCGTCCACAGGTGGGCCGCCCACGATCGAGCGCGGCAGCTCCGACGCCCCGAGGCTCTTCGCATGGCGCCGGCGGACGACGAGACCCTCGCGAGCTACCTCCCACGGTGGCTCGTCCTGCAACGCACGCGCCTCGAGCCGAGCAGCTGGGAGAGCTACTACTGGCAGGTCCACGGCTACCTCCTCCCCCACCTCGGCGACCGCGAGATCCGCGAGCTCACGGTTCCGCTGCTCGAGGCGCTCTACGTCGACCTGCTCGTCGCCGGCGGTCGCAAGGGCAAGCCGCTCGCGAAGCGGACCGTCGCCTACGCCCACATGGTCCTGCACAAGGCGCTCGCCGACGGGGTCCGCGCCGGCGAGCTCTCCGACAACCCGGCCGCCCGCGCGCGGCTGCCACGCGTCGACCTCCGCACCGACGCGACCGACGACCCGCCCCGCATCTGGGACGCCGGCGAGGTGCGCCGCTTCCTCGACCTGACGAAGGACGACGAGTTCGGCGACCTCTGGGCCGTCGCACTCGGGACCGGCATGCGCCGCGGCGAGCTCCTCGCCCTCCGGTGGTCCGACGTCGACCTCGACGTCCCGTCCCTTCAGGTCGTCGCCGGCATCACCTGGATCGGCGACCGCCCGCGGCTGAAGACCACCAAGACCCGCAACCGCCGGCGGCTCCACCTCGACGACCGCACCGCCGAGGCGATCGCCCGCCAGCCCCGCCGCGAGCCGAACCCGCACCCGGTCGTGTTCACCCAACCCGACGGCGCGCCCTGGCACACCCAGACGATCAGCGACCGCTGGCGCCGCCAGTGGCCGGGGCTCGACCTGCCGAGGATCCGCCTCCACGACCTCCGCCACGTCCACGCGACGCTGCTCCTCGCCGCCGGCGTGTCGATCAAGGTCGTGAGCGAACGGCTCGGGCACCGGACCATCGCGATGACGATGGACCTCTACGCCCACGTCCTCCCGGCGATGGACGAGGAGGCCGCGGACGCGTTCGGCTCGCTCCTCGACGGGTGAGCTCCCGTCAGGGGCGTGAGAGCCCGAGCAGCGGGTCCGGCGTCCAGGCCGGCCAGCGCGGCGGGTGGTCGGGGATCCCGTAGCGGAACGAGGCGACCTCGAACGGGCCGTCATCGGGCGCGTTGTCCCAGAACACCGCCCGGTAGCAGTGCGGCGTCGCCGCGACGACCAGGGGCCAGAGCCGCTCGTACCGGCCCGCGAGCTTCTCCTCCGGCACGTCGTGCCCGCCGGCGGCGACGCGCCTCGCGACCCGTGGCCCCGACAGCTGCAGGGGGATCAGCACCGCGTGCAGGACGACGTCGTAGCCGGCGCCCACGGCGTCGGTGACGAGGTCCACCTTCGACGGGTGCGAGAACACGGTCTCGGCACAGAAGTCGAGGCGGGCGTCGATCAGCGCACCGCGCGTACGGCTCGCGATCTCGGCGGCCTCGTGCGCCCGCGCGAGCTCCTCGCCGGGGAAGCGTTCGCGGGCGATCCGATCCGCGTTGACGAAGGGCAGCCCCGGCCGGGCCGGGCGGAGGACCCGCTCGAACAACGTCGTCTTGCCCGCCCCGTTCGGGCCGGCGATGACGTCGAGCCGGCTCACAGCGGGCGGCGGCTGCCGTCCGGCCCGATCTCGACGAGGGTGCCGTCCTCGTCGAGCGACACGGTGGGGTACCCGGCGTCCCGGGTGGCCGCGCCGAACGACTGGGCGGCAGCCAGCTCGCTGATGCGCGCATCCACCATCGCGTGGGCCGCGACCCGCTCGTCACCCGTGAGCGCGGAGAACTGCTCGCGTCCGGCCGCGACCGCCAGGACGCGACGGTTCGCCAACGACCCCGAGCGCTCGACCTGCATCCCGATCCGCGCCCAGTGGCTGATCTGCTCGGCGGCGGACCGGTTCTCCGCCGGCGCGACCGCCTTCGCGGTCGTGGCGACGTCCTCCGCGACACGCGTGGGGACCGACGACGTCTTGCCCATCCGATACTCCTGTCACACTCTGCTACGACTGTAGCGGTCTGTGACAGCCCGTGCGTGCGCTCCCTGCGGGCGCCGCGTGGACGGATGACCGGGACGGCCCGCCGCCACCGCGGCGTCGCCGGCCCACCCTCGTGGGTAGTCCTGCCGATGCCGCGAGAGGATCCGACGATGACCGTCCCGAAGCCGCACTCGAGCCCGACCGCCCCGCGCGACCGCGACTGGACGTGGGACGGCACCGACAAGCTCGACGACATCATCGAGCACGGCGGCTGGGACGCGGTCGCCACCGCCCACGCCTGGTACGACGACAGCGCCGACGACGACAACGACCCCCCGCAGCTGAAGACCGCCTACAAGCTCCCCCACCACGAGCTCATCGACGGTCGCCTCGAGGTCGTCTGGGCCGGTGTCACCGCCGCGATGAACGTGGTCGAGGGCGGACGTGGCGGGGTCGACCTCCCGGAGGACGAGATCGACGACGTCTACGAGCACCTCGCCAACCACTACCGCGAGTTCGACGAGGAGCCCCCGGCACGCTGAGGTCGACCCCGCGTCCGCGACGTCGTCCCCGGCTACGCCTCGCGCCAGCACTCACCGAGGCCCGACTACCTCGAGTGGAAGTGGCTCGAGTCCGGACCCGAACCAGTTCTCCACAGCCACGACGAGACCGAACTGGCGGGAGGTCTACACGGGTCGGAACATCGCCCCGCGACGACACAGCGGACCCGATGGACCGGCGAGCCGAATACTCCGCGCGATCGAGAGCAGCCATCGCATGTGAAGAACATGCGATACTGTGGAGAACATGTCGATGATCCAGGTGCGCAACGTCCCTCCGGAGCTCCACCGGGAGCTCAAGGTCCGGGCTGCCCGCGCCGGCATGTCCCTCAGCGACTTCCTCCTCCGGGAGCTCGAACGAGTGGCGGCGGAGCCGAGCGTGGAGGACGTGCTCGAGCGGATCCGTGCGCGCGGCTACCTCGAGACCTCCGAATCACCGGCGGAGATCATCCGGCGAGCACGCGACGGCGACCGGTCGTGACCCCGCTCGTCCTCGACGCGTCGGTGGTTGTCGAGTTGCTTCGGGACGATCCGGTCGCCAGGGAGCGCTTCCGAGGTGCACTGGTCGATCGCCGGCCCCTCCTCGCACCGGAGCTCCTCGACGTCGAGGTCGCACAGGTCGTGCGGAGGTTCGAACGGGCGGGTGCGTTCGCGTCGGCCGCCGCGGTCGCTCTCATCGACGACCTCCTCGCGCTCCCCATCCGGCGCTTCGCGCACGGGCCCCTGATCCGCCGCGCTTTCGAGCTCCGCGCCGACGTCACGGCCTACGACGCGCTCTACATCGCCCTGGCCGAGGCCACCGACGCCGCGTTGATCACGTGCGACTCCCGCCTCGCCGCGACGGCCCGGCGGTTCGCCGAGACGGAACTCCTCTCGGTCAACTGAGACGAGCACGGCGGGCTCAGCGATCGTGCGTCGGTCCCGCGTGGACGACGGAGCGCCCCCGGGCCGCATGGCTCCGGTGATGCGGGAGCCGCCTCGGCCCTGGGTGGGAACCTCGCGTCGGCAGTGGTCGCCTGCCGCGGCTCACAGCGGGCAGGCGGGGCGGAACCCGACGGGGAGGTTCGCCGGCGCGGCGGGACGGCGGTCCTCGCCGGCGCGGGCCATCGGCCGGTGGCGCCGGCTCCACTCCTCGGCGAGGCGGTGGACGCGGTAGCGGGACTGGCTGAGGCCGGCGTGGTCGGGCGGCGGGAGCTCGGGCCGGGCCAGGACGGCGTGACCCCAGCCCTCGAGCACCGCGGCGACGTCCGCGAGCGGGACGTCGATCTCCGACGACAGCGCCTCGCAGAGGAGCGAGGAGACCGGCGACACCGCCGGGTCCAACGCCATCGAGGCGGTCCCGTCCTCGGGGAGCGTCATGACCTCGAGGTCGATGCGACCGTCGTCGAGCCGCTCGGCCCGGGTCACCACGATCGGCGTGGCGACGACACCTCCCTCCCGGAGGTCGCGCATCCTCGACGGAACGAAGAACGCGACCTGGGTGAGCCCGCTGGCCGCGATCAGCACCGCCATCTCGGCTGCGGCGTCGACACCGTCGCGCGGCGTCGCCGGTCGGCCGTGGACCTGTAGGCGGGGCTCGTCGTCCTCGAAGAGCACCAGGAACGCGCCGGGCGGGAAGCTGAGGTCGTCGTCGATCACGTCGGTCACGACGACACCTCCGTCAGCTCGCGCCGGCGATCCCACCGCGCCCGCGCCCGGCGGCGGTCCTCGCGCCGGACGTCGTGGGGGTCGATCGGGACGTGGAAGCCGTAGCGCTCGAACCACCCGTCGGCGACCCCGACGGTGAGCCCGTAGCGCGACAGCGCGTAGGCGAGCCCGGACGGCGGCATCCCGACGTCCGCCGGCCGGCCGTCGGGGTGGCGGTCGTCCGCCGGCCACCGACCGGTGACGGCGGCGGTGAGCGGACCCTCCAGCGGACCGCCGGCGACGATGTCCTCACGATCTCGCCAGGTGAACGCGCCGGCGTCGTCGACGCCGTACGCGAAGAGGGCCGCGCCGTACTCGTGCGCCTCGCCCTCGCCACGCCGGCGGGCCCACGCGACGGTGACGCCGGCCTCGCCCTCGGCCTCTCCGAGGAGCGCATCGTCGGCGTCGGTCCGCAGGCGGACGGTGGTGAGGAGCAGCGCCCCCTCCGGCCGGAGCGTCCAGCCGAGCGCGAACAGCTCGCCCCACGCCAGCTTCTGGTCGACCTCCCCGACCTTCGGGCCGCCGCGGACGTAGAGGGTCGCCTCGTCACCCTCGAAGCACAGCAGCGTCGGCGGGGGGAGCAGCCCCCGGTCGAGGTGGCGCGCCGCCTCCGTCAGCGCCCACGCCTCGCGGTCCTGCCAGGTCGGTCGTTCCACTCGCCGTCTCCTCGTCACTCGTCGACGAGCAGGACCCTGTCGCACCGGACCGGCCCCCGCAGGTCCGGTCCTCGGTGGCCTGTGGAGAACCGGCGGCGTCGGCACGAGGACGTCTGCGTCCCCCGGTCGACAGCCTCCGCCGGCGAGCGCCGGATCAGCCCTCGGTCCCGGACGGCGGCACGAGCACGACCTCGAGGTCGTCCACGCCCACGAACCCATCGACGTCGCAGGTGTAGACGGGGAGGCCGTTGGCCAGCGCGATCGCGGCGATCATGGCGTCGTCGCTCCGGGCGGCGGGCTTGCGACCGGCCCGCCGGAGCCCGGCGGCCACCCTCCCGAACGCGCGCGCCGCGGCGGCATCGAACGGAAGGGGCTCGAAGTCCGCCTCGGCCTGCTGGAGGTGCGCCTGGCGAGCCGCACGCTCGGTCTCGCTCGGGGCGACGAGCGGCCCGACCGACAGCTCCGCGAGGGTGATGGTCGAGATCGACGGTTCGACCGGGAGGAGCTCCGGGTCGGTGATGAACGGCAGACGCAGCACGACGCTCGTGTCGAGGAGCCCGCGCTCGGGGCGGGAGGTCACAGCCCGGCGTCGAGGACCGCGTCGAGGTCCCGGCGGAGCGCCTCGCCGTCCACCGCCGGGAGTCCCCGCCACCGTGAGAGGAGCACGTCCGCCGGCAGCGCGCGGGCGACGACGGGTACGAGCTCCGCGACGGGACGGCCCGCACGGGTCACGGTCAGCCGTTCTCCACGCTGGACGCGGTCCACGACGTCGCCGCCGTGGTTGCGGAGGTCCCGGATGGTCACGTCAGCCATGTCCCGGAGTGTATCACCGGTGAGACACATCTCGACGGCAGGAACGGAGCGAGGCGGCTCCCGCGTGGGAACCGCCTCGGACCTGCGAGAGGTGGCGGAGGGAGGGGGATTTGAACCCCCGAGACCCTTGCGGGCCTACCCGCTTTCGAGGCGGGCGCACTCGGCCGGACTATGCGATCCCTCCAGGATGCGTGCGGAGGGTACGGGTGGGGCGCCCACGGCAGCAACACGACGACCTGCCCGGAGGCGGTCCCCGCGCGGATGCGGATGAGCGCGGATCGGGTGCGCCGGCGACCACGACCGCGGATCGGGTGCAGCCTCGACGCGGAGGAGGTCGGACGTGCACCCGATCGCGGGGGATGGTCGTGCGCGCACCCGATCGCCGGGGGTGGGGGCTGCCACCGCCGGCGAGGACCGGCGAGCCCGGTTCGTGAGGAAACGCCCACCTCGGGCCACGGCCGGCGCTATCTTCCGCCGGCTATGAGACGAACCTCCGCCATCATCCTCGCCGCTGCGCTGGTGCTGACCGCCTGCGGCGACCTCGACGACGACGCCTCGGCGACGTCGACCGACACCGCCAGCGAGCTCGCGCCCGACGCGGCCGAGACCCTCTCCGAGGACACCAGCTCCGAGGTCGAGGAGGCGCTCGAGGAGCCGGCGACCGGGATGGGCGACCTCGACGCGGTGATCGCCGACATCGAGTCGTTCTGGGAGCGCGAGGACGAGTCCATCGGCTTCACCTACGAGCCGCTCGCCGACGACCGCATCGTCGCGATGACCACCACCGACGTCGAGCTGCCGGTCTGCTACGACGAGCTCCCGGACCCGGCCGAGGCGGAGGAGAACGCCTACGCGGCCGACTGCCCCGAGGGTCTCACCGTCGTCTACGACGTGCCGGGGCTGTTCGAGCCGCTCGGCGACCAGTTCGGACCGGCCGGCCCGGCGGTGACCCTCGCCCACGAGTGGGGCCACGTCGTCGAGTACCAGAGCGGCATCACCTTCGAAGGGGTGATCGGTGAGCAGTTCGCCGACTGCATGGCCGGCGCGTGGGTGGTCGACGCCTTCGACCGCGAGGTCGCCCCGTTCGACGACGAGGGCCGCTCGCTCGACCAGGCCGTCATCGCCATCCTCGACTTCCGTGACGCACCGGGTGACTCCGCCGAGGCCGAGGACGCGCACGGCTCCGGCTTCGACCGCGTGGCTGCGTTCCAGGAGGGCTTCGAGCAGGGTGTCGAGGCCTGCGCCACCTACCAGGAGGACCCGCCGGCGCTGTTCCAGTTCCCGTTCGAGTCCGCCGAGGACGAGGCGACCGGCGGCAACCTGCCGCTCGACGAGATCCTGGCGCTGACCGTCCCGGAGCTGAACCGGGTGTTCGCCGCGCGCTACGACGGCTTCCCGGAGCTCGCGGCCGACGACGTCTTCGACGTCGAGCTGCTGCCGGACGTGAGCGACGAGCTCGGGGACTTCGCCGTCTCCACCCTGCTCGCGACCCTGTGGGCCGCGCAGGCGCAGGAGCTGACGGGCGCCGTGGACCCGCTGCAGGAGGGCGAGGCGTTCATCGACCAGGCGTGTCAGGCCGGCGGCTGGATCGACGCGGTGCTGACCTCCGAGGAGGGCGAGCTCGGTCTGTCGCCGGGCGACCTCGACGAGGCCATCGGGGCGCTCGCCGCGATCGTCTCCAGCCGCGAGGAGCAGGCCAGCGCCGGCCTGCTGTTCGCCGGCGTGCAGGCGATGCGGACCGGGTTCGCCGAGGGCTTCGACGCCTGCACCGCCTGACGCCACACGATCTCCGGACGGCGCGCTTCAACGGGTGAGCGAGCGGGTCGTGCCAGGGCGTCCTCCGGAACGCATCCCATCGCGGTAGTAGGGTGCGGAGACGCAACGACAAGCGGAGAGACGTATGCGTACCAACCACGGGATCGCGCTGGCCACGGTGCTCGCACTGGCCCTGACAGCGTGCGGCGGAGACGGTGACGGCGACAGCACGGCCACCGAGACGAGCAGCGCCACGGAGTCGGACACGGGCACGCCGAGCGAGGGTGCGACCCAGGCGGCCGGGGACTGCCAGCTCGACGAGCCGGTCAAGGTCGGTGCCGTCTTCAGCCAGACCGGCGGGGCCGCCGTCTACGGCGAGACCCAGCGCAACGGGGTCGAGCTGGCGGCGGACCAGCTCAACGCCGAGGGCGGGGTCACCTACGAGCTCGTCATCGAGGACGATGCCTCCAGCCCGGAGTCCGGGCTCCCGGCCTTCGAGAAGCTGATCAACCAGGACAGCGTGTCGGTGATCATCGGCCCGACGCTGTCGAACACGGCCTTCTCCACCGACCCGGTCGCGCAGGAGAACGGGATCCCGGTGCTCGGCGTGTCGAACACGGCCGCCGGCATCACCGACATGGGCGACTACGTCTTCCGTGACTCCCTCACCGAGGGCCAGGTCATCCCGCAGACCATCGAGGCTGCCGCCTCCCAGTTCGGGCTCGAGAAGGTCGCCGTGCTGTACGGCAACGACGACGCCTTCACCGAGTCGGGCTACCAGGTCTTCAAGCAGGCGCTCGACGACCAGGGCATCGAGATCGCGACCACCCAGACCTTCGCGAAGGGTGACACGGACTTCTCGGCCCAGCTCACCGAGGCGAAGTCCGCTGAGCCGGACGCGCTGGTCGTCTCCGCGCTGGCGGAGGAGGGCGCCCTCATCATCGGCCAGGCGCGCGACCTCGGCCTGGACGTCCCCGTCATCGGCGGGAACGGCTTCAACTCGCCGGCGATCATCGCCAACGCGGGCGACGCTGCCGAGGGCACGGTCGTCGGGGCGGCGTGGAACTCGGCGTCGGACACCCCGAACAACCAGGAGTTCATCTCCGCCTTCGAGGACGCGTACGGCTCGAGCCCGGACCAGTTCGCGGCGCAGGCCTACACCGGGATGGACATCATCGCCGCGGCGGTCGAGCAGGCGTGCAGCGCCGACCCGTCGGCCATCCGCGACGCCCTGGCCAACCTCGATCCCATCTCGACGGTCCTCGGGGAGTTCAGCTTCACCGACAACCGTGACGCGGACCACCCGGCCGTCGTGCAGGTGATCCGGGACGGTGCGTTCCAGATCCTGGAGTAGCGAGGACGTGGTCGACCGGGGCGCGCCACGCGCCCCGGTCGACCGCACCCGCGGAGCACCGCCGGAACGTCGTCACTCTGCAAGCTGACCGCCCGACCCGGACGCGGAGGTGGGACGATGCAGCAGGTCGTGAACGGGGTCTTCCTCGGCTCGATCTACGCCCTGTTCGCGATGGGGTACACGCTCGTCTTCGGCGTGCTCGACCTCCTGAACCTGGCGCACTCGGCGGTCTTCATGATCGGCGCGTTCGTCGGTCTGCAGCTCGTCGTCGCGGCCGGCCTGCCGTTGTGGCTGGCCATCATCCTGACGCCTGGTCGCCGGCGCGGTGATCGGTGTCGTGATCGAGCGCGTGGCCTTCGCCCCGCTCCGTAGCCGCCCCGACACCCACTTCGCGGGGCTGATCTCGTCGATCTCCCTCGCCATCATCTTCGGTGCGATCACGCTGGCCGTGTTCGGACCGAACACGGTGCGGTTCCCACCGGACACCTTCCCGTCCACGCGCTACGAGGTGTTCGGGGCGTCGATCTCGCTGCTCCAGCTCGTCATCCTGGCCGTCAGCATCGCGCTGATGATCACGCTGCAGTGGCTCGTGACACGGACCCGACTCGGCACCGCGATGCGCGCCGTGGCCGAGGATCCGCGCGCCGCCCGGGTCCTCGGGCTGAACGTCGAGCAGGTGACGATCACGACCTTCGCGCTGTCGTCCGCCCTCGGGGCCGCCGCGGGGGTGCTGTTCGCCCTCGCGTTCAACTCGATCCGCTTCGACATGGGCCTGTCGATCGAGCTCAAGGGCCTCGCCGTGATCGTGGTCGGAGGCATGGGGAGCCTGACCGGAGCGATGCTCGGCGGGCTGATCCTGGGCCTCGCCGAGGTCTACGCGGTCGCGTCCATCAGCTCCTCGTGGCGGGACGCCATCGCCTTCGGACTGCTCTTCCTCATCCTCGTCCTGCGACCCCAGGGGCTCCTGGGCCGCGTGCGGGTGCGGGAGGTCTGATGTCCGACTTCTTCGCCAGCTACAACGCCGTCATCGTCCTGATGGGCATCAACGTGGTGTTCGCGTACTCGATGTACGCGGTGCTCATCGCCGGGCAGCTGAGCCTCGCCCAGGCCGGGTTCGCGTCCATCGCGGGCTACACCTCGGCGCTGCTCACCATCGAGCTCGGCTGGCCGTTCCCGCTGGTCCTCGCCGCGGGGCTCATCGTCGGGGCGGTCGCCGCGTTCATCGTCGGGCTCCCGGTGCTGCGGCTGCGGGGGGTGTTCCTCGCCATCGCGACGCTCGGGTTCGGTGAGGTCATCCGCATCGTCGCGAACAACATCTCGATCACGGGGGGCGCCCAGGGGCTGCGGGGCATCCCGAAGGTCGTCGGCATGCCGCACGTGTGGCTCGCGGCCGCCCTCGCCGCGTGGTTCTTCGCGCGCCTGCGGGCCACGCGGCTGGGGCGCGGGTTCGCCGCCGTGCGCGAGGACGAGATCGCGGCGGAGGCGGCGGGCATCGACGTCGTGCGCCACAAGATGTACGCCTTCGTGATCTCGGGGGCGGTGGCCGGCGTCACCGGCGTGCTGTTCGCCCACTTCACGCGCTTCATCTCGCCCGGGCAGTTCGGGTTCACGCGCGCCCTCGACGCGCTCCTCTACGCCATCGTCGGCGGGACCGGGCTCTGGATCGGGCCGCTCCTCGGCGCCGGCTTCCTCACGGTGCTCCCCGAGGTGCAGCGGCAGTTCGGCTTCGAGCAGGCGTGGATCCGCCCGGCGGTCTCCGGCGGCGTGCTGCTGCTCGTGATCCTGTTCCTCCCCGAGGGACTCGCCGGCATCGGCCGCGTGGCCCGTCGCCTGACGGGGCGCGGTCGCCCCGGGCCGACCCCCGTCGTCGGCACCGACCCACCCAGCGCGGACGACGAGATCGCTCCCGCGGATGACGCGGCCCCAGCGGTGGCCGAGCCCGGGCCGGATGCCGAGCCGCGCGCCGAGGCACCGAGCGGCGACGCCCCGCTCCTCGTCCGTGCGACCGGCCTCGACAAGGACTACGGCGGTGTCAAGGCGCTCGACGGCGTGGACCTCGAGATCCGGACCGGCGAGATCGTCGGGCTCATCGGACCCAACGGCGCCGGCAAGACGACGCTCGTGAACGTGCTCACCGGTCTCACCCCGGCCACCGACGGAGCCATCGAGATCGCCGGCGAGGTCGTCGCACGCGGGACGCGCGGGAACCGTGTCGCGGCGCTCGGCGTGGCGCGGACGTTCCAGCAGGTGCGCCTGTTCGACCACCTGAGCGTGCGCGAGAACGTGCTCATCGGAGCCCACCTGGCCACGAGCTCGACGTTCCTGCGGCGGCTCGTGCTGGCACCGTCGGCGCGTCGGGACGAGGCGGTGGCCCGGGAACGCGCCGACGAGGTCCTGGCCCTCACCGGCCTCGGCGGACGCGGCGACGCTGCGGCGTCGGCGCTGTCCTACGGCGACCGTCGCCGGCTCGAGATCGCCCGCGCCCTCGCCGCCGAGCCGCGCCTCCTCGTCCTCGACGAGCCCGCGGCCGGCATGAACCACGTCGAAGCCGCCAGTCTGGGCACCCTCATCCGGTCCATCGCGGACCGGGGCATCACCGTGCTCCTCATCGAGCACAACGTCCGGCTCGTCATGCGGACCTGCACCCGGGTCGTGGTGCTCGACTTCGGCCAGAAGATCGCCGACGGCGACCCGCAGACCGTGGCCGACGACCCCCAGGTGGTCGCCGCCTACCTCGGCGGCGACGAGGACGAGGGGGCAGCGTGAGCGGGGCGCTCGAGGTCCGCGACCTCCACGTGACCTACGGCCACGTCGAGGCGGTACGTGGCGTGCACCTGCGCGTCCCCGAGGGCGCGCTCGTCACCCTCATCGGCGCCAACGGCGCCGGCAAGTCGTCCACGCTCGCGGCCATCTCGGGGCTCGTGAAGCCGAGCGGCGGGATGGTGCTCCTCGACGGCGAGGACGTGACCGGGCGACGCAGCAGCAGCCTCGTCTCGGATGGCCTCGTCCAGGTCCCCGAGGGTCGGCTGATCCTCGCCACGCTCACGATCGAGGAGAACCTCCACCTCGGCGCGTGGCACCAGCGTGAGCACCTCGCCGAGGGTCTCGCCGAGGTGTACGGCCGCTTCCCCGTGCTGGAGGACCGCCGCAAGCTGTCCGCCGGGAGCCTGTCAGGCGGCGAGCAGCAGATGCTCGCGATCGCCCGTGCGCTGCTGGCGCGACCGCGGGTGCTCCTCCTCGACGAGCCGTCGATGGGGCTCGCGCCCAAGCTCGTCGACGAGGTGTTCCACGTGATCGAGGACATCCGCACGAACGGAACGACGGTGCTGCTCGTGGAGCAGAACGCCCGACGGGCGCTGCGTGCCGCCGACCACGGCTACGTCATGGAGACCGGCGAGATCGTCCTCGAAGGTCCCGCCGAGGAGCTGCTCTCCGACCGCAAGGTCGTCGAGGCCTACCTCGGCACCTGACGCAGCGTCCCGGACCGGCGCGGAGTGGCAGGAAGCCGCGACGGATCCGGGAGGGTGGAGGGCTAGGACCCGGCGACGTGTTCGCGGAGCGCCCTCGCGAGCGGGCCGGCGTCTCGCCGCTCGGCGCGACCCCACAGCCACAGGAGCAGCGGTGACGCGGGTCCGCTGAGCTGCTCGATGTCGCGCGCCTTCTTCGGCACCTTCATGGGGGACACGAGCGCGGCCGTCGGCGGGTCGAGGTGGACCGCCCAGGCGCGGCCGGTGTCGGTCTCGAGCACGCCGAGGTAGCCGGACGCGCCGGCGTAGTCGCCGCGGCGGGGCAGGAACACCTGGAGGAACTCGTCGAGCCCGTCGGCGGCGAGCTCCGGTTCGAGCGAGCCGTCCCGGCCGGCGGCCTGCTCCGCGTCGACCCGGTGGACGGCGGTCTCGTGCGCCATCCGCCGCGCGATCCAGCCGACGTCCTGCCGCCCGGTCGTCCAGTTCCAGCTCGGCGTGGCGGGGTCGAGCCCGGACAGCACCTCCACGCAGTGGTCGGCCTGCTCGCGCGCGAACGCGACGAGGTCGCCCTCGCCGGGGCGCTCGGGACGCACGTAGCCCGCGTCGGTCTCCTCCTTCGAGGTCCAGCCCCGCTCGGCGATGCTCCCCCACCGGTGGTGGACGACCGCGATGTGCCACACGAGGTCGGCGACGTCCCAGTCGGGACAGCCCGGCACGCGCCGGCCGAGGTCGGGCTCGGCCGCGTCGAGGAGCGCGGCGGCGTCCCGACGGAGGTGGTCGACGTAGGTGGCGTGGTCCATCGTCAGCTCCCTCGCTTGGCGCGGAAGAAGTCGCGCAGCAGGTCGCCACAGCGTGCCGCCTCGACCCCACGCACGACCGTGACCTGGTGGTTCAGCCGCGGGTCGCGCGGCACGTCGTAGAGCGCCCCGACCGCGCCGGCCTTGGGGTCGTCGGCACCGAACACGAGCGTGCCGAGCCGGGCCAGCACGACCGCGCCGGCGCACATCGTGCACGGCTCCAGCGTCACGTAGAGGGTGGCGTCGTCGAGCCGCCAGGTCCCGAGCCGCTGCGAGGCCTCGCGCAGCGCGAGGATCTCGGCGTGGGCGGTCGGATCGTGGTCGACCTCGCGCCGGTTGTGCCCACGCCCGATGACCTCGCCGGCGTGGACGAGCACCGCCCCGATCGGCACGTCGTCGTGCGCCGCGGCCGCCTCGGCCTCGGCGAGAGCGAGGTCCATGAAGCGGGCGTGCTCAGCGGTGGTCACGTGGACTCGCACGTCGGTCGTCGGGGAGTGGCCAGCGTAGGCTCCGGCAACGGCCCACCGAGGAGTCGCCGTGATCGTCGACGTCGCGCTGTACGAGCGGGGGAGGCGCGTGGGCGGTGAGCTGTCGCTCGCCGAGATGGTCGAGCGGGGCACGCGCGAACCCGACGCGTTCGTCTGGATCGGCCTGTTCGAGCCGACCGACGAGGAGTTCGACGAGGTCGAGGAGCTCTTCGACCTCCACCCTCTCGCCATCGAGGACGCGGTCCACGCCCACCAGCGCCCGAAGCTCGAGCGCTACGGCGACTCCAGCTTCCTCGTGATGCAGACGGTCGGCTTCGGGGATGACGACGACGAGCTCGACATCGGCGAGGTCATGGTCTTCCTCGGCGACGGGTTCATCGTCACCGTGCGGCACGGCGAGTTCAACGGACTCGCCGAGCTCCGCCGGCGGCTCGAAGCCGACCCGGAGTCGCTCGTGCTGGGCGCATCCTCGGTCCTGTACGCCGTCGCCGACCGGGTGGTCGACGAGTACGAGGCCGTCCTCGACGACCTCGAGGAGGACGTCCTCGCGATCGAGCGGAACGTCTTCACGCCCGGCCACCACGACCTCGCCGAGCGCATCTACCGCGCCAAGCGCGAGGTCCAGACCGTGCGCCGGGCGGTGACGCCGCTGCGCGAGGTGATGCGCCGACTCGCGGCGCAGCCGCCCCCGGTGCACGTCGACCCGGAGCTCCACCACCACCTCCGCGACGTGTTCGACCACGTCATCCGGGCGCGCGAGCGGTTGGCCGTGCTCGACGAGCTCCTCACCGATGCGCTGTCCGCCAACATGGCCCAGATCGGCCTGCGTCAGAACGAGGACATGCGCAGGATCTCGGCGTGGGTCGGGATCGTGGCGGTGCCGACCATGATCGCCGGCGTGTACGGCATGAACTTCGAGCACATGCCCGAGCTCGAGTGGCGCATCGGCTACCCGCTCGCGCTGGTCCTGATGTTCGCCATCTCGTTCGGGCTCTACCGCGCGTTCAAGCGCAGCGGCTGGCTGTAGGACCGACAGAGGGTCGGCGCCGAGGTCCGCCCATCTGCGGCGGGTGCGGCACGTCACGGTGTACCGCGACCGACCGCCCACGCCGGGGGGCCGGCGTGGGCGGTCGGGGGTCGGGTCGGCGAGGGGGCTGCTCAGTCGTCGGAGCCGTCGTGGCCGGAGTCGTCGACCTCGTCGACCTCGTCGTCGCTGCCGTGCCCGGAGGAGTCGTCCTCGGCGTCGTCGGAGACGTCGTCGCTGCCGGAGGAGTCCTCGGTGCTGGCGTCGTCGGACGGGGTCGCGTCGTCGGACACGTCCTCGGAGCCGTGGTCGTCACGGTCGTCGGAGTCGTCGGCGCTGGCGTCGTCCGACGGGGTCGCGTCGTCGGAGGCGTCGTCCTCGGTGCGGGTACGGACCCGCTCGCGGACCGTCCCGTCCTCGAACTCGACGTCGACCTGGACACGCACGCCGTCGCGCCGGAAGTCGAGGTCCAGCTCGTCGCCGGCGGCCTGCTCGACCTCGACGGTCCAGCCGTCGGCGGGGGTCGCCGCGACGAGCTCGAGGGTGCCGCCCTCGACGCGGTAGGTCACCTGACCCGCGTCGGCGGCGGCGAAGGTGTGGGTGCCGTCCTCGGGGGTCGTGGACGACGTGTCCTCGGTGCGGCTCTCGTCGTCGTCAGCGTCGTCGTCGGTCGCGTCGTCGTCCGCGAGGTCGTCGGCGTCGTCGTCGGTGGCGTCGTCGTCCGCGAGGTCGTCACCGGCGAGGTCGTCGTCCGCGGGGTCGTCGTCGCCGGCGACGAGGGTGGCGAGGTCGTCGTCGCCGCCGGCATCATCGGCACCGGCGGTCCCGGGCGCGTCGCCGGGGCCCTGGTCGGGCGTGCCGTCGTCGTCGCTCGAGGCGGCGGCGGTCGCGGCGAGGGGCGTGGGCTGCGCCGGCGAGGTGGCGGCCCAGCCGGTGGCGATCATCGCGCCGGCCAGCGTCACGGCGCCGGTGCTGAGGAGGGCGGTACGGACGGTGCGCTTCATCGGTGCTCCGGTCGTCGGGGGGAGTGGCTCCACCGTCGCCGACCCCCCGCTAAGGGCGCCTCCCCGTCACCTCAAGCCCACGTCAAGGACGCCGACGCCGGTCAGTCCTCCGGACGTTCCTCGACGTCGGTCGAGGGGGCGCCGTCCTCGTACTCCCCCCGGATGCGCGACTCGTGGTCCTCGGAGCGGAACCGGACCGTGACCTGATCGCCCTCGCGCTCGGTGGTGACCTCGAAGCCGCTCGCCGGCGTGGCGCCCACCAGCGTCACGGTCCCGCCCTCGAACCGGAACGTCGCCTGACCCCCGATCGCGGTCGCGGTCCTCGTGGTCGCCGGCGCCGACGCCGGCGAGGGCGACGGGGTCGCCGAAGCGGTCGGGCTGGGGCCGTCGTCGTCGGGATCGGTGGTGGGGCCGTCGTCGTCGGGCTCCGCCGGCGAGGACGAGGGCGTGGGTTCCGCGCGGGGCGAGGCCGTCGAGGACGCGGACGACCCGGAGCCGTGACGACCCGGACGTGGAGCTCCCGCCGGAGGTGGTGGACGACGCCGACCCGGACCCGCCGCTGCTGGCCCCGCCGTCCTCGTCCACGCCGTCGTCGTCCGATCCGGTGGACCCCGAGGCGTCGGGGCTCGGCGACGGCGAGGGGGTGAGGTCGTCGGACGGGGACGGCGAGGTCGCCGGATCGGTGGCGTCGTCGTCGGGGGACACGAACGCGAGCGGCGCCGACGGGTCGGTGACCTGCCGGGTGGCGATCCCGACCGCCCACCCCGACACGGCCACCGCGCCGGCGAGGGTCACGACCCAGGCCGTCACGAACGCCGGCCGGGCGAGACGACCCCGCGTCGGGCGTGCGGTCGCGTCGGTGTCGGCGGGCGCCGCGGGAGGGTCGAGGTCGGGCACGGCGGGCTCTCGTCTCGGGAGGGTGTGCGGGGAGGTCCGACGGGAGCACGGCCCCGGCGCGGATGACGGCTCCGGCGCACACCCGCAACGGTACGTCGGCGGACCTCAAGCCAGGATCAAGACCACCTCAGATCCTCGCCACCTCCGGCCCCGACGGCGGCGCCGGTCGTAGGCTCCGGATGTGGCTCAGGTGCTCCTGGTCGAGGATGACGCGGCGATCCGCGGTGCGGTGCTGCGCGAGCTCGCCGACCGGGGGCACGCGGTCGCGTACGTCGCCACCGGCCTCGCGGCGTTGGAGGCGGTCGTCGACGAGCCGCCCGACGTGGTCGTGCTCGACCTCGGCCTCCCCGACATCGACGGCGTGCAGGTCCTGCGGATGCTGCGCGGCGTCAGCGCCGTGCCGGTGATCGTGGCGACCGCCCGCGACGACGAGGCCGAGATCGTGCGGGTGCTCGACGCCGGCGCGGACGACTACGTCGTGAAGCCCTTCTCCGCCGCCCACCTCGAGGCGCGCATCCGGGCGGTGCTGCGCCGGCGCGACACCGACGGCGGCGACGCGGCACCGCTGGTCGTGGGCGAGCTCCGCGTCGACCCGCGCGCCCACGTCGCGACCCTCGCCGGCGAGCCGCTGGACCTGTCGCGGCTGGAGTTCGCGCTCCTCGCCCACCTGGCCGAGCACGCCGGCGAGGTCGTGTCCAAGCAGGAGCTCCTGGCCGAGGTGTGGCACCAGCCGCTGGGTGGCGGGGACCGCACCGTGGACGTGCACGTGTCGTGGCTGCGCCGCAAGCTCGGCGAGTCGGCCAAGGAGCCGCGCTACCTGCACACCGTCCGCGGGGTCGGCGTCCGGCTCGCCGCCCCGACCGACGCGCCGTGAGACGCCGCCTCAACGCGCTGGTCGCCGCGACGACCGCGCTCGTGGCGTTGGCGTTCGTGCTGCCGCTGGGGTTGCTGGTCCGGGAGCTCGCCGCCGACCGGGCGCTGCGGCCGGCGGAGCTCGCGACCCGGACGCTGGCGCCGGCGGTAGCCCTGCAGGACGACCGCGGACGCACCGAAGCGCTGGTCGACGCGACCGCGGCGGGCCTGCCGGGTCCGCTCGGGGTGGTGCTGCCCGACGGCGGCGTCCTCGGGGCGCCTCCCCCCGCCGGCCTCGCCGAGCAGGTCCAGGCGGCGCCCCGCACCGGCCGCTACGCCGTGCCGGACGGCCAGGTCGTGGTGGTGCCGGTGGTCGCCGCCGCGGGCGCCGGGTTCGTCCACGCGCTCGTCCCCGACTCGGCGCTGCGCCGGGGCGTGGTGGCCGCGTGGGCGGTGCTGGCCGGGCTCGGCGTCGTCCTCGTCGGCGGGGCGACCGCCCTGGCGGACGTGCTGGCCCGCCGCACCCTGTCGGCGATCCGGGAGGTCGAGGCGCTGGCGCGGCGGCTCGCGGCCGGCGACCTCGACGCCCGCGCCGACGTATCCGACCCGCCCGAGGTGGCGCGCGTCGCCGGCGTCCTCGGGGAGCTGGCCCGGCGGGTCGAGTCGCTCCTCGAGGCCGAACGCGAGGCGGCCGCCGACCTCTCGCACCGGCTGCGGACCCCGCTGACGCCGCTGCGGCTCGACGCCGAGGCGCTGCCCGACTCGCCCCAGCGGGCCCGGGTGCTGGCCGACGTCGCGTCGCTGGAGGACGAGGTGACCGGCGTGATCCGCTCGTTCCGGTCGCGGGCGGCGGCCGGGTCGGGACCGGGCTGCGACGCCCTGTCGGTCGTGGCCGAGCGGGTGGCGTTCTGGGCGCCGCTCGCCGAGGACCAGGACCGCGAGCTCACCGTCCACCTCCCCGACCTCGTAGCCCGAGGACGACCGGGCGGACGGGGCCGGCGTGGCGACGGTGCGGCTGGCCCCCGACCGGCTGGGCGAGGCGCTCGACGCCGTGCTCGGCAACGTGTTCGCCCACACGCCCGAGGGCGTGGCGGTGACGGTCGCCGTCACCCGCGGGGACGGCGCCGTGACGGTCGTGGTCGAGGACGACGGCCCCGGCTGGCCCCCCGACCTCGCCGTCGGCGAGCGCGGCACCACCGGCTCGGCCCGCTCGACCGGGCTCGGGCTCGACATCGCCCGGCGGGTGGCCGAGGAGGCCGGCGGACGGCTCGTCCTCGAGGCGGGCGACGCCGGCGGCGCGCGCGTCGTCCTGCGCCTCCCGACCGCCTGACGCCGTCGGAGACGTGCGAGCTCCCTGGCTAGCCTGGCCGCCCGCAGACCTCCACAGCAACGAACGGGGACCGTGGTGACCTGGAAGCGCTCTGCCACCGGCGTGGCTGTCGCCGTGCTGCTCGCCGCCTGTGGCTCGTCCGAGGCGGAGGAGGCCGCGCCGACACCGGCCCCGGAGCCGACCGCTCGCGACCCCGGACCCGACCGCGGAGCCCTCCCCCACCGCGGCGGCCGAGGCCGACCTGTCGACCATCCCGCCGGACATCGACGAGGCCTACGTCGCCGCCCTCGCCGGCGCCACCGCCGCGCTCTACGCCGAGCTCGCGGAGACCACCGCCCAGGGCGGGGGCCTCGACGAGGCGGGCCGGGCGATCCTGACCCAGAACGTCGTCGTGGACGAGCGCGACCGGATCCTGACCCAGTTCGAGGACGCCTTCGACGGCACGCTCGTGCGACCCGCCACACCCTTCGACACCGAGCTCGTCGAGCTCGGCAGCACCTCCGCGACCTGCACCTCGGCGATCGTCGCCATCACCTGGAGCCCCTTCGCCGGCGGCAAGTACGCCGAGATGGACGGCGAGGAGTTCTGGATGATCTGGGTCGGTGACGAGGGCGGCGACGGCACCACCGCGTGGGACCTCGTCGGGATCCGCCTGAACGCCGACGGCGGGATCACGGAGGACCCCTGCACTCCCTGACGGCGGGCCCCTCGGCAGGCGGCCGGTCAGCCGCCGAGGCGGGGCTCGGCCGTGGCGGTGACGGCGAGGTCGAGCGCGTCGGTGCCCGGAGCGAGGAGCCGGAAGAGCGTGAGCTCGACGCGGCCGCGGACGGTCACGGTCACCAGCGCCGGCGACGCGGCGACCTCGGCGGCGGTGAGGGACGGGGCGTCGGGCTGGGCCGCGACGGCACGGAGGGCGAGGTCCTCGGCGATCGCCGGCGCGAGGGCGACCTCGCCAGTGGCGCGGTAGTAGGCCTCGTCGAGCCCGGACGCGCCGGCGTAGGCAGCCGCGTCGGCCACCCCGACCAGCGCCCGGCGTTCGCTCAACACGTGCCACAGGTCGATCGAGATGCCGCCCAGCATCAGCAGCGTGACCGACAGACCGAGGAGCCACAGCACGACCACGCCGTCCTCGTCGGCGTGGCGGTCGCGGAGCCAGCCGGCCATCACGCGCCCCGCGGGTGGCTGCGGTAGCGGTCCACCGGCTGGGTGTGCGAGACGCGGTGGTCGAACGCACCCCACTCGCCGATCAGCGGCAACGCCAGCGCGGGCATGCGCACGGTGACGGTCACCGTGACGAGCTCCTGCGGGGAGGACGAGGGGGTCGGGGCGAGCACCCCGTCGACCTCCAGCGCCCCGACCCGCTCGACCCCGAGGTTGGTGAGCACCTCGGTCGCGAGCGCCTCGCGCCCGGGCGACGCCGGCGGCGTGGTCCGGCGCGGTCACGATGGCACGGGCGGCCTGCTGGGCGGCGACCCGCCCCGCCTCCTGGGTCGCGGTCCACACCGGCAGGCTCAACACGAGCACCGCGATGGGGAACACGAGCAGGCCCACGCCGGCGGCGAACTCCGCCGCGGTGAACCCGTCCTCACCGTCGAACCTCCGGCGCAGCGCCGCGAGCCGGCCCCGGACCGCGGTCACGGCGCGACCTCCTGGACCGCGACCGCCGTCGCGGTGAAGGACCAGTCGGGGACGGCCGGGAACCACGACGGGAAGACCGCCGCGGCCGAGGCGCGCATCTCCGCGCCCGCCGGCGTGCAGTCGAAGCTCACCCCATCGCCGAGGCGACCCCCGAGGAGGTCGCGTCGCGTCCGCTCGGCGGTGACCTCGCAGGCCGCTTCCGCGGAAGCAGCCGAGGTGGTCACCCGCGCCCCGGCCCGGACCCCCTCGTCGAGGGCGGTGCGGACCACGCCCTGCCCGTACTGCACCACGATCACGTTGGCGAACAGCGTGAGCAGCACGAGGCTCGTCGCGATCACCCAGGTGTACTGGATGGTGATGAAGCCGCCCTCGCGGGCACGCCGGCCGGTCACGGGGACGAGGTCAGCCCGCGACGAGCTGGCCGCGGATGAACTCGACGATGTCGACGCCGAGGGCCTGGAGCGCGGCCCAGATGACGACGAGGGCGACGACGCCGAGGGCGGCGTTGCCCAGGAGCTCGGCGGTCGAGAAGCCGTCCTCCTCGGTGTCGAGGCGGTGGAGCAGGTCGGTGAGGTGGTCCATGACGGTTTCCGTTCTGGTGCAGGGGTCGTGGGTGCGGCGGGGTCGTGGGTGGAACGGGGGCGGCGTCAGCGGACGCCGAAGACGATGGCCGGGAGCGGGGCCGCGATGAAGAGCAACATCACGGGGGCGAGGACCGCGATGATGGGGAGGAGCATCGCGGCGCGCCGGCGCGTGGCGGTCCTCTTGAGCGCCTCCCGCCGCGACTCGCGGATGTCCTCGGCGTGGTCGAGGAGCGCGCCGGCGAGGTCGGAGCCGAACTCGACCCCGGCGCCGAGCAGCCGGTAGGTGCGGGCCACGAACGGCTCGGGGGTGCGCTGGGCTGCGGCGACGAAGGCGTCGCGCGCGCCGACGCCGGACTCGTGGGCCCGGAGGATGTCCGCGAGCTCGTCGACGAGCACCCCGTGCCCGCGGTCGACGACCCGCCGGACGGCCTGCAGCACGCCGCCGCCCACGCGGACGTCCATCGCGATCAGCTGGTTCACGGTGTAGAGCTCGATCCGCATCCGCTCGCGACGGTCCTCGATGGCACGGTCGAGCGCGGCGCGCCAGCGCGCGGCCCCGATCACGAAGCCGAGCAGGACCAGCGCGGCCACCCCGCTCGGCCGCAGCCGGACCGCGACCCCGAGGACGAGCGCGACCCCCGAGCCGGACAGAGCCGCCAGGAGCTGGCGCACCCGGTACTCCTGGGCGCGCCGCTCCTCCGGGATCTCGGTGAGCAGCGCCGCGTGGTGGAGCTTGAGGACCAGCCGCTCCTCGGCGGTGGCATCGAGGTACCGGCCCAGCCGCGCGGCGACCGCCTCGACCGGCGGTCCGAACAGACGCCGGAGCGTGGAGCGGCCGGCGTGGGGGGTGGCGACCGCGCGGACGTCGGCGCTGCGACCGAGGCTCGTCCGCGCGCCGAGGGTGTAGGGGCGCACCCGTCCGGCCAGCCGTCGCGGCAGCGGGACGACCACGACCGCGGCCGCGGCGAGCGCGATGGTCGAGGCCACGACGGCCACGACGACGAGCGGGTCGAGTCCGGTCACGGTCGCACCCTCCCGGCGCCGGTGGACGACGGTCGCCGCGGCACCGAGCACGCGCCGCTCGACCTGCTCGCGGGACAGCCGCGAGACGAGCCACAACCCGAACAGGCTGAGCGCCGCCCCGGCGAGCACGACGAGCACGCCGCCGGTCGACCGGTAGAAGTCCCGGAACGGTCCGGGCTTCAGGGTCAGGACCAGCAGCACCACCCACGGCAGCACGAACACGGCACGGGCGTTGATCTTCTGCTCGAGCGCCTCGGTCGCGATCTCCTCCAGCGCCCGCACGTCCCGCGTCGTCGCCTCGGCGAGGTCACGCAGGATGTCGCTCAGGATGTGCCCGCCCTTCTCGTGGGCGAGGATCAGCACCTCGATGATGCGGTCGCTGGTGGGGTCGGCGAGCTCCTCCTTGACGACCTCGAGCGCCGGCACCACGCCGATCATCCGCGACAGCGTCGGGTACCGCGCGAACGCGTCGCGGAGCGCCTGGGGGCCGCCCGTCGCCAGCGCGGCGACCGCCTGGTTGAGGCTCATGCCCGGCCGAGATCGACGCGAGGAGGTCGCGCACGCCGTCCGGCCACGCCTGCTGGAGCTCCTTCATCCGCCGGGCACGCGACCGGCTGAAGTGCGCCCGCGGTGCGAGGCCGACCGCGACGGCCGGGACGATCGCCACCGCCGGCGTCGCGGTGAGCAGGACCACGAACAGGAAGGTCACCGCGCCGGCGGCGACGGAGCCGACGAGGAACTGCCGCGGGGTGAGGTCGGCGCCGGCCTGGACCAGCCACAGCTGCCGGCGGCTCACCTGGGACCGGTCGAGGCGCGGGAACGTCAGCGCCGGCGCGTTGCCGGTGGCCACGCCCACGACGAGGTAGGCGAACACGGCGGAGGCGACCACGGCGAGGAGCGTCACAGCGGCGACACCCGCCCCTCGAGGATGCCCTGCAGCGTCATCCCGTCCGGCAGCGACCGCTCGATGCGTTCGGCGTCAGGCGGCATGACGCCGGTCCACAGGAGCGGTCGGCCGAGGTCGGGACGCAGGAAGATCGTCTCGGTCGAGAAGTCGTTGGTGAGCGCCGGCACGATCGCGATGATCTCCATCACCTGCCGGCGGATCCCGCGTGACGGGTCGGCCCGGTTGATGTCGTCGCGGTCGAGGTGGACGACGAAGTCGATGGCCGAGGTGAAGACCTTGCGCACGATCTCCTCGCGCACGTTCTCGCCCGCCATGATCGCGGCGTTGACCAGGGCGTTGAGCGCATCCCGCGCCGAGTTGGCGTGCACGGTGCAGGCGAAGCCGGTGCCGGCGTTGACCGCGCGGGTCAGCTCGAACGCCTCGGCGCCCCGGACCTCGCCGACC
Organism: uncultured Actinomycetes bacterium; assembly: GCA_963741855.1. GTDB lineage: Bacteria > Actinomycetota > Nitriliruptoria > Nitriliruptorales > Nitriliruptoraceae > CAVUJQ01. The sequence continues at coordinate 551,405 of CAVUJQ010000014.1, read as the reverse complement.
ACGATGAGGTCGGGACGCATCGCGAGCACGAACTTCACGAGGTCGCGGAGCGACACCTCGGAGGACCCGTCGAGCGCCGGCGGGCGCGCCTCGTAGTAGGCCCCGTGGGTGATCGGGACGTAGAGCTCGCGGATCTCCTCGCAGCACCGCACGCAGTGGGTGCTCGGGACCGAGCCGATCATCGCGGACAGCAGCGAGGTCTTGCCGGAGCCGGGCGGCCCGGAGGTCACCACGCTGGTCGTGGCCTGCATCAGCGCCCACAGGAACCCGGCCGCCGGCATCGACAGCGAACCGCGGGTCACGAGCGACCGCAACGTCTCCTTCTTCATGATGTGCCGGCGGATCGTCGCCGACAGCCCGTCGGAGATGGGGTCCTGCGCGGCGGTGAGCCGCGCCTTGCCGTCCATCACCCGTGCCTGGACCAGCGGCGAGGTCGCGTCGAGGGTCCGCTGGGTGGTGGCGAGCAGCCGGTCGACGAGCTGGCGGTTCTCGTGCTCGGTGGTCGGGGTGCGCGATCCCTGGAGACGCCCGGTCGTGTCGATGAACGTGACCCGGCCGCCCTCGATGAAGATCTCCTCCACGTCGTTGCGGGCGAACAGCTCCGACAGCGGCCCGAAGTCGGTGATGGAGGCCAGCACCCGCGCGACCATGTCGGCGGGGTCGGCGAGCGCCCGTCCCTGGCCGAGGTGCGCGCGCCGCTGGTAGCCGTCGACCGCGCCCGCGACGACCTCGCGGACGCGTTCGAGGTCGCTCGTCGGGTCGATGCGGTCGCGCTCGAGGTGGTGGAGCGCGTCGAGCCGGATGGTCTCGTAGGCGTTGGCCGGGCCCGTCACGACGCGACCTCCGCCGGGGGCGACGGCGTGGCGGCCGCGACGGGCCGCGGCAGGACCGCCGCGGCGACCGTGTCGAGCGCCCGCACGTAGGCGCTGCTCGTGACCAGCGTGCCCGCCCACTCGGCGTCGGGCACGTGCTTGTCGGCGGGCACGTGGCTGAGGCTCGGCGGGTCGTAGGTGCGGCGGAGCTCGTCCTCGACCTCGCCGCGCTTGAACGCCGACGCCGGCGAGCGGTTGACGACCGTGTGGACCGGGACGCGGGTGAGGGCGCGGACGTCGGCGACCCACTCGACGAACCGGGCCAGTCCCACCGGCGTCGGGCGCGAGCACACCCACGAGCACGTCGGCCTCGGCGAGGAGCGCGCGGGCCACCCCGTAGCGGCTCGCGACGCCGGCGCCGCCGAGCTCCTCGATGCGGTGGCCGACGTTGACGATGACGTGGTGCCGGATCCGGGCGAGCTCGTCGATGACATCGACCACCTCACCCGGCCGCAGCTCGGTCCAGTCACGGGTGGTGGGGAGCCCGCTCAGCACCTCGAACCGGCCGGCGGGGACCGGGACCAGCACGTCGGTCAGCGAGCCGGTGTGGTGCTCGACGACGTCGATCGCGGTGCGGAGGTTGGGGTGCTGGGGCAGCCCGAGCCGCTGGGCGACGCTGGGCGCGACCTCGTCGGCGTCGACGACGACGGCCGACTCGCCCCGCCGGGCGGCGGCGTGGGCGAGGCCGATGCAGAGCTCGGTGGCACCGGGCGCACCGGCGGGGCCACCGACGACGGTCACGACGCCGACACGACCTCCCGACGGGGCCTCGTCGGTGGCGCCGGCGGGGGTGTCGAAGGTGGTGGTCGCACCGCGCTCGCCGGCGGCGTTGAGCGCGACGAGCTCGGCGTCGAGGTCGGCCTGGGCGGTCAGCGCCAGCGCGTCGACGGCGCGGAGGAACTGCTCCGGCGAGCTGGTGGACTCGATGGTGTCGTCGACGCCGAGCTCGCCCAGCCGCTCCCGCCCCCACGGCTCGACCGGGTCGTACACCCCGAGCACACGCCGGCCGCTGCGACGCAGCTCGGCCATCAGACGCGGCGTGAGGAACGACGTGAGGTCCTCGGCGACCAGCACCTGGTAGCCCTCGTCGAGCGCCTCCCGACCGTCGAGGATGCGGGCGCGGACGCGCGCGCCGCCGTGGTCGGCGACGAACCGGTGGAGGCGCTCGGCCCAGTCGCGGGGCGAGACGACGATCGCGATCTCGGGGGTCACCGGCCGACCTCGGTGCGGTCCCGGGCGGTGGGCTCGGCGGGGGCGGCCGGCGTCGTGCACGGTGTGGTCGGCACCGGCTCCTGGCCGGTGGACAGCACCACCGACAGCCCGCCGGCGTCGATCGCCGCGGCCAGGCACAGCGCCGCGTCGGGGTCGACCCCGATGGTGACGTGGAAGCTCGACACCGCCCCGAGCGCGGCGCCGCTGCCGTCGGAGACGGCGAGCACGCGCGCGCCGGCGACGAGGTAGCGGGCCACCCCGTCGACGACCTGGATCACGTCGATGCGGTCGTCCACGCCGATGGCCCCGCCAACCGCGAGCTCCTCCCGGAGCGGGATGGCGATGCGACGCAGCCCCGGCTCGTCGGTGGCGGTGGCGCGGAGGTCGGCGCGCCGGAGCGGGCTCCCGGCCGGGACGAACGCCGTCGTGACGGTGCCCTCGAGCACGCCGGCGTCGAGGTCGCGCCCGGACACCAGCGTGGCGAGGACGGCGTCGTCGAGGCGGGCGTCCGCGGGGCGGAGCATGTCCGCGGTCACGGTCGCCCCGATGGCGATGTCGTCGCGGGCCACGAGGATCGGGACGGTGTCATCGCTGGACCGGATGAGCGCGACGTTCGCGAGCGCGGCCAGCAGCCCGGCGAGGATCATCACGACGTGCGCGGTCGACAGCCGGGACCCGAGCGGGCGGCGTGGCGGCGCGGGCGGCGGGGACGCCGGCACCGTCCGGGTCGGTGCGCCCAGGTCGGTCGCGGTCATCGGGTCCTCCCCCGTCGTCATCACACACGGTCGGCTCGCGCCGTACGGCGCGTCATCCGCCGGGCGGGTGTTCGCCGCCCGCCGGCGCGGCCCCTGCCGCGTGCCGGCGGGGACGGGTCGCCCCGCTCCCTCCGTGGCGCGGACCGCACGGTGGGGGAGCCTGCCGGCGGGACCGGATCCGTCAAGCGCGGTGCGTCGGCGACCTGTGGACGACCGCGGGCGCGGCACACCGGGGCTTCCCCTCGAGCCGGCGCGGGTGCACGCTCGGTGATCGCACCGTCCGGACCGAAGGACAGACCGTGACCTCCTCACGTCGTCGCTTGACCACCACCGCACTCCTCATGGGCACCATGTTCGTCATCGGCACCGCCTTCGCAGCGTGGCTCGCCAACGGGACCGGGTCGGGGTACGCCCGCGCCGGCGACGCCTCCCCCATCAGCACGCTCGACGCGTCCGCCTCCGCCGCCGCGGACCTCTACCCCGGCGGGGTCGGCGACCTCAACCTCACGATCTCGAACCCGAACCCGTACCCCGTCGTGATCACGGCGGTGACGGGCAACGGCGACATCACCTCCGACCAGACCGGCTGCGAACCGCCCGGCCACGGGGTCGCGTTCGCCGACCAGACCGGGCTCGCACTGCTCGTCCCGGCCGCCGACTCGGCGACCCACGTCCTGACCGGTGCGATGTCGATGGCGCTCGACTCGCCGGCGGCGTGCGCCGGCGCGCTCTTCACGATCCCGGTGGCGCTCGCGGGCGCCGCGGGTTCCGAGGGTGACGGAGGCGTCTCGCTCACGACGTACTACCTCGACGCCGACGCCGACGGGTACGGCGCGAGCAGCGTCAGCGTCCAGGCCGAGACCCCCCCGACCGGGTACGTCGACGACCTCGAGCGACTGCGACGACACGCAGGCCACCGTCTACCCCGGCGCCGTCGAGATCCTCGACGGCCTCGACAACGACTGCGACGGGGCGATCGACGAGGACTTCGGGCTCCTCACCTACTACGTCGACGCCGACAGCGACGGGTACGGGACGTCGGAGAGCGTCCAGGCCACCCCGCCCGGGCCCCCCGGGTACGCCACCAACTCGCTCGACTGCGACGACGCCAACGCGAGCATCAACCCCGGCGCCGTCGAGGTCCTGGGCGACGGGATCGACAACGACTGCGACGGGATCACCGACGAGCCCGCGTAGGCGCTCGCTGGTGTCATCGAGCACGCAGATGCGATCACCCCGCGGACCACGACCAGGCCGAGGCGCGACCCTCGGCCTGGTCCTCGCCGTCTCGGTGCTCGTCGCGACGGCTGCCCTCGCGAAGCCGCCGGCCGACCGCGGGAACGGCAACGGCAAGGGCAACGCCCCCGTGCTGACGCTCACGGGCGCGGTCGACGGTCTCCTGCCCGCGGTCCCCCGCGTGCTGGACGTGGAGGTCCACAACCCCTTCCCGTACGACGTCCTCGTGGAGACCCTCGAGGTGGCGGCGGGCGATGCGAGCACGTCCTGCCTCGGGTCCGAGCTCGCCGTCGGCACCGCCTCCCTGCCTCCCGACCCGATCCCCGGACGCGGGTCGGGCGTCGCCCACGTGCCGGTGCAGCTCCGCCTCGACGCCGCCGACGGCTGCCGCCGCGCCACCTTCCCCCTGACCTACACCGCCACGGCCGTCCGCCCACCGCGCTAGGAGCCGACCCACCTCCCGGGATCTGTCACGGGGATGGGTCCCGGTCGGACCCACATGCGTGACAGATCCCGGGCAGGCGGCGGGGTGTGGGGGGTGGGGACGGGTTCCTGCGGGTGTCGCTCGCGTCGTGTTACACCGTGGTAGGTCCGGTAGGTTCGTCGCCGCCGGCACGTGACGACCAGGAGCACGACCATGGCAGACGACTTCCCCCCGGTGCTCGACGCGGCGATGGTCGCGGACCTGTTGGGGATGAACATCGACACGGTCCGTCGGCTGTCGCGCGAGGGCGTGATCCCCTCCCACCGGGTCCCGGGCGGGCGCACCTTCAAGTACCTGAAGGACGAGGTGCTCGACTGGCTCCGGGCCCAGCCGGCGCACAACCCGTCGGACGAGACCGTCGACACGCGCTGATCCCGACAGGGCGACGAGCGAGGGGTACCCCCCTCCCCTATACTGCTCGCGGCCCGGCGGACGTCCGGACGCCGGCGAGGAGAGCCCGTCGTGCACGGCTACAGCGCCAACCGAGACCAGCTCGTCGCGCGGCTGCGTCGCATCGAGGGGCAGGTCCGCGGGCTGCAGCGGATGGTCGAAGAGGACCGCTACTGCATCGACGTCCTCACCCAGATCTCCTCGGCCACCGCGCGCCCTGCAGGGCGTGGCGATGAGCATGCTCGACGACCACGTGCGCCACTGCGTCGCCGACGCGATCGAGCAGGGGCCCGAGGCCGGCGACGAGAAGATCACCGAGGCGCTCGACGTCATCTCCCGCCTCGTCAAGAACTGACCGCTCAGAAAGGCACCTCCGTGTCCCGCACCTACTCCGTCCCCGGCATCTCCTGCGGCCACTGCAAGTCGGCCATCGAGGGTGAGGTCGGCCAGCTCGCCGACGTCGACTCGGTCGTCGTCGACATCGACGCCAAGACCGTGACCGTCGAGGGCAGCGCCTCCGACGACGCCATCAAGGCCGCCGTCGACGAAGCCGGCTACGAGGTCGCCGGCGTCTGACGCCCGCTGTCAGTGTCCGTGAGCACCGCGGGCACCGCGAGCACCGTGGGCACCGTGAGCACGACCGCGACCGTGAGCAGGTGAGCCCGCCATCTCGGGAGATCCTGCTCGCGGTGGGGCTGGTGCTCACGGTCCGGCCGCGGTCCGACCGCGTGGTCGCGGGCGACACGGCCTAGCCTCGCGGTCCGCCCCTCACGAGGATCACCCGTGGCGCTCACGACCGACACCGCGATCGACGTGCTGGCCCAGCTGCACGGCCAGCTCGGCGACTTCGACACCGACACCCGCGCGCTCGTCGCCGTGTCCGCGACCGACGCCGACACCGTCGACCTCACCGACGTCGAGCTCGCGGCGTCCGGCATCCTCGAGGTCACCGACGACGTCGAGGGGCTCATCGTCGTGACCGGCGAGGAGATCGAGCTCACCGACTCCGGCGACCTCGCACCGCTGCGCCAGCTGGTCGCCGTCCTCCGCAGCGGGGACGAGGTGGGCGTCTTCCGGGTCGGCGAGGACGCCACCCTCTACCGCTGGTCGACCACCGAGCCCGACGCGAACGTGACCTCGATGCGCCCGCGCGACGTCGCCGCCAACAGCGCCCGCCGCGCCCTCGGCCTGCCGAGCCACACCGGCACCATCCCGGTCACCGAGCTGCTGTCGCGGCTCTGGCTCCTCCACATCGCCCAGGTGACCCTCGAGCGGTTCGACGCCAACGACGCGCTACCGGTCGACGTCGAGGAGGTCGCGGCCTCCGACACCCGCGGCCCGTTCGCCGCCATCCTCGACGACCCCGCCTACGCCGACGACGAGGTCGACGCCGCCCGGGAGCTCGCCGAGCAGCTCACCTGGGAGGACGTCCGCCAGCTCGCCGTCCGGGGCGAGTTCGAGATCGGCCCGTACCGCTTCGACCCGGAGCACGCCGACTGGCTCGACGCCGACGGGTTCGCGCAGTACTTCGACAGCACCGTCATGACCGCCGAGGAGATCCTCGCTTCGCTCGACGTCATGAGCGGCAGCGACCTCGTCGCGTGGGCGATCGAGGAGCTCGTCCGCCGCGACTGGCACGCCCCGTCGCTCGACGAGCGCCCGACGTCGACCTGACGCCGGGCGATCCGTCGGCGGGTCAGGCGGTGCCGGTGTTGCCGTAGGCGTCGGTGGCCGTGACCGCCGTCGGAAGCTCGGAGCCCGGCGCGGTGACGCGGTAGACCGCGACCAGCCGCCCGTCGCGGGTCTCGATCGTCGGGGCGGTCGCGACCCGCTCGGTGCCGTCGGCGAAGGTGAAGACCACCTCGCCGGCGCGGACCGGCGCCGGCACGTCGCTCGGGACCTCGGCGTCGATCAGCCGCTTGTTGTCGGGGCGCGGCGTGTAGGCGACGACCGCCTCGACCATGCCGCCGGCGCGGGCGACGCTCGGTGACGACTGCAGCGACGGCGACGGGGCCGACGGTGAAGGCTCCGAGGTCAGCTCGTAGGGCTCGTCGAGCGGACCGGCCACGCCGGCGACGACGAACCGGAACTCGCCGGCGCGCGCGTCCTTGGCCGGCTCGTAGAACACCGACCAGGTGTGGACCCCGTCGAGCAGGTCGTAGTGCAGCTCGTACTCGAACGGCAGGTCCATCACCCGCCCGCCGCGGACCCGGAGCGGCTGCCACACGTCGGACTTGCCGGCGCGGCGCTCGACCCGGACGGTCGGGAGGTCGTGGACGGGGTCGCCGCCCTCGAAGCGGAACACGGTCGTGTCGAAGCGCTCGATGTCGGCCGGCTGCACGACCGCGCGACCCGGACGTGCCGACGGCGTGGGGACCTGCGGCACGAACGCCCGGGTGGTGTAGAGCACCTCGAGCTCGTCCGCCGGCGCCGGCGCGGTGCCGGCGAGCGCGGCCATCAGCTCCTCGTTGGCGCGGAGCAGCCGGCCGCCGAGCTTCCAGCCCCAGAACGTCGTGGTGCCCTCGGTGCCGCCGAGCAGCCAGTCCTCCTTGGAGTCCGGGAGGATGTAGCCGACGTGGTCCTGGCTGTAGCCGAACACCATCGTGTCGTCGTAGCCGAACGGTGACGCCTCGAGCAGCTGCAGGCCGTACTCGGTGAGCGGCTCGCCCGGCTGGGCCAGGATCGCCAGGTCGCCGATGCGGACGGCGGTCACGCGGGTGTCGAGCGGGACGAAGCTGTCGTTCTCGGCGTGCCCGTTGTCGGCGAGGTCGGAGGCACCGGGGGGCGTGGCGGGCAGGCACTGCTCCTCGAGCCCGTCGTTGTTGCACTGGACCGCGCCCCACTCGTAGGGGTACTCGCCGTCGGCGTAGCCGAGCGTCTCGCGGTTCAGCGCGATCCGCTGCGAGACGGCCTCGAGGTCGGGGGCGGCGGCGAAGTCGGTGATGCCGTCGTAGAGGTCGCGGACCTGGCCGGCGAGGAGCTCACCGAAGCGCTCGATGCGCTGCAGCTTCGGGGCGCCGTCGGCGCGCGGGCTCACGTCCCCCGTGGCGGCCTGGACGTACATGGCCACGACCGGCTCGTCGAAGCTGGCCTCGAGCGCGCGCTCGGCGCCGCCCAGCGCGTCGCCGGAGAAGTAGAGGTTCTCGACGTCGAAGACGATGCCGTGCGCGGCGTAGTTCATCACGACCGCCAGCGGGCGCACCGCGTTCCCCTGGTCGTCCACCTCGTCGACCCGCAGGACGCCGATGCGCCGGCGCAGCGCCTCCTGCTGAGCGACCCGCTCGGGCGTCCACGGCGACCGCGAGCGGCGGAAGGAGTTGAGCGAGTTCTCCCGCGACTCCTGCCCGGTCGTGTAGCCGAAGCGCGCCGGCACGCGCGCGTCGAGCGCCTCGACGACCACGTCGGCGATGTCGGAGACGACCCCGCCAACCAGCTCCGGCTGGTAGGTGTCCATCGCCATCCAGAAGTAGCGGACCGCGTCGTTGGCGACCGCGCCCGGCCCGTCGTGGGTGTGGGTCGCGGTCATCACCAGGCCGTCGGCGATGTCGATGCCGGTGCGGGCCTCGACCTCGGTGGCGACGCCGACCGCGAGTTCGTCGATCATCCCGATGAGGTCGTTCTTGACGATGGTGACGATGTCGGTGCCGTCGTCGAGCACGACCGCCTTGGTCACGAGCGCGTCGTGGTAGCCACGCGTGGGCGGCGAGTAGGTCGCGTACGGCGAGTGCGCCGCACGGGTCTCGTCCGGCGGACGCACCAGCGGGGTCCCGTCGTCGGCGGTGCCGGCGGAGAGGTCGGTGACGTGGTCGGGCGTCTGCGAGCCGAAGAACTCGCCCCCGACCGGCGGTCGCAGGTAGCCACCGAGCGGCGCCCCGACCGGGAACCGGATCGGCCCCTCGGCCGCGCCGGCGAGGAGCCGGCTCGGGACCTCGGCGGTCCCTCCGTCATCGAGGGTCGAGCCGTCGCCCGGGTCGGTCAGCACGCTCGCGGGCACGACCTCGGCTCCCGCAGGTGCCGAAGTCACCCCGGTGAGGGGCGCGGAGGCCGTGGCGGTGGCGGGCGACACCGCCGGCGCGGCGGCGACCGCCAGGGCGGCGAGGGTGGTGAGCGCAGCGGCGCGCGACCAGGTGGGCATCGTCATGCGAGGACCTCACGGAGGGAGAGCGAGGGAGGCGCGACCCGGCTCCGGGTGCACCCCCACGTGTTCGACGCCTCACCCCCGGTCACCTCCCGAGCCGGCCCACCGCGGATCGGGTGCGCGGACGACCTCAGGAGGGTCGGTACGGCACCCGATCGCAGGGGATGGTCGGAGCTGCACCCGATCGGCGGGAAGCCCCGCGCACCGCGAGCGGAGTCGGGCGCCGGAGGGCGCGTGGTGTCGCGGGAGGTCGCACGGTCGCCGTAGCCTGCGCGGCGATGCCTGCCGCCGACACCCCCGCCGCCGTCGCCTTCCCCGGTCCTGCCGTGCTCGGGCGCGGGGCGGTCGTGTCCGCGGGGCAGCCGGCGCCGCGCGCGCTCGCCGGCGCGCGGCGGGTGGTGGTCGACGGCGACGTGCTCGCCGACCCGGCCGCGGCCGCCGCCGTGCTGCACCACCACTGGGTCACCCGGACGCCGGTCGTGATCGAGCTCGCGGTCGACAACGAGGCGCTGCGGGCGCCCGAGACCTGCGACCTGCCGCCGTACCAGCTCACCCCCGACCACCGCTTCGAACGCGAGCGGCTCCACTTCCTCATGTGGGCCAACACCTACGACTGCCGCGGCGCCGGCGAGGACGCCACCCCGACCTGGTGGCACGGGGTGCTGGCCCAGCGTCGCGGCGCCGGCGCCTCCGAGGTGGCTGACGTCCAGCTCGCCGACGGCACCGACGTGTGGGTCGACGGCGGGCCGCGCGGACCGCTCGAGGTCCCGACCGTCCACCGCGAGTCGGTGGCGCTCGGTCGGCTCCCCCGCACGCCCACCCCCGGGCCGGGTGACGCCCGGCCCGGCGACGACCTCGCCGGCGACCAGCTCGCGGCGGTCGAGCACCGCGCGGGGCCGGCGCGGATCATCGCGCCGGCGGGGTCGGGCAAGACCCGGGTGCTGACGGCCCGGCTGCGCCACCTCCTCCGGGACCGCGGCTACGAGCCCGAGCTCGTCACCGCCGTCGCCTACAACACCCGCGCCGCCGCCGAGATGCGCGAGCGGACCGCCACCGACCCGACCCTGCCGACCGCCAACATCCGCACGCTGCACTCGCTCGGGATGTGGATCTGCAACCTCGAGGGGCGGCGCGACATCGTGACCGAGCGCGACGTGCGGGCGATCCTGGACCGGCTCGTCTCGACCGCGCGCATCCCCAACCAGGACCCGTTCCAGCCCTACCTCGAGGCGCTGTCGGAGGTCCGGCTGGCGCTGCGGGACCCGGCCGAGGTCGAGGCCGCGCGCGACGACGTCGACGGGTTCGCCGAGCTGTTCGACCGCTACCGCGAGCGAGCTCGACCGGCGCGGCGTGCTCGACTTCGACGAGCAGATCTACCACGCGCTCGAGCTGCTCCTGACCCGCCCGGACCTGCGCCGCGAGGTGCAACGCCGCTGCACCCACCTGCTCGTCGACGAGTTCCAGGACCTCACGCCGGCGTTCATGCTGCTCGTGCAGCTGTGCGCCGGCCCGTCGGCGCAGGTGTTCGGGGTCGGCGACGACGACCAGGTGATCTACAGCTACGCCGGCGCGACCCCCGACTACCTCATCGAGTTCGACCGCTACTTCCCCGGCGCCCACCACCACGCGCTCGAGGTCAACTACCGCTGCCCGCCGTCGGTCGTGGCGTCGGCCGTGACGCTGCTCGGGCACAACCGCCGGCGGGTCGACAAGGTCATCCACCCGGCGCCGGCGCGCACCGACGACGCCGCGCCGGCGGTCCACGCGGTCGCCGCCGGGGCGATGTCGCAGCGGTCGGTGTCGCTGATCGAGGACTGGCTCGCCGACGGGCTGCGTCCCTCGGACATCGCGGTGCTGGCCCGGGTCAACGCCGCGCTCCTGCCGGTGCAGGTGGCGCTCGCCAACGCCGGCGTGCCGCGCACGGCTCCGCTCGACGCGAGCGTGCTGGGCCGGACCGGGATCCGCACCGCGCTCGACGTACCTGCGGATCGGGCTCGACCCCGAGCGGATCCGGCGCGAGGACGTGCTGGACACGATCAACCGCCCCGCGCGCAAGGTGAAGTCGGCGGTCGAGCCGTTCCTCAAGCGCGAGCGCCGCTGGACCCTCGACCGGCTGCACGAGATCGCGGCGATCCTCGACGGCCGGGCCGCCGACCGCTTCGACGGCTACCTCGCCGACCTCACCCACCTCACGACCGCGATCACCGACGGCGCCGACACCGAGCGCTGCCTGTGGATCATCCGCAACCGCATCGGCCTCGGCGAGGCGATGGACGCGCTCGACTCCTCGACCACCCGGCCCGAGGGCTCCAGCCACGGCGACGACCTCGACGCGCTGGAGCAGCTCGCGGCGCTGCACCCCGACCCGGTGACCTTCCGCGAGTGGCTGGTCGAGTCCCTGCGTGACGAGGGGCAGGCCGACGGCGTCGTCCTGTCGACCATCCACCGTGTCAAGGGGATGGAGTGGGACCGCGTGGTCGTGTTCGCGGCGAACCAGGGGCTGATGCCGCACCGGCTCGCGGAGGACCTCGAGGAGGAACGGCGCGTCTTCCACGTGGCGGTGACCCGCTGCCGCGACCGGGTCGCCGTGGTCGGCAACCGCGACGCGATGTCGCCCTACGTCGCCGAGCTCACCCGTCCCGCGACGCGGACCCCGCGTGACCGTCCCAAGGCGGCGGTGCTCCCCGACCAGCTGCGACCCACCCACCGCGCCGACGGCCGCGTGGTCGCCGAGCCGGGCCTCGAGGTCACGCTGCCGGGCGGGTTCGCCGGCCGCGTCGCCGCGGTCGAGGACGGCGCCGCGGTCGTCGTCCTCGCCGACGACGTGCAGGTCCGGGTGCCGATGGGGGCGCCGGTCACCGTCGCCGGCGAGCGCACGAGCCTCGCCCCGAAGCCGCGCGTCACGACCGTCACGAGCGGCCGGCTGGTCGACACCGGCGAGGACGCCGAGGTCGACGAGGCGCTGTTCGAGGCGCTCCGCGAGTGGCGCAGCCGGACCGCACAGGCGCAGCAGATGCCGGCCTACATCATCCTCCACGACAACCACCTGCGCGAGATCGCCCGCACGCGCCCGCGCAACGTCCGCGAGCTCGCGGCGTGCCCCGGCATCGGCCCGACCAAGCTCGAGAAGTACGGCGACGACATCCTCGCCCTCGTCGAAGCCTGAGCCCCGACCCGTCTTCCCACCCAGGATCTGTCGGCGATACGTCGCCGGGGGTGCGACAGAACCCCGACAGATCCGGAGGGTGGGGGCACCGGCTGCGTCAGAGCCAGGCGGCCGGGACGTCGAAGCCGTGGTGGGTCACCAGCTCGACCAGGAGCGCGGTCGCCTCGCGCAGCGGGCGGCTCTCCTGCTGCCGCCAGGCGACGGTCCGGGTGAACGCGATGCTCCTCGCCGCCGGGGTGCTGCGGGTCCGGTAGACGATCGGTGGCGGGTCGCCGTCCCACCAGTCGTGGACCGCGTCCGACAGCTGCTGGGACACGGCGAGCAACGGGTCGCCGCCGGGCGGCAGCGGCCGGTCGAGCCGGCCGGTGTTGACGCGGTCATCGAGCCCCAGCGCGTCGAGGTTCGTCTGGTGCGTCAGGTGCAGCGCCGCCGGTGGGTCCTGCAGCCGCACGAGGACCAGCTCCGCGGCGTCGGGCCCGATGCGCCTGGACGGGAACCGCTCGCGCGCCGCGGCGACCGGGTCGTTGGCCGCGTAGCGGACCCGGAAGCGACCGGAGGGTGGGTCGAACCGGTGCCGGGGCACCGGGAAGCCCTCCCACGTCCAGGCGCCGTGGGGCGCGACATCGAGCCGCCACCACGTCCGTCGGCTGGGCGCGGCGGTCCGCAGGCCCCCCGGCCGCGAGGCGGGGAAGCTCAGGACTGGTCCCCCGCGAGCCGCGCCAGCGACACCGCCGCGTCGACGTCACCGTCGGCGAGGAGCTCGGCGATGCTGACCCCCCCGGCGGCCGGCTGGGGTGCGGTCGCGAGGGCGTCGACGTCCATCGGATCGGTCACGACGTCCCGCAGCGCCGCCAGGACCTCGTCGAGCCCGGGGTGGGTGTCCCCGCGCCGCCCGTCGAACTGCCACCGGGGGTGGAGCGTCTGCCGGCTGATGCCGGCGATGCCGAGGAGCGTCCCGCGGTGGCGGCGCCGGTCGACGGCCTTGCGGTCGGTGATCGAGCCCACGAGGTCCACCACCTCGCGGGTCGTGAGGCTGCGGCGACGGAGGTCGTCGGCGCGGTCCTGCTGCCGGCGGGCGTTGAGCTCACGGGCCAGCTCCCGGGCCGACGTCGGCGGGTCGTCGAACGGGTCGCCGACCTCCGAGGAGGCCAGGTACTCGAGGGTCTCGAGCAGCGCCGGGTCGTGCTCCGCCCGTGCCCGGAGCCGGTCCAACACGGTCCCGACGGTCATCGCACCACCTCCCGGCGGAAGTCTACAACGTCTACCACCGGACGTCTACACCGTCTACAGTCCCGTGCCGTCGGGTCAGGTGCCGGGGACGAACTCGCCGGCGCGGCGCACGATCCTCGCCGGCGCCTCGAGGCCGTGCGCGGTCAGGCGCTCGTCGAGCACGCGCAGGCCGGCGACGACGGCCTGCGGCGGGACCCCGCGCGCGACCAGCAGGTCGGTCAGCCACGGGACCATCTCGAGGAAGATCCGCTCGTCGTCGACCAGCACCGCGGCGGCGAGGAACTCGAGCTGGTAGGTGAGGTCCTCCCGGGTGCGCGCGACCGCGTCCTCGTCGTAGGCGGCGAGCGGCGGGAACCGCTCGGCCAGGAGCGCGAAGGCCTCGTCGACGATCGCCGGCGTGAGCCCGCGCACGCGCGCCTCGGTCGTCCGGTCGAGCGCCGGCGTGACGACCCCACCGGGCCGGTCACCGGTCGCCCAGCCGGCGAGGACCTCGCGCGCGGCGGCGGCGGTGGGCGCCCAGGCGTCGGCGCCGATCGCGTCGGCGCGCCGTGCGTCGGGGCCGAACGCCGCACCCCCGACCAGCGCCGGCAGGCCCAGGGTGTGGACCGCCGCGACGGTCCGGGCGGCGCCGGCGAGGTTGGACGGCACCGTGCAGCTGATCGCCACCGCGTCGACGCCGACGCGCGGGAGGTAGCCCTCGAGGTGGTGGGGCGGGACCGACCCGCCCACGAACGTGACCCGGGCGACCGGCGCGATCTGCTCGGCGAGGATCCGCGCCGGCAGGACGTGCCACTCGCCGTCGGCGCACACGACCGCGACGTGCGGACGAGCGTCGGAGACAGGCCGGCTCGTCCGGCCACGCGAGCGTGTGCACGACGGCCTCGCTGACGGCGGTCGCCGCGTGCTCCTGGGCCACGGTCCAGACGTCGACCTGCCACAGCCGCCCGACCTCGCGCTGCGCCTCACGGACCACGTCGAGGAGGTCCTCGCGTGCGACGCCGCCGGCGAGCAGCTCGCGGGTCCGGGCGACCGCCCCGAACCGGTCGGCGAGGCCGAGCCGGTCGACGTACTCGGCGACCAGCTCGCCCGTGGTCGGCGCTGCGCTCACCCGCGGATCCCCGCGCCGTCACCCTGAGCAGCGTCCCCGACGCCGACGCCGAGCGCGGCCTCGAGCCCCTCGAGGTCGTCCCCGCTGTTGCCCGTGGCGGGCCGGCGGGCCACCCGTAGCCCGACCTCCACGGGACGGGCTGCGACCCAGCCGGCCTCGACCTGCCCGACCACCGCGTCGAGCGCAGCCGGCTCGGCACGCACCACGAGCAGCGCGACCGCGGCTCCCTGCAGCCGGCCACGGTGGTCGGCCGGGTGGGCGGCCGCGCCGGCGACCTCGGCGAGCAGCCGACCAGCGCGTCGACGTGCGCCCGGCCGTGCCGCTCGGCGACCTCGTCGGCGCGGTCGACCGCCAGCCCGAGGTAGACGTCCTCGTCGGGGACGCCGCGCTGGCCGATACGGTGCGAGGACCTCGCGGGTCGGCCAGCCGGTCACGAGGTCCACGTCGGTCGCGCCGGGTCGGGCGACGGCGTCGAGCAGGTGCGCCATCCGCCCCGCCTGGGCGACGAGGTCGGGCAGCACCCGCTCGAGGAGCTCGCGGGTGTGCGAGCCGGCCGGCGCGCTCGGCAGGACGGTCTCGGGGGCGCCGAGGCTGAGGTCGACCGGGATGGCGTCGGCACCCGCGTTATCCGCGGCGACGACCGTGCCGCCCAGCCGCTCGACCAGGGCGACAGGACCGCGGGGGCCTCCTCGGCGTGACGCAGACGCAGCAGGTCCCGCTGCGCGTCGGAGACGGCACCGAGCAGCACGACCTCGTCACCGAGATGTGCCCCCACGGCTGCTCCCTCCCTGCGGCCGGCGTCTGCACGCACCCGCGACCCTACCGACCCGTCGCGGCGCCGGTCGCCGGTCGCCGGTCAGGAGGGGGCGGGCCCGCGACCGACGAGGTGCTCGTGCCAGGCGACCATGCGGTCGAGGAACGGCTCGACCCCGTCGCGCAGGCGCGGGCGACCGAGCCGGCGGCATCCTCGGCCGCCGTGATCCACTCGGCGGGGTAGGCGAGCGCCACCTGGTGCTCGGCGAACTCGTCCTCGTCGAGGACGCGCACCTCGCCGTCGCCGTCGAGCACCACGTCGAGGTCGAGGTCGACCATCTCGACCGTGCGCTCGCTCTTCCACGTCGCGGGCCGGATCACGTCGACGTAGACCGGGTACTTGTGCCGCGGGCCGTTGTAGAGCAGCGTCCACCACTCGCCGGGGGCGATCAGCTGGACCATCGGCGTCGGCGACGGGACCGGCGGCTCGTCGCCGCGCTGGAACAGCGCGCCCTCGTCCATCCCGAGCCAGATGCCGTGCTCGTCGTGGCCGAGCCGACGCATGCGCTGGCGCCAGTGCGGCGTCTGCGGGTGCTTCCAGTACTGCACCGTCACCTGGTCGGGCACGTGCGCTCCGTTCCTCGGCGGTCGAGGCTACGTGCGATCGCGCACCACGCCCGCCGACCGCGCGGCCGGGTCCGCGTCTTCGCGGGTGTCGGACCGCCGTGGCATCCTCGCGCCCCTGCCGGGCGCTTCCCCCTCCGTCGCCGGAGTCCGCCACGGCGTCCACCGGTCCGACCTGGACCGCCCACGTCCCGAACCGGCGACCCGAGGACCCTCCACCGTTGCGTCGATCACTGCGCCTCCGGAAGTGGCAGCGGGACGCGCTCGAACGCTTCGAGTCGTCCCCCGACCGTGACTTCCTCGCGGTCGCCACACCCGGCGCCGGCAAGACGACCTTCGCCCTGACGGCGGCGGTGCGCGACCTCGCCGGCCACCCGCACCGGCGCGTGCTGATCGTCGCCCCGACCTCCCACCTCAAGATCCAGTGGGCGAACGCGGCCGCGTCGTTCGGGCTCCACCTCGAACCGGAGTGGAGCTCCCGCGACGGGATGCCCTCGGACATGCACGGGCTGGTCGTGACCTACCAGCAGGTGGCCTCGGACCCCCGGGCGCTGCGGGGGGTGGCCGACGACGCGTTCGTGATCTTCGACGAGATCCACCACGCCGGCTCCGAGCGGGCCTGGGGCGACTCCGTGTTCGAGGCGTTCGAGCTCGCCGCCCGCCGGCTGTCGCTGTCCGGCACGCCGTTCCGGTCGGACCAGAACCCGATCCCGTTCGTGTCCTACGACTTCGACGAGGCCGTGGCGGACCACACCTACGGCTACGGCGAGGCGCTCACCGACGGTGGCGTCGTGCGGCCGGTGTTCTTCCCGCGCATCGGCGGCTCGATGGAGTGGACCACCCCCGACGGCGCGCACATGTCGGCCACCTTCGAGGACGCCCTCGACCGGGTCCACGCCTCGCAGCGCCTGCGGACGGCGCTCTCGGTCGACGGCGAGTGGCTCCCGGCGGTCCTCGACCAGGCCCACACCCAGCTGCTGCGGATCCGCGAGACCCACCCGGACGCGGGCGGGCTCGTCATCGCGATGGACGTCGACCACGCCCACGGCATCGCGCGGATGCTCCAGCAGCGGCACCGGGTGGCGCCGGTCGTGGCGACCTCCGAGGACCCGATGGCGTCGGACCACATCGCCGACTTCACCGCCGGACGGGCGCCGTGGATCGTGGCGGTGCGGATGGTGTCCGAGGGCGTCGACATCCCGCGGCTCCGGGTCGGCGTGTACGCCACCAACACGGTCACCGAGCTGTTCTTCCGGCAGGCGGTGGGCCGGCTGGTCCGCTGGACGCCGGGGCTGCGCCGGCAGAAGGCGTTCTTCTTCGTCCCGGACGAGCACCGGCTCCGGACGTTCGCCCACGGCCTCGCCGAGCAGCGCACCCACTCGCTCAAGCGCCGGGAGGACGACGGCGAGCAGGTCCCGGTCGAGCTCGACGCGCTCCCGCCGGACCGTGACGAGCAGATGAGCCTGTTCCAGGCCATCTCGGCCACACCCTCCGAGGATCACGACCCGAGCAGCGTCTTCGACGACCACCACCCCGAGGACCTGATCCACGACGAGGACGAGGTCGACGACCTGTCCCTGCACATCGAGCTGTCGCCGCCGCCGCCGGTGGGCGCCGGCGCCGGCGGCGGCACGACCCTGACGGTCAGCCGGACCCAGCTCAAGCGGGAACTCCGCAAGGCCAACACCGACCGGGTGCAGATGCTCGGTCACCTCACCGGGCTCGAGGCGAAGGTCATCAACGCCCGGCTCAACGACGAGGCGGGCGTGACGTCGATCGCCGAGGCGACGCTGAAGCAGCTCGAGAAGCGGCTCGCCGCCGCGGACCGCTGGATCGACAAGGCCTGAGCTCACCGACGCCCCGTCGCGCACGCCGCACGCGCGCAGCAGGGGATGCGCGTCCTCCCGGCGAAGCCTGGGTCACCACCTCGCCAAAGGACCCATCGTGCGTCGTCTCGCCCTCGCCCTGACCCTGCCCGTGCTCTTCGTCGGCCTCGTCGCAGCCGAACCGCTGCCGGACGAGGTCCCGCCGCAGCCCACCGAGTTCACCTTCCACGGCCACGGCGCCCAGACGCTCGACGAGGTCGGCCACACGCCGCTCGACGGGCCGGCCCCGATGGACGAGGTCGCTCCGACCGAGTCGGTGCCGAAGAGCAAGCAGATCATGAACTACGTCGGTGGCCCCAACACCGAGTGCTCCGGCAACAACCTGTTCCCGACCTGGGCGGGCTGGGTGGCCGGCGACGTCGGCGGCCAGGTCACGGTGTCCATCCCGGCGATCGGGAACGGCGGCGACGTCGAGGTCCGGCTGTTCGGTGACGTCTACGGCCAGGCCTGCAACGAGGCGTTCATCCCGCCGCTCGCGTCGGCGATCGTCGCCCTGCCGAGCGGTCCCGGGACCATCGAGGCCACCTTCACCGTCCCGGCCGGGACCGAGGTCGAGAACCTCGTGCTCGACGTCATCTTCTCCGGCGCGACCGCGGAGGGCCGGGTCCTGTTCGACGCGGTCGACTACGACGCGACGATGACCTTCACCTGCACCGCCGAGGACGAGCCGGGCGTCGAGGGCGAGGTCTGCTCCACCGAGTGACCCGGACGCACGTGATCCGCGGCGAGGGCCCCACCCACCGGTGGGGCCCTCGCCCGTCTGCGCCCCGCTCGGCCACACGCCCGCCCGTCGCGGCTAGCCTCGGCGCGTGGACGACGTGCGCTGGCTCGACCCCGAGGAGCAGACCGCCTGGCGGCGGTACATCTCCGGCAGCGCCGCGCTGACGCGGCGGCTGGAGCGCGACCTCCAGGCCGCCTTCGGGCTGTCGATGGACGACTACGCCATCCTCGTGCTGCTGTCGGAGTCCGACGGTCGTCGGCTGCGGATGCGGGCGCTGAGCGACGCCGCGCTCGTGCCCAAGCCGCAGGTGACCTACCGGATCTCGCGGCTCGAGGACCGCGGGGTCGTGCGCCGCTACCCGTGCGAGGACGACGCGCGCGGGCTGTGGGCCGAGCTGACCGACGAGGGGTTCGCCCTGCTGGAGCAGGCGGCGCGCCACCACGTGACCAACGTCCGCGCGCTGGTGCTCGACCAGATGTCGCGGGAGCAGTTCCTCGCGCTCGGCGAGGCGATGGAGGCGGTCTACCGGGCCGCACGCGGGGACGAGGACGCCGAGGCCCACCGGGCGTAGCCGCGGCCCGGCCGGCCGGCGGCCCCTAGGGTCCCCCCGGACCGCGTGCGAGGGAGGTGGACACGGTGAGGATCCTGGTGGCCGACGCCTTCGAGGGCGTCGATGCGCTCGAGGCGGCGGGGCACGACGTCGTCGTCGAGCCGGGCCTCGGGCCCGACGACCTGGCCGAACGCATCGCCGGCGTCGAGGTGCTGGTCGTGCGCTCGACCCGGGTGACGGCGACGACGATCGACGCCTCCGACGAGCTGGCGCTGATCGTGCGCGCCGGCGCCGGCACCAACACGATCGACACCGACGCCGCGGCGGCACGCGGCATCTACGTCTGCAACACGCCGGGAGAGAACGCCATCGCGGTGGCCGAGCTCGCGCTCGGGCTGATCCTCGCGCTCGACCGCGCCATCCCCGACGGGGTCGCCGACCTCCGCGCCGGCCGGTGGGACAAGAAGCGCTACAGCGAGGCGCGCGGGCTCGCCGGACGGTCGCTCGGGATCGTCGGCTGCGGCGACATCGGGCTCGCGCTCGCCAGCCGCGCCGCCGCCTGCGGGATGACGGTCCGCGCGGTCGACAAGCCCGGCCGTGACGCCGGCGACGACCGAGCGGATCCGCCGCATCGGCATCGAGCTCGTCGCCGACCTCCCGACGCTGGTGGCGACCTGCGACGTGGTGAGCTTCCACGTCCCCGCCACCGACGACACCCGCGGGATGGTCGACGCGGAGCTCCTGTCCCACGCCCGCCCCGGGACCTGGATCATCAACACCTCCCGGGGCGAGATCGTCGACGAGGACGCGCTGCTCGCCGCCATCGAGGACAAGGACCTCCGCGCCGGCCTCGACGTCTACCGGGGCGAGCCCGACACGAAGCAGGGGCCGTGGGAGCACCCGCTCGCCCAGCACCCGGCGGTGTACGGCTCGCACCACATCGGTGCCTCGACCGCGCAGGCCCAGCAGGCCATCGCCGACGCGACCGTCGCCGTCATCGAGGCGTTCGCGCGCGGCGAGGTCATGAACTGCGTCAACCTCGAGACCCGCGCGCTCGGGTCGACCACCCTCGTCGTCCGCCACTACGACCGCGTCGGGGCGCTGTCGTCGGTGTTCGACGTGCTGAAGGACCACGACCTGAACGTCGAGCAGATGGACAACCGGGTGTTCGCCGGCGCGGTCGCGGCGGTCGCCACCATGCAGGTCTCCGGCGAGGTGTCGCCGGCGGTGCGCGACGAGCTCACCGGGCTCGCCGACGTCATCGCGGTGTCGGCGTCGCCGAGGGAGGCCTAGGTGGCGACCCTCTCGCCCTACCTCGGCTGGCTGGTGACGCCGGAGGCGGCGCCGCGGGTCGTGACGCCCGCCTACGACGTGATGAGCGACGACGAGCGGGGCCAGCTCGCCGCGGCCGAGCCGGACAGCTTCCTGAACGTCGTCCGCACCCGACCGGCGCCGGCGATGGTCGGTGCCGGCGAGGGCGACCCGACCGGACTCGACACGCTCCTCGCCGCCGAGCGCCACACGGTCGACCGGCTCGTCGAGGAGGGCGCGTTCGCGCCCATGGAGGTGAGCGGCTTCCACGTGCTCCGGCTCGCGGTCGGCGACCACGTCCAGGTCGGGATCGTCGGCACCGTGCCGGTCGCCGACATCGGCGACACGGTGCGCCTGCACGAGTCGACCCGCACAGACAAGGAGCGCCAGCTCGTCCGGCACCTCGAGGTCGTCGGGATCCAGTCGAGCCCGATCGAGCTGGTCCACCCCGGCCCGTCCCCGGTGGCGGACCTCCTGAGCGAGGTCACGGCGCGCGTCCCCGACCTCGTCCTCACCCAGCCGGACGGGCTCCACCAGCAGGTGTGGACCGTGCACCGCAGCGACGAGGTCGCCACGATCGTCGACGCGTTCGCGGCGTTCCCGGCGCTCTACCTGACCGACGGGCACCACCGCGCCGCCGCGGCGGTCCGCTACGCCGAGCGGCGGCGTGCCGAGGTCGAGGCCGCCGGCCACGAGCCCGACCCCGACGCGCCGTGGGAGGAGGTGCTCGTCGCGGTCTTCCCGGCGACCGAGGTCCGGCTCCACTCCTACCACCGGGTCGTCCAGCCGCTCGGTGCTCCGCCGGCGGAGGTGCGCGACCGCCTCGCCACCGCCGGAGCCCTCGAGCCGGTCGAGGCCGGCGACCTCGGTGAGCTCGCGGCCGGCACCGCGGGGGTCTTCCTCGCCGGCGGCTGGCACCGGCTCGTGCTCGAGGTCACACCTGGGTCGGGGCCGACGGCGCGGCTCGCGACGACCCTGCTGCAGGAGCGCGTCCTCGGGCCGGTGCTCGGCGTCCACGACCCCCGGACCGACCCGCGCCTCACCTACGTGCCGGGCACCCTCGGCCTCGACGCGCTGGCCGAGCGGGCCGGTCCCGATGGTGTCGCCATCGCCCTGCCCGCGACGACGCTCGCCGAGCTCGTGGCGGTCGCCGACGCCGGCGGGACGATGCCGCCGAAGTCGACGTGGTTCGAGCCGAAGCTCCGGTCGGGGGTCTTCCTGCGGCGGGTGCACCGGTAGCGTGTCGCGGCGGCACCCCACCCCCAGCTCAGGAGCGCCACGCGATGCGACTCGGACTCAACATCGGCTACGCCGGCTCGGCGATGGCGCACGTGTGGCCCCTGATCGAACGCGCCGACCAGGTCGGGATCGATTCGGTGTGGGCCGCGGAGGCCTACGGCTCCGACGCCGTCACCGTGCTGGCCTACATCGCGGCCCGCACCGAGCGCATCAAGGTCGGCTCCGCGATCCTGCAGATGCCCGCACGCACGCCGGCCAACACCGCGATGACCGCGATGACGTTGGACGCGCTGTCCGACCAGCGCTTCCTCCTCGGGCTCGGGCTCTCCGGCCCCCAGGTCGTCGAGGGCTGGCACGGCGTCCCCTACGGCAAGCCGCTGGGTCGGACCCGCGAGTACGTCGAGATCGTGCGGGCGGCGATCGCCCGGGAGGCACCGCTCGAGCACGACGGCGAGCACTACCAGATCCCCTACCGGGGCGAGGACGCCACGGGGCTCGGCAAGCCGCTGAAGTCGATCCTGCACCCGGTCCGCAACCGCATCCCGATCTACCTCGCGGCGATCGGGCCGAAGAACGTCGAGCTGACCGCCGAGATCGCCGACGGGTGGCTGCCGATCTTCTACTCCCCCGAGCGCGAGGACATCTTCAACGAGAACCTCGACAACGGGCTCGGCAAGGCCGGCCGCGACGCCAGCGAGGTCGAGATCGTCCCGACCGTGCAGGTCGCGGTCCACGACGACCTCGACCAGGCGCGCGACCAGGTCCGCCCCATCCTCGCGCTCTACATCGGCGGGATGGGCGCCAAGGGCCGCAACTTCTACAACGACCTCGCCAAGCGTTACGGCTTCGAGGAGGCCGCCGAGACCATCCAGGACCTCTACCTCGACGGCAAGAAGGGCGAGGCCGCCGCGGCGGTGCCCGACGAGCTCGTCGACGAGGTCGCGCTCGTGGGCTCGATGGACCGGGTCAAGGACCGGCTCGCGGCGTGGAAGGAGAGCCGGGTGGACGTCCTGTGCCTCGGCACCCACGACCCGGACGTGCTCGAGGAGCTGCAGGACGCGCTCTAGCACCCGCGCCGCGCTGCGCCGCCGCCTGATCGCGGCGGCGCCGTGGCTGCCGGTGGACGCGGTCGACGGCCTCGTCCTGGCCGCCCACGAGGTCGTCGCGAACGCGGTCGAGCACGGCGGCGTCCGGGAGGACGCCATCGTCGTCGACGTCCGTGCCCACCCCGGCCGGCTGACCGTCACGGTCCGCCACCCCGGGCCGCCCTTCCCCGTCCCCGACGGGGGCGCCGCGTCGCCCGGTGCGGAGCGCGGACGCGGGCTGGAGCTCGCGCGTCGGCTGGTCGATGACCTCGAGCACCGGGTCGGACCCGCGGGCCACACCTGGCACCTCACGGTGCGCAGGGTCGCGCCGGGTTGGTCCTCCGCCGACGCGGTCCGTACCCTCTGACCCGACCCGCCTACCGGTCATCGTCCCTCCGGCCCTCCCCCCGCCACACCTTCCGGGCCGTGCGATGCCCTCCCCGAGGAGGTCGACCCCCGTGCCCCGAGCCCTCTCCCGCCGTGTCCGCGCCGTGATCGCGCTGACCGCCGCCTTCGCGACGGCGCTCGTCCCGGTCACCGCCGGCGCGCAGGACCTCGCGACGGTCCAGGCGCGGCGCGCGGAGCTCGAGCAGCGGGTGGACGCCGCGAACCTCCACCTCGAGCAGGTCGAGACGCAGCTCCACGAGCGCGAGCAGGAGGTCGCCGACCTCGAGCGTCGCAGCTCCGAGCTCGAGGCCCAGCTCGCCGACACCCGTGGCGTCCTGCAGGACCGGGCCCGCGCGGCGTTCAAGCGCGGTGGTGGCCTCACGACCCTCGAGGCGCTGCTCTCCGGACAGGGCCCGACCGACGCGATCGACCGCGCCAGCTCGCTCGACGTCCTGTCGAGGCGCGACGCCACCAGCATCGAGGCGGCCACCGCGCTCACCACGCAGCTCGCCCAGACCGAGACGCTGCGCCGCGCCGCGCTCCAGGACCTGCAGGCGCTCGAGGCCGAGGCCGAGGCGACCGCCGCGCAGCTGACCGAGGACCTCGAGGCCGCCAAGGCGCTCGAGGCGGACGTCAAGGCCCGAGCGGCCCGGCAGAAGCAGATCAGCCGCGGCGCCCAGAACGGCACCTACGCCTGCATGATGCAGCGGCCGTACAGCTACATCGACTCGTGGGGCTTCTCCCGCAGCGGCGGCCGCCACCACGAGGGCACCGACGTGATGGCGCCGTACGGCAACGAGGTCTACGCCTTCACCCACGGGCGGGTCAGCCACTCGACCAACCGGCTGGGCGGGACCTCGCTCTACCTCTACGGCGACGACGGCAACCGCTACTACTACGCCCACCTCGACAGCTACGCGGGCAACGTCCCGTCGGGCTCGCGCGTCGAGGCGGGCCAGCTCATCGCCTACAACGGCAACTCCGGCAACGCCCGCGGGGGCGCGGCCCACGTGCACTTCGAGGTGCACCCCGGCGGTGGCGGCGCGACCAACCCGTACCCCTGGCTGACGCCGGTCTGCACCCGCTGACGGGGCCGCGTCCGCGGACGATCAGCCCAGCACGACCTCGGCCACGGCGCCCAGCACGACCGCGCCGGCGAACAGGATCGCAACGGTCAGCGCCACGACACGCCGGCGGGCGATGATGAGCATCCCGCCGATGGCCCCGAGCGAGGTGCCGGCGCCGGTGACGAGGAACGCCATCGCCGGCCCGGGCCCCATCCCGCCGTCGACGAGACCGGCGAGGAGCGGCAGCGAGCCCTCGGTGTTGACGTAGGCCGGGATGCCGAGGACCGCGGCCAGCAGGATCGAGCCGATGCCGCCACCACCGAGGTGCGTCTGTAACCACGCCGTGGGGATCGCCTCGATGATGAGGTAGCCGAGCGCGGTGAAGCCGAGGAACAGCACGGCCAGGCGCCGGCCGACCGTCCAGCTGGTGCGGGCGAGCTCGTCGAGCCGGGCGCGCTGCCGCCACGTGCCGACCTCGGTGATGGCGGCCGCGCCCGGACCCAGGCTGAGGGTGGCGGGCGCCAGCGGCACCGGAGCCTCGCACGTGGTGCCGCAGCCGGCGTCGGCCGCGCGGGTGCGGGCCTGGCCGCGGAGGAGGCCGGCACGGTCGAGCACGTGCGCGATGACGCCGGCGACGAGGCCGAGCACGATGGTGCCGCCGAAGAAGAGCCACGCGAACGGCCAGCCGAGCAGGGCGCCGGACAGGATCAGCTCGGACGGTGAGGTCAGCGGCGACGCGACCAGGAACGCGACGATCGGGGCCCACGGGGCGGCGCTGGCGAGCATCCCCAGCGTGACCGCGGTGGTCCCGCAGGAGCAGAACGGGGTGAGGGTCGCGAGGCCCACGGCGCCGACGACCGCGACCGGGGTCCGCCGTCGGAGCCAGCCACCGAGCCGGTCGGTGCCGACGTAGACGTCGAGCGCCGCGGCCGCCGCGATGGACAAGAGGAGGAACGGCCAGGTGGCGGCGACCGTGTGGGCGACGTCGGTGGCGACACGGGCGAGGAGGTCGGTGGGCATCGGAGGCTCCGGGAGGGTTGGAGGGTGGAGGGTCGTCTGGGTGGGAGGGGGTCAGCCGCGCCGGCGGGGGGCGGACGGGCCACGCCGGGTGCAGCCGCCGCGACGGATGCAGAGCGCGAACCGCTCGGTGGCGGCGGCGTGGCGGAGCTCGGCGAGCCGGGCGTTGGCGAGCCAGAGGTCGAGGTCCATCGTGGGTTCCTTGGGATCGGTCGGTACGTATCGACGTGCGTCGATACATAGACTGTCGTCTATACGTGGTGACACGACAAGGCCCTGCGCGCTGCGCGGACGCAGGGGTCGTCCTCACGCAACGGGGAGGGCCCGCCGCGTCACGCGGCGGGCCCTCCGGTGGAGCGGACCTGCGATCAGCCGAGCTGGGTGACCTGCTCGTCGTTGGCCGACTTGGTCGGCTCGACGATGAGCGTGCGGTCCCCGACGACGACCTCGGCCTCGGCGTTGTCGCTCGCCTCCTGGGCGAGCCGGCCCTTCACCTCGATGGTGTGGGTCGCCGAGCCGACGTCGAGCGCCATCCAGTTGAACGCGTTCGCCGTACGGGTGTCGAAGAACGTCTCGATCGTGGCGTCCTCGTCGTCGAACATCGACGTCGAGCGCTGGTACGAGCGGTTGCAGAAGACGACGTGACCGCCGTCCTCGTCGTCCGCGCTGACGAGCACGGGCTGTCCGTCGATCTCGATCCAGACCTCGAGGTGGCCGTTGGCGTACGAGGTGTCGTTGCCGACCGTCGTCACGTTGGTGACGATCGAGCACTCGAGCGAGACGGACAGGATGAGGTCGGTCGGCTTCGACGTCTTCACGGTCTCGGACAGGAGGACGATCTCCTCCTGGGGCCCGGCGACCTCGATGGTCGAACCCGACGCCGAGACCTTGTTGGCGGGCTCGTGCTCGGCCGCGGCGGGCAGGGCACCGGCGGCGACGAGGCCGACGAGCACGCCGGCGACGACACCGGACGAGGACGAGACGGAACGGGAGATGCGGGGCATCGGCTCCTCCAAGGGGGGCACAGGGGGATGAGACGGGGCGGAG
This sequence comes from uncultured Actinomycetes bacterium, assembly GCA_963741855.1. Taxonomy (GTDB): domain Bacteria; phylum Actinomycetota; class Nitriliruptoria; order Nitriliruptorales; family Nitriliruptoraceae; genus CAVUJQ01. Next base: position 525,127 of record CAVUJQ010000014.1, on the reverse strand, counting down.
GGGATGCGAGGGGGTCCCGGGCGGTTCGCCGGCGTGCCGCTCATCTCCTGCCGACCTCCGGCCACAGCCGAGGGCCCGTCGGGCCGGCGCCCGACCGTCGTCCCGCTCGCCGGCGGAGGTCGTAGGCTCGGGCCGTTGGGACCACGCCCACGGGGGAGTCCACCATGCGCCGCGCCACCGTCCACCGCTCACGCACCCTCGCCGGCGCGGTCGCCCTCGTGGCCGCCGCGCTCGTGGCGGCCCTCCCGGGTGCCGCGACGGCGGCCGGCTCCGACGGGCAGGCTCCCGCCGGCGTCGGTCCCCACACCTGGACGGTCGAGGACCTCACGATCACATCGGTGACCGGCCCCGACGGCAGCCAGACGGTCGACATCGACGCGTCGATCTGGAAGCCCGACGACGCCTCGGCCGCGGACCCGATGCCGGCGATGCTCGTCGCGCCCGGGTTCGGCAACACCAAGACCGCCAACGAGATGGTGGCGCTGGCCGCCTACTTCGCCTCGCACGGCTACGTCGCGATGACGTTCACGCCCCAGGGGTTCGGCGCGTCGACCGGCTGCATCGGGCTCGACTCGCGCACCTACGACGGCACCAACGCCATCGCGATGATCGACCACCTCGCCGGCCTCGACTACGTCGAGCAGGAGGCGCCCGGCGACCCGAAGCTCGGCATGGTCGGCGGCTCCTACGGCGGCGGCCTACAGGGCCACACCGCGATCCGCGACCCCCGCATCGACGCCATCTCGCCCGGCCGGACCTGGCTCGACCTGGCGTACTCGCTCGACCCCAACAACTGGGTGCGCGACGCGGCGGCTCCCTACGCCATCAGCGGCTACGAGCAGGGCGTGTTCAAGCAGGGCTGGACGTCGCTGTTCTTCGGGCTCGGGACGGCCCAGCCCGCGCAGGGCGGCGGCGGCTGCGACCCGGTGACCCGCCGCACCCTCTACCCGACCGCGGCTCCCTGCCCCGGCTGGGTGCCAGGCATCTGCGAGACCTTCGCCCGCGCCTCGACCACCGGCGATACCGCCGAGGCCGACCGCGCGCTGATCGCCGACTCGAGCACCGGCCCGGAGCTGTCCCAGCTCGACGTCCCGACGTTGCTCCCCCAGGGCCTCCCCGACACGCTGTTCAACGTCGACGAGACGGTCCCGACGCTCCTGGACCTGCAGCGGCGCGGGGTGCCGGTGTCGGTCATCTGGCACTCCTCCGGCCACGGTGGCTACGACCCCGCGCCGGGCGACGGCGAGCCGTACGGGGGCACCTTCGACGCCTCGCCCGAGAGCCAGGCGACGTTCTCCCAGGCGTACGTCCCGCGCCGCATCCTGGCGTGGATGGAGCGGTACGTGAAGGGCGACACGACCGTCGACACCGGCCCGGCGTTCGCCTACTTCCGCGACTGGGTCGACTACGACGTGGCCGCGACCGGCGGCACCGCGGCGCCCGCCTACGGCAGCGCCGCCACCCTGCCGGCGGCGACGACCGACCTCACCCTCGACCCGGCGGACGGCGAGCTCGTCCCCGCCGGCGGGACCGTCGACGGCGGCGAGGCGAGCTTCGTGAACCCGCCCGGCGGCGAGCCGGCCGCCTACAGCGAGATCCCCAACTTCTCGAGCCCCGGCGACCCCGGCGACCAGCCCGCCCAGGAGGTCCCGGGCCAGAACGTCACCTTCGACACCGCCGAGCTCGAGGCGCCCGTGGACGTCGCCGGCGTCCCGCTGCTCGACCTCCAGCTGTCGCACGCCAACCCGCTGACCGACGCCCGGATCTTCGTCAAGCTCTACGACGTCGCCCCGGACGGCTCCGCGACCCTGGTCCACCGCCAGGTCGCCCCGTCGCGCATCCCGACCGACGCGCTGGTGGCCACGACCACGGTGCGGCTCGTCGGCGTGAGCCACCGGTTCGACACCGGCCACCGCATCCGGCTCGTCGTGGCCTCGACCGACCAGGCGTTCTCCAACGAGCGCACCCCGGACCAGCTGACGATCTCGTCGACGCCGGACGCCCCCTCGGTGCTGCACCTCCCGGTCGTCGGCGGGACCATCGCCGGCGCGCCCGCCGCGCCGGCGCCCGGTGACACCCCGACGCCCGACGCCGCCCCCGACGCGACCGCGCCGCTCCCGACGACCGGCGGCGGCGCGCCCCTCGCCGGGCTGCTCGCGCTCGCCGGCGTCGTGCTGCTGCGCCGCCGGTCCGGCCCCGTGGGGTGACCGCTACCCCCCGCGCGGCGCTCGTCCGTGACGTCTCGCCCCGCCTGGCCGAGGCGGAGCTGACCTTCCGCGCCCCCAGCCCCGTGGACGTCGACCGGGCACGTGCCGAGCACACCGCCTACCGCGACGTCCTGCGCGACCTCGGACTCGAGGTCGTGCTCGCGCCGCCGGCGCCGGAGCTCCCCGACGCGACCTTCATCGAGGACGCGCTGGTGGTGGTCGACGACCTCGCCGTCCTCACCCGCCCCGGCGCGGTGTCCCGACGGCCCGAGGTGGACACGCTGCGCGGGGTCGTCGACAGCCTCGGGCTGCGGACGGCTGCGCTCGCCGGTCCCGGCACGCTCGACGGCGGCGACGTGCTGCAGGTCGGGACCACCGTGTACGTGGGGCGGTCGAGCCGGACCGACGCCGGCGGCGTCCGGCAGCTCACCGACCTCCTCGCCCCGCTCGGTCGCACGGTCGTCCCGGTGCCGGTCACCGGGGCGCTGCACCTCAAGACCGCCGCCACCGCGCTGCCCGACGGCACGATCCTCGCCGTCGTCGACTGGCTCGACACCGCGGGCTTCGGCGACCGCGAGGTGGTCGCGGTGCCGGAGCCCTCCGGGGCGGACGTGCTGCTCGTCGGTGACACGGTCGTGCTCGCCGCCAGCGCGCCCCGGACCGCCGAGCTCGTCGCCGACCGCGGCTGGTCCGTGCGCACGGTCGAGATCGGCGAGTTCGAGCGGGTCGAGGCCGGACCGACCTGTCTCTGCGTCCTCCTACCAGCCGCGCCGCGCCGTCCCTGACGCCGGATACGGCTGGTCGAGGTCGAGGGCGAGCTCGTGCTCGGTGAGGTGCTCGCGCGGGGGGTCGAACCGGTAGGTGCGTCCCGTCGGCTGGAAGCCGTGCCGCGCGTAGAGGCGATCGGCCGTGGTGTTGTGGTCGCCGACGTCGAGCACCAGCCGCGGGTAGCCGAGCCGGCGGGCGTGCGCGACCGCGGCGGTGAGGAGCAGGTCCGCGGCCCCGCTGCCGCGCGCGGCCGGCGCGACCCACACCGCGTAGACCGCACCGCTCATCGGGTCGCGGTACGCGGGCGCGACGACCGTGATGCCGACGACCTCGTCCTGCCCGTCGACCGCCAGGAGCGTGACCGCGTCGGTGCGGGCGAGGCGGCCACGCCAGGCCTCCTCGGGGTCGGCCTCCTCGTCGGCGAGGGTCGCCGCGAACGCGTCGGGCGTGTCGGCCAGCGCCGCCAGCCGCACCGCCCGCACCCGCTGCCAGTCGTCCGGGGCCGCCGCCACCACCTCGATGTCCACGGTCACTCCCTCCGCGCGCCGAGCACACCGGGGCATCGTGGCATGCCGGCAGGTCCGCAGCGAGGCACCGTCGAAAGGTGTCCCGCGGACGGTCCGGCGATGGGAGGCCGACGGTGGTGCGCTCGACGATGTCACGGCGCGAGCTCCTGCTCGCCACGGCCCGGGCGGGGCTCGCCGGCGCGGCGCTGTCGGTGCCGACGCTGTTGACCCAGACCCGCTGGGCCACGGCCGCGGCGGCCCAGACCCTGCCGACGGTGACGGCCGACTTCGAGGCGCTGGTCGCGGCGGTGAACGGCGTCGCCGACGACGACCCGGCCGTGGCCCCCGTGGCCGCCTGGATCGTCGACCGAGTTCGACAAGGCGCTGCCGCCGCTCCCCGCGGGGGCACCCACCGCCGCAGTCGCGGCCGTGCTCGACGCCCACGCGGCGCAGGCCGCCGGCGCGCCGACCTTCGCCGCGGCTTCGGTCGAGGGCCGGCACGCCGCGCTCCGGGCGATGGTGGTCGAGGCGGCCGACCCGTCGATCGCCCAGATCGCGAACCAGGTGCTGCCGTTCGCGAGCTTCGCCTTCTGGGGTGACGTGGTGCTCGGCGAGCCGGCCGTGCCCGGCGGCGAGCGTCCGCCGCTGTGGGACCTCGCCGGCTACCTCGGACCGTCCCACGGCCACGCCGACTCCTACACCGACGGGTCGCCCCCCGGGTTCGCGCCGATGACCGACTTCGAGGCCTGAGGAGGTCCGTCGATGCCCGACCACGACGTCATCATCATCGGCGCCGGCGGCGGTGGCCCCGTCGCCGCGAAGGAGCTCGCCGAGCAGGGTCTGCGGATCCTCCACCTCGAGGCCGGCCCCCACCACACCGACCCCGAGCGCGACTTCACCCACTCCGAGTCGGACATGGCCAACGTCGTGTCCGGGACGTTCCGGTGGGGACCCGGGGACCGGTCCCGCTCGCCGTGGGTGCGACGGATGGTCGGGTCGGGCCTGATCACCCAGATCGCGGGCGTCGGGGGGACCACCCTCCACTACTACGGCAACTCGCCGCGCGCGTACCCGCTGGCGGTCGAGCGCGGCAGCTGGCCGATGCCGTACGCCGACCTCATCCCCTACTACGAACGGGTGGAGACGCTCCTGCCCGCCATCCGCGACCCGCGGCTGCCGACCAAGGACGCCTGGGTCTGCTACGGCGCGTCGAAGCTGGGCTACGACGAGATCCCCGGCCGTGACGTCACGACGGCCGGGTGGCGCCCGCAGTACAACGCGGTGCTGCCGCCCGGCTACGCCGGCCCCGGGACGGGCTGCAACCAGTGCGGCCACTGCTTCGAGGGCTGCATGCACCCGCACGACACCCCGGTGGCGCAGAAGGCCAAGCGCTCCACCAACGTGAGCTACGTCCCGCTGGCGTCCACCCACGACGGCTACGAGCTCGTCACCGACGCGTTCGTGACCCGGATCCTCACCCGCGAGGAGGGCGGCGGGGTCGTCGCCGACGGCGTCGAGTGGCGCGACGTCACGACCGGCGACGTCCACGCCGGCGACCGCGCCCGTGGTCATCCTCGCCGGCGGGTGCGTCGAGTCGCCCCGGCTGTGGAAGAACTCGGGGCTGCCGGACCCGAACGACGTCGTCGGCCGCTACCTGACCCTGCACTGGTTCGACTACGTGATCGGGACCTTCCCGCACCCGGTCCACCCCGAGGTCGGCCAGAACTCGCAGTCCCGCATCGAGTTCCCCGGCATCGGCTGTCTCGAGACCGCCGGCAACGGCATCGCCAAGTCCGCCTTCGCCAACTACACCTTCAGCCAGTCGTGGGGCGCTGACGACAACGCCGGCGGCGACCCCTGGGACACCCGCGGCCACCTCGTCGGCGACGCGCTCCACCGTGCGATGGAGGCCTACGAGCGGTCGGTGGCGATCCTGGTCCTGACCGACGACGAGACCGCCCCGGGCAACCGCGTCACGACCGCCGCCGACTGGCCCGACGACGAGCACGGGCCGGTCCCGCAGGTCGCGTACACGCCGACGCCCGAGTCCGACCGCCGGCGCGACGAGCTGTCCCGGCACGCCGCCGACGTGCTGCGCGCAGCCGGCGCCACCCGGGTCCACCGCGCCGACTGGCCGCCGCTCTACCTCCACATGCAGTCGTCGATGCGGATGGGCCGCGACCCCCGCACGAGCGTCGTCGACGGCAACCAGGAGAGCTGGCAGGTGAAGGGGCTCTACATCACCGACGCGTCGTCGCTCCCGGACGGGCTCGGCGGGCCCAACCCCACGCTCACCAACCAGATGTTCGCCACCCGGACCGCCGAGCACATCGCGGTGACCCGCTTCGGCCGGGACCCGTTCGTGCTCGCCGGCGGCGGGCGCACCACCCCGGCCGGGTTCGCGCCGGGCGAGGCGGCCGGCGCGCCCGGCGGCACGCCGGCGCCCGTGGTGTCGGGACGCGGGGCGCTGCCGGCGACCGGCGGCGGCAGCGTGGTCGTCGGTGCGGCCGCCATCTCCGCAGCCTGGGCGCTACGCCGGCGGGCCGGCGCCGACGCCGGCGCAGAGCCGGGCACCCCCGCACAGGACGTGCCCCCCGCCTGACCGGACGTCGGGCCCCGTGGGCCCGTCGGGTGTCGGCAGACCCGGTCGGCCCGGCTCGCGCTCCGCGACCCTCAGCCGGCCGCTGCGGCGGCCGCAGGTCCACCGCGGATGTCGGCGGGGATGACCTCGCTCCCGCAGCGCTCGCAGCGGACCCGGGCGGAGACCTCGCCCCCGCAGCCCGCGTGCGTGAGCGGGGCGAGGGGCGCGGCGAACGCGAGGTGCTCGGCGCCCCAGTTGCGCAGCCCGACGATGACGGGCCCGAGCCCGTCGCCCTTGGGTGTCAGCACGTACTCGTGGCGCAGCGGCCGTTCCTGGTACGGCACGCGCTCGAGGATCCCCTCCCCCACCAGCAGCTCGAGACGCGCGGCCAGGACGTTGGTGGCGATCCCGAGCTCCTGCCGGATCGGCGTGTAGCGGCGGATCCCGTAGAAGACGCAGCGCAGGATCCCGAGCGTCCACAGGTCGTGCAGGAGGTCGAGCGTGCCGAGGACGGCACAGCGCGGGAGTTCCTCATCGGCCACGGCCAACCTCCATCACCCCAGCGGACCGGGACCGACCCTACGCTGAGTCACTTGACCTGAGCAAGTGACCACGTCTAGATTCTGCTTGCTGGGAGCAAGTGACCCCCGAACCGCACGCCTGGAGATGGAGATGGAGCAGGGCACCGGCGTCGTGGGCCGGCTCGTCGATCGGTTCGCGCGGTCTGACACCTCGGCGTGGTTCCACGCCCGGGTGCTCCGGGCGTCCGGGGGCCGGGTCGCCACCGAGGTCCAGGGCAAGCCGGTGCTGCTGCTCGCCACGACCGGACGACGGACCGGGCAGCGCCGCGAGGTCGCGCTCATGTACCTCGAGGACGGCGGTCGCTACCTCGTGGTGCCCGCCAACGCCGCCCGGCCCGACGAACCGCCGCTGTGGTGGCGCAACCTCCAGGCCGACCCGACGGCCGAGGTGCTGGTCGGCGGCACGTGGCGGCCGGTGCGCGGCGACGCGCTCGACGACGACGAGCGCGACCGGGTCTGGCCGCGGATGACCGCCCACAACCCGAACTGGGGGCGGTTCCAGGCCGAGACGGCGCGCCGGTTCCCGGTCGTCGCACTCGACCCCGCCAGCTGACCGACCCGGAGCACCCCGACCCCCCCCGCCCGACCCCCGGGATGTGTCACGCCGATGGGTCAGGTGGCGACCATCGGCGTGACAGATGGTGGTCGGGAACCCGTCTTCACGCGAGCACCTCACCGGCAGCCGCCACTCGGTATTGCAGGTTGTGCAACCAGCAAAACTTGCGTAACCTCCCGGCTGGAGGTGGGCATGGAGCTGGAGTACGGCGACGAGGCAACACGTCGGCTCCACCAACAGGGGATCAGCCTCGGCAAGGGCTTCGACAAGCAGGCGATCATGCGCCTGAACCGGATCAAGGCGGCGGTCGATCAGCGCGACCTGAGCGCCCTGCGAGGGAACCGGTTCGAGAAGTTGAAGGGTGACCGAGTCGGCTACTACTCCATCCGGATCAACGACCAGTGGCGCATCACCTTCCGCATCGAGGACAACCGCGCGTTGGATGTCACGATCGAGGACTACCACTGAGGAGGACCACATGACGACGAAGGTCAGCCTGGCCATCCACCCGGGAGAGCACATCGCCGACGAGCTCGAAGCCCGGAACATGACCGCGGCCGAGCTCGCGCGTTCGATGGGGGTCGACGCCGGCCGGGTGTCGCGGCTCGTCAACGGCCAGACCTCCGTCACCGGAGACACCGCCCTTCGACTCGCTGAGGCCTTCGGGACCTCGGCGGAGTTCTGGATGCGTCTCCAGGGCGACTACGACCTCGCTAGAGCGCGCGAGGCACGCGTCGCCTGAACTCCGGTCCTAGGACGCGGGACGTCGAACGACCCCGCTTGGGGAGGGGCGGCGTCGCCGTCATGCCTCCACCTTGCCGCTGAACCGCTGACGCGCCGCCTGCCGGGAGACGCCCAGCGCGACCGCGATCTGGTTCCACGACCTGCCGTGCGCCCGGGCAGCCTGGACTGCCCCCTGCAGCCGCGCTTCGTCCTCGCGCACAGCTTGGGCCGCGACCGCGATCCCAGGCGGACGTCGCCGGTCGGCGAGTCAGGCAACGCGACGGTGGCGCGGGACCCAGGCGATCAAGCTGAACACGGTGAGCGCGAGGCCCAGGGCGGGGAAGCCGATGTTGCCCGTGTAGAGGAGGCCGACCAGGAGCGTGACGAGCCCCGCCGCCAGGGTGCGCCCCGGCCGAGGCAGGCCACCACGGCGTCGCAGGCGGACCGCCACCACGACCACGGCCGCGGCCATCAGCACCCAGAGGGCTCCGAGGCTCAGCTCCACGGCCGGGCTCGTGATCTCGTGCACGCCTTCGACCTTCCGATCGTTCCGTCTCCGGGGCGTTTCGACGGCCGCAGCCGTGGACCCTGCCTCCCCCTCCGCCTGCCGAGCGGGCGCGGGGAAGCGTCTGCGGTCAGCGACGCGACGCGACGAGGTAGCCCGGCAGCATGAGGAGCGCGAGGACCAGCAGGCCGCCGAACGCGACCTGCAACGGCGGGGCGTCGACCATGAGCCCTCCGGCGAGCCCGAGCGAGCCCAGGCCGAGCGCGTACCACGCATGGGGTCGGTTCAGCCCGGCCAGGTGCCGCATCGCGGCCGCTTCGCCGCTGCCGCGAGGCCGTCGGAGCAGCGCCACCCGCAGGCGGAGGAGCGCCCGCTGGCTCGGGCTCAGCGACTGCCACGCGTCGGGCTCCGCCCGCTGACCGTCGTCGATGTACACGCCCGCCCCCGATCCGGATCGTACGGATCGTAGGCCAGCTCGGCCCCCGGAACGCGTCACGCCGCTGGGTCAGGTGGTGACCCAACGGCGTGACAGATCTGCGACCGAGGTGTGGTGTGGGAGGGGGACCTGACTCCGCGCCGCGGTCGGTTCCTGCTGAGGGCGCTTGGTTCGCGTGTTCATCACTCATGCCGACAGGGCCCCGCGACCCTGCGACAGCATCGGACCACGCTGCAGCGGAGAGCCGAACGTGGGAGGGTCTCCCTCGCACGCTGACGCCCGTCGTGCAACGCCGACCAATCACGGTTGATGACCATCTGGTGGTGCAGGCTCAGCACAGGGATGCAGAACACTGCCGACAAGGGCATCTCGGCGACGCGGCATCCGGCCAGGCGCCCAGCATTGGCGCGGACCGGCAGCCGCGTCTGAGGCTGGATTCCGTGCATACCGCGACTGACGGCGCTCGTTGAAATTTCCCAGAGTTGCTCGCTGAAATTCCCCACCTGGTGACTCCTGGTGCGGCATGGGTTCCGTAACGGAACGTGAGGTCCTCCCGAGGATGGCGCTGCCAAGCAGCCATCTCGCCGGGAGGACCTCGGGACCATGTTGTCATCGGAGGAGGACGTGGAAGCACACGCACTGCGCAAGCAGGGCTGGAGCATCAGCCAGATCGCTCGTCATCTCGGGCGCGACCGCAAGACCGTCCGGGCGTACCTGAACGGCGAACGGGAACCGGGGGTGCGCAGGCGTCCCGACGCGGATCCGTTCGACGTGGTGGAGGGCTACGTCGCGCAGCGCCTCGCGGACGACCCGCACGTGTGGGCCAGCGCGCTGTTCGACGAGGTCGTCGCCCTCGGGTATCCGCGGTCGTATCCGACGTTCACCCGGCAGCTGCGGGTGCGACGGTTGCGCCCGGCGTGTGGAGCGTGCGGGATCTCCGGTCCGGGCGTGCCGACGACCGAGATCACGCATCCGCCCGGGGCCGAGACCCAGTGGGACTGGGTCGAGCTCCCGGAAGCGCCGTGGCTCGACGGCGGCACGGCGATGCTGCTGATCGGGTCGTTGTCGTACTCGTCGAGGAGCCGCGGCACGTTCGCGGACGAGACCGACCAGCCACACACCTTCGACGCGATCGACCGGACCTGTGCCCGCCTGGGTGGGGTGACGAACCGGTGGCGCTTCGACCGGATGGCGACTGTGGTCGAGATCCGTTCCGGGAACCTGATCGCGTCGTTCGCGGGGTTCGCGAAGCACTACGGCGTAGGGGTCGATGTCTGCCCGCCCCGTCGTGCGAAGCGCAAGGGGGTGGTGGAGAAGAACATCCACTTCCTCACCCAGCGGTGGTGGCGGACCGCGAACGTGACCACCCAGGAGCAGGCGCAGCGGTCCTTCGACATCTTCTGCGCCACGATCGGCGACGCCCGTCCCCGTCGCGACCTCGAGGGCCGCCCCTCGACGGTCGGGGCGCTGGCCGGCCACGAACGGCTCGCGCCGTTGCCGGCCACCCGCTACCCGACCACGCTCGAGGTGGTCCGCAAGGTCGCCCCGAACGCCACGGTCGCGTGGCGCGGCAACCAGTACTCGGTCGACCCGGCCCTGGTCGGGGTCGAGGTCGCCGTCCGGGTCCCTGTCTGCCGTGGCGAGATCGAGATCGTCGACCCCGCTTCGGGCCTGCTGGCCCGCCACCGCATGGTCGCGGCCGGGCAGGGCGCGATCGTGCGGGAGGGCTCGCACGCGGTCGCGCTCGAGAGGGCGGTGCTCGCGGCGTTCACCACCGGCAAGCCGTGCCGTCGCAAAGCCAACCGGCCCCCGTCCGAGGCCCCCAAGCGCTCGCCGCCGAGGTCACCGGCACCGCCCCGCCCGGGAACGCGGTCGTGATCGACCTGTCTGCGTGGGCCCGTCACGCACCGGAGGGCGGCCGATGACCGCCCCGTCACCCGACCGCACCTACCAGCAGCTACGCGCCCACCTCGCCTACCTCAAGCTCGACGCCGCCGCCGACGCGCTCGCTCCCGTGCTCGACGACGCCGACGGCGCCTCCCACGTCGACGTGCTCGAACGGCTGCTGTCGATCGAGGTCGAAGCCACCTCCACCCGACGGCGCGAGTCGAGACGGCGACTCGCTGGGCTACCGGCCGAGCATCGCATCGACGACTTCGACCTCGACGCCCAGCCCGCCGTCGAACCCGAACTGATCCGTGACCTCGCGACCCTGCGGTTCATGGACAACGGCGGCAACGTGCTGTTCATCGGCCCGCCCGGGGTCGGCAAGACCATGCTCGCCATCGGGCTCGGACACGCCGCCATCGACGCCGGCCACCGCGTCTACTACACCACCGCCGCCGACCTCGTCGCCCGCTGCCACAAGGCCGCGATCGAAGGGCGCTGGGCCAACACCATGCGGTTCTTCGCCGCCCCCCAGCTGCTCATCATCGACGAGCTCGGCTACCTGCCGCTCACCGGCGAAGCCGCCGCCGCGCTGTTCCAGGTCGTCAACCGCCGCTACGGCCACGGTTCCATCGTGTTGACCACCAACCGCGGCATCTCCCAATGGGGCGAGATCTTCGACGACCCCGTCGTCGCCGCCGCCATGCTCGACCGGCTCATGCACCGCTCGGTCATCGTCGCCATCGACGGCGACAGCTACCGCATGCGCGCCCACCAACAGCACGTCGAGAACCTACGGAAGGGGCTCAACAGCCACACAGCGTGACTACCCTGCCCGCGCCACACCCGGACTCACCTGGGGAAATTCAGCGAGCAACTCTGGGGAGATTCGGCGAGCGTCATCAGCGCAAGCCCGTGCCACGGTTCGACCCCCGCGGGGACGTCCCATCGCGAGGAGATCTCCAGCAGATGCTTGACCGCCGAAGGGCACCGGTAGGCGTAGCGCCCCTCGGCGATGGCGTGGAGCGACCGCTCAGCACGACGTTCCCAGACTCGCAGCTGCACGTCGGCCAGCGGCCCTTCGAAGCTGTGGCGCACGCTACGGGGCACATCGATCTCGATGGTCGCGAGGCCACATCGCGAACGGCCTCGTTTGCGAACTGGCCGCGCCCCGTGGTGAGGTTGTAGCCGCTAGGTGACGCCGACGCCTCGAACGGACTCTCGTCTGCTCCCGGTCTCCGGCGGGGGCGAGCCGGATCGCCCTTTTGCTGGATCGACTCCGCGACGCGCCGGCGCCTTCGCCGCTCGGCTGATGCGACGGCGGGGTGGCGGTCACCCACCACCCCACCGCGACGCCCACCGGGCCGAACCAGCCACGACGTGTCGTGCCGGCTCGGGGGCTCAGCCTGTGCCCGCCCTGCGGCGGGGGTAAAGGTGGAGCGTCGGCACGGACGGTGCCGGCGATGCCGCGCCGTGCAACCGACCAACTGCAAAGACAGCGACGCTCCCGAACCCCCTGGCCAGCTAGCGACGGAACAGCACCGTCCTTGAGCATCACCTACCCGAGGACACCTTGAAGTGACACCCTTGACCCGACAGCTTCACGCTGGACGAAACGCTGCGTCGAAGTAAATCAGCGTCGCCTGAAGACGGCATAGGCCGCGGCCAACAACAACACAAGCACGACCGTGATGATGAAGAGTTCTGACATTTGATGCGTCCTTTCGGTACAAGCCAAATAGCGATCCAGCCGATTAGCGCTCTACCAAATATCTCCAAGCGGTGCTATGAGCGCTACCGCTCCGTTGCCTCGACCACCCCATGGATATCCATCGAAAGTTTTCGCCCCGGAGACTCGGATATTCCAAATCCCCGCTGGGCCGAAGTCGGCGATGGAACGGCCCCGATCGAAGCGGCTGGAGCCCGATGTGCCGTCTGGGCGTGTCCAGTCGTAGAGACACCCCGCCCCGCAATCCGCTGACAGAAGCACAAGGAGCGAATGTTGTGTAGCTCGAAGCGTAAAGTCGTGTATGCCGACTCCAGCACCGCCAACTACGACCGAGGCACCCTCACCGGTCGCCTCCTCAAGGGCTAGCGCCCGAGATCCCGATCCGGACCGGGTCACCACCCGGTTGGTCGGTATCGGGCGTCCCCCGGGCGACTCGACCGAGGTTCGCATGTTGCCGAATCCCGCTCCGGTGACGAACACGATCGCAGTGACGGACTCCCCCTTCGCTGCACACTCCACATAAAACTCGACGGAGAGTCGACCCGATACATCGGTCGACGGCGACAGGTCGAAAGTGGTGGTCGTCGCACCGGACCTAACGACGACCGACGAGCTGGATGTCATATGGTGAGCCATAACATCCGACATGAAGTCGCCAATACGCACGGCGCTAGCGACGTAGTGCGGCTCTGAGTGGCTACGACCGGCGACGTCGCTATCAACGTATATCCGTACACACGTCTTCTCTGATGCAGATCCAGCGACCGTAACCGTCACCCAGTCGTGGGGCGCGGGCGATGCGGCTACCAACCCCATCACGGAAACCGAAATCAAACCGACCCGGGCGATGAATCTCCGCATGACATCGGCTCGATTCATGTCACTGTGCCTGTTTCCATGGCTTGTCAGATGATCTCGGTGCGGCGCCGGACGGACTCCGGCGCCGCACCTGTTGAGCACTAGCTGTAGGAGACCCTCGGCCGCTGAGGACCGAACCGTTCACAGGCCTGCTCGGTGTCGTACGTAAACATCCCAACGACTGGGATGCCCGAGCCGTCATCGACCAGCTCCTCCGTAGGCACCCCTCCGTCGAACGGCGTCAGGGCCGCATCCGCGGCGTCGTCGGTTGGCTCGAACGGAACACGCAGCTCCGACCCGTCCCAACACCGGGCGATCTCTCCACCAGGCTTCACGACGCCTACCCAACGGGGAGCCGCCGTGAAGTCGATGACGCCGTTCGCGTCGGTCCAGGGGAACTCGTTCGGGGCCGAGGACGAAACGGCGACGGGCGAGCCACCCAGCTTGGCCAGTTCCGGCGCGATCAATTCGTTCACCGAGATGAGCGACCCGTTGGTTTCTCCCATCGGAAGTGTGTGGTTCCCGACCCCGATGGCTCCGCCCTTGTACGTCTCGGTAGATCCCAGCCGGCCGTAGGCGGAACCCTTCAGGGCGTAGTTTGCTGTGCCGCACGGCGCCTTCGTGAACGGTGTGGTCCTGTAGTCCAGCTTGTGGTGGAAGACATCGTTGTAGACCGTGCCCGAAGTCCAGCACTCGTAGAGCGTCCCGATAATCACCTTGTAGAGCGTGACTCGCCCCTTGATGTTCTTCGGCGCGACAGTCTGAGCAGCCGCGCATGAGAACGTCCCGGCCATCGTGGACGTGTTCTTGCTGAGGTCGACCCGCACCGTCGCGTACCCGTTGCCGTTAGGGCCGTGCGACAGCTCCGTGTAGTTGTACACGCACATCTCGGCCTCTTTGTGGACGTGTCCCCCCTTGTAGATGTAGTGGGCGAAAGCAGCCGACCCCGACGCCATGAAGGCGAACGTCGCGAGGCCGGCGACGCCGACTCGCAAGCGGTTCTTGATCATCATTCGTGAATCTCCCTGTGGCTCCATGATCATGGAGCGCTCGCAGTGAGGGCACGCCGTAGTCGTCGTCCCCCGTTATCCAGCACGCCTGAGGTTTGCCTCGGGCCTTGCAGGACGGCCGTACAACGACCAGACGGACAAGGGGGCACGGCGCGGCCCGCGCGTCGGGCGCCGGGCGCGCGTTCGCGAACAATCCTCCCTGAATGCGCCCCTCCGTATGCCGTGGCGTCTCCTACACGATCCGGCCGTGCCATTGATTGAGTCCCGCCGAGTGGTGTAGGAGCGTGCGTTCTCGTTGCTCAGTTGCGGGGTGCTGCGGGCAGGGAAGTTAGCGGGGTGTCGTCGTCGAGGACGGCGGCGACGGACGCGGCGGCGATGTAGCGGCGTTCGGCGGCGATCATCTCGTCGTTGATCTCGACGAGGAGCGCGCCCACGAGCCGGATGACGGACTCGGTGTTGGGGAAGATCTGCACGACGTCGGTGCGTCGCTTGAGCTCGCGGTTGAGCCGTTCGATCGGGTTGTTGGACCAGATCTTGGACCAGTGCGAGGGCGGGAAGTTCGTGTAGGCGAGCAGGTCGTCCTCCATCGCCTGCAGCCGGGCGGCGACGTCGGGCGCGAGCGGCTGGAGCTGGTCGACCACGCTTCGAAGCTGGGTCGATGGCGGTGTCGCGGTCGGGCTGGGCGAAGACGGTCCGGATCAGCGCGGCGATCACGGCGCGATGCTGGTGACGGGCCACGGACAGCAGGTTGCGCATCGCGTGGACCCGGCACCGTCTGCCAGCCAGCACCCTGCAGCACCCGGCGGATGGCGGCCTTGAGCCCGGCGTGCGCGTCGGAGATGACCAGCCGGACCCCGTCGAGGCCGCGGTCCTTCAGGTCGCGGAGGAACTCGGTCCAGAACGTCTCGTTCTCCGAGTCACCGACGTCGACGCCGAGGACCTCCCGGTGGCCGTCAGCACGCAGCCCGGTGGCGATCACGACCGCCTTCGAGACGACCTGGCCGTGCTCGCGCACGTGGACGTAGGTGGCGTCGAGCCACACGTACACGAACGGCAGGTGGTCCAGCCGGCGGTTGCGGAGCACCGCGACGTCGTCGTCGATGAGCTTGCAGATCCGGCTCACGGTACGACTTCGAGATCCCGGTGTCGCACCCGAGGGCCTTGACGAGGTCGTCGACCTTCCTCGTGGAGGTGCCGGTGATGTAGGCGGTCATGATCACCGCCCACAACGCCTTGTCGATCCGCCGGCGCGGCTCGAGCAGCTCCGGGAAGAAGCTCCCGGTGCGCAGCTTCGGGATGCCGATCTCGATGTCGCCGCCGGGCGTGGACAGCAGCTTCGGGCGGTGCCCGTTGCGCTGCGCGGTCCGGGCCGGGTTGCGCTCGCCGTGGTCGGCACCGATCCGACCGGTGAGCTCGACCTCGATCAGCTCCTGGATCGCGGCGGTGAGGATGTCAGCAAGCGAGGTCGCAAGCGTCGGATCGGTGCCGGTCAGACGCTCGGAGAGCTCGGTTAGGGCAGACTCGTACTGGGCCATCGTGTCGAACCTCTTCGTGTAGGAGCTTGGAGATTCGCACGGTGGCCCGCCTCGTCACGTGAGCCGTGACCGGCGGGCCCTCCTACACCACGAGGTGGGACTCACTCCGGAAAAGACCTCACAACAGTTCGCGGAAAGAGCGTGTGGCGGAGGACCCTGCCCGTCGGCCGCGCCCTCGCTCGCTTAGCAACCGATCCCGGCCCCCGAGCGGCCGAGCGACCTACACTCGGGCTGGTCACCAGGCGGAGAGGCCCGACGTGGCGACGGCCATCAGCAGGCTGGACCTTGGGGCGTACGAGGCCCCGAGGGCTGCAGCCTTGTCCGGGGTCCCGCTCAGCACGGTCTACGACTGGGCGCGCAAGGGTGTTGTCGTGCCGTCCATCTCGCCATCCCGCGCGAAGCTGTGGTCCTACGGCGACCTGCTGACCCTGCGGCTGGTCCGGTGGCTGCGCTCCGACAAAGCTGACGCCCGCAGGACGGCGATGGCGGAGATCCGAGCGATGCTCGACCGGTTCGCCGATGACCTCTGGCGTGAGGCCGCATCCGGCCACGACCGCCCCACCATCGCTATCGACGCCTCTGGTCACGTCTTCCACATCGAGCGTTCGGAGAGCGTGAGCGGGCAGCGCGCCTTCGACGACGCCCTGGATCTGTTCGCGCCGTTCGAGGACGGTCCCGATCTACGCGAGCCGGACGCACATCTGCGCATCGTGCCTGGCCGATGCGCTGGCGAGCCGCACTTGCTCGGCACACGCTTGACCACGCGGACGATCGCCGCGCTGGCGGAACGCGGGTACGGCCTGGACACCATCGCGGCGCTCTACCCGGACGAGGATGTCGACGCCCTGGGCGAGGCGCTGAGCTTCGAGCAGCGGCTGGCGCGCGCCGCCAGCTGATGGCGGCCGTCACGCCCGTCGCCCTGGACCACAACTTCCCCGAGCCACCGCTACGCGATGTCGCTCGGTGGCTCCCGGAGTTCGACTTCCGCTGGATCAAGGACCTTCCGCCGCACGGCCTGAACGAGCTCGAGGATCACGACCTCATCTACGAGCTACACCGGCGCGCGTTCCCCGTCATGGTCACGAACAACTACAAGATGCTGGACGATCGCCGAGTGCTCGTGGCGATCGAGCTGACGCGTGTGACGGTCGTCGCGATCGAAGGAGCCGGTGACGATCCGATCTTCGCGACGGGAGTCCTGCTACGTGACCTGCGAGACGTGCTCAAGGGGAACGCGCCGAGCGGCATGTACGTGCGGATCCGCCCCGCCCGGGTGCGGCTACGGCGTGCACGCAGTCGACTCACCGAGGATCTTGGAGCCGAGTGGGACGAGGTGGCGGCCGAACTCGGTCGGCCCTTCGCTGACCGGCAGCCGTACCCATCTGGCCACGCCTACCGGGTGCGGTGACCCGGAGCGGGACTCCAGGTCACGACCCGGCGACATCGCTCGGTCCAAGCCGTTCGAGTGTCTGGAAGAGCCGGTTGAGGTCCTCTTCGGTGAACAGGTCCTCGGGTCCGCGGGGGGCCAGGCCCTTGTAGGGGTCCTCGTAGACCCGGTGCGGCTCGACGACGCCCCCCTGGGTGAGTTCGTCGATGATGAGGTTCACGAACTCGATCTGGGCGCGGGTGTGGCGCTCGTCGTCGAGGAACTCGGCGAAGGCCTCCTTGGCGGCAGCACGATCGAGGCCCACCAGCGAGCGGACGAAGTAGCCGAGGTTGCCGGCGCGTTCGCTGGCCAGCCCGAACGATGCGTCGTCGCCGACACCGGCAGCCACCAGGATCCGCTGCAGATCGGCGAGGTCGTCGGCGGACAGCGGCCAGCCTGAGCGGACCTTGGCGACGACGTCGTCGGCGAGGTGCTCCTTGAGGAAGTGCTGGGCCTTCTTGCGGAACTGCGTCAAACAGACCGACCTGTCGCCCACCAGTGGGCCGGCGACCCCGCCAACCTGGCGGACGCGCGATGACGGGCCCCAGCGCCCAGCCCGCGTCCACCGCCTGCCCCACGGCGGCGTCGGCTCGAACCGCCCCCGGCCTCCAGCCGAAAGCGTCTCGAGCGTCGGCGGTCGCTGGGTCGTCCGCGCCGTCACGGCGGCGCGGTGGCGTAAGGGAGGACGCTCCTTCGGCCCGGACCCGCGCAGGCCCACTCGGCCACCGGGGAAGCGCAACGACCCCGCCGCGGCGGGGTCGTTGTGGTTGAAGGGCGGTGGTCGCCCCTTGGAAGACAGCCGAGCAGAGACCCCGAAGGCAGCCGGAGCGAGGACGTGCCTCGAGAGTCCGGCACCCCTCCGAACCAGCCCGCTCGGAGGGCTCCTACCGGACCCAGTCGGGGCGGGTCGACAGCGGGTGCGGGTGCCCGGTGAGGGTCGCCATCGCCCACGCGAGGTGCCCGAGGTCCGCCATGCCGCAACGGTCGGTCTGCCCGTTCGGAGCGTGGCGCAGGAACCGCATCTTGACGTTGGGGTGGGCGATGGCTTCCACCTGTGCCGCCTGGTGGTGGCGCAGGTGGTGAACCCCGAAGCCGATCCCGTCGGCCCAGTCGGCGTACTTGCGGATCCGGCGGTAGATGACGTCGTAGTGGCGCGAGGTGATCGGTAGCGGCTTCCCCGTCGATGGGTCCCGGCGCCTTCGCACGAACACGTAGTCCTCCGGCTCGGTGCTCCCTCGGCTCGCCGCCAGCGCGAGCAGACCATCGACCATCTCCCGCGGGACCGGCATCGCCCAGAGCTCCGGATCCTTGATCTGGCCGCGCTTGACGGGCGAGTTCTTGTCAGGGACGTAGATGAGCTGCCGCTCCCGGTCGATCATCCGCCGCTCGAGCCGGTAGCCCCCCTCCTGTCGCGAGCCTGTCAGCAGGTGGTACCTCCCGAGCCATGCGTCGAGCTCCGGGTCATAGCCGGTCTCCGCCATGACGGCGAGCGCCTCGGCGACCTCCGCCGCGCTGATCGTCGTGCGCGACCCGCTCCGACCACCCGAGATCTTGACGCCCGCTCCTGGCGACCGGTCACGCGGGACGAGGTTGTCCCCGGCGGCACGCTGGTAGAGGTAGCGGACCGCGCAGACGAGGTTCCGCGCGGCCCCGTCACCGGAGACGGTCTGCGCGGCACGGCCCGCCTCGACGCGTCCTGCGTTCGTGACGGCGGCGTTCGCCTTGGCGCGGAGCTGCACCCAGGCGATCGCGATCCTCACCTGCGACTCGGTCAGCGCCGCCAGCGGCACATCGCCGTACCCGGGCCAGATGATCGCCGCGCCCTCGCGGGAGCGACGGCAGTCCTCGACCCGAGCGGGCAGCTCGAGGCCGAGCCCGTCCTTGCGGTTGACCCGGTCGGCGGCGGCCAGCCAGTCGGCGACGCGATCGTCCGCCCACGGCTTGTGGGTCATCGGCTCGGTCTTTCGGTGCCGGTAGGGCCAGTGCAGCACGATGCCGTTCGCGAGCAGGTCGAAGCCGATCTTGTAGGTCCTCCGGGTCTCCGAGCGGTCGCTGGCCATGGCCTGGAGGACCTCCGGGACGTACTCGGCGACGGTCCGTCCGGTCGCGGAGTCGGCCAGCTCGCCGGGGTCGGCGCGGAGGGCGCCGACCAGGTCCTCGAGGTCGATCCCGAGGCTGCTGGCGAGCTGACGCGCGGTGGTGGCGGCGGTCACGAGGTTGTCGTTCATGCGGTGCTCCTACACGTCAGTGGGGATGAGGTGCCTGGTGCGTCGGTAGCTCGCACAGCTCTTTGAGCGCGCCGCCGATCAGGGCGGGCAGCGCGCAGATGGCTACCCCGCCCGTGTCCGGGACCACCACGAGGGCGACGTCCTCGCCGTACCCGAGCCCGATGGCGTTGGCGAGACCGGGGGTGAGGACGAGCCGGTCGGCGTTGACCTTGACGGCCTCGTGTGCCGCGGTGACCGGACCGGGGAAGTCGGCACGTGTGTCGCGGTGCGTGTCGCACGATCCGCTGCAGCCGCACGACCGGTGGCGGCGGTCTCCGCGGTCATCGTCGACGGGACGGACCCAGAGGACGCCGGCCGTCCGGTCGATCGAGGTCTCGAGCGTCGTGTCCGCGTTCCACCCGAGCTGGCCGAGGAGCTTCCCCGCGCTGAAGCGGTGCTGGGTCCGGCCGTTGGTCGCCGCGAACAGGCGGCTCACCCGCGGTGCCTCCTGCCGGGCCGGTAGCGCCGGCCGGTCGACGACCTCGTCGTCAGGGACGATCCGGAGGGCACGGCGGGTGGCCGGTTCGGCAGGGGTATCGGGGGTGGGCTGCGCGCGGTCGCGGATGATCGCGGCGGTCTGCAGGCGCTTCAGGTAGGGCGCGGTCGGCATCTCGTCGTCTCCTCGACGAGGTGCGACGGTCCGACGGCGGCCCGGGCGTGCAACCGCGCCGGGAGGGCGTTGTTCCTGGTTGCTCGCGTCGGTCGACGGGCCACGGTCCGACCCATGACCCGCACCCTGCGACACGACGAAGCCCCCGCCCGGGGTCTCCCCGGCGAGGGCTCCAGTGCCCAGTAGGTTCCGACTGCTGGTGGTGGGCGAGGGGGGACTTGAACCCCCATGTCCGTAAGGACACACGGACCTGAACCGTGCGCGTCTGCCAATTCCGCCACTCGCCCTGGAGTGCGCGCGGACTGTACCAACGACCCCGTGGAGCGGCCAACGCGGACGGGGCGCACCGCGCGCTCCGGCCCCCGCCGGCACGCCCCGCCCCCGCGCCGTCCGGTCCCGCTGCGTGCCCGTCGGACGACGTTCGGACAGGTCGGGTCGGAGGGGCCCAGCCGCTACGCTCACACGCACTTCGGGAGGCGGAAACACCGGGTCCTCGCGCTCCGCCACGCACACCCCCCCGTGCGCAGCGGACCGACCCCGCCAACGTCCACGCGCCGTGTCGGCGCGTCCTCCCGTCGTGCACCCGACAGCGACCCGCCCGGCCGGCGGGACCACCGGAGGACCACAGCGGCGATGGGCGTGTTGCAGGACTTCGAACGTCGCCTCGAGGGCGCCGTCGAGGGCTTCTTCGCGCGGGCGTTCCGCTCCGGTGTCCAGCCGATCGAGCTCGCCAAGGCGCTGCAGCGCTACGCCGAGGACACCCAGCACGTGACCGAGGACGGCGTGCTCGTCCCCAACGTCTACCGCTTCGCGCTGAACCCCAAGGACGTCGAGCGGCTCGAGACCTTCGGCGAGCAGCTCCCGAAGGAGCTCGCCGACGTCGTCGTCCGGACCGCCGAGGAACGCGGCTGGCGGCTCCGCGGACCCGTCGTCGTCCGCCTCCACGAGGACGCCGCGGTCAGCTTCGGCATGTACAACCTCGCCGGCCGGGTCGAGTCCGTGTCGGCGCCCGCCGCCTCCCCCACGACCGGCGCCAACACCGCCTCGAACGTCGTCGCCGAGCACGGCCACGCCGTCCGGATCCTCGCCGCCGCCGGCGGCGCCGAGGCCGAGACCGTCCGGCTCACCGGCGGCCGCGTCGTGGCGGGCCGGCTCCCCGACTGCCCCATCACCCTCGACGACCCCACCGTCTCGCGCGAGCACGCCGCCTTCGTGCTCCGCGGCCGGCAGTGGTGGGTCGTCGACCTCGGCTCGACCAACGGCACCAAGGTCAACGGCACGACCGCCGCGGAACACCCGCTGGAACCGGGCGACCGGGTCGAGCTCGGTGAGGCCGCGGTCGAGTTCGTGGAGACCTGAGCGTGCCCATCGCCGTCCTGACCCTGGTCAAGCTGCTGCTGCTGGCACTGCTCTACCTGTTCCTGCTCCGGACGGTCCGCACGGTCGCCACCGACCTCTACGGCGGGAGCAAGCGCAAGCAGGCTCCGCCCCCGCGCACCCCGGTCGCCAAGGCCGAGCAGCCCAAGCGGGCCCGGAAGCAGCCGCGCGAGCTCGTCGTCCACCCCCCGAACGGCCGTCCGACGGTCGTGCCCCTTCGCGATCGAGCGGTGACCCTGGGACGTGCGGAGCAGGCCGCCGTGGTGGTCGACGACGTCTACGTGTCCGACGAGCACGCGGAGGTGTCGCCGGACGACGGTGGCTGGTGCGTCCGCGACCTCGGCTCGACGAACGGCACCTTCCTGAACGGCGCGAAGGTCACCCAGCCGACGCCGCTGGCGTCGGGTGACCAGCTGCGTCTCGGCAAGACCCGGGTCGAGGTGCGCCGGTGATCGCGGATCCACGCCGCCGGAGGGACCGACACCGGTCAGGTCCGTCAGGCGAACGAGGACTCCTACCACCAGGGCGACTCCATCTACGCCGTCGCCGACGGCATGGGCGGCCACCTCGCCGGCGAGGTCGCCTCCGCCACCGCACTCCAGCCGATCGCCGCGCTCGACGGACGCGTGTTCGCCGACGGCGAGGAGGCGCTCAAGGCGCTGCGCCAGGCGGTCCGCGACGCCAACGCCGAGGTCGCCCGGCTGGCCGCCGAGGAGCCGTCGTACCGCGGCATGGGCACCACGCTGACGGCCGCGATGGTCGAGGGTCGCCGGCTCCACCTCGCCCACGTCGGCGACAGCCGCGGCTACCTGCTCCGACGCGGCGAGTTCACCCAGGTGACGAGCGACCACACCCTCGTCCAGCACCTCATCAACGAGGGCCAGATCACCCGCGAGGAGGCTGCGGTCCACCCGCAGCGCTCGATCATCACCCGCGCGATCGGCGTCGGGCATCGACGTCCAGGTCGACGCGATGACCATCGACCTCGAGCAGGGCGACATCGTGCTGCTCTGCTCCGACGGCCTCACCGGGGTGGTCGACGACGACGACATCTGCGACATCCTCAAGCGCGTCCCCGACCTCGACCGAGGCGGCCGACGCGCTCATCCGCCTCGCCAACGAGGCCGGCGGCCCCGACAACATCACCGTCTTGCTGCTCCGCTACGACGAGACCGCCACCGGACCCGCCTCCCGAAGCGGTGGGGACACCGGCGAGCTCGAGGAGCAGCAGCCACAGGTCCCCGTCCGGGTCGACTCCTCCGGGGGCGGCTCGGACGGGGACTGGGCGCAACGCATGGGCCGGATGGGCTCGCTCGGCCGCGACGCCCCGCCGCGGGTTCGACGACGACGGGCACGCGCCGGTCGGTCGCTGGCGCCGCGTCGGCGCGATCCTCGCCGGCTTCGTGGTGCTGCTCGCGCTCGTCCTCGCCGGCGGGCGCTGGCTGCTGTCGCGCTCCTACTACGTCGGCATCGACGACGAGCAGGTCGTCATCTACCAGGGCGTGCCGACCGACCTCGGGCCACTGTCGCTGTCCTGGGTGCACTCCCGCACCGGCATCGAGCTGGCCGAGGTCTCCGACTTCTTCGTCGACGACCTCACCAACGGCCTCGCGGCGGTCGACCTCGCCGACGCCGAGCGCATCGTCGACCACCATCCCCCGCAAGATCACGACCGGTGACGCGACCGGCACGCCGACGCCGCGTCCCGGAACCGTCGCTCACGCCGTCCCGGTCGCCCGCCGCGACCCCGACCTCGGCCGCGACCACCAGCGCCCCGTGAGCGCGGACGCCCCTCCCGTCCCTGCCGACCTCGCCCGGGCCGCCGAGCGCCGGCTCCTCACCCTCGCGCTCGTCATCGTCATCGGCGCCTACACGCTCCTCGGCTGGAGCCGCTCGTCGCAGGTCCCGCTCGGCACGCTCGTCTACGGCGGCGCGCTCGTGGCGCTCGCCGCCCTCGCCCACTGGGTGATCCGCACGCTCGCGCCGGCCGCCGACCCGATCCTGCTGCCGGCGGCGTTCCTCCTGAACGGGCTCGGGCTCGTGCTGGTGCGCCGCATCGACTTCGCCGGCGGGACCTCGCTGGCCGTCTCGCAGACCACCTGGACCGTCGTCGGGGTCGGGGCGTTCGCGCTCACGTTGCTCGTCGTGCGCAGTCACCGGAGCCTCACGCGCTACCACTACACCTTCGGGCTCGTGACGATCGCGCTCCTGATCCTGCCGCTGCTGCCGTTCATCAGTCCCGGCGAGATCAACGGCGCGCGGCTGTGGATCCGCATCGCGGGCATGCAGATCCAGCCCGGCGAGTTCGCCAAGCTCACGATGGTCGTCTTCCTCGCCGGCTACCTCGAGCACAAGCGGGCCCTGCTGTCGGTCGCCACCCACCGCATCGGCCCGCTGCTGCTGCCGCCGATGCGCCACCTGGGGCCCGTGCTCGCGGCGGCGGGCTTCGCCCTCGGGATCATGGTCTTCCAGAAGGACCTCGGGTCCTCCCTGCTCTTCTTCGGCGTGTTCATCGTCCTCCTCTACGTCGCCACCGGTCGGCTCGCCTACCCCGGCATCGGCGGCCTGCCGCCTTCGCCGCTCGGCTCCTTCATCGCCTACCACCTGTTCGCCCACGTCCGGTTGCGCGTGGCCATCTGGCTCGACCCGTGGAGCCGCGTCAACGACGAGGGCTACCAGCTCGCCCAGTCGCTGTTCGCGCTCGGCACCGGGGGCCTCACCGGCACCGGACTCGGCCTCGGTCGCCCCCGCGACATCCCGTTCGCCTCCACCGACGCGATCTTCGCGGTGCTCGGCGAGGAGCTGGGCCTCCTCGGTGCCACGGCCGTGCTGGTGCTGTTCCTGCTCATCGTCGCGCGCGGCTTCAAGGCGGCGCTGTCCGCCCGTGACGAGGTCGGCACGCTCCTCGCGGTCGGGCCTGACCGCCATCCTCGGCTTCCAGGTGTTCGTCATCGTGGGCGGGCTGACGCGGCTCGTCCCGCTCACCGGCATCACGCTGCCGTTCGTGAGCTACGGCGGCTCGAGCCTGGTGTCGAACTACGTACTGCTCGCGCTGCTGGTGCGGATCAGCGACGAGAGCCGCGCGGCGACGACCGGCCGGAAGGTGGCGGGATGAGCCGCCAGATCCGCCGCGTGGCGACGCTGATGCTGGTGCTGTTCGCCGCGATGTTCATCAACCTGAACGTCATCCAGCTGGTGCGCTCCGACGCGCTCGCGACCAACCCCGCCAACCGGCGGCTCATCATCCGCGAGTACCAGATCGACCGCGGCCCCATCGTCGTCGGCGAGGAGGAGGTCGTGCACTCGGTCGCCACCGACGACGACCTCAAGTACCTCCGGGTCTACGAGGACCCGCAACTGTGGTCGCACCTGACCGGCTACTACTCCTTCGTGCTCCAGCGCGCCGGCCTCGAGGCGGCGATGAACGACGCGCTCACCGGCACCTCCACCGAGGTCCTGGCGCAGAACCTCGCCGAGCTGCTCGGTGGACGCGACGACCGCGGCAACACCGTCCAGCTCACGATCGACCCCGCCGTGCAGCGCGAGGCGCGACGCGCCCTCGGCGACCGCATCGGCGCGGTGGTGGCGCTCGATCCCACCACGGGGGCGATCCTCGCGAGCTACTCCAACCCCGGCTACGACCCCAACGTCCTGGCGAGCCACGACGCCAACGCGATCCTCGAGGCCTGGGGCGAGCTCCAGCAGGAGCCCACCAACCCGCTGCAGGACCGGGTCACGCGCGCGACCTACCCACCCGGGTCGACGTTCAAGCTCATCACGGCGGCGGCCGCGCTCGAGCAGGGCAGGCTCGAGCCCGGCACCGCCCTCGCCGACCTCGACGAGTACCGCCCGCCGCAGACCTCCAACCCCATCACCAACTTCTCGCCCGGCACCTGCACCGGTACCTCGACCATCACCCTCGCCGACGCGCTGCGGGTGTCCTGCAACACCGCCTTCGCCAAGCTCGGCGTCGACCTCGGCGCCGACGCGCTCATCCAGACCGCCGAACGGTTCGGCTACAACCGCACGCCGCCCTACCTCCTCCCGACCGTCAAGAGCGTCATCCCCAAGGAGCTCGACCCGCCGGCGACCGCGCAGTCCGCGATCGGCCAGCGCGACGTCCGGGTCACCCCGCTGCAGGCCGCGATGGTCGCCGCCGCCATCGCCAACGAGGGCCAGCTGATGAAGCCCTACCTGGTGGCGCAGGTCCTCGACCCGACGGGGCGGGTCGCCAAGGGTCCCGACACCGGCGTCTGGAGCGACGGCCGCTTCGACGGCCAGGCCGTCAGCCCGCGGACCGCCCAGCTCCTGCGGGAGATGATGATCGGGGTCGTCGAGCAGGGGACCGGCAAGGCGGCCCGGATCCCCGACGTCCGGGTCGCCGGCAAGACCGGCACCGCCGAGGTCCCGGGCCAGACCTCCACCGTGTGGTTCGTGGGGTTCGCCGACGACCGCGTGGCGGTCGCGGTGGTCCTGCCCGACGCCGGCGTCGACGCCACCGGCGGCGGCGAGGCGGCACCGATCGCCCGCGCCGTGATGGAGGCCGCGCTCGGGCTGCGGTGACGCCGTCCGACGCGGCGTCGGTGACGGGACCGTCAGCATCCGTCCACCGCCGAACGGGCGATGACCGCCTGGTCACATCGGACCCGCCGCGACGTACGGTGATCAGCCGGGCATCGTCGGCGAGCAGGATCACCACCGCGCCGCCGGCGACCGCCGCTCATCCAGGAGGCTCTCGAGGTCCGCGTGTCCGCAACCGTCGTCGAGGGATCGGTCATCAACGACCGCTACCGCCTCGACCGGATCATCGGCCGGGGCGGCATGGCGGACGTCTACGCCGGCCGCGACGAGCTCCTCGACCGGCCGATCGCGGTGAAGATCCCGCTGCCCAGCTACCGCGGCGACGACCGGTTCGTCCGACGCTTCGCGAAGGAAGCCCGGGCGGCAGCGGCCCTGAACCACCCCAACGTCGTGTCCGTGTTCGACCGGGGCGAGGTCGACGAGGTGCCCTACCTCATCATGGAACTCGTCGACGGATCGACCCTGCGCCAGCTGATGGACCGTCGCGGGTTCACCGAGGAGGAGTCGCTGCGGATCGCCCGTGACGTGTGCCGGGCGCTCGAGTACGCCCACAGCCGCGGGTTCGTCCACCGCGACATGAAGCCCGACAACGTCCTCATCACCCGCGACGGGGTCACCAAGGTCACCGACTTCGGCATCGTGCGCGCCATCGGCGACCGCACCATCACCTCGACCCGCCCGCTCGGCAGCGTCGCCTACGTCTCCCCCGAGCAGGCCACCGGCCGTGACGTCGACGCCCGCAGCGACCTCTACTCGTTGGGCATCGTCCTCTACGAGATGCTCACCGGGACGCGTCCGTTCGAGGCCGACTCCCCCATCGCGGTCGCTCTCGCCCACATCGACACCGCCCCGCCGCCCCTGAGCGAGCTCGTCCCGGGCATCTCCGACGGCGCCGAGCGCGTGACCGCCTGTGCGCTCGCCAAGGACCCCGACGACCGCTACGCCAGCGCCGCCGAGATGCGCGAGGCGCTCGACCGCGCCCTCGGTCTCCCCGGTGCCGCCATCCCGACCGGCGAGCACGCGATCGCGCCGCTCGAGGACGACGCGGCTGCTCCAGGTCGTCGACCCCGAGGCGGTCCCCGGCCACGACCCCACCGCCGTCGACCCCGACGCCGCGACCGTCCCTCCCTCCGCCGCCGACGCCCTGCCCACCACCCGCGCGGTGCAGCTGGAGACCGGTGCAGCCGCCGCGGACGGCACGCACCCCGCCGACCGTGACGGGGCCGACGCCGGTCTGCGGGTCTGGAGCTGGAACCGGCAGCGGCTGAGCCTGCTCCTCGTGGCCGTCGCCGGCGTGCTCGTCCTCGGCGCCCTGTTCCCGACCCGCACGACGGTCGCGGTCCCCGACCTCGTCGGGCTCGATGACGACCCCGCCCGTCGCGTCCTCGCCGACCACGACCTCGGGATCGTCGTCGCCGGCTTCGACGCGACCTCCGACCTCCCCGACGGTGCGGTGGTCCGGATGGACCCGCCCGCCGGCGAGACCATCCTCCGGGGTCTGGCTGTCCGTGTGATCATCTCGCGCCCGCCACGCTGAGACCCGCCGGGACCGGCGTGCGGGCGCCCTCCCTCGGGCCCCGGGAGGGGCGTTGGTAGGCTCCGCCGACCCCTCCTCACGACCCCCCCATCCGAAAGGCGGCGTCAGTGACCGACGAGCGTCTGCTCGGCGGCCGGTACCGGCTCGAGCGCCTGCTCGGCCGGGGCGGGATGGCTGAGGTCCACGCGGCGCACGACGAGGTGCTCGACCGCCAGGTGGCGGTGAAGCTCCTGCTGCCGCGCTTCCGCGACGACGAGGCGTTCGTGGCGCGGTTCCGCCGTGAGGCCCAGGCGTCCGCCTCCTTGAACCACCCGAACATCGTCGCCGTGTACGACACCGGGTCGCACGAGAGCCTCCCGTTCATCGTGATGGAACTGGTGCGCGGTCGCTCGCTCCAGGAGGTCATCCGGTCCGGCGGGCTCACCGAGGACCGCGCGCTCGAGGTCGTCGCCGAGACCTGCGCGGCGCTGCAGTACGCCCACGACCGGGGCCTCATCCACCGTGACGTGAAGCCCGGCAACATCCTCCTCGCCGACGACGGCGCCGTGAAGGTCACCGACTTCGGCATCGCCCGCGCGATCGACGCCGAGACCGTCACCGAGACCGCCGCCGTGCTCGGCACCGCCGCCTACCTGTCCCCGGAGCAGGCCCAGGGGATGACCGTCGACGCCCGCTCCGACGTCTACTCGCTCGGGGTCGTGCTCTACGAGGTCCTCACCGGCCGGCAGCCGTTCCAGGGGGACACGCCGGTCACGGTCGCCTACCAGCACGTCCAGGAGCTCGCCCGCCCGCCGCGCGACTGGAACGACAGCATCTCGACCGCGGCCGAGGCCATCGCGGTCCGGGCGATGGCCAAGAACCCCGTCAACCGCTACCCGTCGGCGGCCGACATGCGCGACGACCTGCTGCGCGCCCGCGCCGGCGAGCGCGTCGCCGCACCGGCCGTGCTGCACGCCGACGAGACCGCCCTGCTCGACGCGGCCGTCCCCGCGGCGGTCCGGCAGCAGGCGGTCCGGACCCCCCAGGCCGAACGGCGCAAGCGCATCCTCGGCTACGTCCTGCTCGGGATCCTGTCGGTCGCGGCCTTCTTCGGCATCGCGGTCCTCCTCGCCCAGGCGTTCGCCGGCGGCGACACCCAGCTCGTCACCGTCCCCGAGGTCACCGGACGCACGGTCGCCGAGGCCGAGACGCTGCTCGAGCAGCGCGGGCTGCGCGGGCGGGTGGTCGACGACGTCTTCAGCGACCAGTACGCGGCCGGCGTCGTGGCGCGGCAGGTGCCGGCGGCGGGCGGGAACATCGAGCCCGGCGGCGTGGTCCAGCTGAGCCAGTCCCGCGGCCGGGAGCAGGTCGCGGTCCCCACCGTGGTCGGCAGGTCGGAGTCCGAGGCGGCCGCGATGCTGCGCTCGGCGGGGCTCGTGACCGGTGCGCGTGAGCAGCGCTTCGACGAGAGCGAGCCCGGCACCGTCCTCGAGACCGACCCCGCCGCCGGCGAGATGGTGGCGCGGGGCGAGCGTGTGGACCTCGTCGTCAGCGCCGGCGAGGAGCGCGTGCGGGTCCGGCCGGTGGTCCTCAAGACCGAGGCGGACGCCCGCTTCGACCTCGAGGCGCAGGGCTTCGAGGTCCTCGTCGTCCGCGAGTTCTCCGACGGCGTCGAGGAGGGCGTCGTGATCCGGCAGGACCCCGAGCCGGCCACCGAGCTCGAGAAGGGCGCCGAGGTCACGATCGTGGTCAGCCGTGGCCCCGAGGCACCTCCGTCGCCCTCGCCGTCGCCCTCCCCGTCGCCGACGGAGGTCCTGCCGCCACCGGACCCCGAACCGAGCCCGGACCCCTCCCCCACCGCCTAGACCCGACCCGAGGCGTCTCCACCCGAGGCTCGGACTCCGGGTCGTGGGGCACCCACCCGACGTAGGCTCCCGGGTGGGAGAGGAGCGGGCGTGGCGCGGACCTGTGGCGGCTGCGGGGCGACGATCGAGGCGTCGACCGCGCGCTGGTGCGGGTCCTGCGGGGCGCGGCTCGCGGACCCTGCGACCCGCGGTCCGGCGGTACCGGTCGCGGGGGCGGTGACGGACGGTCCCGGGGGCGCGCCCGAGCCGGCCGGCGCGGGCGGTACGGCCGGTTCGGCCGGCGCGGTCGCCACACGGCTGCGCCCGACCGACGCCGCGCTCGTGCACCCGCCGGCGCCGGCGCTCGTGATCCCGGACGACCCCGACGAGGAGCTCGCGCCGGCCTCCCGCTGGCCGCTGCCGGCACGGATCGCGACGGTCGCGGCCGTGGGCCTCGCGGTCCTCGGCGGCCTGCTCCTGCGTCCCGACCCGGCGCCGACCTTCGAGCCCCGCGGGTACACGGCACGGGGCGACGCGGCACGGTCCGGGGTGGTGTCGCTGGCTCCCCTGGAGGCTCCAAGGGAGGTGGCCTGGGAGGTCGACACGGATGCGGGCGAGCCGGTCGGGACCGTCGCCGGCGGCGGTGACGTCGTCGTCGAGACGGTCGGGCTGCGGACCCTCGCGGTGCGCGACGCCGCGACGGGTGGCGTCCGCTGGATCCGTCGCGACACGCCCGTGGGTGCGGTGGCCGTCGGCGGTGAGGTCGCCGCCGTCGCGACCGGCACGAGCGTCGAGGCCTTCGACCTCGCCACCGGCGCCCGCCGCTGGAGCCTGCCGGCCACCGCCGGCGAGGAGCCCCGGACGCTCCCCGACGGTGACCTGCTGCTCGTCGACGGCCGGTCCGACACGCTCCGACGGGTGGACAACACGACCGGCGAGCTGCGGTGGGCGGTCGACCTCGCCGGCGACGTCGGGGTGAGCATCGCCGCCGTGCGCGCGTCGGTGACCGGACTCGCCCTGTGGGCGACCTCACCGCCCGGCCTGGCGCCCGACTCGCCGCGGGTCCGCCAGCACGCCGTGCTCCTCGACGTCGAGACCGGCGCGCTGCGCTGGGTGCGCGACGGCGTGAGCGTCGCCCCCGGCTACACCGACGACCCGGTGGTCGCCAC
This sequence comes from uncultured Actinomycetes bacterium, assembly GCA_963741855.1. GTDB lineage: Bacteria > Actinomycetota > Nitriliruptoria > Nitriliruptorales > Nitriliruptoraceae > CAVUJQ01. The sequence continues at coordinate 494,455 of CAVUJQ010000014.1, read as the reverse complement.
CCGGGACGGGGCCGCCGTGCTGACGGACCGCACCGGGGCCAGCCTCCTCGACCGGTCCGGCCGGGTCGTCGGCACCGTCGACCTCGGGGCCTTCCCGACCCAGCTGACCGCCAGCGACACCGAGCTGGTCGCCCACCTGCCGGTCGCGGGGGTGGTCGGCTTCGACCTCGGCACGGGCGCCCGCCGGTGGGAGCGCCCCGACCTCGACGACACCCGCACGCTCGTCGCCGGCAGCACGACCGTCCTGGCGACCGGCATCGGCCGCAGCACGCTGCTCGACGCACGCTCGGGCGCGACCATCCTGGAACTCGAGGGTGAGCCGGCCCCCGCCGGCCTCGGCCGGCTGGCCGAGGGAGCGATCGCGACCGTCGTCGACGCGGGCATCGTCGTCGCGGACCCGGCCACGGGGGTCGACCCGCCCGTCGCCGCCCTGCCCGATCCCCTCGACGCGCCGGCGGTCGCCCACGACCGCGTCTACCTCGGGACCGCCACGGGCGTGGCGGTCCTCGACGCCGGCGACGGGGAGCCGGTCTGGACCTACGACGAGCTGGCGGTCACCGTTGCGCCCGGGAGCGGGAGCCGGCAGCCGTCCCGCACCCCGGCGGTCGCCGGCACGACCGTGCTCGTCAGCCCCGCCGGCGGGTTGTTCGGCAGCGGCCCCGGGCTCGTCGCGCTGGAGCGCACCGGCGGCATCCGCGCCTGGGACCGCGAGGGGGACACCCCGACGGTGCGCGGCCCGCTGACCCTCGTCGGGGACACGGCGTTCGTGCCGGTCGGCGACGAGGTCCACGGCTACGACACGGTGAACGGTCGCCGTGCGTTCGCGGCGGTCGCCGACGCGCTGCTGGGTCCGCTCGTCGTGTCGCCCAACCGGGTCATCGGCGCGACCTCGTGGGAGCCCGGCGGGACGCACCTGCCCGGCGTCGTCGCGATCCTCCGCCGTGACCGGTCGCTCACGTGGCGGGCCGAGGTCGATGCCTGCTCCGCGCCGGCGCTCGCCGGCGACGCCGTCGTGGTCGGCACCCCCGACGGCGTCGTCGCCCTCGACGAGACGACCGGGCAGCCCCGCTGGGAGCTCGCCACCGCCCTGCCGGTCTGCCTCGACCCGGTCGTCGCCGACGCGACCGTGGTCGTGGTCGACGAGGCCGTGGGGCTGCGGGCGGTCGTGGCGGCGACCGGCCGCACCCGCTGGACCGCCACCCTGCCGAGCCCGGTGGTCGCCGCCCCGGTCGTCGCCGGCGACACGCTCCTGGCGCCGCTCCTCGACGGGACGCTCGTGGGGCTCGACGTCGCCGATGGGACGACCCGCTGGACCGTGGACCTGGGGGCGCCCGCCACCTCCTCGCCGGTCGTCGCGGACGGACGGGTCATCGTGCGGCTGCGGGGCGGACGGCTGGTCGCGCTGGCCTCCTGACGCACGCGCCGGCAGGAGTCACCGGCCTCCGGGGCGAAGTCGACCGGGAAGCCCGTGGCGTCTCCTCGACGCGCGCGGGCGCACCCCCTCCCCGCGACTCGAGGACCCGCGATGCGCCCCACGCCCGCCCGCAGCTTCCACCGTCTGACCGCCGCCGCCATCGGCGCGACCGTGGCGCTCGTCCCCGTCGCCGCATCGGCCGCCCCGACCTGCACCACCGCCGGCACCGAGGCCGCGTGCGGCGGTCGCGTCGTGGCCGAGCCGGTCAACTCGACCACCTTCCTCCAGTACGGCCTCGAGTTCCCCGACGTCGTCGCGGCGATCGAGGCCATCGCGCCGGACGTCGTCGACGCGCGCCCGCTCAGCGGCTGGCTCGACGACCCGACCGCCGTGAGCGCCGGCGGGCGCGAGGTCTGGGTCGTGCGTCTCACCGACGAGTCGGTGCCGGGGCCGAAGAAGGACGTGGTCGCCTCGCTGTCGGTCCACGGCAACGAGTCAGCCGGTCGCGAGGGCGGCATCCGCTACGCCGAGGACATCGCCCGCTGGTGGGCCGCCGGCGACACCGAGCACCCGCTCCACGGCGGCGACACCGACGTCCCGCTGTCGCAGGTCCTCGCCGAGACCGAGATCTGGCTCGGCTTCACCAACCCCGACGGCTGGGCCGCCGGCGACCTCGCCACGGGCAGCGGGGGCATCTTCAGCCGCGGCAACGACACCGGCGCCGACCTCAACCGCGAGTACCCGACGACCGGGTGGACGAACATGGGGGCGACCCCCCTGTCCGAGCCCGAGGCCGTCGGCTGGGTCCGCTTCCTCCAGGGCCTCGACGACCTCACCACCGCCTCGGACATCCACGGCGAGCTCACGACCGCGACCAACTCGTGGGCCGACATGATGTGGCCCGCCGGGCAGTGGTCACCGCGGATGCAGGCCCAGGAGCTCCAGCTCGCCCAGAACATGACCCGCACGATCCAGCGCAAGTTCGACGAGGACCCGGTCAGCCCCCAGACGGTCCTGGGCCAGCTCCACGGCACGCCGGCGGACGCGATGCCGGTCGCGACCCAGCCCTCGAACTTCGCCACCGCCTACGACATCGTCGGCTACGACGACGGCGGGTTCATGGGTGACTACTTCAACAAGCTCGGCGCGGTCGAGATCGACGTCGAGAACTTCCTCTCCCACACCGTCCCGAGCAACGTCTGGGTCGGCGGCTTCGAGCAGGCCCACGTCATCGCCGTCCGCGGCATCCTCGAGGCGCTGGCGGTCGAGGCGATCCTGACCGACGACGTGACCCCCGACCTCGACATCGCCAGCGTCGCCTACGTCGCCAACCCGCGCCGCGTGAGCGACACCGACGCGAACGGGGTCGGTCGCACGGCCGGTGACCCGGCCTACGACGCCCAGCAGGTGTCCTACGACGTGTCGCCGCTCGACTACTTCGACGACCTCGCCGCCGACGCCGGCGTGGACATCCCGGCGCTGTCGCCGGCGGCCATCGCGGACGGCAGCGCCGACCTCAGCGCCTTCGACTCGATCGTGCTCGTCGACGAGGCCATGCCCGCTGGCTCCTACGACCGCGACGCCTACACCACCGCGCTGCGGGACTACGCATCGGCCGGCGGTCAGCTCGTCCTCACCGACGGGGCCGCGGGCCTCCTCACCTCGCTGGGCCTGTTCACCGACGCGGACCTGAAGACGGTCAAGACCAACGCCGGCCACGTCGACTTCGGCGCGCAGGACCACCCGTGGGAGGCCGGTCTGACCGGCGTCCCGAGCCAGACCTACTACGAGGTCCCGCTGGGCTTCCCGGCCGAGAACTCCGCCCCCCACTTCGGCGTGGTCCAGTCCGCCTGGGAGGCCGCCGGCGGCGTCACCGCCGGCACCGTCGACGCGGCGGCTCGACGACGCTCACCGCGCTCGGTGAGCTCCCCGTCGGCGAGGGCTCGGTGGCGCTGTTCGGCGCGATCCTGCCGTTCCCGGTCGAGACCAGCCCGCACGTCTACGGCCTCAACAGCTACGGCGTGACCGTCGCCGGCGGTGAGGTCCTCCACACCATCCTCGAGCACCGCCGCGGCCTCGAGACGATCACGTTCACCGCGACCACCCCGCCTTCAACCGCCTCCGCGTCCGCTGACCCCCCTCCCCGAACCCGAGAACTTTGTGGGGTCGAACTTCAGGATGTTGAAACTCGACCCCTCAAAGTTCGTCCGGGGTGAGGTCAGGAGGGGGCGTCGGGGCGGCGGGTGCGGAGCTTGAGGACGCCGGCGGCGCCGAGCGCGGCGAGGCCGGCGGCCGCCACGCCGCCACCGGTGGTCGGCATCGACGGGACCTCCGGCTGCGGCGCGGGGGCCGGCGCCGGCGGCGCCGGCGGGTCGCCGCTGGGCTGCTCGGGGCCGGGCCCGGCCTCGACCGGCGCGTCGGCCGCGACGACGTGGTTCGTGCCGGCGGCGACCTTCCACGACGGGCCGACGACCTCCTCGTCGGTCGGCTCGGTGCGTGAGGGCGTGTAGAACCAGTCGGCCTGGGTCGCCTCGGGCGTCACGGTGAGGATCATCATCCCGTGTCGGTCGAGGTCGACGTACTTGATGTGCGGGTTGTCGGCCATGGTCCCGGCCTCGAACGGCGCCGACGAGCCCTCGGGGAACGGCTCCGACTGCCCCGCCTGCTCGGCCAGGATCTCGTTGAAGTTGTCGCTCGTGATCGAGGTCGTCACGAACTCCACCCCCAGCGACCCCTCGCCGGTCACCGGGTTGTAGACCGCCGGGTCGTACGGGTCGCGCGGCAGGTCGGCGGCCCACGAGCTGTGGATGTCGCCGGTGAGCACCACGAGGTTGTCGATGCCGTTGGTCTCGAGCGCGTCGTAGAGACGGCTGCGCTCGGCCGTGTAGCCGTCCCACGCATCCGGGTTGACGGCGTTGCCGCCGTCGCGCAGGCCGATGTTCGGGGCGTCCTGGCCGCCGATGCCCTGCGGCAGCCCGCCGGCGTTCCACTGCATCATCATCACCTGCTGGCCCAGGATCCTCCAGGTCGCCCCGCGCTGCTGCGAGCCCTTCAGCTGGCCGGTGAGCCAGGTCCGCTGCCCCTCGGAGATGAGCTCGCGGGCCGGGTCGTCGAGCTCGGTCGAGGTGAGGTTGGGCGTCAGCGGCCCACCGAGCGGTTCGTCGCGGCCCTCGATGCGCGTGTCGAGCATCACCAGGTCGGCGAGGTCGCCGTAGCGGAACGAGCGGTAGATCCGGTCGGGGTCCTCGGTGCGGATGGGGAGCCACTCGCTGTAGGCCTGGTGCGCCCGGCGCTTGCGCTCCTCCCAGTCGAGGCCCTGCTCCCCCGGGGTGTCGGGCGCGTCCGGCTCGTGGTTCTCGGCCCCGCCGGTCCACGCGTCGTTGGCGTTCTCGTGGTCGTCCCAGATGCAGACCCACGGGAAGAGCTGGTGCAGCCGGCGCAGGTCGGGGTCCAGGTGGTACTGGGCGTAGCGGGCGCGGTAGTCGTCGAGCGCCACGATCTCGTGCGGGGGGACGTGGTCCCGCTCGCCGACCAGGGACTCGGGGCCGTAGCGGTCGTCCTCGTTGCCGTACTCGTAGATGTAGTCGCCGAGGTGGAGGACGGCGTCGAGGTCGTTGCGCTTGGCCGCCAGGGCGTAGCCGTTGAAGTAGCCGCCGGTCCAGTTCGAGCAGGACACGACCCCGAACCGCAGCTGGTCCACCCCGCCGACGGGGGCGGTCCTGGTCCGGCCCACGATCGACCGCGCCCCGAGCGCATCGAAGGCGTACCAGTGGTAGGTGCCGGGCTCGAGCCCGCCGGCGTCGACCTTGACGGTGAAGTCGCGGGACGCGTCCGTGGTGACCTCCCCCGTCGCGACGACGTCGGTCAGGGCCGCGTCACGCGCGATCGTCCAGGTCACCGCGACGCTGGCCGCGCCGGCCGGCGGGGACACCCGCGTCCACAGGATCACCCGGTCGGTGCAGCGGGTCCCCGGAGGCGACCCCGTGCAGGAACGGCGCGAGCGCCTCGTCGGCGTGGGCGGCGGGGCGGTTGCTGCCGGCCAGCGCGACGGCGCCCGCGCCGGCGAGACCGGAGCGGACGAGGAAGGCACGACGGTCGAAGGTGGCTGCCACGGGGGACCTCCGGTTCAGGCCGCGCACGTACCCACCGGCGTGACCGCGCCGGGATAGGCGAGCGCCGCGCCCTTCCCGGGGTCCGACATCGAGTCGTCCCCCTGCCTCGGGTGTCAGCGCCCCAGGCTCGCGCCCAGCCGGACCGACAGCATCTGCGACACGAGCACGCCGACGTCGCGGGTACGGAAGCCGTCGACGACGGAGGTGGCGACACCCAGGGCCGCACGCTCGGTCGCGGCGGCGGCCGTCTCGACGTCGGAGGCGGCATCGGTGGCGGCATCGGTGGCGGCGTCGGCCGGGGTGTCCGTCGGCGCCGCGGGCGGGACGGCCGGTTGCGGGGCGGCCAGCCGGACGTCGCGCGGCGCCCAGCCGTAGTCGACCTCGAGCCGGTGCTCGATACGCGGGCCGAGCGGACGGCTGCCACGCACGATGTCGTAGAGGTGGTCGCCGGGGCAGGCGGTCGCGAGCCCGGTGTCGCGGTGCCCCATCACGTTCGGGAGGTCGACCTCGGTGCCCTCGGCGTAGCGGGTGCTCGGCCCGCCGGTCGAGGTCGCCACCCCGTGGCCCATCGGGTCGATGCCGTGGAGGTCGGCGAGCCAGGTCGTGAGCTCGTCGAGCGCCCGTGCGGCCGCGGGGGGGACGGTGTCGTCCTGGAAGTCGCCCACGAGCGCGATGCCGACCGAGCCGGCGTTGAAGCCCTGGGCGTGGGCTCCCTCGACCGCGCGGAGGATCCCGCCCGCACGACCCTGGTAGATGACGCCGTAGCGGTCGATCAGGAAGTTGTAGCCGATGTCGTCGAAGCCACGCTTGTAGATGTGGCCGAAGCAGACCGCCGCGGACCACGTCGTCGCCCTCCTCGGGCGGGTAGTCCGGGAACACGACCGTGTGGTGGACGAAGATGCGCTCGACCGACGGGGCGACGTCCGGGGCCCGGCGTGGCTGGCACTCGCCGCGCGGGTCCCACGCGGAGCGCGGCACGATCGGGGGCCACAGGCTCATCGCCTCGGCGGTCGACGGCGGGGTCGCGTCGGCGCGGTAGTCGAGGTCGCCGTCGACGGTCACGAGCTCGAGCTCGACCGGGCCGGGGGTCGCCGCGCGCACCTGGATGCGGTCGGTCGGACCCGTCCACACCGGCTCGGAGACGTCGGGGTCCACGCCGGCGAGCTCGGCGGTCCCGGGGTCGGGCGCGTGCTCGCCGGTCGGTGCGAACGCCACCCACGGCGACCAGCCGTCGGCCGTCTCCCACCGCACCTCGGCGTCGCGGCCACCGGTGTCAGCGGTCAGCGAGACCGTGCCCGGGACCTCGAGGGTGCGCGTGTTGCCGGCGCCGGCGACCGCGACCTGCCGGGTGACGAGCGTCGACGCGGGCGCCCTGCCGACCGCCTGCACGGTCGGCAGCACGAGCAGGCTCGCGACACGCGACCGCCGAGCGTGGTCGAGGAGGGCGAGGGGGTGCGGCGGGCGACGGGACAACGGAGGGCTCCGGCAGGGCGGTCGCGGCTGCGGGTCTCCACGCAGCGAACGCCGGCCCGTCCGCCGGGTTCCGGATTGTCCGGTCCGGGGCGGCCACCGCCCATCCGGACGGTGCCGCCGCCTACTACCGGCCAGTGGTCCGGAGCGGGGCGGCCGCGCTCAGCCCTCGACGGTCACGGTGAACGGCGCCATGACGACCGCGTCCTCGTGGGTGACCGGGACGTCGTTGCCGGGGAACTGGTAGGTCCCGGCCGGCTCGGCGTCGAGGTGGAGCATCGCCCACAGCACGTGCTCGCCGGGCTCGAGCGGCTGGTCGAGGGTCACCACGACGTCCGCGTTCCCCTCGACGCCGTCCACGGTCGCCCCGCTCTGGTCGGGCTCGATGGCGGCGTGGCCGAGGACGTCTCCCGGCGCGCCGGACTCGTCGGCGTGGATCACGACCCAGCCCTCGTCGTCGCCGAGGCCGGCGCGGGCCACGGTCACGGTCGCGCCATCGCTCGTCTGGTCCTCGACCTCCACCGCACCGACGAACGGGTCATCGGGCTCCGCGTCCACCTTCGCGGTGTCGCTCAGCGTCTCGGTCTGGGTGGTGTCCGGCTCGCGCGAGCTCACGTCCGGGGACTCGCCGGGCTCGGTCGAGCAGCTGGCGAGCAGGATGGTGACCGTCGCGAGCAGGAGCGTGAACAGTCGGGTCCGGCGGTCCAACGGTGCCTCCTGGGTCGTACCCACCGTGCGCGCGCCGGCGTCGGACCGCCGGGGCGCACCCCGTCCGAACGTGGAGTGCCCCCCCGGGTACGTCCGCGCCGCCCCGTCCGTACGGGCGTGGCTGCGGTTAGCCTCACCGCCGTCGAGGGAGGACGCGTCCTTGGAACCCCACGAGCACCTCGTCCGGGTCGCTCCGGAGGTCGACCTGCGCGTGCTCGAGTGGGCCGCGGCCGGTGACGCCGGCGCGGACCCGGGGTTCCTCCTGGTCCACGGGCTCGCGTCGAACGCGCGTCTCTGGACCGGCCTGGCGGAGGAGCTCGCCGGCGCCGGCCACCGCGCGGTGGCGGTCGACCTCCGCGGGCACGGCGCCTCCAGCGCACCCGACGACGGCTACGACTTCGCGACCGTCACCAGCGACCTCGTCGCCGTGATCGGTGCGGTCGAGCTCGTGCGGCCGGTCGTGGTCGGGCAGTCGTGGGGCGGCAACATCGTCCTCGAGCTCGGACGCCGGCACCCTGGCGAGGTGGCCGGTGTCGTGTGCGTCGACGGCGGGGTCATCGAGCTGGCCCGGGCGTTCCCGGACTGGGACACCTGCCGGGCGGCGCTGACGCCGCCCCCGCTCGCCGGGATGCCCTACGCCGACATCGAGCGGGCCATCCGCTCCCACCACCCCGACTGGCCCGAGGCGGGCATCCAGGGGACGCTCGCGAACTTCGACCTCCGGGCCGACGGCACCATCACCCCGCACCTGACGCTGGACCGTCACCTCACGATCCTGCGCCACCTGTGGGAGCACCACCCGAGCCGGACGTTCGGCGAGATCGGCGTCCCGGTGCTGCTGCTCCCGGTCGAGGACGCCCACGGCACCGACCGGACCGGTCGCAAGCGAAGCGCCGTGGACCAGGCCGTCGCGAGCATCCCCACCGCGCACGCCCACTGGTTCACCGGCGACCACGACGTCCACGCCCAGTCGCCGGGAGCGGTCGCGGAGGTCATCCTCGGCGCGGTGTCGAACGGGTGGCTGACCGGCGACGGCGCGGTCGGGATGACGGGGCAGGACCCGTCGCCCGCCGACGGCTCCCCCGCCTCCGAGGAGCGCTGACGTGGCCCGGCTGTTCGTGATCATGGGCTCGGGCGAGACCACCCCGACGATGGTGACCCCGCACCAGCGCATCCTCGCCGCGGTGGGCCCGTCACCGACGGCGCGCCTGCTCGACACGCCCTACGGGTTCCAGGAGAACGCCGACGACATCACGGCCCGGACGCTCGCGTACTTCGAGCACAACGTCGGCGCCGAGGTCGAGCCGCTGTCGCTGCGCGACGTCGACGCGACGAGCCCCCGCGACCTCGAGGCGGTGCAGGTCGGCGTCCGCGGCGCCGACTGGCTGTTCGCCGGACCCGGCTCGCCCTCGTTCGTGCTGCGCCAGTGGGGCCGGACCGACATCCCCGCGCTCCTCCGCGAACGGCTCGGACGCGCCGGCGCGACCGTGTTCGCGTCGGCCGCGGCGGTGACCGTCGGCACCCACGCCGTCCCGGTCTACGAGGTCTACAAGGCCGGCATCGCCCCGCACTGGCTCGACGGGCTCGACCTCCTGGGCGAGCTCGGCTGGCAGGTCGTCGTGATCCCCCACTTCGACAACGCCGAGGGCGGCACCCACGACACCCGCTACTGCTACCTCGGCGAGCGTCGGCTCCGGGCGATGGAGGACGAGCTGCCCGACGGCACCTGGATCCTCGGCGTCGACGAGCACACCGCCGCGGTCCTCGACCTCGAGGCCGGCACCCTCGAGGTACAGGGCCGGGGCGGGGTCACGGTCCGGGTCGCCGGCCAGCACACGGTCTTCCCGGCGCCGGCGACCGTGCCGTTCGCCGAGCTCCTCGCGGCGGCGGCCGGCGCCCGTTCCGTGCAGGCGGCGGCGCCGGCCGCGGCGCCGGCGCCGGATGTCCCCGACACCGACGGGGGCCCCACCGCGGCCGCGCCAGACGCCGTTCCTCGAGCAGCTGACGGCCGCCGAGGCCGGCTTCGACCGGGCCCTCGCCGACGGGGACGCGACGGCCGCCGGCGCCGCGCCGCTCGAGGTCGAGGCGCTCATCCGCGCCTGGGCGTCGACACCAACGTGTCCGACGAGCTGGCCCGGGCGAGCCGCGTGCTCCGCGTCGATGATCGTGCGGCTCGCCACCGTCGCCGGCGCGGGGATGCACGACCACCGCGACGTCGTCGCCCCGCACGTCGAGACGCTCGTGGACCTGCGCGAGTCGGCCCGTCACGAGGGCCGCTACGACCTCGCCGACCGCATCCGTGACGAGCTGGTGCGCGCCGGCGTCGAGGTGCGCGACACGCCGGCGGGAACCGAGTGGGACTACGACGACCCGACCGGCTGAGCAGCGCACGCCGGCGGGCCGCCCGCCCTTCGCGGTGCCGGCGGGGCGGTCAGCGCGGCCCGCGCGGGGCGACCCGGTCGTCGGTCGCCCGCCCGAGGCCGCGGAGCGCGGCCGTCCGGGCCTGCACCGTCATCGCCCGCTGCTCCTCGGCCCACGCGTCGCGCCCGTCCCCGAGGTGGTCGAGGACGGCATCGGCGGCCGCGAGGGCTTCCTCGTGGCGGTCGAGCGCGCCGAGCAGGACCGCGCGGTTCACCATCGCCTTGGTGACCTGCTCGCGGGTGACGGGGTCGGTCGGGTCGGCGAAGCGCTCCCCGACGCCGGCGTAGACCTCCAGCGCTGCCTCGTGCTCGTCGAGGAGGGTGAGGCAGATGCCCTGGTTGACCGACGCCATCGCGATCTCGTGGTGGACCTCGGGGTCGTGGGCGGGCAGACCCTCGGCGGCGTCGGCGTACCCGACCGCGGCGTCGGCGAGCTCGCCGAGCTCGGTCAGGACCACGGCCCGGTCGAAGCGGGCCGCGAACAGCGACTCGACGGTCACGGGGTCGTCGCCGGTGGGAGCGTCGGCGAGGAGCTCGTCGTAGTGGGCGAGCGTCGCGTCGAGGTCGCCCGACTCGTGCAGCTCGAAGCCGCGGTCGACCGCGGCGCGCAGGGTCTGCGGGTCGTGCGAGGAGGGTGCGGCCACGTCGTCGCCTCCACCGGTCGCGGGAAGGGCTCGGGCGCGGCCGACGGTACCCGCCGCGTTCCCGTCCGCGAACCGGCGTGGGCGGCCAGCGGAGATCGCCACCGCATCAGGTGCGGAGCGACGCGGTCAGACCTGCTCGGGGGTCGCCTTCGGGAGCCGGCGCGACGCCTCGGCCTCGTCGGCGCTCGCGGTGGGTCCGTACGCGAGCGTCAGCGTGCCCCGGTCGCCGCACGGGGCGGTGGCGGCGACGAGGATCTCCTCGTCGCCGGGGTTGCTGTGCCCCTCGTAGCGGAACTCGTGCTCGATGGTGAACTCCTCCGGCGGGTGCGTCTCGCCGCACCCGCAGGCGATCGCGCCGCCCGTGGTCACCTCGAAGTCGCTCGTGTAGCCCTCGTCGCGCCAGTCCTGGACCACGTCGCCGCGCGGGTTCAGCTCGGTGTCGATCGGCTCGGCCCGGGTGGTGTCGTCGTCGCTCACGTCGGCTCCGTTCACCAGCGCAGCAGGGCGGCGACGCCGTCGTGCTCCGTCAGCGCGTCCGCGGCTTCCTCGTCGCACGGGGTGGCGCGGCCGCCCATCTCGATGACCTTCTCGAGCATCCGCTCCACGAGCAGCGGTTCCTTGTGCATCTCGAAGCCGGCCTGGGCGGCGGGGCCGCCGACCTCGGCGTGGAGGGTGCCCTCGTCGGTGCGGTAGCCGGAGAGCTCGAGGTCGGACCGGAACAGCAGGTGCTGCACCTGGCCCTTGTTCAGCGCGTTCAGGACGTTGCGCGGGCCGAGCGCGCCGGCGCCGCCCGACAGCGCCCCGGCCTTGGCGCGCTCGATGAGGTCGAGCTCGCGCTTGCGGTGCAGCGAGCGCAGGATCGGCCACGCCTGGTCGGCGACCTGCGACGGCGACTCGACGTCCCACGCCTGGTCGGCCTCGAGCACCGTGAAGCCGTTCTCGGTCGGGAGCGCCGCGATCACCTCCTGGCGGATCTTGGGTGCGCCGGCGACGACGAGCCGGTCCCAGCCGCGCTCCTTCGCCTGCTCGAGGGTGTCCTGGATGACCGACTTGAGGAAGCGGTGCCGGTTCTCGTCGATGCGGTCCTCGAACCCCTCGCGGTCGACGTAGCCCTGCTGCGCCATGCGCGGGTTGGTGCTCCCCGGCCCGCTCTTGATGTCGGCGAGCTGTGCGTCGGTGAGCTCGAACTCGCGGCGCTCGAGGTCCTCGGCCTCGCCGACGAGCCACTGCAGGAGCCGCGTGCCCTGGCGGTGGACGACCAGGATGCCGGCGGGACGCCCCTCGTCGTGGGCCGCGACCAGCGGTCGCACGTACGCGGAGGTGTCGAGGATCACCCGCTCCCGGAACGGGATCTGCAGGGCGACCTTCTCGCTACGCCCGTCGCTCACGGCGACGAACAGCGCACGACCGCGGCCGTGGGCGCGAGGGTCGAGCAGGTCCTCGATCTGGCTGTCGAGCGCGTCGAGGCGCTTCTCGACCGTCTGCCACCGGTCGTGCGCGGCGTCCTGACGCAGCCGTGCCCGCAGGTCACGGAGCTGGTTGCGGATCTCGATCGGCGCGGTCGGCTGCGGGTCGGCCGCCTGCTCGGGGGTGAAGCCCACGTAGAAGCTGAGCACCCCCTCGTCGTCGCTGAAGCCGATGAGGTTCTTGAGGGTCTTCTCGTCGATGGTCATGCCGCCGAACATAACGACGCCCCCGAGGCGCGCGCAGGACAACCTCCCCGGCCGGACGGTCACGCGCGCACCGGTGCGCGCCGGCACCGGTCGCGGGGCGACCCGCTGTTACCGTCTCGGCGTGTTCCCGAGAGCGCTCCGCATCGCCCGTGTCGCCGGTATCGACATCCGGGTCGACCCGTCGTGGATCCTCATCGCCGGTCTGGTCGTGTGGACCTTCCTGTCGCGGTTCCGCGCCGACGACACCGGCCTCGCGCTCGCACTGGCGATGGCGGTGTTCGGGGGGCTCCTGTTCTTCGCCTCGGTCCTCGCCCACGAGCTCGGCCACGCGCTGGAGGCCCGCCACCGCGACATCGAGGTCCACGGCATCACGCTGTTCCTGTTCGGCGGCGTGACCGAGATGCACCTCGAGGCCGAGCGTCCCACCGACGAGCTCGTGATCGCCGGCGTCGGGCCCTACGTGTCGCTCGTCGCCGCGGCCGTGTTCGGGCTCGTCTCCGCCTACGTGCCGCTGTTCGGCCTCACGTCGCTGCAGCCCGTGGCCGATGTCGCGGGTCTCCTCGGGTGGATCAACGTCTCGCTCGCGGTGTTCAACCTCCTCCCGGGCGCCCCGCTCGACGGCGGCCGCGTCTTCCGGGCGATCGTGTGGGCGGTCACCCGCGACCGCCTCCGCGCGGTCCGCATCAGCGCCCGCACCGGTCAGGGGCTGGCGCTGCTGCTGTTCGCGCTCGCGCTCCGCTCGGCGTTCGTGACGCCGGGCGCGATCTTCGAGGGACTGTGGTTCGCCCTCATCGGCTGGTTCATGTGGTCGGCCGCACGGACCGAGCTGCGCTACGCCGAGGCCGAGACCCTGCTGGCGGGCCGGACGGTCGCCGACCTCACGACCGTCCGCCCACCCCGGCTCCCCGCCGGCGACCCGCTGTCCCAGGTCGCCACCACGCTCGCCGGCTCGCCCGGCATCGAGGTCTTCCCGGTCGTCGACACCGCCGACCACGTGGTCGGCTTCCTCCACCTCGACGACGTGATGGCGATCGACCGTCACGACCGCGGCTTCCGTACCGCCGAGGAGGTGATGCGGCCGCTCGACGGCGTCGCGGTGGTGGCTCCCGGCACCGAGCTACGCGACCTGATCCGGGTGCTCGAGGAGCACCCGGTCGTGCTCGTCACCGGCGAGGGTGACGGCGACCCGACCACGATCCTGTCCGCGCGGCAGGTGGGTGCCGCCATCGAGCGCTTCCACACGCTGGCACGCGGACGGGCGCGCCGGCTGCCGGCCCGCCGCGCACGGGCCGACGGGCGGGGTGAGCCGTGAGCCGGCTCGTCGCCTACGTCGTGTCGCTGTGCACCATCGTGCTGGCCGCGTTCGTCGTGCCCATGCCGCTGGTCGAGTTCTCCCCCGGCGGGGCGACCTCGATCCCGCCACTCATCCGGATCGAGGAGGTCGACACCACGCCGATCGACGGCGACATCTCGCTCCTCACCGTACGGCTCGCCCAGCCCACCTTCGCCGAGACGGTCCGGGCCTGGACCACGCCGGTGCGCGACCTGGTGTGGCGCGACGCGGTCATCCCCCGCGGGGTCAGGAACGTCGACTACTTCGACTACCAGCGCGCCGAGTTCCGACGCACCTTCGAGGTGGCGGTCGCGGTCGGCCTGCGCGAGGCCGGCTACGAGGTGCCGGCCGAGACCTCCCCGATCGTGGCGCAGGTGCTGCCGACCGGCCCCGCGGCGGACCTGCTCAAGGCCGGCGACCTCATCACGGCCGTGAACGGATCCGCGGTCGCGACCGCGGACGAGCTGATCGCCCGCGCGAGCGGCCTCGAGCTCGGCGACACGGTCACCCTCGAGGTCGACCGCGCCGGCGAGGTGATGACCGTCGACGTCACCGCCGGCCGGGTCCCGGGGCTGGAGCGCGCCGGGATCGGCATCTCGCTCGGCACCGCCCCGGTCATCGACCTGCCGTTCCCGGTCGAGATGGGCGACACGAGCATCGGCGGTCCGTCGGCCGGGATGATGATCGCGGTGACGGTCTTCGACCTCGTCGCCGACGAGGACCTCGCCCGCGGACGCAGCATCACCGGCACCGGCACGATCGACATCGAGGGTCGGGTCGGCCCCATCGGCGGCATCCAGGAGAAGGTCGTCGCGGCCGCCAACGCCGGCGCCGAGGCGATGCTCATCCCGGCCAGCCAGGAGGCCGAGGCACGTTCGGTCGCGCCCGACGGGCTCACGCTGCTGCCGGTGGCGACCATCGGCGAGGCGATCGCGGCGCTCCGCGGCGCCTGACCCGCCGCCGGGCGCGGGGCGTCAGCCGGCGACGGTCTCCTCGCGGGCGGCCCGCGCCGCGCGGCAGCGCCGGAGCCAGTTCCCGAGCAGCTGCATCCCGGAGCCGGTGAGCACCGACTCGGGGTGGAACTGCACGCCCTCGACGTCGAGCTCGCGGTGGAGGAGCCCCATCACCAGGCCGTCGCTCGTCTCGGCGGTGACCTTGAGGATGCTCGGCAGCGAGGCCCGGTCGACGACCAGCGAGTGGTAGCGGGTCGCGTCGAACGGCAGCGGGAGCCCCTCGAAGACGCCCTCGCGGCGGTGGTAGATCGCGGAGGTCTTGCCGTGCACGAGCACCGGCGCGCGCACGACCTCGCCGCCGTAGACCTCCCCGATGCACTGGTGGCCGAGACAGACCCCGAGGACGGGACGGGTGCCGGCGACCGCCCGGATCACCTCGTTGGACAGCCCCGCGTCGGCGGGGGTCCCGGGCCCGGGGCTCACCACCACGGCGTCGGGGAGGTCGCCGGTCAGCTCCGCGATCGTGAAGGCGTCGTTGCGCACGACCTCGACCGCCGCCCCCAGCTCGCCGAGCTCCTGCGCGAGGTTGTAGGTGAACGAGTCGTAGTTGTCGACGATCAGGACCGAGGGCGCGTCGGAGCCGGTCATCCCGCCGCCTCCTCGGACGCCGGCGCCGGGAGCCCGCCGACGACGAGGTCGGGGCGGTCGGCCTCCTCGCTGCGCAGGCGCCGGCGCAGGACCTTGCCGATGACCGTGCGCGGCAGTTCGTCGCGGAGCTCGATCGCAGTCGGGACCTTGTAGGCGGCGAGGTGCTGGCGGCAGTGCTCGGTGAGCTCGGCCACGGTCACCTCGGGGGCGCCGGGCTTGACGACGACGTAGGCCTTGGGGGTCTCGCCGCGTCGCTCGTCGGGGAGCCCGATCACGACCGCCTGGGCGACCGCGGGGTGGCGGCGGAGGACGTCCTCGACCTCGGAGGGGTAGATGTTCTGCCCGCCGGCGATCACCACGTCCTTCTTGCGGTCGACGAGGCGGAAGGTCCCGTCGGGGTTCTGGACCGCCACGTCGCCGGTCAGGAGCCACCCGTCGCGCAGGACCAGCGCGGTCTCGTCGTCGGCGTGCCAGTAGCCGTGCATGACCTGAGGGCCGGCGATGGCGAGCTCGCCGGCCTCGCCGACCGGCAGCAGCCGGGTCGGGTCGTCGGGGTCGACGACGATCGCGACCGTGTCGGTGACGGGGAGCCCGATGCTGCCGAGCTCGCTGCGGCCGTAGATGGGGTTGGCGTGGGTGAGCGGGCTCGCCTCCGACAACCCGTAGCCCTCGCGCAGGCGCGCCCCGCCGGTGATCTCCTCGAAGCGTCGCGCCACGTCCGGCGGCAACGGCGCCGCCCCGGACACGCACGCGCGGATCGAGCGCAGGTCGTGGTTCGGGGCGTCGGGGTGGAGCGCGATCTCGCGGTACATCGTGGGGACGCCGGGGAACAGCGTCGGCCGCTGCGCGTCGATGAGGTCGAGGATGTCGTCGACGTCCCACCGCGGGGCGAGCACGATCGTCGCCGCCGACAGGACCGCGGTCATCATCCCGAGGGTGAGGCCGTAGACGTGGAAGAACGGCAGGACCGCCAGGAGGCGCTCCTTGCCGGCCTGGATGTCCGGCACCCACAGCCGCGCCTGGAAGCTGTTGGCGACGAGGTTGCCGTGGGTCAGCGCGATCGCCTTGGGGACCCCGGTGGTCCCGCCGGTGTACTGCAGGAGGGCCAGGTCCTCGGCGGTCACCGGCTCCTGCCGGCCGATGGGGACCGCGTGGTCGATGAGGTCGGTCATCGACGCGATCCCGTCGGCGGGGCGGTGCCGGCGGTAGGTGCCGGCGCGGCGGCCGACCAGCGGGAACAGCAGCCGCTTGCGCCACGGCAGCCAGTCCTCGATGCCGGTCGAGACGAGCTGCTCGAGCCCGGGGAGGTCGGCCTGCAGGGCCTGGAAGCGCTCGACCAGCGGGGCGAGGACGACGGCGACGCGGGCGCCGCTGTCGGTGAGCTGCCGGGCGAGCTCCTCGTCGACCTCGGCCGGGTTCAGGGGGACCACGACCGCACCCAGCCGGAGCGTCGCGAAGGTCGCGATGACCGCGGCCGGGATGTTCGGCAGCACCACCGCCACCCGGTCGCCCTTCACCACCCCCAGCTCGCGCAGCGCGGTCGCGAACCGGTCGACGCGGTCGCGGACGCTGTCGTAGTCGAGCGTCGCACCCTCGAAGTGGGTCGCCGGCGATCCGGGGAAGTCCCGGGCGGCGTCGTCGAGGAACCGGGTCAGCGGCACCTCGGGATAGCGGTAGGTCGGGGGCACCCCGGGGGGGTAGTGCGCGATCCAGGGCCGGTCGATGCTCGCCGGGTCGGGCATCCGCGCGGCGCCCGAGGCGGATCCTGGCACGGGGGGCTCTTTCGGGTCTGTGCTGAGGGACATCCTCGCGAGTCTACCGACGACCCTCCCCCCGCCTCCCCGCGCGTAGGCTCGGCGTCCCCGACCCGTAGGCCTCCGTGACCACCCCACCTGCCGAGATGACCGCGCTCCGGGAGGCCGTCGACGCGGCCCTGGTGCGCTACCTCGACCGCGCGCTGCCGCGGATGGTGGACCTGCACGGCTCGCTCGCGTCCCTGGCGGACGAGCTGCGGGCGTTCGTCGTGGGCGGGGGCAAGCGCATCCGGCCCTCGCTGCTGCTGCTCGGCTACCGCGCCGCCGGAGGCGACGACCTCGAGGCGGTCATGGGCCCGGCGCTGGCGCTGGAGCTGCTGCACACGTGCGCGTTGTTCCACGACGACATCATCGACGCGGCCCCGACCCGGCGCGGGCGCGAGACGGCCCACCTCCGCTTCGCCCGGGAGCACCGTGAACAGGGCTGGGCGGGCGACCCGGAGGCGTTCGGCACGGCCGTGGCGATCCTCCTCGGTGACCTGGCCTTCGTGCAGGCCGACGAGCTGTTCCTCGAGGGGGCCGTGGCGCCGGAGCGCCTGCTCGACGGGCTCCGCCGGTTCACGCTCCTGCGCGAGGAGGTGATGGCGGGCCAGTACATCGACCTCCACGCCGCGACCGCACGCGAGACCTCCCGCGAGATGGCGCTGGCGGTCGCCACCTACAAGTCGGGGCGCTACTCGGTGGCGCGACCGCTCGAGATCGGCGCGGCGCTGGGCGGCGGCTCGCCGGCGCTCATCGCCGGGCTGGCCGAGGTCGGCGGTCCGCTGGGCCGGGCGTTCCAGGTCCGCGACGACCTCCTGGGGGTCTTCGGCGACGAGGGCGAGACCGGCAAGTCGGTCGCCGGCGACCTCGTCGAAGGCAAGCGGACGCTGCTCGTCGCCGAGACCGCGGCACGCCTCGCACCGGACGAGCTCGCGCGCTTCGAGGCGCTCCTCGGGGCACCCGGCCTCGACGCCGCCGATGCGGCCCGGCTCCGGATGATGATGCGGGAGTCCGGGGGGCGCGAGGCGACCGAGGCCTACGTGGTGGCGTCCGTGGACGAGTCCCTCGCTGCGCTCGACCGGCTCGGGCTCGACGCCGGCGTGGCGGCCGCGCTCGCGCAGATGGCGCGGTTCATCCGCGACCGGCTGCGCTGAGGATGGCCGCGGCGCCGACGGTCGGATCCTCCAGGTAGGTCTCGACCCACGGGAAGACGACCGTGAACAGCACGTAGAGGACCACCACGGCCAGGACGACGATGAGGCCGATCCGCAGGCCCCGGGGCATCCCGCCGGGCTCCCCTGTCGGTTCCTCGCTCACCTGCGCCCTCCCCGCCGCGTCCGCTCGCCCGCACTCTACGTCCCCGGCCGGCTGGTCACGCCTCGGTGGACAGCTCGGCGAAGACGACCAGCCGCTGCGCCGCGCTGAACCGCGGGTGGCAGGTGGTGAGCGTCAGGGTCGGGTTGCCGCGCCCGAGCGGGTCGCGGCCCACGACCCACAGCTCGGTGGGTGCCACGACCCGTTGCTCGCGGACCACGTAGACCCACTCGACGCCGGCGCGGTCGACCACGTGGACCTCGTCCCCGGGCTCGATCTCGTCGAGGTTGTAGAACGGCGCGCCGTAGGTGGTGCGGTGTCCGCTGACCGCGAAGTTGCCGACCTCGCCCGGCGCCGCCGTGTCGGGGTAGTGGCCCGGACCCCGCCGCAGCACGTCGAGGGAGACCCCCTCGACGACGAACAGCGGGTCGGCGTGGACGACGCGCTCGCCGGTCGACGGTCGCACGAACCACAGCGCCGCGTAGGCGTCGCCGGCGTCGACCGGCTCGGCCGGCGCCTCGGCGCCGGCGTCGGGCTCCTCGCCCGGCAGCGCCTCCTCGAGCGGCCCGTAGTCGAGCTGCCACTGCTCGAGCAGGTCGTCCTGCGCCGCCTGGGTGGTGAGGTTCGTGAAGAACATCAGGTACGCGAGGTAGAGCAGGATGAGCACCCCGATGGAGATGAGGGTCCACCCCATCCCCCGGATGAACTTCGTCACCACCGCTCCTGTGGTCGGCTCTCCGCGCCCCGTCGTGCCCACGGAGCCTAACCGCCGGCCCGCCTCCGGGGTTCCCGGTCCGGGCGCCCCCGCTACGCTCCGCGGCGCACCACCGGCGACCACAACGGATCAGCCCCGATGCCCGAGAGCAAGCACCGCCGCAAGAACAAGAACCGGCCCCGGCCGCGTCACGTCGAGGAGCCGGTCCACAAGCCGACGCCGAGCCCGACCTGGGTGCCGGCCACCGGCGTCACCCTGCTGATCGTGGGGGTGCTGGTGATCATCCTCGGCTACGTGCCGGCGATCCAGGATCTCACGACCGGCTGGCCGCCCCTGCGGTCCAACTGGCCCCTCGTCGGCGGGTTCGTGCTCCTGTCGGTCGGCTTCGGCTTCCTGACCCGCTGGCGCTGACGCCGGGTCGAGACCGCAGGAGGCGCTGTGCCCGTCTACGAGTACGTCTGCACCAGCTGCGGCGCCGCGTCGGACCGCATCCTCCCGCACGACCGCGCTGACGACCCCGGCCCCTGCCCCGCGTGCGCCGGCGAGCTGCGCCGGCGCTTCAGCCGGGTCGCGGTCAAGCTCGAGGGCTGGGGGTTCTCGCGCACCGACGGGCTCGTCCCGGACCGCCCCGGCGGGCGGGGCGACTTCAAGGAGCTGCGGGACCGGGCCGAGCGCATCTCCGACGGCGGCAGCTGACCACCGCGACGGTCACCGCTCCGGTCACCGCTTGACGGCGTCGCCGACGGTCCGGGCGGCGTCCCGGAGCTCGTCGATCGCCTTCGCGAAGCGCTGCGACGCCTCCACGAACCGGCCCTCGTCGGGGAGGTTGGGGTGGGCGCGGGTGGGCGCCGAGGACTCCGCCTCCTCGAGCTCGGCGCCGACCTCGGCCCGACGCTCGTCGCTCCAGTGCTCGCGGATGCCGGCGAGGACGCCCTCCTCTTCCTCCTCGTGGTGGTGCTCCACGGTCTCGGCGAGGACCTCGGCCTTGGCGCCGAACCGCTCGTCGTCGGGGTCCATGTCGTGCAGCTCATCGAGCAGGGTCTTCAGCACGTGGTGTTCCTCGAGGTTCTCGAGCACGTCGTCGCCGAAGGTCTCGGGGTCGACCGGCTGGAGCTCCTCGCGGACCGCCGGGAACAGGACCCGCTCCTCGACCGCCATGTGGCGGGCGAGCTCGCGTGTGATCTCGCGGAGGAGCTCGGTGCGGCGCTCGGGGGCGTCGGCGCCCTCGAGCTGGTCGAGCAGCTCCTCCATCTGGCGGTGCTTGCCGGTGATGTAGTCGACGGCGTCCACGGGCGGTCCTCGGGTCGGCTGCCCGCGACCGTACGCCGGCCCGATGCGGCGGCCACGCCCTCGTCCCGACCCTCCGACCACCCGCCCTTGGGCGAGGTCAGTTGAGGATCTCGGTGCGCTCGTGCATGCGCGTGCCGCAGTGGCGCAGCGGGGTCCCGGTGCCCCGGACGAGCAGGAGCACCTCGGTCCCGCACTCCTCGCACCAGTAGAGGGTGCGCTCGTCGGCGCCGACCGGCTCCGGGGCGTCACCGCCGGCGGCGCCCATCGCGGCGCCGTCGTGGAGCATCGACCGGAAGGTCGCGAACGCCCACCGGATCATCACCAGGCCCAGGAGCGGGGCCAGGATCCACTTCCACCCCAGGTTCGCCCCCACCAGGACGGCGAGGGCGACGAGCGGCAGCAGGAGGAGGCGCTTCACGGCAGCGATGGTACGTCCGCGCCTCCTCCGCCCCGTGCCGCTACGCGTCGAGACGCTCGATGATGGTGGCGTTGGCCATGCCGCCGCCCTCGCACATGGTCTGGAGGCCGTAGCGGGCCCCCTTCTGCTCCATCACGTGCAGCAGCGTGGTCATGAGCTTGGCACCGGAGGCGCCGAGCGGGTGCCCGAGCGCGATCGCGCCGCCGTTGACGTTGACCTTGTCGAGGTCCGCGCCGAGCTCCTCCGCCCAGGCGAGCACGACCGGCGCGAACGCCTCGTTGACCTCGAAGACGTCGATGTCGTCGATCGTGAGGCCGGCGCGGTCGAGCACCTGCTTCGTGGCGGGGATGACGCCCGTCAGCATGTAGATCGGGTCGTCCGCGGCGACGGCGAAGCTGTGGAAGCGGGCCCGGATCGGCAAGCCCAGCTCCTCGGCCTTGCTGCGCTCCATGATGAGCAGGGCCGCGGCGCCGTCGGTCAGCTGCGAGGCGTTGCCGGCGTGGATGACCCAGTTGATCTGCGGGAAGCGCTCCTGGACCGCGTCGTCCTTGAAGACGGCCTTGAGGTTGCCGAGCGACTCGACCGTCGTGCCGGGCCGGATGCCCTCGTCGGTGGTCGCCTCGACCACCGAGCCGTCCTCCTGCTCGACCTTGATCGGGAGGATCTCGTCCTTGAAGCGACCGGCCTCGGTCGCCTCGGTCGCGCGCCGGTGCGACTCGGCGGAGAAGGTGTCGACCGCCTCGCGGTCGAGCCCCCACTTCGCGGCGATCAGCTCGGCGGAGATGCCCTGCTGGACCAGCCCGCCCTCGTAGCGGTCCAGGATCCGCTCGCCGAACGGGTTCTTGCCCATCGTCGAGGAGAACATGGGCACGCGGCTCATGACCTCGACGCCGCAGGCGATGGCGACGTCGTAGGCGCCGGCGATGACACCCTGCGCGGCGAAGTGCGCCGCCTGCTGCGACGACCCGCACTGGCGGTCGATGGTGGTGGCCGGGACCGACTCCGGGAAGCCCGCCGCGAGGACCGCGTTGCGGCCGATGTTGAAGGCCTGCTCGCCCGCCTGCGAGACGCACCCGGTGATGACGTCGTCGACGATGACGGGGTCGATGCCGGCGCGGTCGACGAGGCCACGCAGGGTCTCGGCCAGGAGGTCCACGGGGTGCCAGCCGGAGAGCTGGCCACCGGGCTTGCCCTTGCCGCCGGGGGTCCGGACGGCCTCGACGATGACGGCTTCGCGCATCGGACGTGCTCCTCGAAGGTCGGGAGGCGCCGCGCCGGGAACGGGGACGCCGGGCTGTCGAGGGTACCCGGAGGGGTCCGTGGGGCCCCGGTCGGGCGGGTCAGTGGGTGGCGCGTCAGTGGGTGGCGCGCCAGTCCTCGTCCCAGGCGTCCTCGCCGAGGTGCCAGCCGTCGATCCGGTAGACCATCGCGTGCAGGCTCGCGACGAGCCGGTCGGGGTCGCGTACCTCGATGAGGTAGGCGCCCGTGCGCCGGGTCCGCGACCGCTCCCGCCCCTCGGCGACGAGCGGCACGCCGGGCCTGACCCCCTGGAGGAACTGGACCTCGACCGACAGCGCGACCGCGATCCGGCCCCACGAGTTGCTCGCCACCGCGAACGCGTAGTCGCCGAGGCCGAACACCGCCCCGCCGTGCACGACACCCCCGAAGTTGAGGTGCGCCTCGCCCGGCGTCCAGACGACGCGGGACCAGCCACCTCCCCAGTCGTCGAGCTCGGCGCCGAGCACCTCCGCGAACCCGTCGCCGCGGAAGACCGCGTCGAGCTCGTCGCGGCGTGGGTGGTCCTCCGGGGTGGTCATCGGCCTCGTCGCTCCTGGGTCGGGTGACGTGTCTAGCCGATTGGGTGCCGCCGGCGCGCGGTGCCGGCGCGGACGCGCATCGGGGGCCCCGGCGAGCCCGTATCCTCCCGGCTCCGCGGGCCCGTAGCTCAGTTGGCAGAGCGCTGCCTTTGCAAGGCAGATGTCGTCGGTTCGAATCCGATCGGGTCCACCGCCGCGGCCGACCGTGAGCACCGTGAGCACGGCGCCCACCGTGAGCAGTTCCGCCCGGGATGGCGGGAGATCCTGCTCGCGGTGAGGTCGCTGCTCACGGTCGGGCGTCGGGCGCGGGCGGGCGCGGGCGAACGCGGCCAGGGGTGGCGGGCAGGAGGCGGCGGCGTGGCTGCCGAACCCTCGGGGTGACCCTCCACCGAGCCCCCGGACCTCGCGATGAACCGCCGCGCCACCCTCCTCGTCGCCGCTGCGCTCCTGACGGCCGCCGCGCCGCTCCCCCGGCCGGGCGCGCCGTCCTCGCCGGCGATCGCGCCGCTCGCCACGCCGCTGTCCGACCCGACCGGTGCCATCGCCGGCGCGGTGGCACGCGCCGAGACCGGCCTGTCGTGGCTGAACCTCGACATGCACCTGCACACCGACCACAGCTCCGACGCCGGCGTGTTCCACCAGCAGGAGGACACGCCCCAGAGCCACGACACCTTCCTCGACGAGCAGCGTGACCAGGCGACGCGCATGGGCATGGGCGCGATCGCCTTCACCGACCACCGCACCTTCGACCAGCACTTCGACCCGGCCTACGCGACCGACGGCGAGCCGTTCCTCGTCACCGGCCAGGAGTGGGGCGGCGCCCGCCACGGGACGGCGTTCGCGATCAGCGAGGTGCTCGAGCACGACGGCAGCCCCGAGGCCTGCGGCCTCGCGCAGGCGTCCTTCGAGGCCGCCGCCCAGGACGGCCTCCTCGGGATCGCCCATCCGAAGGACGCGAACTGCCTCCCGGACCTCGCGACCGACGCGGCCTGGCCCGTGAGCCACGTCGAAGCGCTCCGGGGTGGCGACAACGCGCTGCAGGAGGCGGGCTTCCCCACCGGGGGCAACGGCAGCAACTCGGCGTGGTACGCCGAGAGCCTCGCCGCCGGCTGGCGGCTCGCGGCGGTGAACGGCTCCGACAACCACTTCAAGCAGGTGTGGCCGGGCCCGAGCGGCCCCGGGGGCAGCTCCGCCCACCTGCTCGTGCGTGACCGCAGCCAGGCGGGGGTCGTCGAGGCCATCCGGGCGCGACGGACCGTCGCCGGCTGGGGCGCGACCGCCCCACGGCGTGACGACCCTCCTCGACGCCGACACCGACGGGGACTTCGACGCGCTGACCGGCGGGTGGGCGCTGCCCACCGGCGAGACGGTCACGGTGGCGTTCCACGTGGAGCAGGGCCAGGGGCACGTGCTCCAGGTCTTCGACGACACCGGCGCGGTCGTCGCGGAGGACCCGGTCGCCCTCCCCGACCAGACGCTCGCCTACGAGCTCCCCGCCGACCGGGCGTTCTACCGCGCGCAGATCGCGGTCTCCCACCTGACCCAGGTCGGCTTCCCGGACCCGCTCGACTACGTCGACACCCTGGTCGCCGTCTCGACCCCGGTGTGGACCTCCGCGCCGGCGACGTGGGGTGAGGAGCCCGCCGCCGACGGCCTGCGCCGGCTGAGCCACGCCACCTGGTCGGGCTTCCCCGACGTGGCCCGCGCCGGCGACACCCTCCACGCGGTCTGGCAGGAGCGCCAGGTCGACCGGTACACGGTCGTGACCGCCCGCTCCGAGGACGGCGGGGCGACGTGGTCGACGCCGCAGCCGCTGTCGACCTCCGGCGACGCCCGGATGCCGGCGGTCACCGCCGAGGGCGCCCGTGTCACGGTGGCGTGGGAGCGCCACCACCCGGGACGGCTCGGTGGCGACCTGCTCGTGGCGACCTCGCGGGACGGCGGCGCGACCTTCGACGCGCCGATCGTGGTGGCCGACGGCAACGCCCGTGGTGCCGCGCTCGCCTCCGCAGGTGGCGTCGACCACCTCGTGTGGGCGCAGCAGACCGGCGACGGGCCCTGGACGATCCACCACGCCCGCCGGACCCCGAACGGCTGGTCGGCGCCGGTGGCGCTGTCCTCCGCGGTCGCCGTGGACGGGCCGTCGGCGACCTACGCCGTCCCGCCCCGCACGATCCGACACGTGCCGGCGTCGGTGGACCCCGACGTCGCCGTCCACGGCCGCCAGGTGGTGGTCGCGTGGGAGGACGACCGCGACGACCCCACCCCGCTCCGCAGCGGGAACCCCGACGACTGGGCCATCTTCGCGGCCACCTCCACCGATGGCGGTGAGAGCTTCGGCCCCGACGCGCGGGTCTCACCGCGCCACCCGGCGAGGGACGAGCCGACGCCGGAGGGCCTGGAGGGGAGTCCGGCCCGCAACGTCGACACGGCCGTCCTGCCCGACGGGACGTTCCTGGTCGCCTACCAGGACCCGTTCCCGACCGGCCGCGCCAACGTCACGGTGCAGCGCTCGGTCGACGGGACCACCTGGGACGCCCCGACCGCCATCACGCCGCCAGGCGGCACCCGCAGCTACCGACCGGTGCTGACGTGGGACCGCGGTCTGCTCCGGGTCGTGTGGCAGGAGTCCGACGGACCGTCGTGGCACCTCCACACCGCGACCTCCGCCGACGGCGGCCGCAGCTTCTCCCCCGCCGAGCGGGTCACCACGGCCGGCCGCTTCGACGGCTGGCCGACGGTCGCCGGCGACGCCGTCGTGTTCGTGGCCGAGACCCCGACCGGCTTCGCCGTCCACGTCGCCCGGCTGCCGGGCGGGGTCCGCGGACGGCGTCCCGTCAGGGGCTGCGCGCGAGCTCGACCGCGACGTCGTCGAGGACGGCCCGCAACGCCAGGCGGGCGTCGAGGTAGGCGAGCTCGGCGGAGACCATCCGGTCCGCGGCGCGCCACACGTCGTCGACGGTGAGGAGCCCGCAGGCGGCCCACGTCGCCCGGCGGAGGGCCCGGCGTTGTTCACGGCGCCACCGGCAGGCGGCAACGGCTACACGCTCAGCGGCGTTCTCGACAGCTACGGGGTCCACGGCGTCCCGCCTCCCTCCCCCGTGACGACCCGGATCGGTCACTCTCCGGGACTCATCGTCGCTCCACGTTAGCTGAGATGACCAGTGGTCGTGTAGTACGAACGCCCTAGTCCCGTCCGTACAGGGCTCCCGCCCCCTCCGGGACCGGCGTTCGGGGCAGGAAGCCGGCACACGGCCCGCGAACCTGCCCTAACGTCCTCTCTGCCACGTCCCCCACAGCCAGGAGCATCCCCGTATGGGCTACTTCGTCACCGGAGCGACCGGGTTCATCGGGGGGGAGCTGGTCGAGCAGCTGCTCGCCAACCGGACCGGCCCCATCCACTGCCTGGTCCGGGAGGGGTCGCAGGACAAGCTCGAGGCTCGCATCAAGGAGTGGGGGACGACCAAGCGGCGGATCAAGGCCGTGGTCGGTGACCTGTCCCAACCCAAGCTGGGGCTCACCAACAAGCAGATCGACGCGATCAAGGGCGACGTCGACCACGTCTTCCACCTCGCGGCCGTCTACGACATGACCGCCGACGCGGAGTCCCAGCGCGCGGCCAACGTCGAGGGCACCCGTCACGTCGTCGAGTTCGTGAACCGGGCCAAGCCCCGCTGCTTCCACCACACCTCGTCCATCGCCGCCGCCGGCACCTACCGCGGGACCTTCCGCGAGGACATGTTCGACGAGGCGACCGGGCTCGACACCAACCCCTACTTCGAGACCAAGCACGAGTCCGAGCGCATCGCCCGCGAGGAGTGCCAGGTCCCGTGGCGGGTCTACCGGCCGTCGATCGTCATCGGGGACTCCCGCACCGGCGAGATCGACAAGATCGACGGGCCCTACTACTTCTTCAAGCTGATCCAGCGTCTGCGCGGGATGCTGCCGCAGTGGTTCCCGCTGGTCGGGCTCGAGGGCCGGCGGATCAACATCGTCCCGGTCGACTTCGTGGCGCGCGCGATGGACCACATCGCCCACCTCGACGAGGACCACTGGGACGGCAAGGTGTTCCACCTCGTCGACGATGACCCGCTGCGGGCTGGCCAGGTGATGAACACCTTCGCCGAGGCCGCCCACGCGCCCCAGTTCCAGATGCGCATCGACGCCGCGGCGCTCGAGCTCATCCCCAAGAACGTGAAGAAGCTGGTCGGCTCGCTCCCCCCGGTCCGCAGCGCCCGCCAGGCCGTGCTCGGCGACCTCGGCATCCCCGAGGACGTCCTCGGCTACATCAACTGGCCCACCAAGTACGACCGCCGCAACACCTCCGAGGCGCTCGAGGGCACCGACATCACCGTGCCGCCGCTGGGGTCCTACGCGGCGAAGATCTGGGACTACTGGGAGCGCAACCTCGACCCGGACCTGTTCAAGGACCGCTCCCTGGCGGGGCGCATCAGCGGTCGCACCGTCCTCATCACCGGCGCGTCCGACGGCATCGGCAAGGAGGTCGCGCTCAAGGCCGCGGCCGCAGGCGCCCACGTGCTGCTCGTCTCCCGGACCCGCGAGAAGCTCGAAGCGGTCCAGGCCGAGATCGAGGAGGCGGGCGGGACCGCGTCGGTGCACCCCGCCGACCTCTCCGACATGGACGACGTCGGCCGGCTCGCCGGGGAGGTGCTCGACCAGCACGGCTCGGTCGACATCCTCGTCAACAACGCGGGACGCTCCATCCGCCGCTCCATCAAGCTCTCGCTCGACCGCTTCCACGACTTCGAGCGCACCATGCAGCTCAACTACTTCGGTGCGGTGAAGCTCATCCTGAACCTCCTCCCCGCGATGGCGGAGCAGGGACGCGGCCACATCGTCAACGTGAGCTCGATCGGCGTGCAGACCAACACGCCGCGCTTCTCCGCCTACGTCGCCAGCGAAGTCGGCGCTGGACGCGTTCAGCCGCTGCATCGCCTCCGAGGTCGTCGACGACGGCGTGCACATCACCACCGTCTACATGCCGCTCGTGCGCACCAAGATGATCGCCCCCACCAAGATGTACGACTACTTCCCGGCGATCACCCCCGACGAGGCGGCCGAGATGGTCTGCCACGCGATGATCGACCACCCGAAGAAGGTCGCGACCGGTCTCGGCAACTTCGGCGAGGTCTCCTACGCCATCGCCCCGAAGGTCGTCGATCAGATCCTGCACATGGGTTACAAGATGTTCCCGGACTCCGCGGCGGCCAAGGGCAAGGAGGGCGGCGGCTCCGAGAAGACCTCCTCGGAGGGGCTGGCCTTCGCGCACCTGCTGAAGGGCGTGCACTGGTAGGCCCGCTGGTGGACCCGGGGGGACCCCGCGTCACGCACAGGGCCGTGCGACCCGCGGGCACGGGCCCTCCGCTCCCTGACAGGGCGGCGGGGCGGGAGCAGGGTGGGGCTGGACCACAGTCACCTACCGAGGAGGTCCCGCCATGAGCCAGGTCACGGAGCATCTCACCGCGCTGGGCGTCGCGCACGAGGTGCTCCACCATCCCCCGACCGACACCGCCCGAGCCGAGGCTGACGCGCTCGGCATCGACGCCCACTTCGTCGTCAAGACCGTCCTCCTCGATGTCCGCACGGGTCACGCGTTCGCGCTCGTCCCGGCCGACTGCCGGGTCGACCTGGCGCTGGTCCGGGAGGCGCTGGACAGTCGGCACGTCCAGCTCGCCACCGAGGACGAGATCCGTCGCGACTACCCGGAGTTCTCCCCGGGAGCCCTGCCGCCGCTCGGCGCGCTCGTCCACACCCCGCTGATCGTCGACCCGGCGATCATCGAGCAGGACGAGGTCGTCTTCGCCGCCGGCGCCAAGGACGAGTCCGTCAAGATGCGCACGGAGGACCTGCTCCGGACCGCGATGTACCGGATCGCGCCGATCTGCCGCGCCGAGGACCACGAGCTCGTCCGGACCTGACCCGACCGCGGGGAGGGCCACCCAGCGAGGGGGCCGCCAGGGGAGACCGCTCCCCCGGCGGTCCCCTCCGTGCACGTCGGCTGTGGATGAGGGTGTGGAACTGTGGACAGCACGCACCCCTGTTCTTACACACCTGTGAGTCCAGCTGTGGAAGACGTACGTCGGCTGTGGGCATACCGGGCGCGGATCGGCCCTGCGGCCCCCCTGAGCAGGCCGTAGGAGGTGTGGACGACTCGCGCCGCCGACGTGATTCGTGACGGTCGTCCGGTCGCTCGACGGTCACCTCGTCACAGGTATCTCGATGTCGAGCGATAGCCGCCCGGACCGTTGCTAACGGGTGCAAGCAGGGGCACCATCGAGGGGAAGGCACCTCTCGGTGCACCCTCCACAGCCCTCAGTGAGCAGCCCGATGAACGCCATCGACCGCATCTTCCGCGAGCTCGTCGACATCCAGGACCGTCGACTCGCCGCCGCGCCCGACGACTACGAGACCCGCGCCGCGCTGTCGTGGCGCCGGCACGAGCTGCACGCCGAGGCCGCACGACTGGTCGTGCGTCTCTGAGCGACCCGGCTCACAGGGGGTGGCTCGTCCCCAGCGGGGGACCGACCACCTCCATCCACGAGTCGTGCGCGATCCGGGCGTAGGCCTCCGGGTCGACCGGCCCGTCGGGTAGCTCGGCGTGCCGCTCGAAGAAGCGTTCCATCCCCGCCGGGGTGAACATCACCAGGACCGTGGCGGGACCGTCGCCGATGTTCTGGAAGCAGTGCGGCGTCCGCCGCGGCACGAACACGAACGAGCCCTCCGGCGCGGCGAGGATCTCGCCGTCGGCGATGAACCGGAGGTCGCCCTCGCGGACGAACCACATCTCGTCCTCGCGGGCGTGGAGGTGCTGGGGCGGCCCCTGGCCGGGACCGATGGTGTTCTCGACGAGCGTGAAGGTCCCGCCCGTCTCGGCGACGCCGGCGAGGAACCGTGTCGGTCCCCCGGCCGGTCCCCGCAGCACACGTCCGCCGTCGGGCGGGACCACGAACGACCGCACCGGCTCGACCACGCGACCCTCCTCGACCGGCCCGGCGATCCCGGACAGCGAAGCCCGCATCATGGCGCCGGCGGGCCCTCCCCGCAACGGTCAGCGCGTGCCGGCGGCCGGCAGGTGGTCGTCGATCCAGCGCAGCGTCCGCGCCGTCCCCTCCGGGAGCGTGACCGTCGGCTCCCACCCGAGCTCGGTGTGGGCCCGGGTGGTGTCGTAGTCGCCGGGGTGGGACAGGTACTCGAGCGCGGCGGCCGAGAACGGCGCCTCGCGGCCGGCGAGCACGTACCCGCGCTGCAGGACCCGGCTGGCGGGCGCCAGCAGCGACCCCGGTAGCGTGCGCAGGCGGACCCCCAGGTGGTCGGCGTAGGGCTGGAAGAAGGTCGCGGCGGACACCCCGGGGCCGGTCAGGTTGTAGATCCGGTTGGCGGCCGATGCGGTCGTGGCGGCGGCGACCACGCCGCGGGCGAGGTCGTCGACGTGGACCGGGGCGAGGATGCCGCGGCCTCCGTCGGGGAGGACGAACAGCCCCCGTCGCAGGAGCGTCACGGGGCGGACGGTCCAGGGGATGCTCCCCGGGCCGTAGACGTCGCCCGGCCGGACGATCGTCACCTCGACGTCGCCGGCCACCGCGACCGCGAGGGCGGCGTGCTCGGAGGCGATCTTGGTGTCGGTGTACGGCCCGCCGGTGGGGACGACCGGCGCGTCCTCGTCGGGCCGTCCGGTGAAGGCGGTGCCGTAGACGACCTTCGAGGACAGGTGCACGACTCGGCCGATGTCGGCGTCGCGCGCGGCCTCGACCACGGTGCGGGTACCGCCGACGTTCACGGCGGTGAAGCGGTCGCGGTCGCCGTCCTCGGCGACGATCGCGCGCGGTGTGGACCACCACGTCGGCGCCGTGCGAGGGCGTCGCGCCAGGGCCCCGGACGGGTGACGTCCCCGGCGACGATGCCGTCACCGGGGACGAGGTCGATCCCGCGGACGTCGAGGCCCGCCGCGACCAGCGCGGCCGTGACGGCGCGGCCGATGAAGCCGGCGGCGCCGGTGACGACGGCGGTGGTCACGGGCGCGTCAGAGGGCGCGCGGCTCCTCCCAGAGCGCCTCGTCGAGCTCCTGCTCGCGCTTCTTCTTCATGAAGAACCCGAACCCGGCCGCGGCGGTCGACCAGGAGCGCGAGGAGTCCCTTCTTGCCGCGCTTGGGCTCGGGCTTGCGCCCCATCTTGACCGCGGCCTTGTCCGAGAGCTCGTGGGCCTTGTCGGAGGCCTGGGAGGACAACGCCGAGGCCTTCTCCGAGGCCTTGTCCTTGAACCTGTCGGCCTTCTTCTCCAACTTGTCGACCTTCTTGGCCAACCGCTTCTGACCCATCGTGGTGGCTCCTCTACCCGAGTGGCGGACCTCTGACTGTAGTCGCGCACGCAGGCCCGAGGACACCGCCAGCGTGGACGACCGACCGACCCACCCCCTCCACCCGCGGGAGGACCCGGACCGCGAGACGCCCCGCTGAGGGGCGGGCATCGAGGCCGGACTCACACCGGTCAGGCGGCCTCGGTGGCCTGGACCGCATCGAGCGGGACGCTCAAGGTCGTTTCCTCGGCCACGACCCCGCCGGTGGTCTCCGGGGTCAGGAGTAGCAGGACGTGACGTCGGCCGGGAGGGCCGTAGACCTGGACGACGGTCGCGAGGACATCAGCGTCCAGTCCCCACGCGACGGCGACCTGCTCGCCCTCGCGTGGCTCGTCGTGATCTCGGTTCACCACGGCGCTGCTCCGGTCAGGGTGTGTAGATGGTGCTTCACCACGTCGGCGATGTCCACCGTCAGACCATCGAGTGCTCGCCTGTGCCGTCGGTAGGAGGACAGCGTGGCTCTCGCCCCGGCGGCGTTCGCCGCGGCGACCTGGGTGACGTCGCCGTGGGCGATCCCGTTGCGCATGTCGATGGTGGCGTCGAGTCGGTCGAGGCGCGACGGACCGTGTCGTCGGGCCTTCAGATCGGTGATCAGAGCCAACCCCAGCCGACCGAAGTCGGCACCGAGCGAGCCGCGCGACGGGTTGCCTCGGTCGAGCAGGCGACCTGCCGCCGCTTGCCGAGCGAACTGCGCGGCGATCGGCCCCTGGGCGCGGAGATGGTCGAGCGCCTCGTCGTGGAGGTCCCGGCAGTACTGCTGGAAGCGGCCAGCGAGAGCGACGTACAACGTGCCGTTGAAGTGCTCGGTTCCCCAGCGTCGTCCCGGGCCCGTTCCCGTGGCGGAGCGGTGCACTTCCTCGAGTTCGTCGAGTTGCCCCGACAGCACCGAGCGCCAGTGTCGAAGCGCGTTCGACGTCAACTCAACCCCGGATGTCGCGGGAGACGGGGACGGGGACGGTCTCCCGGGCATGGGTCCTCCAGCGTGTGTTCGGTGATGAAGCTACGCGACCGGTGCGACACGTCCCCGCCGCGGACAACTCCACCACCCCACACGCCCCCCACACTCCGCGCCGAGACTGTCCCCGACCCCCCGAGCCGGCGGCGAGGGCCCGCGGGGCAGCGGCCGTGCGGCGATCCCCGCAGGGGAGGCTCAAGCGCAGCGCAGGCCCCCCAGGGCCGAGCAGCAAGGCCTCCCCGGAGGGGACGCCGCACGGCCGACGGAAGCGCCCGGAACGCGAGACGCCCCGCCGAGTGGGCGGGGCGTCGAGGCGTGGGCCACGATGGACTTGAACCATCGGCCTCACCCTTATCAGGGGTGCGCTCTAACCAGGCTGAGCTAGTGGCCCGAGGTGTGGATCGCCGCGACGGGTGTGGCCCGCGCGAGCGGCGGGCAACGTAGCAACGTCGCGCAGCACACGCGAGTCCGCGCCGGCGCCGTGTCCGTCAGGTGCCCGGTCGCCAGGTGTCGTCGCGGTCGTCGCGCCGCTCCGGCGCCGACGGCCGGTCCCCCCACATCCGCTCGCCCGGTCCGGCGCCCTCCTGCGGCCGCGCCGGCGAGGTGCCGCCGCCGGGCGTGGTGCCGGACGAGGACCCGCCGCCCGGGGCGGGCGTGGTGGGGGTCTGGCGCGTCTGTTCCGACGCCGGGGACCACGACGGTCGGGGCGCGCCGGCGTCGCGTGCAGGAGCGTTCCCCGTGGAACCAGAACCCGTGGACCCAGACCCGGCCCCGGCCGGGGTGCTCGGTCGGTCACCCGACGGGGACGAGCCGATCGGCGGCACCGGCGGACGCCCGGACGACGACCCCGACCCGGACCGTGCCGCGGCCTCCGACGAGGACGAGGACGACGAGGACGAGGACGGGCGCGCGGCCGGGGAGGCGGTCGTGTCCGTGAAGGTGCCGGCCACACGCCCGCGGGTCGCGGGGACGTCGCCCCGGGCGGCCGCACCGGGGGTGTCGTCGACGAAGGTGAACGTGAGCCCGCCGACGAGGTCGGCGATCAGGTTGTAGAGGAAGGCGAGGAAGACGACCAGGCCGGTCTGGATCACGACGCCGAGGAGCCCCAGCAGGAACAGCATCTTGAAGAGGTTGCCGCCGTTGACCCCGCACTCCACGAAGCCCATCTCGGTGGCGATCTCGCAGACCTTGCCGATGAGCTCGAGCCGCTGGACGAAGAACCAGACGACCGCGGAACCGAGCAACAGGATCGCGAGCAGGCTCAGGTTGGCCACGAAGCCGAACTTGAGCACGGACCAGGGGTCGACGCGCTTGAGGGTCATCCGTCGCCGGATCAAGGTGGCTCCTGCCGGTCCTGTGAGGGGTCTGGTGAGTCTAGGGCCGCCGCCTCCCCCGACCAGGGTGGCGACGACGGCCGGTGGGACGGGGTCGGCGGCTACGCGTCGTCGTCGGACCCCGTCACCGCTTCGTCGTCGGGCTCGTCATCCGGGTCCTCGTCGGCCTCGAGCGCATCGTCCTCCTCGAGCTCGTCGCCGTCATCGCCCTCGATGACCTCGTCGGCGGGACGCTCACGCTTGGGCGTGGCCTCCTCGTCGTCCTCGTCCTCGTCGACGACCATCGCGAGGCCGATGACGTGCGCGCCCTGGTCGGGTCGCATGAGGCGGACCCCCTGGGTCGCGCGCCCCATGGGGCGGACGTCGGCGAGCGGCATCCGGATCAGCGTGCCGGAGTCGGTGACGAGCAGGATCTCGACCTCGAACGGCACCACCAGCGCGCCGGCGAGGCCCCCCCGTGCCTCGTTGAGCGAGATGGTCTTCAGCCCCGACCCGCCGCGCTTCTGGGAGCGGTAGCGCTGGATCGGGGTGCGCTTGCCGTAGCCCTCCTCGGTGATGACCAGCAGGTACTCGTCCTCGGCGGCGGAGACGACCCCCATCGCGAGGACGGCGTCGTCGTCGCCCTGCAGACGCATGCCGCGGACCCCGGTCGCCGAGCGGCCCATCGAGCGGGCGTCGTCCTCGTTGAACCGGATGGCGAGGCCGGCCCGGGACACGAGCATGATGTCGTCGTCGCCGGAGGTCACCCGGACGTCGACGAGCTCGTCGTCGTCCTTCAGGTTGATGGCGATCAGCACCGACCGGGGCGAGTCGAAGTCGTCGAGTCGGGTGCGCTTCACCGTCCCCGACCGGGTGGCGAAGAAGACGTAGCGCTCGGTGTCGAACTCGGCGAGCGACATGACCGCGGCGACCCGCTCGCCCTTCTCGAGCGCGAGCCCGGGCACGTTGGCGACGTAGACGCCCTTGGCGGAGCGGGACTTCTCGGGGACCTGGTAGGCCTTGATGCGGTAGACGCGGCCCTGGTTGGTGAAGAACAGCAGGTAGTCGTGGGTCGAGCACGTCAGCAGCACGCTGACGAGGTCGTCCTCCTTCATGTCCGCCCCGCGGACCCCTCGCCCACCCCGCTTCTGGGCACGGAAGGCGTCGACCGGGGTGCGCTTCACGTAGCCGGCGCGGGTGAGGGTCAGGACGACGTCGGAGACGGGGATGAGGTCCTCGACCGACATCGACCCGTCGTCCGGGACGATGCGGCTGCGGCGCGCGTCGGCGAACCGCCCGCGCACCTCGAGCAGCTCGTCCTTGATGATCTGGCGCACCCGGGACGGGTCGGCGAGGATCGCCTTCAGCTCGGTGATGAGCGCCATCAGCTCGTCGTACTCGTCCTGGATGCGCTGGCGCTCCAGGGCGGCCAGCCGGCGCAGCTGCATGTCGAGGATGGCCTGCGCCTGCAGGTCGGAGAGCTCGAAGCGCTCGATCAGGCCGAGCTTGGCCTCGTCGGCGCTGGGGCTGTTGCGGATCAGCGTGATGATCTCGTCGATGTGGTCGAGCGCGATCAGCAGGCCCTCGAGGATGTGGGCCCGGTCCTCGGCCTTCCGCAGCCGGTAGCGCGTCCGGCGGGTGATGACGTCGACCTGGTGGTCGACGTAGTGCGTGAGCGCCTGGTCCAGCGTCAGCGTCTTGGGGACCCCGTCGACGATGGCGAGGCAGTTGACGCCGAAGGTGTCCTGCAGCTGGGTGTGCTTGTAGAGCTGGTTCAGCACCACCTGGGCGTTGGCGTCGCGCTTCAGGTCGATGACGATGCGCATGCCCTCGCGCGAGGACTCGTCACGCAGGTCGGCGATGCCGGTGATGGTCTTCTGGTTGACCAGCTGCGCCATCTTCTGGAGCAGGTTGGCCTTGTTCACCATGTAGGGGATCTCGGTGACGATGATCCGTTCGCGGTCGGACTTGGCCGAGCCCTCCTCGATGGTGCACACCGCACGGACCTTGATGGAGCCGCGGCCGGTGGTGAAGGCCTCGTAGGCGCCGGCCTGGCCCAGGATGAGCCCGCCGGTCGGGAAGTCCGGAGCGGGCACGTAGGACATGAGGTCGACGGCCGTGAGGGTGGGGTCGTC
The DNA here is from genome assembly GCA_963741855.1 of uncultured Actinomycetes bacterium. Taxonomy (GTDB): domain Bacteria; phylum Actinomycetota; class Nitriliruptoria; order Nitriliruptorales; family Nitriliruptoraceae; genus CAVUJQ01. The sequence continues at coordinate 458,952 of CAVUJQ010000014.1, read as the reverse complement.
GATCAGCGCGATGGTGGCGTCGATCACCTCGCCGAGGTTGTGCGGCGGGATGTTGGTCGCCATCCCGACCGCGATGCCGGTCGAGCCGTTGACGAGGAGGTTCGGGAACCGCGCCGGGAGCGTGACCGGCTCGGACTCGTAGCCGTCGTAGTTGGGGATGAAGTCGACGGTCTCCTCGTCGATGTCCCGGAGGAGCTCCATCGCCAGCCGCGACAGGCGCGACTCGGTGTAGCGCATGGCCGCCGGCGGGTCGCCGTCGACCGAGCCGAAGTTGCCGTGGCCGTCGATCAGCATGTAGCGGATCGAGAAGTCCTGGCCCATGCGCACCAGCGCGTCGTAGATCGCCGAGTCGCCGTGCGGGTGGTACTTCTTCATGACGTCGCCGACCGCGGAGGCGCACTTGCGGTAGGGCCGGTCGGGACGAAGGCCGGTCTCGTCCATCGAGTAGAGGATGCGGCGGTGGACCGGCTTCAGGCCGTCGCGAACGTCCGGCAGGGCCCGCCCCACGATGACCGACATGGCGTAGTCGAGGTACGAGGACTTCATCTCGTCCTCGATGACGACCGGCTCGACCCGGGCGGCCAGCACCGTGCCGGTCTCGTCGACCGGGTTGCCGTCCGCGTCGCGGTCGACGAGGTCCGGGATGTCGGGCGCCCCCGGAGCCTCGGGAACCTGCGGGGTCTCCGGCGTGTCGGGCAGGTCGTCGTCAGCCACGGTCGTCTCCGCTACGGGTCAGGTGGTGCTGCGGGTCGCGTCCCGCACGGGGAGCGATCTCGAAGGTGAAGCTCGGTCAGGTGGGAGGTGGAAGGTCGTCGCGCTCGAGGTGCCCGCTGCGCTTCGCGGCCCCGAGGACCAGCGCGAGCGCTCGCCGCGCCGGCGACCAGCGCCGGCGACGAGCGAGGTCGCCGGTCGGGAAGCCCGAGGAACCAGGCGATGCCGCCGATCATCACGAACGCGAGCAGGCCGGCCGCGATCGCGGCCCGGAGCGTGCGCGCCAGCTCGGTGGTCACCTCAGACGTCCAGGGTCGCGTACTTGGCGTTGGACTGGATGAAGTTGCGCCGCGACTCGACGTCGTCGCCCATCAGGATCGAGAACATCTCGTCGGCGACGGCCGCGTCCTCCATCGTGACGAGCTTGAGGGTGCGCTTGGCCGGGTTCATCGTGGTCTCCCACAGCTGCTCCGGGTCCATCTCACCGAGGCCCTTGAACCGCTGCACGTCGGCCTTCTTGTCCTCCGGCAGGTCGGCGAAGATCGCGTCCCGGTCGGCGTCGGAGTAGGCGTAGAACACCTGCTTCTTCCGCGACGGGTGCTTGACCTGGTACAGCGGCGGCTGGGCGAGGTAGACGTAGCCGGCCTCGATCAGCGGCTTCATGTGCCGGAACAGGAAGGTCAGGAGCAGCGTGCGGATGTGGGCGCCGTCGACGTCGGCGTCGGCCATCAGGATGAGCTTGTGGTAGCGGGCCCGGGCGACGTCGAAGTCGTCGGCGAACCCGGTCCCCATCGCGGTGATGAGCGCCTGGACCTCGGTGTTGTTGAGGATCTTGGGCAGCCGCGCCTTCTCGACGTTGATGATCTTGCCGCGGATGGGCAGGATCGCCTGGGTCCGGCGGTCGCGGGCCATCTTGGCCGAGCCGCCGGCGGAGTCGCCCTCGACGATGTAGAGCTCGGACTCGGCGGGGTCGCGGGACTGGCAGTCGGCGAGCTTGCCCGGCAGCGACGTCGACTCGAGCAGGCTCTTGCGGCGGGTCAGGTCGCGGGCCTTGCGGGCGGCGATCCGTGCCTGGGCCTCACCCTCGGCCTTCTGCACGATGACCTTGCCGTCGGAGGGGTGCTCCTCGAGCCACTCCCCCAGCTTGGCGTTCATCGTGGTCTGGACGAAGGACTTCACCTCGGTGTTGCCGAGCTTGGTCTTGGTCTGCCCCTCGAACTGGGGGTCGCCGACCTTGACGGAGACGATCGCGACCAGCCCCGACCGCAGGTCGTCGCCGGTCAGGGCGTCGACCTCCTTGGAACGCAGGAGGTTCTGCGACTTCGCCCACCGGTTGATGGTGGAGGTGATCGCGGTGCGGAAGCCCTCCTCGTGGGTCCCGCCCTCGTGGGTGTTGATGGTGTTGGCGAAGGACAGGATCGAGTCGTTGTAGTCGTTGATCCACTGGAGGGCGATCTCGACCGACTGGAGCCCGTGGGGGCCCTGCTCCTCGGCCTCGAAGTGGATCGGCGGGTGCAGCCCGTCCTTGGCCTTGGTCGTGCGGATGTGGTCGACGAAGTCCTTCAGGCCGCCCGGTGCGTGGAAGCGCCAGGTCCGCGGCGACTCCTCGTCCTCACCATCGGTGAGCGGACGCTGGTCGGTGAGGACGATCTCGAGGCCCGCGGTGAGGAAGGCGGTGTCGCGCAGCCGCCGCTGGATGGTGTCGACGGTGTACTCCACCGACTCGAACACCTCGGCGTCGGGCCAGAAGGTGATGGTGGTGCCGTGGTCGTCGCTGTCGCCGACACGCTCGATGGGTGCCTGCGGGACGCCGCGGACGTACTCCTGGCGCCACAGGGCGCCGTCGCGTGCGACCTCGGCGACGAGCCGGCTCGACAGGGCGTTGACGACCGAGATGCCGACCCCGTGGAGGCCGCCGGAGACCGCGTACGCCTGGCTGTCGAACTTGCCGCCGGCGTGCAGGACGGTGAGCACGATCTCGAGCGCCGGCTTGTTGTGCTTCGGGTGCATGTCGACCGGGATGCCGGACCCGTCGTCGGAGACGCGTACGCCCCCGTCGGCGAGGAGGGTCACGTCGATGCGTGAGCAGCGGCCCGCGAGGGCTTCGTCGACGGAGTTGTCGACGACCTCCCAGATGAGGTGGTGCAGGCCCCGCGGTCCGGTGGTGCCGATGTACATCCCGGGGCGCTTGCGGACCGCTTCGAGACCTTCGAGGACGGTGATGTTCTTCGCGCTGTAGTCGTTCGGGACAGCAGCCAACGCGGGGTCCTCTCGCGGTCAGGCGACGGGCTGCGCGTGCGCCCTCGCGGCGCCGGACGGCAGCAGGGACCCGTGACGCTCCCGGTGGGATCTCCACGGAGCCGTTCGAGAGCGTTCGAGTTCGGGTCCCTGGAGGGGAGGCTAGCAGGTCCGGACCCGCGTCTCGGCGCGAGGAACGCGCTCTGTGGGCGCGGACCCCCCCGCCCGTACCCCACCCTGCGCCGCCACCTCGGCGGCGCAGGAGCGCGTCAGACCTCAGCAGGCCTGGCTGAGCCCCAGGAACCGCGTCACGGTCCGGAACGCCCCGAGGATCCCGCTCGCGCAGACCGTCTCGCCCGCCGGCGCCGGCGTGTCGGTGCGCGTGAAGCCGCCCCACAGCTCGGCGTCCGCGAACGGGTCACCGACGGTGGGTCCGCCGGTCTGGCGGATCACCCGCGGCAGCGACACCGAGCCGCCCTGGGCCGTGTCCGACACGGAGATGTAGACGTTGCCGTCGCGGTCGATGGCGTTGGCGAAGTAGTCCCCGAGGCGCCGGTCGATGGCCATCGCCTGGCAGGTCGTCCCGCCGGTGCAGATGGTGCCGGTGTGGACGGCGCCCTCGAACGCCCGGACCGGAGCGGTCGGGGCCGCGACGGTGTCGACGCCGGGGACGCCGTCGGTGTCGCAGGCCGCGGATGAGGCTCGTCATCACGTGCCACTCGCCGGTGGCGTTCTGGGGCTCGTTGCCGGAGATGGCCTCGTCGTGCTGCAGCCAGGTGGCCACGGCGCCGGTGTCGCCGGCGGCGATCCAGGGCCAGAACGCCACCCCGTCGCCGGCCGCGTCGAGCTTCGTCGCCGGGGCGAAGGTGTGTCCCTCGTCGGTGGAGTAGGTGAACCAGATGCCGCGCTCGCGACCCTGGGAGCCGTCGTCGTCCCAGCACGACGAAGATGTTGCCGAACGCGTCGACGTCGAGCGTCGGGCCGATGGTCGACTTGCGGTTGTAGTTCTCGGCGATCGTGACGACGTCGAACTCGACGTTCGGCGGCGCCTGGGTGCGGGCGTCACGGGCGGCCCACAGCCGCAGGGCGTTGCCCTCGCTGTGCAGCTGGTAGAGCGCCCCGGTGCGCTTGTCGACGTCGATGTCGGAGGACTGCTGGCCGCCCATGTTCTGCGGCTCGCTGAAGGTCACGCCGCCGTCGGTGGACTTGTAGAGGTCGTTGCCGAGGTGTCCGGTGACGGGGTTGCCGGACGACACCGACCCGCCACCGAAGGTGTTGGCGACGAACCAGAGCACGTCCTCCTGGTCCGCCTCCATCCACTGCCGGTCCGACATCGTGATCTCGGCGAGGCTCTGCAGCGCGTAGGAGCGGCCGCCGTCGGTCGACCTCGACACGGCGATGTTGGCGAGGTTGATCTCGGAGATGTAGACGTTGCCGGCGAGGTCGACCGCGAACTCGGGGTCCGAGAAGCCGGAGTTCGGCAGGCCCGAGACCGGGTCGACCGAGCTGATCGGGGTGCGGTCGATGAAGCCCCAGGAGCTGCCGCCGTCGTCGGAGCGGTACTGGTAGGTCTGGCCCTGGTAGTTCTCCGACGAACGCCGCGGTGGTCTCGTCGGCCGCCGCCGGGCTGTAGAAGTGGGTGGTGCCGGCGTGCGACCCCCACAACAGGCCCCCGTCGGGGTGGGTCGTGACGATCGGCTCGCCGCCGGCGCGGTGCTCGTCGATGTAGCTGCTCGCGAACGTCATCGGCTCGCGACGGCGTGACGCAGGCGTCCGCCTCCTGCTGGGCGACCGCGGGGCCGCCGACGACGGCGAGGCCGGCGACCATCGAGAGGACGGCGGCGGTGCTCCAGGCGCGGCGGATCAACGGGGGCTCCTGTACGGGTTTCGCGAGGGTCTTCGGTGGGGACTTCGCCGCCCCGCGGGTCGCCTCCTCCCCGGCGTCCGGGTGCCGCGCTCGCCGGCGGGGCCGGTCCGGGCGCTCGCGTACGCTCGCGCCCATGCCGGCCCCGACGCGTCCCACCTCCGCTCGCCGCCGCAGGTGGCTCGCCTGTGGGGCCGCGGCCGTGCTGCTGACGGCATGCGCCGGCGCCGGCGGGGCAGGACTCCCCGGCGGCCGCGCCGAGCCCGACGCCGGCACCCGGCCCGTCGCCGACCCTGCCGCCCGGCTTCGAGGCGGCGACCGACATCGACCCCGCGATCCTCGCGCCGCTCCTCGGCCTCGGCCCGTGCTCGGTGGAGCCCACGCCGATGGACGCGCTGCCGGCCGACGGGCTGGTGGTGCCGCCCGGGACGATCCTCACCGAGCAGTCGACCGACGGTCCGCTCACCACGGTGAAGGGCTACGTGCCGATGACGCCGGTCCAGGTGCGCGTCTGGTACCAGATCCAGCCCGACCTCACGATCATCCAGGGCGAGGACGAGGTCCGCGAGGCGGAGGCGCTGCTCGACAACGGCGAGCACCGGCTGTTCCTCAAGGCCCAGGCCATCTGCGAGGAGGGCTCGGTGTTCCTCGCCGTGGTCGCCCCGCAGGTCGCCGGCGACGCCGTCCCCGCCCCCGCGGGCACCGTCACCCCCGCCCCCTGACCGCGGGATCCCGCCGGCTGCTACTCGAGGTCATCGATGGTGCGGGGCCAGTCGTCCTTCAGCAGCCGTGACAGGCTCCGGTCGGCGAGGAGCTTGCCGTCGGTCTGGCAGCGGGGGCAGTAGTTGGTCTCGTTGTCGGCGTAGCGGATGCGCTGGATCGGGGTGCCGCAGACCGGGCACGGCTCCCCGAACCGGCCGTGGGTGGCGAACTCCGGGCGGAACGCGGTGACCTTGTCGGGGAAGCCCTCGCCGGTGGCCTCGGCGAGCCGGTGCGACCCACTCGGTCAGCACCTCCTGGGTGGCCGCGTGCAGGCGGGCGAGCTCGTCGTCGCTCAGCTGCTGGGTGCGCTTGACCGGCGACAGGCGGGCGCGGTGGAGGATCTCGTCGCTGAAGGCGTTGCCGATGCCGGACAGGATCCGCGGGTCGGTGAGGCCACGCTTCAGGGTCCGGTTCTCGCGCGTGATCGCGGCGGAGAAGGCGGCGAGGTCGGCGTCGAGCGGCTCGATCCCGCCGCGGTCGTGCTCGGCGAGCGCGTCCTCGCCCCGGACGAGGTGGAGGCTCGCCCGCTTCTTGGTCCCCTGCTCGGTGAGGATGAGCGTGCCCGCCGGCCGCTCGTCCCCGTCGCCGGCGAAGTCGAACGCCGCGAGCCCGACCTTGCCGGGGGGTTTCGCACCGGGCTCCTTCCACCGGAGCCGGCCGGCGATCATGAGGTGGAGCACGGCGAAGACCGGCTCGTCCTCGCCGGCGATGTCGTCGAACGCGAACACGATCCGCTTGCCGAGACGTCGCAGCCCCGTCACGACCTCGCCCTCGATGACCGACAGGGGCGGGTCGTAGGTGCGCAGCAGCGCGAAGGAGGTCACCCGGACCTTCGTGAGCCGCACGCCGAGGACCCGCGTACGCAGGGCGCGGAGGTAGTCCTCGATGTCGGGCAGCTCGGGCACGCCCGGGAGCCTACGGCGCGACCGTCGCCGCGAGCGCGTCGAGCTGCTCCGGGCTCAGCTCGCCGGAGGTCCGGGCGACGACGTTGCCGTCGGCGTCGATCGCGACCCAGAACGGGAAGCCCGAGACGCCGTAGGCCTGGCCGGCGGTGTCGTCGGCGTCGTCGAGCAGCACCGGCGTCGGCCACTCCGCATCCTCCAACCAGGTGGTCGGCGGGAAGTTGGGTTGCCCCTCGTCGGTGCCGGTCGCGACCGCGGCGAGGTCGACCCCGTCGGGGAGGCCGGCGTCGTCGACCCACTCGACGACCACGGGGACCTCGTTCCTGCAGTGGGGGCACCAGTGGGCGAGGAGCGCCACGATCTGGCGGCCCGTCGCCGACCCGTCACCTCCTCACCGTCGATGCCGACGCCGGTCACGACCGGGGCGGTCATCCCGACGGCGGGGTCGTCCGCCGTGGTCGCACCCTGCGGCAGCAGGGGCAGCGCCTCGCCGGTGACGGTCGGGGTCGCCGAACGCGTCGGCGGGGTCGCGCTGCCGTCGTCGCCGCCGCCGGCGAGCGCGGCGAAGAGCAGGCCGCGAAGACGACGGCCGCCACGAGCGCGATGATCAGTTGTCGCTCGAGCTGCGGTTCGAACGGGTCGAGCTCACAGGTCGTTCCTCTCAGGGGTGCTCGATCTCGCCGGGCGGCCACCACGAGCCCGGAGACCGCCACGACGGTGGCGAAGGCCATGAACGGGATCGAGACGAAGCCGAGCTCCGGTGACCCACCGCACGCTGCAGGGAGCCGCCGGGTCGCAGCTCTCGCCACCGATCGAGGGGTACAGCTGCAGGAGGTAGTGGTAGATGCTGATCGGTGCGGTCATGACGGCCAGCGGCAGCACGTAGGCCGCCACGTCGTCGCGTCGCCGCACCACGGCGACCCCGAGCAGCACCACCAGCGGGTAGATCCCGATCCGCTGGAACCAGCACAGGCGGCACGGGGTGAAGTGGGCGACCTCGGAGTAGTACAGCGAGCCCGCCACGGCCACGCCCGACACCAGCCACGCCAGCGGCAGCGCGACCGGACGCACGGCGTCGACCCAGCGGGCGCGGGTCAGGGTCCCGACCCAGACCGCGATGCCGCCGGCGAGCGCGGCGACGGTCAGCACGGCCAGGAAGCGCGAGACGGCGGCGACGGTCATCCGGGCCCTTCCGGGTCGGAGCGTCCGAGCCGGCCGACGCTACCGGGGCGCGGGTCGGCTCGGATGCGGCGACCGGACCGGGCCGGGAGGGCCAGGAGCCCCGCTGCGCACGGGTCTACTCCGGAGCCGCGGTGGTCCCCTTCAGCGGTCCGACCACGACGGTGACCGTGCGGACCATGCCGTCACCGAGGACCTCGTTGGCCCGCTCGGCGACGTGGGTCAGCATGTAGCCCAGCTGGGTGGCCCAGGTCTGGTTCTCGGCACGCACGAGCAGGTTGCCGCTGGCGAGCCGCACCGGCTCGCACCGCCGTGCCACGTCCTCCCCCACGATGTCGCCCCACCGCGAGAACACGGTCGTCCCGCGCACCCGGGTCTCCCACCGGCGCTTCTGGACGAACGTGTCGACCAGCTCGCCGAGCGCCTGGGGGCGGGTCAGGATCCGCAGCCGCTCGTCCTCGTCGGCGAGCGTCCAGTCCTCGTCGCCGGGCGGACGCGGGTCGAAGCCGGCGTCCTCGTCGCGGGCACGCCGGCGGGCGGCCTGTCGCCGGCGCTTGGCGTAGGGGTCGTAGCCCCAGCGGTCGGCGGCGTTGGCCTCGCGGTCCTTCCTGGTCCGGTCGCGGTCCTCGCGGCTGCCGGCCACCTTCGATCCTCGTGTTCTCGCGGTCGTCGCGGTCGTCAGACGAGCCGCCGCCGGCGCCGGGTGAGACCCAGGGCGACGAGCAGCATCCCCGCCGCGACCGTAGCGAGCCCACCTCCCGTCGCCGGCATGTCCGGGGCGGGCGCGACCGGGGGTGCGACCACCTGCGGCGCCGGTGGCGGCGCGGCGAGCGTCGGACCGCCGGCCTGCCAGATGTGCAGCGGCAGCGAGATCGCGCCGCCCTGGCGCGTGTCGGCCGTGGCGATGTGGATCCCGCCCGTCGTTGGCGACCACGGCGGAGAAGTAGTCACCGAGCCGGCGGTCGGTCGCGTCGGTCTGGCAGGTGGTGCCGTGCTGGCAGATGGTGCCGGTGTGGATCGGGCTCGGCCGACGCGGTCGTCACCCGGAACCCGGCGGGCCCGCCGCCGGCGCAGCCCAGGCCGGTCCCGGTCGTCGCGGTCGCGACGCTCCACTGGACGTCGTCGCCACCCTCCTCGCCGGGCAGGGTCCCCTCGACGACCTGGTCGCCCTGGAGCCAGGTGATCACGACCTGCCCCTGGGCGCCCACGGCCAGCCAGGGCCACACGTCGGCGTTGTCGTCGGGGTCGACCCGGACCGGCAGGCCGAAGCTCTGCCCGCCGTCGGACGAGGAGGCGTAGTAGATGCCCGCGTCACGCAGGCCGGAGCCGTTGTCGGACCACACCACGTAGAGGTTGCCGGCGTCGTCGATGTCGAAGGTCGGGTCGATCAGACGCTGGACGCCGGTGAGCCCCACGCCGGAGACGACCGGCAGGAGCTCGACGGTGAAGTCGGTGTCCTCGTCGCGGATGTTCGGGAACCGCGCGATGGAGATGTCGCCGGCGGTGGTCACCGACAGCTCGTAGAGGACGCCGTCGTGGATCCGCAGGTCGGCGACGCCGTCGGGGTTGGTGGTCGAGGGCGCACCCCAGGTCACGCCGCCGTCGGTCGACTTCGCCATGAAGTGGGCGAGCTGGCCCACGGGCCCGCCCGGGAAGGAGCCGCCACCGAAGCCGTTGGCGGTCATGTAGAGCTCGTCCTCGCGGTCGGCCTCCATCCACTGCCGGTCGGAGGAGGTGAACGCGAACACGTTCTGCAGCCCGTAGGAGCGGCCGCCGTCGGTGGAGCGGTAGACGGCGACGTTCGCGAGGTTGATCTCGGAGGTGTAGACGTTGCCGGCCGCGTCGATGGCGAACTCGGGGTCGGAGAAGCCGGTCGCGGGGATGCCGCCGACCGGTGCGAGGAGGCCTCCGTCGGCCGGGCCGACCCGCGGGACGAAGTCGAAGGTCTCACCGTCCTCGGAGACGTAGGTGTAGGTCTGACCCTGGTAGTTCTCGACGAACGCGCCGGTCGTGGGGCTCGGCGCCGCCGGCGCGTAGAAGTGCGTGGTGCCGGCGTGGGAACCCCAGAGGAGCTGGCCGTCCGGGTGGACCGCGATCAGCGGCTCGCCGCCGGCGCGGGCGGTGTCGATGTACTCCTCGGTGAACTTGGGCGTGTCGGCCGGCGCCGGGCACGGGGTGCCGCTCGCGACGCGCGGCGAGTGCCCCGACGCCGTGAGGGTCACCGCCCCGTCGTAGGACTGCGGGGCGACGCCGGCGAAGGCGCAGGCCCGGACCTCGTAGGTCCCGCCGGCGGGGTTGGTGAGCGCGACCGTCTCGGGGGTACCGACGAACCCGCCGTCGCCGTTGGTCACCGTCCCGTCCGGGGCGATGATCGTCACGATCACGTCGGTCGCCGGAGCCGACGGACCGGTCGCGGTCACCGACGCGGTCAGGCGCACGTCCACGGCGTCGTAGGTGCCCGGCGGGACCGTCAGCTCCAGGGTGTGCGCATCCGCGGTCGCCGAGGCGGAACAGTCGCTGGAGGACTCCGCCCCGGGCGCGATCAGCCCGGTCCAGGTGGCCGTGACCTCGCGCGCCGTCCTGGCGGGGCGCGGTCAGCTCGCTCGACGGTGGGTCGGACGCCATCACGGGTGCCGCGACCAGCAGGAGGCCGAGCAGGGCCAGCAGGGTCCCGACGAAGCTCAACGGACGGTGCACCTCGTGACTCCTCCCCGGCGCCGACCGCGGGACGGTACGAGCCCTCGCCGGCGTGACCGGGCGTGACGTGTCGTACCGCACTCCGGTGCGCGCTTCACGCGGCGCCGCCCTCGGCGCGGGGGCGTGGGTGGACGCTGCTCCGGCCGTCCTGCAGCCGGACGTCGACCCGGGTGCCGGCCAGGGGCACGTCGTCCTCGACCGCCGCGGTGACGAGCACCTGGTCCCAGCGGTCGCACGCGTCGGCGAGCCGGGACCGACGGGTCGTGTCGAGCTCGGCGAACACGTCGTCGAGGAGCACGATCGGCCGGTCGCCCACCTCGGCGAGGACCTCGTAGGTGGCGAGCTTGAGCGCCAGCGCCAGCGACCACGCCTCGCCGTGACTGGAGTACCTGCGGGCCGGCGAGCGCCCCGATGTCGAGGTCGAGGTCGTCGCGGTGCGGACCCACGAGGGTGACGCCGCGCTGCAGTTCGTCGTCGGCCACCTCGGCGAGCGCCGCGCGCAGGCTCGCCTCGATCGGATCGCGTTCCGGGATGCCCCCGTCGGCGTCGCCGGCCACGTCGAACCCCGCGGTCGACCGGTAGGTGAGGGTGATCGGCTCGGGACGGTCCGCGAGGTCGCGGTAGAAGCGATCGACCGGGTCGGCGAGCGCGTGGACCGCGGCGACCCGCGCCGCGAGCACCGAGGTCGCGTGCGTGATGAGCTGCTCGGTCCAGACGTCGAGGGTGCCCCGGGCGGTGGTCTGGGCCGCCGAGCCCAGGGCGCGGTGCTGCTTCAGCAGGTTGTTGCGCTGCTTCAGCACCCGGTCGTACTCGCTGCGCGCGGCCGCGAACGCGGGGCGGCGCTGGCTCAGGAGGTCGTCGAGGTAGCGCCGGCGCTCCCCCGGGTCGCCGCGGACGATCGCGACGTCCTCGGGCGCGAAGAGCACCACCCGCAGCACGCCCAGCGCGTCCGCGGCCCGGCGCACGTCCTGGCCGTCCACCCGGGTCCGGGTACGCCGGCCGGAGCCGACCTCGAGCTCGAGCGTGCGCCGGCGACCCTCGTCGGTCTCGAGCACCAGGCGGATGATCCCGATCTCGGCGCCGGCCCGGACCAGCGGCTGGTCGCTCGCGACCCGGTGACTCGCACCCGTGGCCGCACGGTGGACGGCCTCGACGAGGTTGGTCTTGCCCTGCGCGTTGGGCCCGACGAGCACGGTCACGCCCGGCTCGAGCTCGACCACGGTGTGCGCGTAGGAGCGCACGTCCTGGAGCTCGAGCCGGCGTAGCAGCACCCGGTCAGCTCACCCGCATCGGCATGAGGAGGTAGGTGAAGTCGTCGACGGCCTGGGTCTCGCCGTCCTCGCCGGGGTCGGCGTGGGGCCGCAGCACCGCGGGCTTGAGCGAGTCGCGCAGCTCGATCCGGATCCGCTCCGTGCCGGTCGCCTCGAGCCCGGCCAGGAGGAACGCCGGGTTGAACGCGATCGACATGCCGTCGCCGTCGATGTCGGCGGGCAGCGCCTCGGACGCGTCGCCGATCTCCTGGTTGCCGGCCGACAGGTCCACCGACCCGTCCCCGAACGTGAGCGTCACCGGCGTGTTGGCCTGGCCCATCGCCACGACCGCGACGCGCTGCAGCGCCTCGACCAGCGCCGCGCGGTCGACCACCACGGAGGTCTCGAACCCGTCCGGCAGCAGCTGGGCGTAGTTCGGGAAGTTCCCCTCGATCAGCCGGGTCGTGAGGCGCCGGTCACCGAAGAGGAAGCTCACCTGGCCCTCCTCGACGACGAGCGTCACCGCCCCGCCGGCCTCGCTGCCGGCCTTCGCGGCCTCCTGCAGCGCCCGCGCGGGGACGAGGGCGTTGCCGGTCAGGCTCTGGTCCCACGGCAGCCGCCGGACCGCGAGCCGGTAGCTGTCGGTCGCCGCGGCGACGAGCGAGCCCTCCACCGCCTCGAGCTTCACCCCGGTCAGCACCGGACGGGCGTCGTCACCGGAGGCGGCGCGCGCCACCTGGGCCACGAGCCGACCGAAGGCGTCGGCCTTGACGACCCCCTGCACCGCGTCCTCCCCCGGCTCCGGCAGGGCGGGGAAGTCCTCGACCGGCATGCCGCGGACGTGGAAGGTCGCCCGACCGCAGCGGATCTCGACCCGGTCGGTGTCGCCCGACAGCTCCACCGGGGCGTCGGGGAACTTCGCTACGAGCTGGCTCAGGAGCTTGCCCGGCAGGAGCACCCGTCCCGGTTCGTCGATCTGGACCGGGATCGAGACCTCGGCCGCCACCTCGAGGTCGGTGGCCCGACAGGTGAGCCGCCCCTCGGAGGCGTCGAGCACCACGCCCGACAGGGCGGGCAGGGTCACACGGGCACCGACCGTGCGTGTGGCCCACGACACGGCCTCGGCGAACTCGGCGCGTTCAGCACGCAGCTTCAAGGGTTGTCCCTCCCGGAGACGGTGGTGGTCCACACCACCGGAGTACAAGAGATGGTCTTCTTCCTAGAACTCGTCACAGTCATAGGGGGTGTTGATCGTGTGGACAACCCCCCGTCCTCGCAGGTCAGCGGCCGGTTCCGGGGTGAGGACGGCGTGTGCGTAACCGGCCCACTCGTCCCCACTCGTCCCCACGACAGCCGTGTAGTTCCAGAGGTCTCCACATCCTCCCACACCGCGTCCACGGGCCGTCCACCGGTTATCCCGAGGGGTCGCGAGCTCGGCGTCCCCAGGCCGTCAACACCTCGTGCACGGCTGCTCCACGGGTTGTCCACAGGCTCCTGTGGATTCTGGGGAGAACCTAGACGAGAGGTGGAGCCTCGCGGGTGCACCTTCACCCCGAGGATGACGGTGCGGCCCCACGGCTCCCCCGTGCGGGTGCGCCGTCGTGAAGCGGGCGATCGGTGCGTGCCGGGCAGCGCACGTGCGGTCCGGCGCACCCGCTGAGCACCGTCAGCGACGCGACGGATCGGACGGCGTCCACCGCCGGGGTGTGGACAGCTCACGCGGTCCGGGCCCGGGTCTTGATGCGGTTGGTGAGCTCGTTCACCTGGTCGTAGATCGCGCGCCGCTCCTGCATCAGGTTCGCGATCTTGGAGTTGGCGTGCATCACGGTGGTGTGGTCGCGGCCGCCGAAGGCCTTGCCGATGCGCGGCAGCGACAGGTCGGTCATCTCGCGCACGAGGTACATCGCGATCTGGCGGGCGGTGACCAGCTGGCGGCTCCGCGACGGCGAGCACAGCTCGTCGACCGACAGCGAGAAGTAGCCGGCGACCTCCTCCATGATGAGCGGGGTGGAGATCTCCTGGTCGCGGTCGTCGGGGAAGAGGTCCTTCAGCACCATCTCGGCCATCGCGAGGTCGGCGACCGACTGCTGCAGGCTCGCGAACGCCGTGACGCGGATGAGGGCGCCCTCGAGCTCGCGGATGTTGGACTGCACCTTCGAGGCGATCAACTCGAGCACGTCCGGGGCCACGCCGAGGTCGTCGGTCTCGGACTTCTTGCGCAGGATCGCGATGCGGGTCTCGAGGTCGGGCGGCTGCACGTCGGTCATGAGGCCCCACTCGAAGCGGCTGCGGAGCCGGTCCTCGAGCCGGGCGATCTGCTTCGGCGGCCGGTCGCTCGAGATGACGATCTGCTTCTCGGCGTTGTGCAGGGCGTTGAAGGTGTGGAAGAACTCCTCCTGCGTGCGCTCCTTGGACTCCAGGAACTGGATGTCGTCGATGAGCAGCACGTCGGCCTGGCGGTACAGGCGCTGGAAGCCGGTGATCTGGTCGTCACGGATGGCGTTGATGAACTCGTTGGTGAACTGCTCGGTGGTGACGTAGCGCACCTTCAGCCGCGGGTAGAGGCTCTGGACGTAGTGGCCGATGGCGTGGAGCAGGTGGGTCTTGCCGAGCCCGGCCCCGCCGTAGATGAACAGCGGGTTGTAGGACTTCGCCGGCGCCTCGGCGACCGCGACCGCGGCCGCGTGGGCGAAGCGGTTGCTCGCGCCGATCACGAAGTCGTCGAAGACGTACTTCGGGTTCAGTTGGGTGTCGGGGGCGACGTCGTCGGCCGAGGCGGCCGGCCGCTGCGGGGGCAGCAGCACCGTGGGTCCGGGCGGGCGTCCCGGCGCCTCGAGCGGGCGGTCGTCGTCGCCGTTGCGGGGGGCGTGCTCGGCGGCAGGAGACGAGGGTGGGGTGGCGACCTGCTCGTCGGAGGGGGTCGGGCCCATCTCGGCGGCCCGCTCGCGCGGGGGCTCCGTCGGGGCCGGCGCGGGGGTCGGGGCGGGTGCCGGTGCGGCCGTGTCCTCGGTCGCGACCGCGGACACGGTGTCCCCTGCCGCCGGGCCGGCGAGGTCACCGACGGGCTCGGGGTTGGGCTGGACGGTGATCACGACCGTCAGGTCACGCCCTGCCGCGCTGGACAGGGCGCTGCGGATGCGGTCGCCGCAGCGCGTGTCCAACCACTCGCGGGCGAACGCGTGGGGCGTGGCGAGGATCACCGTGTCGTCGCTGAACCCGACGGGGCGCGTGGCGGCCAGCCACTGCCGCTGCGCCGGCGAGTTCACGGTGCGGATCACGTCGTCGAGGCTCTGCTTCCAGAGGGACTCGAGGTCGAGCGTCGCCGGCTGGGTCACACCTGCTCCTGACACGTCCCGGTCACGGGCGTCGATGGAGCCGTGGAGGTCCTGGCCGAGGTCCGGCTGTCGGTGACAGCTGGCGTGTCCTCGGAGCCCATCCACCGCTCCCGTCCTGGGTCCACGACCCACGCAACGGCTGCGTGGCGCGCGTCTCGTGCTCGACCGCGCCGTCACCACCCAACGGATCTTCCACAGGACTATCCACAGGTGTGGAAAATCCAGGTATCCCGTCGGGTCGCAGCCGGCGTGGCCGCGGTGGGGAAGGTCCGAGGCGAGGGCGGAAGGGTCGGAAGGGTCGGAGCGCGTGAGCGCGGATCCTAGCTTGCGAGCTCCCGTCGTCGTTCCGGCGGACGGTCGGGGACTATACGGCGACGGGGAGGTTGCCGCAAGGGGTTATCCACAGCGATCCTGGGTGGGCGCTGAGCGGTGAGGAGCGCCCCGGAGCGCGCGCGACGAGCCCATCCCTGCACCGTTCCGGGCGACTCGCCCGGTACCGCGGCCGACCAGGCGGGACGCCAGGCGCACGGGCTACGCGGTGCCCCGTGGCTCGGCTACCCTGTCCCGCACGCACGCCACGACGTGGCGCGCTCGCGCGCCCGTGGAAGCCGCACCTGCGGTGTTGGTACACTCCTCGGGCCGTAGCACACCTCACACGCCCCTGCACCGGTGGCGGATCACCCTCGGTCACTCCTCCCGTAGGAGCCGTGCGTGGGACGTCCCGTGCCGCGTGCCCCCGTCAGACCTCCTGGGAGGGCCACCCGTGAAGCGTACGTTCCAGCCCAACAAGCGCCGCCGCGCGAAGAAGCACGGGTTCCGCGCCCGTATGCAGACCCGCGCCGGCCGCGCGATCGTCAAGAACCGTCGCCGTCGCGGCCGCGACAAGCTCTCCGCCTGAGGTCGTGTCCCCGACGACGGGACCCGTGGGCGTGATCGAGCCGCTCCGGAGCTCACGCGACATCGCCGAGGTCCTCCGCGGCCGGCGTCAGCGTGCCGGTCGACTCGCCGTGGTCTACGTGCGCCCCGCCGCGCACGACGGGGCCGGCGCGCGTCGCCGTCGTGGCCTCGCGCAAGGTCGGATCCGCGGTCGCGCGCAACCGCGCCAAGCGCTTGCTGCGCGAAGCCGCCCGGCAGCTCGACTGGGCCGCCGGCATCGACATCGTCCTCGTCGCGCGACACGCGTGTGCCGCCAGCGGGACCGCAGCCGTGCACGCCGAGCTCGCCGCCCTGGGGGCGGACCTCGACGTGCTCGTCCGCCTCCAGGACGCGTCGTGAGCGGCGCTGCCTCCACCGAACACGCCACGTCAGACCTGACGCATCGTGCGTCGACCAGCGAGCGGCCGCCGGGTGTCGGCGCCCGGATCCTGCTCGCCGTCATCGCCGTCTACCGCGCGACCGCGAGCGTGCGGCAGCCCCGCTGCCGCTTCTCCCCCACCTGCTCGCAGTACGCCGCGGACAGCATCCGCACCCACGGGGCCGTGCGCGGGGGCTGGGACGCCCTGCGTCGCATCGGACGCTGCCACCCGTGGAACCCGGGGGGATACGACCCCGTTCGACCGAGGAAGTAGGAGCAGATGGGTATCTGGGACGCCGTCAAGGACGTCTTCCAGCAGGCGTTGCAGCTGATCCACAGCGGGCTCGAGCCGATCTTCGGTCAGCACGCCTGGGGCTGGGCGATCATCGCCCTGACCGTGCTCGTGCGTGTGCTGCTGCTCCCGCTCGCCGTCAAGCAGACCCGGTCGATGCGGGCGATGCAGCTGCTCCAGCCGCGGATCAAGCAGCTGCAGAAGAAGTACAAGGTCGACCGCGACCTCATGCGCAAGGACCCGGAGACCTACAAGAACCGCAAGCAGAAGCTCAACGAGGAGATGATGGCCCTCTACAAGGAGGAGGGTGTGAACCCCGCCTCCGGCTGTCTCCCGCTGCTGCTGCAGGCTCCGATCTTCCTCGCGCTCTTCCACGTGCTCCGTGACTACGAGCCGCTCACGAACGCGAAGTTCTACTTCTTCACCGCCAACGTGTCCGAGGACGCGACCGCCCACGGACTCGGTGCGCTGGTGAACCAGGTCGGCTGGCCGGGCTGGCTCCTCATCGTGCTCATGTCAGCGACGATGTTCTGGTCGCAGCGCCAGATGATGGCGCGCAACGCCGGACAGGTCGAGGGGACCGCCCAGCAGCAGCAGAAGATCATGATGTACGTCATGCCGGTCTTCCTGGCGTTCGTCTCGTTCAACTTCCCGCTGGGCGTGCTCCTCTACTGGGTCACGACCAACCTGTGGCAGATGGGTCAGCAGGCCGTCATCCTCCGAGAGGTCAAGCACGACGTCGAGGAGGCGACCGCTGCCGCCATCGAGTCCAAGCGCGGCAAGCGCAGCACCCCGCGGGCCGATGCCGGCACCGACGTGGCGCCCGTCGACGACGCGACCCCGACGAAGCCCAAGGCCAAGACCGACAAGAGGTCGCCGTCCCCGAACGGCGAGACCACCGCGAAGCGGAAGCGGGACCACCTGCCCAAGCGTGGCGACGCCGCCAACCGCTGAGATCCGAGGAGAACACCGAGATGACGCGACGTACCGAGGCCGCAGGCGACACGATCGAGGCCGCCCTCGCCACCGCCCTGGCCGACCTCGCCGGCTGCGACACCGAGAAGGTGCGGGTCGAGCTGGATGCACCGGGCCTGGACGCGGCCGTGGCGACCCGGATCACGCTCGAGCTGACCGAGGGGACCGACGAGGCGCCCCCGACGGACGGCGACACCGGGTCCGAGACCGAGGGTCAGACCGCTGCCGACGACGACCCGACGCCCGCGCGGGAGCCGAAGACGCCCCGAGGCGGCGCGGCAGCGCCCCGCGACGATGACGAGGAGATCGACCTCGACGCGGAGGCGGACGCCGCCGCGGACTTCATCGAGGGGCTCCTCGACGTGATGGACCTCCCCGGGGACCTCAAGATCCGCATCGTCGAGGACCACGCGGAGGTCGAGATCGTCGACGTCGGCTCCGGTGCGCTCATCGGCCGTCGGGGTCAGACCCTCGAGGCGATCCAGGAGCTGCTCCGGTGCGCCCTCCAGCGCGAGTTCCAGCGTCGGAGCCACGTGCAGGTCGACGTGGAGGCGTACCGTGCCCGCCGGCTCGAGAAGCTGCTCGAGAAGGCCGAGGAGGCCATCGAGGACGTGCTGGAGTCGGGGGACCCCGAGCGGCTCGAGCCGATGGACGTCTTCGAGCGTAAGGCCATCCACCACCTCGTCGCGCGCTACGACGGCGTCTCGAGCCGGTCCCAGGGCCGCGAGCCCGCCCGACGGGTCGTGATCGAGCCCGCGTGACGCGGAACTAGCCTTCACGGGAGCGCCCGGACCGATCGGTCCGGGCGCTCCGTCGTTCCACCGTCGTTCCACGTGGAACGCAGCCGTCGGGTGCTCGCGCCGTTCCACGTGGAACGGAAGCGGGCGCGAGGGTGTTCGGCGCCCGGATCCACCCCCTGACCTGCGGAAACGCTCCAGGATCACGGGTGAGGAGCGTTGGGGCGCTGGGGGAGGCCTCGATATGGGCCGATCGCCACGTGAGGATCGGTCTCGGGGGCGAGTCGGTGTCCCTCGGCCTGGATGGTGACCCTCGCGCGTTGCGATTCCGACCCGAGTGTGGCCGCCCCGCCGGATCACGGCCGGCGTGCGTCGAACCGCGGGTGCTGGTCGAGCAGAACGCGGCGCCGCGCACGTCGCGGTAGTCGGCGCGGGCACCCGCGCCCGTAGATGCCGCTGGGGTCGTTGCGCGGCGCAGCGGTGCACCTGGCGCGGTCGGACCGTGGACCGTCCGCCTCCTCTGACCAGTGCGCCGCACGGCCGCACGGCCTCGGATCGCGACGTGTACCCGCAGGTCGACGTTCCACGTGGAACGCCCGTCCACCCGGAGCGGTGCCCGGGCTTCACGCCTCGCAGGGCGGGAGTGGGATAGTCTCCCCCGCCATGGAGACCCCCGTGCCCACGCCGGCGACCGTCGCTGATCGCCTCGAGCGGTTCGCGGTCGCCGTGGAGACCTCACCGCACAACCTCGTCTCGGCGCGGGCGGTCGGGGAGATCCGGGAGCGCCACATCCCCGAGTGTGTGGCGCTGGCGCGGATGCTCCCGACCGGCCCGACCGAGCTCCTGGACGTGGGCTCCGGTGGGGGGTTCCCCGGGCTCGTGATCGCCGCCGTTCGCGAGGACCTGCACGTCACCCTCCTCGACTCGACCCGGAAGAAGACCGCCTTCCTCGAGGAGACCGCGAGGGCCATGGGGGTCGAGGTCACCGTCGTCAACGGTCGCGCCGAGCGCGTCGTCGGGGAGTTGGGTGGCCGCTTCGGGCTCGTCACCGCCCGCGCGGTCGCTCCGCTCGAGCGCCTCATCGGCTGGACCGTCCCGTTCCTCCGCCCCGGCGGGCTCCTCTACGCCGTCAAGGGTGACCGCTGGGAGGCCGAACTCGACGCCGCGACCGCGGAGTTGCGCCGTTTCGATGCCCAGGTGGTCGCCACGCCGGCGGATATCCACCAACACGACGCAGATGCTACGGCGGAGGCGCCCAAGGTTGTTATCATCGGCCGGGCAGGATGAGGGCCCGTCCGGGTCCGACCGCCTTCCTGGGGGCTGTGGTATGAACTGGCCGACTTCGGGGTCCTCGCGCGAGCACGACCGGGACCCGTCAGTGCCCCGCCCGACGCCACCCCCGGCGTCCCCTCCCACCGAGGAGGAGCCGCCGTCGTGGCTCTCCGACGGCGATCTGGCGTCGTCTCCGCGGCCCTGGGAGCGCGACGACCTCGTCGGGCTCGTCGAGCAGGTCGCCAACGGCGAGCGGGTCCCGCTGGACGCACCGCCGGTGGACACGCCGATGTACCAGCAGCTGCGGTCGGAGGCGGGGACCGAGGAGCTCGGATCGTGGCGGGAGGCCGCGCCCACCGAGCGCTCCGAGACCTCGCAGACGCCCCCGGCCCGCCCGGCGGAGCCGGTGGATCCCAGCCCGACACCGGGCCCCGGAGCCTGGCCGCCCCGGGGCGGGGTGTCGGCCGTCGAGGGTCCCGCAGCCCCGGGGGACGAGCCCCCGTCGGAGCCCGCGGGCCCGCCGAGTTGGCGCGCGGACCCCGACGAGCCCCACGAGGCCACGGCAGACGACTCCGCCGGACCGACCGACGACACCCTCCCGGAGGGCACGCCCAGGACCACCGCCCCGCCCAGCGACACGGCGGCGCCCCACACGCCCGCCCCGCCCAGCGACACGGCGGCGCCCCACACGCCCGCGCCGCCGGTCGACGCGTCGACTGCGGCTGACACGTCGACGTCGAGCCCCGCGGCGGCGCAGGCACCACCGTCGACGGAGCCGGCTCGGTGGACGCCCCCGGCTCCCGCCGCGCCGTCGGCGTCGGGGCCGCCTCCTGTGGATCCTGCCCCTGAGCCGCCGCCCGCCCAGGGTGTGGACCAGGCGACGGTAGAGTCCGTCAGGTCTGACGCGTCCCCCTCTGCGGCCTCGGTCCCGTACGGCGAGGCCGTTCTGGACCGTGTGGACGAACCTGTGGACGACGTGGGTACGGCTGTGGACGACGCCCCGGCGGAGGTGGCCGACCTGCTCGATGCCGCTGACGCGCCCGAGACCGCGGTGCCCCCTGCCCCCGGGGCGGCCGCGGCCCTCGACACCCTGGCCGACCTCCAGCGCACCGAGCGGCACGCGACCGTGATCTGCGTCGCGAACCAGAAGGGTGGGGTCGGCAAGACCACCACGACGGTCTCGCTCGGGGCCGCCCTGGCCATGGAGGGGGCGCAGGTCCTCGTCGTCGACCTCGACCCCCAGGGCAACGCCACCACGGGCCTGGGCCTGCGTGCACAGGAGGGGGCGCCCTCCACCTACCGCGTCATCGTCGAGCAGATGGACGTCGAGGACGCCAGCGAGCCCACGGCGGTCCGGGGGTTGCACGTCCTGCCGTCGAGCCTCGACCTCGCCGGCGCCGAGATCGAGCTCGTCCCGGCCTTCTCCCGCGAGATGCGGCTCAAGAACGCGCTCGACGCCGTCCGGGACCTCTACGACGTGATCCTGATCGACTGCCCCCCCTCGCTGGGCCTGCTCACCATCAACGCGTTCGTGGCGGCCGACCAGGTGCTCGTGCCGATCCAGTGCGAGTACTACGCGCTCGAGGGCCTGGGTCAGCTCATGCGGACCGTGAAGCTCGTGAGCGACAGCCTCAACCGCCAGCTCGCCGTCGGTGGGGTGGTGCTCACGATGTTCGACGGCCGGACCAACCTCGCCCAGCAGGTGGTCGACGAGGTCCGCGGCTACTTCGGTGACGTCGCCTACCAGACCATCGTGCCGCGCACCGTGCGGCTGTCAGAGGCGCCCTCGTACGGTCAGCCGATCGCGGTGTTCGACGCGTCGTCGCGGGGTGCACGGGCCTACCAGCGGCTCGCACGCGAGGTCGCCCGCCGGCTCGGTCTGGAGCTCGACAGCGAGGACGTGTCGCCGCTCGACCGGCTGCTCGGCAGCCTCGGCTCGCCGACCCCGACGGGCTCCGGGATGAACGTCGAGGACGAGGGGGCGCTGCCCACCGACCTCGACGTGGACGACCTCCGCGACCTCGACGCCGCTGACGACGCGGGGGACGAGCGCGACGAGGGTGGCACGGGCACGGCTGACCACGCGCCGGCGTGGTCCGAGACCGCCGGCGGCTGGACCGCCGGCACGGAGGGCGACCGATGAACCGCAAGGGTGGACTGGGACGGGGACTGGCCGCTCTGATCCCGCCGGGGGAGGAGCAGTCGGCGGCGCTGCTCGAGCTGTCGCTCAGCGGCATCTCGCCCAACCCACGGCAGCCGCGCGGCGTCTTCGACGACGACGAGCTCGAGGGGCTGTCGGCGTCGATCCGCGACATGGGGGTGCTGCAGCCGATCGTGGTCCGCCCCCTCGGGGACGAGCGCTACGAGCTCATCGCCGGGGAGCGCCGGCTCCGGGCTGCCAAGCTCGCCGGCCTGACCAAGATCCCGGCGCTCGTGCGCCACACCGAGGACGGGGACCTGCTGAAGGAGGCCCTGGTCGAGAACATCCAGCGGGTGCAGCTGAACCCGCTGGAGGAGGGCGCCGCCTACCAGCAGCTCCTCGACGACTTCGGGGTGACCCAGGAGGAGCTCGCGCAGCGGCTCGGCAAGTCCCGTCCCGCGATCTCCAACGCCATGCGCCTGTTGTCCCTGCCGGGATCGGTCCAGCGCAAGGTCGCCGCCGGGGTCCTGTCCGCCGGCCACGCGAAGGCGCTCCTCGCGGTGGAGGACCGCCACGAGCAGGACCGGCTCGCCGACCGGATCGTCGCCGAGGGCCTGTCGGTGCGGGCCACCGAGGAGATCGTGCGGCTGAAGAGCCTCGACGCAGATGACGTCGACGTCAGTCCCAACGGGTTCGCCGGCGCGAGCGGCAGCGCCGGCGGCGGGTCGCGCTCGGGTCCGTCCTCGCGCCGGCGACTCTCCGCGCCGGGCCTCATCGAGCTGCAGGACAACCTCTCGGACGCGCTGATGGCGCGGGTGAAGATCACGATGGGGGCCCGCAAGGGCAAGGTCGCGATCGAGTTCGGCTCGGTCGACGACCTCGAGCGCATCGTCGGGGTCATCGCCCGTGGCCTCGGCACCGACGTCGCCCTCGGCAGCGCCGACTGAGCGCTGTCCCCGTCAGATGATGTCGCCGGTCTCGCGTAGCCGGCGGACGAGCCGGTGGGTCACCCGCCATCCGCTCCGCTCACGCAGTATCAGGGCTCGCTGTTCGAGCCGTCGCGCAGCGGTGGCGATCTGCGGCGGCGTACGCCCGAGGTGGGCGGCCACGGCTGTGCCACGGGCGGTGTCGCCATCACCGGCGACCGCGTAGAGCGCGTCGAGCACCTCTGCTTCACCATCGGGCACGTCCTCGGAGGCGGCTTCGATGATGCGCAGCCGTTCGGCGTACGTGGTCTCGTCGGCATCCTCGACGTCGGCGAGCTCGACCTGCGCTCCGTCGCCGGCGTTCCACGCCGCCTGTCCGACGTACTGGAACAGGTACGGGTCGCCACCGACGAGCTCGGCCAGTCGGGCGGCCGCATCCTCGCTGAACGTCACCCCGTTCGGGAGCTCGGCCGCCAACAACGAGGTCGTCACCTCGGCGTCGGTGAACAGCGTCAGCTTGCGGGTGTCGAACCGGCGCCGGAAGGTGTCGACGTTCGTGGCCCGGTTGAGCAGGTCCGGCAAGCCGGTGACGTAGACCAGCACCGGCAGGTAGACGGGGACACGCCCACCTGGCACCTCGAGCTCGACCGTGTGTTCGAGCAGATCACCGATCGCCGTCAGCAACGCGGAACGCTGGGTGTCGTCCGCGTTCTGCAGCTCGTCGAGCCGGACCAGCAGTCCCCGCGGCCGCTCGCGAGCCGCGTTCTCGCGGGCGAGCACCTCGCCGAGGTGGACCAGCGCGTCACGGACCGCCACGTGCGGGTTCCCGACCCCCTCGTTCACGGCGAGCTGCACGCCGCGGACCGCGACCAACTCCACCCGGTCCATCAGCTCGTGGAGGGTCCCGTGGCGTCGTCCGGAAGCGACGTGGCTGGCCGCCTCCTTCACGGCGCCGGCGAGCTGTGCCACAGGGTCCGAGCGCCGAGCGACTCGCACAGGAGCGAGCACCACGTCGCCATCGGCGGCCGAACGGGCCGCGAAGCGGTTCACCAGCACGGACTTCCCGATGCCCGACGGGCCGATCAGCACCGCGCCGGGGGTGTACATCCCCCGTAACCGGGCGAGCCGGGTGAGGTCGTGGTCGTCGAGGAACGCGCGCCGGCCGATCCACACCTGTGGCACCGCACCAGCCCCGGGCAGGAACGGGTTGTTCCTCCGGTCCCGCACCCGACGACCTCCGCTCGGGAGCACTCTCGTGATAACTTACCACGCGAAGGTCGTCCGAGGGAGAAGGTCACCCCTCCCCGGTCACCCCTCCCGGTCCCCGCCTGCGCCCGTCCACGGCGCGTCCAGGCGCTCCACGCTGCCGTCGGGGCGGCCGAGCAGGGCCACCTCGGCGAGCTCGACGAACAGGCCGGACTCGGCGACCCCGGGGATCATCGCGAGCTCGACCTCCATCGCGGCCGCGTCCTCGATCCCGCCCCCCAGCCGGCAGTCGAGGATGGCGTTGCCGTTGTCGGTGAGCGCCAGCGCCCCGCCGGCGCGCCGCTCGCTGACCTCGAAGCCGAGCTCGGCGAGCCGGGCCCGCACCGGACCGAGGGCGAACGGGACCACCTCCACCGGCAGGGGGAAGGTGTCACCGAGCCGGTCGACGACCTTGTCGGGGGTCGCGATCACGATCGATCCGGTCCGACATCGCCGCGACGACCTTCTCGCGCAGGAGCGCCCCGCCGCCGCCCTTGGTGAGGTCGAGCTCGCGGTCGAGCTCGTCGGCACCGTCGACGCAGACGTCGAGGCGCGTGACCCGCGCCGGGTCGAGGAGGGTGATGCCGAGCTCGCGGCAGCGGGCGGCGGTCGACTCCGAGGTCGGGACGCCGGCGACGTCGAGGCCCCGGGCGGCCACGGCATCGAGGAAGTAGGCCACGGTCGACCCGGTCCCGAGCCCGACCTGCATCCCGTCCTCGAGCAGCTCCGCCGCGGCCTCGCCGGCGGCCTTCTTGGCGCGGTCCACGGTCACGGCAGGTCCTCTCGTCGGTGTCGCACGCGGAGAACCGTAGGGCCTCGGGGGAGGGACCTGGGAGCCGCACGGCGAAGCCCTCGCGTGGCCCCACCCCTCCGTCGCCGCCGAGGCCCTCCCATGCGTCGCTCGCTGCTCCTGCTCGCCGTGCTCGCCACCCTCGCCGTGGCCGCCGCCCCGACGTCCGCGCCGGCGACCTCCCCGGCCCGAGCGACCCCGGCCGCCGCCGCGGTCCGGGTGGAGGTCGGGGACGGCACCGCGACGCTCACCGCGGGGCCGGTGAGCCGCACCTGGACCTGGCCCGGCTTCCAGACGAGCACGATCACCGACCGCCGCACCGGCCTCGAGACCGCGCCGGCGCCGGACTTCCGGCTGACCCTGGTGGACGGCGTGGAGCTGACCTCCCGGGACTTCGATGTCGTCGCGGTCGCCGAGTCGGACCTGCCGCGGGGTGGTCACGAGCTGGTGTTCACGCTGGCGCCCCAGGGCGTCGACCTCGCCGGGACCGTGACCCGCCGGGTGCGGGCCTTCCCCGGGATCGCCGGGTTCGAGACCCGGACCGAGGTGGCGCTGCCGGTGGCGATCACCGGCTACACCCTCGACGAGGTGGCGGTCGGGGAGGCCGCGGCGACCGCCCACGCCTTCAACGCCGGCTACGACTGGCGCGGGTCGGACACCACCGACTGGGAGCCGACGTTCGACCCGACCGGCACGGCCCACACCGGCGACCACCGCGAGACGACCTCCGCCGGCCTCGGCGAGGCGCTCGACACCTCGGGCCAGTGGCTCTCGCTCGAGGTCGGCAGCGCCGGCGACCACGGCGCCCCGCGGGTGTTCCTGGTGCCCCAGCGGGTCAACTACGACTCGACCCACGTGGGCTACGACGGGACCAACGGGCGGGCCCACGTCGACCTCGCCGACGACCTCCTCTACCTCGGCCCGTTCGAGAGCGACGTCCACCTCGACAACCCGACCGCGGCGCCGGTGCGGGCCCGGACGGCGAGCCCGGCCGCCCCGCTCACCCTCGAGACGACCTTCCTCGGCCTCGCCGTCGACGCGGACGACGAGCCGTGGCAGCACCACCACTACCTCACCCGCGAGCGCTGGTCCGACTGGGCTGTCGCGAGTCACGTTCAACTCCAACGGAGTCGACGAGAACCGGATCTCCACCGGCGCCAAGGACGACATGGACTACGCCGAGGTCAGCGCTCAGGCCCCGATCGCCCGCCAGATCGGGCATCGACACCTTCATCCTCGACGACGGCTGGCAGGCGGCCAGCGGGACTGGTGCCCCGACTCCCCCGTCTGTCCCGAGCCCCGCGGGGGGCCCCACTCGAATAACCGCTTCCCCGACGACGACCTTCGACGCTGTCCGTGACGCGATCGCTGGCGATGCAGCTCGGCCTCTGGATGACGCCCGATGTACTTCAACCCGGCCTCGGACGTTTACCGCGAGCACCCGGAGTGGGCGTGCACGCCGCTCGGGGACGGCCTGGCGCCTACAACACCGCCGAGCCCGACCGAGCTCCAACGAGGCCGGGCTCGGCACGTGGAACCCGCTGGCGCAGGCGGTGCCCGAGCAGCAGCGGCTGATCGACCACGTCGAGTCCCGCATCCAGCGCGCCATCACCACCTGGCGCCCGCTACTTCAAGTTCGACTTCCTGGTCTGGCTCGACTGCGTCGGCGGGACCGCGACCGACACCGTCGACGCCTACACCTACCGCGAGGCGTTCGTCGCGATGCTGGACCGCCTGATCGGCCGACTACCCCGACGTGACGTTCCAGATCGACGAGACCAACGACTACCGGCTGTTCCCGTTCGAGTCGGCCTCGCGAGGGCCGAGCTGGTACGCCAACGGCGCGCCGACCGTCGACCAGGCGCTGCACAACCTGTGGGTGCTCGCCCCGTTCGTGCCGGGCGCCACGATCGGCCAGGACGCGCTCGGCAAGGACCGGCGCACGCTCGACCTCGACTACGTCCTGTCGGCGGCGCTCGGCTCCCACGTCACCTTCTTCGGCGACCTCGTCCGCATCGAGGAGGAGCTCGGCCCCGACGGGATGGCCGAGGTCGCCCGCTGGATGGCGCTCTACCGTGACCACCGCGATCGCTTCACCGCGATGACCTACCCGCTCCTCGACGACCCGCTCGGCGGGACCACCTGGACGGCGCTGCAGCCGTGGGACCTGGGCGGGCAGCGCGGGGCGCTCCTGGTCTACCGCCAGGACGCCGACGGGGACACCCGCACCGTGGCGCTGCGCGGCATCCGGGGCGAGGGCGACTTCCGGGTGACCGACGCGGTCACCGGCGCCACCGTCGGCACCTACACGGCCGACGCGCTCCGCGCCGGCATCCCCGTCACGCTCCCGGAGCGGCACTCGAGCGCGGTCTGGCTGGTCGACCCGATCGGGTGAGGCCGGTCGCCTGACACCGCAGCCTCAGCCGCTGCGCCAGTCGTGGAGCAGCAGCGGCAGCTCCCCGAGCCCCTCGAGCACCAGGTCCGGCTCGAGGTCCTCGGGTGGGTCCTGGAGCTGCCCCCACGGGCCACGCCGGAGCCAGCAGGTCCGCATCCCGTACGCCGCGGCCGGCAGGATGTCGTTGTCGATGCGGTCGCCGACGTAGAGCACCTGATCCGGGGAGGCGGCGCCGACGAGCTCCAGCAGCGCGTCGTAGAACGGCCGTGAGGGCTTCTCGGCCCCGAGCTGCTCGCTCGTCGCGAGGTGGTGGTGGGGGAGGTCGAGCGCGACCAGCTGGGCCTGGCGGCGCTCGGGCTGGTTGCCGGCGATCGCGACCGTGAAGCCCATCTCGACCAGCTCGGCGAGGCACGGGCGGGCGTCGGTGTAGAGGTCCTCGTCGCGGAAGCCCCCGTAGCGGCGCTCGTGCTCGTCCTCGAAGTCGCGCCAGATCACGTTGGGGGCGATGTGGGCGAACACCTCCTCGTGGTCGGCGCCCTGCGCGATCGCCGCGCCCATCACCGCCGCGAACGTGAACGGCGTGGTGCCGATGAGGTCGGCCCAGGTGGCCCAGACGCGGGTCTCGTCGATCAGGACCTCGCCGATGTCGAAGACCACGAACGCCGGCGCCGGGCCGTCCGGGTCCGGCGCCGGCTCGGCGTCGACCTCGAAGTCGAGCTCGTCGAGCTCGCCCTCGCCGGCGGGGGCGTCGAGGACGCCGGTGGTGGTGGCGTCCTGGGGGCGGTCGAGGTCGCTCACGCCAGCGCCGCCGCCACGAGCCGCTCGCAGAGGTCGGCGAACTCGATGCCGCCGGCCTGCGCCGCGAGCGGCAGCAGCGAGGTCTCGGTGAGGCCGGGACAGGTGTCGAGCTCGAGGATCCAGGGGGTGCCCTCGGCGTCGACGATCATGTCGGCGCGGGAGACGTGACGGCTCCCGATGGCGGCGAAGGCGGTCGTCGCGGCCTCGGCGCAGCGGGCGAGGACGTCGTCGTCGAGCCGCGCCGGCGCGTGGAACTCGGTCGCGCCGGCCGTGTAGCGCGCCGCGAAGTCGTAGACGCCCTCCTTGGGGGTGATCTCGACCGCGGGGAGCGCCTCGCCGTCGAGGACCGACACGGCGACCTCGGTGCCGGTGACGACGCGTTCGATCAGCACCGCGTCGGCGTAGCTGAAGGCGCCCACGATGGCCTGCGGCAGGCTCGCCACGTCGTCGACGAACGCGAGCCCCAGCGAGGAGCCGCCGGTCGCGGGCTTGACGACCAGCGGGGTGCCGAGCTCCTCGGCGATGCGGCCGACCGCGGCGGCGGCGCCCATCTCGCGGAACGCCTGCTGCGACAGCGACACCGAGTCGGGGACGTGGAGGCCGGCGCGGCGGTAGAGGCCCTGCGCGATCGGCTTGTTCCACGCCAGCGACGAGGCGAGCACGTCGGGGCCGGTGTAGGGCAGCTCGAGGACCTCGAGGATCGACTGGATGGTGCCGTCCTCGCCGGCGGAGCCGTGCAGCGCCAGGAACGCGACGTCGAAGTCGCCGTCGGAGAGCGTGCGCACGAGCTGCGCGTCGACGTCGAGGCGGGTCACCTGGTGCCCGCGGTCGGCCAGCGCGTCGGCGACCCGGCTGCCGGAGCGCAGGCTCACCTCGCGTTCGAGGGAGATGCCGCCGGACAGGACCGCGACGTGGGTGGTCATCGGACTCGGCCTCTCGGTGGGGTGTGCGGGTCAGCCGCCCTGGGAGGCGATGCCGGAGCTGCCACGCCGGTCGGACTCGGGGCTGCGGGGTGCCTCGTCGCCGTAGACGGCCCGGACGAGCTCGAGCTCCTCGTGGAGCAGCTCGCCGAGCCGGACGACCCCCTCGCGGATGCGGTCGGGTGGCGGGAACGAGTAGCACAGCCGCATCTGGTCGCCGCCGGTGCCCTCGGCGTAGAAGCCACGGCCGGGGACGTAGGCGACGCGGTGGTTGATGGCCTTGGCGAGGAGGTCGGAGGTGTCGATGCCGGCCGGGACGGTGAGCCAGACGTAGAACCCCCCCGACGGGACGGTCCAGTCGACGCCGGCGGGCATCTCGGCGCCGAGCGCGTCGAGCATGACCTCGGCGCGCTCGCGGTAGACCTCGCGGAAGCGCTTGATCTGGTCCTGCCACGGCTGGGTGGCGAACCAGGTCTCGACGACCATCTGGGTGAGGTTGGCGGGGCACAGGTCGGCGGCCTCGCGCAGCAGCACGAGCTTGTCCCGGACGGGCCCAGGGGCGGCGACCCAGCCGATGCGGGCGCCGGGGGCGAAGGTCTTCGACACGGTGCCGACGTAGATCACCCGCTCGGGGACGAGCTCGCGCAGCGACGGGAAGGTGCGACCCTCGAAGTCGAGCAGGCCGTAGGGGTTGTCCTCGAGGACGAGGAGGTCGTGCTCCTCGGCGAGCTCGGCGAGGCGGTGCCGGCGCTCCACCGACAGGCTGACGCCGGCCGGGTTCTGGTGGTTCGGGATCGTGTAGACGAACTTGACCCGCTTGCCCTCGGCCCGGACCTGGGCGAGGACGTCCTCGACGAGGTCGACCTGCATGCCGTCGCCGTCCATCGGGACGTGCCGGACGTCGGCCTGGTGGCTCGCGAACGCCCCGAGCGCCCCGACGTAGGTCGGCCCCTCGGCGACGACCACGTCGCCGGGGTCGATGAAGCACTTGGCGATGAGCTCGAGCGCCTGCTGGCCCCCGACGGTGATCACGAGGTCGTCGGCGTGGCCGGGCACGCCCTCGAGCCGCATCACCTCGACGAGCTGCTCGCGCAGCTCCTCGCGGCCCTGCCCGCCGCCGTACTGCAGCGCGGTCGCGCCGGCCGTGCGGATCACCTGGGTGACCACGTCCTCGACCGCGGACATGTCGAGCGCCGCCGTGTACGGCATCCCGCCGGCGAAGGAGACGATCTCGGGGCGCGACACCACCGAGAACAGCGCGCGGATCTCCGACGCCCGCATGCCCCGGACACGGGTGGCGTACCGCTGCAGGTACGGGTCGGTGTCGAGTCGCACGGGGCCTCCGGGACGGGGGGCGCAGCGGCCGGGTCGCCGGGTCGGTCCGCCGCTAGCATCGCTCAGCGTAACCGCGACGAGGAGCCACACGGTGACGGACAAGCCCGTCCTCGAGGCCGAGGTCGAGCAGTTCGAGCACGAGGCCCGCCGCATCGCCGCGGGCGGGTGGCGTCGGGCGGCCATCGGCTTCCTCATCGGCGCCGCCGCGGGGCTCGCCGCCGCCCTGGTGCTGCCACGCGACGAGGGCCCGCGCCGGCAGGTCACGCGCGACGACCGGCCACTGCCGTTCCCCGAGGACTGACCGTGGCCTCCCGTCGGGTCGCCCCGCTCGCCGGCGCGGACGTCGAGGACCTCCCCGAGACCTGCCGGGTGTGCCTGTTCTGGGAGCTGGGACGCCCGCGACCGGACCCGCGCGACCTCGACCGGGTGGACGAGCTCGCCGGCGACCCGGCGATGCAGAAGCAGGCGTGGTGGTCCTCGCAGGTGTTGGAGGACCAGCCGCCGGGCCGGGTCGTGCGGGTCGACGACGAACTCGCCGGCTACGTGCTGTTCGCCCGCCCCGGGGTGCTGTCGCCGCGGAAGGCGCCGGCGCCGCAGGCGTCCGAGGACGCGTTGCTGCTCGCGACGATCTGGGTGGAGCCGACCATGCGCGAGCACGGCATCGGGCGGCTCCTGGTCCAGGCGGCGCTCAAGGAGGCCATCCGGCTCGACCTCGACGCGGTCGAGGTGTACGGCGACCGCCGTTTCCGGGAGCAGGACTGCGTGCTGCCGGCGATGTGGCTCCTCCACGAGGGGTTCCAGGTCCACCGCGAGCACCCCCGCTACCCGCTGCTGCGGATCGACGCCAAGCGCACCGCCCGGTGGGCCGAGACCCTCGAGCACGCGCTGGAGGACATCCGCGAGCGCATCCCGCGGCGTGTGCCGGTCACGGGGATGCCGGGCCCGGCGCCGGCCCCGGACGGGGCGCCGGCGCCCCAGCGGACCACGCGTCGGCCGTCCGAGACGCGCGGCCAGCGGGCAAGACCGCAAAGATAAGTTTGCAAAGTTCTCTTTGTGGTCTAGGTTCGTGGTCATGCAGACCGACCGGAGCATCGCGCACCTCGACGCCGTCGTCGCTGCGCGCGCTGGCCCACCCGCTGCGTCTCGACCTGCTGGGTCAACTGCGGGTCCACGGGCCCGCCACGGCCAGCGGGCTCGCGCGCCGGCTGGGGGAGTCGAGCGGCCTCACGAGCTACCACCTGCGCCAGCTCGCCGACGCCGGGCTGATCGAGGACGACCCTGACCGCGGCAACGGTCGCGAGCGCTGGTGGCGTGCGGCCCACGACGCGAGCCGGCTCGAGGAGGAGCAGCTGACCGACCCGGACGACCGCGCCGCGGCCGGTGCCTACAAGCACCTCGTCGCCGACGCCCACCACCGCGCCGCCCAGCGCTACCTCGCCGAGGAGCCGACCTGGGACCCGGAGTGGCGTGCCTCCGCGACGCTGTCCGACGTCGTCCTCCACGTGACCCCGGACGAGCTCACCGAGGTGGTCGACGACCTCCTCGCCGTCCTCGAGCCCCACCGGGCCCGTGCCGGCCACGGCCCCGTCGGTGCCGAGGAGCGGGTGGTCCTGGTCCTGCACGCCCTGCCGCAGCGAGGTGACACGTGACCGCGAGCGAGCTGCGCCGGCGCTACCTCGTCGTGCAGGGGCTGCGCTGGCTGGGCCCCGGGTTCCTCACCCCGGTCCTGACCCTCATGCTCCTCGATGGCGGGCTGTCGCTGGCGCAGGTCGGCGTCGTCATCGCCACCTACTCGACCACGATCCTGCTGTTGGAGCTCCCGACCGGCGGTCTCGCCGACGCGGTCGGGCCCAAGCGGGTGCTGCTGGTCTCCGCGGCCCTCAACACCCTCGCCACCGCCATCCTCGCCGTGGGGCAGGGGATGGGGCCGATGCTCGCCGGCGGGGTCGTCCTCGGGGTGGGACGCGCGCTCGACTCGGGACCGCTCGAGTCGTGGTACGTGACCGGCGTGCGCCAGGCCGATCCCGAGCACGACGTCACCGGCGGGCTCGGGACCGGCGCGATGGTCGCCGGCATCGCCCTCGGGATCGGCGCCCTCGCCGCAGGCCTCGCCCCCAAGATCCTCACCGGCGACGGGGTGCTGAGCCCGCTGCGGCTGCCGGCGCTGCTGGCGACCCTGTTCGGGGTCGTCCACCTCGTGGCCGTGGCCACCCTGCTGCCGAGGGTCGCCGAGGGGGAGGGGCTGGGGCGGCTGCGGGCCGAGGTCCGGCGGGTCCCGACGATCGTCCGCGAGGCGGCGGGCGTGGCCCGGTCGAGCCTGGCGGTCCGCCGGCTGCTCCTCGTGGTGGTCGTCTTCGGGCTGGCCTGGGTCCCGCTCGAGCTCCTGTGGCAGCCGCACCTCGCGGACCTCCTCGGCGGGGCCGCCGAGAACACCGAGGTGTTCGGCTTCCTCGCGACCGCGGCGTTCTTCGCCAGCGCCGCCGGGTCGTGGGTGGGCCCCCGGCTCGCCACCTGGGTCGGGGCCCGCGACCGCGCCGGCATGATCGGGCTGTCCGGCTTGGTCGTGGCTCTCATCGGGTTCGCGATCGCCCCGTCGCCGTGGTGGGCCGCCGCGGCCTTCACCGTCGCCTACGTCTCCGAGGGGGTGTGGAGTCCGCTGCAGAAGAGCCTCCTCCACGACAGCGTCGACGACGCCCACCGCACCACCGTGCTGTCCGGGGTGAGCCTGAGCCTGCAGCTGTCGGCCGTCGGCACCCAGCTCACGCTCATGCCGCTCGCCGGTCACTTCGGACTCCGGCCCGTGTTCGCGATCATGGCGGGGCTGGCCACCGTCGCGGTCCTGCTCCACCTCGGGCTCGAGGAGGTGGTCCGCCGCGATCGTCCGGCGCCGGCGAGCCCGGTCGAGGGCGAATCGCTGGCCTCGGCGTGAGCCGCTACCCGACGCCAGGCAGGCGCTCACGGCGCTGCCAGGTGAAGCGGACCGCGAGCGCCGCGAGCGCCGCGAGCAGCCCGTAGTTGAGCCAGTCGGAGTAGCGGCCGACCTCCTCCCAGCGCGAGCCCAGGAGGTAGCCCGCCCAGACCCACACCGCGTTCCAGACGAGCGATCCCGCCGTCGTCAGCGCCAGGAACGTGTGGCGCGGCATGCCGTCAGCGCCCGCCGGCAGCGACACGAGGCTGCGGACGAGCGGCACGAACCGGCCGACGAGCACCGAGCTGCGGCCGTGCCGGTGGAACCAGCCGATGGCGTGGTCGACCTCGTGGTGCTCGACCAGCGGCAGGCGTGCGAGCAGCCGTCGGGTCCGGTGCTGACCGACCCGGCGTCCGAGCTCGTAGAGCACGACCGCGCCGATGACCGAGCCCGCGGTCGCCGCCAGCACCATGATCCACGGGCCGGCGCGCCCACGCCCGGCCAGGAAGCCGGCGAACGGCAGCACCACCTCGCTGGGGATGGGCGGGAAGACGTTCTCGAGCGCGACGAGGCTCGCGACGCCGGGCCAGCCGAGCGTGGCGATGACGTCGGCGACCCAGCCCACGAGCCCGGTGAGCTGGCTCTGGCCGGCCGGGGTCACGGGTCCTCCGGGAGGTGGGGGACCGCTGACGGTACGGAGGCCGGAGACGGTGAGGGCGCCAGCGTGCCCCCGTTCGGTCACCCGGAGGCGTCCGTCAGCCCGAGGCGGCCTCGACGGCGAGCTCGGCCGGGGTGGCGTCACCGGTCGGGGCACCACCGACCACGAAGGTCACCAGCGCGTCGGTGAGCGCCTGGGCGACGAGCGCCTGGTGGTCGGGGTCGCGGAGGAGCCCGCCCTCGTCCGGGTGGCTGAGGAAGCCGGGCTCGACGATGACCGCCGGCGCCCGCGAGCTGCGCAGCAGGGTCGACCCGGACGGGTGGGTGCGGCAGTTGGGCGTGCCGGTCCGGGCCACGACGTTGTCGACGGCGAGCTGGGCGAGCCGGCGTCCCCGCTCGGAGACGTAGTCGTCCTGGCCGAAGAAGTAGGCGGCGGCGCCCCGGGCGGTCGGTGACGGGACGGCGTTCAGGTGCACCGAGAGGATCGCCTCGACCTCCTCGCCGTTGGCGAGCTGGGCCCGCTCGACGGAGCTGGGGGAGGTGTTGGGGCCGCGGGACATGACGACCCGGGCGCCCAGGGCGGAGAGCCGGCCGGCCACCCGGTTGGCGATCATCCAGGTGATGTCGTGCTCCTCGACCCCGTCGGCGGTGATGTAGCCCGGGTCCTCGGGGCAGTGGCCGGGGTCGACCATGATGCGCGCGCCGGCGATCGAGGTGCGCTGCTGGTAGCGCAGCGCCTCGCGCTCCTTGACCGCGAACGCGGGGGCCTCCTGGTGCTGCCGGTGGAGGCGCTTCAGCCCGTCGACGGTGGACGGGCCGGCGATGCCGTCGACCTGGAGGCCGGTGTTGAGCTGGAACTCGCGCAGCGCCTCGAAGGTCTGCTGGCCGAACACCCCGTCGACGTAGCCGGCGTCGAAGCCGAGCTGGTTCAGCCGGCGCTGGAGGTCGCGGACGTCGTCGCCGCGGATGAGGTCCTTGCGGAGGTAGAGCATGCGGTCGCCGAGGGCGAAGCCGGCCTCGACCAGCGACCGCCAGGTGTCGTCGCCGACGATCCCGTCGGCGGTCAGCCCGCGTCGCTGCTGGAACAGCCGGACCGCCGCGCGGGTCGCGTCGCCGAACAGGCTGGGGTCGTCACCGTCGCAGGCGTACCCGAGGGCCTCGAGACGTCGCTGGATGTCGAGGACCTCGGGGCCGGCGGCGCCGATGGCGATGGTGACCTGCATGACCGGCGATGGTAGGACCTCGCCGGCGACCCCCGGGTGTGACCGAACGGGAACGCACGCCGCGGCGTCTGGAGCGGTCGGCCCGCCGCGCCGCCACCGTGGGCTCCGTGGGCACACGCACGTTCGTGGGCACCATCCGGCCACATGTGGCCGTCTCCTGCCCAGCAACGTCCTCGAGCCCACGGTCATGGCTGCGCAGCGCTCGCTCTCACCCGTGGGCGGCGTTCACGCCCCGAGCCCGGCGGCCGCCGGACGACGCGACGAGGGGTGGGCGGTCTCCCGCCCACCCCTCATCAGCCAGCCGAGCTCACGCGAGGGGCGCGAGGTGCCCTCCGGCGACGAGGTCGTCGACCATGCGCATCAGCATCGATGCCATCTGGGCTCGGGTGACGGGCTCGTTGGGCCGGAAGTCGCCGTCGGGGTAGCCGAAGACGAAACCGGCCTGCTCGGCCTTGCGGATGGCCTCCTCGTGGGTGGTGCCGATGCAGTCGCGCAGCCGGTCCTGGTCGCGATCGCGGTCGCGGTCCATCGCCTGGCCGGTCACGTGCTCGTGGGAGCGGACCAGCAGCGCGGCGAGCTGTCCCCGGGTGACGGAGTCGCCGGGCCGGAAGGTGCCGTCTTCGAACCCGCTGATGAGGCCGGCGTTGGCGAGCCGGTTGGTGTTGCGCTCGTGGGTCGTCCCCTGGTCGTCGGTGAACACGTCACCGTCGTCGGCGAGGGTGAGCTGCGCCCGCTCCATCAGGCGCGTCATGATCGTCGCGACCTGGCCGCGCGACAGCGGCTCGTTGGGGGCGAAGTGGGTGTCGTCGACGCCGAACATGAGCCGCCAGAGGTAGGCGTTCACGATGGCTTCGCGGTGGGTGTAGGTCGCCGGTACGTCGTCGAAGTCGGGGGCGGCGACGACCTCGCCACCGACGCCCGTCTCCTCCTCCGGAGGCGTCGTCGGCGGTGTCGTCCCACCGCCACCGCCACCGCCACCACCGTCGCCGGTGGAGGAGGGGGCCACGACGGCGAGCGTCGCGGTGTCGGTGGAGAGGGTCTCGATGTCCGCGACCAGGGCCGTCAGCTCACCGAGGTCGGCGGGCACCGGGAGGCCGAGGAGTTCGAGCGTCAGGGTGTAGGTCCCGGTGGGCGCACCCACGGGGATGGTGATGCCGAGGATCGTGGTCTGGTCGTGCCCGATCGGCATGGGGAACCCGCCGTCGGGCCCGGTCGAGGTCAGGTCACCGGTCGTGGGGTCGAGGGTGAACGCGAACGTCCCCGCGGCCGAGGTCACGGCGAACTGGCTCGTGGACGTGAACGGGGTGGGAGCGTCGACGACGAGGCGGAACGCGGCGCTGTCGACGGCGGTGTCGAAGGCGACGGGGTTCCGCGCCCGCAACCGCAGCTCGGCGGCCGTGCCCTGCGTGATCGTCGTGGGGACGGTGCTCCAGACGGCGTACGGGCCGGCCGCGAGCGCGGAGACGGTCCCGGTGGTCCGTACGGGCGACCACGCCGCGGGCGTGCCGGAGACGTCCTCCAGCGCGAGCGTGACGTCGTAGTCGCCGATGGGGGCGGTATCGCTCAAGGTGGCGAGCACCGTCACGGTGCCGGTGAAGCCGGCGCCCATGTAGAAGCTCGACCCCCACGTCCCGACGAGGTTCCCCTCGTCGAGGACGAAGGTGACGGGCGACCCGTTGGCGGTCGCCACGACCTCGTCCACCGCGGTGAAGGCGGTCGGGGCATCCACGATCAGCGACGGACGCACGGCCGGGACGTAGCTGCCGGTCAGGGGGTTGGTGATCCGGCCGACCAGGGTGGCGGGCTCGGTCTGCTGCAGCACGTCGGGGAGGGTCGTCCAGGTCACCGTCGGCGGCGCGTTCAACGCGTCAGCCTGCGACTCGCAGGTGTCCTCACCGGGGGCGTCCCAGGCGACGATGCCGGCGGACAGGTCGTGGAACCAGGTGTTCACCCGACGTGCGTCGTCGGCCTGGCGTGCCGCGGCCTCGATGGCGGTGTCGATGTTCGGCGGGTCCTGCCCGCCGAAGACGGCATCCATGATCGACGAGGTGATCGGCGCGGGGACGCCGTAGGCGGGGAAGTAGGTCACGCAACCGGGGAAGGTGGCCCTGCGGTCGTAGGTGAAGCCCTCCGCCGCGTAGTCGACGAACTGCTCGCCGGTCGGTGTGGCCGTGAGCAGGTCGCCGGCGAAGATGGCGGGGATGTTCGCGGCGCGGTTGAAGTAGACGAGGGTGTCGATCGTGAGCGGGACCTCCTTGCCGCCGGCCATCGCCATCGCCACGACGGCGTGGTTGAGCCAGTCGTAGCCCGGGACGGCGGGGGCCGGGAGGTCGCGGACGAGGCCGTTGGCGTCGAGCAGGGTGGCCGTGCCCGATGCCATCAGCGACTTGTAGAGACCGAGGTTCATGAGCGGGCGAGTCGACGGCGTCGTCGCCGGCGAGCAGCCGACCGGAGGGCTCCAGCGACAGCTCGGCACCGGTGATCATCGTGGCCAGCTCGGCCTGCTGACGCTCGACGACGTTGTCGGGGGAACGGACCATGTTCAGCCGCTCCAGCTCGACCTCCTCGACGAGCGCGGCGTAGTCGGGTTGCGGGTCACAGACGCCGGCCTCTTCGCCATCGACCGTCCCACCGGTCGTGGGGTCGTCGCCGACGAGCGGGATGAGGGTCACCAGCTCGCCGTCCGCGGGGTTGACCACCTGGGGCAGTCCGTCGACCGCCGCGCGGATGGCGGGTCGTACGCAGTACTCGGTCGTGGTCTCGGTGCTCCCCTCCTCGATCGGCACCTCGTACGCCGCGAAGATCGGGAGTCCATCCATGTCGCGGTACGCCACGACGAGATCCGAGTAGGTCTCGCCGGTGCCTCCGCCACCACCTTCGTCTCCACCCCCGCCGCCCGGTCCTGCGGCGGTCAGGGTCAGGGCCATCATGGCCAGGACTGCCACGTCCCGGCGCTTGCCTCGCACGTTGCCCATGGTCCAACCGTTCCTCTGAGGTCTGACAGGGAGAGAGCTCCCCACTTCAGATACTGAACGGGATCCGATGCCGTTGGCGAGCGAACGTCCCGGTCAGGGCGGGCACATCGGTCGTTGCGGCCTGCACGTGCCTGGCTACCGGGGGGAGCCGCGCCCGGACGGGGACGTCCGCGGGCCTCGGACGCGGCGCGGGAGGGGGCGCTGCCGGCCGCGTCGAAGCCCCACCGGGGCGGTGCTCTGCCGACCTCGTCGACCTCGGAGGGACCCCGTGCGCACGCGGACGCTCGTCAACTCGGTGGCGCTCGTCGCCTCGGCCGCGGTGCTGCTCGCCGCTGCGCCCCCGTCCGCGGACACGCTCGCGCCGGCAGCCGGACCCGCGGCATCCGCCGCGCCCGTCACCACGACCGACGTGCCGATCGAGATGTCCGACGGGGTCGCGCTCGTCGGCGACGTCCACCTCCCGGACGCCGAGGGCCGCTTCCCGGTCCTGCTCAACATGACGCCGTACGGTCCCGGCACCTACTTCACGACCTACCTCGGCGAGGGCTACGCGCACGTCAACGTCGACATCCGGGGGAGCGGCCGGTCGGGCGGCGCGCTGTGCATCTTCTGCGACCGCGAGCAGCAGGACGTCTTCGAGGTCGTCGAGTGGGTCGCCGCGCAGCCGTGGTCCGACGGCAACGTCGGCATGTACGGCGGCTCCTACCAGGGCATCACCCCGCTGATGGGCGCCGCGAAGCAGCCGCCGCACCTCAAGGCGATCGTCCCGGCCGTGTCGATGGCGGACGCCTACCGGGACATCGTGTGGCACAACGGGATCTTCAACGCCGACTTCGTGGCGCAGTGGCTGGGGGCGCAGACGGCGCTGTCGACGACCGGCACGTCGGCGTCCAGCGACCTGCCCGCGCGTGCCCACCAGAACCTCGTCACCGACTCGCGCCTGGTCCCCTGGGACGGGCCCTACTACCGCGAGCGGTCGCTCTACACCAAGCACGACCGCATCGAGATCCCGGTGCTGCACCTCGGCGGGTGGTTCGACGGCTTCTCGCGGGGGACGCTGGACAACTTCAGCGGCATCGCCTCGAAGCACAACCGGCTCATCATGCAGCCGTGCACCCACAAGGGCTGCGGGGCGCCGTTCGACCCGGCGAGCACGTACACCGACGCCGGGATGCCGCCAGGGATGCCCGACGACCCGGTGCTGGCGTGGTTCGACCGGTTCCTCAAGGGCGAGAAGAACGGCATCGACGGCGGTCCGGCCGCCTGGTACTACGACGTCGGGGTGCACGAGTGGAAGAGCGCCGAGCAGTGGCCGCCGGAGGACACCGAGCTCGAGGTCCTGCGGCTGTCCGGCAGGCCCAGTGGGACGCTCGCGTCGGTCGAGGACGGCTCGCTCCTGCGGAAGCCGCCGAACGACCAGCAGGCGATCCGTGAGGACCGCTACGTCTACGACCCGACCATCGGTGTCACCGAGACGGCCTCCAAGTGGGGCACCGTGGCGCTCAGCCCCCACGCCCGCGTGGACCAGCGGCCCGACGAGGCCCGCGCGCTGACCTACACCACGCCGGCGTTCCGCAAGCCGGTCGTCTTGGCCGGGCCCGGGGAGCTGCACTTCTGGGGGATGACGACCGCCGAGGACACCGACTGGGTCGTGAAGGTCACCGACGTGGCCCCGGACGGGACCTCGACGCTCCTCACCAGCGGGTACATGCGGGCGTCGCACCGGACCTGGGACCCGGAGCGCTCGCGTCCCGGCGACCCGTGGATCACCAACGAGGACCCGGCACCCGTGCCGCCCGGCAGGATCCTCGAGTACCGCGTCGACATCTGGGACATCGCCCACACGGTCCAGCCGGGGCACCGGATCCGGATGACCATCTCGTCCTCCGACGTCCCCAACCACGAGCCGCTCGCGGAGCCGGCGCTCAACGCCGTCTTCCACGACCAGCACTACCCGAGCGCGCTGATCCTCACCGTCCGCCCGTCGTAGGGGGCGCCACCGGAGGGGCCCGGATAGCCGGTGGGTGCGACATCCGGCGAGGTTCCCGCGCCCGCGTGTGCGGCCATGGGATCATCCGCGGAGGAGCGGTTCGATCCGTCTTGCGATCTGTGGTTGGATCGGCGATGATCCGAACGATCGTTCGCCCAGGTACGGAGGCCCCATGTCCAGGCACGAGGAACCGGGTCAGGTCGTGGAGCTCTTCGCGGGCGTCGGTGGGTTCCGGGTCGGGCTCGAGCGCGAGCTCGTCGGGTTCACCGCTGAGGGCGGCTGGCAGTGGCGCGAGGTGGACCAGCCGGACTGGCAGGTCGTGCTCGGCAACCAGTGGGAACCGTCGACCAAGAGCCAGCCCGCGTTCGACTGCTACGCCGACCGGTTCGCCGGCGCCGGGGAGCACTCCAACGTCGACATCAGGGAGCTGCTCAACGCCGCCGGCGTGCCCCTCTACGACGGCGAGACCGTCGCCCCGTGGGACGAGGTCGAGACCGGTGAGGGCTTCCTCCCGCGCGACTTCGACCTGCTCGTGGGCGGCTTCCCCTGCCAGGACTACAGCGTCGCGAAGCCGCTGAGCCAGGCGCAGGGGATGGGGGGCGAGAAGGGCGCGCTCTGGTGGGAGATCGCGCGCATCCTCCAGCAGTACCGGCCCGACCACGTGCTGCTCGAGAACGTCGACCGGTTGCTGAAGTCCCCGTCGGACCGGCGGGGTCGGGACTTCGCGGTCATGCTGGCGTGCTTCGCCCAGCTCGGGTACGCGGTCGAGTGGCGGGTCGTCAACGCGGCCGACTACGGCTTCCCACAGCGGCGCAAGCGCGTGTTCATCTACGCCACGCGGCTCTCCAGCTGGGC
This sequence comes from uncultured Actinomycetes bacterium, assembly GCA_963741855.1. Classification (GTDB taxonomy): domain Bacteria; phylum Actinomycetota; class Nitriliruptoria; order Nitriliruptorales; family Nitriliruptoraceae; genus CAVUJQ01. Next base: position 418,287 of record CAVUJQ010000014.1, on the reverse strand, counting down.
TGGCCAGGTCCGCCTCGACGTCGACTCCTTCGAGGCTGACCCGAAGCGGTGGCTGAAGCGCGTCACCCGGGTGGCCGGGCCGGCGCTGGCGGAGCTCGGCGTCCTCGCGAACGCCCTCCCCTGCGAGCTCGCAGGAGCGGTCACCGAGGACTCGGTCGTCAGCCTCGGGAACACCGCGGCCGAGGTTGACCCACACGACATCTCGGAGGCGTGGCGGCAGCACAAGGTCAGCCCGTGGCGCAACGCCGGCGTCATGGTCAAGGGCGTGGCGGTCACGGCAGAGGTCGAGAGCACCTACGCCGGAGGCACACTCACCCTCGGGGATGTGCTTCTCCCCGTCGAGCGCGTGATCGAGGAGTTCGCCGAGTTCATCATCCCGGCGTCGCAGCTCGACTTCGGGGACGACCCGCGCCGTTCCTCGTGGAACTACCTGAAGGGGTCCAAGCGCGAGCACCGCCGCAAGCGCAACGGCTTCACCTACTTCTACACCGAGGGGGCGGTGGCGTTCCCCGAACCCCTGGACCGTGCGTCGCGCACGATCCTCACGGGTGAAGGTGGCCGGTCGCCGTCCCGGTTCAAGCTCGTGGTCGAGCAGGAGGTCCCCGACGAGCTCCTCGACATGGAGTCGGTGCCGGCGGACGTCTGGGACGACCTCGACCCGGAGGAGAGCGGCCGGGCGGTCGATCTACCGCCGCCTCACGCCGGTCGAACTCGAGCGCCTGGACATGTTCCCCGACGGCTGGACCGCGGGGATGTCCGACGGCAAGCGCGCCTTCTGCATGGGCAACGCCCTCGTGATCGGCATCGTCGAGCGCATCGCCGACGAGATCGCCGCCCGGCGGGCCGCGGCGGCGCGCGACCTCCGAGCCGGCTGACTCACCCGTGGATCTCCTGGCCGACCAGTTCCTGCAGGTAGCCCTGGTTGAGCCAGAAGGACGACCGCTGCCACGGCACGCCGTTCGGGAGAGCGAGACGGTCTTGACGAGTCCCGGCCATGGGGACGGACGTGGAGGATGCGGGTCGCAGCTCTGGCCTCGGCAGCTCATCCACCTGGCTGGCTGCGATCCCGCGCTGGAAGAGCTCCCACTCCTCCCGCATGACCGCCAGGTCGTCGTGGCCGGGCTGCCAGAAGAAGGCGGTGAGGAGCCGTGCTTCCGGGATGCTCCCGAGATTCGTCGAAGACGATCAAGAGCAGCGACCGGACGCGGCTTAGCAGCTCCGATGTCTCCCACGTCTCGCGAGTGAGCTCGACGGGATCGAAGGCGGGGAAGGACACGGCCTCCCTGGGGCGGAGCGTGGCCGGGTCGACCCGCATGGTGCGGACGGTGACACCGAGGCGGTCGAGCGTCTCGAGACCGTCCTGGCTGGGGCCGTCGATGAGCTGTCGCGAGACCGCGCTGGTCAGCGCCTTGTAGCCGTCGCTCAGGTGGGGAGCGAAGCGACGCCGCAGGTCCTCGACCGGCGTGCCAGCGGCCGCTCGGACTCGGTTGCGGATCCGTTCCTGCAGCGTCGCCATCTCGTCCGGCACGCGGAGCTGCAGCAGCCCCTGAGCGTCGCGCGGCTTGGCCGCCTGCCACAGGCGCGCCGTCACCTGCGGCTTCCAGGCGAAGGCACGCCGCCGCGCGGGCAGGGGCGAGAAGGGCTGTGGGATGTCCCTGCCGCTGGAGTCCTTCGTCGCGGCACCCACGCCCCAGGTGTCGCCCTCCGATAGCTCGTGGGCGCGACCCTCACGGACCATCTTCCGGACGTGCGCGTGTGCCTCGCGGAGCATCAGCTCGTCGACATCGTCCCGCTCGTGCAGCAGGACACCGATGGTCCGGAAGTCGGCGATGGCCGCCTCGGGCTGGTGCTCGTAGAAGAGGTAGAGCGTGTGCCGGGTCTTGAGGTCGAGAGGCGACCCCTCGAAGTCCTCGTCGACGATCCGGTCGTAGTCGATGGCGGTGATGAAGGTCCGCTCCTTGGGTTGGAAGGCGGACTTCCCACGCTTCAAGGGCACGGACTTCACCTCGATGCCGCACTCGGGGATGTCGGGGCCCGCGTCGCTGTTGGGCGGGATGCCGAGGTAGTGCTCGTAGAGGTGTCCGACACGACCGCGGGTTAGCGAGCCCTGGACCTCGGCGCTGCCCACGTCCACCATGTCACCCAACCGCTGGTGCAGCAGCTGTCGGACGTGACGCTCGAGGTCGCTCGGATCGTGGCGGTCGTACACGCATCTCCCCCGGTCAACGCACGTAGTCGGACCGCAGGGTAGGAGCGAGGTGGCCGGTCGGGCAGACATCGAGCAGGACGCAGTCGTCGCACTGGGGGTTGCGGCTCTTGCAGATCTCGCGGCCGTGGATGACGAGCTGCACGTGCAGGTCGAACTTCAGCTCGTCCGGCACCTCGACCTCGAGCTGGTGGTCGACCTGGTCCCAGGTCGCGTCCGCCGCGACGAGGCCGAGCCTCTTGGCGACGCGGAGGACGTGGATGTCGACCGGCACCACGTCGCGGCCGAGCGAGTACATCAGGACGCACTTCGCCGTCTTCACACCGACGCCCGGGAGGCTCGTGAGGTACCCGAGGGCGCCCTCGTCGCTCATGCGGGTGAGCGGGTCGAGGGACCCGTCGTGGTCCTCCTGCACCCGGCGCGCGATCTCGAGCAGCTGCTCGCGCCGGCGGTTCACGAACCCGAGGGGCCGCAACACGTCGTCGAGGTCGTCGAGGTCAGCAGCCAGCAGCGCGGTCCAGCCGTGGTCACCGGCCAGACGCTTGAGCCCCTCGAACGCCCGGTCGACCGCGGCTGGGACCGCGTCATGACCGTGAGGAGGATGTAGATCAGCTCGTCGTACGGGTCGGTCTTGTTCCCAAGCGGCAGCGATTCCGTCGCGTGACACGCTGGGAGGCGTGAAGTGACCACGCTCCCACCCGATGTCGTGTCCGCCGCCCATAGGCGGCCGACGCTACCGGCCGACGGATCGTGGCCGCCGACCACGGTCAGGCCGCGGTGGGTCCCGGGTCGTCCGCCGGCTCCCGCAGCGGGTAGTGGTCGTTGCACCAGATCGTGCCATCGTCGGTGAGGAAGGCATCGCCCGCCTGGGTGTCGAGCTCGAGGCCACACTCGGAGCAGTTCTCGATGTCGTCCACGGGTGTCCTCCTCGGGGGGTGGGTCGCGCCGCCGTTGGCGGCGCTGCGGGGGTGTCTATGGTGCTGCGCGGGTGTGACACGTCTCGAGGCCCGACCTGACCCTGCTCGATGCGCTGGTGTACGCCGGCACCATCACCTTCGCGGTGGCCGGTGCGCTCCAGGGCGTCCAGAAGCGCTTCGACCTCGTCGGCGTGCTGGTGCTGGCTGCGGTGACGGCCATCGGGGGCGGGTCGATCCGTGACCTCGTCAGCGGGACGATCCCGCCGCCGGCGCTCACCAACGAGCCGCTCTTGTGGGCGATCTTCCTCACCGGCCTGGTCGTGTTCTTCACCCACCGGTGGATCCCCGAGGGCAAGGCGCTCTACGCCTTCGACACCGTGAGCCTCGGGATCTTCGCCGCGCTCGGCGCGGAACGTGGGCTCGAGGTCGGCTTCGGGCTGTGGGGGACCGTGTTCGCCGGCGTGGTCTCCGGGGTGGGCGGCGGGGTGATCCGCGACGTCCTGTCGGGCGAGATCCCGGGCATCCTCTACCGCTCCGGGGACTTCTACGCCTCGGCGGCGGCGGCCGGGGCGCTGGCGGTGTTCCTCACCCACGGACTCGACCCCTCGGCGGCGCTCATCGGCGGGGCGCTGCTGACCATGGCGCTGCGGGTGGGGAGCCGCCTGGCTCGCCTCACCCTCCCCGTCCCGCGCACCGACACCTGACCCCTGCTCCTACGGAAGCGCTGCCGCGGCAGCGCTTGCTCGTCGGCGCCGGCCACCACCGTGAGCAGAGGGCCGACCGTGAGCAGCATGTCCCGGGATGCCGGCATGTCCTGCTCGCGGTGGGCTCGGTGCTCACGGTGCTCGCGGTGCTCACGGTGCTCGCGGTGCTCACGAAGCAGCGCACGCCGGCGCGCGCGGTCGTAGCGTGGGCCGGCAGACCCGCGAACCCAGGAGAGGCAGATGCACCGACCGGTCCACTTCGAGCTGAACGTCCCCGACCCGCAGAAGACCGTCGCGTTCTACGAGAACGTCTTCGGGTGGACTTCCAGCAGTTCGGCGACCAGCCCTACTGGCTGGCGACCACCGGCGACGACGACGCCATGGGCATCAACGGTGCCGTCCAGGGTGCGGCCGACGGGGTGCCGCGCACGGTCAACACCGTCGGTGTCGACGACATCGACGCCGCGATCGCGAAGATCACCGACGCCGGCGGGACCGAGGCGCTGGGGAAGATGGCCATCGACGGGATGGGCTGGGTCGCCTACTTCCACGACCCCAACGGCCTCGTGTTCGGCGTCTTCCAGGAGGACAGCGAGGCGGGCTGAGCGACCCGAAGGTCTCCGGAGATGACGATGCCGGGCCCGACCAGATCGGGCCCGGCACCGTCGGGGAGGGATGGCGACGCGGGGGCACCCCCCGGAGCACCCGCGCCGCGTTCGTGGACGTGCGACTCAGTCGCCAGCCACGAAGTAGATCCACTCACCCTCTGGTGTGATCGCGAGCCGGTAGCCCAGGTACCCGCTGCCCGCTTCGCGCCACTCGTCCAGAGTATCCGAAGTGTAGATGCCGTCGAGCTCACGCCACGCATCGTCGTCCTCGGGACGGACGTGGGCGGCGGGCCAGACCGTGTTGCCCTGCGCGTCGACAGCCGACGGCAGCCCGCTCAGCTGCACGAGCTTGGCCATCGGGTCGTCCCCGGCGGCCTCGGCCTCGGCCCAGAACGCGGCGGCGTCGGTGCCGGCGCCGTAGGAGGACGTGAACCCGTCGTCGCTCGCGAGGTCGGCGAGGCCGGCGTAGTCGCAGGCCATCGCGGCCTCGCGGAGCGCGTTCCAGGTGGCCGCGGCCGCCTCGCTCACACCCTCGGGCTGGACCGCCGCGACCATCAGGTCGCCAGCGGAGCAGTCCTCACGCGGTTCCTCGGCCTGCGGAGCGCCGCCGGGGGCGCTCGGGTTCGGCTCGCCTTCGGCGATCCCCTGGGAGGCGCCCGGGTCGGACTCGGCCTGGCCGGGGATGCTGTTGGGGTCGGTCGCGGTCGCCCCGTCGGCGAGGCGGCCCGTGTCGGTCGTGGCGGCGTCGTCGGTCCCGGCGTCGGCCCCGCCGCACCCGGCGAGGAGGGCCGCAGCGGTCAGCGCCACGGCCAGCCGGCGCATCGTGTTCGTCTTCATCGTCCTGCCCCCGTCATCGTCTTGGAGGTCGCGGTCGGCCTCGCCGACCCGTCACGACATCCGACGCCGCAGCGTGCGCCACGGTTGCCTGCGTCGCGCTCCGCGCACGCCGCGCCGGCGATCGGCCCGTACCCTCGCCGGCACCGACCCCGACCGTGGACCCCACGTGAGCGACACCGCGCTGCGCCCCGACGTCGACCGTCGCACCACCGACGACGGCGACCACGACCGGTACTCGCACTACGTGCCGAAGTCCGAGCTCACCCGGGCGCTCGTCGAGGGCACCCCCGTCACGGCGCTCTGTGGCAAGCGGTGGGTGCCGAGCCGTGACCCGGAGCGCTACCCGGTCTGCCCCACCTGCAAGGAGCTGATGGCGCGGCTCAAGGGCGTCGAGTGAGCGACGCCGGCGTCCGGTCGCGCCCCGCTCTCTCCGAGCACCTGAGGCCGACGTGACCGACACCCTGCGGGACATCGCTGCGCACTGGGACGCGCAGGCCGCGAGCTTCGACGCCGAGCCCGACCACGGCCTCCGGGACCCCGTGACCCGCGACGCCTGGACCCGCCGGCTGCGCGCATGGCTCCCCGCACCCCCGGCCCGGGTGGCCGACCTCGGCTGCGGCACCGGCACGCTGGCGGTCCTCCTGGCCCAGCTCGGCTACGAGGTGACCGCGAGCGACCTGGCGCCGGCGATGGTCGCCCGCGCCCGGGCCAAGGCGGCCGCCGCCGGCGTCGACGTCGAGCTCTCCCGTGCCGACGCCGCCGACCCCGGCCTCGCCGATGCGAGCGTGGACGTGGTGCTCGTCCGCCACCTCGCGTGGACGTTGCCCGACCCCCACGGGGCGCTCGATCGGTGGGCGGCGCTCCTGCGCCCCGGCGGCCGGGTCGTGATGGTCGAGGGGCGCTGGGGCACGTCGGCCCAGGAGCCCGCCCCGGCGGACGTGGCCGACGACGGAGACGAGGCGGCGCCTCCCCACGACCTGCCGTGGTCCGGCGGCGTCGGCGCCGACACCCTCGTTCGCGCCCTCGCCGAGCGGTTCGGCCGCGTCGAGCACCACGACCTCGCCGGCGAGGACGCCCTGTGGGGGCGGCCGGTCGAGGACGAGCGCTACGCCGTCGTCGCGCACGACCCGGTCGCGCCCGTCACGCCAGCTCGAGCCGGTGGTCGCCGTCGGTCGCGGTGAACCCCATCCGCTCGAGGTAGCGCTGGTGGACGGGACTGCCCGGCGCGGCGTCGACGGTGTGCCAGCCGTTGGCACGGAACAGGCCGCTGTGCTCGTAGACCCAGGCGCCGGGGCGGAAGTCGCGCTGCTCGGGCACCACGTAGTCGAGGTCGACGCGGACGGTGCCCGGACCCTCTTCGCGCACGACGACGACGCCGGCGGGGACCGCGTTCTTCAGCACCAGGAAGACGTGGTGGTGATCGTGGAGCCCGCCCCACTCCGGGCACGATCCGCGCGACGTCCGCGGCGTGGAACTCGAGGAAGCGTCGGACGTAGGTCGACGCCGGCGAGGACTCGATCACGTCGAAGTGGTCGGGACGCTGCGGCAGCATCCCGCGCAGGTAGTAGGCGTCGATGAGGACGATCGACAGGTTCATCCCCACGACCGGCCACGCCTGGATGAGCACCCCGTAGATGCTGAAGATCAGCGCCCCGACGAGGTTCACGACCCGCAGCCGGAGGACCGACCGCATCATCAGGCTCACGACCACGAGGCCGGAGCCGACGTAGCCGATGATCTCGTAGACGGTCTGGGTCTGCATGCGGCCGCCGACGGTACCGGCCGTGGCCGGACGCGAGAACGCCCCGACCGGACGCGGTCGGGGCGTTACACGTGGAACGAGGTCAGCTCAGCTGACGAAGTCCTCGAGGTCGGCGAGGAGCTGGGCCTTGCCCTTGGCGCCGACGATCCGCTTGGCGGGCTCGCCACCCTTGAACACCATCAGCGTCGGGATGGACATGATCCCGTACTGGCGGGCGGTGAACGGGTTCTCGTCGACGTTGAGCTTGAGGACCTTCAGCTGGTCGCCCTTCTCGTCGGCGATCTCGTCGACGACGGGTCCGACCATCCGGCACGGTCCGCACCACTCGGCCCAGAAGTCGATGAGCACGGGCTTGTCGGCCTCGAGGACCTCGGCGGTCCACTCGTTGTCGGTGACCGGGGTGGCTCCCATGTGGCGTCCTTCGTGGGTGTGTCTGGCGTGGGTGTGTCTGGCGGGGTGGAGGGTGTCGAGGCGGTCAACGTAGGCGACCACCCGGGGCATTCCCCTCAGCCGCGCGGCATCACGGGGTGGGCGTCGGTGTGCTCGGCGAGGTAGCGCTCGGCGTCGATCGCGGCGCGGCAGCCGGTGCCGGCCGCGGTGATCGCCTGGCGGTAGATGTGGTCCATCACGTCGCCGCAGGCGAACACGCCCGGCACGTTGGTGCGGGTGGTCGGCTCGTCGACGAGGAGGTAGCCCTCGTCGTCGGTGTCGAGCACACCCTCGAACAGCCAGGTGTTCGGGATGTGGCCGATGGCGAGGAACATCCCGTCGCAGGCGAGATCGCTCGTCTCGCCCGTCTGGGTGTCCTCGAGCACGACCGCGGTCACCTGGCCGTTGTCGCCCTTGACCTCGGCGATGGTGGCGTTCCAGACGAACTCGATCTTGTCGTTCTTGAACGCCCGCTCCTGCATGATCTTCGACGCGCGCAGCTCGCTGCGCCGGTGCACGACGGTGACCTTCGACGCGAACTTGGTGAGGAAGGTCGCCTCCTCCATCGCGGAGTCGCCACCGCCCACCACGACCACGTGCCGGTCCTTGAAGAAGAACCCGTCGCAGGTCGCGCAGGCCGAGACGCCGGCGCCCCACAGCTCGTCCTCGCCCGGGACCTCGAGCCGGCGCGGCTTGGCGCCGGTGGCGATGATGAGCGAGTTGGTCCAGATCTCCTCGCCGGAGTCGGTCTCGAGCTTGAACGGCCGCTGGTCGAGCTGGACGGCGGTCACGTCCTCGGTGCGGAACTGGGTGCCGAAGCGCTCGGCCTGGGCGCGCATGTCCTGGATGAGCTGGGCGCCCATGATCCCCTCGGGGAAGCCGGGGTAGTTCTCGACGTCGGTCGTGAGCGTCAGCTGTCCGCCGGTCGGCCCGCCGGTGACGACGCCCTCGACGACGAGCGGCTCGAGGTTGGCGCGCGCGGCGTAGACCGCGGCCGTGAGACCAGCGGGGCCGGAGCCGATGATGACCACGTCGTAGGTCTTGGCGGGCTCGGACATCGCGGGGGCTCCTCGGAGGACGGGGGTGGGCCGACGGCGTCCGTCGACCGGCTCGGTAGATGCTAACGACGCCTCCGGGGGGTCGGTATTCCGCCGTCGCCGTGGACGCGCGTCGGTCCCACCGGGACGGGGCGTATCCTGGCCGCCCTATGGACCCCACAGCGACCACCTGCGCGCGGCACCCCGGCACCGAGACCCGGCTGGCGTGCTCGCAGTGCGACACGCCCATCTGCCCGCGCTGTGCGGTGCAGACGCCGGTCGGGCAGAAGTGTCCCGCCTGCGCTCGCCAGCCCAAGACCGCCCGGCGCCAGGGCAAGCCGCAGCAGTACGGCAAGGCCACCGCGTTCGGCGTCCTCGCCGCCGGTGTGGCCGTCCTCGTGCTGCCGTTCGTGTTCGGGCTGCCGTTCCTGTCGTGGATCGCGACCGGGTTCGTGGGTTTCGGGATCGGCCACGCCGTCTTGACCGGGGCGGAGGGCAACCGCGCCGACCCGTTCCGCAACCTCGCCGTCGGGCTCGCGGTCGCCGCGGTGCTGGGGACCTTCCTCATCCGCTACGGCGTGATCGTCCCGGGGGGCCTGGGGTTCGTCCTCTACCTCGCGGCGGCGTACGGCGCCTGGGCGCGCTTCAACCGCTGAGGTCGCTCGCGCGCCGGTCGGTGCCGGCGCGCCCCGGTGGCGGAACCGCGCCGGCCTCGGCGGCGTCTGTCCCGGCGAGGGCGGTCACGAGGACCGTCACCACAGCCTTCACGACAGGACGACCGATGCGACACCCCGCACTGCTCATGACGAGCCTCCTCGCCGCCGCGGCGCTCCTCGCCGCCGGCTGCGCCTCCGACCCGGCCATCTCCGACGGCCTGCCGCTCGCCGACGACGCCCCGATCCCGGTGGAGCCGGACGGCGGGATCGGCACCGACCCCAACGCCCCGATCCCGGTCGAGCCGGACGGCGGGATCGGCACCGACCCCGACGCCCCGATGCCGGTCGAAGGCGACGGCGGCATCGGCGGCGACCCCGGCGACGGGACCGTGACGAGCAACCTCATCCTCGACGGTGACCAGGTCGAGGTCGTGGGGACCTGCCTCGAGCCCGACACCGGCAGCGACAGCGTCTACCGGATGGACCTCGCCGACGGCGCGCTGTGGCTGTACCGCACCGGCGCCGGCGACCGCTTCGAGTACGCCGCGCACGGCGGCCCCACCCTCGTCTCCCCGGACGACCAGCCGCCCACGGTCGACGCCTCGCCCGGCGCGGTGACGGCCCAGGGTCTGGTCGCCGGCGAGGACGGCGCCGACGAGCGCTTCGTCGACGCGGTCTTCGGCACCGACGACCTCCCCGAGTGCACGCCCCTGCGCTGACGGGAACAGCACCCTGACGCGGCGCACGGGTCACCCGTCGCGTTAGGGTGCTGGTCGTCGACGGGAGGACGAGCACATGGCCGCAACGCCGGTCCCGGATCACCTCCACTCGGTGACACCGTCGCTGGTGGTCACCCCGTGTGCCGAGGCCATCGACTGGTACGTCGAGGTCTTCGGGGCGGAGGAGCTCGGTGATCGGATGGTCGGTCCGGATGGCTCCGTGGGTCACGCCGAGGTCCGCATCGGCGACTCGGTGGTGATGCTGGCCGACGAGTGGCCCGGGTTCCCGGTCCGCTCCCCGCGGACGCTCGGCGGGACGACGACGGGTCTGTTCATCTACACCGACGACGTCGAACCGTTGTGGCAGCGCGCCGTGGATGCGGGGGCCACCGTCGTCGCGCCGCTGGAGATGCAGTTCTACGGCGATCTCGCGGGCCGCATCGAGGACCCGTTCGGGCACTCCTGGGGTCTCGCACAGCACGTCGAGGACGTCGACGAGGAGGAGATGGCTCGCCGCGTCGCCGACCTCTACGCCGACGTGGACGAGTGACGGGGTCGGCCGGCTGACCGTCACCCGGCCCTCCGCACGGGCGCGATCCCCCCTGCGCCAGGCGCGTCACGGGCCGAGCATCCCCAGCGGCAGCACCAGCACGCCGTCGGTGCGCTGGTAGGCGTACTCCCCGAACGCGGTCACGACCGCGAGGAACGCCGGTGATCCCGCTACGGACTGGTCGATCGACGCCGCGGCCGCCAGCAACGACGCCGCGCCCGCGTCGAGGGCGGCCGCGCCTCCGAGCTTGACCTCGCACCCGGCCCAGCGTCCGTCGGGCAGCGAGACGACCACGTCGATCTCGTGGTCGTCGGTCTATCCCCGCCCTACCGGTCGTCGCCGAGGAGGATGACGCCGGCGCGGGTGCGGACCGCCAACGCGGCAGGGCCCACCGCGACCGGTGCCGCCGCGGGGAGGGCACCGAGGTCGACGGGGGGAAGCGGCGCCGGCGCAGCCCGGCCGAGCCGCACACGCTGCAGCCCGCCGTCCGCGGTCGCGACGAGGACCAGCTCGTCGGCCACCGTCGGCGCCGCGGACGGCACCGCGGGGAACGCCACCCGGCCGCGCTCGGCACCGTCGTCGAGGCCGGTGACGACCAGCTCGCTACCGGCGACCCAGATCACCACACCGTCGCCGAGCGCGAACCGTCCCGGCGTCGCCAGGGTCGGGAGCTCGACCTCGCGGACCGGGCCCGTGCGCGGGTCGACGACCGTCACCCACGATCGGCCGGCCGCGACCACGACCCCGCCGCGGCCCACCAGGTCGGTGACCGCCGGCGCCGGCGCCTCCCACCGGCGGACGAGCCCGTCGCCGGTGCGTTCGAGCCCCACGAGCTCGGTCGTGAGGTCGGCACGGCGGACGAGCACCGTCGCCCAACGGCCGTCGAGGTGGGCGGCCTCGACCGTCCCCGGGCCGGGCGAGGCCCACCGGCCCCTGCGGGCGCCCGTGGCGAGCGCGGACGCGGCGACGGTCGCCGACGGGCCCGCCACCCGCGAGAGCACGGTCCCGCCGGCGACGGCGAGCACCTCCTGGCGGTCGCCGAGGTCGTCCTCCCAGCGGGTCCGACCGTCCGCGTCGATCGCCCGCGTCGAGGCGCCGGCGACGACCACCCGCGCCCCGGCGCCCACCAGCGAGGGCGCCGCGCCGACGTCGACGCGCCAGCGGACCTCGCCGGCGCGGACCCCGACGACCTCGGACCCCACCGCGGTGACCACGGTCCCGTCGTCGAGGACCGCGACCCCGCCCGTCGGGGGGACGAACGCCGGGACCCCGACGGTGGAGGACGGGCCGGGCGGCGCCGGCGCCGGGCCGGCGGCCCCGCGCGGCCGCCCGCTCGCGAGCTCGAGCGACACCGGCTGCCGGCGTGGCGGCGTCCGGGGCCCCGACCGTGGCCCAGACGGCCGTCGCGTCGACGGCGACCACGCGGACCACCTCGCCGGCGTGGTCGGACGGTCGCCACCGCCAGACCACCGCGCCTGACGCGGCGTCCAGGGCGGTGACGCCGCCGCGGTGTCCGTAGACGAGCCGGTCGCCATCGGGCGTGACGCGGACGAGGTCGGGGCCGACCCGGTCGGGCGTGTCGGCCCGCCACGACACGGCGGCCTCACCGGTCGCGGCCCGCGGGTCGACCGCCACGACGTCCTCGCCGCGGTCCTGCACCACCAGCCCCGCCCGGGTGAGACCGGCGATCGGGCCGCCGGCGGGACCGTCGAAGACGGTCCGACCGTCGCCCCGCAGCACCCGTAGCTCGCCCCGGTTGGCGATCGCGAACCGCGCCTCGCCCGGTGACGCGGTGGGACCGACCCCCGCGCCGGCGACCGGCCACGCGGGGACCATCCCGGTGGGTGCCACGAGCGGGTCCTCCAGCGCGACGCGCTCGACGATGGCGCCGGCGTCGGTCGTCACGGTCAGGAGGGAGCGGCCGTCGGTCGCCCGGAACCGGTCGCCGGCGACGACCGGCGCGGGACCGCGCCACGCCCGCGACCACACGACCTCCCCGGCGTCGGTGGTCCGCACGAGGTCGAGCGAGGTGGTGACGAGCCAGCCGCCCGGGACACGCTGGACGTCCTCGGTCGGTGGGGTGACGACCGCCGTGGTCGCGGGGTCGTCGAGCGCCACCGACCACGCCGGCGTCGTCAGGTCCTCGACCGGCACGCGCGGCCGGTCGTCGCCGACCAGCCAGGCGCCGGCGACGGCGGCGATCACGACCAGGGTGGCGACGACCGCCGGCCAGCGACGAGCACGCGTGCGGTCGCCGTCGGAGCGGCTGATGGGGACGAGCGGCTCCGGCACGCCGGACTAGCGGTCGACCTGGGCGAAGTGGAGGACCTGGCAGTCCCCACGGTCGACGACCCACAGCTCGACCCGCTGGTAGCTGTCCTGCTCCGGGTCGTTGCCGACGAGGCCGTAGACGATGGCGTCGGTGCCCTCGTAGGTGGCCAGCTCGGCGTAGACCGGGATCACGGCGCTGGTGCTGTCGATGAGGCTCGGCAGGCACGTCCGGACCGCCTCGAGGTCGGTCTCGGAGACGTCACCGACGGTCCGCAACCCGAACTCGGTGGGAGCGCCGGGCGCGGTCATGACGCGGTCGCCTTCCTCGGCCGACTCACCCGAGATCGCGGTGTCGCCGGCGCTGTCGCTGCCGTCGGACTCCGGCGCGGGGCCGGTGAGGGCGGTGGTGTGGTCCTGGGCGGCGGCGTCGGCGGCCGGCCCCGACAGGTGCTCGGCGAGGATCTCGTCGAAGCGGGCGTCGCCGGCGAGGTCGCGCAGCGATGCCTCGTCGAAGCTCCGCCCCGCGGCGACCACGGTGGGGCCCTGCTGGGGCTCGGCCGCCAGGCCCGCCTCCATCGCGACCTGCCCGCCGGCGTCGTCGCTGTCCCCGCCGGCCGTGAGGACCCCGACCCCGACGCCCCCGACGACCACGAGCACCGCGGCGGCGGTCGCGAGCTTCTGCCACGACTGCCACCCGGTGAACCCGGTCCGTTCGGCCCGGCGTGCCCGCCGGGCGGCGAGGTCGTCGCCGGCGGGGCTCGCGACCTGGGATGCGACCTCGGCGGCCACGGCCTCGCGCAGCCGCGCGGAGAACGCCGCCGGGACCTCGACCGGCGGGAGGCCGGCGAGGAGGTCGTCGGTGGCACGGATCGAGGCGAGACGTGCGCGCAGGCCGGGGTCACGGGCGAGCTGGGCCTCCAGGGCCCGGGTCTCGTCCTCGTCCAGCTCGCCGGCCACGTAGGCGGCGAGGCGCTCGCCGGTCTCCACGGTCGCATCTTCCGTCTGGGCGCCACCGGTGGTGTCGCCTCTGCAGTGGGACGCCGGAACGTCCCGTGAGGTTCCCTCCGCCGCCGGCCGGTCGGGCCGCAGGCGTGGGGACGCTCAGGCCGGGGGACCCCGGGGGCGTCGGGTGGCATCGGGCGTGCGGTCGGTGACGACGTCGTCGAGCACCCGCGGGGCGTCGTCCTCGTCCTCGATGACCGGTCGGAGGAGCTCCGCGAGCTTGGCCCGGGCGCGGAACACGCGGCTCTTGATCGTGCCCACGGGGATGCCGAGCGCCTCGGAGACCTCGGCGTAGGACTGCCCCTCGATGGCGCACAGGATGATGAGCTGACGCGACAGGTCGTCGAGCTGGAGGAGCGCCGCCTGGACCTCGAGCGCGAGCTCCAGGCCGGCGACGAGGTCCTCGGTCGACGCCTCGGAGCCGCCCGCGGCAGCCTGGGCCTCCCCCACGTCCTCCACCGGGGTCTGCGGACGCCGGGCCATCTTGCGGCCGAGGTCGTTGCAGGCGTTGGTCGCCACCCGGTAGATCCAGGTCGACAGCTTGCTGTCCCCGCGGAACTGGTCCGCCTTGCGGGCCAGCTGCAGGAAGGTGTCCTGGGTCGCGTCCTGGGCGTCGGCGTGGTTGCCGAAGTAGCGGTAGGTGATGCCGTAGACCCGCCGCTCGTAGCGGTCGACGACCTCGGCGAACGCGGCCTCGCGCCGGCCCGCGCCGGCGGTGCCGTCGACGTAGGCGGCGAGGACCTCCTCGTCGGTGAGCTCGGCGAGCGGCGTCATCCTCCGGACCCCCCGACGAACCCGATCTCGGCGATGCCCGCATCGTAGGTCCCGTCGTCGGTCCCGCCGAGGTCGGTGATCCAGATCAGCCAGTACCGGGCCGTGTGGGGTTCGGAGAGGACCAGCGTGTCGCGCACCGCGATGTCGCCGAAGGTGCCGACGGCCGGCGCCCAGGCGGTCTCGCGCTCGAGTGCGTCCGGGACCGTGTCGGCGGCGTAGACGGTGACGTCGATGCTCTCGCGGGTCAGGTCGAGGGCGATCTCGCGGACCTCGGTCGGACCGCCGAGGTCGTAGATGACCCCCACGCCGGCCTTGAGGTTGCCGAACGTGGAGGCGGTCCGGTAGGTCTCGGTGTGCCACGCCGTCCCGAGGTCGCCGTCGTAGCTCTTGGCGACATCGGCGGGGTTCTCCTGGCCGTCCGCGTAGGGGTCGAAGTCGGCCGCGCCGCGGATGGCGACCGTGTCGGGGTTGGGCGAGGCCGAGGCGCCGGTACCGGGATCGTCGCGCAGCGCCTGGGTCGCGAAGAAGCCGATGAGTGCCAGGAGCAGCCCGCCGAGGAACGCGGCGACCAGGCGGCGGCCGTACTCCCGACGGGTCGCGGGCATGCCCCCGGAGAAGGGACCGGTGTCGCGGCCGGAGGCCACCGCGGGGAGCTCGCCGGAGTCCTCGCCCCGGTTCATGAGCTGGGCGGTCACGTCGCTCGGCCGGGAGGGCACGAGCGCCGCCAGCGCCGCCGCCAGGGCGTTGCCGTCGGCGTAGCGCATGTCGGCGTCGCGCCGGGTCGCCCGGACGATGATGTCGTCGAGCTGGCGGGGGATGTCGGCACGGACCTGGCGGGGCGGGAGGAGCTCCTGGGTGAGCCGAGCGGCCGCGGTGGCGGTGGGGGTGTCGCCGCTGAACGCCGGCTGGCCGGTGAGACACTCGTAGAGCACCACGCCGAGGGCGTACACGTCAGCGCGCGGGTCGATGCTGCCGCCCTCGAGCTGCTCCGGGGCCACGTAGGCGGCCGTGCCGACGACGGTGCCGGGGCTCGTGAGGGTGGCCTGGTTCCCCGCCAGGGCCTTGGCGATCCCGAAGTCGGTGACCTTGGCCACGCCGTCGCGCGTGAGGAGGATGTTGGCCGGCTTGACGTCGCGGTGGACGACCCCCTGCAGGTGCGCCTCGCCGAGCGCCTTGGCGACCTGCTCGCCCAGCGCCGCGACGACGGTGGGCTCGAGCGGGCCGCGTTCGCGCACGAGGTCGCGCAGCGACGGGCCGTCGACGAACTCCATGACCAGGTAGACGAGGTCGCCCTCCTGGTTGGAGTCGTAGATGGCGACGACGTTGGGGTGGGTGAGGCGGGCGGCGTTGATCGACTCGAGCCGGAACCGCTCGACCGTCGTGGGGTCGGTGGCGAGGTGGGGGTGGAGGAGCTTGATCGCCACCGACCGGGACAGCACCTCGTCGAAGGCGCGCCAGACGATGGCCGCGCCACCGGAGGCGATCGGCTCCTCCAGCGCGTAGCGGTCGCCGAGCCGCTGCAGGCCCCCCGGGAAGGTGTGCCCGTTGGCGGTCCGATGAGCCGCCGTGACGGACCCCGGGTCCTCGGGAGGCGGGGTCCGGTCGCTCGTGTCGTCGTCGTCCTCGGACCCGGTGGCGGACGCGGTGGAGGCGGCACCGAGCGGCCCCGGACCCATGTGGGTCGGGGCGTCGGAGAGCGCCGGGTCGTCGGGCCGAGCCTCGCGCTCGTCGCCGTCCGGCGTCGGGTCCTGGTCCATCACCTGCCTGTTCCTGCCCGGGAGGGTGGGCTCACCCGCGCCACGGGGCGCGGGCGTCGCTCGTCGGGTGGGTGAGACCGTCCAGCGCGCCGATGCGGTGGACGAAGAGGGTGTCCGCGGTCGTCTGCACCGTGATGGACACGTAGGTGTCGTCGGCCTCGACCGACAGGAGGGTCACCTCGGTCACCTCCGCGGCCGTCTGTGCCGCGGCCTCGGCGGCACGGAGGTCGTGGTCGGAACGGTAGGCATCGCGTGCGGCGATGGCCACATCACGGGCGTGGTCGTCGAGGTTGACGGAGGTGACGACCATGGTGATGACCTCGAAGCCGAGGACGCCGACGATCGCCATCGCGATCAGCAGCTGGAGGAGCCAGCCCGTGACGATCCCGCCGGTCTCGTCGCCGGCGGGCCACGCTCGCGCGCGAGCAGGTGGATGCACCGCGCTCATGGTCACCCCACCACCTCGAGTCTCGGCCGTCTCGGGCGCCGGCGGCGCACCGATCCCCACAACAGCAGCACCACCACGACCCCCCCGGTGACGATCAACGCTGGCCGCGAGATCGAGGTCGAGTTGACCGTCAGCGTGGCCGATCCCAGCTCCCGGACCCCGGTCGGGTCGGTGACCCTCACGGTCACCGGGAACCGACCCCGGGACAACGCCCGCGTGTTGAACGACACGGTCTGCGAGCTGCTGCCGGCCAGCGTGACCTCGCAGGTCCGCTCCCCGTCCGGCCAGGCGAGCCGGCCGGTGGATTCGACCTCCACGCACACCCGCAGCGGTCCGGCGTCGGGCCGTTGCAGGGTGACGGGGATGTTACCGGTGTCGGAGGGGAGGGTGATGTTGGCGCTGCTCGGGACCTCGACGGTCCCGAAGGCGCTGTCGACGGCACCGGCGACGTCGCGGACGAGGTCGGCGGCCCGGTCGACGTCGCCGCCCCGGAACCAGGCCGAGGGGACCCGCAGGAGCTGGTCGCTCAGCTCCTCGTAGCTCCGACCACCCATGTCGGTCACGTCGGTCGGGAGCGCGGCCCGGAGCGCCTCGAGCTGCAGGTGGGCGTCGACGAGCTCGGTCACGAGCCCGTCGGGCAGGGCCGGCAGGGCCGGCTCGGCGAAGCGCACGGTCGGCAGGTCCGACTCGACCGCGGCCAGCTGCGCCGCGGGGCTCGACAGCTCGATCCACGGGGAACGCACCACCGCGGACAGGACCGCGGCGGGGAGCCGCGGGTGCGGGTCCCAGTCGGGCGGCGGCAGCACGAGCAGCGGCCGGCCGGTCGCGCTCGGCGCCTCGAAGAAGACCATCCCCGTCTCCGCCACCAGCCGCTGGCCCGCCAGGAGCGGCCCGTGGGAGAGGTCCGGTGCCACCAGGAGGTTCGTCACCCGCGGATCGGCGATGGTCGCGGTGAAGCGCCGCCCCGACGGTGCGGTGACCGACCGCAGCGCGAACGGCAGGTCGGGGTTCGTCCGCAGGTCCGGCCCGAGCACGAGGTCCCAGGGCAGGAGCAGGTGGTCACCCTGGAGCACCTCGAGCGCGTCGCGGGTCAGCGGGGTCGTCGCGAGGTAGCTCACGGGGTCGGGGGCCCGGCCGGCGAGCCGCTGGACCCGGCGGCGTCCCTCGGCGACCGCCACGCCGGCGTCCTGCGGGAGCGGCTCGGGGGCGGTGACGAGGCCGGCCACGTCGTCGTCGGCGTACGGGCCCGCGAGGGGCGGGACCGGCGCGTCGGCGACCACGGCGCGGATGCGCTCGAGGAACCGGTTCGCGCGCTCCGCGGCGGGAGCCTCGGGCGCCACGGTGCGGACCTCCACGCCGGCGTCGGTCCGCATCGACTCCTCGAAGCCGTCGGCGCGGTCCTGGAGGTCCTCGAGCAGGTGCGCCGCCGGGGCGAGGTGCACGGGAGCGTCCGGGCTCGCCTCCACCGCCGACAGGATGCGGTCGAGCCGGCCGCCCGGGGCGATCTCGGCGTCGACCCCCGACGGGTAGATGCCGTCCGGACCACGCCACGGGGAGGTGTCGAGCGGCCACACCACCACGGTGCGGAGCTCGCCGGTGGGCGGCTCGGCGAGGTAGACGACCGCGGTCGTGGCGCGGTCGAGGACCTCGCTGCCGCGCAGGACCGAGATGCGGACCGGGTAGACCCCGCCGCCCTCCCACCCGATGTCGGCGCCGGGCACGACGAACGCCACGCCGGCGATGTCGCCCGGCGTCAGCACCTCCCCGCCGCGGACGTCGAGATCGGCGACGTCGAGGAGCGGCCGGTCGAGCGAGCCACCGTCGAGGGTCTGGCGCAGCACCGAGCGGGCCTCGACGGGGGCGTAGACCTCCACCACGACCCGTAGGTTCGACAGCTCGACCTCGCCGTCGTTGGCGACGAGGAGCCGCAGCGACAGGTCGTCGGGGGTGGCCGCGGCGGCGTCCGGAGCCCGGCTGCCCGGCCCCAGGACGCCGGTCAGGCTCGTCACGGTGAGCTCGGCGCGCGGGGTCTCGGTCTGGGCGCGGGCGGCGGGCGGGGCGCCCGACGCGGCCGCCACGGCGAGGGCCAGTGTGAGCATCGGGGCGGCGACGCGCCGGGGCCACAGCCGCGCGGGGCCGCGCGCCCGGAACGTGCTCGTCACCGGTCGAGTCCCGCCGGGGTGGAGCCCGACCGGGCGGGCTGGTCGACGCGGGCGACCTCGTCCATGGCCTGGCGGACCAGGTTGCGCTCGTTGCGGTGCGCGAGGCGGACGAGCGCGACCTCGATGGGGACCCACTCGACGTGCTCGGCCTCGTCGTCGCGCTCGCCGGCCGGGTTGCCGTCCCACCACATGAAGAAGTAGTGGACGAACTTGTGGTAGCGGATCCGGTCGGGGCGCCACACGAACCAGTAGTCGATCGTGCCCAGGAGGTGGCTGATGACCGCTCCGTGCCCGGTCTCCTCGCGGACCTCGCGCAGGGCCGCGTCCTCCTCGGTCTCGCCGGCCTCCAACCCGCCCTTCGGCAGGGTCCACTGGGGCTTGCCGGCGGCGTTGCGGTGGGCGATGAGCAGGACCCAACGCCGACCGTCGTGACGGTCGTCGCAGACGACACCACCGGCCGAGGTGGCGCGCCGGGTCGGGTACCTGGGCATGCGTCGAGACTACCGCCGGGTGGTGCGCTCCGTGCACAGGGGGCGGGCACGTCCGAGCGTTAGCCTGGGACCCCGCCCCGCAACCCCGTCCTGCGACCCGTGAGGCGTCCGTGAGAGCCCTCGTCCAGCGCGTCAGCCGCGCGCACGTGACCTCCCGCGGGACGGCCAGCGCCGCCGACGAGACCGTCGGGAGCATCGGGGCGGGCCTCGTCGCGCTGGTCGGCGTCACCCACGACGACACCCGCGAGGACGCGACCCGGCTCGCCGACCGGATCGCGAACCTGCGGGTCCTCGACGACGCCGACGGGGTCATGAACCGGTCGCTCTTGGACGTGGCCGGCGGCGGTCCTGGTCGTGAGCCAGTTCACCCTCTACGCCGACACCAGCCGGGGCCGCCGACCGTCCTACCTCGACGCGGCACGCCCCGAGGTCGCGGAACCGCTCGTCGACGCGGTGGTCGCGCGGCTGCGCGAGCTCGGGCTCGAGGTCGCGACCGGCCGCTTCCGCACCGAGATGCAGGTCCACCTCGTGAACGACGGCCCGGTGACCATCCTCCTCGAGGCCTGAAGTTGCCGGGCCTCGCCCCGAACCGACGGGTCGCGCTCTAGTCTGGGCGGCGATGCGCCGATGCACCTCGGGGCGCGTCGACGGGGGCACCTCCCGTCCGTCTGCTCGCGACGCGAGAGGGCAGCCGTGGTCACGGTCAACGAGTACCTGCAGTTCATCGTGGAGAAGGGCGGGTCCGACCTCCACCTGAAGGCCGGAGGTCCGGCCTACGTCCGCATCGACGGCGACCTGAAGCCGATCCAGGCGCTGCCGCCGCTGTCGCCGGCGGACACCGAGCGGTTCGCGTTCTCGATGATGGACGACCGCACGATGCAGAAGTTCCTCGACGACAACGAGGCCGACTTCGCCTACTCCGTCCCCGGCACCGGTCGCTTCCGCGTGAACGCCTTCCGGCAGCGCGGCTCGGTCGGGTGCGTGCTGCGCCGGGTCCTCCCCGGCACCCCCGACTTCGAGTCGCTGGGCCTGCCCGCGGCGGTCCGCAAGCTCGCCGAGGAGCACCGCGGCCTGGTCCTGGTGACCGGCCCCACCGGCTCCGGCAAGACCACCACGACCGCGGCGATGCTCGGTCACATCAACCGGACCCGTCGGTGCCACGTCGTCACGATCGAGGACCCCATCGAGGTCATGCACCGCGACGACCTCGCGATCATCGACCAGCGCGAGATCGGGGTCGACACCGACAACTTCTCCACCGCCCTCAAGGGCGTCGCCCGCCAGGACCCCGACGTCATCTTCATCGGCGAGATGCGCGACGTCGAGACCGTGACCGCGGCGCTGCAGGCGGCCGAGACCGGCCACCTGGTCATCTCGACGCTGCACACCACCGACGCGCGCGAGACCGTCAACCGCATCGTGGACATGTTCCCGCCGGAGCAGCAGCACCAGACCCGGCTGTCCCTCGCGAACTCGCTGAAGGGCATCGTGTGCCAGCGGCTCGCCCCGCGGGCCACGGGCGAGGGGCGCGTCGCCGTCGTCGAGTGCCTGGTGATGACGACGCGCATCTACGAGTTCATCATCGACCCGCAGCAGACCGCGCAGATCGAGGACGCGATCGCCGAGGGTCAGTACTACGGGATGCAGACCTTCGATCAGCACCTCCTGCAGCTCTACCGCGACGGCGACATCAGCCTGCGGGACGCGCTGGCGACCGCCACCAGCCCCCACGACTTCCGGGTGGCGCTGCGCGGGGCCGGCCTGGCGGGCTGACCCTCCGGTCCCCCCGGACCGTCGTCCGGCCGTGCTGCGGCCTTGCGGCGCCCGGCCCCCGTGGCGACGCTGCCGGGTATGGACACCGTCGAGCACCCCGTCACCCCGCCCGCCGCGCGCCCCCACGTCGTCATCGTGGGCGCGGGCTTCGCCGGGCTGAACGCCGCCCGCCGCCTCGCCAAGGCCGCGCACGACCACCCGATGCGGATCACGGTCGTCGACCGCCGCAACTACCACACCTTCCAGCCGCTCCTGTACCAGGTCGCGACCGCCGGTCTCGAGCCGCAGAGCATCGGCCACAGCGTCCGGGGGATCTTCCACGGCCAGGACGTCGACTTCCGGCTCGGGACCGTGACGGGCGTCGACCTCGGACGGGCGCCGGCTCCACCTCGACGACGGCGCCAGCCTCGCCTACGACACCCTGATCCTCGCCGCCGGCGCCTCCACCGCCGACTACGGCATCGAGGGGGTGGCCGAGCACGCCTTCCCGCTCAAGTCCCTGCCCGAGGCGACCCGGCTCCGCAACCACATCCTCCGCCAGTTCGAGCGGGTCGAGGCCGACCCCACCGCGCTCGACGAGGGCGCGCTCACCTTCGTGGTCGCCGGCGGCGGGCCCACCGGGGTGGAGCTGTCGGGCGCGATCGCCGAGCTCGTCGACCGGGTCGTGCGCTACGACCACCCCCACGTCGACCTCAGCCGCACCCGCATCGTCCTGGTCGAGATGCTCGACGCGCTCCTCGCCCCGTACAGCGAGCGCAACCAGCGCTACACGCGACGCGCGCTGGAGGAGCGCGGCGTCGAGGTCCGGCTCGGGACCGCCATCGAGGCGGTGCACCCCGACCGGGTCGTGCTCTCCGACGGTGACGACCTCCCGACGGCGACGGTCGTCTGGACCGCCGGCGTCAAGGCCAACCCGCTCGGCGAGGTGCTCGGGGTCGAGACCGACCAAGGGCGGCCGCGTGACGGTCGCGCCGGACCTCCGCATCCCGGGGCGTCCCGACACCTTCGTCGTCGGCGACCTCGCCGGCGCGACCGACGAGGACGGCGAGCTCTACCCGCAGCTCGCGCCGGTCGCGATCCAGCAGGGCAAGCACGTCGCCGACCAGATCGTGCGGCTCCGCCGCGGCGAGGTCACGACGTCGTTCCGCTACCTCGACAAGGGCACGATGGCCACGATCGGCCGCAACGACGCGGTCGCGGAGCTGCCGTTCGGGCTGAAGCTGCGCGGGATCATCGCCTGGTTCGCGTGGCTGGGGCTGCACCTGCTGTACCTCATCGGGTTCCGCAACCGCGCCACGGTGCTCCTCAACTGGACCTACAACTACCTGACCTACGACCGCGCCGCGCGGCTCATCCTGGACCAGGACGAGCCCGGCGATGGCGACGCGCTCGACCGTCCCGGTCCCGTCCGACGCTCCGCCTGATCGGCCGTCGACGCCGGCCCGGCCCACGCGGGTCGGGGCGCACCCGGGCACGCGTTAGCCTCGCATCCCCCCGACGACCCTCGGTGACCTCGTGCCGTCCGCCAACCCGCTCGACCCCGACCAGGCCGCCCAGCTCGGACGGCTCGTCGACGTGTACGTGGAGGCGCGCGAGCTCGGCGAGCTGTTCGACGCCGCCGGCGAGGAGCTCTACCTCGTCGGCGGGACCGTGCGCGACACGCTGCTCGCCGGCGGTGAGGCGGGCGTGCTCGACCACGTCGACCTCGACTTCGCGACCTCCGCCCGCCCCGAGCGCACCGAGGAGCTGCTCCGCGACTGGACCCGCGACCGCGGCACCGTGTGGCTGACGGGCGCACGCTTCGGGACCATCTCGGCCGAGAAGCGCGGCCGCCAGGTCGAGGTCACGACCTTCCGGAGCGACGTCTACGAGCCCGACTCGCGCCACCCGGAGGTCACCTACGGCGACGACATCGAGGGTGACCTCGCGCGTCGGGACTTCACCGTCAACGCGATGGCCGTGCGGGTCCCCCAGTACCAGTTCGTCGACCTCTTCGGCGGGCTCACCGACCTCAAGCGAGGGGTGCTCGCCACCCCGATCGACCCGCACGTCTCGTTCGGCGACGACCCGCTGCGGATGGTGCGCATGGCCCGCTTCGCGTCGCAGCTCGGCGCCGACCCGGACCCCGACACGCTCGCCGCCGCGGTCGAGATGGCCGACCGGCTGACCACGATCAGCGCCGAGCGGGTCCGCGACGAGCTGGTGAAGCTCCTCGCCGGCGCGGAGCCCTCGCGCGGGATCGACCTGCTGGTCCGCAGCGGGCTCGCCCGCCACGCCCTCCCGGAGCTCCTCGAGCTCGAGGCGTGCACCGACCCGATCCACCGCCACAAGGACGTCTACGCCCACACCCTCGCGGTGGTCGAGAACGCGATGGCGCTCGAGGACGACGGGCCGGACGTCGTGCTGCGGCTCGCCGCGCTGCTGCACGACATCGGCAAGCCCGCCACCCGCGAGATCCACCCCGACGGGACCGTGACCTTCCACCACCACGAGATGGTGGGCTACCGGATGACGCGGGACCGGATGCGGGCGCTCCGCTTCGACAACCAGACCACCAAGGACGTCGCGGAGCTGGTCAAGCTCCACCTGCGCTTCCACACCTACAAGATGGGCTGGACCGACTCCGCCGTGCGGCGCTACGTGCGTGACGCGGGCCACCTGCTCGACCGGCTCAACAAGCTGACCCGCGCCGACGTCACGACCCGCAACCGCCGCAAGGCACGCGCGATCCAGGACCGCATGGACCAGCTCGAGGTCCGCATCGACGAGCTCCTCGAGCAGGAGGAGCTCGACGCGATGCGGCCGCCGATGGACGGCAACCGGATCATGACCCACCTCGGGCTGCGACCCGGACCGCTCGTCGGCGAGGCGTGGAACCACCTGCTCGAGCTGCGCATCGAGGAGGGCCCGATGGACGAGGACGCCGCGCTGGCCGCGCTCGACGTGTGGTGGGCCGCACGACGCGACGCCGACCAGGAGGGCGGCTGACGGTGGCTCCGCTCGGGTCGTCCTGGCGCGACCACGCCGACCGGCCGGTCGTGGTCCCCGACCCGCCCGGTGCCGACGACGCCCCCTTCTACGAGCCGATCGGGGACTTCCAGGGCGCCGACTACCGGCGCAACGCGTTCGCGATGGGGACCCGTGCCGAGGCGGCCGCCCTGGCCGCCCGGCTCGGCCTCGGCCCCGGTAGCCGCGTGCTCGACGTGGGCTGCGGGGACGGTCGCCACCTGCGGGCGCTCGCGCCCATCGGCGTCACCGGGCTGGGCGTCGACATCTCGCGCGGTCTCGTCGAGGCGGCCACCGCCGCGGCCCGTGCGGAGGGGCTCGATGACCTCCGGTTCGTGGTCGGCGACGCGCGCCGGCTGGAGGCGGTCGACGAGGTCGGCGCCGGCGGGTTCGACGCCGCCTGGAGCCTCTGCCAGGGCGGCTTCGGGACCTCGCCGGCGACCGACCCCGACGTCCTGCGCGGGCTGGTCCGGGCGGTGCGCCCCGGCGGCACCGTCGCCTTCACGGCGTTCCACGCGCTGTTCGCCGCCCGCCACCTCGTCGAGGGCGACGCCTTCGACCCGGTCCACCTCGTCCACCACCAGACGAGCGAGGTCCGTGGCCCCGACGACGCACGCCGGCGCTTCGACCTGTGGACCGCGGCGTACACCGTGACCGACGTGGTCCGGCTCGCCGAGGACGCGGGGCTGGTCGTGCGGGGCGTCTGGGGCGCCGAGCCGGGCCGCTACGACGGCACCGGGGTGGGGCTCGACGACCCCGAGCTGCTGGTCGTGGGTGCGCGACCTGGCCGCGCGGACCCGTGACGCAACGCCGCTCCGTGTGCGACGCTCCGTGAGCGACGCGGCTGGCTCGCCGGCGCGTCGAACCGGCCGTGGGCGGGGCGAGGGGACAGGGTGACCGGAGACGAGCGCCAGCGGGGACGTGACGTCTCCAGGCTGCGCCCGGTCGTGCGCGTCGCCACGACGGTCGCCGGCCTGGCGGTCGTGGTGGCGTGGTCCCTCGGTGCCACCCTCGACGAGGCCCGGGTGGTCCCGTTCCTCGATCCTCACCGCGCTCGGCGTGGTGTCCCGGCTGGCCCAGCAGAGGCAGCGCAGCCCGGCGCTGAACGTCGCGCTCGTGTTCGTCGGGGCGCTGGCGCTCCTGGTCGACGGCACCCTCGCGGTCTGGGGCGCCACCATCGTCGGCCTGGCGGGGCTCGTACGCGGGGACGACTGGTCCCGGGTCGGGATGTCCGCGGCCACGCTGGCGCTCAGCCAGTCGGCCGCCGCGTTCGCCCACGAGGTGACCGACCAGGTCATCCCCGACCAGCTCTCGCTCGGGCTGACCCAGACCGGCGCGATCGCCGGCACGCCGTTCGGGGTCGTGTCGGCGCTCGTGGTCGGCCTGACCCTGGCGCTCAGCTGGCAGGCGCTGCGGTGGGTCACGTCGTGGCTCGACCGGCGCGCCCCGGCCGGGACCCGCCGCAGCCGCACCGAGGCGCGCTGGCTCGTCGACCTCTCGATCGCCGGCATGGCCGTGATGGTGGCGGTCGCGTGGGCGGCCTACGCCCCGCTGGTGCTGCTCCTCATCGTGCCGCTGCTCACGGTCTGGCGGCTCGTGGCCACCCCGGCCCGCGGGCTCGCCACCGCCGGCGTCGTCGACGACCTCACCGGGGTGGGGACCGCCGGCCTGCTGCGGGCCGCGCTGTCGGAGGAGCTCGTCCGGGCGGAGCAGTTCGACCGGGCCGTCGCGGTCCTCATCGTGCGGCTCGACGGCCACGAGGGGATGCAGGACCGGCTCGGGCCCGGGGCCGCCGAGGACGCCACCCGCGCGGTCGGGCGGGCGGCCACCGAGGTCGCCCGCGACTACGACATCGTCGCCCGCATCAGCGACGACACGTTCGCGCTCGTCCTCCCGGAGGCGCCGCGCGGCGGGGCCCACGGGGTCGGCCAGCGCATCTGCCGGCTCCTCGCCGAGTCCCCGGTCACGACCGGCGCCGGCGAGGTCGCGGTCACCGCCTCCATCGGCGTGGCCGTCTACCCCGGCGACGCGCGGACCCGCGAGGGGCTGCTCACCGAGGCCGAGCTCGCCGCCGAGTACGCCTCGTTGGAGGGCGGGGACCGCGTCCAGGACGCGGCGACCCTCCCGGCCGGCTTCCGGTCGAGCCCCGGCCGGCGCAGCGACCCCGCCGACCTCGCACCCACGACCGAGCCGCTGGGGCCGGACCGGCTGGTCCGGGCCACCTTCGAGCCGCTCGCGGCGGCACGGCCCGGCACCGACCAGCTGCTGCTGGTCGTGCTCGGCGTGACGCTGTTCGCCGCCGTGGCGTCGACGCTCGCCGCCCCGGCGCCGTTCCCGCTCACGGTGACCCTGCTGTTCGTCCTCCTCGCCGTCGGCGCCGAGGGGGTCGCGGGGTCGGTGTACGGCCGCGTCAGCGCCTCGGTCGCCGCCGTCCCCCTGATCGCCCTCGCCGTCTACCCGGACACCAGCGCGCTCGCCGTGCTCGTCGCCTGCGTCGGCGCCGGCACCCTCGGCGGGCTGATCCGGGGGGTCCGCACCCGGCAGGCGGTGTTCAACAGCGCCGTGCTCTACCTCGCGACGTTCGTGGCCTGGCTGCTCGCCCGGCCGATCCTGGAGGTCCAGGGCGGCGGGATCCTGGGAGCGGCGGCGATCGGGATCGTGGCGGGCTCGGCCTTCGCGGCCGTCGACACCGCGCTCGTCGCCGCCGCCGTCGCGGTCTCGGAGGACCGGCGCGTCTTCGCCGTGTGGCGTGACGACCTCCTGTGGCTCGTCCCCCACCAGCTCGGGCTCGGCGTGCTCGGCGGGGCGCTGGCGTTCGCCCAGGCCGAGCTCGGCACCGGCGGGACGCTCGTGCTCGCGATCCCCGCCGTCGCGCTCCACGTCGCCCAGCAGCAGTTCCTCGCCCGCAGCCGGGACCACATCGTCGAGCTCCGCAACGCCAACGACGACATGCTCGACGCCAACCGTCGCATCGCGAAGGTGAGCGAACGGCTCACCGACGCGCTCGAGCAGGTGAACTCCGGCTACCTCGTCACCGTCGAGTCCCTCGCGGCCGCCGTCGACGCGCGCGACGCCTACGCCGGGAGCCACACCGAGCGCATCGAGGCCTACAGCCGCCAGCTCCTCGCCATCGTCGACCCCAACCTCGCCGACGACGAGGCGCTCCTGTGGGGGTTCCGGCTGCACGACGTGGGCAAGATCGGCGTGCCCGACCGCATCCTCACCAAGCCCGGCCCGCTCGACGACGACGAGTGGGCGGCGATGCGGCGTCACCCCGAGGTCGGCGCGCAGCTCGTCGCCGCCGCCCCGTTCCTCCAGGGCGCCCGTGACGTCATCCTCCACCACCACGAACGGTGGGACGGGCGCGGCTACCCGTACGGGCTGTCGGCCGAGGCGATCCCGTTCTCGGCGCGCCTGTTCACCGTCATCGACGCCTACGACGCGATGACCACCGACCGGCCCTACCGGGACGCGCTGCCGATCGACCGGGCCCTCCGCGAGCTCGTGCGACACGCCGGGTCCCAGTTCGACCCCGAGGTCGTCGAGGCGTTCCTCCAGATCCCGGTGGACGACCTCGCCGCGATCCGGACCCAGGCGGCGGAGGCGCGGGCCGAGGCCCGATCGTCGCGTACCGGTACCTCGCTCATCCGCATCTCGAGCTACGCCGACGTGGAGGGGCTCGTCCCCCACGTCACGGGCACCTCACGCGGCCGTGGGCCCCGGCGGTAGCAGCCAGCGCCACGGGCGTCGCGCGGCGACCACCACCGCCCGGAGGTCGGCGACGGCGACGGGCCCGAAGGTGCGGCTGTCGGTGGAGCGGCCACGGTGGTCGCCGAGGACGACCGCCTGCCCCGGGCCCAACGCCCAGCGGGTCTCGCCGGCGCCGGACGCGTCCGGGTCGGGGAGGACGTAGGGCTCGGGGTGCGGCCGACCGTCGACGTGGAGGCCGCCGGCGCGGAGCTCGACCACCTCGCCGGGGAGCCCCACCACCCGCTTCACGGTGTCGCGTCCCGGCGTGCGCGGGTCCGGGACGACGACGATCGTCCCCCGGCGCAGCGGCACCAGGCCGGGCGGGACGACGAGCAGCCGGTCGCCGGGTGCGAGGACGGGGAGCATCGACGCGCCGTCCACGTCGCGTGACGCACGGTTCACGGCCCACACGCCCCCGTAGCCGGCGAGGGCGACCAGGAGGGCGAGCCGTCCGATGAGGCGTCCGTTCGGGGGTGGAGGGCGGGATGCTCGGCTCACGAGGGGGTGACTACAGTCGAAGGTGACACGACACCCCCCGCTCGCCGATCCGAAGGAGCCAACGTATGCGGTTCTCCACCGTCATCAACGCCCTCAACCCCCTGCGTGAGGTCGCCACCGTCTCCGCGCACTGCGACCTCATGTGCGGCGTCTACAACCCGGCCCAGGCCCGCATCGAGGCGGAGTCGGTGCACCAGATCGCCACGAAGTACCAGGACTCCGACGACGAGACCTTCCGGCAGCGCTGCGTGATCATCAAGGAGGAGCGCGCCGAGCTGTGCAAGAACCACCTCTGGGTGCTCTGGACCGACTACTTCAAGCCCAACCACCTCGAGGAGTACCCGCAGCTCCACGAGCTGTTCTGGCAGGCCACCAAGGCCGCCGGCGACGCCAAGAAGACGATGGACCCGAAGGCCGGTCAGGACCTCCTCGACAAGATCGACGAGATCGCCGAGATCTTCTGGGCCACCAAGGGCGGCAAGCCCGACTGGATGACCAAGTACGGCGACCGCCGCGTCGACACGAGGCCCCGGCAGCGATGCCGGGGCCTCGCCACGTCCCCCCCACGCCGGAGTTTGTCCCCCAGAGGTTGCGGTTTCCGCGAACTCCGGGGGACAAACTCGGACTGGCATGTCAGGGGCGGAGGTGGTGGGTGAGGAAGGCGACCACGTCGGCACGCTCGTCGATCTGCTTGCTGACGGGCTTGCCGGCGCCGTGGCCGGCGCTCGTGTCGACGCGGATGAGGGTCGGGCTCGCGCAGGCCTGCACGTGCTGGAGCTCCGCGGCGAACTTGAAGCTGTGCCCCGGCACGACCCGGTCGTCGTGGTCACCGGTCGTGACGAGCGTCGGCGGGTAGCACGTGCCGGCGCGGAGGTTGTGCAGCGGCGAGTAGGCCAGCGCCCGCTCGAGGTCCCCGGCCACCTCGGGGTCGCCGTAGTCGCTCTTCCACGCCCAGCCGATCGTGAAGCAGGTGGAAGCGGGCGAGGTCCATCACGCCGACCTCGGGGACACACGCGCCCCACAGGTCGGGGCGCTGGGTCATGCACGCCCCGACGAGGAGCCCGCCGTTGGAGCCGCCCTGGATGCCGAGCTGACCGGGTGAGGTCCAGCCGCCGGCGCGCGGCGAGCCACCCGGCGACGGCGATGGCGTCGTCGAAGACGTGCTGCTTGTTGGCGAGCCGGCCGTCGTCGTGCCAGGCCTTGCCGTACTCGCCGCCACCGCGGAGGTTGGCGAACGCGAACAGCCCGCCCCGCTCGACCCACACCCGCCAGGGGGTGCGGTACATGGGCGTCAGCGAGATGTCGAAGCCGCCGTAGCCGTACAGCGAGCGTCGGGACGTCACCGGTCGGGGCGACGTCGGCGCGGTGGACGAGGAACACCGGCACGCGCACGCCGTCGTGCTCGACGAAGACCTGCTCGGTGACGAGCTCCACGTCGGGGCCGCCCGGGGCGAGCGCCACCTCGAACACGGCCACGTCGGTGCCGCTGGCGAGGTCGTGCCGGCGGACGCCCGGCGGGCTCCGTGAGCGTCTCGAAGGTGTGGTGCACGACCCGGTCGCGCCGGCCCCCGCCCACGCTCGCGACCGTGCCGAGCGTCGGGGAGGGCCACCTCGCGCACCAGCGCCCCGTCGAGGTCGAGCACCGACAGGACGTGGCTCGCGTCGCGGAGGTGGGTCGTGACGAGCCACGCGGGGTCGCCGGTCGTGAACCCGCCCACGATGCGCACGGTCTCGAGCCGCTCGTCGCGCTCGGCGATCGACCTCGTCCCAGGTGGCGGGGTCGGCGGCGTCGGGGCGCGCCGGGTCGAGCGCGATGACCCGGCTCATCGGGGCGTCGTGGTCGGTGTGGAACCACAGCCGGTCGCCGACGGCGCCGACCAGGTGGTAGCGCGCGTCGGGCTCGGGCAGGAGCGGTGGACCGCCCCGAGCGTGCCGTCGTCGCCGATGTGCGGCGAGGTGCACCCGGTTGGTCGGGCTCGGTCCCCTCCCAGACGTGGATCGACGAGCCAGCGGTCGTCGTGGGTCAGCGCGGCGTCGAAGCCCCAGGTCGGGTGCTCGGGGGTCGCGTGCACGAACGTGTCCTCGGCCGGGTCGCCGCCGAGCGGGTGCAGCATCAGTCGCTGGTCCTCGTTCCGCGCGGCGTACTCGTCACCCTCGGCGGGCGGGTCGTAGGCGGTGTAGAGGAACGCGCGCCCGTCGGGGAGCCAGCTGCGCCCCGCCGAACTTCGACCACGGGACGACGTCGCCGGTGTCCTCGCCGGTCGCGACCTCGCGGACGTACCAGGTCATCCAGTCCGACCCGGCGGCCGGACAGCGCGTAGGCGATGCGCTCGCCCTCGTCGGTCGACCGCCAGGCCGGTGAGCGACACGGTCCCGTCGGTCGAGCGCTCGTTCGGGTCGAGGAGCACCGTCCACCCGGCATCGTCCTCGGGCGCGGCGTCGGGCCCGCCGTCGCGGTCCACAGCACGTCCTGGTCCTGCAGCCCGGTGTTGCGCAGCTGGAACCAGCGCTCGCCCCGCCGGAACGGCACGCCCCGGCGTGGCTGGTCCCACAGCGCCGCGATCCGGTCGCGGATGGCGGGGCGCTCGGGGATGCTCGGCGAGGTGACGCTCGGTGAGCGCGTTCTGCGCCTCGATCCAGGTCCGCGTCTCGGGCGCGTCGCTGTCCTCGAGCCAGCGGTACGGGTCGGGGATCTCGGACCCCGTGACGGGTGTCGACGACGTCGCTGCGCCGGGCGGTGGGGTAGGTGGGTGCGGAGGTGTGCGTCATGCCGGCGGACGCTACCCGCCCGGCTCACGCGTCGAGCGCGTGGGCCGCTTCCTCCCAGGTCTCGACGTCGACCGGGGGCGGGAGCCGGCCGAGCCAGCGCCGGGACAGGAGCGCCGTGGCGACGAGCGCCACCCCGCAGGCGAGGTAGAGCCGCTCGGCGGACTCGGCGTTCGGCAGGCCGGCGGCCGCGGCCACCCCGCCGAGCGCGACCATGAGGTTCACGATGACGTCGTACGCGGCGAACAGGCGGCCGCGGTAGCGGTCCGCCAGCGCCCCCTGCGCGAGGGTGTCCGTCGTGACCTTCGCGACGCCGAACCCGAGCCCCATCACCGCGCTCATGAGCAGCAGGTTGGCCCGCACCAGGCCCGGCGCGAAGCCGATGATGGCCGCGCCCGTGACCGCCAGCGCAGCCCGGACCCAGGTCTCGGGCCGGACCTCGCTCACCCGGTCGAGCACGGTCACGCCGACCGCCCCGACGAACACGCCCACCCCGAACCACACGAGCACCAACGCGATGTCGCCCGGACCGCCGCCGTAGATGTTGCGGAACACCAACAACCCCGCGATCGAGGCCGTGGTCGTCAGCATCCGCAGCAGGCTGAAGGCGGCGATCGGCGCCCAGGCCCGTCGGGTCCGGACGGTGAGCCGCAGACCCTCGGCGACGTCGACGAACGCCTGGCCGACGTGTTCGCGCAGGGGTGGGAGGTCGACGTCGTGGTCCGGGCCGAGCGACCGCACCGGGAGCCGGGCCGCGGCCACCGCCGAGACCGGCGTAGAGGCCGAGCGAGACCAGCACCGCCAGCTCCGGGTCCGCCGGCGTCCTCGCCGACCAGCTGCGCGAGCCCGCCACCGATGCCGGCGCCGAGGAGGCTCATCACCGACCCGCCGGTGGACGAGATGGCGTTGCCGGGCACGAGCGCCTCGCCCGGCACGACCCGCGGCAGCACCGCCCCGAGCGTGGCGAGGAAGAACCGGTTGATGGACAGCGCGAGGAGCACGCGAGCCGTAGAAGGCGGTCTGCCCCCACGACAGGCCCGAGCGCGAACCGCGACGCGAGTGGCAGCCCGATCAGCACGACCGCGATGCGGAGGAGGTTGGACCACACGAGCACCCGCTGGCGCAGCCAGCGGTCGATGAACACGCCGGCGAGCGGCCCGGCGACCGTGAACGGCAGCGTGGTGATCGCGATGACCTGAGCGATGGCCCAGGCCGAGGTCTGCTCGAAGGGGTCGAGCGCGAAGAGCAGCAGGGAGGCGGCCGCGACCTGGAACATCCCGTCCGCGGCCTGCGACGGCCACCGGACCACGAGCAGGTGCTGGAACCCGCGCAGCCGCACGAGCTCGCGGACGATGCCTCGACGCCCCCGCGACGTCGGCGGGGACGCGGTCGTCGTCGGTCGTCCCGGGGTGCGGCTCCACGCGCGCACTCTAGGTCCGGGGTGGAACGTGTCCGCGCGGGGCGTCGTCGACCTCCTCACACGCGCACCTAGGGGAGGACGTACCCTGACCTCCTTCACGCGAGACGACCTGTGACCCCGAGGACGCGACAGGACCGTGCCACAGGGACGCATCGACTACCGGATGGCGCGACGCGCGGTGCTGCGCGACGTCACCTCCGGGCTGCGGTCACCGCAGGACGTCTGCGATGCGCACCCCGACCTCGTCCGCGCCGGGCGCAACATCGGCACCCCTGTCGACGCCGACTGCCCGATCTGCGACGAGCTCCGACGTCCGTCACGTGACCTACATCTTCACGGGCAAGTCCACGAAGAAGGGCGAGTCCGGCCGGGCCATCCCGCGCGACAGCCTGCCGACCCAGGTCAAGCGGCTCGGCGACCTCAACGTTTACACCGTCGAGGTCTGCCCCGACTGCCACTGGCACCACCTCATCGAGTCGTTCTGGATCGGCCCCAAGGGTCAGGCGGTCGGCTGACCCCGCGGTTCCCGTCCGTCGCCCCGGCGCGGCTCAGACGCGGCTGCCGGCGTTGGCCGCGCTCATCACCTCGGCGACCAGGTCGCTCGTTGTCGAACGGCTTCGACACGTAGGCGGCGGCGCCGAGCTGCCAGCCACGCCAGTTCGAGTCGACGTTCCCATCGCCGTGCAGAACACGATCGGGATGTCGTGCAGACCGGGTCGGCGTCGGAACACCTCCGCGGCCTCGAAGCCGTCGACGTTGGGCATCATCACGTCCAGGACGACCACGTCGGGACGCGTGGCACGGGCCAGGGCGATGGCGGCGAGGCCATCCTCGGCCGTGTCGACCTCGAAGCCCTCGAGCGACAGGATCAGCTCGATCATCGCGCGGACGGACTCGATCATCGTCGGCGATGAGCGCTCGCATCCTCGTCCTCCTCCGGTAGCCCGGCTGACCGCGTGGGTCCCGTGGCTTTGCGGCCCCGTCTCGCGACGGGTGTGCCTTTGTCGGGCGGTGGCCCGCTCCGCCCTCGTCTTCGACCGTCCCGGCGGCGGCCGGACTGAGCCGTCCACCCCGGATGATCCTGGAACGACCCACGTGGACTAGTCCGTCCACGTGCCCCGAGGCCGGCGGTATGCACACCGTGGCCGACGGACCGCACGCCAGCGACCGACCGGCCGCGCTCAGAACACGTAGTACCAGTCGACGAACAGGACGAGGTGGACACCGAGCAGCAGCGCCGGAGACAGCCACCCAGATGGTCTCGACCTCGCGCCGGCGGGTCCACGGCGCCATCGCCAGGAACACCGGCACGCCGCCAGCGCGAAGCGCGGGCGGGACATGAGCGGTCGGCTCGGGAACGGGTACAGGAGCCACACCGCGACGTGGGCGAGGCTGTACCAGGCGAGGCTCGCCGGCCCCGCGCCGCAGCAGCCACACGACGCGACCAGCACCGGGACGGCCACCAGCAGGTCCAGCGAGTGGTACCCGGTCGCGTACTGCCGGCGGTCCGGGTCCCGAAGCGGATCGCGTTCGCGACCGTCTGCCACGGCCAGGACAGGAGCTCCGCTGCCAGCCGGCCTGGACCTGGACCGGCGCGAGCGGGACCCCCCACCGCACCCAGCCCATCAGGAGGTACGCGCCGGCGACGCCGGAGCTGCCGCCACCGCCGCGATCGCCACGGTCACCGCGCGGAGCGACCAGCGCCGCGGGTGCGCGCCGACGTCGACGCCGGGTCCCTGGCCCTCGCGCCACGCCCGCCACGCCTCGATCGCGACCGGCAGGGCGACCAGCACGCCGACGTTGCGGGTCAGGCCGGCGACCGCGCCAGCGAGCGACCGCGAGCGCCCAGCGGCGCTCCCGCGCCGCCACGAGCGCCCACGCCGAGGCCGCCACGAACAGCGACTCGGAGTACGGGGCGACGAGGAAGAACGCGCTCGGGAACACCGCCATGGCGAGCACGGCGCGGCGCGCCGGTGTCGGGGTCGATCGCCGTCGGGTCCCTCGGCGAGCCGGTGGACCCCCGCGAAGCCGACCGCGGTCGCCGCGAGGGACACCAGCACGCCGGCGAGGAGGTAGCCGCCGGCCAGCAGCCGCCCGAGCGCCCCGACGACGAGCGGGTAGCCGGGGTAGAACGCCGCCGCGCCGGGCACGATCGCGCCGGTGGGGTAGCCGTCGCGGGCGATGGCGAGGTACCAGAGCGCGTCGAACCGCTCGAGGCCGGCACCGAGGAGCCCGGTCCCCTGCTGCGCTGCGGAGGAGGCGAGCCAGCCACGGAAGCCGCCACCCGGGACCGGCTGCACCGACACGGGGGAGAGCCCCGGGAGGAGCCCCCCGAAGGCGAGCGCCCCGACCATCGTCACGACCTTCAGCACCGCCGCCGCCACCAACGCGCGTCGCCAGGCGAGCGGGAGCCGCTCCCAGCGCCGGCGCACCCGCCGGTCCCACCGCGCGCCCTCGGGGGCGGCGGTCACGTCGGGAGCGGGGGTCGTCGAGGTCAGAAGAACCAGGCTCCCCGGGTGAAGGTCAGGACGCCGAGCGTGGCGAGGATGGCCGAGGCCGCCAGGACCGCGTCGTGTCGGGCGGGTCGGCGACCGGTCCAGCGCGCGAGCACGATGACGAGCGGGAACAGCGTCAGCAGGATCCGCGGGATGGAGTAGTACCAGCTGCTGGTCAGCATGACCGCCATGGTGGTGCCGGCGAACGTGGCGTAGCCCCACTCGCGCTGGCGGACCAGCACCGCGATGAGCAGGACACCGACGAGCGCCGCGACGAGCTCGATCCGCCACGCGAGCAGGAGCCCCGCGGCCTGGTCGCTCCCCCACGTGTCCCAGGTCGCCCGGAAGGCGTCGACCGGGCCGGCGAAGCGGCGCCCCCACCCGAGCCGCTGCGCCTCCAGGAAGTAGAAGGCGTCGCCGTGGACCCGCCACAGCCACAGCGTGTAGGCGGCGACCGGCGCGAGGCCCACGGTGAGGGCCCCGATCCCGCGGGCGAGCTCGGCACGGTCGGGCCGCCGGCGGACGAGCTCGACGGCGAGCCCCGCCAGGAGGAACAGCCCGGCCCAGCGGGCGCCGACCGCGACCGCCGCGAACGGGCCGACGCGGACCCAGCGACGCCGGCGTGCCTCCCGGAAGGCCGCGACGGCGCCGGCGAGGAAGAGCGCCTCGCTGTAGCCGGCCACGAGGAACACCGCGGTCGGGAACACCAGCAGGTACAGCCCCGCACGCCGTCCCGGGGAGGGCAGGCGCGCGTCGAGCCGCCCCGGCGTCTCCTCGTCGACGAGCCGGATGAGGTAGGCGACGGCCACCACGGAGGCGACGGTGGTCAGCAGCATCGCCGCGGTCGTGAGTCCCGGACCGAGCGCGTGGACACCCCGGATCAGCAGCGGCCACAGCGGCGGGAACGCCTCGCTGTAGGGGTCCGCGCCGGCGCCCCGGTAGCCGTGCTCGGCGATCTTGGCGTAGATGTCGGCGTCCCACACGCGCCAGATCGTGAGGTGGACGTCGAGCCGGCCGCGCGCGCCGCTGCGGAACCACGCCCCGGCCCAGGCCACCGCGAGGAAGGCGGCCCGCGTGACCAGGACGAGGACGGTGGCGCTGCGCCACTCGTCCCGGGTCGGCCAGGTGGGGACGCGCGCGTTCACCCGGCGTCCTCGTGCGAGCTCGCCGCCACCGCGCCTCGCCAGCCGACCCAGGCGGCGCCGGCGAGCACCACCGCCCGGAGGACCAGCGCGGTCCCGTACGGCCCCCACGACCACGAGCCCGGCAGGCCGCCCTCGATGTAGTTGCCGAGGTAGGGGAAGCGCGTGGCCGTCACGGCCACGTCGGCGAGGGCGAACGCGGCGAGCCACCCCCAGCCGGGGAACGCCAGCGCGAACAGCGGCAGCAGCCACAGCGAGAACTGCGGCGAGTAGACCTTGCTCGTCAGCAGGAACCACGCCAGGAGCGGCAGCGCGGCGAGGTGCCACGTCGCCGGCGGGTCGCGGCGCAGGGCGAAGGCGCCGATGGCGACCGCGCCGGCGACGAACGCGACGCCCGTGACGAGGTTCAGGGTCGCGACGTCGGGTTGCCAGCCGAGGACGTGCCCGGCGACGGTCGTGAGCGCGTCCCAGTCCGACGGTCGCTCCCGCGACAGGGTGAAGAAGCGGAGCCAGGCGTCGGGCGCGGCGAGCGCCACCGGGACGTTCACCGCCCACCACGCCACGACCGCCGACAGCGCCGTCACGAGCCCCGCCCGGCGTCCCCGGAGCCGCCACGCGGCGAGCGTCACGGGGAGGAGGAAGAGCCCCGGGAACAGCTTCGCGGCGGTGCCGAGCCCGAGGGCCGACCCGGCGAGTCCGTCGCGGCCGCGGCGGTGGGCGACCAGCCCCACGGTCGCCAGGAGCACCGCCGGGAGGTCCCAGTTGACGGCCCCGCTGACGGCGAGGGTCGGGGCGGCAGCGAAGACCAGCGTCCGGGCGGGTCCCACCTCGCCGGCGAGGACCCACGCGGTCGCACCCGCAGCCGCCACCAGGAGGAGGCCGGTCCAGAACAGGAACGTGCCGGGGGTGGCGGCCGGCAACCCCGCGAGCCACATCCACAACCCGGTCAGCACGGGGTACTCGACCGCGTGGTCGAGGTAGGGGACCGCACCCTCGTGGAGCCGCTCGGCGAACCACAGCGGCGGGATGTCGGAGTAGCACCAGCGCAGGTAGAGGTCGTGGCCGGTGCCGGGGACGCCGCACCACGACTTCGCGAGGAGGGCGACCACGGTCGCGGCCATCGCCGCGACCACGACCGCGACCACCGCACGGGTGGGCCAGCGTGGGGCGGGGGCGGGTGGGGTCACGTCATCGCGGCAGGAACAGCCCGGCGACGACCATGCCGAGCCCGAGCAGCACCGCGACCTCCTTGAGCGACCCGCCGCCGTACCACCCGAACAGCGCCAGCACGATGCCGAGCGTCAGGAGCACCGGGCCGGTCGTGCGGCCCGCGTCGGCGGTGCGGGCCTCGTCCTCGGTCGGCTCGACCTGCAGGCGGCCCTGACGGTCCACCCACGCACCCCGCGGGGCGTCGAACCAGCCCGGCTGGCTGCCGCCGGCCGCCAGGACCGCGTACATGTCGTCCTCGGGGAGACGGCCGACGATGTCGTTCCAGCTGACGACGAGCTCGGCGCGGAGGTCGTCACGGAAGTCCCGGTCGACGATGAGCTCGACGCCGGTGTCGTCGGTCACCCGCTCGTAGGCGATCCGTCGGTGGTCGAGCAGCGCCTCGAGCCGCTCGGCCACGAGCGGGTGGAACCGCCCGAGCGGGGCGTCCACGCGCGGCGGGAGCGGCTGGTCGGAGGGCACGAGCGGGACGCGGCAGTCGGCACAGACGGCGACACCGGCCTCGTACTCGTCCCGGCACTGGGGACATCGCATGGGGCGCAGGCTACGCCAGCCGGCCCGCCCGGCCACCGCGCTGCCGAGGCCAGGAGACCGGCCACTACCGTGGGTGGCTCCCGGACCCGTAGGGGAGCGACCGTGACCGAGCAGATCTACTCGACCGACGCCTACGCCCGCGACGTGGACGCGACCGTCATCGACGTCGACCCCGACGACGGCCGCGTGCTCCTCGACCGCACCGTGTTCTACCCGGGCGGCGGGCGGCCAGCCGCACGACCTCGGGGCGCTGTGGATCGGCGACGACCGGCTCGAGGTGGTCCGCGTGACCTCCGACGGCGAGCAAGGTGTGGCACTGGCTCGAGGGCGACCTGCCGTCGCTCGGCCAGCCGGTCCGCGGCGAGATCGACTGGGACCGTCGCTACACCCTCATGCGCACCCACACCGCGATGCACGCCATGTGCGGGGTCGTGTGGGACCGCTTCGCGTCCCCGGTCACCGGCGGCAACATGGAGCCGGGCGAGGGCCGGCTCGACTTCGAGATCACCGACTGGGACGGCGAGCGCGACCGTCAGCCGATCGAGGACGAGCTCAACCGCCAGCTCGCGATGAAGCGTCCGGTCGAGGTCGACTTCCTCCCCCGCGAGGAGGCCGACCAGGACCCGTCGCTCATCCGCACCAAGGTGAGCCTGCTCCCACCCAGCCTCGAGACCGTCCGCGTCATCGACATCGTCGGTCTCGACCGTCAGGCCGACGGTGGCACGCACGTGCGCGACACCGGTGAGGTCGGCGGGATCCGCATCACCAAGGTCGACAACAAGGGCAAGGGGTTCCGCCGCATCCGCTTCGAGCTCACCTGACGCCACCACCCCCGGATGTGTCGGGGTTCCGTCGCACCCTCGGCGACAGAACGCCGACGGATCCCGGTGGGGAGGGGTCAGACGTCGCGGTCGTCGTCGCCCGGATCGTCGTCGAGCATCGCGGCGAGCCGTTCGGCGAGCGGGTCGGTCTCGGCGACGAGCCCGGCCTTGGGGACCGCCCGACCGCCGTCGTCCGGGCACACGTCCTGCCACGGCAACAGCTCCCGGCGGCAGATCGCGCAGGCCTTGAGGTCGAGGTCCATCTCGAGCCCGGAGCCGCCGCCGGCGCCACCGTCCTCGTCGCCGCCCTTCTTCTGCACGAACCCCATGTGCGTCGCCTCTCGTCACGCCGCCGCCAGCGTACGGTCCGACGGCGCGGTCAGCGGCTCGCGGCCCGGTCCTCGCGGCGCAGCCGGCGGGCGCCGCCGACGAACGCGCCGGGTGCGCGCTCCTCGGCCCAGCCCACGCCCGTGTCCGGGCAGCGGTAGTAGGTGCGGCCCTGCCCGTCGGAGCGCACCGCGTCGAGGTGCTCGCGGGCGTACTCGTCCACGCCGTCGCCGCTCATCACGTTCAGCACCTCACAGCGGCACTTCACGGGTCCCTCGTCGTCCTCGGTGCACCTGGTCCGTCGCCGCCGAAGGTAGGCGAGGTCGCCTCCGGGTCCAACGCGGTCCGGACGTCGTGGTGCCCGTTCACGGTGAGGTCGGCAGCAGGCGCAGCGTGGCGACCGTCGCGTCGGCGACCTCGTCGTCGGTCCAGGGGATGGGGATCCCGTCGCCGGCGAGCCAGCGGGGGAGCTGGTCGTCGTAGTGGGGGGAGAGCGGGTTGCCCGACTGGCCGCCCGGCAGGATCCAACGCGAGCGCGACCAGTCGCCGACGTCGACGGTCATGCGCAGGGACGGGATGGCGATGGGGTCGCTCGTCGGCGCGATCGGGCTCGGCGACGCCTGGGGGATGGTGGTCGCGTCGCCCCCCAGCGGGAACGGTCCCCGGTCGAACACGCCGGCGAGCTGTGGCGCCGCGCGGGTGACCGGGTGCCGCAGCACCAGCGGGCGCACCTCGCCCCAGGTCCAGCCGGTGCGGTCGGGGCCGCGGGTGGTCCGCAGCTCGCGCACCGCGCCGGCGAGCGCCTGCGCGATCACGTCGTCCCAGCCGGCCGCGAACCAGCCGTCCGGCCGCCCGCGGACCAGCTCGACGAGGTGCGCGACCCGGCGGAGGCCGGCGATGCCGTGCGGGAGGAGGCTCACGGGGCTCGCGCCCAGGAGCCACTCGGCCGCCTCCGGTGCCTTCGCGCGGACGACCCGGCGGGTGAGGTCGGCGAGGGTCAGCTCGAACACGCTGGCGGCGACGCTGTCGGCCTCGACCCGGCCGTCCCAGGCCCGCAGGAGCTCCACGGCCGCCGCGGCATCCGGGTCGGCGACCGGGGCGGCGAGGAACGAACCGCGCAGCTCCAGCCACGGCAGGCTGCGCGTGTCGAGCTGGAGCCGCATCGAGGCGTCGACGTCCCAGTCGTCGCGGTCGTGCAGGGCGTCGACGATCGCGGCGGCGCGGTAGCCGTCGAGGAAGTCCGAGCCCAGGAACGGGTCGCCACCGGCCACCGGCGGGTTGTTGGCGGTGGCGAGGAGCCCCAGGTCCGGGTCGGTGTCGCGTGGCATCGACGCGAACGGCACCCGGCCCCGGGCCCAGCCGACGTCGGGGAGCCAGCCCGGCAACGGCACCATCCCGGCGCCCACCCGCCGGATCGGCAGCTCGCCGACGAGCTGCCATCCGATCGACCCGGAGGTGTCGGCCCAGACCACGTTCAGCGTCATGCCCGGCCAGGCGGTGAACCGCTCGCGCATGGCGCCCAGGTCGCGGGCCGTGGCGATGTCGAGGAGCCCGACGACGGGCCCGCCGTCGAGCCACACACCGCTGATCGACAGGGCGTGCGGGTCGCCGGCGATGGCGTCGGCGAGGAGCGGCCCCCGCGGGGTCTCGAGCACGTGCTCGATGACCGGCTCGGCGCCCTTCACCGCGATGACCTCGCGGCGGAGCTCGCACGGGACGGGCCCGTCGGCGCCACGGACGCTGCGGCCGTCGGGGCCGAGCTCCTCGATGAACAGGTCCGTGTCGTCGGTGAGGCCGGCGGTCACCCCCCAGGCGCCGTAGCCGTTGTGGCCCGCCGCGACCCCCGGGGTCCCCGCGAAGGCCGCGCCGGCGAGCGACCAGCCCGGGGTCGTGACGTGCAGCAGGTACCAGGACGGCGGGAGCCCGGGCGGCAGGTGCGGGTCGTTGGCGACGATCGGACGGCCGCTCGCGGTCCGGCTGCCGGCGATCGCCCAGTTGTTGGAGCCGCCGCCCAGGGCGAGCTCCTCACCGAGGAGTCGCAGGTCCTCGGTCAGCCGGTCCACGACGGCGCCGACCGCGCGGGCGACGGGGGTGGTCGCCGGCAGGTGCGCCGCGACGCCGTGGTCGAGCGCCTCGAGCGCGTCGGGGCCGTCGGCGCCGAGGACCCGCAGCCGGACGAGCTCCTCCTGCCAGTTGCCGGCGAGCAGGAACGCCTGCAGCTTCAGCACCGCCAGCACGTCCACCGCCGTGTGCGGGGTCGGGCGGCCCCGCAGCAGCGTGAACTCGTGCGCGGGGGTGGGTGACCCGATCCGACCGGCGCCGTCGGTCACCCCGCGCGCGAACGCGTCGACCCGGCGGCGGAGGTCGGGCCGGATGTCCGGCGCCTGCGCCAGCGCCCGGTGCCGGAGGCCGAGCCGGCGCGTCAGCCGGTCGATCGGCAGACCCTCCTCGCCCACGAGCTCGGAGAGCGTGCCGCTCGCGGCGCGCTTGATCGTCTCGATCTGGAAGGCGCGGTCCTGCCCCTGGACGAACCCCATGCCGTAGAAGGCGTCGGCGTCGTCCTCTGCGGTGATGTGGGGGACGTGCCAGCCGTCGCGTCGGATCGTGACCGGCCCGGTCAGCCCGGCGATGGTCTCCACCCCGGAGGTCCGGGGCGGACGCTCGCCGAGGGCGAGCCGGAAGAGGCGCCTGGCCGTCGACACGATCGCGGTCCCTTCCGTCGGGACAGGAGGCTAACGGGGCGCGGGCGTCGTAACCCGACCATGCTGGGTCCGCTGGACCGGGTCCGGCGCCACCGCCACCGGCGCCACCGGCGCCACCGCCACCGGGGAGGACCGGATGCACCGCCACCGCCTGACCACCGCGCTGCTCGTCGCCGGCCTGCTCGCCGTCGCCGGCGTGGGCCTCGCGACACCCGCCGGCGCGCAGAGCCCGGGGCAGGGCCCGGGGGAGGACCCGGGGGAGGACCCGCCCTACCCGTCGCCGGAGTGGACCGCGCGCGAGGCGGCGAACTACGCCCGGACCTCCGACGCCCCGCAGGCCCAGGCGGCCGACCCGGCGTTCCAGCAGCGGTGGCAGCAGCAGTCGGCAGGAGAACTTCCTCGGCTACGCCCAACGGCAGCTCGACGACCCCGCCTGGATGTCGGACGGCAACATCTGCAAGGAGTGGTCCGAGCAGTGCACCGGCGACCCCTACCGCTACCCGGGCGTCGACCCGTTCTACGACGAGCGAGGGCACCGTCGAGCCGGTGGCGTTCCTCGACCGGGGCGGCGCGCGGCTGTCGGGCCGGGTGTGGGCGCCGGCGGACAGCACGGCCGCGGACGCGCTGCCGCTGGTGGTCATCATCAACGGGTCGGTACAGGCGCCGGAGACCCTGTACTGGTGGGGCGCCCAGGCGATGGTGCGGGCCGGCTACGTGGTCGTGACCTTCGACCCCCGCGGCCAGGGCCGCAGCGACAACCACACCCCCGACGGCGAGCAGGGGAGCAACGCCAACCCGGACGTGTTCGCGACCGACCTCATCGACGCGGTCGACTTCGCCCTGTCGACCCCGGACGCGCCGTACGCGCCCAACGCCGGCGACGACCGCGCGACCACCCCGTTCAACCCGCTGTGGGACCGCATCGACCCCGAGCGGGTCGGGATCGTGGGTCACTCGCTCGGGGCGCAGGGGGTCACGGTCGTGCAGGGCATCGAGCCCTGGCCCACCACCGGCGGCGCCAACCCGGTCGACGTCGCGGTCGCGTGGGACAACCTCGGCCTGTCCGCCGGGACGGGCGGGAGCGGCCTCGCCGGCTTCGACGTCGTGCCGCGGGTGCCCGCGATGGGGCAGTCGGCCGACTACTTCCTCACCCCGACGCCCTACACCTCGCCGCCCGACCCCGACGAGAAGCGCGCCGGGTTCCTCAGCTGGCGCGACGCCGGCATCGACAGCTACCAGGTCAACATCCAGGGGGGCACGCACTACGAGTGGTCGCTGCTCCCGACCTTCCCGGCGAGCGACTGGGAGCCGGGTGGCGACGGTGGCTGGGGCAACCCGCTCGCCCGCCACTACACGCTCGCGTGGCTCGACCGCTACCTCAAGGAGGAGGGCGAGCCGGGCTACGACGACGCGGTCGCGCGGCTCCTCGACGACGACGGGCTGGGCCCCGACGGCGCGGCCACCTGGCGCGACCGGCTGAGCTTCTACTTCACCTCGTCGCGCGACTTCGCCGGCCGGGACGGCACCCGGCACGTCTGCGAGGACATCCGGGCCGGCTGCCCGGCACCGGCGTCGGCCCCCGGTCCCGCGCCCGCGCCGGCGCCCGCGCCGCCGACCCCCGAGGCGGCGCCGACGCTACCGTCCACCGGCGGCGGCGCGGCGGCCGCGGGGATCGCCGCGATCGGGCTGGCCGCCGTGACCAGGAGGCGTCGGTGACCGAGGAGCTCACGCCGGCGCGGTGGTACCACCTCCAGGGCCAGCAGCAGTACGGCCCGCTCGACCTCACCACGATGCGCCGGCTCGTCCTCGACGGGACCGTGCGCTCCGACACCTACGTCTGGGCCGACGGCATGCCCGACTGGATGCCCGCCGGCGAGGTCCCCGCCCTCATCCCCCCCGGCGAACTTTCGAGGGGTCGAACTTCAGGATGCTGAAGTTCGTAGGGGCGAAGTTCGCTGGGGAGGGGGTTCGACGCGGGGCGCCGGTACGGTTCGGCGCTATGACGAGCGACCAGAACCCCATCGACGTCCTGCGCGCGCGGGGCTTCGTCCAGGACGTCACCGACGAGGCCGCGCTGCGCGAGCACTTCGCGAGCCAGCGGGTGACCTACTACGTCGGGTTCGACCCGACCGCCCCGTCGCTGCACGCCGGCAACCTCGTCGGGATGATGGCGATGTCGTGGCTGCAGCGGCTCGGGCACCGGCCGATCGCGATCGCCGGCGGGGCGACGGGCCGCATCGGTGACCCGTCGGGCCGCGACACCGAGCGCGAGCTCCTCGACGAGGCCCAGCTCGAGACCAACCTCGCCGCCATCCGGTCCCAGCTCTCGCACGTCCTCGACCTCTCCGACGACGGCTCGCCCACCGCCGGCAAGCTCGTCGACAACCACGACTGGCTGTCGAGGTTCAGCTTCCTCGACTTCCTCCGTGACGTCGGCAAGCACTTCTCGGTCAACCAGATGATCGCCCGCGAGTCGGTGAAGAAGCGGCTCGAGGAGCGCGAGCAGGGGCTGTCGTTCACCGAGTTCAGCTACCAGCTGTTGCAGGCCTACGACTTCGCCCACCTCTACGAGGCCGAGGGCTGCACGCTCCAGGGCGGCGGGTCGGACCAGTGGGGCAACATCACCGCGGGTACCGACCTCATCCGCCGCATGCACGGCTCGGACGCCAGGGCGTTCGGGCTCGTGTGGCCGCTCCTCACCACCTCCGACGGCCGCAAGTTCGGCAAGTCGGCCGGCAACGCCATCTGGCTCGACGCCGACATGACCTCGCCCTACGCCTACTACCAGTACTGGATGAACGCCCACGACGACGACGTGGTGCGGTTCCTCAAGCTGTTCACGTACCTCGACCTCGACGAGATCGCCGCGCTCGAGCGGGAGCTCGCCGACGACCCGGGTGGCCGCGTCGCGCACCGCGAGCTCGCCGAGGAGGCGACCCGGATCGTCCACGGGGACGACGG
This sequence comes from uncultured Actinomycetes bacterium, assembly GCA_963741855.1. Lineage (GTDB taxonomy): Bacteria > Actinomycetota > Nitriliruptoria > Nitriliruptorales > Nitriliruptoraceae > CAVUJQ01. The sequence continues at coordinate 373,535 of CAVUJQ010000014.1, read as the reverse complement.
CGTCGCGGCGGCCCAGCGCGCGACGGCTGTGCTGTTCGGCAAGGAGCCCTTCGCCGGCCTCGACGACGGCACGCTCGCCGAGGCGTTCGACACCGCCCCGTCGGTCGAGCTCGCCCGCGCCCGGCTCACCGACGGACTGGGGCTCCTCGAGCTCATGACCGAGGTCGGCGCCGCGTCCTCCAACGGCGAGGCCCGCCGGCTCGTCAAGCAGGGCGGGGTACGGCTCAACAACGCCCCGGTCGACGACGAGTCCCACACGATCGGCCCCGACGACCTCGCGAGCGAGAGCACGCTGGTCCTCCGCGTCGGCAAGAAGCGCTACTACCTCGCGCGGTTCCGGTGACGCGCCCGCGTCACCTCGACGTCCCCGACGGCGGACGCTGACGTGCGGCTGCGCGAGGTGACGATCCGCGACCTGCGCTCGGTGGCGGGCCAGGACCTGACCCTCCCGGTGGCCCAACGCGGGGTGACCGCCCTGGTCGGGCCCAACCAGGCCGGCAAGTCCAACCTCGCCCGCGCCATCGCGATCGCGCTCGACCCGTCCCTGCCGTTCGACATCGAGCGCGAACGCCCACGGCACCGCCCCGCCGGGGTCCCGGAGGTCACGCTCCGCTTCGCCGGCGACGACGCGTCCGGGACCGGACCGTCGGTGACGGTCGCGTGGGCGCTCGGCACGCGGTCCGAGACCGTCACGGGTGCGAGCGCCGGCGAGGATCTCCCGGTCGGCGCCGGGCACGTGGTGCTGGCCGAGGCCGTGGACGACGTCGGTGACATCGTGACCCGGCTGGCCGCGCGTCTGGGGCTGGACGAGCCGGCGAGCCGCACCGCCGTCGAAGCGGCGCTCCTCACGGCGATGAACCGGGTCATCCCCGAGGTCGGCACGGTCGCGCTCGCCTGGGACGGCACGCGGGCCGAGGTCACCGTCCGCGACGACCTGGGGTTCACCATCCGGCACGCGACGGGGCTCGGGCGGCCGCCGCGGTGGGCCTCGCCACCCACCTCGCCGCGTCCGGCGAGACCGTGGCCGCCGTGGTCGTCGAGGAGCCGGAGGCGTTCCTCCACCCCGGGCGCGCAGGAAGCCGTCCGCGGCGCGCTCGACGACCTCGCCGCAGCCGGCGAGGCGGCGGTCGTCATCACCTCGGAGTCGCCGTTCGTCATCTCGCGTTCGCCCGAGGCGGTCGTCGTCGCCGTCGCCCGCGACCGCGCCGGCGTCACGCACGTCATCGGGACCGCCCGTGGGGACGAGCCGCAGGCGCCGCTCCTCGGCGGGCTGTTCCGCGACCCGGGCTTCGCCGCCGTCATCGACCGCACGACCCGGATCGGCAACGCCACGCGCGGGGTCCTCGTCTTCGAGGGCGGGACCGACGAGGCGTACCTGCGGATCGCCGCCGACGTGCTGGGGCGGGCCGACGAGCTCGCCGACCTCGCCATCCAACCCGCCGGCGGCGCGATGGCCGCGGCCCTCCAGGCGATCGTGCTGCGGGCCGAGACCGACACGCCGCTGCTGGTGGTGCTCGACAACGACGACCCGGGCCAGCGGGCCAAGCAGACGCTCGTCAGCCGGTTCACGTTCACGAACCGGCAGCAGGTCACGACCTACGCCGAGGTCGTCCCCGACTACCCGGCCGGCACCGAGGCGGAGGACGTCTTCGACTGGCGGCTCGTCGACCGCTTCGTCGACGAGCAGGGCGACGCCGCCATCCGCGGCAAGCGCATCCTGCGGGCCGACGAGTGGCACTTCGACCTGACCTCGGCCGCCAAGAGCGCGTTCGTGGGGTGGCTCCGGGAGCACGCCGAGCCGGACGACGTCCGCCGGTGGGGGCTCCTCCTCGACCTCATCCGCGAGCGCCTCCCCGCCTGACGGTCGTCAGGGGCTCACGACCGGTGTGGTCGCCGACCCCGGCGCCGGCGAGGACGGCAGCCAGACCCGGAACGACGCGCCGCCGCCCTCCCGCTCGCTGACGTTGACGCGGCCGCCGTGCAGCTCGGTGAACCGCGCGACGAGGGTCAGCCCGATCCCCGTCCCCGGGTTGGCGGCGGTGGCGCTCGCCGGCCCCTGCGTGAACGGGTCGAACAGCTGACCGGTGAGCTCGTGGGGGATCCCCGGGCCGTCGTCCTCGACCACGAGCTCCGCGCCTCCCGGTACCGCCCGCGTGCGGACGAACACGCGGGTCCCCTCGGGGGTGTGCCGGACCGCGTTGTGGATGAGGTTCTCGACGATCCGCTCGACCTTCGGCCCGTCCGCACCGATCGTCACCGGCTCGATGTCGCTGACCAGGGCGTGGCTCGTCTCCTCGAGGTCGTCGAGCGTCCGCATCACCAGGCTCGACAGGTCGGTGGGGGCGACCCGCAGCGTCAGGACCCCGCGGGACATCCGGTCGATGTCGAGCAGGTCCGACAGCAGCCGGTCGAGCTTGTGCGCGTTCGCGACCACCCGCTTCAAGAGCGCGATCGAGCGTTCGGGCCCGAGCCGCTCGAGGTGCTCGGACACGGTCACGGACAGCCCCATCAGCGCCGTGAGCGGGGTGCGGAGCTCGTGCGAGACCGACTGCAGGAAGACCGTCTTCATCTCGTCGACCCGCCGCAGGTGCTCCGCCGCGGCCTGCTCGCGCCTCGAGCGCGGTGCTCGTCGCCTCCTGGCGACGCACGCGGGCGGTGATGTCGTGGACGGTGCCCTGGACCCCGACGGTCGCGCCCTCGTCGTCCTCGTAGGCGACCTCGCGCAGCTCCAGCCAGCGCAGCTCGCCGTCGTCGAGCCGCCACGGGATCTCGATCGGGCCCGGTCCAGGGCATGCCCCGGGACGTGCAGGTCGCGGATCCGCTGCAGGACCGACCCCTGCACGTGGTCGGCGGCGACGTCCGGATCGCGTGTACCAGCGCTCGGCGGGGACGCCGGTCAACGACTCCATCGCGGGGTTCACGTAGACGAAGTGGCGCCCGCCACCGGCGGTGAGGGCGATGTAGATGCCGTCGGAGGCGTTGTCGGTGAGCCGGCGGAAGCGCCGCTCGGAGGTCTCGCGCGCGAGACGGTCGCGCAGCGCCCCGGAGTGGTCGGCCGCGAAGCCGTAGACCCCGGTCGTCTCGCCACCGAGCTGGATGCGGACGTTGGTGACGAGCAGCGGTACGCGCTGGCCGTCGGCCCGCACGATCGCCGTCTCGTAGGTCTGCGGGCGCCCCGTCGAGGGCCTCGCTGGAAGTGCCGCCGGGTGTCCTCGCGAAGCTCCTCCGGGATGAGCGGCTCGAAGCTCGACCCGATGAGCGCCTCGCGGCGTAGCCCGACAGCGCCTCCGCGGCGGCGTTGACCTCGAGGAACCGGCCCGTCGGGATCGAGGACGTAGACGGCGTTGCGGTGCCCCTCGACCAGCGTCTGGTGGAGTCCCTCGACCCGGTCGAGCTGTGCGGCGGCGACCGCCGAGGGAGCTCCGCAGGCCGTAGCTCGTGACCGCGAGGAGCGACCACACCAGCACCTCGACGACCGCCGCCGACGACGTCGCTCGTCGCCGTCACGGGCACGACCAGGAGGAGCCGGATCGTGAGGGCCAGCGACGTGACGACGATGATCGTGCGGCGGGGCTTGGTCAGGGCGACGTACACCACCGGCAGGACGAACAGGTGCGTCAGCGGGCTGGCCGGGCCACCCGTCACGAGGCACGCGAGCGTGATCGCGGCCAGCGACGCCGGGACCGCCCCACCGCTCCCACGCCGCCTCGAAGCCGCGACAGGATGCCGAGCACGGCCGACACAACCGCCCACGACCGCGAGGGCGGCCCCCCGCTCCTCGGCGACGAGGGCCGCCACGATCAGGCCCACCACGGCGCCGAGCGAGATGCCGGCGGTGGACCAGAAGCTCTCGCCCAGGTAGGGCGGCGTCCACGCAGACGCGGCTCCGGAGACCTGCGCCCCACGCGTGCCGTCCACTCCGGCGTCGGTCACGTCGCTCCATCGCTGCCGTGGAGGTCGAAGCGTAGGCACCGGCGTCCGTTGGTGCGGCCCGTCCTCGCGCGCCCCGACGGGCCGGGCTCGTAGGCTCCGTGCGTGGAGAAGAGCGTGCTGACCGGGCTGGCCGTCTTCCGCTGGGCCGGCTGGGCCTGGATGGCGACGGTCGTGCTGCTCGCGCGTCGCTCGCTCGACCACCCCGGGGTGGCGGCCGGGCTCGTCGGGGCGGCGCTCGTGGTGACGGCGGTCACGACCGTGCTGCTCCGGACCGACCCGGCCCGGCTCGTGCGACCCGCGACCGTCGCCGGCGAGGTGGTCGTCGCCGCCTCGCTCCTCCTCGCCGACGGCTACGTCTACGACGACCGCCACGTCTTCAGCACCGAGCAGTCCCTGGGGGTCGCCTGGCCGCTGGCTGCCGCCCTCGCGGCCGGGGTCGCCGGCGGACCCCTGGCCGGCGCGGGTGCCGGCCTACTGCTCGGTGTCGCCCGCGCGGTGTCGTCCACCCTCGCCCTCGCCTCCGCCGGCGGGACGGTGGCCGACGCCCTCGTGGGACCGCTCACCCCCGCGCAGGTGCTCTCGCTCGCATCGACGGCGGTGCTCTACACGCTCGCCGGGGCGACCGCCGGCTACCTGACGCGGCTCCTGCACCGGGCGGAGCGCGAGGTCTCGCTGGCACGCGCCCGCGAGGAGGTGGCCCGCACCCTCCACGACGGCGTCCTGCAGACCCTCGCGGTGGTCGAGCGCCGGAGCGACGACCCCGACCTGACCCGCCTCGCCCGGGACCAGGAGCGCGAGCTGCGGGCCTTCCTCTTCGGGACGCAGCCCGACCTCGTGGGCCGGGGCGACCTCGGGGACGCCCTGCGCGAGGCGGCGGGGAAGGCCGAGCGCACCTACGACCTCCGGGTCCGGGTGCTCGTCCCGGACGACCTGCCGCGGCTGTCGACCGACCGGCGCGGGGCGTTGGTGGGGGCCGTCGGCGAGGCGCTCACGAACGTCGGCAAGCACGCGCGGGCGCGGACCGTGACGGTCTACGTCGAGCCCGCGGACGGCGCGGTGTTCTGCTCCGTCCGCGACGATGGCGTCGGGTTCGACCCGGCGGCGACCTCCGAGGGGACCGGCCTCACGGGCTCGGTGCGGGGCCGGGTCACCGATGTGGGCGGCGAGGTCGAGATCGAGTCGCGGCCGGGTCGAGGCACCGAGGTCCGGCTGCGGATCCCCGCCGGGTGAGGTCCCTCCCGCTCGAGGTTCGTAGTGAGAACATCTCCTGGAGGGGAACTTCTCGGTACGAACCTGGTGCGGCACTCGGGGTCAGTCGTCGCCGATGAAGGTGCCGTCGGCGGTGTAGCCGCCGCAGACGTCGGGGATCGCCGGGACCCCCTGCTCGTCGACCGGTGCGGCCGTGATGCGGGTCGCCTCGGGGTTCACGACCGCGCCGTCGGCGTCGTAGCCACCGCAGTCGATGGCGATCGTGCGGGCGGCCGCGGGCTCCGCCCGTGGAGCGGGCGTCACGTCGGTGGCCGTGGCCGGGCCGGGCGGGCGCCGGTCTCGGACCCGGCCGCGGGCACGGTGAGGCCGGAGACACCGAGCGCGCCGGCGGCGAGCGCGGCGACGGCCGTGGCGATCAGGGGCGTGGTCGTGGTGAGCATGGCCCCACCGTGCCCGGCCGGTGGGGCGGGCGTCGCCGGGCGCTGCCGTCGTCCGGGACCCGGTGGAACGGCCGCGACCGAACGGCCACGGTGGGGCCGCCGACCCTCGCCGACCCTCGCCGGCGCGCGTCAGGCTCGCGCCGGCTGCACCCGCGTAGGCTGGGCGGACGCGTCAGGAGGGGAGTCGCGCGTGCAGAAGGCCGCCAAGCGCCAGCCGCCGGTGCGGGTCGTCCTGGCCGATGACCACCCCATCTGGCGCGACGGTGTCGCCGCCGACCTCGGCTCCGGCTTCGAGGTGGTCGCCCAGGCGGGGACCGCGACCGAGGCCATCGCCGCGATCCGCGAGCACCACCCCGACCTCGTCGTCTGCGACCTCAACATGCCCGACGGAGGCGGCATCGCGGTCGCCAAGGCGTGCGGGGCGGAGACCCGCATCGTCATGCTGACGGTCTCGGAGCAGGAGCGCGACCTGCTCGACGCCGTCGCGGCCGGCGCGCAGGGCTACCTCGTGAAGTCGACCCCCGGCGACGAGCTGCGCCAGGAGCTGACGCGCGCGGCCCGGGGCGAGCCGGTGTTCTCGGCCTCGCTGGCGGCGCTCGTCCTCGGGGAGTTCCGACGCCTGTCGAAGGAGGCCACCGGCACCTCGCCGCTGTCCGAGCGCGAGCGCGAGGTGCTCCAGCACGTCGCCCGGGGCTACACCTACCGCGAGGTCGGCGAGCGGCTGTTCATCTCGCCCAAGACGGTCGAGAACCACGTCCGCAACATCCTCGACAAGCTCCACCTGAACCGGCGGCAGGAGCTCGTCCGGTACGCCGTCGAGCACGGGATCGAGTAGCACCGACGCGAGGTGACCCGACGCATCCGGACGACCACGGTGCGGTAGGGGGTCCCCCAGCCACGGATAGGGGGACCTCCGCAGCCCGTCACGGCTCGGGACGGCGGATGATCGGAGACGAGCGACCCGAGGAGCCCGCCGTGCCCCCGACCTCCGCCCCGACGACACCACCCACATCACCGCCGCCGCCGACCACGCCCCGGCTCGGCCCGCCGGTCGACGGTCCGCCTCCACCCCCGCCTCCGCCCCCGTCCGCCGGCCGGGCGCGCCGCCGGCCGCCCCGGGATGCCGGCAGCCGGGCGGCGGCGTGGACCACCGGCACGGGCGCGTTCCTGCTGGTGGCGGCCGCGGTCGTGTTCGTCTGGGTGCGGTGGTCGCTGCTGCCGCTGGAGGCCAAGACCGCCATCGTGGGCGGGGTCACCGGCGCGGTGCTGCTGGCCGGGGCGCGCCTCCGCGGCCGGCTGCCGATCGCCGCGTCGGCCCTGCTGCACCTCGGGGCGTTCCTGCTCCCGGTCGACCTCGCCGCGCTCACCAACCGGCTCGACGTCGCCTGGCCGCGCGTGGCCGTCGCAGAGGGCGTGCTCGTCCTCCTCGCCTTCCCGCTGCTGGCACGGCTGGCGGACTCGCGCGTCCTTCGTTGGTCGAGCCTCGCCGGTGTGGTCCTGCTCGCGACGGGCCTCGGTGCCCTGACCGGCGTCGCCGCCCCGATCGCGGTGGCCGTCGTCGCCGTCGCCGGGGTCGTGGTGTCCGGGTTGCGGGCTCCCCGCGAGCCCTACGCCGCCGGGCTCGCCCTCGTCGCCGCGGTCGGGCCGTTGGTGGCCGCGGTCGTGGCCGGCGCCACCCCCTGGACCGAGGTCGTCACGCGCGGTGGCTGGGCCGGCCCCACCTCCACGCTCGAGGCGGTCGCCCCCGGGCCTCCTCGCCGTCGGGGTCCTGGCGCTCGCCGGCGCCACGCACCGCTCGCGGCTGCTCGTCCACCTCGCGTTGCTCGCGCCGGTCACGGCGGCAGCAGGCCTCCTCGTCCGGACCGACCCGGGCCGTACCGCCGAGCTCCTCCAGCTGCCGCTGCTGCTCGTGTTCGTGGAGGCGGCCGCGCTCGCCGGCGCGCGCGACCTCCTGTGGCGGGAGCCGTCCGACCGCCTCGCGTTCCTCGCCGAGCTCGGCGCGCTGCTGGTGCTGCCGACCGCGCTCCAGGTCGCGGTCTCGCCGGCGCTCGCCGAGCAGCTCCCCGGGGCGACCGCGGCCGCCGCGGTCGCGCCTGACGCCGCCGCGGCGGCGGCGTGGCTCGTGGCCGCCCTGGCCGCCGGCCTCGCGACCGTCCGGCACACGCTCCCGGCCCGGCGGGTCTGGCTCCCCGGGCTCGTCGCGGTGGGGCTCCTCGCCGGCGCCGGCGTCGCCAGCGCCACCGACGACCCGGTGGCGGTGTCGCTCGTGCTCGCCGTGACCGCGCTCGCCGCCGCGGTCAGCCGTGGTGGGCGCGACACCGCCGCGGCCGTCGTCGCCGGCGCCGTCGGGCTGGTCGCCGTCGTCTCCGGCGTCGCCCACCCGGCCGGCGTGTTGCCCGCCGCGGCGCTCGTCGTCGCCGCCGGGGTGCTCCCCGTCGCGCGTGGGATCGCCGACGGCCGGTCGGGGACCCGGGCCGCGCTGGTCGGCACCCTCACCGCGCTCGCCGCGATCGCGCTCGTGACCCTCGCTCCCGCGGAGCACCTCCTCGCCGACCCCGCCATGGCGGTCGTCGCCGTCCTCGCGTTCGTGGCGCTCGCGGTCGGGATCGACCGGGACCGCGTCGCCGCCGACGCCGCCCGAGGCGCCGTCGTCCTGGTCTCCCTCGCGGTCCTGCCCTGGACGCCCGGCGACGCGGCGGTCCCGCTGGTCGTCGCTGCCGTGCTGTTGCTCGCCGAGACGGTCCGGCTCGGGCGGCCCTGGCTCGCGCCGCTCGCCGCCGTGCCCGTGCACCACGCGCTGGTGGTGGTCGGCGTCGCGAACGGTGCGAGCCCGGCCGTCATCGGGCTGTGCCTGGTCGCCGGCGCGGTCGGGTGGGCGGCGGTCTCGCTCGCGGCCGACGCCCGTTGGCACCTCCCGGTGCTCGCGATCGCCGCCAGCGTCGGTCCGGTCGGCTGGGCGCTGACCCTCACCGAGCAGCGCGCGGCCGGCGTCGCCACCCTGCTGGTCGGCGCCGCGGCCGTGGTCGCCGGCGTCGCCCGCGGCCGCCCGCTCGTCGGCCACGTCGGCGGCGGCCTGCTGACGCTCGGCACGTGGCTCCTGCTGGAGGACGCCTCGGTCGGGCTCGTCGAGGCCTACGCCGCGCCGGTCGCTGCGCACCTCGCCGGCGCCGGCCACCAGGCGCGCCGGCGCGACCAGGAGGTCAGCTCCTGGGTGGCCTACGCACCGGCCATCCTCCTCCTCGCCGGCCCCGCCCTGGTCGAGCGGCTCGCCGGCGGCGGCGGCGGCCACGCGCTCGTGGTCGGCACGGTCGGCGTCGTCGCGGTGACCGCCGGCGCGTTCCGGCGGCTCGCCGCCCCGCTGGTGCTGGGCGTCCTGCTGCTGGTGGGGGTCACCCTCCACGAGGCCTTCGCGGTGGTCGCGTCGGTGCCGACCTGGGCGTGGCTCGCCACCGGCGGGGCGGTGCTGCTCGCCGCCGGCGTCGCGCTCGAACGGGCCGGGACCTCGCCGGTCGCGGCCGGGCGGCGGGCCGTCGCGGGGTTCACCCAGCGGTTCGTGTGACCCGCCCGTCCGCCGTCCGTCGACCCCGCCCGTCGCGTCCCGCCGCGGGCGGGGCCCGGGTAGCGTCGCGCGACGGCGGCGACGGGAGGCGGCGGGTGCACATCGAGACGGTCCTCGGCGACCTCCGACGCCTGGTCGAGGTCGAGTCGCCCAGCGACGATCCCGCCGCGCTCCGGGCGTCGGCGGCGGCCGTCGCCGAGCTCCTCGACACCCGGCTCGGCGGGGAGACCGAGGTGGGCGCCGACGGGCGGGTCACCTGGACCAACGCGCCCGACGTCGAGGCGCCCCTGCTGCTCCTCGGCCACCACGACACGGTCTGGCCGCTGGGGACGCTCGAGCGGCTGCCGTTCGCGGTCGCCAACGCCCGCGTGACCGGACCGGGGGTGTTCGACATGAAGGGCGGGATCGTCGTGGCCGTCCACGCCCTCGCGGCGCTCGCGGCCGAGGGCGCGGCCCCGCCGGCGCGGATGCTCCTCACCGCCGACGAGGAGGTCGGCTCGCTCGGCTCGCGGGCGGCGATCGAGGTCGAGGCACGGCGGTGCGGACGGGTGCTGGTGCTCGAGCCCTGCGGGCCCGACGGTGCGGTCAAGACCGCCCGGAAGGGTGTGGCGCTCGGCACGCTCACGGCGGTCGGCCGCGCGTCGCACGCCGGGCTGGCCCCCCACGAGGGCGTCAACGCCGTGGTGGGGCTCGGGGCGGTCCTCGCCGGCGCCGAGGCGCTCGGGGACCCCGAGCGCGGCACGACCGTCACGCCGACCCTCCTGTCGGGCGGCAGCAGCGTGAACACGGTCCCGGCGCGGGCCACGGTGGCGCTCGACGTCCGGTTCACCGACGACGCCGAGGTCGAGCGGGTGCGCGCGGGCCTCGCGGCGCTGCGGCCACCCAACGGCGCGGTGCTGGAGGTGTCGCTGCCGGTCAACCGCCCGGCGCTCACGGCGGCCGCGTCGGCGCCGCTCCTGCCGGCGCTGCGCTCCGCCGGCGTCGAGGCCGGCCAGGACATCGGCACCGTCGCCGTCGGGGGTGCCTCGGACGGCAACCTCGCCGCGGCGGTCGGCGCGGCCGTCCTCGACGGGCTCGGTCCCGAGGGCGACGGCGCCCACGCCGACCACGAGCACGTCACGGTCCTGGGCCTCGAGCGGCGCATCGCGCTCCTGCGCCGGCTCCTCCCGCACGTCGCGCTCGTCGAGGTGCCCTGACGGCGGCGCCGGTACGGTCCGCGACGTGTTCCCGACCGTCCGTCGCCTCCGTCGCCTCCGCCCGGCCCTCGCGCTCGCGGCGTCCGCCGGCGTGGTGCTCCCCGCGTTCGGGGTCGGGGTCGGTCCCGCGGGCGCCGCGCCGGCGCAGGTCGAGGTCATCGACTTCTCCTTCGAGCCGGCGGCGGTGACGGTCGCGGTCGGCGAGACCGTGACGTGGCGGTGGACCGGCGAGTCGCGTCACTCGGTGACGGCCGCGGGCCGGTTCGACTCCCACCCGGGCTGCACGGCCGTGACCCCGGACGCGTGCGGGACCACCGGCGCGACCTTCACGTGGACCGCCGACCAGCCCGGCGAGGTCAGCTACCGCTGCAAGCTCCACCCGGACCAGATGCAGGGGACGATCACGGTGACCGCCCCGGCGTCGCCGGCGCCGTCGCCCGCACCCGCATCCCCGTCCCCGTCGCCGGCGCCGTCCTCGCCGGCGCCGTCGCCCTCCGCGGCGCCCAGCCCGTCCCCGTCCTCGCCAGCGCCGTCCTCGCCGGCGCCGCGCCCGTCGCCCACGTCGACCCCGTCCCCGTCCCCGCGCTTCGGGCCGCCGAGCCCGACCCCGACCCAGCCGCTGCCGGTCGTGACCCCGACCGGGACGGCCACCCCCACCGCGGCACCCACGGCCGCACCGGAGGACCCCGACCTCGAGCCGTTCCCGGCGCCGCTCGCCCCGTCCGCGTCGCCGACGGCGGACCCGCTCGTCGACGACGTGGTCGCGGTCGGCGACCCCGAGCCGGACCCCGGGCCCGCGCGGGTGGTCGCGAGCGTGACCTTCGGGGTGACCCTCCTGGCCTTCGCCCGCGTGGTGCTGTTCGGCCGGCCCTGGTTCTGACGGTGGGGTCCGCCGTCGCGGTGGGACCGGTCGGGCGTGCGGTGGGTCGCGCTCCGACGGGCGCCGGCGGGATCACGGTCGTCCACAGATGTGGCGGCCGCGGTCGTCCACAGCCTGGGGAGGGCCCGGCGTGCGGTGTCGCAGCGACCCCGTAGCGTCGGGTTGTCGGAGGACGGGTGCACCGGTACCGTGCCGCCGTCCACGCCCCTGTGGCGCTTCGATGCGTGTCCGCGTCGCCGCCCGTCGGGAGACCGGTCAGATGCCGGTTCCACGTGGACAGCACCCCTGCCCCCACCGGTGTCGAACGCTGCCCGCGTCCGGCACGACCGCGAGGGGCCGAAACGACCATGGGAGGTGCGTATGCGCCGCTATGAGATGATGGTGATCATCACCGACACCCTCGACGACGAGGCCGCTGGTGCGGTCTGGGAGCGCGTCAAGGAGACCCTCGCCAAGCAGGGTGGTCAGATGATCGACGAGGCCTTCTGGGGCAAGCGTCGGCTCGCCTACGAGATCGACCAAGCGCAACTACGGCTACTACGGCGTGCTCGACTTCGAGGCCACGGCCGAGCAGGTCGCCGAGGTCGAGCGTGTGCTCGGGCTCGCCGACGACATCGTGCGCTTCAAGACCGTGCGTCCCCGAGCTGCGGATCCGCAAGCCGGCCTGACCGGGCTCGTCCTCCGACACGAGCACCGGTCGGTCCGCCCCGGACCGCCGCAGACGAGAACGAACGGAGCGCCGCCATGGCCTTTGAGAGCAACTTCGTCACGATGATCGGCAACCTGACCGACGACCCCGACCTGCGCTTCACGCAGAGCGGGATCCCCGTCGCGAACTTCCGCATCGCCGTGAACCGTCGCTACACCGGCAAGGACGGTCAGCAGCAGGAGGAGACGACGTTCATGAACGTCAACCTCTGGCGCGACATGGCCGAGAACGTCGCCGAGTCCGTGCACAAGGGCGACCGCGTCATCGTGATCGGGCGCCTCAAGGTCCGGTCCTACGAGAACAAGGACGGCCAGACCGTCTGGGTCACCGAGATCGAGGCGGACGAGGTCGCGCCGTCGCTGCGCTGGGCGCGGGCACAGACCTCCAAGACCTCCGGGTCGGGCTCCGGCTCGGGCTCGAGCAGCGGTGGCTGGGACGGTCCGCCGCCCCCCTCCGACGACGACGTCCCCTTCTGATCCGACCCGCACGGTCGCGGTCGACCACCCAGACCTTCCACGAGGAGCGGCACCATGCCCCCGAAGAAGAAGCGCAAGCCACGCAAGGACAAGCCCTGCCCCATCTGCCGGCAGGGGATCGAGTACATCGACTACAAGGATCTGTCGCTGCTCAAGACCTTCCTGAACGAGCGCGGGAAGATCAAGGCCCGCCGCACCACCGGGAACTGCGCGAAGTGCCAGACCCAGCTGGCCGGCGCCGTGAAGAACGCCCGTGAGATGGCGCTCATCCCCTACACGGTCCGATAGGAGACGCTGATGAAGGTCATCCTCAAGAACGAGGTCATCAACCTCGGCCTGCCGGGTGATGTCGTCGACGTCGCCGACGGCTACGGCCGCAACTACCTCATCCCCCGGGGCATGGCGATCCTCGCCACCAAGGGCGCGATGAAGGAGGCCGAGGCGCTGACCCGTGTCGCGCAAGGCCCACGAGGCCAAGACGGTCGACGACGCCGAGGCGTTCAAGCAGGCGCTGGAGTCGCGGACCCTGCGGGTCCCGGCGCGCGTCGACGAGGCCGGCCACCTGTACGGCTCGGTGACCGTCAACGACGTGCACCGCGTCCTCAAGGAGCGCGGCCACGACATCGACAAGCGGCGCATCGACCTCAAGGGCAGCATCAAGCAGATCGGGGAGTACGAGGTCGCCGATCCAGGTGCACCCGCAGGTCCAGGCGCTCGTGACCGTCGAGGTCGTCGACGCCGAGGGCAACGTCACCCTGCGGGGCGGCGCGGTCGTGCCCGACGTCGACGAGGAGGCCATCGCCGGCGTCGCCGCCGACGCGGCCGAGGGCTCCGAGACCGACGCCGACGTGCTCGCCGAGCAGGCGCTCGAGGCCGCCAAGGCCTACGAGGCCCAGCAGCAGGCCGCCGGCGCCGGGTCCGAGGACGCCACGGCCGACGAGGCCACGGCCGACGAGGCCGGGACCGACGAGGTCGCGGCCGCGCAGGTCGAGGTCGAGGGGGACACCCCGGCGGTCGGGACGAGACCGCCTGACCGGCAGCCAGACCACGACCGAGGCCACCCCGAGCGGGTGGCCTCGGTCGTGCCGGGGGCGCGGTCTCCACACGCCGTCCACAGGCGTGACCGTCGGGTCCACAGGCGGCGGCGGGTTGTCCACACGGCGTCCACGGCCGTGGCCGACGCCGGCGCGGCGAGGTGTCACACCCCGTCGGTAGCGTCCCGGCCATGAGTGACATGCCGCCCGTCCCCCCGCCCCCCGTCGCCACCATCGGCAACGGCCACAACGGCAACGGCCACAACGGCAACGGCCACAACGGCAACGGTCGCGGGTCCGCCCGCGCCTACGACCGGGTGCCGCCGCACTCGCTCGAGGCCGAGGTGTCGGTGCTCGGTGCCGCGCTGTTGTCGCGCAACGCCGCGGCCGAGGTCGTCGAGGTCCTGAAGCCCGGCGACTTCTACCGCACCGCCCACCGGGTGGTCTTCGAGGGCATCCAGGAGCTGATGCACCGCGGCGAGCCGATCGACGCGGTGACCCTGCTCGACTGGCTCGCCCGCAACGGCCGGCTCGACGAGGTCGGCGGTGCCGGCTCCGTCCACGAGCTCACGGCTGCGGTCCCGACCGCCGCCAACGCGGCCCACTACGCCCGGATCGTGCGCGAGAAGTCGCTCCTGCGCGCCGTGATCGACGCCGGGACCGAGATCGCCCAGCTCGGCTACGAGTCCCCCGACGACGCCACCACCGTGGTCGACCAGGCCGAGGGGATCGTCTACGAGATCGCCCAGACCGGCGCCAAGAACGACTACGCGCAGCTGAAGGACCTGCTCAACGAGTCCTTCGAGCAGATCGAGAAGCTCGCCGAGAACCGCTCCGAGGTGACGGGCCTGCCGACCGGCTTCAACGACCTCGACCGGCTCACCGCCGGCCTGCAGCCCCAGAACCTCATCATCATCGCCGCACGGCCCGCCATGGGGAAGTGCGCTCCACGCTCAACGAGGGTCGTTCAACCCACAGGGGAGGTGCGGGAGCTCGGAGAGATCGTCGACTCCGGTCGCCGCGGGAAGCCGGCGTCGACGGTCAGCCTGGGCGCGGACATGAAGCTCGCCGGTCGGGAGGTCACCGAGTTCCACGACAACGGCGTCAAGCCGGTCTTCGCCCTGATCACGCGCCTCGGACGTCGGGTCCTGGCGACCGCGAACCACCCGTTGCTCACACCGTGCGGATGGCGCGAGCTCTCCGAGTTGGCCCCAGGTGGCCTCGTGGCGGTACCGCGGGCGCTGCCCGTGTTCGGTGAGGACCACCTGGCGGAGGCGGAGGTGAAGCTCCTCGGTCTGCTGTTGGGGGACGGGTCGATGGTGTGCGGCACCCCGATCCTGACAGCGGAGCGAGCGGAGATCGATCGAGGAGGCCGTCCGCCTGGCCCCGGCGTTCGGCGTCCGCGTCGGTCTGCGGGAGAAGCCAGGTACTGACGCCGTACAGCTCTCCTTCGTAGGTGATGTCGACATCCCAACGCAGGCGGAGGTCGCGGCGAAGGCGGGGGTCAGCCGTCGTTGGGCGGGGGCGGTCCTGCGGGGCGATGTACCGATGGGTGGCCCCGGAAGCCGACGCGTGCTCGAGGCCGCGGCAGGTCTCGGGTACGAGCAGGATCCCACCGTAACCACCTCACCGCTTGGCTCACGGAGCTCGGGCTGTGGGGGAAGGGGAGCCACGACAAGTTCGTGCCTGACCCCGTCTTCCGCCTCCCCAGGGAGCAGCTCGCGACCTTCCTGTCACGGCTCTACGCCACGGACGGGTCGGCCTGGGTGGCAGAGGGGCACGGCTACTTCGGGATCAGCTACACCTCTGTCTCTGAGCGGCTCATCAGGGATCTGCAGCACTTGCTGCTCCGCTTCGGGATCATCGCTCGCATCCGCGCCCGGCGTGTGAAGTACACCGCAGCGGACGGGCAGGTGAGCCGCCGTCCCGCCTTCGAGCTCGAGATCCGCGATACCACGAACGTGCTGCGGTTCCTCGACGAGATCGGGATCTTCGCCAAGGGCGAGGCATGCGCTCGGGTCCGGGATGCGGCCGAGGCGCGCTCGGTCGAGCACACGAACACCGATCTGCTCCCGCTCGAGATCTGGGACCTCATCCTGGCCGAGAAGGGGGACCGCTCGTGGGCGGACGTCAGCGCCGCGACGGGCCGACCCCGCAACCACAACTGGCACGTGGGCAAGCGACGGCCCTCCCGTCGGCTCGTGGCTGAGCTCGCCGACGCCCTCGGGTCGCAGGCGCTGGAGAGGTGGGCGGCGTCCGACGTCTACTGGGACGAGATCGTCGCGATCGAGCCGGCCGGCGAGGAGCAGGTCTACGACCTCACGGTCCCGGGGCTGCACAACTTCGTCGCCGACGACCTCATCGTCCACAACAGCTCGTTGAGCCTCAACCTCGCCCAGTACGTCACGGTCGAGGCGCGCAAGCCCGCGATCATCTTCAGCCTCGAGATGTCCAAGCTCGAGATCGTGAACCGCATGCTCGCCTCCGAGGCGCGCATCGACTCCAGCCGCATCAAGACCGGCCGGCTCGAGGACGCCGACTGGCGCAAGCTCGGCGACGCGCTCGGGCGGCTGTCGGACGCACCGCTGTTCATCGACGACACGCCGTCGATCACGCTGATGGAGATCCGCTCGAAGTGCCGGCGCCTGAAGCAGCGTGAGGGGCTCGAGCTCATCATCGTCGACTACCTCCAGCTGATGCAGTCCCACCGCCGGGTCGACTCGCGCCAGCAGGAGGTCGCCGAGATCTCGCGAGGGCTGAAGATGCTCGCCAAGGAGCTCAACGTCCCGGTGATCGCGCTGTCGCAGCTGTCGCGTCAGCCCGAGTCCCGCACCGACAAGCGGCCGCAGCTCGCCGACCTCCGCGAGTCGGGCTCGATCGAGCAGGACGCCGACATCGTCGGGTTCATCTACCGCGACGAGGTCTACGACGACGAGTCTCCCGACAAGGGGACCGCCGAGCTCATCATCTCCAAGCACAGGAACGGCGCCACCGGCGTCGTCCGGCTCGCCTTCCTGAGCCACCTCACGAAGTTCGCCAACCTCTCCTACCAGTCGCGCGGCGCGCCGAGCGGCGGTGGCGGTGGCGCGCCCGGCGGGGGCGGGGCACCCGCCGGCGTCACGCCCATCTAGCGGCCCCAGGAGCCGCTGCCGCCGACGCCGCGGACCCTGTCCACGAGGGTGGCCCGGTTGGGCACCCACGGCCGCGATGCGCGACGATGTGGCACCCCCCGACGCCGCCGCGTCGCCCCCTCGGCATCCTGAGGTGCCCGTGCTGCTCGCGACCATCCCGTTCCGTCCCGTGCCGACCCTGCCCGGCCCGCTGCCGCTGCACACCTTCGGGCTGCTCGTCGCGCTCGGCATCATCGTCGGCGCCCGGCTCGGTGCCCGCCTCGTCGAGCGCGCCGGCGGGGACGGTGAGCGGTTCGAGCGGATGGGCTACCTGGCCGCCGCGATCGGTCTCGTCGGCGCCCGGCTCGCCTGGGTGCTGACCCACCTCGACCGGATCGACTCGTTCCTCGACGTGGTGGCCGTGTGGGACGGCGGCCTGCAGTTCTCCGGCGGTTTCGTCCTGGCGACGCTGGCTGCCATCCCGATGGTCCGACGCCTCGACCGGCCCGAGCGGCTCCGCATCGCCGACGGTGCCGCCGTCGGCCTCGTCGTGGGCCAGGCCATCGGCCGGCTCGGGTGCATCGCCGTCGGGGAGCACTGGGGTGGGCCGACGGACTTCCCGCTGGCGCTGCGCTACCTCGGCGGGCAGACCGCCGAGGGCGAGCTCACCGTCGGCGTCGCGTACCACAACACCGCCCTCTACGAGCTGCTGCACCTGACCGTCCTCGCCCTCCTCCTGTGGTGGCTGCTGCGCCGCGGCGCACTCGTGGTCGGTCGCGGGCGCATCGCCGGCGTGTTCCTCGTCTGGTACGGCGTGTTCCGCGCCGTCACCGACGTCGTCCGGGTCGGCGACGAGACCGTCCTCGGCCTCACCGGCGCGCAGTGGGTGAGCCTGTTCGTGCTGGTGCCGGTCGGCCTCGTCATCCTCGCCCGCACCCGTCACGCCGGCGACGACCCCGCCGGCGTCTCCGGTCCCGGCGCCGGCGACGACGCCACGGACCCGGCGCCCGTCACGAGCTGACCGCGTCGGTACCCGACCGGCCCGCGCCGGCGGGGCGCGTCAGAGGTCGGCGACGAGGCTCGCCGCCACGGTGCCACCGAGGCCGTAGAGCGCCTCGCGGTCCTCGGCGGTCGCGCCGCCGATCACGGTCACGATCTCGTGGACCTGCTCCCAGCCGAGGCCGGTCGTGATGGTCCCGATGGCCCGGACCGCGCCGGCGGTGTCGCTGTTGCCGTGGACGTAGGCGCCGAACGGGCGGCCGGTCGTCTCCTCCAGGCACGGGTAGTAGATGCGGTCGAAGAAGTGCTTCAGGGCGCCGGAGATGTAGCCGATGTTCGCCGGCGTCCCGAGGAGGTAGCCGTCGGCCTCGAGCACGTCGGCCTCGGTCGCGGCGAGCGCCGCCCGGGTCACGACCTCGACGCCCTCGATCGCGTCGTCGCCGGCGCCGGCGAGCACCTGCTCGAGGAGCTCCTGGGTCGTGGGGGAGGTGCGTGTGGTGGACGACGAGCAGACGAGGCAACGGCCGGACTCCGTGACGCGGTCGCCGGCGACCGTAGCCCCCTCCGACCGCCCCGACCGTGAGCACCGTGAGCTCGACCTCGACCGTGAGCAGCCCGGCCCGGCATGCCGGCGGATGCTGCTCACGGTGGGGGTGCTGCTCACGGTGGGAGGGCGGAGGTGGGTCGGCGCAGCGGTCTATCGTGGCGCTCGACACGAGGAGACCACGATGAGCGAGCCCCGCCCCGTCCGCGCCCCGCGTGGCACCGAGCTCTCCTGCAAGGGCTGGACCCAGGAGGCGGCGCTGCGGATGCTCATGAACAACCTCGACCCCGAGGTCGCCGAGCGTCCCGATGACCTCGTGGTCTACGGCGGGACCGGGCGCGCCGCCCGCAGCTGGGAGGCGTTCGACGCGATCGTGGCGACCCTGCGCCGGCTCGAGGACGACGAGACCCTGCTCGTCCAGTCCGGCAAGCCCGTCGGGGTGTTCCGCACCCACGTCTGGGCGCCCCGCGTGCTGATCGCCAACTCCAACCTCGTGCCCGAGTGGGCCGACTGGGAGACCTTCCGCGAGCTCGAGGCCCAGGGGCTCACGATGTACGGGCAGATGACCGCCGGCTCGTGGATCTACATCGGCACCCAGGGGATCCTCCAGGGCACCTACGAGACCTTCGCCGAGATCGCCCGCAAGCGCTTCGAGGGCACGCTCGCCGGCACCATCACGCTCACCGCCGGGCTCGGTGGCATGGGCGGGGCGCAGCCGCTCGCGGTCACGATGAACGGCGGGGTCGCCCTGTGCATCGACGTCGACCCGTGGCGGGTGGAGCGCCGCAAGGAGCACCGCTACCTCGACGAGATCGCCGACGACCTCGACGACGCCGTCGCCCGGTGCACCGCCGCGCGCGACGAGCGCCGCGCGCTGTCGGTCGGGCTCGTCGGCAACGCCGCCGACGTCCTCCCGCGCCTCCTCGAGGAGGGCTTCCCCGCCGACATCGTCACCGACCAGACGAGCGCCCACGACCCGCTGTCCTACGTGCCGGTCGACCTCACGCCGGAGGCGGCGCAGAAGCTCGCCGCCGAGGACCCGAAGACCTACATCCACCGCTCGCGCGAGTCGATGGCCCGCCACTGCGCCGCGATGGTCGGCTTCCTCGACCGCGGCTCGGAGGTGTTCGACTACGGCAACTCGCTGCGCAAGGAGGCCGAGCTCGGCGGGTTCGACCGCGCGTTCGCCTACCCCGGCTTCCTCCCCGCCTACATCCGGCCGCTCTTCTGCGAGGGCAAGGGCCCGTTCCGGTGGGCGGCCCTGTCGGGCGACCCGGCCGACATCGCCGCGACCGACCGCGCGGTCAAGGAGGAGTTCCCCGACGACGAGGCGTTGCACCGTTGGATCGACCTCGCCCAGGAGCGGGTCGCCTTCCAGGGCCTGCCCGCCCGCATCTGCTGGCTCGGCTACGGCGAGCGCGCCCGGCTCGGTGCGCGCTTCAACGACATGGTCCGTGCCGGCGAGGTGAGCGCCCCGCTCGTCATCGGCCGCGACCACCTCGACTCCGGCAGCGTCGCCTCGCCCTACCGCGAGACCGAGGACATGGCCGACGGCTCCGACGCCATCGCCGACTGGCCGCTCCTGAACGCGCTCCTCTCCACCAGCTCCGGGGCGAGCTGGGTGAGCCTGCACCACGGCGGTGGTGTGGGCATCGGGCGCTCGATCCACGCCGGCATGGTCGTGGTCGCCGACGGCACCGACCTCGCCGCCGAGAAGCTCGCGCGCGTCCTCACCAACGACCCCGGCACGGGGGTCATGCGCCACGCCGACGCGGGGTACGACCGCGCCGTCGAGGTGGCGCGCGAGCGCGGCGTGGACCTGCCGATGATCACCGGCCAGCCGGGTACGGGGGCGCCGTCGTGAGCGACCCCCGCCGGGTCGACCTGCTCGTCACCGACGCCCGGCTCGCGACGATGGACCCGAACCGGGCCGAGCCCTACGGGCTGGTCGGGGACGGGGTGGTCGCGATCGCCCACGGCCGCATCACCCACGCCGGGCCACGCGCCGAGGTGCCGGACGACCTCACCCCGGCCCGGACCTGGTCCGCCGGCGGGCGGCTCGTCACGCCGGGGCTCGTCGACTGCCACACCCACCTGGTCTTCGGCGGCGACCGCGCCGGCGAGTTCGAGCAGCGCCTCGCCGGCGCGACCTACGAGCAGATCGCCCGCGCCGGCGGCGGCATCGTCTCGACCGTGACCGCCACCCGTGCCGCGTCAGACGACGAGCTCCTCGCGTCGGCGCGTCGCCGCCTGGGCTGGCTCACCGCCAGCGGCGCCACGACCGTCGAGGTCAAGTCCGGGTACGGCCTCGACGTCGACACCGAGCTGCGGATGCTCCGGGTCGCGCGCCGGCTCGACCGCGACCCCACGGCCCCGGCCCGGGTCACGACGACGCTCCTCGTCCACACGTTCCCGCCCGAGCGCCGGGCCGATCCCGCCGATCGCGCCGCCC
Organism: uncultured Actinomycetes bacterium; assembly: GCA_963741855.1. Lineage (GTDB taxonomy): Bacteria > Actinomycetota > Nitriliruptoria > Nitriliruptorales > Nitriliruptoraceae > CAVUJQ01. The sequence continues at coordinate 352,994 of CAVUJQ010000014.1, read as the reverse complement.
ACGTGCGCGAGGTCTGCGACGAGCTGATCCCGCTGGCACACGCCGAGGGGCTCGCGGACGCCGTCGACGTGTTCTGCGAGACCATCGCGTTCACCCCGGAGGAGACCGAGCGCATCCTCGCCGCCGCCACCGAGCAGGGGCTGGCGGTCAAGGTCCACGCGGAGCAGCTGTCGGACCAGGGCGGGGCCGCCCTCGCTGCCCGCCACCACGCCCTGTCCGCCGACCACCTCGAGCACCTCTCCGAGGAGGGCGCCGTCGCCATGGCCGCCGCCGGCACGGTCGCGGTGCTGATCCCGGGCGCATCGCAGTTCCTCGGCGAGACCCACCTGCCGCCGCTCGCGCTGCTGCGCACCCACGAGGTGCCGATCGCGGTCTCCACCGACCTGAACCCCGGGACCTCCCCGCTCGGCAGCCTGCCGCTCGCCATGAGCCTCGCGTGCACGCGCTTCGGGCTCACCCCCGAGGAGGCGCTGGCGGGGACCACCCGCGAGGCTGCCCGCGCGCTGGGGCTCGACGACCGCGGCATCCTCGCCCCCGGCATGCTCGCCGACCTCGCCGTGTGGGACGTCGCCCACCCCGCCGAGCTCAGCTACTGGCACGGCGCCGACCTCCTCGCCACCCGCATCCTCGACGGCCACCTCACCCCCGACATCTCCGCCGACGCCCAGGACACGCCCCGATGATCGAGCCCGTCCTCCTCACCCCGCACGGCGCGAGCCGTGACGACGTCCTCGCCGTGGCCCGTCGGGGCGCGGCGATCGAGATCTCCGACGACGCGGTCGCGGCGATGGCGCGCAGCCGCGCGATCGTCGACGACTACGCCGCGTCGGGCACCCCGGTCTACGGCGTGTCGACCGGGTTCGGTGGCCTCGCCACGACCTTCATCCCGGCGGCACGGCGCGAGGAGCTGCAGGAGTCGATCGTGCGCAGCCACGCCGCCGGGATGGGTGACCCGGTCGAGGCCGAGGTGGCGCGCGCGATGGTGTTCCTCCGCGCCCGCACCCTGGCGATGGGCTACTCGGGCATCCGCCCCGAGGTCGTGGACGCGATGGTGCGGCTGCTGAACGCCGGCTACACCCCGCTCGTCCCGGAGCACGGGTCGCTCGGCGCGTCCGGCGACCTGGCCCCGCTCGCCCACGGCGCGCTGGTGCTGCTCGGCGAGGGGGAGGTCCGCGACGCCGCCGGCCACCGGGTGACGGCCCGCCACGCGCTGGCCGACGTCGGGCTCGAGCCCTTCCACCTCGGCGCCAAGGAGGGCCTCGCGCTCGTCAACGGCACCGACGGCATCCTCGGTCAGCTCGTCATGGCCCTCGACGACCTCGCCGTGCTCCTCACGACCGCCGACATCGTGACCGCGATGACCGTCGAGGGGCTCCTCGGCACCGACCGGCCCTTCGCCGCCGACCTCGTGGGGCTGCGGCCCCAGGTGGGCCAGGCGGCCAGCGCCGAGAACATCGTCCGGGTGATGGCCGGTAGCGACATCCGCGCCAGCCACGACCACGCCGAGGACACCCGCGTCCAGGACGCCTACTCCCTGCGCTGCACGCCCCAGGTGAACGGTGCCGCCCGGGACACCTGGACCTTCGCGGCCAACACCGCCGACCACGAGCTCCGGTCCGCGATCGACAACCCGGTGGTCATGCCCGACGGGAGGGTCGAGTCGTGCGGCAACTTCCACGGCGCCCCGCTCGGCTTCGCCTGCGACTTCCTCGCCATCGCGGCGTCGGAGGTCGGGGCCATCGCGGAGCGGCGGCTCGACCGGATGCTCGACCGGACCCGCAACCACGGGCTGCCTCCGTTCCTCGCCGTCGACGCGGGCGTGCGGAGCGGGTTCATGATCGGCCACTACACGGTCGCGGCGATGTGCGCCGAGAACAAGCGGCTCGCGGTCCCGGCCAGCGTCGACTCGCTGCCGACCTCGGCGATGCAGGAGGACCACGTCTCGATGGCGTGGGGCGCGGCCAGGAAGCTCCGCACGGTGGTGGCGAACCTGGGCCGGATCCTCGCCGTCGAGCTGGTCGCGGCGGCCCAGGCGGTGGAGCTGCGCGCCCCGCTCGACCCGTCCCCCGCCACCGGCGCCGTGCTGTCACGGCTGCGCGAGGTCGTGCCGAGCTACGACACCGACCGGCACCTGTCCCCGGAGCTCGAGGCGGCCGCGGACCTCGTCCGCCGCGGCGAGATCGTCGCGGCGGCCGAGTCCGAGACGGGCAGCCTCGCCTGAACGCGACCGCGTCGCGGCTCACGTGGCCTTGCGGTAGCCGCGGACGGCCAGCGGCGCGAACACCGCGAGCAGCCCGAGGATCCACGCGAGTGACACCAGGACGTTGGTGCTGACCGTCCCCATCCCCAGAGCGGTCGAGGCGTCCTGGCCGAGCACGAGGCCGCGGATGGCGTTGATGGTGACGGTCACGGGCTGGTTGTTGGCGAACGCCTGGAGCCAACCGGGCATGGTCTGGGTCGGCACGAACGCGCTCGACGCGAACACCAGCGGGAAGACCCAGATGAAGCCGGCGGTCTGTGCGACCTCGGCGGTCGGGGCGCGCAGGCCGATGTTGGCGCTGATCCACGCGAACGCGAACCCGAACAGGACGGTGAGGGCGATCGCGGCGATGGCGCCGAGGAACCCGTTCTGGAACCGGAACCCGATGGCGTAGCCGACGCCGACCATGAGCAGGACCGTGAACGTCTGCCGGACGGCGTCGGCGAGGGTGCGGCCCGCGAGGACGGCGGACCGCGCCATCGGCAGCGACCGGAACCGGTCGACGATGCCCTTCTGCAGGTCCTCGTTCAGGATGATGCCGGTGTTGGTCGAGCCGAACATCGCCGTCTGGACGAAGATGCCGGGCAGGAGGTAGTTGATGTAGTCGATGCCCTTCAACCCGCTGATGGCGCCGCCGAACACGTAGTTGAACAAGAGCACGAACATGACCGGCTGGATGGTCGAGAACACGATCGTCGCCGGCGACCGCGTCAGCTTGGTGAGGTTGCGGCGGGTCACCGTCGCGATGTCGCCGAGGACGACCGGTAGCGGCAGGCGGCCGGTGTCGTGGGTGATGGTGGTCGCGCTCACTGGCGTGCTCCGTCGGTCGGGGCGTCGGCCGGGACGTCGGCTGGGGCCGTGCCGGTCAGGGTGAGGAAGACCTCGTCGAGGCTGGGGCGACGCAGGCCGATGTCGGCGACGGCGATGCCCGCGTCGTCGAGCTGCCGGACCGTCGAGACGAGGTCGGCGGCACCGGCGCCGACCGTGACCGCGATGGTCCGATCGTCGGCGACGCGCGGATCGTCGGTGCCGAGGGCGGCGAGGATCTCGGTCGCCTTGGCGGTGTCTTCGGGGTCCTCGGTGCGCAGGTGGAGGACGTCGCCGCCGACCTGGGTCTTGAGCTCGTCGGAGGTGCCGCGGGCGATCACGGACCCGTGATCGATCACGGCGATCCGGTCCGCGAGCAGGTCGGCCTCCTCGAGGTACTGGGTGGTGAGGAGCAGCGTGGTGCCGTCCGCCACGAGCTCGGTGATGAGGTGCCACACCTCCGAGCGGCTCCGCGGGTCGAGGCCGGTGGTCGGCTCGTCCATGAACAGCACCTCGGGGCGCCCGACCAGGCTCGCGGCGAGGTCGAGCCGGCGGCGCATGCCGCCCGAGTAGGTCTTGGCGGCACGGTCGGCCGCGTCGCTCAGCGAGATGCGCTCGAGGATCTCGTCGGCGCGTCGGCGCGACTCGGCCTTGCCGAGGTGGTAGAGGCGACCCACCATCTCGATGTTCTCGCGGCCGGTCAGGTCCTCGTCGACGGCGGCGTACTGGCCGGCGAGCCCGATGACGCGGCGGAGCGCCTGGGCGTCGTCGACGACGTCGAAGCCGGCGACGGTGGCGCGCCCGGCGGTCGGCGCCAGGAGGGTCGTGAGGATGCGGACGAGGGTGGTCTTGCCGGCGCCGTTCGGGCCGAGGAGGCCGAGGACGCTGCCGCGGTCGACGGTCAGGTCGACGTCGGCGAGCGCCACGACGTCGCCGAACGTGCGGCGGACGCCGTGGACCTCGATCACGGGGTCGCTCATGGGTGCTCCGGACGGGTGGGGGAGGGTGAGCGCGGGAGGGACGAGCCCGCCGGCGAGTCTGGACAAGAAGGTTGAGGTTGTCAAGTATAGAGGTGGTCACGTACTCTCTGGCGCATGGACGACACGACCGCGCCCGTCGCGACCGACCTCGCCACCGAGCGGATCGGCCGTACCGTGGGCCTGCTGTTCGAGCTGGTCGGACGCATGCGCCACCACTTCGAGTCCGTGGCCGCCGAGCTCGAGCTGTCGCCACCGCAGGCCCGGGCGCTGCGGACCCTGTCGCAGCCCTGCGCGATGCGGGACATCGCGACCTCCCTCCACTGTGACGCTTCGAACGTGACCGGCATCGTGGATCGCCTGGAAGAGCGGGGGCTGGCCGCGCGGACGAGCGATCCGCAGGACCGTCGCCGGCGCACGATCGTCCTCACCGAGGACGGCGCAGCCCTGCGCGACGCCCTACGGGACCGGCTCGTGCGGGACCGCCCGGGCATCGCGGGGCTCGACCCGGACGAGCTCGAGACCTTCCACGACCTCCTCGTCCGGTGTCTCGCCTCGTTCGAGTCCTGACCGCCGGCGGTCCCCGCCACCCCATCCGCAGACGGGTCGTACGCTGGCGGCCATGAGCGACGAGACCTGGACGGGCAAGGTGCTGGTGGCGACGCCGGCGCTGACCGACCCCAACTTCCACCGCACGGTCATCCTGCTCCTCGACCACGACGAGGAGGGCGCCGTCGGTGTGGTCCTCAACCGACCGAGCGAGGTACGCCTCGCCGAGGCGCTCCCCGGCTGGGAGTACCTCGCCGCCTCACCGCCGGTCATCTTCGCCGGCGGTCCGGTCGAGCCCGACGCCGTCATCGCGCTGGGTCGGGCCCGGCCCGAGACGCTCCCCGACGCCGGGTGGAGCCCGATCGTCGACCGGCTGCGCGTCGTCGACCTCGCCGGCGGGCCCGAGGAGGCCGACGACCTGGTCGAGGACGCGCGCGTGTTCATCGGCTACGCCGGCTGGGCCCCCGGCCAGCTCGAGGACGAGGTGGCGGCCGACGCGTGGTTCGTCGCCGACGCCCGTGACGTCGACGCGGTCGCGAGCGCGCCGGACGCGCTGTGGTCGCAGGTGCTGCGCCGGCAGGGCGGGGAGCTCGCCCTGTTCTCGACGTTCCCGGAGAACCCCTCGCTCAACTGAGCCCGACACACGACGGGCCACCCGCGTGGGGTGGCCCGTCGCTCAGGGAGACCGGTCAGGACTGGCGGGTCGCCAGCGAGCAGTAGTAGCGCTCCTGCTGGGAGATCGGGTCGACCACGCCGAGCTTGGCCAGCCACGAGCGGTCGAAGCGCTCCTGGGTCGGCACCGGCGCGTCGCCGTCGTAGTGCAGGATGTCGATGCCGCGCTGGTAGTCGATCGTGTAGACCCACTCGTCGTTGATCCAGTAGGCCTGCGACGCCGAGCCGTTGACGGGCTGGAAGAAGCCGATCTGGCTGATCTCGCCGGTGCCCTCGTCGACGGACAGGAGCCGCGTGCCGTGCTCGTACCAGGCGGCGGCGACGAGGCTCGGGGTGCTGGGGTTGACGGTGAACCAGTGCCCGGAGCAACCCATCGCGTCGACGGCCGGGTCACCGTTGCCGGTGTAGGCGCCGTTGACGGGGCGGAACACGTCGAGCACCTCGAAGGCGTCGTGGGCGTCCTCGTGGGCGGGGTCGAGCGTGCGGACGCGCCACGTGGTGAACGGGCCGGAGCCACCGCCACAGCGCGGGCTGAAGTTGGTCTCGCCGTTGCCGTAGAAGAGCTCACCCGGGCGCACCGTGTCGATGGCGGGGTCGTAGCCGGGGTCCTCGGGCGAGCGCAGCTCCTTGCGGTACTCCTCGGGCGTGCGCGGCTCGTACTCGGTCTCGCGCACGCGCAGGTTGTTGTGCTGGTACTGGGTGCCGTTCTTCCCGTGCTGCTTGGGGTCGCCGTTGACGACGAGCTCCGGGTTGAGCGGGTCGGTCACGTCCATCACGCCGATGGGGGTGGTGTCGGTCCAGACCAGGCCGTTGTCGTCGACCTCGATGTTGTGCCCACCCGGCAGGCCCGTCTTCGCGGTCCAGGTCTCGGGGAGGATGACCGGGTTCGTGCGGTCGTGGAGGTCGATGATCCGCCCGGAGGAGCCGTAGAGGTAGTTGCACTCGTCGCCGATGCAGGCGGTCGTGTGGTTCGCGCCGTTCAGGATCCCGAGCTTGGCGACGGACGGGACCAGCGTCTGGACGTGGCGCCCGTTGACGTCGGTCGCCAGGGGACCGTCGGCGAAGGTGATGACGTGCAGCCACGCGTTGGCGGTGAACTCGGTGATGAGGGCGGTCCGGCCGTCCTTCGACACCGCGATGTTCTCGTTCTCCCAGTTGGGGAGCTCGATCGCGCTGATGAGGATCGGCAGCGAGGGGTCGGAGACCTCGTAGACCCGCAGGCCCTGCACGCTCGAGACGTAGAGACGCTGCTCGACGGGGGTGCCGTCCTCGGTGACGTCGGGGGACCGCCACAGCCGCGCCGAGACGCCGGGGGAGTCGGTGAGGAGGGTCGCGTGGTAGGTCACGTTGTCGGAGGTGATGACGTCCTCGGGCACCTCGCCGTCACCGGGGGCGAGCCGGCTCAGCGCAGCGGGTTGGCCGACCACCTCGGTGGCGACGTCGGTCGCGAGGCCGGCCGCGACCTCGCTGGGGGTGGTGAAGCCCGTGGCCGCGAGCGCGGCGGCGGCGAGCAGTGCGATCACGTTGCGACGCACGGTGGGTCTCCTGTCCGGCGGGTGCCTGGGGCACGGCTGCTACCTCCGGGTCTTCCGCGCTCGACGCGCCGGCCCCTGCCCGCCGCGCCGGCGCCGTGCGCTGAGACCGGCAGGAGCGCCTCAGGCGTGCGCGGAACACGCGCGGGTGTGCGCTGAAGCCACACCGACCTCGGCGGTCAGCGCAGGAGCGCCGCCAGGACCGCGGTGGCCATCTCGAGGTCCACGGTCGAGTCGGTGATCTGGTCGGCGTAGAGGAACCCCTCGCTGATCCTCACGACCGCGTAGGCGAGCGCGGTCGCGTCGACCTCCGGCTGGACCTCGGCGCGCTGGCGTTCCTCGCGGATCCGCTCGGCGAGGTAGCGGATGACGCGGGGCTGGACCCCGCCGTGCTTGGTGGTGAGCACCCGCAGCGCGGCTTCGGGCTCGGTGGTGAGGAACCGGCGCAGCGGCCGGGACGCGCTGACGTCGCGGTTGATCCGGGTGACGACGGTCCGGAGCCGTTGCGTCCCGACCAGACCGGCGGCGTTCGCCTCGTCCTCGGCGCGCCGGATCGACTCCTCGAGGAGGGTCCAGATGGTCTCGCCGATGAGCCGGTCACGGTCGCCGAACCAGCGGTAGAGGGTCGACCGGCCGATGCCGAGCTCGCCGGCGAGCGTGCGCATCTCGATGCGGTCGCCGGCCAGGAACGTGCGTCGCGCACGGGCGAGTGCCTCGTCCGGCGTCGGACGGCCCCGCTCCGCGTCGGCGTCGGAGGTCGACGGGGCGTCGGGACCGGTCGGCGGTGGCGTCATGTCCGGCGACGGTAGTCGTCGCGGGACCCCCACCGGGGCATCCCCGAGCGCTACGTCATCACGACGCGCCTGGCCGACGAGCGCGTCGTCCCCGCGACGTCGGGACGCCTGCACACCGGCACCGACGACGTGCGCGTCCGGACGGAGGGAGGCGGCTGCTCAGTCCTCGTCGTCCCAGTCGTCCTTCCACTCCTCCTGCTCGTCCCAGTCGAGCGGACCGTGGGAGAGCTTCTCGACGTGTGCCTCGGCGGCGGCACGGTCGCGGAAGGAGGCCACGGGACGCGACTCGTCGTCGAGGTTCACGACGAGGTACTCCGGGGTGCCGGTACCGGTCTGCGTGCGTTCCTGGACGACGAAGCGGGCCACGGGACAGCTCCTGGGTGGGATGTGCGGGCGGTGCGGGTGGGTACCGACGAGTGTCGCCGGCATCGGTCCCGCTCGCGGGGTTCGCGCGTGGTCGTTCGGGTGCGCTCGCTACGCTCCCATCCACCGGGATGGACGGGACGCCATGATCAGCTGGCAGTTCCTCCTCGTGGGGTCGCTGGCGGCGGTGGGGGCTGCGCTGGCGGTCGGAACCGGGGCAGCGCTGGTGCGGTTCCACCGCACGGGCTCCTTCCCGGGTCGCGAGGGTGGGGACGTGACGAGGGGGCAGCTCGTCGGCCTCTACCTCCGCGTCCTGATCGGGGCGGTGATCGCCGTCTACGGCGTCGTCTCGCTCACCCGCGCAGGGTTGTTGTGAGCGGCCGCCGGGCGTGAGCGCCGAGCCGCCCCGGGCCACCCCGCCACCCCGCCTCCCGTTCGCGTCCGCGAGCGCTCCCGTGGCGGGTCCCTGGACCGCCCTCGCGGTCCTGGGCCTGCTGGTCCCGCTCGTCGGGCTGGCGTGGTCGGACTACCGGGGCAGCGACGACCTCCACGTCGCGATGGAGCTCATCGGCGGCGTGCTGGGGCTGCTCGCCGGCGTGACGCTGATCGAGCGCTACCGGGCCCTGGGGGACCGGGCGCACCTGCTCTACGGACTCGCGTTCTTCGCCAACGCCAGCGCCGACCTCGTCCACGGTGTCGTCCCGTTCCTCGTCAGCCGGGACATCGTGTCGCTGTCGGTGGGGGCCACCACCGAGGCGATGCCGGCGACCTACCTGGTGGGCCGCACGATGGCGGCGGTGATCCTCCTCGTCGCCCCCTGGCTCACCACCGTCCCCGGTGCGCGGCGCTCCCGGACACACCCGATCCGCTACTCGCTGGTGGCCCTCGCCGCCGGCACGCTCGCGTCGCTCGTGATCTTCGCGGTGCCGATCCCGGACCTGCTGTTCCCGCAGCGTGCGGTCGGGCGGCCGGGCGACCTCGTGACCGCGATCGTGTTCGCCGCCGCCGCGGTGATGCTCTACCGCCGTCACCGCGCCGACCACGACCCGATCACGTGGTGGGTGGCGATCGCGGCCGGGGCAGGCGCCGTCGGTCAGACCGTGATGGCGTTCAGCCACCGCCTCTACGACGCCCCGTTCGACCTCGCCCACACCTACAAGATCCTGGGCTACCTCGTGCCGATGGTGGCGCTGTCGCTGGGACAGGTCCGGCTGCTGGCGCAACGGGAGCGGCTCGCCCACGACCTGGCCCGGTACGCCCGTCAGCTCGAGATCGCCAACGAGGAGCTCGAGCACGCCAACGCGATCAAGGCCGACCTGGTGTCGGTCGTGAGCCACGAGCTGCGGACGCCGCTCACGGCGGTGCTGGGGTTCACCTCGACTCTCCTCGAGTTCTGGGACTCGACCCCCGACGACGAGAAGCGGGAACACCTGCGGATCGTCGCGCGACAGGGGGCCCGCCTCGGCGCCCTCATCAACGACCTGCTCGCGATGTCGCGGATCACCGCGGGCACCCTCGACACGACCCTCGCCGACGTCGACCTCGGCGAGGTCGCCGCTCGCGTCGCCGCCGGGCTGGCGGACCGTGTGCCGGGCATCGAGGTCGCGGTCCCGCCCGCGACGATGGTCCGGTCCGACCCGGACCAGCTCGAGCAGATCCTCCTCAACTACCTGACGAACGCCGGCAAGTACGGCCGCCCACCGATCCGGGTCGCCGTCGAGGACGGCCAGCCGGGCGCGGTGACGGTGGTGGTCGCCGACGTCGGCGACGGGGTCCCGCCGACGTTCCGGGTGCGCCTGTTCGACCAGTTCGCCCAGGCCGACTCGGGCCCCACCCGCCGGTCGCAGGGGACCGGCCTCGGTCTCGCCATCGTGCGCGGGCTCGCCCGCGCCCAGGGCGGCGACGCGTGGTACGAGCCGAACCAGCCGACCGGAGCCCGCTTCCTCGTCCGCCTGCCGAAGGCGCGCTCGGCGCGGCCGGAGCCGCCGCGCTAGCGGACGGCCGGGTCACGCGGTCTCGGAGTCCTCGGGGGCCTCGGCCGCCGGCGTGCCGTCACGCTCGGGGTGGATGCGTGTGGTGGAGGCGTAGACGGGGCGCAGGCGGACCTCGAACCGCGCGCCGCCGGTCTCGGACTCACCGACGGTGATGGACCCGCCGTGTCGCTCGACGATGCGCCGACACGTCGCGAGGCCGAGACCGCTGCCGGGGACCCCCTCGGCGGCCGCGGAGCGGGTGAACGCCTCGAAGATCCGCTCCCGGTCGGCGACGGGGACCCCGGGGCCCTCATCCTCGACGACGATGACCACCACGTCGTCCTCGAGGTGGACACCCGACACCCGCACCCGGCAGGGACGGTCGGCCGGGGAGAACTTGACCGCGTTCTCGAGCAGGTTGGCGAACAGGGTCGTGATCGCGGGTCCGTCACCCAGCACCCGGGGCAGGCGGTCGACGACCACCTCGACCTGGCACTCGGGCCGGTCACCGACGATCCGCTCGGCGAGGGTGTGGACGACGATGTCGGTGTCGACCGGTCCGAGGTCGAGGTCACGGGTGCCGGTGAGGCTGAAGCGCAGGAGCCCCTTGGTGAGCGCGATGCTGCCCTCGACGCGGCGCTGGGCCATCTGCAGCAGGGTGCGCGACTCCGCCGACAGGCCCGGGTCGTCCAGCACGAGGTCGATCGAGCCGCGCGCCGCGGAGAGCGGTGAGGTGAGGTCGTGGCTGGCCGACGCGGCGAACAGCTCGAGGTCGGCGTTGGAGCGCTCGAGCTCGGTCCGGAGCCGCTCCTGCTCGCGCTCCCACTCCTTGCGGGGCGTGATGTCCTGGACCTGCGAGATGAACGCCACCGGCTCGTCGCCCTCATCCCGGAGGAGGGAGACCGACAGCAGCACCCACGCGAGCTGGCCGTCGGCGCGGCGGTAGCGCTTCTCCGTGGTGTAGTGCGGGATCTCGCCGGCGAGGAGCCGCTCGGCGTCGACGAGGTCGGTCGCGACGTCGTCGGGGTGGGTGAGGTCGTGGAAGGTCCGCCGGAGGAGCTCCTCGCGGGGGTGGCCGACGATCCGGGCCAGCGCCTCGTTGACCTGGAGCCAGCGGCCGTCGAGGCCGACCACGGCCATGCCGATCGGGGCGGCCTCGACCGCTTGGCGGAACCGTCGTTCAGACGCACGCAGCGCCGCCTCGGCCTGACGCTGCTCGCTCACGTCGCGGGCCACGGCGTAGGCGCGGGTGCCGTCGGGGTCGCTGCGGGCGGTCCACGACAGCCACCGGTGGCCGCCGTCGACGTGGACCCAGCGCGCCTCGATCCGTTCGACCTGTGCGTCCGGCGCGGTCAGGCGCTCGAGGCAGGCCCGCATCCGGTCACGGTCGTCGGCGTGGACGAAGGTGAGGAGCGGGCGGGAGGTGAGCTCGTCGGGGGACCAGCCCAGCGTGTCGACCCAGGAGCCGTTGACCCGGTGCATACGACCGTCCGCCCCCGTGATCGAGAGCAGGTCGTCGGTGAGCGCCCACAGCGCCTCCAGCTCGGAGGGCGCCGGGCGCCGGTCTGGCGTCGTCACGTCGGTCCAACCGCGGATGGTGAACGGCGATGGTGGCAGCCGGCCCGGGGACGTGCCCACGGCCGCGCGGTCGTCCGCACTGGCCGGGTGGACACCCCGCTTCCGGCCGTTCGGACGGCTCGGGGACGGGCGGAGCGCCCAGAGCGGACGTAGCGGACGGTGCCCGGGGACGCGAAGCCGGGCCCGATCACCAGCGCGACCGACGACCGCGGGAGGTCAGCGGTACTCGGGGTTGGCGAACCCGAACCGCTCGCCCTGCTTCCACGCCCGCCGGTCGTTGCCGAACGACGGGATGGGCCGGTCCTTCAGCGTCCGTGCCAGGTGGATGAGGTTCCAGGTGAGGATGGTGGTGTTGCGCTGGGTGAACTCGGTGTCGGTGCCCACCGGGTGGTCCTGGCCCTCGACCTCGTCGCCGTAGCTCGGCCCGGGACCGATCTCGCCGATCCAGCCGGCGTCGGCCTGCGGCGGGACCGTGTACCCGAGGTGGCCGAGGCCGTAGAGGACGCTCATCGCGCAGTGCTTCACGCCGTCCTCGTTGCCGGTCACGATGACGCCTCCGACCCGGCCGTAGTAGCGCGACTGGCCCTCGTCGTTGAGCTCGCCCGAGTAGCCGTAGAGCCGCTCGATGACGCGGGTGCAGATCGAGGACTTCTCGCCCAGCCAGATGGGCGTGCCGATCACGAGGATGTCGGCCGCGTAGACCTGCTCCTGGATGCCCGGCCAGTCGTCACGGTCGAAGCCGTGCTCGGTCATGTCCGGCTGCACACCTGGTGGCACGACGTGGTCGGCGACCCGCACGGTCGTGACGCGGACCCCCGCCCGGCGCATCAGGTCGATCGAGCGGTCCATCAGGAGCTGGGTGTGCGAGGTCTCGGGGGACGGCTTGAGCGTGCAGTTGAGGAACACGGCGGCGAGGTCGTCGTAGGTCGCCGGCGCGTCCTGAGGCAGGTCCGTCACGGTGCCGTCTCCGGGCTCGAGGTGCTGCCGACGGTAGGCGCCCGCAGGCTCGCCGTCGCGGCGTCGGTCGCCGGTCGTCCACCACGTGACGGTCCGGTCCCGTGGCCGGACGGTCACCTTCGCCGGGCACGGTCGTCGCCGGCGCGCTTGACTGCCGCGGTCCCCGCACCCCGACCGAGGAGGCCGCCGTGGGTGACCGGCCGACCGAGCTCGAGCGCGGGGTGCTGACCGTCCGGGGACGGGGTGGCCAGCTGGTCGTACGCGACGGTGCCCTGACCATCGCGACCACCAGCCTCACGACCCCGAGCGAGGTGACGATCCCGGTCGGCGACGTCCGAGGCGCCACCCTCGAGGCCCCGAGCGGGCGGGCGCCGGGCTGGCTCCACGTCAGCGCGGTCGGTGGCTCGCCACCTCCCCCCGGCCAGCTCGCCGCCGTCGGCGACCCCTACACCGTCCCGCTGGGCAGCCGCCACGTCCGGGCCGCCCGGCGCTTCGTGCGCGCGGTCGAGCAGCACGTCCACCGCCGCGGACTCCCCGGCGCCGGCGTCGCCGTCGGCGGTACGGGGAGCGTGCAGCTCACCGACGCCGCACCGACCCGCCCCGACCGGGATCCGGGCGCTGGCCCGGACCTCGCGGCGAGCTCGAGCCAGGCCCCGGAGGTGGCCGGCGAGGGCGACGAGACGGGCGGCCCGGACTGGCTCGAGCGACTCCGCGTCGTGGCGGACCTCCACCGGGAGGGCGTGCTGACCGACGAGGAGCTGGCGGCGGCCAAGGAGCGGCTGCTGACCGAGCGGACCGGGAGCAGCGACGCCGGCTGACCTCGCCGGCACCGGGACCGGTTCAGACGGGGCCCGGGTCGCGTGCGCGGCGCAGCCGCAGCGTCGCGGTCGTGCCGCCGGCGGGGGCCGGGGCGAGGGTCACCTCGCCGCCCATGGACCGTGCCAGCCGGCGGGCGATCGGCAGTCCCAACCCGGTCCCCGAGTCCGGGTGCTGCCCGCCCCCGCGCCAGAAGCGCTCGAACGCGCGCCCGCGAGCCTCCTCGTCGAGCCCCGGCCCGCGGTCGGTCACCTCGATGGTGACGGTGCCGTCGTCGCGGGGCGTGTAGGCGACCTCCACCGTCTCGCCCGCGGGGGTGAAGCGCAGCGCGTTGTCGAGGAGGTTGTCGAGGATCTGCTCGACGTGGTCGGCGACCGCCGCCGCGGCGACGCCGGCGGGGTGAGCCGTCGGCTCGCGGAGCCGCACGTGGCACCCCGTCTCCTCGGCGACGTCGGACCAGATGGCCGCCCGGTCCGCGACGAGCGCGGCCACGTCGACGTCGACCACCGCGGGCTGTGCCCGCTCCGCGCGGGACAGCGCCAGCAACCCATCGACCGACCGCGCCAGCCGCCGCACCTCGTCGCCGGCGCGCTCGACGGACGCCCGGGACGGGCCGTCGAGACCCTCCCGGAGGTTGTCGAGCTCGAGCCGCAGCGCCGCCAGCGGCGAACGCAGCTGGTGGGACGCGTCGGCGACGAACGCCGTCTGCGAGCCGATCAGGGTCTGCAGGCGGGCCGCCATCGTGTTCACCTCGTCGGCGAGGACCCGTACCTCCGGCGGCCCGCGGTCGGCCGGGGCGCGCACGGCGAGGTCGCCGCCCGCGATGCGGCCGACCGCGTCGACGACCTCGGACAGCGGGCGGCTGATCCAGCGTGCGAGCGTCACCCCGACCCCGGTCGTGAGCGCGAGCACCCCGAGCGCCAGCAGCCCCAGCCGCAGCCAGTAGTCGCGGATCGCGCGGTCGATGTCGCTGCGCGGCAGCGTCAGCCGGACGCTGCCGAGCACCCGCCCACCGCCGAGCACCGGCACGGCCACGTAGGCCAGTGGCTCGCCCACGGTGGCCGAGTCGCGCGTGCCCGACGCCCGTTCGCCTCGCAGCGCCGCCGCGATCTCGGGACGCGTCGAGTAGTCGCGTGGCCCCGGGGTGGGCGGGTCGGTGTCGGCCACCGAGATGCCGAAGCGGTCGGTGACGAGGACCCGCGAGCCGGTGACGCCGACGTAGTCGACGAGGGGCTGCGGGAGATCGGTGACCGGGAGGCCGTCCTCGAGGTCCTCCTCGACGACGGCGGCGATGACGCCGGCGTCGCGCTCGGCGGCCGTGAACAGCCGTTCCTCCGCGGTGCGGGCGTAGGACGCGCCGAGCGGGAGCTCGAGCGCCACCAGCACGACGGCGACGATCGCCAGGAACGCGACGACCAGGCGTCGGGTCATCGCGGGCCCGGACCCGTCGCCGGCCGACGCAGCCGGAACCCGACGCCGCGGACGGTCTCGATGACGCTCGCGTCGCCGAGCTTCTTCCGCAGGGACGCGATGTGGACGTCGAGGGTGCGGGTGGGGCCGTACCAGCCGTGCTCCCAGACGGCGTCGAGGATCGCCTCGCGACGGTGGGCCGCCCCCGGGTCGCGGGCGAGGTAGTCGAGGAGGTCGAACTCCTTGGGGGTGAGCGCGACCGGGCGGCCCTCGTAGCTGACGCGGTGCTCGCGCCGGTCGATCGTGAGCTCGCCGACGCTGACGCGGTCCTCGTCGCGGTCGTCGGCGGGGGGAGCCGAGACCGACGGGGCGGTGGCGCGGCGCAGGACGGCGCGGATGCGAGCCACGAGCTCGCGCATCCCGAACGGCTTCACGACGTAGTCGTCGGCGCCGACCTCGAGGCCGATGACCCGGTCGAGCTCCTCGTCGCGGGCCGAGATCACGATGATCGGGACGTCGGAGCGCCCGCGCAGCGTCCGGGCGACGTCGAGCCCGTCACCGTCGGGGAGCCCGAGGTCGAGCAGGACGACGTCGCCGACGTCGGCGGCGAGGGCGTCCCGCACCGTGGAGACGCGCGTGACCTCGAAGCCCGCACGGGAGAGGCCCTCCACCAGCGGGAGGGCGATCGCGTCGTCGTCCTCGACGAGGAGCACCTTCATCGCAAGCCGTCCTACGCAACCGCGGCACCGGTGGCAAGTAGGCGACGTCCGCGACGCCCGGTTCCCGTCGGTTCTTCACGAGGTTCTTACACGACGCTGACATCCCGCGAGCCGCGCGTGAACACGCGGGTGGTGTGATGGCACGAGTCGCCCCCCGTCGCCTCACCCAGACTGAGAGGTCCACCGCAGATGGAGATCGAGTCCCTGTTCGGGCTCCCGGCCCACCCCCTGGTCGTCCACGCCGCGGTGGTGCTCCTGCCGCTCGGCGCGCTCGGGGCCATCGTGGTCGCGCTGCACGCCGGTGCCCGGCGCCGGCTCGCGATCGTCGTCGCCGGCGTGTGCATCGTCGCCACCGCCGCCGTCGGGCTCGCGCAGCAGTCGGGCGAGGCGCTCGAGGAGAACGTCCGCGAGACCCAGCTCGTCGAGGCGCACACCCACCAGGGCGAGACCGTCCTGCCCTGGGCGATCGTGCTGAGCGTGCTGGCCGTCGCGGTCGCGGCGCGGGACCCGCTGGTCGCCGCGCAGGGCACCGAGGGGTCGTTCGCGAGCCGTCTGCCGGCGCTCGACGGGAAGGCCATCACCACCGGTCTCGCCGCCCTCGTGCTGATCGTCTCGATCGGCGCCACCTGGTCGGTGACCGTCGTCGGGCACAGCGGGGCCAAGGCCACCTGGAACACCGTCGCGACCGAGTCGCGCTGACCGAGAGGAGCACCACCGTGGACCGCCAGCTCATCATCGTCGGAGGCGCGATGGCCACCGCCGTCGTCACGTCCGCCGCCGTGTTCGCCATGGCCTTCGGGACCTCCGACCCGGCACCCGAGGGGGTCGGCGACCTGGTCATCCCGATGGAGTCGGTCGCCGACACGACCCCGCTGCCCGAGCCGATCGTCGAGACCATCGTCGTCGACCTCCCGCCCGAGGGCGGGACGACCGGCGGCCAGTTGGGCGCCACCGGCACGGCTGAGGTGCCCGTCCCCGCCAGCGACACCGGTGCGGCCTACGAGGGGGAGTACGACGACGCGTACGAGGACGACGACGCCTACGAGCACGAGGGCGAGCACGAGGCGAGCACGAGTCCGAGGACCACGAGCAGTACGAGGGCGGCGAGGACGATGACTAGGCGCAAGCGACACCCCGCCCGCACGGCCCGGTTCGTGGTGGCGAGCGGCAGCACCGCCGCCACCCTGGGCATCGCCGCGGCCCTCGGCGCGACCGCGTCGGCTGCGGCGAGCGACACCACCGCAACCGCATCCGCACAGGCGCTGACGGAGCCGGCACCGGTCCTCACCCCCGATCCGGCTCCCGCGCCACCGGCACCCCGGCGCCACATCGTGATCATCCGGCGTCTGCCCGCCGGCGGGACCGTCGCCGTCCCCCAGGCGCCCACCGCCGGGTCGTCCGCGAGCGCCCCGGCTCCGGCCCCCAGGCCGGTGGCGCCACAGCCCCAGCCCCGTCGGCACGCCCGCTCCGGCGGCAGCTGATGGACGCGGGCGTCGCGGAGCGCGAGGCGCGGGCGATGGGCTCCCAGGTCCGCGTGCTCGTCCACGCCCCGACCCCGGAGCGGGCCGCCACGCTGGTCGACGCCGGCCTGCGACGCCTCGACGACCTCGAGGCCCGCTGGTCACGGTTCCGCACGGACAGCGAGCTCTCGCGGCTGAACGCCGCCGGCGGCGTACCGCTCGAGGTCGGCCCGGACACCGCGCTGCTGCTCGACCGGATGTCCGATGCCTGGGCGCTCACCGACGGTCGCTACGACCCCACCGTCCACGACGCGGTCGTCGCGAGCGGCTACGACGTCACCATCGACGTCATCCGCGCGGGGTCCCCGCGCGGGAGCGCGGCCGCCGCCGACGCCACGGCCTCACCCGGCCTCGGCTCGCTGCGGTTGCAGCCGGCCGGGACGGACCGGTGGCGCGTGAGCCTCGACCCCGGGGTCCGCGTGGACCCGGGCGGGATCGGCAAGGGCCTGGCGGCCGATCTCGTCGCCGCTGACCTCCTCGACGCCGGCGCGCTCGGGGTCGCCGTCGACGTGGGCGGCGACGTCGTCGTCCGCGGCGCCGCCCCGGACGCCGGTGGCTGGGCCGTGGCGCTCGACCACCCCGGTCACGGCGTCGTCGGCACCGTCCGGCTGGCTGCCGGCGCGGTCGCCACCTCGACCCCCCGGCTGCGACGCTGGACCACGCGCGACGGGCACCCCGTCCACCACGTCCGCGATCCCCGGGGCGGTCTCGCGACCGTCGACGTCGACGCCGTCACCGTCATCGGCGGAGCCGGCTGGTGGGCCGAGGTGGTGGCGACGGCGGCGCTGGTCGCGGCCGCCCGCCACGCCGACGGCCCCGACGCGTGGGCCACGACGGTGGTCGCCCCGGACACCGAGTCGGCGCTCGTGGTCTCCCTGCCGGGCCGGGACCGCCCGGTCCGTTCGCGGGCTGCCCGCCCGCTCGTCCCGCTCCGCGTGGAGGTGTCGCTGTGAACGTCCAGGTGTGGTGGTTCCTCGCCCGTGCGGCCGGTCTGGTCGCGACCGGGGCGCTCACGTTCTCGGTCCTCGCCGGGCTCCTCCTCGCCGGCCGCCTGGCCGGCCGCCGGCCCGGACCAGCCTGGGTGCTGGACCTCCACCGTGGCGTGTCCGCCACCGCGGTGGTGCTGGTCCTCGTGCACGTCGCCGCGCTGATGCTGGACAGCTACGTCGCGTTCAGCTGGGCGGACGTGCTGGTGCCGATGGCGTCGGACTGGAAGCCGGTCCCGGTCGCCCTGGGCGTGGTCGCCGCCTGGTTCCTCGTCGCGGTGCAGGGCTCGTCGCTCGTGAAGTCGGTCCGCGTCCGTGGGCGGCGGTTGTCGCACAAGCTGTGGCGTCGCATCCACTGGTTGAGCCTGCCCGCGTGGGCGCTCGTGGTGGCGCACCTGCTCACGGCGGGCACCGACGCCGACCTCGCCAGCGTGGTCGCGCTCACGGCCGGGGCGATCGGCGCGGTCGTCTACGTCGCGATCGTCCGCGCGATCGACCGTCCGAAGCGGCGCCCGGCGCCGGCACGGCGACCCGAGCCCCGCGACGCCTGAAGCCTCCGCCGCGTCGTGCGGCGGCGCCCCCGTCCCCGAGGATCGACTGGGTACGGTGCGCGTCGGCCCGGGCGGCGACGCGGAGGTGGACGGTGCGAGGGACGGACGCGGTTGCGCTCGGCGAGCTCGGCAGCGACCTCCTGGCCGAGGTGACCGGCTGGGTCGAGGGCGTGCACCGCGCCGTCGCGGCGCGCGTGTTCCGCTACACCGGCCCGGCAACCCGCCCCGTCCAGCTCGCCCACGACGGCATCAGCCGCGGCGTCTACGCGACCGTGCGCGGACTCGGCGGAGCCGGGGTCAAGGTCGCAGGCGTGGTCGGTGGCGCCCTCCTCGACGAGGAGCAGCCGCCGCTCGACGCCTCACCGCGGGGTGACGTGGTCGTCGGCGCGGTCAACGGCATCATCGGCGACCGGCTCGACCGACGACGCCAACGGCCTCGCCATCACGCTGTCGTGGCGGCACGCCGGGCGGGACGTCACCGCCGACGAGCTGGTGCGCGCAGCTGCCGGCGCCGACCGGCCGGGTCGCCGTGTTCGTCCACGGCCTGTGCGAGACCGAGGCGGCGTGGCGCTACAAGGCCGTGCAGTCACACCGGCTCCGCCGACGGCGGCCACCCGCGCCGGCTCGCCGACGAGCTCGGCGTCACGCCGGTGTTCGTCCGCTACAACACCGGCCGTCACATCTCCGACAACGGCGCCGACCTCGAGCGGGCGCTGGAGGCGCTGGTCGCCACCTGGCCGGTCCCGGTCGACCGAGGTCGCGCTCGTCGGGCACTCGATGGGAGGGCTGGTATCCCGCTCGGCGGCCGGGCTCGCCGAGGAGGTCGGCGCCGGCTGGGTCCGCCACCTCCGGCACGTGGTCTGCCTCGGCGCCCCGAACCTCGGCGCGCCGCTCGAGCAGGCGGTCCACGTCGGGACGTGGGCGCTGTCGCGCGTCGCCGAGACCACGCCGTTCGCTGCGCTCCTCAACACCCGCAGTGCCGGCATCAAGGACCTCCGCCACGGCTACACGGTCGAGTCCGAGTGGCGCGACGTGGACCCGGACCGGCTCGCCCCGGGCCGGCGGGGGCCGGCGCGCGCGCTCGAAGGGGTCCGCTACCACGCGATCGCGGCCACGCTGGGCCAGCGCGACACCGGCCTCGCCGCGGAGATCCTCGGTGACCTGCTGGTGCCGATGCGGAGCGCGATCGGGCGTGCACGGCGGGGGCACCCGGTGGACTTCCACGCCCACGACCACGTCCGCGGCATCGGCCACCTCGACCTGCTCACGCACCCGACCGTCACCGAGCACCTCGTGGCGGCCCTGGCGGGCTGAGCGGGGCGCTCACGCGCCGCCGGCCATCGCGGTGAGCCGCGACACCTGGTCGTCGGTCAGCGTGACGCCCGCGGCGGCGACGTTCTCCTCCAGGTGGTCGACCGAGCTGGTCCCGGGGATGGGGAGCATCACGTCGGAGACGTGCAGCAGCCACGCGAGCGACACCTGTGCGGCGGTCGCCCCGGTCTCGTCGGCGACCTCGGCCAGCGCGCCGGTCCCGGTCGCGAGCTCGGCCGCGGCGATCGGGAACCACGGGATGAACCCGATGCCTTCGTCCTCGCAGTGGTCGAGGACGGCCTGTGAGCCCCGGTCGGTCAGGTTGTAGCGGTTCTGGACGGTCGCCACCTCGATCTGGCGGCCCGCCTCCCGGATGTCGTCGACGGACACCTCGGACAGGCCGATGTGGCGGATCTTGCCGGCCTCCTGGAGCTCGCCGAGCCTGCCGAACTGCTCGGCCGCCGGCACGTCGGGACCGATGCGGTGGAGCTGCCAGAGGTCGATGGTGTCCACGCCCAGCCGGCGCAGGCTCATCTCGACGCACTGGTGGAGGTAGTCGGGGTGGCCCACGGGACGCCAGTCGTCGGGGCCCTGGCGGGTCAGCCCACCCTTCGTGGCCACGACCACGCCGTCGTAGGGGTGCAGCGCCTCGCGGATGAGGTCCTCGGAGACGAACGGTCCGTAGGAGTCGGCGGTGTCGATGAAGTCCACCCCCAGCTCGACCGCCCGGCGGAGCACGCGGAGTGCCTCGTCGTGGTCGCGCGGCGGGCCCCAGATGCCGTCGCCCGTGATGCGCATGGCGCCGAAGCCGAGGCGGTGCACGTCGAGGTCGCCGCCGATGGTGAAGGTGCCGCTGCGGGTCGCGTCGGGGGTGAGGGTGTCGGACACGTCGGCCTCGTTCGTCGGTGGGGGTCGTGGGGCGTCGCGACGAACGTAGGCCGGGCGGGGCGGTCGTGGATCAGCGCACCCCGGACGGGCGTCGGCGCCGCCGACGCAGCCCGCCGGCGACCGTGAGCGCGACCAGGCCCGCGAGGGCGGCGCCGCCGCCGGTCGTGGGGAGGTCGGGCCCCGGTGGTGGTGACCCGGGACCGGTCGGCGCGGGCGGCGCTGGCGGCGTGCCACCCCCGCCGCCTCCGCCGCCCCCCTCACCGCCGCCCGGGTCGGCGGGCGCGGGAGGCAGCGTGAGGAAGAAGGGGTTGGTGATCGTGGTCCGGCCCTCGGCGTCGGCGGTCTCGAAGCGGTAGCGGGTCCCCAGCGGGCTCGCCGGCGCGTCGTCGCGGGTCGCCGTGAACGTGGCGGTGAACGCGTCGCCGACGACCGGCCGGACCTCGGCGAGCCCTCCGTCGCGGTAGATCCGCAGCGCCTGCTGGTCCCCGCCGGTGACGGTGACGGTGACCTCGGCCTCGGCGGCGATCAGCCGGTCTCCCATCATCCCGGTGGCGCCCTCGGGGGTCTCGACGGTGACCTCGATCGCCGGCGACGCCGCGACGCCGCGGGTGCGGACGTAGGCGTGCCCGGCCCGCACCGCGTCCGACAGCGCCGCGACGGACAGCTCGTCGGCGTGGACGGCGGTCGCCGGGACGCCGTGGGGCGTGTAGGTCGGCCCGCTCCCGCGGCCCGACAGCTTGTCGTCGGAGGCGCCGACGCCGGTGAGGAACACGCCCCGGTCCTGCAGGTCCTCCCACAGATCGATCGCGGTCTGGGTGAACGGGTTCTCGAAGCCGGGCGAGCTCGGGTCGGGGCGGATGACCTGCGGCCCCTGCGCGACCTCGAAGGTCGTGAACCGGTCCCACGCGACCTCCCCCTCGAGGTCCCAGGCGCAGCCGCGGCAGAACGACTCGAAGCCGGGCTGCTCGAAGGTGGTGGGGTGCGCGACGCCGAGGAGCGCGCCGGCGGCACGGGCGTCGGCGACGATGCCGGCGATGGTGACGTCCTCGAACCCGTGCCGGTACTCGATCGCGTCGGGGGTCGCGCCGAACTGGGTGACGTGGCCGAAGTAGGTGATGATCTCGCGCCCCGGCCAGAACAGCACGTCCGGGTTGGCGCGTTGGAACGGACCGAGCTGGCCCCAGTGGACCCCGGTCACGTACTCCGTCAGCGGGAAGAAGTCGAGGCCCTGCGAGCGGGCGAAGGTCACGAACTCGTCGTAGGTCGGGGCGTCCGGGTTGCTGTGGTAGCCGTGCATGTGGAAGTCGCCGTGGTACCAGCCCGGGTCGGGGTCGGCGACGTGGTCGGGGTCGACCGGGTCGTCCGGCGGCGTCGGCCCCACCGGCGTGTCGATGCAGGTGACCTCGTACTCGTACCAACCGCCGTCCGGCGCGACCGCCGCGATGCCGAACTCGACCCACCAGGTGCCCGGCTCGACCACACCGGGGTACATCGTGCGGGTGGCACCGTCGCGGGCGACGAACACCTCGCGGTGGCGGCTGCCGGCCCAGCCGCGGAACCCGTCCGCCGAGCGGTAGCCGTCGGCGTCCCACAGCCCGAGGTCGACGGTCGTCGCGGTCAGCGGGGTGTCGCCCAGCGGGGAGGCGTTGCCCCAGTCGTAGCGGACCTCCACACGGGTCGTGCCGGGCGCGACCGCGAACGGGCGCAGCTGGTAGGTCTTCGCGTCGCCGGGCGCGAGCTCGACACGGCCCGTCACGGGGTCGCCTCCGGGCACGCACGGGGGCGGCGGGGTCTGCGCGGCCGCCGACGGGAGACCCGCGAGCCCCGCCAACCCGGCCGCGACGACGCTCACGAGGACGACGGTCCTCCGCACCCCTCACCCCCCGGATCGGCGCATCGGGCGTCGCCACCGTACTCGCCGTTCGGCCGTGCCGGCGCCCGGTGCCGCGGGTGGTCGGGGTTACCGTCGTCGGATGCCCGACACCTCCGACCACGCCGATCACGCGGAACGCGTCCGCCGCTTCCAGGCGCGTCGCGCGGAGCTCGCCGCCCAGCTCGCCGCGTTGACCGCACCCCCCGACGAGACCGCCGTCGTCTCGTTCGGCAAGCGCGTCGGCGACGGCACCACCGAGGCGGTCGAGCGGATCAGCTCCACGCTCACGGCCCGGTCGCTGGCGGCGTCGCTGGCCGACGTCGACCGGGCGCTGGAGAAGCTCGCGGCCGGGACCTACGGGATCTGCGACGTGTGCGGCGAGCCCATCCCCGCCGAGCGTCTCGAGGCCCGTCCGTTCACCTCCCGGTGCGTGCGCCACGCCGGCGTCGTCGTCGACGACCGGGACACCCGCTGAGCCGCCGCGGTCACCCGGTCGGTCTCCGGGACGTGTGACGCGCGGTGGGCGCCCGCTAGGGTCGACGCGGCCGACGCGACCCACGGGGGCTGCGGTCGGGTCCCGGAGGTCGTCATGCGTACCGCGAGAACCGTCCTGACCGTCGCGACCGCCACGGCGCTCGTCACCTCCGCGCTGGCCGGCACGGCCGGCGCGCAGGCGGTCGACGGGCGCTACCGCGACTTCGGCGAGCCGCAAGCGCAGACGTTCTGGAACATCGTCCCGCCCGGCCAGGACGGCGTGCTGAACGGCCCCGAGGCGCTGCAGGGGGCCGCCGGCGGCGGCACGCCCGAGCACTTCCAGGACCAGCTCGGGATGTACGAGGGCATCGTCTTCGAGGACGCCACGCCGGGCTTCACCGCCGCGGAGCTGCCCGACTACTTCAAGGACGCCTCCTTCGGCGTCCAGGACGACGACATCGCCCGGACCTACGCGCCTGGCGGGCGCGACGACGTGACCGTCATCCGTGACGCCTCGTTCGGCGTGCCGCACATCTACGGCGACACCCGCGAGGGGACGATGTTCGCCCAGGGCTACACCGCCGCCGAGGACCGGCTGTTCCTGATGGACGCGCTGCGCCACGTCGGCCGCGCCGAGCTCGCGGCCTGGCTGGGGGCCGCGCCCGGCAACCTCGCCCAGGACGCGGACCAGCTCGCCGCCGCCCCGTACGTCGAGGCCGACTTCACCGCCCAGATCGAGGCGATCCGGGACTCCGGCCCGGTCGGTCAGAAGGCCTACGACGACGTCCTCGCCTACACCGCTGGCGTCAACCAGTACATCCAGGAAGCGCTCACCGACCCCACCAAGCTCCCCGCGGAGTACCCGGCCCTGCAGGTCCTGCCCGACGAGTGGATCCCCGAGGACGCCGTCGCGATCGCCTCGCTCGTCGGCGGCATCTTCGGCAAGTCCGGGGGCGGCGAGGTCGGCAACCTCTGCGCTATCGAGGAGCTCGAGGCCGCCTTCCCGGGCGAGGGCCGGCAGGTCTACGACGAGGTCGCGTTCGTGGACGACCCCGAGGCCGTGACGACCGCGACGACGCGCTTCTCCTACCCCGCGACCGGACCGGTCGATCCCTCGAAGGTCCCCGACGTCGACTGCGGGTCGCTCGAGCCCATCACCCCGCCGGCGCTCTCGCCGGAGGACGTCGCGCTCCTGCCCGGCGCGCTGCAGGACCTGGTGCCGACCCCACCCCTGCCGAACGGGCCGGAGGACCTGCCGTTCCCCACCCAGGGCCAGCTCGCGCCCGCCTCCGCCGGCGACCTCCTCGCCCCCGGGGGCGCGCAGGCCAAGCCGTTCGTGTTCCCGGACGCGCTGTCGAACGCGGTCCTGTTCACCAAGGACGTCACCGACAACGGCAAGCCGATCGCGGTCTTCGGGCCGCAGACCGGCTACTTCGCGCCGCAGCTGCTCGTGGAGAAGGACGTCCACGGTCCCGGCATCGACGCCCGCGGCGTCTCCTTCGCCGGCACCGACCTCTGGGTCCAGCTCGGCCGCGGCGTCGACTACGCCTGGTCGGCCACCTCGAGCCACGTCGACAACGTCGACCAGGTCGTGCTGCGGCTGTGCAACGAGGACGGCAGCGACCCGACCGTCGACTCGATGGGCTACGAGTACCGCGGCGAGTGCCGTCCCATCGAGCAGCACGACCGGCTCTACATCGCCAAGCCCTCGGCCGCCGGCGACCCGACCGGCGTCACGAGCCTCGACCCGAGCGACCCCGCCTCGCTCGCGCAGCTGCCCGACCTCATCGCGAACCTCGGTCCCGACGACGTGCTCCTGCGGAAGTACTTCGAGCGGGCCCCCGACTACGGCCCCGTGAGCCAGCGGGGGACCCTGGGCGACGGCACGCCCGTGGCGGTCGCCACCTACCGGACGACCTACGGCGCGGAGCTGTCGTCGGCGATCGGATTCCTGCTGGTCAACGACCCCGGCGCGATCAACGGGGTCGACAGCTGGCGCGAGCAGTTCTCCGACAACGTCGACTACGTCTTCAACTGGTTCTACGTCGACGACGAGCACATCGCCTACGACGTGTCCTGCAAGTGCCAGATCCCCGGCGAGGGCGTGGACCCGTACCTCCCGTACGTCGGCGACGGCACCAACGACCCGCAGGGCTTCCTCGCCCGCACCGCGCTCCCCGAGGAGACCGACCCCGAGTCCGGCTACCTCATCTCCTGGAACAACAAGGAGGCCCCCGGGTTCCGGTCCTCCGACTCGTCGCGGGCCTTCGGTCCCGTGCACCGGGCCAGCATGCTGATCCGGCGTGCCCAGGCAGCTCTCGCGGAAGCGCCCGTGGACCTCGGTGACGCCGTCGACGTCATGGCCCTGGCCGCCACGACCGACCTCCGCGCCCAGGAGATCCTGCCGCTCCTCGACCGCGTCATGGGGCCGACCGCCCCCGCGGGCCTCGACCCGCGCACCCAGGAGATGTGGGACGCCCTGCGGGCGTGGTACCGCGACGACCTCGGCCACCGCCGTGACCACGACGACGACGGCAGCTACGAGCACGGCTTCGCCGTGGCGGTCCTCGACGCGTGGTGGGGTGACGTCCCCGCGCACGACGACACCCGGCTGCTCGACGCCGTCTTCGAGGAGGGCCACCCGCTCGACGTGCGGTCCACCGTCGGCGTCAAGGCGATGGACCACAACCTGCGCGACCACGTCGGCTCGGCGTTCCAGGACGACGCCTCGTCGGCCCTGAACAAGGATCTGCGCGCGCTGCTCGGCGATGCGGTCCGCGACCCGTGGACCCACGACTGGTGCGGCGACGGCGACCGCGCCGTCTGCGCCGAGCGGCTGTGGACGTCGCTGTCGGCGACCGCGCCGGCGCTCGAGGCCGAGTTCGGCTCGGCCGACCCCGCCGACTGGGAGCGCGCCATCGTCGACGACGAGATCCGCCACTCGGCGGTCGGGGTCGTCGGCGTCCCGGGCATCCACTGGGAGAACCGGCCGACGTTCCAGCAGGTCGTGCAGTGGGGCCAGGCGAGCGCCCCGGCGGCGCCCGCGCCGCCCGCCGCGCCCGCGCCCGACGCGTCACCGCCGATGCCGGCCACCGGTGGCGGCGCCGTCCCGGCGGCGGTGGGGTTGCTCCTCGCCGGCGCTGCCGCGGCAGCGGTACGGCGGCGTCGCACGCACGCGAGCTGACCCGGGCCCGGCGGAGGTACCGTCGAGGTCGGTGGTGCGGCGTCGCGCCGCGCCCCGGGAGGCAGCGGACGTGGCAGCCGTGCACGCCCGGTCCGTGCTCGACGGTCCGGCGCCGGACGGGAGCCGGCGCGCGCGCACCCGGAGCCTCGTGCGGGACGCCATCATCCTGCTCGTCGCGGTGATCGCCCTCACCGTCAACTCGGTCACGGGCGAGATCGACAACCCCGACCGGCCACCGGCGGTCGCCCTGACGGCCCGCCTCGAGCAGCTGTACCGCGACGTCCGCGCCGGCGACATCACCCTGCCGCCGGTCGCCGCGACCGTCGCCACCGGTATCCGCGGCGTCCGGTACGACCGTGGCGAGGCCGGACTGCGCTGGATGGTCGCCGGCGAGGCCGGCCGTGACTGCTACCTCCTCTGGTGGGACGAGGCCGGCGTCCGGCGCGTGCGCACGCTGCCGCCGACCGAGCCCTGCGAGCCGTCGACCGACGCGTTGTCGTCCCGGCCCGGGAGCTTCGGCCGCATCGGCCAGGCCGCCGGCGAGGACGAGCCGACCGCCGCCTGGGAGACGGTCCTGCCGGCGGCCCGCCGGCACCGCGTCTGGTTCGTGCCGGTCTGGATCATCGGCATCGGCGTCGGGCTGAGCGCGCTCGTCCGGATCAGCATCGCCCTCATCACCGGCCGCCCCCCGTCCGCCGTCCGCAACTGAGGACGCGCGAGGGCGCCGGCATCCGTGGCAACGACCGCGCCGTGGGAACGACCGCCCAGCCGGCTGGTCCAGCGTTCCCACGGATGGGGCGAGGTGGCGGGATGGATGGAGCGGGTGAGGGGAATCGAACCCCCGTCGCCAGCTTGGGAAGCTGGAGCTCTACCATTGAGCTACACCCGCGAGCGGTCGGGAGGGTAGCAGCCACCCCGTGGCGGTCGAACGTGCGTGGGGCTGTCGCGCACCGCCGGCGACCCCGCCCGCTCCCGTAGGCTCCGCCTCCCGTGCCGACGACGTGAGGCGGCCCCGTGATCCTCTCCGACCGCTCCATCCGGAAGGCCCTCGACGAGGGCCGCATCGTGGTCGACCCGCTCGCGCCGGACGCCATCCAGCCGTCGTCGGTCGACGTGCGGCTCGACTCGGCCTTCCGCGTGTTCGCCAACCACCGCTACCCGCACATCGACGTGCGCGAGGACCAGCCGGACCTCACCGAGCTCGTCGAGGTCGCCGACGGCGAGCCGTTCATCCTCCATCCGGGCGAGTTCGTGCTCGGCGCGACCCTCGAGCGGATCAAGCTCCCGGACGACATCGTGAGCCGGCTCGAGGGCAAGTCCTCGCTCGGCCGGTTGGGACTGCTCATCCACTCCACCGCCGGGTTCATCGACGCCGGCTTCGACGGCTACGTGACCCTCGAGCTGTCGAACGTCGCGACCCTGCCCGATCGCGATCTACCCGGGGATGAAGGTGGGGCAGTTCGCGTTCTTCCAGCTCGACCAGCCGGCGGAGTTCCCCTACGGCTCGAAGGAGACCGGCTCGAAGTACCAGGGTCAGCGGGGGCCAACGGCCTCCCGGTACCACCTCAACTTCGAGCGCTGACGCACACGTCAGTCCTGTTCCTGCGCACGGAGATGGCCGCCGACGACCCCGCTGACCTGCGGGTTCCCGTGGCCCCCGGTCGATGGGGGGTTCACGAAGAGGAACGGTGACCTTCCTCTTCGCGTTCGATGTGCCACGCACCGTCGACGCCGAAGGAGCTGACGTGAGCGCGTACCAGGAGCGGCTGGGTGAACGGCTGCGCTACATCCGCCAGCAGCAGGGGCTGACCCTCCAGCAGGTGGAGGAGAAGAGCGGCGGCCGCTGGAAGGCGGTCGTCGTGGGCTCCTACGAGCGGGGTGACCGGGCCGTGTCGGTCGCCAAGCTCGCCGATCTCGCCGCCTTCTTCGGCGTCCCGATCGCCGAGCTCCTGCCCGTGGGCGAGACCCCCTCGCCTCCCGGCCCGGCCGACGCCGCACCCGCGGTGATGGTCGACCTGACCCGTCTCTCGCGCGACGGTGCGGTGGAGTCGTCGCTGCGGCCCCTGGTCCGCTACGTCAGCTCGGTCCAGGTCCAGCGGGGCGACTACAACGGTCAGGTGCTCACGCTGCGTCGCGGCGACCTGCGTTCGCTGGCTATCGTCCTGGGTCTGGAGACCGAGGATCTCGTCGAGGTGCTCGAGAACCGTGGTCTACTGATGGCGTCGTGAGCCGGGCGGTCCGCCCGGTCGCGCGTGCGGAGACAGGTGGCGGCGCGTGGCCGACCGGCCACACGCGGGACGGCCCGCGAGGTCGGCCCCGGCGAGCAGGAGTGCAGATGACGACCAGCTACCAGCTCGAGCTCGGGGCGCGGCTGCGCGACATCCGCCAGCAGCAGGGGCTGACCCTGCAGCAGGTCGAGGAGCGGACCGGCGGCCACTGGAAGGCGGTCGTCGTGGGCTCCTACGAGCGTGGCGACCGCGCCATCTCCGTGGCCAAGCTCGCCGACCTCGCCAGCTTCTACGGCGTCCCCGTGGCCGAGCTCCTGCCGCCCACCGACCTGCCGCTGCCGGCGCGGGCGTCCTCGACCGCCCCGGTGATGATCGACCTCGCCCAGCTCGAGGCCGACCGCGAGCACGACGGGGCCATGCGGCCGCTCGCGCGCTACGTGCGGACCATCCAGCTCCAGCGTGGCGACTACAACGGCCGCGTCATCACCCTGCGTGCCGACGACCTCCAGGCCCTCGGCATCGTGCTCGGGATCGAGGCCGACGACCTCGTCGACGCGCTCGACTCGCGCGGTCTCATCGTCCAACACTGAGCCGCCCGCTCGGCGAGGCGCGGCAGTCAGCCGTTGACGATCACGTCCAGCACCAGATCCGGGTGCTGGCGTTCGATCCGCTCGAGCTGGAAGCGGTCACGGAACAGCACCAGCGGGGTGCCGTCCGAGCGTCGGTAGATCTCGACCTCCGACATCGCCTTGAACGCCGGCACCGACGCCTCGTCGGTCCGCCGGGCCATCGAGCGTGACGTGCCGTCGAGCCGGAGCGGCGAGCCGAACTCGTGCTCCATGCGGTACTGCGCGACCTCGAACTGCAGCACGCCGACCGCGGCGAGGATCGGCTCCTGGTCGCCGAGGTCCTGGTGCCGCAGCACCTGGACCACGCCCTCCTCGTCGAGCTGCTCGATGCCGCGACGGAACTGCTTCACCCGGGACCGGTCCGCCGGCCGTGCCACCCGGAAGTGCTCGGGCGTGAACGTCGGCAGGCCCGGGTAGCTGACCGGCTCGCCGGCGTGGAGGGTGTCCCCGATGCGCAGGTCGGTCGCGTTCACCAGCCCGATGACGTCGCCCGGGTACGCCTCGTCGATCGTCTCGCGGTCCTGACCCATCGTCTCGTGGACGTACTTCGCCGCGAGCGCCCGTCCGGTGCGGGTGCAGGTCAGCTGCATGCCCCGGGTGAACTCGCCGGAGCAGATGCGCACGAACGCGATGCGGTCGCGGTGGCGCGGATCCATGTTGGCCTGGATCTTGAACACGAACCCCGAGAAGGCCTCGTCGAGCGGGTGCGCCTCGCCCTCGGTATCGACCCGGGGGGACGGGGTGGGAGCGAGGTCCACGATCGCGTCGAGCAGCAGTCGGACGCCGAAGTTCTGCAGCGCGGACCCGAAGAACACCGGGGTGGTCTCGCCGGCGAGGAAGAGCTCGCGGTCGTGCTCCTCGCCGAGCTCGTCCATGATCGCGAGCTCCTCCTCTGCCGAGGGGGCGATCGCGAGGGCGTCGGCGACGGTGCCGACCTGTTCGAGCCCCTTGCGGCTGCCGCGGTGGGTGTCGCTGAAGCGGTGGAAGCTGCTATCGCGCCGGTCGATGACGCCCTGGAACCGTCCGTTCTCGCGGACCGGCCAGGTGATCGGCGTCGGCACCACCCCGATCTGCTGCTCGATGTCGTCGAGGATCGCGAGGGTGTCCGGCGCTGGCCGGTCCATCTTGTTGATGAAGGTGATGAGCGGGGTCCCGCGCCGGCGACAGACCTCGAACAGCTTCAGGGTCTGGGGCTCGACGCCGCGGGAGGCGTCGAGGACCATCACGGCCGCGTCCACGCCGGACAGGACGCGGTAGGTGTCCTCGGAGAAGTCGCGGTGGCCGGGCGTGTCGAGGAGGTTGAACACCGCACCCCGGTGCTCGAATCGCATGACCGCGGAGGCGACCGAGATGCCGCGCTCCTGCTCCATCCCGATCCAGTCGGAGGTCGCCGCGCGACCCTCCGACTTGCGGCTGTCGACCGCTCCCGCCTGCCCGATGGCGCCGGCGTAGAGGAGGAACTTCTCGGTCAACGTGGTCTTGCCGGCGTCCGGGTGCGAGATGATCGCGAACGTCCGGCGGCGCTCGGCCTGCGCGAGGACGTCTGCAGCCACGGCGGTGCTCACTTCGGGTGGGGGAGGGGGTACGACGATGCCGCGGCGATCGGGCCGCGGCGCGCCGGGCAGCGTACCCGCCGCGACTCAGGCGTCGGGGGTGAGGAACTCCAGGCGGTTGCCGAACGGGTCGTGGGCGTAGAACCGGCGGTACCCGGGGAGCTCGCCGTCGGGCGTGATCTCGTGGCCCGCTGCCCGCAGACGGTCGGCGAGCCCGTCGAGGTCGTCGACGTGGATCCCGGGGTGGGCCTTCTTCGCGGGAGCGAACGGCTCCTCGACCCCGAGGTGGAGCTCGAGCCCGCCGGCGTCGCGGAACCACGCCCCGCCGCGCGCGGCGAGGGCCGGCGGCTTGGCGACCTCCTCGAGCCCGAGGGCGCCGGCGTAGAAGGCTCGTGCCTCGTCCTCGGCGCCCGCAGGCATCGCGAGCTGGACGTGGTGGAGGCGGAAGCTGGTCACGGTGGTCCCCGGTCGGTGCGGGCGCCGGCGAGGATGCCAGCCGGCGACCGGCGCGCGAAGTCGGGGCGTCAGCTGCGCAGGATGCGTCCGAACCGGCGGGCGGAGACGGCCACGCCGGCGGCGCCCATCGCGCTCAGGAAGGCGATGTGGCCGAGGATGCTCCAGTCGAGGTGGCCGAGCATGAACGCGCGGGTCAGCTCGACCCCGTGGTAGAGCGGTGAGAACCGCGCGACCCACTGCAGGGGCGTCGGGTAGACGGACAGCGGGTAGAAGGTCGCGCTGAACAGGAACAGCGGCAGGGTCACGAGCGTGACCAGGTCGAAGTCCTGCCAGCTCTTCATGAACGTCGATGCGGCCATCCCGACGGCGGCGAACGCGAAGCCGATGAGGAGCGCCGCGGGGAGCGTCAAGAGCGCCAGCGGTGTGAGCAGCAGCCCCAGTAGCGCGGCCACGGTGAGGAAGCCGACCGCGTAGATGCCGCCCCGGATGAGCGCGGTGCTGACCTCGCCCACGGCGATGTCGCCCGGCTCCATCGGGGTCGACAGCACCCCGTCGTAGGTCTTCTCGAACCGCAGCTTGAAGAAGATGTTGAACGTCGACTCGAACACCGCGCCGTTCATCGCCGACGCGGCGAGGAGCGCCGGCGCGACGTACTGGGCGTAGCTGACCGCCTGCCCGTCCGGGCCGACCACGTCACCGACGAGCTTGCCGATGCCGGCGCCGACGGCGAAGAGGTAGAAGACGGGCTCGGCGAAGCCGGAGAACACGATGAGCCACGCGCGGCGTGAGGTGAGGTAGTTGCGCTCGATGAGGTGCCAGGCGCGCCGGCGCTCGCGCACCACCGGCGGGAGGATGCGCGTCAGCAGGCCCGTGGAGGCGCTCACGGCTGCAGCCGCTTGGTCATCTGCCGGACCGCGAACGTCGCCCCGACCGCGGCGAACGCCAGCAGCACCGCGACGTGGGCCCACGGGGACCAGGCGCTGTCGGTGCCGAGGACCGTCGGCCGGATGAGCTGCACGCCGTGCCACAGGGGCACGATGCGCGACAGCGGCTGGGCCGCCTCGGGGAGCTGCTCGACGGGGAAGAACGTGCCGGAGAACAGGAACAGCGGCACGACCCCGAACCGGAACACGTAGGTGAGCGCCTGGCTGTCCTTCGCCCGGGCGGTGAACCCGAGCATGGGGCCGGCGAACGCCAGGCCGGTCAGCACCGCGAACGGGACCGCGAGGATCGTGCGCGTGAGGGATGCGATCCCGAAGAGCGCCAGGACGACCGCGTACCAGGTCGCCATCAGCGTCAGACGCAGGACGATCCACGCGAGCTGGCCCAGCACGAGGTCCCGGACCCGCATCGGGGTCGCGAGGATGGCGTGGTAGGTCTTGCGCCACTCGATGCCGGCCATCACCGGGAACGCCGAGTCGCCGACCCCGATCTGCATCGCGGTCGCCGCCAGGAGCCCGGGCCCGAGGAACTGGAGGTAGGTGACGTCGAGGGACGCGTCGCCCGCCCCCCGGTCCACCAACGACCCGAGCCCCATCCCCATCGCGAGCAGGTAGAGGATCGGGGTGAGGAAGGTCGACACGGCCGAGCCACGCCACGTCCGGCGGTAGCCCACGAGCGAGTGCTCGGTCAGTCGCAGCGCGGTCGGCAGGGCCACGTCAGTCCACCAGGGTCCGGCCGGTGAGGCGCAGGAACACGTCCTCGAGGGTGGCCCGTCGGGTGAGGGTCGACTCGGGGGTGAAGCCGCGGCCGTGGACCTCGTCGGCGGTGGCGTCGGCGTCGTCGGTGTAGAGCAGGATCCGGTCGGCGAGCACCTCCGCGCCGGCGTACGCAGCACGCAGCTGGTCGGTGACGCGCTCCTGCTCGCCGACGGGGAAGCGCAGCTCGAGGACCTCGCGTGAGACGTGCTCGGTGATGAGGGCGCGCGGTGCCCCCTCGGCCACGATCCGGCCGTGGTCCATCACGACCAGCCGGTCGCACAGCTGCTCGGCCTCGTCCATGTAGTGGGTCGTGATGATGAGGGTGGCGCCCTGCTGCTTGAGCCGGTAGAGCCGGTCCCACAGGACGTGGCGGGCCTGCGGGTCGAGGCCGGTGGTGGGCTCGTCGAGCAAGACGAGGTCGGGCTCGTTGACCAGGCCCCGGGCGATCGTCAGCCGCCGTTTCATCCCGCCGGAGAGCGTCTCGACCTTGGCGTCGGCGCGCTCGGTCAGCTGGGCGAAGTCGAGGAGCTCGTCGGCGCGTCGGCGCGACTCGGCCCACGACAGCCCGAAGTAGCGCCCGTAGACCGTGAGGTTCTCGCGGACCGTCAGCTCGAGGTCGAGGTTGTCCTCCTGCGGGATGACGCCGAGGCGGGCGCGGATGGCCGGCCCGTCGGTGGTCGGGTCGAGGCCCAGGACCGACAGGGTCCCCTCGGTGGGCGGCGACACGGCGGCGATCATCCGCATCGTCGAGGACTTGCCGGCGCCGTTGGGCCCCAGGAACCCGAACGCCTCGCCCGGTTGCACGTCGACGTCCACGCCGTCGACCGCGGTGAAGTCGCCGAAGCGTTTGGTGAGGCCGCGGGCGCGGACGAGGGGCTCGCTCATGGGTCGGCACGGTAGCGAGCGCCGGTGGGGCGACACCGCAACGCCCGAGATGTCGGTCTCGACCGTCCAGCTCGCGCGGGCGGTTGACGGTCTAGTCCCCATCCAACCTCGAGAACCCCCCGCTCGGACCATCCGGTTACAGAATGGAGCGGGACGATAACGCAGAGTGAGACCAGTCGGTCAACCGACCCTGCCCCGGTCTCCCGATGGAGGAACACGTCATGAACCGCACCACGCTCCAGCGGCGCGCTCCCGCGCTCGCCATGGTGGTCGCGCTGCTCCTGGTGGCGATGATGGTCACCCGTACGTCGCAGGCTGCCTTCACCGCCACCACCGACAACAGCAGCAACAGCTTCGTCGCCGGCACGGTGGTCCTCACCGACGACGACGCCGGCGTCGCGCTGTTCGCGGTGCCGACGATGTCGCCCGGCGACACCGCCACCGACTGCATCGAGGTCACCTACGCCGGGACCATCACCGACCCGCAGGGCGTCGTGCTCTACGGCGGTGGCTACACGGACGTCCCCGGTGCCGACGGGGCCTCGGCGGGCCTGTCCGGCTACCTGGAGGTCACGGTCGAGGAGGGAGCGGCCGGGTCGACCTGCGCCACGTGGACGACCGGCACGACCGTCGTGAACGGCGCCACCCTGGCCGCCTTCAACACGGCCTCGTCGGACTACGCCACGGGTGTCGGCGTGTGGACACCCACCTCGACGCCCGAGACGCGTGCCTACCGCTTCACCGTGAAGCTGGCGGACGCCACCCCGGACGCCGAGCAGGGCGCCAGCACCACCGGCGTCGGCTTCAGCTGGGAGATCCAGAGCTAGTCGCAGCTCCACCCGCGCCCTCCCAGCCCGCGAGGCCACCGTGCCCCAGGTCCTCCCATCGGCAGAGCCGCCCACCGACGAACGGTGGGCGGCTCTGGGGAGCGTCCTGCTGGCCACGCTCTACCTGTGGATCCTCGCGTGGCTCCTCGTCGCCGTGGTGGTCCCCGCGGTGGGCTTCGGCTGGTCGCCGGTGGTCATCACCTCCGGGTCGATGGAGCCGCTCATCCGTCCCGGCGACGTGGTCCTCACCAGCGACCCGCAGGTCACCGTCGCGCCCGGGACCGTCATCACCTTCGAGGACCCTGCGAGGCAGGGGTCGCTCACGACCCACCGGGTCGTGTCGGTCCAGGACGACGGTGCCTACCGCACCCGCGGGGACGCCAACCGCGCCGCCGACTCCACCCCCGTGCCGCCCGAGGCGGTCGTCGGCGTCGGTCGGCTGCTGGTCCCGATGGTCGGGCTCCCGCTGCTGTGGCTGTCCGGCGGCCTGCTGCTGTTCGTGATCTGGCTCGGTGTGACGCTGGCCGCCACGGCCGTGGCCGTGCAACGGGGCGGTCACGACGACCGGGACGCCCCACCCCCGCTCCTCGCCCCGAGGCGTCCCGATCGGCTGACGCCGGTCCGCCCCTCGCGGGTGCCGGTCGTGCGACCCGCCCTCGGGGCCGCTATGCGCCGGCTCGGGCCACGCAGCGTCCAGCGCACGATCCTCGCTCTGGCGCGTCGCCTCCTCGGCCCGGCGCTGCGTCGCATCGCGCTCGCCATCTCCGCGGCGACGCTCGCCCGGTCGCTGACCCGGGTCCCGGCCCCGCATCGCCCTGGAGCCCGCGCCGGGGGCTGGCGCCACCCCGGACGGAGCATGGCCGCAGCCATCCCGACGGTGGTGCCGGCGCGGTTCGTCCTGGCCCTCGTCGGGGTGGGACTCCTCGCGAGCAGTGGGCTCGGCCGGTCGGTCGCCGCGTTCAGCGCCGCCACCTCCACCACACAGAGCAGCTTCGTGGCGTCGGCGAGCTTCCCGGTCGATCCCCCGCCGGCACCGGACGTGACCACGTTCTGGCTCCAGACCTCGGTGGAGGGGCAGGACGCCAACGCGCAGCTGACGCTGCCGTTCGCGACGACGGCGCCGACGCAGACGACGCTCTACAACTACTCGGCCAACATGGACAGCGATCCCGGTCGTCTCGTGAAGCGCAAGGGGCTCGGAGCCTTCGAGACCGACTGGAAGCTCATCCAACGCTGGAGCCAGACGCTCACCGCCGACCTCCCGCTCGCCGGCGCCCAGCTCCGGATCTTCTCGGCGACGAGGAACTTCCAGCAGGGGAAGACGACGACGCTCCACCTGTTCCTCGGTGACTGCGCCCCTGGGGGTACCGGCTGTGCCGTCTTGGCCTCAACCGACCTCTCCCGCGCCGACTGGCAGGGCGGCAACACCGGTTGGGTCGAGGACACGGTCGACTTCGGGGTGCTCTCGACCACCCTGTCGGCTGGCCGGGAGCTCTGGGTCGCTGTCACCGTCGACAACGCCTCGGGCGACGACGTGTGGTTCGCCTACGACACCGTGGGCCAGCCGTCGCGGCTGGAGCTCACCTCCCCGTCCGCCGGCTCGTGCCCCGGCACCGGGTCCTCGACCGTGATCGCCTCCGCCGACACCTACGTGCTCCAGGACGCGCCCGCGACCAACTTCTCGACACAGAGCGAGGTCCTGGTGCGGTCGACGGCCAACGGCAACGGCCGCACGTTCCTGACCTTCGCGCTCCCGGCCCTGCCCGCCGGCTGCTCGGTCACC
Source organism: uncultured Actinomycetes bacterium (assembly GCA_963741855.1). GTDB lineage: Bacteria > Actinomycetota > Nitriliruptoria > Nitriliruptorales > Nitriliruptoraceae > CAVUJQ01. The sequence goes on along the minus strand of CAVUJQ010000014.1, from coordinate 316,739 downwards.
TCCGCGACGCTCACGATGCAGACGGTCACCTCGAAGCAGGGGCTCACCTACCAGGTGGTGCGGACCGACAGCGCCGTGACCCCGGCGACGGTCACCTGGGCGGACCAGCCGACGGCGACAGGCGCGATCGGGACCGCTCCGTCGACCGGCAACGGACCCACCCCCCTCGACGCCACCGCGCCCGTGCAGGAGCTCTACGGCCTGGGGAACACCGGGCTCGTCGTCCGGGACGCCGTCGAGGACTCCGGCGGGACCGACACCAACAAGTACAGCTCGCTCGAGGGCACGACCGACCCCACCAAGCAGCCTCGCCTCACGATCGTGTGGGGCCCCTGATGGCGACCTGGCAACCGCCCGCGACCGCCCCGCGTCCTCTGCGCGTCGGGGCGCTGCGCGGGCTCCGGGTCGCCGCGGGGCTGGCCGCCCTACTGCTCGTGGGGGGTCTGGTCCTGCGGGGGAGCATGGGCCTGACCCGCGCGCAGCCCGAGCGGATCGTGCGCACCGACCCGGTCACGGGTGCCATCGAGACCGACGGCCGCATCGGGCTCGCCACCGACGCGTCGCGACCCCTGTTCGACCACGTGAGCCTCGCCCCGGGGGACACCGTGCAGGCCTGCGTGCGCGTCGACTACCGCGGTGATGTCGACCCGGACGCGGTCGTGCTGCACCTCGCCGGGCTCGGCGGTTCACGGCCGCTCGCCGACCGGCTGGACGTCGCCGTGGAACGGGGGGCCATCGCGACCCCCGCCACGGGCTGCGACGGGTTCGTGGCGGAGGAACTCGTCGCCACCGGCCCCCTGGGGTCGCTGGCCGACCACGCCCGCGACGCGGCCACGGGGTGGCGCGGCTGGGACCCGACCCCGGGTGAAGCCTCCACGTGGTACCGCGTCGCGGTCACCCTCGACGATCACACCGAGACGAGCCTGCAAGGCGCCCGCGCGGAGACCGGGTTCGTGTGGTCGGCGGTCGCCCCGCCCGCCTCCTCGGGCCTGCTGCACCGTGTCGTCGTCGTGCTGGGCGCGGTCGCCCGCGACACGTTCCTGCCGATGCTGTTGCTGCTCGCGGTCACGATGCTGTTCCTGGGCATCCAGGACCGGATCGACCGCCGCGACCCCAAGCTGGCCCTCGCGCCGGTCACCACCGAGCCGCTCGAGTTCGCCGGCGTCCCGGGCGCCCGCGTGCGTGCTACGCCGCGCCGCGCCGGACCGGCTCGGACCCTGGTCGCGACCCCGAGAGGAGAGCGCTCATGGCTCGCGTGAGCTGGCAGCGCGCTGACCTCGTGCCGCTGGCGCAGCGACTGCGCTACCTGCACGTGTTCCGGATCCTCGCCGTCGCGGCGATCCTGCTGTGGGCACGGCTCACACCCGAACCGCAGCTGACGACCGTGACGCCCGTCGAGCTCGCCTTGCTGGCCGGCTACCTCGCGGTCGTGCTCGGTGTGGGCGTGCTGGTCGAACGGTCGCGCCGTCCCTCCCGGTGGCTCTTCGGCGCAACGCTGCTCCTCGACGGGCTCGTCTTCGTCGCGGCGATCCACGCGCACGGGGGCCTCGGCTCGCCCCTGCGCTACCTGCCGCTGCTGCACGTCATCCTGGTCACGTTGGTGGGATCCCACCGCACCGGGCTGAAGCTCACCATCTGGCACTCGCTGCTCCTGCTCCTCCTGCAGGAGAGCATCCAGGTGGGGCTGCTCGAGAGCCCGACCGCACCCGTCGCCGGCTGGCAGCTGGGTGTCACCCTCGCCGTCATGTGGCTGGCGGGACTGGTGACGGCCTCCGCCAGCGCGGTCAACGAGCGCGAGATCCTCCGCCGGCGCTTCGACCTCGACGCCCTGGCGAGCATGGCGGCCGAGCTCGAGGGCACCTCGGACCTCCACGGGGTGGCGGGCATCCTCGCGGTGCACGTGGCCGAGACCTTCGACGCCCCCCGGACGGCCGTGGTGTCGCTCCGGGACGGTGAACCCCTGGCCCTGGCGGGACGCGGTCTCGAGCCGGCCTCGTCGACCGGCACCGTGTCCGGCGTCCTCGCGGCCGTGGTCGAGCGCCGGACGACCCTGCTCGTCGCCCGGCTCGGTCCCGAGGACGGTTGGCTCGCCGAGCAGCTGCCGGACGGTCGCCACCTCGCGCTGGTGCCGCTCGTGACCGAGGGCACCGTCCACGACGTCCTCGTCGTCGAGGCCGGCCGGCGGGCCGGGGCGAGGATCGAGCAGCGGGTCGTCCGCACGATGGAGCGCTTCGCCTCCCAGGGCGCCCTGGCGCTCCGCAACGCCCGACTCCACGCCGAGCTCGTGGCCCTGGCCCAGACCGACGGGCTGACCGGCGCCGCGAACCGCCCGGCGCTCGACCGTGCTCTCGCCGCCGAGGTCTCGCGGGTCCACCGCCACGGTGGGGCGCTGTCGCTGCTCCTCATCGACATCGACCACTTCAAGCGCGTCAACGACGAGCACGGCCACCAGGTCGGCGACGAGGCCCTCACGTGGGTGGCCTCGGTGCTCGAGGCCTCCTCCCGCGAGTACGACCTGGTGGCCCGCTACGGCGGGGAGGAGTTCGCCGTGGTCATGCCCTCCACCGATCCCGAGGCCGCCCACCTCGTCGCGGACCGCATCCGGCGTGCGGTCGCGGAGGGCCGCGGGCCCGTCCCGCTCACCGTCTCCGTCGGGGTCGCCGGTGGGCAGGGGCGCATCACGAGCACGACGTTGATCCAGGCCGCGGACGAGGCGCTCTACGCGGCCAAGCACGCCGGCCGCAACCGCGTCGAGCGGCGAGCTGTGGCCACCGACGATCGCGACCGGAAGGGCCCCTCGTGAACCGTCTGTACCTGTCGGGGCTGCCCGGTCCGGCCGCACCCCCGGTCGGCTCGACCCTCCGGGCGGGCGCCGTGAACGGCATCGCGGTGGCGGTCCTCGTGGTCGGCCTCGTGGGCGCGGTGGTGCTCGCCCAGCAGCTCCCGGAGCCCCGGACGGTGGTGCCGCTGTGGGTGTGGATCCTCGCCTTCCTCGCGGCCGAACGGTGGACGCTGCCGATCCGGATCGGCCGGCACGGCTACGCGGTCGGGGGCGCGGACGCCGTCCTGGCCGCCGGGCTGGCGCTCGCGGCCCCCCAGGCCCTGCTCGTCGCCAGACTGCTCAGCGTCGGTGCGTTGCGGTGGCTGGTCGACCGACAGCGGCCGACGCCGCTCGCGCTCAACATCGGCGTGGCGATGACCGAGACGGTGATCGCGTTGTCGATCTACGACCTGCTCGCGCCGCCGGACCGCCTCTGGGCCCCGGGGGCCGCCCTGGCCGTACCCGCCGCCGTCGTCGCCGCGGCCGCCGCCGGCGCCGTCATCGTGCTCCTGGCCCTCACCTCCTCCGACGGGGTCGCACGCCCCCTCGACCTCGGGCTGATCGCGGCGGTGACGGTCTCGCTGGCGGCCGGGGGCGCAGGCCTCGGGGCGTTGGCGGTCGACCTGTTCCTCACGCGACCGGAGCTGTGGTGGCTGGTGCTCCCACCGGCCGGGGTGGTCATCCTGCTCCTGCTCGGGTTCGTCCGTCAGCGGACGCGGGTGACAGCCCTCACGCACCTGCTCGAGACCACCCGCTCGGTTCACCAGACGAGCGACCCCGACGAGGCCGTCCGCCGTCTCATCGCCGAGGTCCGGTCGCGGTTCGGCGGGGACATCGCGACGCTCACCCGCCTGTCGCGTGACGGTGGCGAGGGCACCACCATCGTCGACGCCACCGTCGGTGTGCACCTCCCGCCCCAGGTCCAGGCAGCGATCCCGGCGCCGGGGGAGGCGCGCTTCGTCGACCGCCCGCATCCACGGACCGACGGCGGTACGGCCATGGCGGCCACGATCACGGTCCCCGACGGCAGCGGTGTCGTGCTCCGGGTCGCCCGGGTCGAGTCCGGCGCCACCCCCTACCGCCGCGTCGAGCTGGAACAGTTCCGCGAGCTCGCGACGGCTGCGGTCACCTCGCTCGAGACCTCGCGGATGTCGGAGATGCTGGCTCGCCTGCGCCAGATCGACGAGATGAAGACCGCCTTCCTGACCGCCGTGTCCCACGACCTGCGCACCCCGCTCGCCGTCGTCCGCGCCGGCATCGAGACGTTGCTCGTCCACGCGCCACGGATGACGCCGGAGCAGCATCAGATGATCCTGGCCCGCCTGCAGGCGCAGGGGCGGCGCCTCGACCAGATGCTCGTCGACCTCCTCGACATCGACCGGCTGCAGCGGGGCGTGCTCGTGCCGTTGCGAGAGCCCACCGACGTGACCGACCTCGCGAACCGGGTCGCCGGTTCCGTCGCCGCGATCACCCACCCCGTCCGGGTCTCGGAGGCGCCCGTGCGCGGGCTGGTCGATCCGGGCCAGGTGGTCCGGATCATCGAGAACCTGGTCCGCAACGCCGTGAAGTACACGCCCGCGGGGACCCCCATCTGGATCGAGACGCGGCGTGACGCCATGGGCGTGCAGCTCGTCGTCGCCGACGCCGGTCCCGGCGTCCCCGACGCCGACAAGGAGCGGATCTTCGCGGCGTTCGTCCGCGGCGACGACGCCCACCCCTCGCCCGGCACCGGGGTCGGACTCGACCTGGTGCGACGGCTCGCCAGCCTCCACGGCGGGCGCGCCTGGGTCGACGACCGTCCCGGCGGCGGGGCGCGCTTCTGCGTGACGCTCCCCGACCCGGTGGCGTCGGAGCGCCCCGGACCCGCCGCCGCGCCGGCGGACCGGGATCCGGGCGGCGTCGCGGTCCCGACGGCCTGACCCCGGGCCTCCGCTCTGCGGGGCGGGGGCCCGGGTTCAGGCCCCGAGGAGCACACCCCAGAGGGGGAGCGTGGCCACCGCCACGACCACCCCGAGCCCGGCGAGCGTCGCGGCGAGGTGCTCGTCGAGCCCCGCCTCCGCGGCGACCACCGACGCGGTCACCATCGGGGGCATCGCCGACTCGAGCACCGAGGTGTCCCACGCCGCCCCGCCGGCGCCGAGCGCGACCATCGCGCCCAGGACGGCGAGCGGGACGACGACCATCCGCACCGCGAGTCCGGTCACCAACGGGGCCACGGACGCCTCGGGGTCGGGCCGGCGCAGCCGCATCCCGATCGCCACCATCGCGAGCGGGGTGACCGTGGCACCGAGCCGGCTCGCGACATCGGCGAGCGCGTCGGGGATGCCGGTCACGATCATCACGCTCGCGGCGACCAGCGCCAGGAACGGCGGGAAGGTCAGCAGCCGGCGCGCCGACGCCGCGAGCCGTGGCGGCGTGTCGGCGCCGTAGCGTCCCGCGACGACGGCCGCGTAGGTCGTGAGGGCGAGGAACGAGCCCAGCTGGTCGAACACGATCGCGAACGGCAGATGGTCGGCGCCGAGGATCGCCTCCACCGCCGGGAGCCCGAGGAAGCTCGTGTTCGCCAGCGGCACGACCACCAGCAGCGTCCCGGTCGTGCGGCGGTCCCAGCCGGCGATGCGGCTCGCGAGCAGCACCGCCCCGGCCGCCAGCGCCAGTCCCGCCCACGCCACGATGACCGGGATGGCCGTCTGCCGGCTCACCTCCAGCTGCGGGACGAGGGCCAGCACGAGACCCGGGAGCGCCACGGACACGACGAAGGTGTCGAGCACTCGCCCGGCCCCCTCGGGGAGCACCCCCGAGCGGCCCAGCACGACCCCGAGCGCCAGCAGTGCCAGCACCGTCACCATCGGCCAGCGTCCACGGGAAGCGGAGGAGCCAGCGACCGCCCGGGCCGCTGGCTCCTCGTCGTCGTGACGGTGACGGTCAGGCCTGCCCGGCCGGCTCGCCCTCGACGGGATCCGGCGCCTTGACCCCCTGGGCGGCCATGGGGAGCACCTTGCCCCGCATCAGCACCTCGGAGATGTCGAGCACCTCCACCGCGCCGTCCGCGATGGAGCCGTCCTGGACCTTCTGGGCGATGCCGTCGGACAGCATCGTGGTGCAGAACGGGCAGGCGGTGGACACGATCTCGGGATCGGTGCCGAGCGCCTCCTCGATGCGCTCGATGTTGACCCGCTTGCCGATCGTCTCCTCCATGTACATCCGCGCCCCGCCGGCGCCGCAGCAGAAGCCGTTGGAGCGGCAGCGCGTCATCTCGGTGGGCTTGAGCCCCGGCACCGCGTCCACGACCTGGCGCGGGGTCGCGTAGACCTCGTTGTGGCGGCCGAGGTAGCAGGGGTCGTGGTAGGTGATGCGCTTGTCGAGCTCGGCGGTCGCGACCAGACGGCCCTCGTCGATCAGCCGGCCGAGGACCTCCGAGTGGTGCAGCACCTCGAAGTGCCCGTCGAAGTCGGGGTACTCGTTCTTCAGGGTGTTGAAGCAGTGCGGGCACCACGCGACGATCTTGGCCTTGTCGGCGCCGACGCTCTTCAGCATCTCGACGTTGGCCTCGGCGAGCATCTGGAACAGGTACTCCATGCCGAGCCGACGGGCCGGGTCACCGGTGCAGGTCTCGTTCTTGCCGAGGATGGCGAAGGAGACGCCGGCGTCGTGCAGGAGCTGGGCCGTGGCCTGGCTGATCTTCTTCGAGCGGTCGTCGACCGACCCGGCGCAGCCGACCCAGAACAGGTACTCGATGCCCTCGTCCATCGGCGTGCCGGGGGTGAGGACGGGGATGTCGAAGTCGAGCTTCTCGGTCCACTCCTCGCGCTTGGACTGGCCCACGCCCCACGGGTCGCCGGCGTTCTCGACGTTCTTGAGCATGACGCCGGCTTCCTGCGGGAAGCTCGACTCCATCATCGCCTTGTAGCGGCGCATGTCGACGATCATGTCGACGTGCTCGATGTCGACCGGGCACTCCTCGACGCACGCGCCGCAGGTGGTGCACGACCACAGCACGTCGTAGTCGATGACGGCCTCCTGCCCGGGCGCGTCGCCGACGAGCGGGATCTTGATGACGTCGCCGTGCATCTCCTCGTCGCCCTTGCCGAGGAGGTAGTCCCCCTTGGCGAAGAGGTGGTCGCGCAGGTCCATCACGACCATCTTGGGCGACAGCGGCTTGCCGGTGTTCCAGGCGGGGCACTGGGACTGGCACCGGCCGCACTCGGTGCAGGTGTACATGTCGAGGAGGTGCTTGAAGCCGAACTGCTCGACCGCGCCCACGCCGAGGATGGTGTCCTCGTCCATGTTCTCCATGTCGATCTTCTCGGTGTGGAGCTTGCCGAGCGCCTTGGGCTGCCGTGCGAACAGCTCCTGGAACGGGATCGTGGCGATGTGGAGGTGCTTGGAGTTGAGCGTGAAGACGAGGAACCAGCCGACGATCGACAGGTGCACGATCAGCATGATCGCGGCGAACAGCTCGAGCTGGAAGTGGCTCATCCCCTCGAAGGCGGCGCCGAACTGCCGGGAGATGAACGCGGCCTCGGTCGGCGCGTGGTCGAGGGCGAAGCGGATGCCGTGCGCGATCAGCAGGGTCCAGACGACGAGGAACTCGCCGGCGAGGACCCACCACCCCTGGTTCATGTTGGAGCCGGCGAACCGGCTCTTGCGGCCGAGGCGCTTGGGGTCCTGCGCGAAGCGCATGGCGGCGAAGGTGACGATGCCGATGATCGACAGCCCGATGAACAGGTCCTGGATGAACCCGAGCAGGTCGTAGGCGGTCACGCCGCCGAGCGCGATGCGGTTCAGGAGGGGGATCTGGAACTCGGGGTCGATGAGCTCGCCGGCGGCCTCGACGAGGGTCGTCTGCACCACGAGGAACGACCAGAACACGAAGGCGTGCATCACCCCGGGCAGCGACCAGCGGAGCAGCTTCTCCTGGCCGAGCACCTTGGTGAACAGGTACTTGATGTTGCCGACGATGGCGTCGCGGGCGACCCGTTCGGGCTGCGGCTTGGCCTTGCGGAGCAGGCCGTAGAGGAACAGCACCCGCTTGGCAGCGAGGCTGCCGACCACGGCGACGACCGCGACGGCGCCGATGATGCGGATGAGGGTGAGCAGCAGGTCTTCGTCCACGCGGACGACCTCCAGGGTCGTGGTGCGGCGTCCCCCGACGCGTGCGCGTCGCGGACGGGCGGAGTCTAGGGGGGTCGCCGGACTCCCCCCAAGAGCACCCGGCCGGCGCCTACCCGCCGTGACGTCGGTGCGCCGGGTCGGTCGGCCCGGACGGGGGTCTCAGCCGCGCCGGCGCCGGCGTGCCTCCCGGGCGGCGTAGAGCGCGGGGAGGGCGGCGCGGTCCTTCGGCCGGTCGAGGGCCTCCTTGGAGGTGATGACCTCGTCGAGCGACGCGAGACGCACCGTCCGGTCGCCGAGGCGCACCTCCACCGACGCCACGTCCTCGTAGCCACCGATGCCGACGGCGACGGGGACGAGGTCGAGCGGGCCGGCGTCGGTGCGGAAGCGGGTGGCCTGCCAGCCCAGGAGGTCAGCTCCTCCTAGCGGCGCGTGCTCGTCGGAGCCGGGCGAGCGCGCTCGTAGCTCGTTCAGCGCCGCCGCCAGCCGCTCGGCGTTGTCGAGGTCCCGGCGGGGCATGATGTCGAGGTCGACGGTGACCGCCGGCGACCCCTGCAGCCACGCGGCCGTCAGGCCGACGACGACGAACTCGACGCCGTGGTCCACGAGCGTGGCGAGCAGCCGTTCGGGGTCGAAGGTGGTCACGCGACCTCCTCGACCCGACCTGCGAGCGCCGCGACCCGCGCCAGCGAGCGGAGCCGGTCCTCCGGATCCACGTCCAGGAGCTCCTCGGCCAGCTCGAGGTCGTGCGGGTCGACGACGGGGTCGACGGCGAGCCGGAGCTCGTGGCCGAGCGCGCGGAGGAGCCGGGCGAGCGTCGTCCACGAAGGCACCGCGGCCCCCGACTCGTAGCGCGCGATGGCGGGCTGGGAGGTGGCGGCGCGAGCCGCGAGCTCCGTCTGGGACAGACCCGCACGCCGCCGCAGCCGCACCAGTGTGGCGGCGATCTGCAGGGCGTCCGGATGTGACGAGCTCATCTCCGCGGAGTATACCTAGATCGGTATACGCCGCGAGCTACTTGAGGTGCTCGCCCTTCTCGGCGTAGCGCTTGCGACGGAAGACGTCGGTCCGGGCCGAGGCGACCCGGTCGAGGATGAGCAGCCCGTCGAGGTGGTCGAGCTCGTGCTGGAACGCGCGCGCCTCGAACCCCTCGGCCTCGACGACCCGGTGGGCACCCTCGGGGGTGGTGCCTCGCACCAGGACCCGGGTGGCGCGGCGGATGTCGCAGGTGTAGTCCGGCACCGACATGCACCCCTCGCGCTTGACCTCCGACCCCTCGGTGAGCATCAGCTCCGGGTCGAACAGGACCACGAGGCCGTGGTTGCCTGGGGGCGGCTTGCGCATGACCGACACGTCGAGGGCGAACGCGCGCAGCGGCACCCCGAGCTGAGGCGCGGCGAGCCCGACGCAGCCGGGCGCGTCGTACATCGACTCGACGAGGTCCTCGGCGAGCCGGCGTTCGCGGTCGCCGATCTCGCCGACGGGCCCGGCCAGGCCCTTGAGGACCCGCGCGGGGTAGTTGACGACCGGACGGACGGTCACGGTCAGTAGGTCTCCGCGTCGAGGGCACGCAGGGTGTGGTCCACCCCGAGCGCGCCGGCGACCTCGGCCACCGCGGCGGCCACGGCCTCCTCGGTCACCTCGCCACCGATCGACAGCTCCACCACCATCGCGTAGACGGGGTCGGCGTCGGCGGACAGGAGCCGGGTCTCGAGGTCGGTCACGTTCGCGCCGACGTCGGCCAACGCGGCGGTGACGCCGGCGAGGATGCCGGGCCGGTCGCCGCCGTAGACGGAGAGCACGTGGGTCGGCGCGACCGACGCGTGGCCGCCCCCCGCAGCGGTCACCGCGATCGTGAGCCCCATCGGCCGGGTCGCGTCCTCGAGGGCCGTCTGGAGGTCGGCCGGGGCGTCATCGGACTCGACCAGGAGCATGATGGCGAAGTGCCCGCCGAGGATGGTCATCGCCGAGTCCTCGACGTTGCCTCCACGATCGCGCAGCACGGCCGCGACAGCGGCGACGATGCCGGGACGGTCGGCCCCGTAGGCGGTGACCGCGAGCTCGGACACGACGGGTCTCCTCGGTGGGTGTTGGAGCGCGGGCGGCGGGGCCCCGAGGCTAGCGTTGCCGCCGATGCTCTCGACCCGCCGCTCCGTTCGCGCCGCCGCCTCCGTCGCGGTGTCGGTGCTGCTGCTCGCCGGCGTGGGGGGGTGCCGCGCCAACCAGCCGGTCTCGCCGGCGACCGCGTCGCCGGCGGCGGGCCGGTCCCCGCAGGCCCCGCCGACGTTCGGCACGGGGGCCGACGCGTGGCCGAGCGCATCGGTCACGATCACGAGCGCCGACGGCCGCGAGCACGCCGTGGCGGTCCGGGTCGCGGACCGACCCGAACGGCGCCAGCAGGGGCTCATGGGGGTGGAGGCGGTCCCGCCGGGCACGGGGATGCTGTTCCTGTTCCCGACCCCGCACGACGGTGGGTTCTGGATGAAGGACACCCTGGTCCCGCTCGACATCGCCTACGTCGCCGAGGGCGAGATCGTCGCGGTCCTGCAGATGGAGCCGTGCGTCGAGTACGAGGTCGCCAGCGAGGACTGCCCCGCCTACACGCCCGGGGCGGCCTACGACACCACCCTCGAGGTGGCCCAGGGCTGGTTCGCCGCCGCCGGTATCGACGTCGGTGCCCGGCTCGTGTCGACGGCGGGGCCCGCCGCGAGCTGACGGCTCCGTACCGTCCGTGACGTCCACCTCACTGAGCATGGAGCGCACACGCGGCCGTTCCTGTCCGGAAAGTCGGACATAGGCGACCTGGTGTATCGCTGAGCGCACGAACTGGTGCGTAGGTGCCGGTTCCTCGCGCGTTCGCCGTGTCCACGCCGGGTGTGGCCCGGTTGTAGGGGGTGACGATGGCCGCCCCCTAGCACCTCGTCACCTCCGGAAGCGGGAGCCGCGGACGGAGCGGGGGAGGAGTCGGGTCACGACCCGTCGAACCCCCCGGTGAACGTCCATGGGGACGGACCATCCGCCGGTAGGCGGAGCCCTCCGGACCGAGACCCCCGATAGAGGTGGACCGATGACCAGCCAGAAGCCCTTCCGACGGGTGGCGAGCGTCCTAGCGCTCGCAGCGCTCGTGCTCTCCGCGTTCGTGGTCCCGGCGTTCGCCGCCGGCCCGAGCGCGACCGCCAGCCTCGCCCAGCCCGACCGGCTGGTGCTCGCGAACACGACCAACCTCTTCGAGGTGACGGTCACCAACACCGAGCCCGCCCCGAACGTCCTGGGGCAGGGCGGTGGCGCGTCCATCAACGGGGTGATCCTCACGGTCTCGACCGCGTTCGCGGACCTCGGGATCGACCTCGTCAACGTGCCGGCAGGCTGGGATGCCCCCCAGGAGATCCGGTCCAACCAGATCCTGTTCACCACCTCCGGTGAGGGTCTCGCGCCCGGCGAGTCGGCGGTCTTCACGCTGAACTCGACCATCGCCAAGCCCGCCACCGACAAGATCGGCACCTTCCAGGTCCAGGTCTCCAGCGACGGCGGTCAGACCTCCGGTGCGGCCTCGCCCGCCGGCTCCGGGGCGCTCCAGTCGGTCCTGCGGATCCTCGACATCTCCCGCATCCAGCTCGTCCGGGGCAGCGTGCTCGGCCAGCCGAGCGTCACCGACGGGCAGGACAACGTCGTCGTCGCGGTGGACGTGAACAACCACGGCTCCGCTGCGAAGACCGTCGTGCCGACCCTGAGCTCGACCGGCGCCGGCGCCTTCGACGTGACCTCCGCCCCGGCGGCGGCCTCGGTCCCGGTCGACGGCACCACCACCTACACCTTCGCCGGCACCTTCTCCCGCACCACGAGCGCCGACGTCGACAACCTCACCTTCGACGCCATCGTCGACTCCGCCGACGCCGACGCCGAGGTCCCGGACGAGCTGCGCCCGACCGTCGCCGTCCAGCGTGCGGTCGCGCTGTCCTACCTCACCGACACCCTGAGCCCGCGCGACGTCGCCGCGGCGCCCACGGACGTGACGCTGTCGCTCAACAAGGCCGGCGTCCCCTCGGTCTCCGGGCTCTCGCTCGACGCCACCTTCACCAACGGGTCGGCCACGATCAGCCCGACGTCGTCGACCAGCACCGACGTCGGTCCCAACGGACAGACCCTCTCCGGCCTCACCTTCCGCGGCGTGCCGTTCAACACCCCGGGTCTCAGCGACGGTGACTTCACCGTCGAGGCCTCGGCCGTCGGCACCGACAGCAACGGTGCGCCCATCGCGATCCCCTCGATCCCGGTCAGCGACACCATCTTCCTCGACACCCTCGCGCCGGTCCTCAACCTGGGCGAGCTCGTCCCGCCGGCCTCGAAGGTCGAGGGCGAGGACCCTGCCGCCACCAACGGGCAGAGCTTCTCCCTCTCCGGTGACGTCCAGGACCGTGGTCAGGGTTGCCCCGACTGCACGGTCTCGGGCTCGCTCAAGATCGGCACCCAGGACCCGACCCCGTTCACCGTCTCGGTGGGCCCTGACGGCTCCTTCTCGGTGACGATCCCGGTCGAGGGCGCCGCCCCGGACAAGCAGGACACGACCGCGATCGCGACGCTCACGGCCACGGACACGACCGGTGTGCACTCCGCCAGCGGCTCGCGCGCCAGCACCGTGGACACGCTCCAGCCGAAGCTCGAGAACACGGCACCCCTGACCGGTGGTCTCGCCCAGTTCATCGGCGAGGACGAGGACACCTCGCGCATCGACGTCCTCTTCCCCGAGGGGATCGCGTCCTCCTTCGACACCAGCCCCGCCAACTGGTCCTTCCAGAGCGGCGAGGGGTCGGACAACCTCGTGACCGACGCCACGATCCGCACCGCGGAAGCGGCGATGGACGGGACCCTCGCCACCGGTGGCCCCAACGTCGACCCGATCAGCTTCTCGGCCGGTGACACGCTGTGGTTCGTCGAGCTGACGCTGAACACCGCCCTCACCGGCAACGACGAGGGCACGGTCACCTACGAGCCCAGCAGCCGCACGGGCGTCGGCGTCGGCGAGGCCACCGGTCTCACCCGCGTCTTCGACCGCGTGAACCTCGGGCTGCCGTTCGGTGCCCAGGAGATCATCGACAACATCGCTCCGGACCTGCCGCTCATCGGCAACGTCGGGGGCCTGACCCAGCAGACCGACGACGAAGGTGAGGAGAAGTTCTTCACCAACGCCGAGGACGGCACGTTCGACGTGACGATCACCGAGCTCCAGCCGGGCAGCTACGTCGAGCTCTACAAGCTCGAGCCGGGTAGCTCGACGCCGGACCTGCTCCGCACCTCGGAGCCGGTCAGCACCGACAGCCACACCTTCGAGGGCGTCGCGGTCGGAGGCTTCGAGCGGGAGTTCCAGCTCTTCGCCGTCGCCCACGACAACGGCATCAAGGCCTCGACCGGCCCCGCCGTCATCACCCGCCTCGACCGGACCGCCCCCGAGGCCGTCAGCGCCACCTTCGACGGCACCGACACCATCCGGGTCGTCACCAACGAGGGTCTGGTCGGGACCGAGCGCTCCTTCGACTGGTTCGCCAACGCGACCGACGTGAACGGTGACCCCGTCACGATCTTCGTCAACGAGGTGAACAAGGCGTCGGAGACCCCGGCCTACGACCTGCGCGAGCGGGACCTGACCCTGGACACGAGCACCTACGACGCGTCCAGCGGCGGGAACGCCACCCTCAACGGTGTGGTCTACGACTTCACCGGGAGCGAGGGCCAGCTGCGTGACCGGGCCGGCAACCTGTTCGAGCGTGGCGCTCCGATCCCCGTCTCCAACGGCGGCGGGAGCGGCACCCCCGCCGTCCCGGGCGCGACCGCCCCGGCCTCCAAGGAGGACGAGACGGTGGTGAAGAAGGTCACCGGACTGCTCGGTCGTTGACCGCTCGCCGTCCCCCGGGTGCCGCGTGCACCCGGGGGACGCTCGACCTCGAAGGCCCACCCCCCGCGGTGGGCCTTCGGCGCGCCAGGAACCCCGACCCGCCGTACCCTCCCCGGCACGGACGTCGACGACACGGGGACAGTTGATGCTCCTCCTCCGCACCACCCGAGCCGGGCACCGGCGCGCCAGCACCTGGATCGCGCTCGTGCTGGCCCTCCTCGGCACCCTGCTCCCTGCCGCCCAGGCCCTCGCGGCCCCGGCGGAACCGTCGATGGTCCCGTCCAACGGCTACCGCGACCTGCGGGACAACTCGCCGCAGGTCACCTTCGGCGGCTCGATCGACGCCGCCGGCGGGTGGCGCTACCGCGAGAACGGCCAGACCTCGGGGCAGGCGTTCGCCCGGTTCAAGGACGCCGCGGGCCAGCCGCTCGTGAGCGACGACCTGACCCAGGCCGTGTCGGTCGCCGCCGACGGCACGATCTCCGGGTCGACCACCCTGAACACGACGCTGGGGCCGCGTGCCCAGGCGAAGTCCGTCGAGCTCGTCGTCCGGGTCACCAGGAGCGGCGAGGAGGCGTTCGGCGACTCCCAGGATCTGCTCATCGATCGCGACGTGCCCAACATCGCGGCGTTCGCGCTGGTCGCGGCCGACGTGGTGCAGGTCAGCTTCACCGAGGAGGTGACCTCCTCCAGCGGGGACAGCCGGCGCGACTGGACGGTCGAGGACGCGGTCGTGACCGGCGTGCGCCAGCCCACCGATGGCGATCTGCGGGTCCGCTTCCTCGACCTGCTCTCGGACCAGCCCGACGGGGCCACCCCGGAGGTCCGGTACGCGCCCGGCATCGGCAACGCGCGCTACACCGACTTCGCCGGTCGGGTGCTCGGTGCGGCCAACAACCCCGGCATCGCCGGTGACGAGATCCCGCCGCCGCTGCCGCGCATCGTCACCATCGACGGGGTGGCTCCGTCCTCGGGCGTGACCGTCCGCGGCGCGGACCGCCCGGAGGTCGTGGTCGACCGCGTCGTCGAGGGGCACACCGTCGAGCTGTGGCGTGACGGGCTCGTGGACGAGACCCGTACCCTCGACACCCAGCCAGGGGGTCCGGACCACCGCCTGGCGACCACGACCGTCCCCGCCGGCGCGAGCCAGGTCACCTTCTCGCCCGGGGACTACAGCGAGACGCTCCCCCCCGACGTCGACCACACCCTCTTCGTCCGCGCGATCGACAGCGCCGGCAACGAGTCGGTGACCTCGACCCGCTACCGGGTGGACCCGAGCGTGCCGCGGGTCGTGCCGCCCGCGGTGGCCGACGGCGAGTTCGTGGTCGTCGGGTTCAGCGAGGCCGTGATCGGGCCCAACGAGGCGGCCGAGTGGGCGGTCAGCAGCGGCGTACCGGCGGTCAGCGTGTCCGGCTCCGGTGACTCGCGCGTCATCCGCTTCAACGGGACCCCGTCCGGCCAGCTCACCTACGACCCCGCCAAGGGCTCGGGACCGGGTGGCCTCACCGACAGCGCCGGGAACGCCGTGACCGGCTTCCCGGTGCCGATCACGACGAGCGGCGCGGTGACGCTCACCGCCGGGCCCGCCACGACCGAGGGGAGCCCGCTCACCTTCACCGTCGGGCTCGCCCGTGGGACCAGCACCAAGACCTACACCGTCGACTACGTCACCGAACCGGGCACGGCGACCGCCGGCACCGACTTCACCTCCCAGTCCGGGCGTCTGACCTTCGCGGGCGACGAGGAGACCAAGACCGTCTCCGTCGCGACGTTGAAGGATGACCTCACCGAGGGGGACGAGACCGTCCGCCTGCGGCTCTCACGGCCCACCAACGGCGCCACCCTCCCGGCCGACCCGACCGCGACCGGCACCATCCGCGACCCGTCGACGACGCCGACCGTCTCCGTCTTCGACAGCCGCGCCAACGAGGGCGCGACCGCACGGGCGCTCGTGCAGTTGTCGGCGAAGACGAGCCGGGACGTCACCGTCGCGTGGCGCACCGAGGACGGTTCCGCCCGGACCCGCGACGACTTCGGCGGGGGGTCCGGCACCATCCGGATCCGCGCCGGGGCCACCGAGGCCGAGATCCTCGTGCCGGTGCTCGAGGACGACCTCGACGAGCCCACCGAGACCTTCTCCATCGTCCTGTCGAGCCCGACCAACGCGACCCTGGGCCGCTCCCGGGCGGACGTGTCGATCCTCGACGGCGCCGGCGTCCCCGGCGGCGTCGGCCGCGTCGCCGGAGCGTCCCGCGTGGAGACCTCGGTGGAGGTCTCGCGGACGTTCTTCGCCACCGCCGACACGGTCGTCATCGCGACCGCCAACGCGTACCCCGATGCGCTGGCCGGCGCCCCGTTGGCGGCCGCGAACGACGCGCCGATCATCCTCACGACCCCCGACGCGTTGCACCCGGTGGCCCGTGGCGAGGTCGCGCGTCTGGGAGCCAAGACGGCGATCGTCCTCGGCGGCGGCAAGGCGCTGTCGGCGAAGGTGGACGACGACCTCCGCGCTGCGGGCGTCCGCACCGTCCGACGCATCGCCGGCGCCAACCGGTTCGAGACCGCGCAACGCATCGCCGCCGAGCTCGGTGCGGACGCCGTCTACGTCGTCGAGGGTGCCAACGCCGACCCGCGCCGCGGCTGGCCCGACGCCGTGGCGGTCTCGGCGCTCGCGGCCGCCCAGCAGCGTCCGATCCTGCTCGTCGAGCGCGATCGGTTGCCGTCCGAGACCCGGTCGGCGCTCCGGAGCCTCGCGCCGAGCCGGGCGACCATCGTGGGCGGGACCGCCGCCGTGAACGACGCCGTCGCGAAGGCCGTCGACGCCGAGGCGGGCACCGTCAACCGGATCTCGGGACGGACCCGCTACGAGACCTCCGCTGCGGTCGGAGAGGCGTCGAAGCAGGCGGGGCTGACCCCGGCCAACACCTGGTTCGCCACCGGCGACGACTGGCCCGACTCGCTGTCGGCGTCGCCGGCGGTGGCGCGGACCGGCGGGATCCTGCTGCTCGTCGACAGCGACCGGCTCGACGACTCGCCGCCTGCCCGGGACTGGCTCGTGCGCCACCGGAGCGTGCTCGAGAGCATCACGCTGGTCGGCGGGACCAAGGCCATCTCGGCCGGTGTCGAGGCCCAGATCCGCAGCCAGAGCGGGCTCTCGGCCCGCTGAGCGGCGTCGGCCTGCACGCTGCGGGGTAGCGTGCAGGCCGCGTCGAGCGGGAGCGGGTGGATGCGGGTCGCGTGGGTCGGGCTGGGAGCGATGGGCGGGCCGATGGCCGCTCACCTGCCAGCGAGCTTCGACACGGTCGTGTGGAACCGGACGGGCAGCGTCGCCGCCGCTCACGCCGCAGCGCACGGGACCCGTGCGGTCGCCGAGCTCGCCGAGGTGGCGCAGGCCGAGGTGCTCCTCACGTGCCTGCCGCGGACCGCGGACGTCGCGGACGTCGCCCGCCAGCTCGCCGACCACCTGACGTCGGGGACCGTCTGGGTCGACTGCACCTCCGGTGAGCCGGAGGCGAGCCGGCTCCTGGCCGCCCGGCTGGCCGAGCACGGGATCGCCTACCTCGACGCGCCCGTCTCCGGCGGGACGTCGGGGGCGGAGGCCGGGACCCTGACGGTCATGGTCGGCGGCGACGAGTCCGTGCTCGACCGGGTGCGCCCGGTCCTCGACACCTTCGCCGCCCGGGTCGTCCACGTCGGCCCGACCGGCGCGGGCCACGCCGTGAAGGCCGTGAACAACACCCTCCTGGCCGCCAACCTGTGGGCGGCCGGGGAGGGGCTCGCGGCGCTCGTCCGGCAGGGGGTGCCGGCGGCGACCGCCCTCGAGGTCATCAACGCGAGCTCCGGTCGCTCCAACGCCAGCGAGAACCTCATCCCCCAGCGCGTCGTGACCCGGGAGTTCCCGGTGACCTTCACCCTCGAGCTCCTGGCGAAGGACGTCGGCATCGCCCAGCGGGTGCTCGACGGGGCGGCGGTCCCCGCGCCGATGCTGCGGCAGGTGGCCGAGCTGTTCGCGATCGCGCTGCGCCAGCTCGGTCCCGGCGCCGACCACACCGAGGCGCTCAAGGTCATCGAGACGTGGGCAGATACCGAGATCCGCTGACGGAACCGGCGCCAGACGGCAAGATGTCCCGGGACGCCGCACCGCGGCCGTCCCACGCCGATCACCGAAGCGCCTTCGGCGGGTCCGAGGCGGGACAGGGACGCGTTGGAAACCGCGGTCGAGGTCATCTCCAACCTGAGCTCGCTGCTCTACATCGGGCTCGGCCTCGCTGTGCTGCGTCTGTACCTCACGCAGCGCGACCGGGCGTCGAAGTGGCTCGCCGTGGGCTTCGGGTCCCTCGCCGGCGCCGTCGTCGTCTCGCTCTTCGCCGGCGACGGGCTCAACCGCGTCGTCACCATCCTCGTCATCCTGGCCATCCTGATCTGGCCGTACGTGATCGTGCAGTTCGCGGCCGCCTTCGATCCCGTCCCGACGATCCTCCGGCGCACAGCCGACCTCGGGTTCATCGGTCTCGCGGTCTGGACGGTGGCCCTGGGGGACTTCCCGGCCGAGGGCGAACCCCGGACCACCGCCTTCTCGCTGTTCATCCTGGCCTTCGTGACCTACTGGGTGGTGCTGTCCGGCTACGTCACGTGGCGGTTGTGGCGGGCGGGACGGGGGCAGCCGACCATCGTGCGGATGCGGATGCGCACGCTCGCGGTCGGCGCGGTCATCCTGTCGCTGACCCTGGTCGTGTCGGGCACGGGGGCGCAGAGCCCGACCGTGGGGCTCATCTCCCAGCTCCTGTCGGTCGCGAGCGCGCTGGGCTTCTACCTCGCCTTCGTCCCCCCGCCGCTCCTGCGGGCGGTCTGGCGCGCCCCCGAGGAGGAGGAGCTCTACCGCGCCTCCGTGAAGCTCATGAACACGCGGACGCGGGACGAGGTCGCCGACGTCCTGCTCCCGCACGTCGCCCGCGTGGTGGGGGCACGCGCGGTCGTGCTCCGCGACCACCAGGGCGAGGAGGTGGGGCGGCACGGCCAGCCCCCCGACGCGCCTCCGCTCCGCGCCGAGTTCACGGGTGCGGACCTCGAGGTCTGGACCTCGCGGTACAGCCCGTTCTTCGGCGAGGAGGAGGAGCGGCTCCTCGGACGGTTGGGACTCCTCGCCGACCTCGCGCTCGCCCGCGCCTCGCTCCTGGCGAGCGAGCAGGAGGCGCGGCGTGAGGTGGAGCTCGCCAACGAGGAGCTCGAGGCGTTCGTCTACTCCGCCTCGCACGACCTGAAGACCCCGGTGCTCGCGCTGCTGGGGTTCCTCGACGTCATCGGCCACGACCAGCAGGCGGTGTCCGACGAGGTCAGCTTCTACCTCGAGCGGATGCGCTCGAACGCGCTCTACATGGAGGAGCTCATCTCCGACCTCCTGGAGCTGTCGCGTGTCGGACGGGTGGACACCACGCCCGAACCCGTGCCGCTCACCGACCTGGTCGAGGCGATCGCCCAGGACGTCGTCGGCCGCCACCCCCAGGTGCGGGTCCTGGTCGAGGGCGAGCTGCCCACGCTGTGGATGAACCCCACCCGGGCGCGACAGCTGTTCTCCAACGTCATCGAGAACTCCGCGCGGTACGGTGGCAAGCCGGACGTCACCATCCGCGTCAGCGCGGACGGCGACGAGATCCGGGTGCTCGACGACGGTGTGGGGGTGCCGGCGGAGCACCACGAGCGGGTCTTCCGGGTGTTCGAACGGCTCGAGACGGGCGGGGGTGGGACCGGCATCGGGCTCGCCGTCTGCCGCAAGATCGCGACCGAGGTGGGTGGGACCATCGGGTTCGTGGAGCACGACCAGGGCGCCGATCTCCGGCTCACCCTGCCACAGCTATCGGGGGCGGAGACGCGGACCGAAGACAGGATGACGGTGTGATGGCCCTGCGAGTCTTGGTGGCAGAGGACGACCCCGACCACCGCTTCTTCATCGCCCGCGCACTCGGGAGCGTCGACGACGTCGAGGTCGAGATCGAGCTCGTCGAGGACGGCGAGGAGGCGCTCGACTACCTCTACGCACGGGGCCAGCACGCGGAGGCGGAGCGCCCCGACCTCGTCCTGCTCGACCTCAAGATGCCCCGCCGGAGCGGGCTCGAGGTCCTCGCGGAGGTGAAGGCCGACCCCGGCCTGCGCGCGATCCCGATCTCGGTCCTGTCGTCCTCGGACCGTCCCGAGGACATCGAGGAGACCTACCGGCGTGGGGGCAACGCCTACATGCGCAAACGCGGCTTCAGCCAGCTGAGCATGGACCTCCACTCCGCCACTCGCTTCTGGGCGAAGACGGTGGAGCTGCCCGGCCACGTGAACTGACCCGAACCCACCACCAGCGAGGACGCCCGTGGACAGCGTGACCCGACGGGGGCGCGTCGGGGTGCTGGTCGTCGACGACAACGACGACCACCGCATGCTGATGTCTCGGGCGCTCGCCGACGACGGCTTCGAGGTCACCGAGGCGGCCACCCCCGCGGAGGCGCTGACGCGCGCCAGCGCGGCGGACCTCGTGCTGCTCGACTACCGCCTGCCGGGCGCGAGCGGGCTCGACGTGCTGGCGGCGATCCGCAGTTTCGACGACCCGCCCTCGGTCGTCCTCATCACCGCCCAGGGCGGCACCGAGACCGTCGTCGAGGCGATGCGCGGCGGCGCCATCGACTACGTCACCAAGGACGTCGGCTACCTCGCGGAGCTGCCGACGGTCGTGCGCCGGGCGTGGCGGCAGCACGACCTGGCACGGCGGACCAAGGAGCTCCAGCGACTCGCGCTCCTCGTGACCGACGCCGACGACGTCGACGAGGCGTGCGACTGGGTCGTCCGTGGCGTCGAACGGCTCCTGCGTGCCCGCAGCGTCGTGCTCGCCCTCGACAAGCAGGGTGTGCTCGTCGTCCAGGCCCAGGCGGGCGAGCCCATCGCGGGACTGGCAGACCTGCTGCAGTCGGTTCGCGGCGCGCTCCCGCCCCCGGGGCAGGGGGTCGTCTCCGACGGCGACGCCATCGTCGTGACGTTGCCGGGTCGTGTCGACGAACCGCTCGGCGTCCTCGTCGTCGTCGGCTGGGCTGGCGATGAGGCCGACGTGGACGAGGAGCTCGAGCTCGCCAAGGCCTTCGGGGCGTTCGCCGGTACCGCGCTCCGCAACCTCCGGCGACACGACCTCGAGCAGTCGCTGATCGCCGAGCTGCAGCGCACGATCGAGGCACGCCGCGACTTCATCGCCTCGGTGTCCCACGAGCTGCGGACCCCGCTGACCTCGATCGGTGGCTACACCGAGACGGTGCTCACGCGGTGGGAGCAGCTCGAGGAGCCCCAGAAGCGCGAGTTCATCGGCCGCGTGGCGACCAACGCCACGCACCTCGGCCGCCTCATCGAGGAGCTCATCGACCTCGCGAGCATGGAGCGGGGTCGCGCGTTCGAGGCCCACTCGAAGGTCCTCGACCTCGCCGAGGCGGTCGAGGACGCGGTGCAGAACATGGAGGTGTTCGTCGTCTCGCGGCCGGTCCACCTCGACGTCGCCCACGTCGAGGTGCTCGCCGACCCCGAGCTGTTGCTCCGGGCGCTCGCGAACCTGATCTCCAACGCCGTCAAGTACTCCGCGCCGGGATCGGGGATCACCGTGGCCTCCCACCCGGAGGAGGACGCGATGGTCCGCCTCGACGTCTCCGACCACGGCATCGGGCTGAGCCCGGGCGACGCGGCGCGCGTGTTCGAGCCGTTCTTCCGGGCCGGCTACGCGGTCGCGAACGCGGTCCGCGGCTCCGGCATCGGCCTCGCGCTCGTGCGCGAGTACGCCCGGGCGATGGGGGGCGAGGTGTCGGTCTCGTCGGTCGAGGGTCACGGGTCGACGTTCTCGCTCACCCTCCCGGTCGCCTGACCGGCAGGGGGTGGCGCCGGTCGGTCCGTCGTGGCCCGCCGGCTAGGCTGGTCCAGGCCCGTCCAGGACCGGCGGGCGGGTCGGGATCGGAGATGGACGTGGAGAGCTGGCAGCTGATCCTCGGTGGGTTCCTCGTGCTGCTACCGATCGTGCTGATGGTCGACTACTGGGGTGACGAGCGGCTGACCTTCCGGGGCCGCCCCATCCAGCGGGACTGGCACCCGCAGGTGGAGCACGCGCCGCTCGACGAGCACCACTGAGCCGCTCGGGGGAGGGCCGCGTGAGCGACGTACCGTCCCTGGCCCTGGCCGATCGTGCCGGTGGCGAGGTCGCCACGGTCCTCGTCGTCGACGACGAACCGGACGTGCGGCTGCTCATCGGGCTCGGCCTGCGCGACGACGGGCGCTTCGAGGTCGTCGCCGAGGCCACCGACGGCGAGCAGGCGGTGGCGCTCGCCTCCGCGCACCAACCCGACATCATCCTCCTCGACCTGCGCATGCCCGGCACCGACGGCCGCGAGGCGATCCCGCGCCTCCTGGTCGTCGCACCGCGGTCGATGGTCGTGGTCCTCTCGGCGCTCCAGGCCCGCCACGAGGCGAGCCCGGTGCTGGCGCTGGGGGCGTTCGCCTACGTCGAGAAGACGGGGCTGGGCGGCCACCTGCCGCGGGACCTGGGCGCGCTGCTCGACGAGTTCCGCCGGGCGCTCCGGGGGGAGACGGTGCTCGCGGGACGTCCCGCCGTGGCGGTGGCCCGGGAGGTCTACGGGCTCGAGCCCTGACGGTCGGACGTCCGCGGGCGGCAGGACCGTAGCGTCGGCATGCTCGAACACCTGAGTCTTTCACGCTCAGGTATCGTGAGTCTCACCGTCGGCAGCGAGTTGCACGGCACCGTCGCGTCGGTAGCCTGGAGGGCAGACACCCATCTGTACCGACCAGCAGGAGATGAGCGCACATGTCGAAGGCTGTGGGCATCGACCTGGGGACGACCAACTCCGTCGTCTCCGTCCTCGAGGGCGGCGAGCCGACCGTCATCGCCAACGCCGAGGGCGCCCGGACCACCCCGTCCGTCGTCGCCTTCTCGAAGTCCGGCGAGGTGCTGGTCGGCGAGGTCGCCAAGCGGCAGGCCGTCACCAACGCCGACCGCACCATCCGGTCGGTCAAGCGCCACATGGGCACGGACTGGAAGACGAAGATCGACGACAAGGACTACACGCCGCAGGAGATCTCGGCGCGGATCCTGATGAAGCTCAAGCGTGACGCCGAGGCCTACCTCGGCAGCGACGTCACCCAGGCGGTCATCACCGTCCCCGCCTACTTCGACGACGCCCAGCGGCAGGCCACCAAGGAAGCCGGCGAGATCGCCGGGCTCGAGGTCCTGCGCCTGGTCGCCGAGCCGACCGCGGCCGCCCTCGCCTACGGCCTCGACAAGGAGGGCGAGCAGACGATCCTCGTCTTCGACCTGGGCGGCGGCACCTTCGACGTGTCCGTGCTCGAGATCGACGAGGGTGTCTTCGACGTCAAGGCCACCCACGGCGACAGCCAGCTCGGCGGTGACGACTGGGATCAGGTCCTCATCGACTGGATGGTCAAGACCTTCAAGGACAACCACGGCGTCGACCTGAGCACGGACAAGATGGCGCTCCAGCGGCTCAAGGAGGCCGCGGAGAAGGCCAAGATCGACCTGTCGCAGGCCACCGAGACCTCCATCAACCTCCCGTTCCTGACGGCGACCGACGCCGGCCCGCTGCACTTCGAGGAGACGCTGTCGCGGGCGCGCTTCAACGAGCTGACCGCGCACCTCATCGACCGGCTCCGGGGGCCGTTCAACGACGCCATCCGCGACTCCGGTGTCAAGGTCGGTGACCTCGACAACATCATCCTCGTCGGCGGCTCGACCCGCATCCCCGCCGTCCAGGACCTCGTGAAGGAGCTCACCGGCCGCGAGCCCAACAAGGGCGTCAACCCCGACGAGGTCGTCGCCATCGGGGCGGCGCTCCAGGCCGGCGTCCTGAAGGGCGACGTCAAGGACGTGCTGCTCCTCGACGTGACCCCGCTGTCGCTCGGCATCGAGACCAAGGGTGGCGTGACCCACAAGCTCATCGAGCGCAACACCACCATCCCGACCAAGCGCTCCGAGGTCTTCACGACCGCCGACGACAACCAGCCGTCGGTCGAGATCCACGTGCTCCAGGGCGAGCGCGAGATGTCCTCGGACAACAAGACGCTCGGCAAGTTCATGCTGACGGACCTGCCGCCGGCGCCGCGTGGCGTGCCGCAGATCGAGGTCGGCTTCGACATCGACGCCAACGGCATCGTGCACGTGTCCGCCAAGGACCTCGGCACGGGCAAGGAGCAGTCGATGACGATCACCGGCGGCTCGGCCCTCCCCAAGGACGACATCGAGCAGATGGTGAAGGACGCCGAGGCCCACGCCGCCGAGGACGCCAAGCGGCGCGAGCAGGCCGAGGTCCGCAACCAGGGCGACACGCTCGCCTACCAGACCGAGAAGACCCTGAAGGAGCACGGCGACAAGGTCGACGAGGCCACCAGGGCCGAGATCGAGTCCGCGCTCACCGAGCTCAAGGACGCCCTCAAGGGCGATGACGCCGACGCCATCAAGGCCAAGATCGAGGCGCTCGGCCAGAAGAGCCAGACGCTCGCGCAGGCCATCTACTCGGCGTCCAACGCCGAGGGCGCCGCGGCCGGCACGACCGCCGGCGAGCAGCCCACCGGCGACGACGACGTCGTCGAGGCCGAGGTGGTCGACGAGGGCGACGACCAGGAGGCCGCCGGCTGACCGGCCGGCGGACGGGGTTCGCGCCCGCCGCGGACCCCACCGAACCGGACCGGGATGACCCACCCGGAGAGGGGGAACGACACCGTGGACCGCACGTCGAGGACCGCCGTCGAGACCTCCTGACCACCACGCTCGCGGCGGGGCCGGCGCGCCCGGCCCCGCCCGCGTGACCCGACCAGACGAGTGTGACGATGACCGACCAGGACCAGATGCCGCAGCCGGCGACCGAGGACGAGCTCCCCCCGGACACCGCCGCAGGCGGCCCGGGTGCGCAGCCCTCCCCGGAGCCCGCGGGGACGGGTCCGGATGGTGACATCGCGCCCGAGCCACCGGACTGGGAGACGCTCGCCGCCGAGGACCCCCGGTCGCCGGCCGAGCTCCTCGCCGAGCTCACCGAGGCCGAGGCCCGCCGCGACGAGTACCTCGAGGACGTGCGTCGGGCCCGCGCCGAGTTCGAGAACTACCGCAAGCGCGTGATGCGCGAGGGGACCGCCCAGCGAGAGCACGGCCGCGCCGACGTCGCGACCCGTCTGCTCGACGTCCTCGACGACTTCGACCGCACCCTCGAGGCCAGCGAGGCCGACCGTGACGACCCGCTCGCGAAGGGCGTCGAGCTCGTCTACGGCAAGCTCGTCGGCACGCTCCGGGAGCTCGGGCTCGCGCGCATCGACGAGGTGGGGGTCGCCTTCGACCCCAACCGGCACGAGGCGGTCCAGCAGCTCGCCGCGGAGGAACCGGTCGAGGAGCCGGTCGTGGCACAGGTGTTCCGACCGGGCTACGAGATGGGCGGCCGGGTGCTCCGGGCCGCGATGGTGGTCGTGCAGCAGTGACGGACCCGTACGACGGGAGGAGGTGAACGATGGCACCCCAGCGTGAGTGGCTGGACAAGGACTACTACGCCGTCCTCGGGGTGTCCGAGTCCGCCTCCCAGGACGAGATCAAGAAGGCCTACCGCAGGTTGGCGCGGGCGAACCACCCCGACTCCAAGCCCGACGACCCCGCTGCGGAGCAGCGCTTCAAGGAGGTCGGCGAGGCCTACAGCGTGCTCGGGGACGAGAAGACCCGCGAGGAGTACGACCAGATCCGCAAGCTGGGGGCGTCCGGGATGGGCGGCTTCGGTGGTGGCGGGTTCGGCGGCTTCGACAACGGCGACCTCGGCGACGTGCTCCGGACCGTGTTCGGCCAGGCCGGTGGCGGCTTCGGTGCCTCCGGCGCACGGCGTGCACGACCGCAGAAGGGCCGCGACCTCGAAGCCGACGTCCACCTGTCGTTCGAGGACGCCCTCGCCGGCGTGAAGACCAAGCTCCGCATCCACGGCGACGGCCCGTGCGACACCTGCCACGGCACCGGCGCGAAGCCCGGGACGAGCCCGCGGCCCTGCGCCACCTGCGGGGGGCGCGGCCAGGTGGTCGTGGACCAGGGGCCGTTCTCGATGGCGAACACCTGCCCCGCCTGCGCCGGTCGCGGCACCGTCATCGACGAGCCGTGCCCCACCTGCGGGGGGCAGGGTCGGGTGACCAAGCCTCGCGACCTGACCGTGCGCATCCCCGCCGGTGTCCGCGACGGCGCCACGATCCGCGTCGCGGGTCGCGGGGGTGCCGGCGCCAACGGTGGGCCGGCCGGCGACGTGCTCGTCCGCGTCCACGTCGAGCCGGACCGCGTCTTCGGCCGCAAGGGCGACGACGTCACCGTCGACATCCCGATCACCTACGCCGAGGCCTCCCTCGGCACCAAGCTCCGGGTCCCGACGCCGGACGGGTCGACGACCACCATCCGGATCCCGGCCGGGACCGCCAGCGGACGCACCTTCCGCGTCCGCGGGAAGGGTGCCCCGGCGCGGAACGGCAAGGTCGGCGACCTGCTCGTGACCGTGCGGGTGCGGGTACCCCAGAAGCTCACGAAGGAGCAGCGCACGTTGATCGAACAGCTGGGCGAGCTGGAGGACACGAGCGACCGCGACGCGCAGCTGTTCGACCACGTGACGTAGGGGGACGAGGATGGCGGGAACCAGCACCTACGAGACGACCTACGTCGACGACTACGACGCGCCCGTCTACGTCATCTCGATCGCGGCCGAGCTCGCCGACATGCACCCGCAGACCCTGCGCGCCTACGAGCGCAAGGGGCTGATCGAGCCCTCCCGCACCGAGGGCAACACCCGGCGGTACTCGCGCCGCGACGTCGACAAGCTCAAGTTCATCCAGCGGCTGACCCAGGACGAGGGGCTGAACCTCGCCGGGGTCCGCGCCGTGCTCGAGATGGGCGAGAAGCTCGACGGAGCCCGGCGCCGCATCGGCGAGCTCGAGGACATGGTCCGCCACCTGGCCTCGCGGCTGCAGGACGACGTCGAGGCCGCCCACAAGAGCCACAAGTTCGAGATCATCCCCGCTCCGTCGCGGCAGGTCGAGGTGCACCCGCGCCTGCGCCGCCGCCCCCCGAAGCAACGCACCAGCTGACCCGGGCCGCCACCGGCGACCACACCTGAAGCACCTTACGAAGACAGGAACCCGCCGTGGACCTCAACCGTCTGACCCTCAAGAGCCAGGAGGCGCTGCAGTCCGCCGCCGGCATCGCCAAGGACCGGCACCACCCGGAGGTCTCGCCGGCGCACCTGCTGGTCGCGCTCGTCGCCCAGTCCGAGAGCGCCGTCCTCCCGGTCGTGCAGAAGCTCGGCACCACCCCCACGGCGCTGCGCAGCGCCGCCGGCGAGCTGGTCGCCCAGACCGTGGCCGCGTACGGCTCGACCGGCGAGGTCCGGTTCTCGCCGGCGCTGTCGCACGTGCTCGACGCCGCCGAGAAGGCGGCCGTCGACCTCTCCGACGAGTACGTCTCGACCGAGCACCTGCTCATCGCGCTGGCGGAGTCCGATGACCGCGCCGGCACGCTCCTGCGCGAGCTCGACATCACCCGCGACGGCATCCTCACGGCCCTCCGCGAGGTCCGGGGGGCGCAGCGCGTCACCAGCCAGACCCCCGAGGCGACCTACGAGGCGCTCGAGAAGTACGCGCGTGACCTCACCGCGCTCGCCCGCGCCGGCACGCTCGACCCGGTGATCGGCCGCGACGAGGAGATCCGTCGCATCATCCAGGTGCTGGTCCGTCGCACCAAGAACAACCCGGTGCTGATCGGCGAGCCCGGCGTGGGCAAGACCGCGATCGTCGAGGGGCTCGCGCGCCGCATCGTCGAGGGCGACGTCCCGAACCTGCTCAAGGACAAGACGGTCGTCGAGCTCGACCTGTCCGCGATGGTCGCGGGTGCCAAGTACCGCGGGGAGTTCGAGGAGCGCCTGAAGGCGGTGCTGAAGGAGATCGAGGCCAGCGACGGCCGGATCATCACCTTCATCGACGAGCTCCACACGATGGTCGGCGCGGGCGGCGCCGAGGGCGCGATGGACGCCGCCAACATGCTGAAGCCGATGCTCGCCCGCGGGCAGCTGCGGATGATCGGCGCGACGACGCTCAAGGAGTACCGCAACATCGAGAAGGACGCGGCGCTCGAGCGTCGGTTCCAGCCGATCCACGTCGGCGAGCCCTCCGTCAGCGACACCGTCGGCATCCTCCGAGGGCTCAAGGAGCGCTACGAGGTCCACCACGGGGTCCGCGTGACCGACGACGCCCTCGTAGCCGCCGCGGTCCTCTCCGACCGCTACATCACCGACCGGTTCCTGCCGGACAAGGCCATCGACCTCCTCGACGAGGCCGCCGCCCGTCTGCGGATCGCGATCGACTCGATGCCGCCCGAGATCGACGAGGTCGACCGGCGCATCCGCCAGCTCGAGATCGAACGGGTCTCGCTCGCCAAGGAGGAGACCGAGTCCGCACGCAGCCGGCTCGCCGACCTCGACCGCGAGCTGGGCGACCTCCGCGAGCGGATGGACGCCATGACCGGCCGTTGGCAGCACGAGAAGGGCGCCATCGAGGCGTTCCAGACGGCGAAGGAGGAGCTCGAGCGGACCCGCGAGCAGGCCGCCATCGCCGAGCGCGAGGGCGACCTCGAGCGGGCCGCCGAGCTGCGCTACGGACGGGCCGTGGAGCTCCAGCGCGAGCTCGACGCCGCCCAGGCACGCATCGAGGCGATGCGCGCCGAGGGCGACATGCTGCTCGAGGAGGAGGTCAGCGAGACCGAGATCGCCGAGGTCGTCGCGAAGTGGACCGGCATCCCGGTGAGCAAGCTGATGCAGACCGAGGCGGCCAAGCTCGTCGACCTCGAGCGCCACCTCCACGAGCGCGTGATCGGTCAGGACGAAGCGGTGGCGGCCGTCGCCAACGCCGTCCGGCGGTCGCGGTCCGGCATCGCCGACCCCGACCGGCCGATGGGCTCGTTCCTGTTCCTCGGTCCCACCGGCGTCGGCAAGACCGAGCTCGCCCGCACCCTCGCGGCGTTCCTGTTCGACGACGAGCGGGCGCTCACCCGCATCGACATGGGCGAGTACCAGGAGAAGCACACGGTGGCGCGGCTGATCGGGGCGCCGCCCGGCTACGTCGGCTACGACGAGGGCGGGCAGCTGACCGAGCAGGTCCGCCGGCGGCCCTACTCGGTGATCCTCCTCGACGAGGTCGAGAAGGCCCACCCGGACGTCTTCAACGTGCTGCTGCAGGTGCTCGACGACGGACGGCTCACCGACGGGCAGGGGCGCACGGTCGACTTCCGCAACACGATCGTGGTGATGACCTCCAACCTCGGCTCGCAGCACATCCTCGACGTGACCGCCTCGCGGGACGAGATCCGCGACCGCGTGCTGGCCGACGTGCGGAGCCACTTCCGCCCCGAGTTCATCAACCGCATCGACGAGATCGTCATCTTCGACCGGCTGACGAAGGACGAGCTCACCGAGATCGTCGAGATCCAACTCGGACGTCTGCGGGCGCGGCTCGCGGAGCGCGACATCGAGCTCGTGCTGACACCGGCGGCCGCCGCCTGGCTCGCCGACCGCGGCTTCGACCCGGTGTTCGGGGCGCGACCGCTGAAGCGGGTCATCCGCCAGGAGCTCGAGGACCAGCTCGCCCGGGCGCTCCTGTCCGGCGAGGTCGTCGAGGGCCAGACCGTGTCGGTGGACGCGGGCGACGACGGGCTGGTGCTCGCCGCAGCCTGACCGCACGGCCGTACCGCGGCGCCGGCCGGACGGGTCGGCGCCGTACGGTGAACGGCCGTCCCCACCCGCCGTCCCAGGCACCCGCCCGTGCTCGCCATCGTCTCGGTGCTCGTCATCGTGGCCCTGTCGCTCGTGGTGACCCGCGTCGCGACGGTGGCGTTGACGCTCACCGGCCTGTCACGCGAGGCGGCCCGGTTCCAGGCCCGGTCCGCGCTGACCGGCGTCGGCTACACGACCTCCGAGTCGGAGAAGATCGTGCGCCACCCGGTGCGGCGGCGCATCGTCATGCTGCTGATGCTGGTGGGCTCGGCCGGGATCGTGTCGGTGATCGGCTCGCTCATGCTGTCCTTCGTCGGCAGCGAGGGGCTGTCGGCGACCGGTGCCCGGATCGCGGTGCTGGTCGGTGGACTCGCCACCCTGTTCTGGCTGTCGGCCAGCGAGTGGTTCGACCGGTGGCTCCAGCGGCTCATCCACCGGCTGCTGCGCCGCTACAGCGACCTCGACGTGCGCGACTACGCGAGCCTCCTCCACGTCCACGGCGACTACTCGGTGAGCGAGCTGCAGATCGAGGCCGACGACTGGGTCGCCGGCAGGACGCTCGTCGACCTCGCCCTGGCCGACGAGGGCGTGCTGGTGCTCGGCGTCGAGCGCAGCGACGGCACCTACGAGGGCGCGCCGACGGGTGGCACGATGGTGCGCTCGGGCGACGTCCTGGTGCTCTACGGTCCCGCGGAACGGCTCGAGGACCTCGACCGCCGGCCCGCCGGCGACGTCGGTGATCGCGCCCACGAGGACGCCGTCGACGACCAGCGGACCCGCCGGGACGCCGACGCGTTGCAGGGCAGCTGACGACAGCCGGGAGGAGCGCGACGGTGGAGGAGACCACGGTCGCGGTCGTCGGTGCGGGCCTGTCGGGGCTCGTCGCGGCGCGGCGGCTCCACGAGGCCGGCCACGACGTCGTGGTGCTCGAGGCCCGCGACCGGGTCGGCGGCCGGACGCTCTCGGTCGACGCCGGCGGCGCCCGCCTCGACCTCGGCGGCCAGTGGGTGGGCCCGGCCCAACACCGGGTCGTGGCGCTCGCCGAGGAGCTCGGCGTCGAGACGTTCCCCCAGCACACCGACGGTCGGCAGCTCCTCCACGCGGCCGGCCGGTCCACGACCTACCGCGGCACCATCCCGAAGCTGTCGCTCCCGAGCCTCGTGCAGCTCCAGCGCACCCTGTGGGCCACCGACCGGCGCGCGCGGCGGACCGGCGCCGGTCGTCCCTCGGCGCGCGAGCGCGCCTGGGACGCCGCCACGCTGGCCGACTGGATGTCGCACCGGGGGCTGCGCCCCGACGTCGCCGCCATCGTCACGGCCGCGATGCGCGTGGTCTTCGGGTGCGAGCCCACGGAGCTGTCGCTGCTGCAGTTCCTGCGCTACGTCGGCAGCGCCGGCGGCCTGGAGCTCCTCATCGAGACCGACGCCGGCGCCCAGGACCGGCGCTTCCACGAGGGCGCGCAGACGCTGTCGGAACAGCTGGCCGCCCCGCTGGGTGCCGCGCTCCGGCTCGCGAGGCCGGTCCGCGGCGTCACCGCCGACGGGGCCGGGGTCGAGCTCGCCACCGACGCCGGCGTGGTCCGGGCACGACGGGTCGTGCTGGCGATCCCGCCCAACCTGGCCGCCGAGCTCCGGTTCGAGCCGCCGCTGCCGCCGGCGCGTCGGACGTGGCTCGACGGCTCGACCATGGGGGCGACCACGAAGTGCATCGCGCTCTACGACCGGCCCTTCTGGCGGGATCGAGGGCTGTCGGGGGAGGCCGTCGCCGACGACGGACCGTTGAGCGTCGTGTTCGACGACAGCTCGGCGGACGGGTCCGTCCCCGCGCTCCTCGGCTTCAGCGTCGCCGGACCGGCTCGCGAGCTCGCCACACGCGACGCGCCGGCGCGTCGCGCGGCCGTGGTCGACCACCTCGAGCGGCTGTTCGGACCCGAGGCCCGCGACGTGCGGGGCTACCTCGAGCACCCGTGGGCTGACGAGCGCTGGACCGGCGGGTGCCCGGTAGCGCTCCCCGGACCGGGCGTCGCGACCACCGCCGACACCGACCCCCGCGCCCCGATCGGCCCGGTCCACTGGGCCGGGACCGAGACGGCGACCCGGTGGCGGGGCTTCCTCGAAGGTGCGGTCGAGGCCGGGGAACGCGCCGCCGCCGAGGTCGCCGGCGCGCTGGCGTCGGGCGCGACGGCGGGCGGGTCGACCGGGACGGATCCGGCCTAGGGTGGGCCCCCGGACGAGGAGGTTCGCGGGTGGGACGGGTCGACGCGGTGGTCGTGGGGGCGGGGCCGAACGGGCTCGCGGCGGCCATCGCCATCGCACGCGAGGGCTACCAGGTCGTGGTCCTCGAGGGCGCGGATGAGATCGGGGGCGGGACCCGGACCGCGGAGCTCACCCTGCCCGGCGTGCTGCACGACGTGTGCTCGGCGGTCCACCCGTTCGCGGTGGCGTCGCCGTTCCTGCGCGACCTCCCGCTCGAGGAGCACGGGCTCGCGTGGGCCCACCCGGAGGTGAACCTCGCGCACCCGCTCGACGACGGCAGCGCCGGCGTGGCGCTGCGGTGGCTCGACGCGACCGTCGCGGGGCTCGGCGAGGACGGCGACGCGTGGCGGCGCACGTTCGACTGGGGCATCCGGCACGCCGACGCGGTGATGGCCGACCTGCTCGGCCCGCTCCTGCGGGTCCCCCGTCACCCGGTCGCGCTCGCGCCGGTGGGCCTCCAGGCGCTGCTGCCGGCGACGACGCTGGCGCGGCGGTTCCACACCGACCGGGCACGGGCGCTGTTCGCCGGGATCGCCGCGCACGCGTTCCTGCCGCTGCACCACCCGCTCACCTCGGCGTTCGGGCTGATGCTCGGCATCGCGGGACACACCGTCGGATGGCCGGTCGCCGTCGGAGGCTCGCGGTCGATCACCGACGCGATGGCGAGCTACCTGCGCACGCTCGGCGGCGAGATCCACCTGGGTGTGCGGGTCGAGCGGATGGCCGACCTGCCGCCGGCGCGCGTCGCGCTCCTCGACGTCGACCCGGGACAGGCCGTCCGCATCGCCGGGGACCTCCTGCCCCCACGGGTCCGTGACGCGTACGCCGACTGGCGTCACGGGCCCGGGGCGTTCAAGCTCGACCTCGCCGTCGAGGGCGGCATCCCCTGGACCGCCGAGGGCTGCCGCCACGCCGGCACCGTCCACCTCGGCGGGACCCTCGAGGAGCTCGCGACCTCGGAGCGCGACGTCTGGGAGGGTCGGATGCCCGAGCGGCCGTTCGTGCTCGTCGGGCAGCAGTACCTCGCCGACCCGTCGCGGTCGAACGGCGACGTGCACCCGGTCTGGGCCTACGCCCACGTGCCGCGCGGCTACGACGGCGACGCCACCAGCGCGATCGAGGAGCAGCTCGAGCGGTTCGCGCCGGGCGTGCGCGAGCGCATCGTCGGCCGCCACGTGTTCACCCCGCAGGCCCTCGAGGCCTACAACCCCAACTACGTCGGCGGCGACATCGCCGGCGGCAGCCACGGCGGGATGCAGCTCGTCGGACGCCCGCGGCTGTCACCCGACCCGTACTGGACCGGCGTGCCGGGGCTCTTCCTGTGCTCGGCCTCGACACCGCCGGGCGCCGGCGTGCACGGCATGTGCGGCGCCAACGCCGCCCGGAGCGCCCTCAAGGCCCTCCGCCACTGACCGCCCTCTCCGGAGTTTGCCCCCCTGTTGTCGCGCTGTCCGCAACATCTGGGGGACAAACTCCGGAGGGATGCTCCTGTGGAGGTCAGGCGAGCTTGCGGAAGTCCCAGCTGGCGAGCTCGCCGGCGGGGGTGAGGGCGAGCCAGGTGTGGCTGCGCATCTGGGGGAGCGGCTCGTCGATCCCGAGGTACTTCTGCGCGTGGGCGAGGCGCAGCGGCTCGGTGTCCTCGTCGTCGTCGAGGAACCGCTGCGTCACCCGGCACGAGACCCCGCGCAGCTCGCCGTACTCCTCGCCGGCGTCGACCGTCAGCGCCGACCGGGCCCCCTCCCGCAGGAGCCGGGTGCGCTTCGACCGGTCGAGGTTGTTGACGAAGAACACGCCGTCGCGCCAGACGAACCACAGCGGCACGACGTGGGGCCAGCCGTCCTCGTCGACGGTCGCGAGGCGCAGCACGCGCTCGGACGCGAGGAAGGCGTCGAGCTCCGCCTCGGTCATCCGGAGCCTGGACCTGGCGACGACCACGTGTGACCTCCTCGGCTCGGTGGGGTGGGGGTAGCCTCGCGGTGCTTCCTACCAGCAACGGCGACGACGATGGCGAGCGACGTGCCCGACGACCTGACCGGCGACCTGACCGGCGACGTGACCGACCCCTACGCGACGCCCGAGGCGTCGCCGGCGCACCGGCGGACCCTGACCGTCGCGGCGTTCGTGCTCGCCGCGGTCTCGTTGGTCCTCGTCCCGCCCGTGACCGGGATGCTCGGGATGTCCTGCGGGCTGGTCGCCCACGTCAAGGGCGACCGGCTCGGGTTCAAGGCCGCGGTCGTCGCCGGCCTCGCGATGATCGCGGGCATGGCGCTCGACTTCTTCATCACCCGGTAGGGGCCGACCACGACCTCAGCTGGCGAGGCTCGTCCCCGACGACCGCAGCGCCTCGCAGGCCTCGACGACGCGCGCGGCCATGCCGGCCTCGGCGGCCTTGCCCCAGCTGCGCGGGTCGTAGGTCTTCTTGTCGCCGACCTCGCCGTCGATCTTCAGGACGCCGTCGTAGTTGCGCATGACGTGGTCGACGATCGGCCGGGTGAACGCGTACTGGGTGTCGGTGTCGACGTTCATCTTCACCACGCCGTAGGACAGCGCCTCGCTGATCTCCTCGGGGAGCGAGCCGGAGCCGCCGTGGAAGACGAGGTCGAACGGCTTGGAGCCCTCGGGGAGGCCCAGCTTGTCGCTGACGACCTGCTGACCCTCCTTCAGGATCTCGGGTCGGAGCTTGACGTTGCCGGGCTTGTAGACCCCGTGGACGTTGCCGAACGTCGCGGCGAGGATGTAGCGGCCGTTCTCGCCGGTGCCGAGGGCGTCGACGGTCGCGAGGTAGTCGTCGGCCGTCGTGTAGAGCTTGTCGTTGAGGGCGTTGTCGACCCCGTCCTCCTCACCGCCGACGACCCCGACCTCGAGCTCCATGACGATGTCGGCCTCCGCGCACTTGGCCAGCAGCTCCTGGGCGATCTCGAGGTTGCGGTCGAGCGGTACGGCCGAGCCGTCCCACATGTGGGACTGGAACAGCGGCAGCTCGCCGTTCTTGACCCGCTCGCGGCTGATCTCGATCAGCGGCCGCATGAAGCCGTCCAGCTTGTCCTCGGGGCAGTGGTCGGTGTGCAGCGCCACGTGGACCGGGTACTGCGCGGCGACCTCCCGGGCGTAGGCCGCCATCGCGGTGGCGCCGACGACCATGTCCTTCTTGTCCGCGCCGGCGAAGTAGGCCGCCCCGCCGGTCGAGACCTGGATGATGCCGTCGGAGCCGGCCTCGGCGAACCCGCGCAGGGCGGCGTTCAGCGTCTGCGAGGAGGTCACGTTGATGGCCGGGTACGCGAAGGCGTTCTCCTTCGCACGGTCGAGCATCTCGCGGTAGATCTCCGGGGTGGCGATGGGCACGGTGGCTCCTAGGGGCGGCGCGGACGAGACGCCTCCGAGCATAGGAAACCGGCCCCGCCCCGGCGACACGGGGTACCGGCGACCGTCACCGACGGCACGGGACCCGGCGAGGGGTCGCGCGGCCTAGGCTCGCGACGAGAGGGCGCCGGCACCACCCGGTCGCCCACGGACGAACCCGCCGCTGGCGGGGAGGAGCAGGACGGATGGCGGTCATCAAGACCATCGACCTCGTCGG
This sequence comes from uncultured Actinomycetes bacterium, assembly GCA_963741855.1. Taxonomy (GTDB): domain Bacteria; phylum Actinomycetota; class Nitriliruptoria; order Nitriliruptorales; family Nitriliruptoraceae; genus CAVUJQ01. The sequence goes on along the minus strand of CAVUJQ010000014.1, from coordinate 281,278 downwards.
CGTGTCGACCGAGTCGTGGCGAGACGCGGCGGCGAAGGCCCTCGAGGAGGCCAGCAAGACCCTGCGTGGCGTCGAGGGGTTCAACGTCCTCGACACCTCCGCGGTGGTCGAGGACGGACAGATCAGCGAGTACCACACCCACATCCGCATCAAGTTCCGTATCGCCCGCTGACGGCCCTGTTCGACTTCGCGGACGTCCGCGTCACCGCGCCCCGCGGCGACGGTGGCGAGGCGGCGATCCTGGACGCGGTCACCGCCGAGGTGCACGAGCGCGGCATCACGTGCGTGCTCGGCCCGTCCGGTGCCGGCAAGTCGACGCTGCTCCGGTTGTGCAACCGGCTCGAGGTCCCGACCGCCGGCACGGTGCGGTTCCGTGGCCGTGACGTCGCCGAGCTCGACCCGCTGGCGCTGCGGCGCGAGGTCGGCATGGTGTTCCAGCGCCCGACGCTGTTCGGCGGCACGGTCCGCGACAACCTCGCGGTGGCGCGCCCCGACGGCGACGAGGCCGCGTTCGTCGGGGCGCTGGAGCGGGCCCGGCTGGACGCCTCCTTCCTCGACCGCCCCGCCGACGAGCTCTCCGGCGGGGAGGCCCAACGTGCCTGCCTGGCACGCACGCTCGTGACCGGGCCGCGCGTGCTGCTGATGGACGAGCCCACCTCCGCGCTCGACCCCGCGTCACGGCGGGGGTTGGAGGACCTCGCGCGGAGCCTCGCCGACGAGGGCGTGCCGATGCTCTGGGTCACCCACGATCTCGCCCAGGCGGACCGGCTGGCCGACGACGTGCTCGTGCTGATCGGCGGGAGGCTGGTGCTCCACGCGGACATGGCCACCGTCCACGGCTCGGCCGACCCGGCCATCGTCGCCTTCCGCGCGGCCGGAGCCGACGACGACGAGGGGGCGCGCGGTGGCTGACGGCGCCGGGGTCAGCATCGGGCTCACGGGGCTGGCGGCCTCGCTGGTCCTCGTGGCGGTGGCGGTCGCGTTGTCCTGGCGGGGCCGCCTCGGCATCTCCCGACGGATGCTCGTCGCCAGCGGACGCGCGCTGGCGCAGCTCCTCGTCGTGGGGGCGGCGCTCGAGCTGGTCCTCGACCCGGACACCTCGCTCGCGTGGTCGTGGCTCTGGGTCGCGGGCATCATCGGGTTCGCGAGCTGGACGGTACGCCAGCGGGCCACGGAGGTCCCCGACGCCTTCGGGCTGGCGCTCGTGTCGATCGGGGCCGCGGGCGCGGTCACCCTGGGCGTGATCTTCGGCTTCGGGATCTTCCCGCTGGAGGCCCGGTACCTGGTTCCGACCGCGGGGATGATGGTCGGCAACTCGATGCAGTACACCGTCCTGGCCGCTCGGCGGCTGGTGGCCGAGCTGCGCGACAACCGCGACGAGGTCGAGGCCCGGCTCGCGCTGGGCCAGTCGTGGCACGACGCGGCGCGGCCCTACCTCCGACGGTCGCTCCGCGACGCCATCACCCCGCAGATCGAGACCACCCGGTCGGTGGGGCTCGTGTTCCTCCCCGGCGCGATGACCGGGCTCATCCTCGCCGGCGTGAGCCCCTTCGACGCGGTGCTCATCCAGGCCGCGATCATGTACCTGATCCTCGGCGCCGTGGCGACGACGGCCGTGACGATCGCCCAGGGGCTGACGCGACGGCTCTTCACCCGCGACCACCGCCTGGTCCGGCTACCCCGCCCCGCCGACCGGGACGCCTGACGGGATCTGTCACGTCATCGGGTCACGTGGTGACCCATCGGCGTGACAGATCCGAGCAGGGGCGGCGGGGTCAGCCCGCCCGCTGGGCCGCCCGCCGTGCCGCTTCGATGGTCTCGGGGAGCGCCCGCATGGTCCCGGTGTGGAGGACCGCGTTCGTGAGCTGGTCGCCGTCCTCAGCGCGGAACCCCGCGCCCCCGAGGACGACCGGCCGTCCCCCGAGGTCGGGCTCGCTCGCGAGGAACTCCTCGGCGCACCGACGGGAGACCGCTCCGACGAGCACCGCCGCGGCGTCGACCTCGGCGACCGCGCGCTCCAACGCCCGGGTCGGGGTCCGGGCGCCGAGGAAGTGGACCCGCCACCCGTGGGTCGCCGCCACGACCGCGGCGGCGAGCAGCCCGAGGTCGTGCTCCTCGTGCTCCGGGGCGGCGGCGACCAGGGTGTGTCCGGCGACCGGGACGGTGGCGCGCAGGATGCGCTGGAGGCGGGGACGCAGCACGTTGGTCGACAGGTGCTCGCGCGCCACCACCCGGGCGTCGTCCTCCCAGCCCTCGCCCATCCAGCGCAGCGCCGGCAGGATCACCTCATCGAGGGCGGCCGGCGGATCGAGCCGGGCGAACACGTCGTCGAGCACGGCCTCGGCGGTCGCGGTGTCGAACCCGTCGAAGGCGCGCTGCAGCCGGACGACGAGGTCGGCGGCGGGGTCGCCGGAACCCGACACCGCACGGAGCTCGGTGACGGGAGCGGGCGAGCGGCGGACCTCGTCGGCGGCCGCGCTGGCGGACCACCCCCCGTCGATCAGCGCCTGCACGGCCGTCACGCGCGCCACGTCGTCGTCGCTGTAGAGCCGGTGCCCGCCCTCGGTGCGGGTCGGCTGCAGCAGCCCGTAGCGGCGTTCCCAGGCGCGCAGCGTCGACACGGCGACGCCGGTCCGGCGAGCGACCTCGCCGATCCGGAACACCGCGCGGTCGGGGCGCATCGGGACTCCTCGCTCGGTCGTGGCGGGTGGGCGTGTCGGGTGGGCGTGGCGGGTGGGCGTGTCGGGTGGGCGTGTCGGTCTGGGGCCGCCGGCCCGGTCGCCGGCGCCGGTGCCGGGTCCCCGGGGGTTCGGGGCGTGGAGGTAACCGTACGGGTCGAGCCGTCGTCTGATCTCGAGGTCCGTACCGAGAAGATCCCCCAGAGGGGAACTTCTCGGTACGAACCCGCGGCTCCCCGCGGTCAGATGAGGCGGCGGTCGGCGGCCCAGGCGGTGAGCTCGTGGCGGCTCGACAGCTGCAGCTTGCGGAGCACCGCGGACACGTGCGTCTCGACCGTCTTGATCGAGATGTGCAGCCGCTTGGCGACCTCCTTGTAGGTGTAGCCACGGGCGATGTGGCGCATGACCTCCTTCTCACGAGAGGTCAGCTGGTCGAGCTCGGGGTCGGTGTCGTCCACCCCCTCGGGGAGATCGCCGGCGAAGGCGTCGAGCACGAACCCCGCGAGCCGAGGGCTGAACACGGCGTCGCCCTCGTGTACGCGACGGATCGCGTCGGTGAGCTCGTCCGGCGCGATGGTCTTGGTCACGTAGCCACGCGCGCCGGCGCGGATCACGGCGATGACGTCCTCGGCCGCATCGGACACCGAGAGCGCGAGGAACTTCACGTCCGGGTGGGTCTCGTGGACGCCCTCGATGACGGCCGCCCCGCCGCCACCGGGCATGTGCACGTCGAGGAGGACGACGTCGGGCTTCGCCACCCGGATGCCCTGGATGGCCTCGTCGACGTCGCCGGCGTCACCGACGATGTCGACGGGTCCGCCCAGCTCGGCCTTGACGCCGGAGCGGAACAGGCGGTGGTCGTCGACGAGGAAGACGCGCACGCTCACGGCGATGCCTCCAGACGGTCGGTGCGGTCCCGGTCGTGGCGGTCCTCGCGGTCCGCTCGGTCGGGGAGGTCGCGGTCGTGGCGGTCGCGGTCGGGACGCCCCCGCGGCAGGGCGATCGCGACCTCGGTGCCGGCGCCCGGCTCGCTGTCGATCTCGACGGTGCCGCCGCGCCGCTCGATGCGGCCGCGGATGGAGTCGGCGATCCCGCGGCGGTCGGTCGGGACCGACGCCGGGTCGAAGCCCGGCGCCACGGTCGCGGACGAACGCGGTGACCTCGCTCGGTCCGCACTCGACGTAGACCGACACGACCTCGACGCCGGCGTGCTTGGCCGCGTTGACGGCCGCCTCGCGGACGGCTCCGAGCACGCGCCGCCGTGTCGTCGTCCAGCCGGCCGTCGCCGACGACCACGACCTCGACCGCGACGGCGTGGTCGGCCTCGACCTCCTCGACGAGCGCGTCGATCGCGGCCTGGACCGTCCGGGCGCCGTTCATCGTGTCGCGCTGACCGTAGAGCCACGCCCGGAGCTCGCGTTCCTGCCGGCGCGCCAGCGAGACCATCCGGCGGGGCTCGTCGCTCGCCCGCTGGATCAGCGCGAGGGTCTGCAGCACCGAGTCGTGGAGGTGGGCCGCCACCTCGGCGCGCTCCTCGGACCGGATCCGCTCGCGCCGCTCGGCGCCGAGCTCCTCCACCAGCCGGGCGAGCCAGGGGCCGAACACGAGCCCGAACCCGACGACGGTGACGAGCACCGCGAGCAGCACGGTCCGGAGCGCCGCGAGTGCGTCGTTGGCCGCCAGGAACGCGGCCATGCCGGCCCCGATGAGCGTCGCGCCGACCAGGATCCGTGGCACCGAGATGCGTCCGCCGAACACCGCATCCACCGGGTTGCCGGGGATGCGTGAGGCGAGCGCCGACCACCGCTCGCGGTCGGCATCGTCGCCCCGCGTCCAGATGACCGCCGACCCCACGCCGCCGATGACGATCGGCCAGACCAGCCCGTCGCCGAGCCAGAAGCCGGCGCTGCGGAGCAGGAGCAGCACGCCCAGCACGATCATGCCGAGCGCGACCCCCTGGCGGAGGTTGGGGTCGCGCGCGACCGTGGCCGCCTCCGCGCCGGCGTCGGTGTCCGACGACACCGCCCACGCGAGGAGGTAGAGGAGCACGCCGGCGCCGCCGGCGAAGGCGAGCACCACGAACAGGATGCGTACGAGCACCGGGTCGACCCCGATGCGCCGTGCGATCCCCGCCGCGACGCCCGCGACCACCCGGTCCTCGCGCGCCCGGGTGAAGCCGAGCGCGTCCGCCGGCGCGCGGCGACGCTCCGCCGCCCACGGTGACGGTGGTGGGGGCGGCGGGCCGGCGTGCTGGTGGTCGTCCATCGTGTCCCGATGGTCGCACACGCGACCGGTCGCCACGAGCGGGGGAGCCCCTGACCGTTCCCGGGTGGGTCAGGGGCGGCTCAGGGGCGTCCCCGATACCGCCGGACGCCGCCGCGGCGCAGGATGACCGCGACGGCGACACCTGTCGCCACCCCGACCGACCTGCCGACCCGACGAGGACGTTCCCGTGACCGACACCGACACCGGCCCCCGCACCGATCCGGGGGGCGCCCCTCCACCCCCACCGACGGCCCCACGCCGGCTCGTGCGCCGGCGCGACGACCGCATGGTCGCCGGCGTGGCCTCCGGCATCGCCGCCCACCTCGGCATCGACCCGTCGATCGTGCGCATCCTGTTCGTGGTGCTCGCCTTCGCCGGCGCGTCGGGGATCGTCGCCTACGTCGCCTGCTGGGCGCTCATCCCCGAGGCCGACGGGCCGGACGAGGCGGTCCGGAGCACCCGCATCGAGGCCAGCGGCGCCCCCTTCTGGGTGGGCGTGGGCCTGCTCACCGTGGCCGCCCTGATCCTCGTCGACCAGTCGTGGTTCATCGCTCGGGGGGTCGGTGTCCCGCTGGTCCTCATCGCCCTCGGCGTCGCCCTCTGGAAGGTCGGCCAGGACCGCCAGACGAGCCGCGCCGCCGCACCGCCAGCGTGGGACGCGCCCGCATCCGACAGCTTCGCCACCGCCTCCGAGGAGACCGCCGCCATGCCCAGCCCCACGACCACCGAACCGGGTGCGACCTGGACCCCGCCGCCGGTCCCGACCCGCGGAGGTGGACGCGGCCTCGACGGCATGGACTGGACCCCACCCCCGGTCCCGCCCCGCGAGCGTTCGATCCTGGGTCGCCTCACGCTCGCGCTCGTGTTCATCGCCCTCGGCGTCGGGATGACGCTCGACCAGCTCGACCTCATCTCCTTCACCGCCGCGACGGCGGCCGCGACCGCGCTCCTGATCGTCGGTGTCGGACTCGTCGTCGGGGCCTGGGTCGGGCGCGCCCGCTGGCTCGGCCTGGTCGGCCTCGCGCTGGTGCCGATCGTGCTGGCGACGAGCCTCGCGAGCTCGCTCGACGTGTCCTTCGCCGGCGGCATCGGCGACCGGACCTTCCACGCCACGACCATCGACGACCTCGAGCCGGGCTACGAGCTCGGCGCCGGTCAGCTCACCCTCGACCTGCGCGACCTCGAGCTCGACGAGGGGCGCGGGGCGTTCACCCAGGTCCGTCTCGGCGCCGGCGAGATGATCGTCATCGTGCCGCGTGACCTCACCGTCGCGGTCGAGGCCGAGGCCCAGGTCGGCCAGCTGCGCCTCCCCGGGATCGACGACGAGGGCACCGGACTCCGGCGTGAGACCGTCGTCGGCGACGCGAACCGTCCCGTCGACCTGCGGCTCGACCTGCGCGTCGGCGCCGGCCAGATCGAGGTCGTCACCGCCGCCCGTGACGCCGCCCCCACCTCCACCGAGCCCACCGAGGAGTTCACCCGATGAAGACCCACCGCACCGACCTCGTCTCGCTGATCCCGGGACTCGCCTTCGTGACCTTGGCGGTGGCCGCCCTCGGCGGCGCGGTCGAGATCGACCTCGTCCGCGACCTCCGCTGGGTGTGGCCGGCACTGGCCATCACGGTCGGGGTGCTGCTCCTCGCCGGCGCGAGCCGCGACCGGCGCACGGGCACCGCCACCACCACCTCCGAGGAGCCGGCGCCCGCGTGGGTCGACGACCCGACGGGCGACCCGACGGCCGACCCGACGGGCGACACCACGAGCGGCACCACGAGCGACACCACGGACCCGGACCCGACCGGTCTGTGACCGGGGCCGGCGGACGTGTAGCCTCCGTGCACGGTGCGCGAGAGTCGCTCGCGTCCCGGACTCCTCACGCGAGACGTCCGCCGGTTCCGTTCGACCGAAGGGCTGTTCCGTGCCCGCGACCATCATCGTCGGCGCCCAGTGGGGCGACGAAGGCAAGGGCAAGGCGACCGACCTGCTCGCCGACACCACCGACCTCGTGGTGCGCTACCAGGGCGGCAACAACGCCGGCCACACCGTCATCGTCGGCGAGGACGTCTTCAAGCTCCACCTGATCCCGTCGGGGATCCTCTACCCCCACGTCACACCGGTGATCGCCGACGGGGTGGTGGTCGACCCGAAGGTGCTGATCGAGGAGCTCGAGAGCCTCGAGGCCCAGGGGCTCGACGCGTTCGCGCGGGTCAAGGTCTCGGGCAACGCGCACCTGATCATGCCCTACCACCGCGAGCTCGACATGCTGATCGAGCGTCGCCTCGGGTCGGCCAAGCTCGGGACCACCAAGCGCGGCATCGGGCCGGCGTACGCCGACAAGGCGTCCCGGGTGGGCCTGCGCTTCCAGGACCTCTTCGACGAGAAGATCCTCCGGCAGAAGCTCGAGGCCGTGCTCGTGCACAAGAACGAGCAGCTGTCGAAGATCTACAACCGGCTGCCGATGAACGCCGACGAGATCGCCGAGGAGTACCTCCGGTACGCGGAGCGGCTGCGGCCCCTGCTCATCGACACGACCGAGCTGATCCACAGCTCGCTCGAGGCGGGCAAGCACATCATCCTCGAGGGGGCGCAGGGGACGCTGCTCGACCTCGACCACGGCACCTACCCGTTCGTGACCTCCTCGAACCCGGTCGCCGGCGGCGCGCTGACCGGCGCCGGCGTGGGGCCGCGGCACATCGACCGCGTCATCGGCATCACGAAGGCCTACGTGACCCGTGTCGGGTCCGGTCCGTTCCCCACCGAGCTGTTCGACGAGGTCGGCGAGCGCATGACCGACGTCGGCGGCGAGTACGGGACCACGACCGGTCGCCGGCGTCGCGTCGGCTGGTTCGACGCCGTGCTCGCCCGCTACGCCAACCGCGTCAACGGCATGACCGACATCTTCCTGACCAAGCTCGACGTGCTGAGCGAGTTCGAGACCCTCCAGGTCGCGACCGCCTACCGCTACGACGGCGAGGAGTACCGCAACTTCCCGCCGCACCAGTCGATCTTCCACCACGCCGAGCCGGTCTACGAGGAGCTCGCCGGCTGGGGCGGGGACATCAGCGAGGTGACCGACTACGACGACCTCCCCCGGGAGGCACGGACCTACGTCGACTTCCTCGAGGAGCAGGCCGGCGTCCCGATCACCTGGGTGTCGGTGGGACCGAAGCGGACCCAGACCCTGGTGCGTCGCGACGTGCCGCTGGTGCCCGCGGGCTGACGTCGCGGGGTCGCCCGCGTCGGGCGGGCCCTTCGGCGTGGCCGTAGAGGCGTTGGGCCCTGCTCGGTCGGCAGGGTCGGTCGTAGCGTGCAGAGAGAGGTAGGAGCTGCACGCGATGTCCGGACTTCTGACCGCCAGCCACGTGGGAGAACTCCTCCACCTGGACCGTTCGACCGTCTACCGCATGGCGGCAGATGGACGACTGCGGGCGGTCAAGGTCGGTCGCCAGTGGCGGTTCCGGGGCGACGACGTCGAGCGACTGCTCGACGGCACGACCACGGGGAGCCTCAACCGGTGGGGCGCCGACGATGCCCTCTCCTCACCGCCGCGCTCGCCGATCCCGGCGGACGTCGCGACCGCCGTGATCCAGGTGGCCGCGACGTCCCTCGGCGTGATGATGGTGGTGACCGACATGGACGGGCGTCCCATCACCCCGATCGTGAACGCCTGTCCGGCGTTCGAGGCCCAGGCCGCCAGCCCGCTCGCGGTGCGTACCTGCACGGAGGAGTGGCGCGTCCTCGCCGAGGACCCGGACCTGCGGCCGCGGTTCCGCGCCGGCGCGCTCGGCTTCGAGTGCGCACGGGCGTTCGTGCCGAGCGGACGTGAGCTCGTGGGGATGGTGCTCGCCGGCGGGATCGCGCCCGAGGGGCAGGCACCCGACGGCCTCTACGTCCTCGATGCGACGGCTCGGGCGCGCGTGATCGACGCGCTGCCCACGCTCGCCGCGATGTTCGGCCGGCTGTGCCCCCGCACGGCCGCCACCTCCAACGCCTAGTGAGAGGCACCCCCGATGCGGGACCTGTTGGTCCTCGGCGCCGGCACCGCCGGCACGATGGTCGTGAACAAGCTCCGTCGCCGGCTCCCGGCCGACGAGTGGAACATCACGGTCGTCGACCAGGACGAGACCCACCACTACCAGCCCGGCTACCTGTTCATCCCCTTCGGGACCTACACCCCGGACGACATCACCGCCCCCCGCGAGCGCTTCATCCCCGACGGCGTCGACCTCGTCCTGGGGGAGATCGAACGGGTGGTGCCGGAGGAGCACCGGGTACACCTGACCGACGGCCGTGCGCTCCCGTACGACCAGCTGATCATCGCCACCGGGACCTCGCCCCGCCCCGACCAGACCCCCGGGATGGCGGAGGAGCTGTGGCGGACGAAGGTGTTCGACTTCTACACCCTCGAGGGTGCGGGGGCGTTGCACGACGCGCTCGCCCGCTTCGATGGCGGCCGGCTCGTGGTGCACATCACCGAGATGCCGATCAAGTGCCCGGTCGCCCCGTTGGAGTGGACCTTCCTCGCCGACGCGTACCTGCGTGAACGCGGCATCCGCGACCGGGTCGAGTTGGTCTACGTGACCCCGCTCGACGGTGCGTTCACGAAGCCGACGTGCTCCACCTACCTCGGCCACATGCTGGCGGAACGCAAGATCCAGCTCGAGACCGACTTCATGATCGAGCGCGTCGACACCGAGGCCTCGGCGATCGTCTCCTACGACGAGCGCGAGATCCCCTTCGACCTCCTCGTCACCGTGCCGCTCAACATGGGCGCCGACTTCGTGGCCCGCAGCGGTCTGGGCGACGAGCTGAACTACGTGCAGGTCGACCCGGGGACCTTCCAGTCCCACGCCCACGAGGACGTCTGGGCGCTCGGAGACGCCTCGGACATCCCGGCCTCGAAGGCCGGGTCGGTCGCCCACTTCTCGGTCGAGGTGTTCGTGGACAACTTCCTCGACCACATCGCCGGGCACCCGATGCGCCAGGCCTTCGACGGCCACGCCAACTGCTTCATCGAGTCCGGCGACGGCAAGGCGCTGCTCATCGACTTCAACTACGACACCGAGCCGCTGCCGGGGAAGTACCCGTTGCCCGGCATCGGTCCCTTCAGCCTGCTGGAGGAGACCGTGGTCAACCACTGGGGGAAGCTGCTCTTCAAGTGGACCTACTGGAACGCCCTGCTGCCCGGTCGCGAGCTGCCGCTGCCGGCGCTGATGTCGATGGTGGGCAAGGAGACCGGGGAGGTGACGCGATGACCTCGCTCACCGTGTCCAGCAACGTCGAGCTCCAGCTCGTCGAGATCAGCCGCCAGCTCGCCGAGCTGAAGAGCGAGCTCGCCCACCAACGGGCGGAGCGCCAGGTGTGGGCCGACCTCGTCGGCGACGCCGGCCCCCTCGCCCGACAGGCCCTCGAGGAGGTCGGGACGCGCCTCGAGAAGGTCGACGTCGGCGCCTACACCGAGTTCGCCCGCGGCGGTGTCGGGGTGCTCGACAAGGTCGTCTCCTCCTTCGGGGAGGACGACCTCCACGCCCTCGGCGACAACGTCGTGCTCATCCTCCGGACCGTGAGGGAGATGACCCAGCCGGAGGTGATGGGGTTGCTCCAGCGCACCGCGGTCGAGCTGCGTGAACACCCGGACGAGCCGGTCGTCCCGCCGTCCCTGTTCCACCTGGTGCGCGACCTGCGCGATCCCGAGGTCCGTCGCGGCCTCGCGCGGCTGCTGACCATCCTCCGGTCCGTCGGCGACGACGAGCCGACCCACACCGAGAACCGCTCGCCCGAGCAGGAGGTGGCGCGATGACGCTCGCCACGATCAACGGCCGCGAGGTCCACGTCGACGACGAGGGCTTCATGACCGAGTACGCCGAGTGGGACGAGGACCTCGCCAAGGTGCTCGCCGCCAACATCGGCATCGACCTGACCGACGACCACTGGGCCGCGATCCGGTTCCTGCGGTCCGACTACGCCGAGCAGGGCGAGACGCCCACGCTCCGCCGGGTCACCACCATCGGGGGCATCCCGACCAAGCAGCTGTTCGTGCTCTTCCCCAAGAAGCCGGCCAAGAAGATGGCCTACATCGCCGGGCTGCCCAAGCCCGTCGGGTGTGTGTGACCGATGAGAGGCTGACGAGATGACCACCATGAGCGCTCCGGTCCCGACCTTCGACGACGCATCCGAGACGGGTCGCAAGCTCGCGATCATCTGCTCCAAGGGCTCGCTGGACATGGCCTACCCCGGCCTGGTCCTCGCCAACGCCGCCCTGGGCGAGGGGATCGAGACGCACCTGTTCTTCACGTTCTGGGGGTTCGACATCATCAACAAGAAGACGATGGGGCACCTGCAGTTCAGCCCCGTCGGCAACCCCGCCACCCACATGCCCACCTCCCTGATGGGGCTGCCGGGCATGCAGGCGTTCGCGACCCACATGATGAAGAAGCAGATCGAGGGCATCGACATCCCCGACGTCCCCGAGTTCCTCGAGATGATCACCGACGCCGGCGGTCACCTGTGGGCCTGCCGGATGTCGGCGGACATGATGCACATCGGTGAGGAGGAGCTCTACGACCGCGTCGAGGGGATCATCAGCGCCTCCGACTTCATCGGGCTGTCCGAGGGCGCCCAGACGATCTTCGTCTGAGTCCTCGGCTCGGCGGTGCCCGGCTCCCACCCCCCGGGGAGCCGGGCACTAGCCTGTCGCGGTGTCGCGCGTCTCGACACCCCCCACGCCCCGCCCGGAGGCCGCACCTTGGGTCGAACCGTCCTCGTTCTCGGTAGCGGTGGTCGCGAGCACGCGCTCGCGTGGCGGCTCGCCTCGTCGCCGTCGGTGGACCGGGTCGAGTCCGCCCCCGGCAACCCCGGTACCGAGGAGCTGGGCCCCAACCACCCGGTCGACGCGGAGGACCCGGTCGCGGTCGCCGAGCTCGCCGAGAAGCGCGGCGCCGACCTGGTGGTCGTCGGGCCGGAGGCCCCGCTCGTGGCGGGGGTCGCGGACGAGCTGGTGCGGCGCGAGGTCCCGGTGTTCGGCCCCACCGCCGACGGCGCACGCATCGAGGGGTCCAAGGCCTTCGCCAAGGAGGTCATGCACGCGGCCGGCGCGCCGACCGGCGGCTACGTCGCGACCTCGGACCGGGACGAGGCCCACGCCGCGCTCGATCGCCACGCGGCGCCCTACGTCGTCAAGGCCGACGGGCTCGCCGCCGGCAAGGGCGTCCGCATCTGCGCCACGCTCGCCGAGGCCCGTGAGGCCGTGGACGACATGCTGGTCCGGGGCCGGTTCGGAGCCGCGTCCGAGCGGGTCGTCATCGAGGAGTTCCTCCACGGGCCGGAGGCGAGCGTCTTCGGCGTCTGCGACGGCGAGGACGTGGTGATCCTCAGCCCCGCCCAGGACTTCAAGCGCGCCGAGGACGGCGACCGCGGGCTCAACACCGGCGGGATGGGGGCCTACACGCCGGTCCCCGGCTTCGGGCTGCAGGACGCCGACGACCTGCGCGACACCGTGTTCCGCCCCGTCCTGCGCGAGCTCGCCGCCCGCGGCACGCCCTACCGGGGGCTGCTCTACGCCGGGCTCGTCCTCACCGACGACGGACCCAAGCTCCTCGAGTTCAACGCCCGGTTCGGCGATCCCGAGACCCAGATCGTGCTGCCCCGTCTCGCCTCCGACCTGGGCGAGCTCCTGTCCGCGGCGGCCACCGGCTCGGTGCGCTCGCTCGGCGTCCGCTGGCACGACGACGCCTTCGTCGGGGTGGTGCTCGCGAGCGGCGGCTACCCCGGGGCCTACGAGCGCGGCTTCGAGATCACCGGTCTCGCGGAGGCCGACGGCCGGGACGGCGTCACCGTGTTCCAGGCGGGGACGCGCCGCACCGACGACGGACGGCTCGTGACCGACGGCGGGCGTGTGCTGAGCGTCACCGGCCGGGGGGCGACCGTCGCCGACGCCCGGGCCACGGCCTACGCCGCCGCGGACCTCATCCGGTGGGACGGCCAGCACCGTCGCGAGGACATCGCGCTGGCCGCCTCGCGGTCCTGACCCTCGCGTCGGCGGCCGCATGGCCGTGGGCCGTCCAGGCGGGTCCGACGCCGACGTCACCGTCCGTTGGGAGGGTGACGCCCGTGTCGGTCAGGGGTTGGATGGGAAGCGTTCCCGCGGACCACGGAGGAGGCGGCGGTGCTCCGACAGGCGATCCAGCGCTGGCGCCAGCGGCGCTACGACGACGTCTACCGCCGGGCGCGGGCTCGCCGCATCGAGCGGGAACGCCGGATGGCACGGGAGCTCGGCGCCTTCCGGGTGTTCACCCACGCGGACGCGGACCTCACCACCGGGTCGCTGCCGCAGATGCGCCTGGAGTGAACCCCGCGCCGGCGGACTAGCGCTCGTCGGCGTCGGCGATCGCGACGGAGGCGGCGTTGCCCGAGATGGTCGCCGACAGGTGCACCGTGGAGCTCGGGGCGAGGACCGTCTCGCCGTTCAGCGCCCGGCGGAAGTCGAGGAGCAGAGAGGTGAGCTGGCCGGCCATGTCGGCGCCGAGGTCGGTCTTCTCCACGTAGGCGAAGGCGCCGGCGGCGATCGAGGGCGCGGCCTCCTGGCGTGCCTGGAGCGCCGACAGGACGACGATCATCGAGCGGGGCGAGGCGGCGACGATGCGGGGCAGCGCCTCGCGGCCGTCGAGCTCCGGCATCATCAGGTCGAGGAGGACCACGTCGGGGTGGTGCTCGCCGGCGAGGTCGATCGCCTCGCGTCCGTTGGCGGCCTCGGCGATGACGCTGAAGTCCCCCGATCGCTGCAGCCCGATGCGGATCAGCGTGCGGAGGTCGACCTCGTCGTCGACGAGGAGCACGCTGGCCGGGGGACGCCGTCCCGAGGCGTCCGCGCTCCGGTCGTCCACTGCCACAGCCGCTCCCTGGTCCCTCGAGATGCCGCGATCGCCGACGGGATCGCCCCCGAGCCGCCGGGCCGACGCGTGCTGGCTCGTCGTAGTCGTCACTGTACGCGGAGATGTGGAGTTGCGCGATGCCGCGTTGGGGGGCTGCATCCAGCGTGCCCTGCGCGGTGAAGATACGGACAAGTTGGGCGGCAGGCGCACCGTCCGGCCGGCGTTAGACTCGCCCACGCCCGCCTCGTCGCCTGCCAAGGGTCCCCCGTGGAGCTCGACGGCCTCACCCACCTCCGGTCCGGCAAGGTCCGGGACATCTACGCGGTCGACGCCGACCACCTGCTGCTCGTCGCGAGCGACCGCGTCTCCACCTACGACGTCGTGCACCCGACCCCGATCCCCGACAAGGGGCGGGTGCTGACGGGCCTGTCGCGGTTCTGGTTCGACCGTCTCGCGGGCACGGTCGCCAACCACCTCGTCTCGACCGACGTGGCCGACTTCGGACCTGCCGCGCAGCCGCACGCCGCGCACCTGCGCGGCCGCACCATGCTCGTCCGCCGGGTGGAGATCATCCCCTTCGAGTGCGTGGTCCGGGGCTACCTCGCCGGCTCCGGCTGGGCGGAGTACCGCGCCGGCGGTGCCGTGTGCGGGGTGCCGCTCCCCGACGGCCTCGTCGAGGCGGCGGAGCTCCCCGAGCCGATCTTCACCCCGGCCACCAAGGCGGCCGATGGTGAGCACGACGAGAACGTGAGCTTCGAGGTGATGGTCGAGGCGCTCGGTGAGCGGCTCGCCGGCGAGGTCCGGGACCGCTCGCTCGCGGTCTACGCCCACGGTCGCGACCACGCCCGGTCGCAGGGGATCATCCTCGCCGACACCAAGCTCGAGTTCGGGCTGCTCGACGGCGAGGTCGTGCTCGCCGACGAGGTCATGACCCCCGACTCGTCGCGGTACTGGCCCGTGGACCGCTGGGAGCCCGGCACCACCCCGCCGAGCTTCGACAAGCAGTTCGTGCGGGACTACGCCACCTCGACCGGCTGGAACAAGACACCGCCCGGACCGCCGCTGCCCCCGGACGTGGTCACGGCCACCCGGGAGCGGTACGTCGAGGCCTACGAGCGACTCACCGGCCAACCGTTCTCGGTGTGGCTCGAGGGCTGACCCGTCCTGCCACGCTCCGGAGGACGTGGGCGACGCGTGGTCGCCGGCGTCCGGCCGCACGGGTCCACGTTCGTCGGTAGTGGGTGTCTGCGACGGATGCCGCGCGACGGTTGCATGGTCAACGACCAACGAGAGGACCACGACGTGGCACGCATCGGCATCATCACCTCATCGATGTACGGCAACACGCTCGAGCTCGCGCGCGCCCTTCGGGACGGGATCGACAAGGACGGCGGCGAAGCGCAGCTGCGGCTGGTGCCGGAGACCCTGCCCCAGGAGATCATCGAGTCCCAGGGCGTGCAGACCGTCGACGAGATGGACGACGTCGAGGAGGCGGCCATCGACGAGATGGCCGACTTCGACGGCCTGCTCTTCGGTTCGCCCACCCGCTTCGGCAACCGCACCTCGCAGATGTCGGCGTTCCTGGACCAGGCCGGTCCGCTGTGGCAGGAGGGGGCGCTCCACGGCAAGCCCGCCGGCTTCTTCACCGGCGCCTCGACCATCCACGGTGGGCACGAGTCCACCATCCTCACCATGTCGACCTTCGCGATGCACATGGGGATGGTCATCGTCCCCGCCGGCTACGCCCTGGGTGAGGTCATGGGAGCCACGCGCACCGGTGGGTCGCCCTACGGGCCGACGCACTTCTCGCCGATGGGCGGGGAGAAGGACGGTCTCGACGACGACGAGCGCGAGATCGCGCTGTCGTACGGGATGTACTTCAACCAGGTCGCGGACAAGCTCGCGAGCTGACACCTCCCGTCACCCCCTGAGCGAGGAGCCGCCACCCACCGGTGGCGGCTCCTCGCTGTGGCCGCACCGCGGGTCCGGTGCTGGCAGACTCGTCGCAGCGGGAGGGACGCAGATGGTGAGCGAGGCAGCCGACGCCTTCGACGGCGAGCTCGGTCGGGAGCTCCGGCAGGGGGTGGGTGCGGACCTGCGGGCCGATGCGGAGGAGAGCGAGCGCCTGGCGCTCCAGACCGCACGGCGCCGACGCACCCTCGTCGACGTCGCCCGCGAGCTCATGGCTCGGGGCGACCTCGTCGGTGTCGGGGTCCCTGGGCGCCGGTTCACCGGGGTGGTCACCCACGCCGCGGGCGACCTCGTGGTGGTGCGGACCGCCGGCGGCCTCGTCGACGTGAACCTCCGCGCGCCCGCGCACCTCCGGGTCCTCGAACGCGCTCCGCGTGGCGGCGAGACCAGCACCGACGGGCCGTCGTCGTTCAAGGCCCGGCTCTTCGAGATCGAGTTGGCCGCCACCCCCGTCGCGATCGGCTGCAGCACCGTCGGCGACGAGCAGCGCGGGACCATCGCGGCCGTCGGCGTGGACCACGTCGTGTGGCACGACGGCGACGGGGCGGAGTGGTTCCTCCCCATCGCCGCGATCACGCACGTGCTGCAACGGCCCGCCCGGTGATCACCCGAGGCTGATGGACCGACCTGCGGCGAGCGCTTCGACGATCCGGGCCGCACCGACGATCTGCGCCCCGTCGATGACGTCGTCGCCCGTGATCCCCCGCTTCGTCGTGCAGGCGCTGCAGAGCCACAGCTCGCCGCCCGCGTCGAGGAGCTGCCGGATGAGGTCGACGAGCGGGGGGAGCCCCTCCTCTTCGATCCGCTCGGCGTAGCCGGGGGTGCCGATACGCACCGCGTCCTGGGTGCACACGACGGTCGCCTGTTCCCCGCTCAGCGCGGCCACGCTCGCGGCGATGAAGGGGACCGTCGCCCGCTCCGGCGCCTCGGCCCCGTACGTGCAGGTGAACAGCAGACGGTGCTCGTGCACGTGGCAGCCTCCCGGGTGGTCGCCCCGCACCGTAGGTGACCTGGTGCGCGCACGTGGTGTGGGTCTGGTCATCCTCCTACCAGTGTCGTAGGCTGCGCCCCGACGCCCCGCCGTCCCGACGGCCAGGGCGCGCGGCTCGGGTACCTGCCCGGGCCCTGGGAACCGGGCCGACTCTGGCCCTGACAGACCTCCGATGAGAGGGAGAGAACACATGCAGCGTTCCACCTGGATGCGCCGCTTCGCGGCGGTGACCGCCGCCGCGTTGCTGGCCACCGCCTGTGGTGGCGATGACGACACCGGCAGCGAGGCAACCCCCGAGCCCACGGCGAGCGAGTCCTCGGAGCCGATGGCGACCGAGACGATGGGCAGCGAGACCGAGACCGAGGCTGCCGCGCCCAACGAGGCCAACGGCACCCTGGAGTTCGGCTACATCCTGCCGGAGACCGGGCCGCTCGCCTTCCTCGGCCCCCCGCAGATCGAGGCCGTCAAGCTCGCCGTCGACGAGATCAACGCCGCTGGCGGTGTCCTCGGCAACGACGTGAGCGTCTCCTCCGGCGACGAGGCCGGCGACCCGACCGTCGCCGCGCAGTCCGCGCAGCGGCTGCTGGGTGAGGGTGTCGACGCCATCGTCGGCGCCGCGTCCTCCGGGATGTCGCTGTCGTTCATCGACGCCGTGACCGGCGCCGGTGTCGCGCAGTGCTCGGCGTCGAACACCTCGCCGACGTTCACCGACTACAGCGACAACGGTCTCTACTTCCGTACCGCGCCGACCGACGCCCTCCAGGGCCCGGTCCTCGCCGAGACCATCGTCGCTGACGGCCACACCAACGTCGCGATCCTCGCCCGCGCCGACGACTACGGCCAGGGCCTGCTGAACGCGACCAAGGCCGCGCTGGAGGAGCAGGGCGCCACGGTCGTCGCGGAGATCGTCTACGACCCCGAGGCCGCCAACTTCGACTCCGAGGTCCAGCAGGTCGCCAACGCCGGCGCCGACGCGGTCGCGCTGATCGCCTTCGACGAGGGCGCCCAGCTGCTCACCGGGATGATCGAGGCCGGTGTCGGCCCGCAGGACGTCGCGGTCTACGGCGCGGACGGCCTCCGCTCCAACGACCTCGCCGGCCTGGTGGACCCGAACGACCCGGCGGTCCTCGACGGCATGAAGGGCACCGCGCCCGCCGGTGAGGCGAGCGAGGAGTTCCTGACCCGCTTCAAGGACGCCTCGGGCCTCGAGGACACCACCTACGCGGCGCAGGCCTACGACTGCACCATCCTGATGGCGCTCGGCGCCGTCGCGGCGCAGTCCGACGCCGGCGCGGACCTCGCGGCCAAGGTGGTCGAGGTCTCCAAGGGCGGCACGAAGTGCACCTCCTTCGAGGAGTGCGCGGGTCTGCTGGCCGACGGTGAGGACATCGACTACGACGGCGCGTCCGGGTCGGTCGACTTCGTCGACGCCGGCGAGCCCGAGACCGGTACCTACGAGGTCTGGGCGATCGACGCCGAGGGCAAGGTCTCGACGGTCTCCACCCAGGAGTCCACGCTCGGCTAGCACGTAGGGGCCCCGCTCTCAGCGGGATCCCGGGAGGGAACCGTCGATCCGACGGTTCCCTCCTCGCGTTCGCCCCGGGAACCGTCCGGGGAGTGCTGCGTCCGGGTGTGGGAACCGTCGGAGTCCGCCGGTTCCCCGGGAGCAGGCCCGTGGGCCGGTCGGCCTACCGTGCCGACGTGAGCGAGGTGGCCGTGGACGAGGTCGATCCGGGGGTGCGCGCCCGGGTGGAGGCGCGCGTCGGCGAGGCGCGTCGCCACCTCGACACGACCGTGGATCGCCGGCGCGAGGTCTACGACCGCCTGAAGCTCTCGCTCGACCCGGACGAGCAGGCGGTCGCCCGCGTCTACCGCGACTACCTGGTCCAGGCCGAGGAGATCCGCACGTCGGGGGCGTCGCTCACGGTGGCGGCCGCGCCCGACGGTCGGCTGGTGGTCGGACGGCTCGGCATCTTCGACGATGGGCGCGACGTCGTGCTCGTGTCGTGGCACTCGCCCGAGGGCCAGCGGCAGCTCCTGTCCGACGACCGTCTGATGGTCGTCGAACGCGACGACGGGTCGCTGGCGTTGTCCACGCTGCGGGCCGACGACCGCGAGCTCGCCGCGCGGGTGCGCGACCAGATGCGCCGGTCCGCCGCGGTCGAGCGGATGTCGGACCCGCTCGCCACGCTCACGCTCGAGCAGGGCGAGGTGCTTCGGCGGATCGTCGACGCACCCGGCCACACCGTGCTCCACGGCCCGCCCGGGAGCGGCAAGTCCGCGATCGTGATGGTCGAGCTGGCGCGGCGGGTCCTCTCCGCCGACCGGCCGGAACGGTTCGACGCGCTGTTCGTCACCGGGACCGAACGGCTCCGGACGCGAGCCGAGGCGCTGGGGCGGATGCTCGGCACCGCCTCGATCAGCGCGGTGACCCAGGCGCAGCTCCTGTCCTTCCTCGGGGTGACCGAGCGGGAGACGCCCCAGGCGGGCGCGGGGGCCACGACCGGGTCGCTCGCCATGCCGCTGGCCGTCGAGCGTGCGTACGCCGATCTCCGCTCGCGCCTCCACGACGACGTCGAGGTGCCGCACCCGCTGGGCGTGCCGGTCCGGTCGGGCGAGCTCGAGGTCGTCGCCACGCTCCGCGCCGAGGACGCGTCGACGTCCTACGTCGACAGCGCCCGCCGTCTCGCCGACGGGATCCGTCGGGAGTACGCCGCGATCCTCCCCGGCGAACCCTCCGCCGCGGCCGCGGCCGAGGCTGCCGACCGGATCCGTCCGTGGCTGACGCCCACGGACCTCCTCGCCCGCGTCGGGGGCGGCGGGTTGCCGCGCGAGCTCCGGGCCGCAGCGACCGCCGCGGCACGGAGCCTGCTCGAACGCAAGGGCGGTCGACGCAGCCCCTCGTGGGACCTGATCGTCGTCGACGAGTACCAGCGCCTGCCCGGGGTCGTGACGTGGCTGCTGGCGCAGCAGGCGTCGCGGCTGCTGCTCTCGGGCGACCCGCTGCAGTCCTTCGCGGCTGTCGACGCCTCCGACGAGCTCGCGGGCGCGACGGCGGTGGACCTGCGGACCTCGCTCCGCGTCCCGGACGTGATCGCGGCGTGGATCGACGACCGGTGGCAGCGTCGGGGCCTCGCCGCGCCCCGGATCCGGACGGCGGCGCGTGGGGGCGAGGTGCGTGAGCACCCGCTGTCGGCGCTCGACCACGGCGCCGCCGGCGCGGCGACCATCGCACCCGCCTCGCGTGCGAGACGCCGGGACGGGTGGCTCGACCCGACCGAGGCGGTCGGACTCGAGTGGTCCTCCGTGGACCTCGTGGCACCCGACGAGATCCTCGCCGAGCACGGCGCGGCGGGACTGTTCATCGCCGCGACCCGGGCCATCGACACGCTGGACGTCTACGGCTGAGGACACGGGTCGCGCGGGTCAGTCGGCCTTGGCGAGAGTGCCGAGGTAGAGCTCGATGACCTTGGGGTCGTGGAGGAGCTCCCGACCGGTGCCGGTGTAGGCGTTCTTGCCCTGGTCGAGGACGTAGCCGCGGTGGCAGATCTGCAGGCACCGGCGGGCGTTCTGCTCGACCATGACGATCGACACGCCGGTCTCGTTGATCTCGCGGCAGCGGATGAACGCCTGGTCCTGCAGCGCCGGGGACAGACCCGCGGACGGCTCGTCGAGCAGCAGGACCGACGGCTTCATCATGAGCGCTCGGCCCATCGCGACCATCTGGCGCTCGCCGCCGGACAGGCCGCCGGCGCGCTGCTTGCGCCGGTCGGCGAGGAGCGGGAACAGCTCCGCCACGTAGGTGAAGCGCTCCTTGAACGACTTCGGCTCGAGGTAGAGCCCCATCTCGAGGTTCTCCTCGATGGTGAGGCTCGGGAACACGTTGTTGGTCTGGGGGACGTAGCCGACGCCGTGGGAGACGAGCTCGTGGGCGCTCAGGTTGGTGATCTCCTCACCCCGTAGCTCCACCGACCCCTCGCGCACCGGTACGAGGCCGAACAGGGACTTCAGCAGCGTCGACTTCCCGGCGCCGTTGGGGCCGATGATGCCGACGAACTCGCCCTCGTACAGCTCGAGCTCGCAGCCGGTGAGGATGTCGATGCCGGGGAGGTACCCCGCGGTGACGTCGCGGGCGGTCAGGAGCAGTTGGGGGTCGCTCACGGCTGTCCCTCCTCGTCCTCGGTGCGGGTGGCGTCGGGCACCTGGTCCACCGGCGCCTTGCGGATCTGCTCCCGCTCGACGTCGTAGACCGACCGGTCGTCGTGGTGCTCGCCGAGGTAGGCGTCGATGACGGCCGGGTTCGACGCGACCGACTGCGGCGGACCCTCGGCGATGATCTGGCCCTGTGCCATGCAGATCACCCAGTCGGAGATGTCCATCACGACGTCCATGTCGTGCTCGACGAACAGCACCGTCTGGCCGAGCCCGGGCAGGTCCTTCACGTGCTCGAGGAGCGACTGGGTGAGCGCCGGGTTCACGCCGGCCATCGGCTCGTCGAGCATGACCATCGTGGGCTCGACCATGAGCGAGCGGGCCATCTCGAGGAGCTTGCGCTGCCCGCCGGACAGGGTCCCGCCGTACTCGTCGCGCATGTGGTCGAGCTTGAACCGGGTGAGGAGCTCGTCGGCTCGGGCCTCGATCTCGGCCTCCTGCGAGCGCCACGCCCCGAGGATGGCGGGGAGGAAGCGCTCGCCGGTCTGGCCGGTGGCACCGAGCTTCATGTTCTCGAGCACCGTCAGACGTGTCAGGGCCTTGGTGAGCTGGAACGTGCGGACCATCCCGTACCGGGCGACCTTGTGTGCCGCGACGCCGGCGAGGTCGTGGCCGTCGAACGACCACGTGCCGGTGTCCGGTGTGTCGAAGCCGGTCATGAGGTTGAAGAACGTGGTCTTGCCCGCCCCGTTCGGACCGATCAGCGAGGTGATGACGCCACGCTGGACCTCGAGGTGGGCGACGTCGACCGCCTTCAGTCCACCGAACGCCCGGGTGACCCCGTCGACGACCAGGATCGGGTCGGGCTTGGCCACGCCGGGCTCGGCCGGGATGTCGGCGAGCGCCGCTGCGCCGGGGGAAGCGTCACGCATCGAGCATCATCTCCCGCTTGCTGCCGAGCACGCCCTGGGGTCGGAAGATCATGAGCAGCATGAGCCCGAGTCCGACGAGCGCGAGGCGGATGGCACCGACGGCGTCGCCGCTGACGAAGTCGGCCTGACGGAGGAAGCTGTCGCTGGCGGACAGCAGGAACCAGAACACCAGCGCCCCGAGCGCGGAGCCCCACACGGTCGCGGCGCCGCCGAGGATCATCACGGTGAAGGCGAAGAAGGTGAACTGCGGCAGGAAGTTGTTCGGCGACACGGAGGCCTGCTGCAGCGCGAAGACCATGCCGGCGACCCCACCGAAGACGCCGCCGAGCACGAGCGACTGCATCTTGTAGGAGAAGACGTTCTTGCCGAGCGCGCGCGCCGCGTCCTCGTCCTCACGGATCGACTTGATGACCCGGCCCCAGGGGCTGCGCATCAGGGCCCAGACCAAGAGCGACAGCAGCACCACCAGGGTCCAACCGACGAGGAGCGCCCACAGGCGCTGGTGGTTGAAGTTCACCACCCAGAACCCGTAGGTCCCGTCCGGGATCGGGTTCATCCGGTAGAAGCCGTCGGCGAACCCGCGGCCCTGGGACATCTGCGACGGGATGCCGAACACGCCGCCGGTGATCTCGGTCGCCGGCTGCGAGTTGAACACCAGCCGGAGGATCTCGGCCGCCGCGATGGTCGTGATGGCGAGGTAGTCGGCCCGCAGGCGCAGCGTCGGGGCGCCGAGCAGCAGCGCGAGGACGATCGCCATGCCGATGCCGACGAGGACGCCGACGGCCAACGGCAGCTGCCACATCGCGACCGCGAGGGCCACGCCGTAGGCGCCGACGAGCATGAACCCGACCTGGCCGAAGTTCAGCAGGCCCGTGTAGCCGAAGTGGACGTTGAGGCCGAGGGCCGCGAGCGCGTACACGGCCCCGAGCGGGCCGATCGCGGCGCGCAGGCCGTCTCCGAGGATCTTCACGAGGTCCATCAGCCGATCCTCTCCTTGCGGCCCAGCAGGCCTTGCGGGCGGAACAGCAGGATGACGATGAGCACCACCAGGGCCCACACCACCTTGAGCTCCGGGGAGAACCAGATCGTCGAGAGCTCGACGACCAGGCCGACCACGAGCGAGCCGACCATCGCCCCGTAGGCGGTGCCGAGTCCGCCGAGGATGACGCCGGCGAACATCAACAGCAGCAGCCGGAAGCCGAGCAGGAAGCTCACGTTCTCGTCGACGCCGGCGAGCACGCCACCGAACCCGGCGAGCGCCGCACCCGAGCACCCAGACGAACAGGATGACCCGTTCGACGTTGATGCCGGAGGACTCGGCGAGGTCCTTGTTGTCGGCGACGGCCCGCATCGCCTTGCCGATGCGGGTGCGCTGCAACATCGTCGCCACGGCGACCAGCGTGAGCACCGACAGCGCCACGACCGCGACGTCGCGGGGCGTCATCGTGAACGGGCCGATCGAGAACGACGACTGGATGGTGTAGTCGAAGTAGGGCCGGCTACGGCCACCGAAGGCGACCTGGATGGCGTTGCGCAGGAGCAGGCTCAGACCGATGGAGATGACGAGCATCTGGATGAGCCCGGTGCGGCGCCGGCGCAACGGCCGCCACATCCCGGCCTCGAGCGCCCCACCTGCGGCCCCGGTCAACAGGATCGCCAGCAGGGCCGCGGGGATGAGCTGCATCTCGAGCCCGCCCGGCGCGTTCAGGAACCAGGCCACGACCGCGCCGAGGGTCACGAGCTCGCCGTGTGCGAAGTTCACGAGCCCGGTCGTGCCGAAGATGAGCGACAGCCCGATGGCGGTCATGGCGATGATCAGCCCGAACTGCAGTCCGCTGAACACCTGCTGCAGCAGCCGGGTGGTGAAGCCGACCCCGCCGCCGGTCCGCTCACCGAGCGCGAAGATGAGCGTGCGCGCCTGGCCCGGTCGCAGGTCGAAGTCGAGCGGGTTGCGATCCTCGTTGCGCAGCGACACCCCCTCGGGAAGGGTCGAGGTGTCGAGCTCGGCGACGAAGTCGCCGGTCGCGCCGACCGGGACCTCCCAGGTGCCGTCGTCCTCCGTCGTCGCCTCGCCCACGACCTCGCCAGCCGGTGTGGAGACGGTGATCACCACGCCGGCGACGGGTTCGCCCTCTCCGTCCTTCAGCGTGCCGCGGACGAGCTCTCCGGAGCCCTCCTGCGCGAGGACGGGGGTGTCGGATGCCGTGGCCGGACCGGCGATGCCGAGGAGCATCAGCAGGCTGACGACGAGCATCAGACACGCCCTGAGGCGTGCTGAGCTCACGAGGGGTCCCTCCCAGGGAAGCGGTGTCGGTGGAGTCTAGGCAGGCTGTTCCGCGTCACGGGGCCGTGACCCTCCGTACGTCCGCCACGCGTGCGACCACCGGGCAGGAACGACGACCCGGCCGGACGCCCGCAGGAGCATCACGGGTGCGCGCTACGCTCCGTCGCGTGCCCGACGGGGCGCGTCGAGCACGCCCGCGTCCCACCGGCCGTGGCACACGCGTCAGGGGACCGTCGTGAACCTTCCAGCAGACACCGTCGGCATCATCGCCGTGGCCGCGCTCGCGGTCGCCGTGCTCCTCGTCGTCGCGGTGGTGGTCCTCACCGTCCGTCTGGGGGCGCTGCGGCGGGCCTACGCCTCGGCGCTGGACCCCTCGCGCCGGGAGGACCTGTTCCAGTCGGTGCAGCGACAGGCGGCCGAGCTCGACGCCGTCCGGTCCGACCTCAACATCGTCCACGACAACACCGAGCACCTGCGCGACCTGCTCCGCGACAGCGTGAGCCGGGTCGGCATCATCCGCTACGACGCCTTCGCGGACATGGGCGGGGCCCTGTCGTTCTCCGCGGCGCTCCTCGACGAGCACGGCCACGGGCTCGTGATCAGCGCCATCAACGGCCGCTCCGAGACGCGCGCCTACGCCAAGCCGGTCGTCGCCGGCGACTCCGACCACAACCTCTCGCAGGAGGAGATCGCGGCGGTCGACGAGGCGCTCGCCGGCGGCAAGGGCCGTGAGCCCATCGCGGTCGCACCGCGCAAGGGCCGGCGCAAGGCCGTGTCGTGACCATCGGCTACCTGGGTCCCGAGGGCACCTTCACCGAGACCGCCGCCCGCCTCATCAGCGGCGGTGAGGAGGAGCTCGTCGCGCACGCCGACGTCATCGACGTGCTCCGGGCCGTCGAGGCGGGCGAGGTCGACCGCGGCGTCGTCCCCATCGAGAACACCCTCGAGGGCTCGGTCACCGCGACCCTCGACGCCCTCGCCTTCGACACCGACCTGCTGATCGGCGGCGAGCTCGAGCTGCCGGTGGCGCTCGTGCTGGCCGTCGCCCCGGGGACCGATCTCGACGCCGTCAAGACGGTGCAGTCCCACCCCATCGCCCTCGCCGCCTGCCGGCGGTGGCTCAGCAACAACCTCGGAGGGGCCGAACGGGTCCAGACCGCCTCCACCGCCCGCGCCGCGCAGGCGGTGGCCGAGGGGGAGGACGGGCTCGCGGCGATCGTGAACCCGCTCGCGGCCGAGCGCTACGGCCTCGACGTGCTGGCCCGCAACA
Organism: uncultured Actinomycetes bacterium; assembly: GCA_963741855.1. Lineage (GTDB taxonomy): Bacteria > Actinomycetota > Nitriliruptoria > Nitriliruptorales > Nitriliruptoraceae > CAVUJQ01. Next base: position 255,865 of record CAVUJQ010000014.1, on the reverse strand, counting down.
TCGCCGACGCCCTCGGCAACTCCACCCGGTTCATCGTGGTGGGCCGCTCGCTTCCGGTCCCGACCGGCTGGGACAAGACGTCGATGGTGGTCTTCATCGACGAGAACCGCCCCGGTGCGCTCCTGCAGCTCCTCGAGATCTTCGCCGAACGGGATCTGAACCTCACGAAGATCGAGTCACGCCCCACCAAGGCCGAGCTCGGGGAGTACTGCTTCTTCCTCGACGTCGAGGGCCACCTCGCCGACGAGCGGGTCGGGGACGCCCTCGCGGCGGTGCACCGCACCCACCGCGACGTGAAGCTCCTCGGCTCCTACCGGCGGTCCGGGGCACGCAAGCCCGACGAGGCCACCCGCATCGCCGAGGACGACGAGGCCTACCGTGCCGCGTCCACCTGGTTGGCCGACTGGCGCACCCGTATCGGGTCGTGAGCGACCGCCGGCTCAGGCGAGCCGCGTCCGGGCGATGGCGAAGCCGCTGAGGCTCGACAGGTACAGCCAGCCGTCGTGCTCGCGGACGCCGGTGACGAAGTGGTAGGGGCCACCGTCGGTCCGCAGGTTGTGGACGACCGACCCGTCGGCGGCGAAGCCGAGCGCGAACGCGGTGCGGGTCGGCTGCGGTTGCAGGGACTCGGGGATGCGCGTCACGACCTGTCGCAGCCACGGCGCCCGCGGGAGCAGGAGGTCCAGCGCGGGGACCCGCAGCGACGGCATCGCGCACCAGACGATCCCGGTGGGACCGGTCGAGAGGTTGTCGGGCGACCCGGGGAGGTTGCTCACGAACTCGTCGTCCTGGCCCGCGCGGGGGCCGTCCAGCCAGACCCGCCGGATGCGGTAGCGGCCGGTCTCGGCCACGAGCGCGGCGTCGCCGGCGGCGCTGAGCGTCACCCCGTTGGCGAACGACAGGTCACCGAGGAGGCGCTCGACCTCGCCGGAGGACGGGTCGAAGCGGTAGAGCCCGCCGGTGGCGCTCTGCTCGATCAGGTCGGTGCGGTACTCGTCGAGGCCGAAGCGCTGCGACGACTCCGAGAACAGGATCGCGCCGTCGTCGAGCACGGTCGCGTTGTTGGTGAGGACGAGCGGCCGGCCGGCGATGTCACCGAGGAGGGTGCGGGTGTCGCCGGTCGAGGTGTCCACGGCCACGAGCCCCGTGTGCGCGGCGCACACGAGCAGCTCGTGGTCGGACAGGACCTCGACCCCGAGGATCGGGCTCTCCAGCCGCGCCACCACCTCGACGGCCGAGGCGTCGGGCACCACCCGGACCAGCCGGCCGTCCCGCAGCCCGCTGTAGACCGAGCCGTCGCCGGCGATCACGACGTCCTCGGGCCCCTCCCCGGGCACCTGCCACAGCTCGAGGTCGCCGAGGTCGCCGGTCGGGGCCCAGCGACCGGTGAGCTCGGGCGCCTTCGGGGGCGTCCAACGTTGCGGGCGGAGCGAGGTCGTCACGGGGTCCCCTCGTCGTCGACGGTGCCGCCCGAGCCTAGATGGCGGCAGGTCGGCACGGGTCGCGGCCGTCGGGGACGGGGCCGGGCGTCGGACCCGTTAGCCTCGCGTCCCATGATCGACGTGAAGCTGCTCCGTGAGGACCCCGAGCGGGTCGCCGCTGCCCTCGCCCGCCGCGGGTACACCCGCGATGCGGTGGACCGGCTCGTCGAGCTCGACGAGGAGCGGCGCCGGCTCATCGCCGAGGGCGATGCCGCCCGCAACGAGCAGAACGCCGCCTCGAAGGCCATCGGTGCGGCGTCAGCGGACGAGCGACCGGGCTTGATCGCCGCGGCCAGCGAGATGAAGGAACGGGTCGCGACGCTCGAGTCGGCGCTCGCCGACGTGGCGGTCGAGTTCGACCGCCTCCTCGCCGCCGTGCCCAACCTGCCGCACCCCGACGCACCCGACGGTCAGGAGGGCGACGGGGTGGTGCTGCGGACCCACGGGGACCGCCCGGTGTTCGACTTCGCGGTCCGCGACCACGTCGACCTGATGGAGCCGGCCGACGCGGTCGACCTCGCGCGCGGCGCCCGGACATCGGGCGCCCGGTTCGCCTACCTGAAGGGGGAGGGGGCGCTGCTCGAGTTCGCGCTGGTGCGCTACGCGATGGACATCGCCCAGCGACACGGGCACGTCCCGGTGATCCCGCCCGTGCTCGTGCGCGAGGAGGCGATGTACGGCACCGGGTTCCTCCCGACCGACGAGCAGCAGATCTTCCGCACCGCCGACGACGACCTCTACCTCACCGGCACCTCGGAGGTCCCGCTCGCGGCGCTCCACATGGACGAGATCCTCGACGCCGCCGAGCTGCCGCTGCGCTACGTCGGGTTCTCGACCTGCTTCCGGCGCGAGGCGGGGACCTACGGCAAGGACACCCGCGGCATCTTCCGGGTGCACCAGTTCGACAAGGTGGAGCTGTTCTCGTTCGTCGCCGCGGAGGACTCCGACGCCGAGCACACGCGCCTGCTGGCCGTCGAGGAGGAGGTCCTGTCCGGGCTGGGCCTGCACTACCAGGTGGTCGACATCCCCGTGGGCGACCTCGGCGCCTCCGCCGCCCGCAAGTTCGACATCGAGGCGTGGCTACCGGGACAGGACGCCTACCGCGAGCTCACCTCGACCTCGAACACGACCGACTACCAGGCCCGCCGGCTCCGGGCCCGGGTGCGGCAGGGCGAGGGGGACAACGTGCTGGTCCACACCCTGAACGGCACCGCGCTCGCCGTGGGTCGGACCATCATCGCGGTGGTGGAGACCCACCAGCGGGCGGACGGCACGGTGGCGGTCCCCGAGGCGCTGCAGCCCTACCTGGGGCGCGAGGTGCTGTTCGCCTGACGCCGGGACCCCGGTCGCACGGACGCGGTGGCGCGCCCGCTCGTCGGGCGAGCGTTCGTACCGTCGGTCACGGGGCGTCGTCCGGCGCCCACCACCCGATGTCGAGAGAGCCCCGTGCCCCGGAACCGCCCCTCCTTCCGACCCCTGGCACCGTGGCAGGCGCTCATCGCGCTGCCGCTGGTGATCGCCGTCGTCGCGACGACGGTCGGGGTGCTGACCCTGCCGGCGCTCGCGACCGTGGACGCCACGATCGGCAGCGTCCGGTCCGAGCTCCTCGAGATCCCGCCGCTGCCCGATGTGGCCGCCCCGGCACAACGCTCGCGGCTCTACGACGCCGGCGGGAACCCGATGGGGGTCCTGGTCGGCGCCGAGAACCGCGTGATCGTCCCGTTCGAGGACATCCCCGAGGTCATGCGGCAGGCCATCGTCGCCACCGAGGACCAGACCTTCTACGAGCACAACGGCGTCAACGAGGGGGCGATCGCCCGAGCGTTGGTCGAGAACCTCCGGTCCGGCGACATCGAGCAGGGCGCCTCGACGATCACCCAGCAGTACGTCAAGAACGCGATGCTGACCTCCGAGCAGACGCTGTCGCGCAAGATCAAGGAGGCGGTGTACGCGACGCGGCTCGAGCGCGAGCTGTCGAAGGACGAGATCCTCGCGCGCTACCTCAACATCGCCTACTTCGGCGCCGGCGCCTACGGCGTCGCTGCCGCGACCGAGCGCTACTTCGGGGTGCCGCTCGAGCAGCTGAGCGTGGACCAGGCGGCCATGCTCGCCGGGATGGTGCGCCGACCCGAGGCCAACAACCCGATCGACAACCCGGAGAACGCCCTCGCGCGTCGCGACGTCGTGCTGCGCCAGATGGCCGGCATGGGGTTCATCACCGACGAGGAGGCCGAGGCCGCCTCGTCGGTGCCGTGGGACCCCGCCGGGGTGACCGAACCACCTGCGCCGCCGTTCCCGTTCTTCGTCGAGTACGTGAAGAAGCAGCTGCTCGACGATCCGGCGCTCGGCGAGACCCGCGAGGAGCGCGCGAACGCCATCTACGGCGGTGGCCTGCGCATCCACACGACCCTCGACCAGCGGATGCAACAGCTCGCCGAGGACGCCATCACCGCGCACCTCGAGGACCCCATCGAGGACCCGATGGGGGGGCTGTTGAGCGTGGACCCCCGCACGGGCGAGATCCGTGCCATGGCGGTCGGCCCCAAGACCTTCGGGACCTGTGACGATCCGCCGCAGGAGTGCGCGGTCACCAAGGTCAACCCGCTCGTCCCCGGGATGGGCGGCTCGGGACGCCAGATCGGCTCGACCGTCAAGCCGATCCTCGACACCGCCGCGCTCGAGGCCGGCATCGCCACCGACTGGGCCGTGAACGTCCGCGACGGCCAGCCCATCGACGGGTGCGTCAACTACGTCGACGGTCGCAAGGAGCCGTGGAAGCCGGACAACTACAGCCCCACCTCCGGGACCTACGACATGCCCGAGGCGGTGCGCCGGTCCAACAACGTCTTCCACGCCAAGCTGATCGGCGAGATCGGGCCCGCGGCGGTCATCGACATGGCTCACCGGCTCGGCGTCGCCAGCGTCCCGGACCAGCCGAACTGCTCGCTCGCCCTCGGGGCCGTGGACGCGTTCCCGCTGGAGATGGTCCAGGCCTTCGGCACCATCGCGAACCACGGTGTGCGGTGCGAGCCCTACGCCGTGACGAAGATCACCGACGCCCAGGGGAACGTGCTGGTCGAGCGGGAGCCCACCTGCGAGCGGGTGATCCCAGCCGAGACCGCCGACGCGATGATCACGATGATGCAGGAGGTCGTCCGGCGCGGGACGGCGGTCGGGGCCCAGATCGGCCGGCCCGTAGGCGGCAAGACGGGTACCACCAACGACTTCAAGGACGCCTGGTTCATCGGGGCGACCCCGCAGATCGCCACCGCCTCGTGGGTCGGCTACGAGATCCCGCAGGAGATGGTCGGGATCCTCGGCTACCGCCGCATCACCGGCGGGACCGTCCCCGCCAGCATCTGGTCGGACTACATGCGCCCCGCGATGGAGCCCTACCCGGCGGAGCCGCTCGCCCAGGTCCGCCTCGACCGGTACACGGGCCCGTCGAAGAGCCCCAGCACCGATGGGGACGAGACGCCGCGTCCGGCCCCGCCGCCGCCGACGCCCTCGCCCCCGGAGACGACGCCCGGACCCTCCCCGACCGCCACGGAGGAGCCCGACCCGAAGCCCAAGCCGAAGCCGAAGCCGAAGCCGAGTCCCACGTCGGAGCCGAGCCCGACCGCGGAGCCGAGCCCGACATCGGAGCCCAGCCCCACGGCGGAGCCGACCACGACCACCACGACGGCCTCGGACGGGGACGCGGTGGCGAGCCCCGCCCCGGCACCGTCGCCGGGCTGACCCGTTCGTTCCACGGCTACCCTCCGCCGCGGGTCCGTCGGACCGGGAGGGTTGGCCGAGCGGACGAAGGCACTGGTCTTGAAAACCAGCGTGCCCCTCGCGGGTACCGAGGGTTCGAATCCCTCACCCTCCGCACGAGCGACGTCGGGGCCGGCCAGCGGGCCGGCCCCCTCGTCACGTCACGGCACGCCCGGCCGCTCGGGGGCGGGCTCCTCCCACTCGGCGGTGACCGTGCGGGCATCGGGGCGGCTGGGCCACATCCGCTCGATCTCGGCGTTGAGCTCGGCGCCGACGAGCACCGCGAACCCGCTGACGTAGAGCCACAGCAGCAGCACGAGCGGACCCGCCAGAGGCTCGTAGATCGACTGCGCGCCGATGGTTCGCGCGGCGTAGTAGCGCAGGCCGACCGAGCCGGCGAGCCACACCACCATCGCCACCGCCGCCCCCGGCAGGTCTCGCCGCCACGGCGTCCACCACGGGGCGACGAAGTGGTACATCGAGGCCACCAGCAGCCACGCCACGATCGAGGCGACCGGCCAGTACAGGATCCGGTAGACCGAGGCGAGCCCGAGGTCGAGCCCGATCGTCTCGGCGATCGTGCGGCCGAAGTCGGGGCCGGCGACGATCGCCGGCACGAGCACGATCCCGAGCACGATCCCCACCAGGGTCAGGCCGAGGCCCCAGATCCGCTGCTGCCACGGCGGACGGGTCTCCTCGAGGTCGTAGGCGATCGTGATGGCGGTCGAGATCACCCGCATCGCCCGCGACGCCGAGTAGATGGTGAGCACGAACCCGAGCGTGGCGATCCCCCCGCTGGCGTCGGTGAAGATCCGGCTGACGGTCGGCTGGATGACGGTGTCGATGGTGTGCTCGCTGAAGATCTGGGCGGACAGCTCGACCGTCCGCTGGGTGACCCGGAGTGGCAGGTCCACCGACAGCAGGGGATCGAGTAGCCCGAGGACCCCGAACACGGTCAGGAGCAGCGGCGGCAGCGACAGCAGCACGTAGAAGGCGACCTCGGCGGCGAGGCCGGGGACGCGGTCGTTGACGGTGTCGTCGACGGTGCGCAGCACGAGCTCGACCGCCGGCCGGACGGCCGGAGGCGAGCGGTCGACGAGGGAACGGGTGAGGGGGTGCACGCGCCGCAGGGTACGGCGGGTCCCGCGGGCGGGAGCCGGGCGGCCACTGCGCGTCCTCCCGGCTATCCGTTCGCGGAACCGTCGGGGTCGTTGCTACGCTCCGCGCCGCGGACCGCGTCACGGGTCCGTGGCGCCTGGAGGCATCGCCTAGTCAGGTCTATGGCGCGGGATTGCTAATCCCGTTGGGTCGGTTACGGCCCTCGAGGGTTCGAATCCCTCTGCCTCCGCTCACGACAGCACCGAAAGCCTGCGCGGGTAGCTCAGTCCGGATAGAGCACCTGACTACGGATCAGGCGGCCGGGGGTTCGAATCCCTCCCCGCGCGCGACAGACGGCCCCGCCAGTGGCGGGGCCGTCATCTGTCGTCGGGGGTGTCTGGAGCCGGGCGGTCAGCCGACCCGAACGGGGAAGAGCTCGCCGGCGAGGTCGCGGGACCAGACGCTCGAGTCGGTCGGGGTCCGCGGGACCACCCGGATGTCGGCGGTCGGGGCGAGCATCTCGAGCTCGATCTCGAGCACCGGGTCGGTGGTCACGATGGTGTCGGCCGAGGCCAACAGCTCGCGCTCGTGCTCGATGGCCGAGATCGGCAACCCGCGGCGGCTGGCGCTCTCGCGGCTCAGCAGACGCTCCACCTCGACGACGTAGGTCGCACCGGTGCGCAGGGCGAGCCGCCGGCCCGCGTCGCCGAAGGGCGACAGCCGCTCGTAGACGACGTCCGGCTGGAACCGGGTGACCACGTCGTGGGAGCGGGTGACGGCGCGCTCCGAGAGGCCACGGTCGCGGGCCTCGCGCTCGTCGGGGTCGACGTCGCCGGGGTTGGCGATCAGCATGACCGGCCCGTCGAGGGCCGGGAGCGCCGCACCGGTGACCCCGAGGAGGAAGGTGGGGTGGTCGGCCTCCCGGAATCCCCGGACGAGGTCGGCGACCGCCTGGGACGCCGAGGTGTCGCCCGGGACGGGCACACCAGCGTCGGTACAGACCACGACGATCCTCACGGACGGCTCCCCTCGTTGCTCCCCGTGCACGCGTTCGCACGGTGGGTCACTGCGACTGTGCCTCGCAGGTCGGTCGCGGGACAAGCGGGGGATACGGGGTCAACCGGAAGATGGCCCGTTCCCCGCCTGTTCCGACTAGTCCGTGGTGCGGCGAGCGTCCGCGGCGTGTCAGCTGTGCTGGTGCTGCGCCTCGTGCTCGGCCACCTGCCGCCGGACGTCGTCCATGTCGAGCGCCTTCACCTGGGTGATGAGCTGCTCGAGGGCGCTGGCCGGCAGCGCACCGGGCTGGCTGAAGACGAGGATCTCGTCCCGGAACGCCATGATGGTCGGGATCGAGCGGATGCCGAACTCGCCGGCCAGGCGCTGCTGGTCCTCGGTGTCGACCTTGCCGTGCACCACGTCGGTGTGGGCCTCGGAGCTCTTCTCGAAGGTCGGCGCGAACGACTTGCACGGGCCGCACCAGTCGGCCCAGAAGTCGATGAGCACGATGTCGTTGTCGGCGATGGTCTGCTGGAAGTTGGCTTCGGTGAGCGCGACGGTGGCCACGGGGGTCCCTTCGGGATCGACGGCAGGGTGGCTGCCGGGATGGGTGCGGGGGTGAGGTGCCGCGACCTCGCGTGAGGCCGGCGGCTGCTGCCCTCGACAACGTCAGCTCCCGGTCGGTGCCTTCCCACGCCTCCAGGGAACCGCGGCCTCCGCACACCACCACGGACGGACGTCCGGGGGGCGATGGGCGGGTCAGGGGGTCACGCGGCCGTCGTCGGCGGCATCACGGACGAGGTCGTAGGCGCGCTGGCGCAGCCGCACCACCGAGGCCGCGCCGGCCATCCCGATGTCGCCCGGCAGCGTCACGTTCGCGACGTTCGCCGGCGGCAGCTGGAGCGCGGTGTAGCCGTATCGCAGCAGCTGGGCGGGGGAGGCGTCGGTGATGGTGTGCCGCGCGACGACGGCGACGGTCCGGGCGATCGTGCCCAGGTCGGCGTCGGCGACCACCTGCGCGTGGGCGAGGGCGAGCACCTCGGCCTGGGCCGTGGTGCGGTCGACGTCGCCGCCGGGCCGGTTCTTGCGGTCCCGGGCGTAGGTCAGCACCTCGTAGCCGTTCAGGTGCTGCGGTCCGGCGGCGATGTCGGGACCTCCGCCGGAGAGCGCTCGCGGGACGTCCACGTCGAGGCCGCCGAGCTGCTCGAACGCGTCGGCGAGCCCGTGCATCGAGGTCACGAGGTGGTGGTCGACGTCGATGCCGAACAGGGCCTCGACCGTGGCGACGCAACGCTCCGGGCCGCCGACGAGGCAGGCGTTGATCTTGCGGGTCCCCGACCCGGCCACCGGCACCCACGCGTCGCGCGGGATGTTGATGAAGGTCGCGTGCAACCGGTCCGGGGAGACGAACAGCAGGTGGAAGCCGTCGGCCCGGGCCTCGGCCGGCGAACCGCCCCGTGGTGGTCCGGCGTCGGAGCCGAGCAGGAGCAGGGTGATGACCCCGTCGTCCGCGGGCGCCAGGAGCCAGCGGGTGGCGGCGACGGCGGACCCGCCGAGCGTCAGGAGGAGGACGAGCGCCAGGGCGAGGATGCGGTGGGTCACGGCTGCACCTCCCCGCTCGGACCGGCGGCGACCAGCTCGGGGCCGGCCGCGCCGGGGACGAAGACGAGGTCCGCCCTGGCGGCGCTGCCGTCCGGGTGGGTGACGGTGACGGTCACGTGTGCCCACCGTGGGCTGCCGTCGACCGCGACCTCGGTCGTGTAGGCCGCCGAGGCGACGACGGCCTCGGGGCCGGCGAGGGCCGAGGTCACCGCCGCCACCGCCGTGGGCGAGGCCTCCGTGGGCAGGCCGTCGAGGAGGCTCGAGTCGGCACCGCGTTGGAGCGCCTCGAGGTGCGCGTCCAGCCGCTCGGCGATGGCGCCGACGAAGTCGTGCACGGCTGCCTCGTCGACCACGGGCGGGTCGTTGGCGGGGTGGCCGGACGGGTACAGCTTCTGGCCGGCTGGTTCGAGGTGGAGGGCGGTGAGCTCGACCACGCCCTCGACGACCGCGAGCGGCTCCGGTGACGGCGTCGTCGGCGGGATCGGCGACGCGGTCTCCTCGGCGGCGGACGGCGCGACCGGGACCGCGGGACCGTCGGCGGAGCAGCCCGCGAGCACGGTCAGCGCGGCGACCCACGCGAACGCGCGCGCGGACAGCGGGAGGGGCACGGGGACCTCGTCGGGGTGCAGCAGAGGCGGATGCCGTACGTCTACGGCCGGGGACGGGCCGAGGCAACGACCCGCCCCCCACGACGGTTCCGCGGTGTCCGTCCGCCGGACGCGACGCACGCGCCGGCGCGGTGCGGCAGGCTTCGCCCGACGGCACGACGCTGGGAGGCCGCGGTGGGCGCGACGGAGCGGGGAGAGGCGGGGCTGCGGGAGGCCTTCCTCGCCACCGACATCCACGTGTGGATCGGGCGACAGCACCTCGTGGTGCGCCCGCTCCCCGTCGGCGAGACGGTCGGGAGCTTCCCGTCCGGGGCGCAGCACCTCCACGTCGTCACGGCCTGGAACCCGATGGGCCAGCGTGCCGACCCCACCGCCAACGCGCGGGCCGACCGGGCGCTCCGGGCGGAGCTCGCGGCCCTGGACGTCACCACCTGGGACGCCGAGGGGTGGGCGCCCGACGACCGCTGGGCGGAGGAGTCGGTGGCGGTCCTCGACGCCGGCGAGCACACCGTGCTCGAGCTCGCCCGGCGCTACCGGCAGGCGGCCATCTACCGCTGGACGCCGACGGAGCGGGCGGTCGTGTGGACCGACGGACGGCCCGACGACGTCCAGGGCTGGGCCGTCGAGGAGGTCACGCCGGCGGGGGGACCAGCGCCTCGAGCGTCCGGGTGAGGCCGTCGAGGTCGAAGCGCTCCGGCTCGATCACGACCTGGACCGCGTTGCCCTCGACGAACGCGACCACCATCGCGGCGAGGGCCTCGGGGGAGGTGCCGGCGAAGCGGGCGGGCTCCTCGGCCATCACGTCGTCCACCAGGGGGTGGAACGACGCGCGGTAGGCGGCGAGCGCGCCGGAGATGCGCGCACGCACGCGCGGGTGACGGGTGCCGACGACCCAGTAGTCGTAGAACAGCTCGACCGCCTCGCGCTCGTCGGGGAGCCGGGCCACATCCTCCCGGACGCGGGCGAGGAGGCGGTCCCGCGCGGACGGCAGGGCCAGCGTCTCGGCCGAGGTGGTGGTCTTGATGAGCTGGTCCACGAGCACGTCGAGGAGCGCCAGGAGCAGGGTCTCCTTGTCGTCGAAGTGGAAGTAGACGAGCCCCGGGGACAGGCCCGCGACGGCGGCCACGCGTCGCACCGTCAGCCCGTCGAGGCGGTCCCGCGCCGCGACCGTGTAGGCGGCGGCGAGGATCTGGCGGCGTCGTTCCTCCTCGGGGGCCTTCGTGCCGGGCATCTGGCGTCCTCCGGACGGGGGTGTTGACCGGTCGGTCGCCCACTTGTACCGTGCCGGACTCCTGTTGACCAGCGGGTCAACAGGTGCTCCCGCGTCGAGCCGGCGCGCGACGCGACCCCCAGCGCGACCTCCAGGAGGACCCGTGGCCAGCACCGCCGACGCCCTGCCCCGCACGCCGACGCCGCCCACGGCCGCGCCCGCCGCATCGCCGTTGCCGGCAGCACTCGCGGAACGGCTGCTGGCCCGGGTCACCACCGCCGGCGCGCGCGACACCATCGAGGTGACCTCCCCGCTCGACGAGGGGCACCTGGGGGCCATCCCCGCGTGTGAGGCGGCGGACGTCGAGGCCGCCGTGGCGCGTGCCCGTGCGGCCCAGCCGTCCTGGGCGCGGACGCCCGCCCGCGAACGGGCGCGGATCCTCATGCGCTTCCACGACCTCGTGCTCGAGCGACAGGACGAGGTCCTCGACCTCATCCAGCTCGAGTCCGGCAAGGTCCGGGCCCACGCCTTCGAGGAGGTCGCCGACACCGCCATCGTCGCCGCCTACTACGCGCGCACCGGCGCCGACCACATCGCCGCCGTCCGGCGCGAGGGCGCGCTGCCCGGCCTCACCTCGACCCGCGAGCTCCACCACCCGCGCGGCGTGGTCGGGTTCATCGCTCCGTGGAACTACCCGCTGTCGATGGCGATCACCGACGCGATCCCGGCGCTCGTCGCGGGCAACGCGTGCGTCGTCAAGCCCGCCCAGACCACCCCCTTCACCGCGCTGTGGGCCGTCGACCTCATGTACGAGGCCGGGCTGCCGGCCGACCTCCTCCAGGTCGTCACCGGCCGCGGGTCGACGCTCGGGACGCCGCTCATCGAGGCGGTCGACTTCGTCACCTTCACCGGCTCCACCGAGGTCGGCCGGTCGGTCGCGCAGCAGGCCGGCGAGCGCCTGATCGGCTGCTCGCTGGAGCTCGGCGGGAAGAACCCCATGCTCGTGCTCGAGGACGCCGACCTCGACGACGCCGTCGCCGGCGCCGTCACCGCCTGCTTCGCCAGCGCCGGCCAGCTCTGCATCTCCGTCGAGCGGCTGTTCGTCCACGAGGCCGTCGCCGACGCCTTCACCGCCCGCTTCGTCGCCGCCGTCGAGGCGCTGACGCTGTCCGCCGACCTCGCCTACGGCGGTGAGGTGGGCTCGCTCGCCTCGCGCGACCAGCTCGACACCGTCACCCGCCACGTCGACGACGCCGTCGCCAAGGGCGCCACGGTCCTCGCCGGCGGGACGCCCCGCCCCGACGTCGGACCGCTGTTCTACGCCCCGACGATCCTCACCGACGTCACCCCCGACATGGAGCTCGCGGCGGACGAGACCTTCGGCCCGGTCGTCAGCATCTACCGGTTCGCGCACGTCGACGAGGCGGTCGTCCGCGCCAACGACAGCCGGTACGGCCTGAACGCGAGCGTCTGGACCCGCGACGTCCGGCGCGGTCGGGCCATCGCCGCCCGGCTCCAGACCGGCACGGTGAACGTGAACGAGGCCTACGCCGCCGCGTGGGCGTCGGTGGACGCGCCGATGGGCGGCTTCAAGGACTCCGGTCTGGGCCGTCGGCACGGCCGCGAGGGGATCCTCAAGTACACCGAGTCGCAGACCGTGGCGGTGGAACGTTTCCTCCCCGTGACCCGGATCCCGGGGCTGTCCCAGGAGCGCACCGCCAAGGTGCTGACGCTCGCCCTCGGCCTGATGCACAAGGTCCCGGGCCTGCGCCGGCCCTGAACCCCTCCGCGCGTGACGTCGCGCTGACCCTCCACCTCCGGAGTCCTCCGTGTCCCAGACCATCTTCTTCACCGGCTTCCCGGGCTTCCTCGGCTCCGAGCTCCTCCCGCGGGTGCTCGAGCGCTCCCCGGAGGCCACCGCCGTCTGCCTGGTGCAGCCCAAGTTCGCCGCGCTCGCCCGCGAGCGGGCCGCCGAGCTGGTCGCCCGCGACGCCGCGCTCGGTGGCCGGATCGACATCGTCGAGGGGGACATCACCGCGCCGGACCTCGGGCTCGGCTCACGCTACGACGAGCTCGCGGCCACCACGACCGAGGTGTTCCACCTCGCGGCCGTCTACGACCTCACCGTCGCCCGCGACCTCGCCGTCCGCGTCAACGTCGAGGGCACCGTCCACGTCCTCGACTTCGCCGAGGCCTGCGCCGACCTCGACCGCTTCCAGTACGTGTCGACCTGCTACGTCTCCGGCCGCTACACCGGGCCGTTCCGCGAGACCGACCTCGTGAAGGGGCAGCGGTTCAACAACTTCTACGAGGAGACGAAGTACCTCGCCGAGGTCGAGGTCCAGGCACGGATGGCCGCGGGCATGCCGGCGACCATCTACCGCCCGTCGGTCGTGTCGGGCGACACCGAGACCGGGGCCACCCAGAAGCTCGACGGGCCCTACTTCCTGATCCGGTGGCTCTTGAAGCAGCCGCGGGTGGCGGTGATGCCGATGGTCGGCGACCCCGACGGGTACCGGTTCAACTGCGTCCCCCGGGACTTCCTCGTCGACGCGGTCGCGGAGCTGTCGCGCCGGCCGGACACCGTCGGGCAGGTCTACGCCCTCGCCGACCCCGAGCCGATGACGGTCCGCGAGATCGTCGAGGTGTTCCACGACGTGACCGGCAAGAAGGTCGTGGAGGTGCCGCTCACGACCGGGATCGCCAAGTGGGCGCTGGAGCGGGTCCCGGGGGTGGAAGGGCTGCTCGAGATCCCGTCCGACGCGGTCGACTACTTCACCCACCCGACCCACTACCTGACCGACAACGCCACCGCGGCGCTCGCCGGGACGGGGATCGAGATGCCCGACAAGCGCGAGTGGTTCCGACGGCTGGCCGCGTTCACCCGTGAGCACATGGGCATGACCTCCGCGCCGATGGTCTGACCGGCGCACTCACGGTCGGTGGCCGTCGTGCGCCGAGCGTGACCTGCCCGCCCCCGGCTCGTTGGGAGGGGAGAGGCGACGCAGGGAGGACCGCCTTGGACGTGCTCATCATCGACGACGACCCCGACATCCTCACCATGCTCCGGTTCCTGATGGAGCTGCGGGGGTGGGCGGTCCGCGTCGCCGAGAGCGCCGAGGCGGGCCTGGTGGAGCTGATGACGGCCAAGCCCGACCTGCTGCTGCTGGACCTGTCGCTGCCCCAACGCGACGGGATCGGGCTCCTGCGTCTGCTCGACCGGGGTCTCGGCCGGCCCCGCCACGTGGTGGTCGTGTCGGCCCTGCCCGAGGCCGCCGTCCGGGCGGTGGCCCGCCGCCACGGCCTCGCCTACCTCCACAAGCCGTTCTCCCTCGACGACCTCGACGCGGTGCTGGCGAGCGTCCAACCCGTCAACTCGTCCTGAAGGACCGCGGTCGCGGTCAGCCGGCGGCGGCCACCGGCGCCGGCGTGAAGTCGCGGGTCGCGCCACTACGTCGGTCGTGCGGCTGGGGAAGGGAGACGCGCGGGGGGAGGCAGCCATCGACGGCCGTCGGGTCGGTCCCGGCCGCGTGCCGCGGGACCGCGACGTCGGTCGCCACGGACCGGAGCCACCCGGCGAACGCCGCGCCGTCCGTCGGGCGCCGATCGGGGTCGGCCGCGAGACCGGCGTCCACCACCGCCGCGAGGGTCCCGGGGACGGCCGGCGCCACGGCACCCAGCGGGACGGCGCCGCCCCGTGGGGTCGCGTCGCCGGTCACCTCGCCGTCCGCGCCGGCGTACGGGAGCCGACCCGACAACAGGCGGTAGGCCAGCGCGGCCACCCCGTGCACGTCGGAGGCCGGGGTCGGGGGCGCGCCGGCGAGGACCGCCGGGTCCACGTACCCGGGTCGTCCGATCGCCTCGGTCGGTCGCTCGCCGATCGCGGTCGCGCCGGCGAGGTCGGCGAGGAGCGGCAGCCCGTCGGAGGTGAGCAGGACGTTCGCCGGCGCCACGTCGCGGTGCACGATCCCGCGCCGGTGCAGCGACCCGAGCGCGTCGGCGATCGCGATGACGAGCCGGGTGGCCTCGGCGACGGTGGGCCCCGACCCCGAGGCGAGCCGGTCGGCGAGGCTCCCGCCCTCGGCGAGGGGCAGGACGAGCGCGACGTCGTCGCCGTCCTCGACGACGTCGAGCAGCCGGACGACGTGCGGGTGGTCGCAGCCGGCCAGGAGCCGGGCTTCGTGTCGGAGCGCGTCGGCGCGCCGGACGCCGCCGGCGCGGGTGCGCTTGACCGCGACGACCCGTGGACACGGCCCGTGCCAGCGGGCACGCCACACGGTCGCGGTCGTCCCACGGCCCAGGACGCGCTCGAGCTCGAGGTCGGCGAGGGTCGTCACGGGGTCGCGACCTGGACCAGCGCCGCCTCGCCGTCGCGCAGGAGGTAGCCGCGGCCGGCGGGCCAGCGACGCGGGCCGCGCCGGGGCAGCGGGGTCTCCCACAGGCCACCGTCGAGGTCCCGGTCCGGCCGCAGCGCGAGGCCGAGCCGCGCCCGCCGGAGCTCGACCAGCCACGGGCGGTACCCGGCCCGCAGGTCGCTGGCGCGTCCGGCGGCGACGACGTGGAGGTCGGGGCGCCGCGGCCGCGAGGAGGGCGAGCAGATCGCCGGCGTCGTCCGGCACGAGCTCGGCGTCGTCGATCAGCACCAGCTGCGGTCCCGGCGCGGCCGCGAGCGCCCGCCACCGCTCGGCCAGGGCGGCCGTGTCGGTGACGAGGGCGACGCCGGCGAGGTCGACGAGCGGCGACGGCCGGGGTGCGACGACCGTCACCGTCACGTCCGGATGGTGCGCGGTCACGGTGGCGGCGACGGTCGCGAGCGCGGTCGACCGACCCGACCTCGCGGGGCCCGCGACGAGCGCGTGGTCGCCGGTGCGGAGGTCCAGCGTGACCGGGGCGAGGTCGTCGTCGGCGAGCCCCACCGGGAGCCGCCAGCACGCGTCATCGCCCGTGGTGGCCGTGCCCAGGTCGGCGAGCGAGACGGCGTCCGGGAGGATCCGGATGCCGGCTGGCGGCGTGGGCGTCGCCGGCGTGGCCGCGGCGATCGTCGTCACCACCCGGGCGAGGTCGTCGGCGGGGACCGTGGCGACCTGCACGTCGGCGCCGGTGCGGGTGTCGACCGCGCGTCCCGGGATGCCATCGGGGACACGGTCGGTGCGGACGCCGTAGCCGGCGGCGTCGTACGGGTCGGCCAGTCGGAACAGCAAGGTGCGGGCGGCGGCGGCCGCGACCACCGCGGGGACCGCCCCGGGACGGTCCGCGGTCAGGACGGTCGTGATCCCGAGCGGGGCGCCCTCGGCGATGGTGCGCTCGAGGGTCTCGCGCAGCCGGTAGCCGTCGACGTCGTCGTAGGCGGCCGCCAGGGTCGCGTAGCCGTCGATGAGCAGCACGATCCGAGGTTCCGCGACTGCGGTCCCCGCGCCGGCGTGGGCACGACGCTCCTCGAGGGTGGCGGCGAGGGTGCGGATGAGCCGCTCCTGGCGCTCGCGCTCGGCCGCGGTGATGTGCGAGGCCACGTGGGGGAGGCCGGCGAGCGGACCGAGCCCGCGGGGGCCGAGGTCGAGCACGTGGAGGTGGAGCGCGTCGACGGGGTGCCGCCGCGCGAGGTCGAGCGCGACGGTCGCGAGCGCCTCGCTCGGGCCGCTGCCGGCGGTGCCCACGAGCACCACCGGCCCCTCGCCGAGCGCGATCCGCAGGGGGTCCTGCCGCTGCAGCTCGGGGCGGTCCACGAGTCCGATCGCGGCCGTGCCGAACGGCGTCTCGACGGTGGCGGTGGCGGCGAACGGGAGCGCCTCCGGCAGCGGGTCCGGCCACGGTCGCCGTTGCGGCGGGGCGCCGGCCGCAGCGTCCCGGCACGCCGCGACCAGCCGCTCGAGGTCGCTCCGGCTGGCCACACCGGGCGCGGACGCGTCGCCGTCGGCACCGCCGTCGGCGCTCCCGTCGTGGACCGTCGGCGCGGGACCGAACGTCAGCGGACGCACCCGGACCGGTGCCGCACCGCGCCGGTGGTGCCCGGTGACCCGGGCGGTCTGGAGACCGACCGGGGCGGCCGTCCCGCAGCGCAGGAACGCGCGCCCGGGCTGGTCGCGACCGATCCGGGCCGCGTCGGGGGTGCCGACCACGTCGACGCTGTCGTGGTCGTCCTGCACGCGGAGCGCGATCCGGAGGTCGGTGTTGGCCCGCACGGGGTCGGTCACGACGCCCGAGGGGCGCTGCGTCGCGAGGAGCAGGTGGACCCCGAGCGACCGACCGCGTTGGGCGATGTCCACGAGCGCGGTGACGAACTCGGGGAGCTCGGCGGTCAGCGCGGCGAGCTCGTCGATGACCACGAGCAGTCGGGGGAGCGGGGCCGTTCCCGGCGTGTGCAGGTACGCGGCGAGGTCGCCGGCGCCGACCTCCCGGAGCTGGGCTTCACGCCGGCGGAGCTCGGCCTCCAGGCAGGTGAGCGCACGCGCCGCGAGGTGGTCGTCGAGGTCGGTGACCACCCCGACCGTGTGGGGCAGGTCGGCGCAGGCGTCGAACGCGGCGCCGCCCTTGTAGTCGATGAGGACGAGGTTCAGGTGGTCGGGGTCGGCCGAGGCCGCCAGGGCCGCGACGACCGTCCGGAGCAGCTCGCTCTTGCCCGAACCGGTCGTGCCGGCGACGAGCCCGTGCGGCCCGTGACGGTCGAGGTCGAGCACGAGCGGCCCGTCGCTGGTGCGCCCGATGGGTGCGGCCACCCGACCGCCGGCGGCCTGCCACCGCGCACGGACCTCCGCGGCGGTGGGGATCGGGAGGCCGAGGAGCGGGAGGAGGTCGACGGTGTCCGGCAGACCGCCGGCGACGTCGCCGACCTCGGGGTCGTCGAGCCCGGCCAGCGCCCTCGCGACCCGCTCGGCGGTCGCCACCCCGACACCCACCGTCAGGAGGTCGGCGACCTCGGCGCCGGCGTCGAGCCGCTCGTACACGGCTGCCCCGTCGTCGCCCCGGAGCGTCAGGCGTTCGCGGCACACGTCGGGGAGGTCGGCCGCCCGGGTCGTGGCGACGACCCCGGAGACGCGTTCGCCCCGCAGCAGGTCGCGGGCTGGGGCGTCGCGACCCTGGGTGAGCCCCGGCGCGTCCACCACCACGAGCACCGTCGGGCCGTCGGGATCGGCCGCCGTCCGCGCGACCTCGGCGAGCACCCGGGCGTGGTCCGCCGGGCTGCCGCCGAGGAGGCGCACGCCGCCCCGCGCCGGCGCGGCCGTGTGCGGGAGCCAGGTGGCGAAGGTCCACGCCTCCGGGCGGTCGGTGAGGACGCAGATGCGCAGGTCGGCGGGTCCGTGGTCGACCGCCGCGGCCACGACCAGCCACCGCAGCACCGGTAGCACCGCCCGTCGGTCGCCGACGATGCCGAGGGTCCGACCGCCGGCGAGGTCGCACGCCACCGCCGATCGCGTGCGGGTCGCCTCGGCCGCCTCGGCGACGAGGTCGGTGGGAGCGTCCGCCGGGAGCTCGAGCGCGACCGGGAGGGGGTCGGTCCCGACGCCGACCCGGAGGCGGAGCAGGTCGCTGGCGCCGCGGCGGCGCTCCCACAGCCGGGGGTCGGCGGTCGTGGCCCGTGCGACCGCCTCGGCCGGGTCGGTGAGGAGGTGGTCCCGATGGGCACGCACGGCTGCCACCGCGGTGTGGAGGTCGCGTCGGAACCGGTCGGTGGCGTCGCGGTGCGCCGCGGCCGCCCGGCGTCCTCCGCGACGGGTGCGACGCCGGTCCTCCGCCCAGCTCGCCACCGCCATCACGGGCGAGAGGAGCACGAACAGCGCCATGCGGGGGTCGACGAGCGCCGCCAGCGCCAGCCCGAGCACGAGCGGGGTGAGGACGGCGGCCCAGGCGAAGCCGCTCCCGCCGGCCGGTGAGGCGGGGGCGCCGGGCACGGGCACCGCAGCGGGGGCCGGCGGGGGCAGCGGGCGCGGGGGCCGGTTGAACGGCACCGTGGTGGCCCCGGGCGGCGGGACGGGAGCGCCCGGGCCCGCAGCCCGCAGCGGTCGGAGCTGGAGCTGCACCGCGCCGACGGCGAGCACCTCGCCTGGGCGGAGCGCGACCGGACGGACCGCGAGGCTGCCCTCGACCACCGTGCCGTTGCGGGAACGCAGGTCCTCGACCGTGCAGGCGCCGTCGGGCGCGACGGTGAGCCGCGCGTGGTGGGCCGAGACGGTCGTACCCGCCACGACCACGTCGGCGGTGCGCTCCCGGCCGATCACGTGGACGCCGGGAGCGAGCCGGTGTCGATCGCCGGCGTCGATCCCGCCGGTCACGTGGAGCTCGACGACGACGGCGGCCGGCGCGCCCGCGTCGGTGCGCACGGTCGCAGGGTCAGCGTGGTCGGACGACGCCGACGGGAGCGACGGATGCGGCCGGTGGGGTGCCACCGGGCACAGCGTGGCGCCCTGCCGCAGGCCGGCGAGCGCCACCGGGGTGTCGCCCGGGACCGGCCGGCCGTCGACGACGAGCTCGGTCGTGGTCGGCCCGCCCAGGGATCGGGCCACGACGGCGACCGGCGTGCGGAGGTCGGCGTCGACCTCGACCGCGCGGTCGTGACCGTCGTGGCGGACGACGAAGCGCATCACCGTCGGCTCCCGTCCGGTCGCGAGCCGGCGTGCGTGGTGCCGTCGCCCCGTGCGGCGGCGAGACGCAGCTCCGCACGTCGTCGTTCAGCCTCGGCCGCGGCTCGGAGCTCCGCCTCGAGCGCATCGGCCTGGGCCTCGAGCGCGGCGGCACGCCGGGTCAGGTCGTCGGCGATGGCGCCGAGCTGCGCACCCCGCAGCCACAGCTCGGCGACGGTGCGGTCGCCGCCGGGTCCGGCCCAGACGGGGGTCGATGCGACCCGGGTGGCGCCGTGGAGCGCCGGCGCGATGCGGGCCGCCTCGACCCGCAGAGCCTGCGCGTCGGCACGGAGCTGGGTGGGCGAGCCCACGTCAGCTCGTGGCCTCGGTGATGGCGCGCAGGCGCGCGTCGACGACCTGGGCGTTCTGCTCCAGCGCCTCCTGGAGCCGCGCGAGGGCCTGCCGGAAGCTCCCCTCCCACTCCTGCCGGAACCGCTGGGCCGCCGGTCCGGTCCAGAGGGTGTCGCCGAGCGCTGCGGTGACGCGGCCCTGGAGCTCGCCGACCGCGCGGCTCTCGTCGCGGAAGCGCGCCGCGAGGTGCTGCATCTGCTGGGGGTCACCCCCGAGGATCGTCGTGGTCACGGTGGTCGTCCTCCTCGGCGGGGTCCGCCGGGTCGGTGGTCCGCGGTGTCGCGGCCGCGACCGGGTCGGTCGCGGCCCGGATTCCACCACCTCCAGACCCTGCTGTCAAGCGTTGGAACGTGTTAGACCGTGTCACGACTCGTCAGGGGTCGCCATCGGGGGGATGGCGGGGAGCCACACGACCTCGCCGGGGTGGATGACATCGGGGTCGCCGGAGGCGAGCCGGTCGGCGTTGGCTCGGACCACGGCCAGCCACTGCGGCGCGACCACCTCGGCCGGGACGGCCGCCACGTCGACCGAACGGGCCCGGGCGACCTGCTGTGCGGCGATCCCCCACAGGTGCTCGCCGGCGAGGACCACGTGGGTGCCGGCCGGATCCCGAGCGCCGGCGTCCGAGCCCACGGGCGGGGGCAGGGGCACCCACCCGGCCGGCGCCGGCGTCTGCACGGTCGGAGGCGGGGCCACGATCCCGGGCGGCGCCGGCGCCGCCGCCGCGGGGGCGGCGAGCGTGGCCGACGCGACGACGCCGGCCAATGCGGACTCGACGAGCCGTCGCAGTCCGGCGGGGGCCACCGCGCCGGCGAGCCGCGACAGCGCCGGCGGCGCCGCCGACGCACGGGCGACGACGGCGAGGAGCGTGGCGAGCAGCAGGTAGGCGACCGTGGCGCCCGCGGCCGCCCGGAGCACCACGGTGGCCGCGTCGAGGGCGGGCGTGCGGTCGAGCCACGCCGCGACGTCGCGCCACGACGCCGGACCCCGCGCGCCGGGCACGAAGCGACGCAGGAACCCGAGCGCGGCCGTCTCCGCGAGGACGACGAGCGCGAGCCGGGTCCGGGGACCGGCGACGGGACGGGGCGGGGTGGACGACACGCCGACGACGCTACGCCCGGGAGGCGCTCCCGCCGCGTGGCACGGCGCGACGCCTGTGGACAGCCCGCCACGCCGCCGGCGCGGCACCGGCGGGAGGGGGTCACGGGGCCGGTGGCTAGACTCGCGCCACCGCGACCGCGCCCGACCCGACGCCCCGACCGGGAGCCCCACGATGCCTCGCGTCGCCATCGACGTCCTGCTCAAGCACGAGATCCTCGACCCGCAGGGTCGTGCGGTCGAGCGCGCGCTGCCGGGGCTGGGCTACGAGGGCGTCGCCGACGTCCGCGTCGGCAAGCACCTCGAGCTCGACGTCGACCTCGAGGGCGACGAGCTCGCGGCCGCGGTCGAGAAGATGTGCGCGGACTTCCTCACCAACCCGGTGATCGAGACCTACCGCTGGCGGGTCATCAGCGCCGACGAGCGCGCGGACGCGTGAGGACCCCCCGCACCGATCCGGCGGGGCGGCCCCGTCCGGCGGCCCCGGGCGACGTCGGCGACGGACGTCCGGCGTTGCCCTCGGGCGAGCCGGTGCTCGCCCGCTGGTTCGCGATCCTGATGGTGGTGCTGGTCCCGATCGGGCTGGCCGTCAGCGTCTGGGCGTTCCTCTCGTTCGACCGGGAGGAGCTCACCCCCGCCGAGCGACGACCCCCCGGCACCGCCGAGGTCACCCACGAGCGGGGCATCGCGGCGCTCAACACCACGCTGGACACCGAACCCGGCCCGTCGTGCGCCACCGGCATCGAGGTGGTGGGCGACGGTGGGGCCCGTGCCGCCGGCCGCCGTGCGCTCGGGGCCGTCTGCACGCTCGCCTCCCGTGGCGGCCTCGAGGCGGCGCAGGCCGGGCTCGACCGCTGGGCCGAGCTCGACGGCGTCCTGCGGTTCGCGGTCTTCGAGGTGACCGGGCTCGACTCCTCGGCCCGCCTCGAGGACGGACGTCTCGTGATCGAGCTCAACGCCAAGTACCAGTTCGACGACGCGAACCTCGCCGCCCCGGTCATCGTCCACGAGCTCGCGCACCTCGCCGACGGCTTCCCCGGCTCGGCCGTGACCGACGCCGGGGAACTCCGCGCGATGCGGGCGCAGCTGACCGCGTGCGACGCCCTCGTGATCCGCGACGACCCGCCTCGCGCCTGCACCGACGCGGCGGAGTTGGTCGCCGCCGAGGACCCGCTCTCCCTGCTCGACGACGCGGGCTACCGTCCCGGACGCTGACGCGCCCACCCCCCTGGAGGACCACGATGAGGATCGGTGTCGTCACCTTCCCCGGCTCGCTCGACGACGCCGACGCCCGGCTCGCGGTCGAGCGCTGCGGCGGCGAGGGGGTCGCCCTGTGGCACGCCGATCGCGACCTCAGGGGCGTCGACGCGATCGTGCTCCCGGGCGGGTTCAGCTGGGGGGACTACCTGCGCTGCGGCGCCGTCTCCCAGCACGCCCCGGTGATGGACGCGGTCCGCGAGTTCGCGGCGGGTGGCGGTCCCGTGCTCGGCATCTGCAACGGCTTCCAGATCCTGTGCGAGGCGGGCCTGCTCCCGGGGGCGCTGCTCCGCAACGCCGGCCTGCGGTTCGTGTGCAAGCCGGTGGACGTCACCGTCGAGCGCGAGACCGTCTGGACCCGCGGGATCCGCCCCGGCACGCGGCTCACGATCCCGATGAAGAACGGGGAAGGGCGCTACTACGCCGACGCCGCGACGCTGGACCGGCTCGAGGGTGAGGGGCAGGTGGTCTTCCGCTACCGACCCGGGCAGAACCCCAACGGCTCCGAGCGCGACATCGCCGGGATCTGCAACGAGGCGGGCAACGTCGTGGGGCTCATGCCCCACCCGGAGCACGCCGTCGACGACGTCCTCTGGGGCGGCATCGACGGCCGCGCGATCTTCACGGCGATCACCGGGGCGACCGCCGCCCGCGCCTGAGGGGCGGCCCGGGGGTCGCGTGGCTCACGCCCACGCCCAGCGGCCGTGGCAGACGACCTCGTCGAGGTCGCGCCAGCCGCGGATGCTCGACCCGGCGCGCTGCTCGGGGGCGGGGTGGCCGATGGTGACGACCCCGAGCGGGTGGACGCCGTCGGGGATCCCCAGGAGGTCGCGCAACCCGGCCAGCCGGTGCACGCCGAAGAACCCCGCGCCGAGCCCCTCGTCGACGACGGCGAGCAGGAGCAGCATCAGGGCGGCGCCGGTGTCGACGTGCCAGTACGGCACCGGCCAGTCGATCTCGTCACCGTCGTCGAGCTTGTCCGGCTCGTGGTAGCGCTCGTGGTACGCGCGCTCGTCGGCGCACGGCACCACGTGGACCGGAGCCGTGGACATCCACGCGGGGAAGCCCTTGGCGACGTAGGCCGACTCGCCGCCGAGCTCGGCGATGGCGCGCCGCGCGTCCGCGTCGGTCACGACGACGAAGCGCTGGCCCTGGCTGAAGCCGGCGCTGGGGTTGCGGCGCGCGGTGTCGAGGATCCGCTCGACCGTGGCCGGGTGGACCGGCTCGTCGGTGTAGCTGCGCACCATGCGGCGTCGCGCGATCGCGTCCTGGAGGTCCACGGTGGCGTCCTCGTCGTCGGGGCGGGGACCGTACGCCCCAACGCGACGAGGGACGACACGTGGTCGTCCCTCGTCACCCCGCGCGTCCCCCACGGACGCACACCGAGGAGCGGCTCGGCTGCGTGGTCGCCCCGCGCCGCTCTCCACCCCGTCATCGGCCGGTGGGTCGTGGCCCTGCATAGCCGGTTCGGGTGGTTCCGTGACCAGGTGGAGGTTGACAGGGCGCTCACCCGCCGGCGCCGAGTCCAGGGGGTCGCGGCACCCTCGGTAGAGTCCGCCACGGACCGCCCGCCTCCACACCAGCCCCGTCGAGGATGCCCGTGAGCGAGCTCGTGCCCACCTTCCCGCCCGACGAGACCCTCGGTCCCGACGCGGCCCGGGAGCTCGGTCACGAGCTGGGCCTGCGCGGGGACGAGTACGACCGCATCGTCGAGACGCTCGGACGGACGCCGACCAAGTCCGAGCTCGGGATGTACTCGGTGATGTGGTCGGAGCACTGCTCCTACAAGAGCTCCAAGGTGCACCTGAAGACCCTGCCGACCGAGGGCGTCCACGTCCTCGTCGGCCCCGGCGAGAACGCCGGGGTGGTCGACGTCGGCGACGGGCTCGCGGTCACGTTCAAGATCGAGTCCCACAACCACCCGAGCTACGTCGAGCCGTACCAGGGTGCCGCGACCGGGGTGGGCGGGATCCTGCGTGACATCTTCACGATGGGTGCGCGACCGATCGCGGTGATGGACCCGCTGCGCTTCGGCTTCCCGGTCACCGCCGACGGGGCCCCCGACGCGCTGCAGCGCCACCTCATCGACGGGATCGTCCGGGGTGTCGGCGGCTACGGGAACTGCGTCGGCGTCCCGAACATCGGCGGCGAGACCGTGTTCGACGACTGCTACGCGGGCAACCCGCTCGTCAACGTCTTCGCCATCGGGGTGATGCCGAAGGACCGGCTCCAGCTCGCGGTGGCCGAGGCCCCCGGCGACGTCGCGGTGCTGCTCGGGTCCGGGACCGGCCGCGACGGCATCGGCGGCGCCTCGGTCCTGGCCAGCCAGGAGTTCGACGAGGGACTCGAGGACAAGCGGCCCAACGTCCAGGTCGGCGACCCGTTCGCCGAGAAGCTCCTCATCGAGTGCTGCCTCGAGCTCTACGACCGCGACCTCCTGTCGGGCATCCAGGACATGGGCGCGGCCGGCATCGCCTGCTCCACCTCGGAGATGGCGTCGAAGGCCTCGATGGGCATGCAGGTCGACCTGTCCAAGGTGCACCTGCGCGAGCCCTCGATGGAGTCGTGGGAGATCCTCTGCTCGGAGTCGCAGGAGCGGATGCTGGCGCTCGTCGCGCCCGAGCGGCTCGACGAGGTGCTGGCCGTCGCCGAGAGGTGGGGCGTGCCCGCCTCGGTCATCGGCGAGGTCGTCGAGGGTCGCGACCTCGTCCTGTCGCGCGACGGCGAGCGCATCGCGGAGCTGCCGGCGCGCTCGCTCGCCGACGAGGGCCCGACCTACCACCGGCCGATGCAGCGACCGGCGTGGCTCGACGACTACGCCGCCCGCGACGCCGAGTCGCCCGTGATCCCGACCGGCGACGGACTCACCGCCTTCGTCCTGGGCTTCCTCGCCTCGCCCAACGTCGCGTCCAAGCGCTGGGTGCACCAGCAGTACGACTCGCTGGTCCTGTCGGGGACCGTGCTCGGACCCGGGATGGGCGACGCGGGCGTCGTGCGGCTGCCCGGCTCGCGCAAGGCCGTCGCCGCCTCGACCGACGGCAACGGCCGCTGGTGCGAGCTCGACCCCCGCGAGGGCGCGCGGCGCGTCGTCGCCGAGGCGTTCCGCAACGTCGCCTGCGTGGGGGCCCGCCCGCTCGCGACCACCAACTGCCTCAACTTCGGCAACCCCGAGCGGCCCGAGATCATGTGGCAGTTCGCCGAGGCCGTCGCCGGCATGGGGGAGGCCTGCACCGCGCTGAACGTGCCGGTCACGGGCGGGAACGTGTCGTTCTACAACGAGACCCGCTCCGCTCCGGACGCCGAGCCGCAGGCCATCTACCCCACCCCGGTCATCGGCATCCTCGGGGTCCTCGAGGACGCCGAGCACGCGATCGGGCACGCCTTCGAGGACGAGGGCGACATCGTCTTCCTCCTCGGTACGACCGTGCCGGGCCTCGCCGGCTCGGAGCTGCAGCGCTTCCTCGGTGAGCCGCTCGGCGGTCGCCTCGCGCCGGTCGACCTCGACGTCGAGGCCGCGATCGCGCAGGTCCTGGTCGAGGCGGCGCGGGGCGGGCTGCTGCGGTCGGCCCACGACGTCTCGTCGGGTGGGGTCATCGCGAGCCTGGTCGAGTCGTGCGTCGCCGGCGACATCGGCGTGTCGTTCTACGAGGGGGAGGGGCTGCCGGCCGCGCAGGCGCTGTTCAGCGAGTCCCCCGGGCGGGTCATCGTGACCGTCCCCTCCCCGAACGTGCCCGCCTTCGCGCGGCTGTGCGCCGACGCCGGCGTGCTGATGCGCGACGCCGGGACGGTCGGCGGCGACCGCATCAGCGTCGGCGACCTCGTCGACCTCGACCTCGAGGACGTCCGTGAGGCCTACCTGTCGGGTCTCCCGGTGGCGCTCGGTGAGGACCCGGAGACGGCCTGAAGCGACCGCCGTAGACGGGCGCTCAGAGGCCCAGAACGGGCATCTCCGCCCCGTCCGCGCGGTGGGGGCGCGGTGGTCGGTGTCCGGCCGGGAGGCGGGCCGGGTGCGCCGGCGTGGTGTACCCGCCACCCTGGGTCGCACCACGGGAGCCGGTGACCCTCGCTCCCTCCAGAGGATCACCCCGTGAGCACCACACATGATCACCTCCCCGACACGCTGGCACGGTTGACGGCCGTGCCCCAGCGGCTCGCCGACGGGCTACGCCGCGCGTTCGGCGACCTCGTGACTGCGCTGACCCCCGCGGACGCGCCGGTCGAGGCCGACCCGGACCCCTCCCGCGAGCCCGAGGCGTCGTCCGGACCGTTCGCGCCCGAGCCGCCCGAGCTCACGACCCGTGAGCTGCTCGTGGCCGGCTGGCGGCCGCTGGACGAGACCGGCGACGCCGACCGCGCCGAGCGCGCCCGCCGCATCGCCGACTCCTACCTCGAGCGGCGCCAGCGCAAGCTCCGCGAGGCGCTCGACGAGCACCGCTGAGCCCTGGCCGCGGCCGTCGACGCGCGTGGCGGCGTGCCGGCGGCCGGGACCCGCCCGGAGCCTCGCGTAGACTCGCGGCGTCGCCCGCACCCGGTGTCTCGCCCCCCGTCTGGAGCTCGCCCGTGGCGCACCACCCCGGCCGCCCTTCCGTCTCCGTCGACGCGGACCCGGACGCGCTGCCCGCCGACGCCGACCTCGCCTCCTACGGCGAGGGTCCGCGCGAGGAGTGCGGGGTGTTCGGCATCTACGCGCCGGGCGAGGACGTCTCGACGCTCACCTACTACGGCCTCTACGCGCTGCAGCACCGCGGGCAGGAGTCGGCCGGCATCGCCGTCTCCGACGGGCAGCGGATCGTCGTCCACAAGGACATGGGGCTCGTCAACCAGGTGTTCAAGGATTCCGGCCTCGCCGCGATGACCGGCCACCTCGCCATCGGGCACTGCCGCTACTCGACGACCGGGTCGTCATCCTGGGCCAACGCCCAGCCCCAGTACGCGGAGACCCCCGAGGGCAACGGCGTGGCCCTGGGCCACAACGGCAACCTCGTCAACACCCTCGACCTCGCCCGCAAGCTCGAGGTCGAGGCGACGAACGACTCCGAGGTGATGGCCAAGCTCCTCGCCCGGGAGGCCGACGGGTCGCTCATCAGCGCCATCGAGGAGATCGCGCCCGAGCTCACCGGGGCGTTCTCGGTGGTGCTGATGGACGAGGAGCGGCTCTACGCGTTCCGCGATCGTGACGGCGTGCGGCCGCTGGTCGTCGGCCGGATGCCGCGAGGCGGGTGGGTGGTCGCGTCGGAGACGGCCGGGCTCGACATCGTCGGAGCCATCTACGTCCGCGACGTCGAGCCGGGCGAGGTCATCGCGATCGACGCCGACGGGATCGAGTCGCGCCGGTTCGCCGAGCCCGACCCCCACTTCTGCCTGTTCGAGTGGGTCTACCTCGCCCGCCCCGACCACAAGCAGGACGGCCGCAGCGTCTACGCGGCGCGCCGCGAGATGGGGCGTGTGCTGGCCCGCGAGGCGCCGGTCGAGGCCGACGTGGTCGTGCCCGTGCCGGACTCCGGGCACGCGGCCGCCGGCGGGTACGCCGCCGAGTCGGGCATCCCCTACGCCGACGCGCTGGTGAAGAACCGCTACGTCGGCCGCACCTTCATCCAGCCGACCCAGACGTTGCGGCAGCTCGGCATCCGGCTCAAGCTCTCGCCCGTGCGCGAGATCATCGAGGGGCAGCGTCTCGTCGTCGTCGACGACTCGATCGTGCGTGGCAACACCTCCCGTCAGCTCATCGCGATGCTGCGGGCGGCGGGAGCCGCCGAGGTCCACATGCGGATCACCGCGCCCCCGATCGCGCACCCCTGCTACTACGGCATCGACATGGCCACCCGCGCGCAACTGATCGGCGCGGACATGAGCGAGGACGAGATCCGCGAGTTCATCGGCGCCGACTCGCTGCACTACATCTCGCTCGACGGGCTGATCTCGGCGACGCCGAACGAGAAGGACGGGCTGTGCCGCGCCTGCTTCGACGGGCGCTACCCGATCCCGGTCCCGGGCGAGCACGAGAGCCGGGCGGCGGACAAGTTCGGCGGGGACACCGAGCAGTTCCGTGTCCGTGAGGCCCGGGAGGGGCGCCCGGTCGAGGGCTGACCTGACGCCTCGGGTGTGGGAGGCTCGTCAGCACGGCGGACGTCGGTCCGCCACGATCGAGGAGGCGGACGGTGCGGATCGGGGTGCTGGGCACGGGCACGGTGGGGCGGACGCTGGCGACGGCGCTCACCCGCGCAGGCCACCACGTGGTGATGGGGTCGCGCTCCGCCGGCAACGAGACGGCCGCGGCGTGGGTCGCCGCGCAGCACGGCGCCGCCGGCGCCGGCACGTTCGCCGACGCCGCCCAGCACGGTGTCGTCCTGGTCAACGCCACCGCCGGCGCGGCGTCGGTCGAGGCGATCGGCTCGGTCGGCGGCGGCCGACCTGGACGGCAAGGTCCTCGTCGACGTGGCCAACCCGCTCGACTTCTCCACGGGGCAGCTGCCGGCTGACCGTCTGCAACGACGACTCGCTCGGCGAGACCATCCAGCGCACGTTCCCGGCGCTCCGGGTCGTGAAGACCCTCAACACCGTGAACGCCGACGTGATGGTCGACCCCGCCTCGGTCCCGGGTCCGCACACGCTGTTCCTCGCCGGCGACGACGAGCACGCCAAGGACGAGGTCCGGGGCCTCCTGGGACAGCTCGGCTGGCAGCCCGACCAGCTCCTCGACCTCGGTGGCATCGCGGCCAGCCGCGGCATGGAGATGTACCTGCCGCTCTGGCTGTCGATGATGCAGACGCTCGGGACCCCCGCCTTCAACGTCGCCGTGCAGCGCCACTGAACACCGCCCGGTCCCGGTACCGTCCCCACCCGGTCGGGACCGAGGTGACGACGGTGGGGGACGGCAACGGCAGGGCCGCCGGATGACGCGGGTCGTCCTCGACGCCCCGCACCGGCTCGCCGGACACTGCGGCTCGGGGTCGATGCGCGACCTCCTCGAGCACGCAGGCCTGTCCTACACCGACGCCCCGATGTCGGAGGCGCTGGTGTTCGCGCTGTCGGGCGGGCTGGCGTTCCAGTACGCCCGCGACGCGGCGCTGACCCCGCCGGTCTACCTCGTCGGCCGCACCGGCACCCTCGAGCTCGACCTCGCGCGCCGGCTCGGGGCGGAGGTCGAGATGCGCCGCAGCGACGACCCGGTCGAGGGCTGGCGGTTCGTGACCGACGAGGTCGACGCCGGCCGTCCCGCGCTCATCAACGCCGAGCTGCTGGAGCTGCCGTACCTGCGCGTCCAGCTGTCCAACACCCGGCACAGCCTGCTGGTGAGCGGCTACGACACCGACCGCGGGGTCGCCTACCTCCTCGACAACGACCGCGCCGAGGTCCAGGAGGTCCCGCTCGACGCGCTCGACCGGGCGCGGAGCGCCGACGGCTTCCCGGACCCGCCGCGCTACGCCACCTTCCCGATCCGCTGGCCCGACCTGCTCCCCGACGTCGGCGAGGCCGCCCGGGGCGCGTGCGCCTCCGTCGTCGCACAGATGACCGAGGGGGCCGGCCTGTTCGGCGCGGACCGGCTCGGGTCCGACGCCGTGTCGGTGACCGGGCTCGCCGGCGTCGAGACGTTCGCGGCCGACGTCGCGGCCTGGCCCGACCTCTTCGACGAGCGGCTGGACGCGGTCCGCTTCGCGCTGTGGGTGTTCATCGAGAAGGCGGGCACGGGCGGGGCGATGTTCCGACGCCTGCACGCGGACGGGCTGCGCGAGGCCGCGGAGCTCGCGGGTGACCCGGCGTTGGACGCCGCGGCCGAGGCGTGGACGGACGCCGCGGACGGGTGGTCCCGGGTCGCGGCGGTGTGCCGGGACGTCGCCGCCGACCTGACGGCGGCGGTCGCCGCGCTCCCCGGGCTCGAGGCCAGCGCGATCGCGGCGAGCGGAGCGGCCGCTCAGAAGTAGTTGCGGCTCCACGGCATCCGGCCCGCGAAGACCTCCGACAGCTCGATGAGGTCGCCCCGCGACGCCCCGTCGATGCGCCCCGCGTGTGCCAGCGTCCAGGCGCTCGCCCACCCGGTGTAGAGGCTCGCGAACGCCCCGACGTCGAGGTGGACCGTGCCGGCACCGCCGGGCGTGAGGCGGCCCTCGCCGTCGGCGACCTCGAGCACGAACGGCCCGTCGTTGTCGGCCACCCGCGGGTCGTGGACGTGGAGCTCGACCGCTGCACCCTCGACACCCGGGAACCCGCGGGCCGCGACGGCCGCCGTGGTGTCGACGAGGCGCGTCATCCACTGGTGCTCGAACGGCGCCGCGCGGAGGTCGTTGCCCTCGGGGAGCCACAACAGCAGCGGTTCGTCCGGCCGCGACACGAACCGGGTCGTGAACGCCGCGGACGCCCCGGACCCGACGAGGTGCCACGCGGCCAGCTCGGCGTCGCCGTCCTCGCCGACGAGCTCCCGCACCCGTAGGCGGTAGGCCGCGCCCGGCTCGTCGGTCGGCTCGTGCGCGTAGACCACGTAGCCGACCGGTGTCCCCTCGCGGAGCACGACGTAGGCGAACCCGTCGTCGTCGGGGCCGAGGTAGCGCTGGGTCATCCGTCCGCCCCGGCGGAGGTTGCCGGGGTTGTGGCGCGACGCCCGGTCGTGGAGGTCGACCATCGCCGGCACGTGGTCGGCGGTCGCCGCCTCGACGCTGTGGGGTGCGGTCGGGCGGGGGAGCGCCGCCAGCGAGCGCGTCGGGACCTCCCGGACGAGCCAGGTGCCACCGACCTCCCAGCCCGCCCGGCGGTACGGCGTGTAGGTCATCGGGTAGAGCATCGACAGGGCCTCGCCGCGCTCGCGCATCCCGTCGATGGCGGCGGCCAGCAGCTGTGACGCCACGCCCCGACGCCGGTGGCTGGGCAGGACGGCCACGCTCGCGACGCCGCCGCACGGCACCGCACGGTCCCCGAACCACTGGGCGAGCTCCCACACGCCGAGGTGCCCCACGACCGTCCCGCCGTCGACCGCCACGAGGCGACGCTCGTCCTCGGTGTAGTCGTCGTCGCCGGACGGGTCGTAGCTGGGGCGGTCGTGACGGAAGGCGGCGACGCGGACCCCGAAGGCCGCCTCGCGGTCGTCGTCCTGGAACGTCCGGACCTCGATCGCCACCACGCGCCTCCCGGCGGTCGCCCCCGCGCCGGCCCCCACGGCGGCGCGGCCGGACGCTACCACCGCACCCGAGGTGCGAGGCGTGGGCGTGCCGTGCGAGGATGCGCGCGACTCCCCGCCTGAAGGTCCCCGTTGTGACGGACGAGCCCGCCCTCTCCTACGCCGACGCCGGCGTCGACCTCGACGCGGCCGAGCGTTCGGTCGCGCTCATCGGCGAGGTCGTCAAGCGCACCCACCGGCCCGAGGTCCTCGGTGGCATCGGGGGGTTCGGCGGGCTGTTCGAGCTCGACCTGTCGCGGTGGCAGCGTCCCGTCCTCGTGAGCGGCACCGACGGCGTGGGCACCAAGGTCGACCTGGCCCGCCGGCTCGGCGTCCTCGACACGGTCGGCATCGACCTCGTCGCGATGGTCGTCGACGACCTCGTCGTCACGGGTGCGGAACCGCTGTTCTTCAACGACTACGTCTCGGTCGGCGACCTCGACCCGGGGCGTGTCGCCGACCTCGTGCGCGGCATCGCGCGAGGGCTGCCGCATCGCCGGCTGTGCGCTCGTCGGGGGCGAGACCGCCGAGCACCCGGGCCTGCTCGATCCGGACGAGTTCGACCTCGCCGGCTTCGGCGTGGGCGCCGTCGAGCGCGACGCGATCCTCGGACCCGAGCGGGTACGCGCCGGCGACGTCCTGATCGGGATGGCGTCGAGCGGCGTCCACTCCAACGGCTACTCGCTCGTCCGGCGCATCGTCGACGGGCTCGACCTCGACGGCGAACACGGGCTCGGTCGGCCCCTCGGCGAGGTCCTCCTCGAGCCGACCCGGATCTACGCCAAGGACTGCCTCGCGCTGATCGGGGCGGTCGAGGTCCACGCGTTCTGCCACGTCACCGGGGGCGGCCTCCCCGGCAACCTCCCGCGGGTCCTCCCCGATGGGCTCGGCGCGCACGTCGACACCACCACCTGGGAGCGCCCCGCGGTGTTCCGGTTCCTCCAGGAGCACGGTCCGGTCGCCGAGGACGAGATGTGGCGGACCTTCAACCAGGGGGTCGGGATGGTCGCGATCGTCGCCGGTGCGGCCGACGACGCGGCCCTCGGGCTGCTGAGGGACCGTGGCGTGGACGCCTGGGTCATGGGTGAGGTCGTCGCCGGGTCCGGGGTGACGCTCGACTGACGGGTGCATCCCCGACCACCACAGCCACGCCGAGTAGCCTCGACCCGGGGGGAGGGAACCGTGCGAGTCAGGCCAGCCGACCGTGCCGCCGAGTCGTCCTCGGCGCCCCAGGTGACCCTCGAGGAGCTCGAGCGCCGGCGCTGGCACCTCTGGCTCGTCGCCGCTCTGCTCATCGTCTCGGTGTCGGTCGCCGTGGTCATCCTCGTCGGGGGCGACACCGTCCCGTCGCTGCTGCTGCCGGACTCGCCCGGCCTGCGCTACGGGTTCCTGGGGGTCTCCACCGCCTTCCTGCTGTACGTGGCCGAGCAGGAGCGCACGTTCAAGCGGATGACCCGCACCCTGTTCGAGCAACGCGACCGCACGCTCGCGCTCGAGGCGCGGGTCGAGGAGCTCACGACCCTGGTCCGCTCGGCGCGGACGGTCAACTCGGCGCTGACCGCCGAGGAGGTGTTCGAGCAGCTCCTGCGCTCCGCGATGGACCTCACGTCCGCGTCGACCGGCGCGGTCTTCCTGCGCGTGAACCAGGCCGTGACGGTCGCCGTCAGCGCCGGCCCGGACGCGCCGGCGCGGGGGCGGTCGCTGCCGCTCGGCGAGGGCCCGATCGGGCGGGTGGCGGTGAGCGGCGAGCCCGAGGTCGTCGGCCGCCACGACGGCGACGGTCCACCGTCACCGAGTGGGGTGTCGGCGCCGCTGGTCGTCCAGGGCCGGCGCGTGGGGGTGCTCGCGATCGAACGGGGGCCCGAGTCGCCGGCGTTCACCGACGCCGAGGTCTCGACCGTGATGCTGTTCGCCGAGCACGCGGCGACCGCGGTCGCCAACGCCAACCGCTACGAGGCCGAGCGCCGCCGGGTGGAGACGCTCGTCGACGCCGCCGAGAAGCGCGCCGAGTTCGTCGCCACGATGGTCCACGACCTCCGCTCGCCGCTGGTCGCCGTCCGCGGCTACGCGCAGCTCCTCCGCGACCGGCTCGACCGGCTGAACCCGGATCAGCGCGCGAAGGCGTTCGAGTCGATGCTGAACCAGAGCGCGCACCTCGAGCGGATGATCGACGAGATCCTGGCGTCGTCGTCGGTCGAGGCGGGCAAGGAGGTACGACGCGAGCCGGTCGACCTCGCCGCCCTCCTCGGGGACGCCTGCGAGGTCATCCGGAGCGTCGTGGGCGCCCGCGGCGACGAGCGCGAGATCGAGCTCCACGGTGGCGCGCAGGCCGGTGTCATCGTCGGCGACCCCGAAGCCTTCCGGCACGTGTTCACCAACCTCATCGAGAACGCGGTCAAGTACTCGCCCGCGGGCTCGCCCGTCTCGGTCGGGGTCGAGCGCGACGACGAGAGCGTCCGCGTGCACGTGATCGACCGCGGCCGCGGCATCCCCGCCGAGGACCTCCCGCTCGTGTTCCAGCGCTTCCGCCAGTCGACCGGGGGGTCCGCCGGCGTGGGGCTCGGCCTCTACATCGTGCGGACGCTCGTCCAGGCGCACGCCGGCCGGGTCTCGGTCAAGTCCGAGCCGGGCGTGGGCACGATGTTCACGGTCACGCTGCCGCTGACCCCCGAGCTCAGCACCGCGTGAGCCACGGCGCCGCGGCCCCCGATGGCTACGGGAGGTAGAAGCCCCGCAGGCGTCCGACGCCGGCCATCCGACGCTCGGCGACGCGCTCGGCCGCGATCTCGGTGTTGGTGCCCGATGCCTTCGCCTCGGCGAAGATCTCGCGCAGGGTCGTGCCGATGCGCTGCGCCTTGTGCTTGCACCGCTCGGGGTTGTAGCCGTCGGGGTGCAGCTCGTCGGAGACGTTGATGAGGCCGCCGGCGTTGACGACGTAGTCGGGGGCGTACAGGATCCCACGCTCCTGCAGCCGTGCGGCGTCCTCGACCGTGGCGAGCTGGTTGTTCGCACCCCCGCAGACCGCCGCGACGTCGAGCTTCGGGATGCTCGTCTCGGTCAGCCCGCCGCCGAGCGCGTTCGGGGACAGGATGTCGGCGTCGACCTCGAGGATGTCGGCGGTGTCGACCACGTCGACGCCGGCGAGGTCGACCACGCGGGCCACGGCGCCGTCGTCCACGTCGGCCGCGGTGACCTTCGCGCCCTCCTCCAGCAGGTGCTCGACGAGCCGCCCACCGACCTTGCCGAGCCCCTGGACGGCGACGTGCTTGCCGGCGAGGGACGGGTCGCCCCAGAGCTCGGCCGCGGTCGCCCGCATCCCGACGTAGACGCCGTAGGCGGTGAGGATCCCGGAGTCGCCGGAGCCGCCGTGCTCGAGGTCGGAGCCGGTCGCCCAGGCGGTCTCGCGGCCGACGATCTCGAGGTCGGTCGGGAAGGTGCCGACGTCGCAGGCGGTGATGTAGCGCCCGTTGAGGCTCTCGACGACCCGGCCGTACGCGCGCAGGAGCGCCTCGGTCTTGTCGGTCGTGGGGTCGCCGATGATGACGCCCTTGCCGCCGCCGAGGTCGAGGCCGGCGCAGGCCGCCTTGTAGCTCATCCCCTTCGACAGCCGCAGGACGTCGACGAGCGCCTCCTCCTCGGAGGCGTAGGGGTAGAAGCGGGTGCCACCCAGCGCGGGACCGAGCTTGGTCGAGTGGATCGCGATGATGCAGCGCAGTCCCGACTCGGGGTCGCTGCCGAAGACGACCTGCTCGTGACCGTCGAGCAGGGAGAACGGGCCGTGCATGGGGTGGCTCCTCCGGCGATCGGGACGGCGTCTGCGAGCCTAACGTCCGGTCTCCGGCTCCGAGGGCGGCGTCCCACCCAGCGCACCGGGGCGGGATGGCGTGCCGGCGGAGGCTGCGGGCGTCGCCCCGGGCCGGCCGCTAGCGTGACCGGCGATGGTCCCCTGTGCCCACCTCCGAGCGTTCGAGCCGCTCGACGCGTTCCCCCCGCAGGAGCGCGAGCGGTGGTCGAGGTACGTCTCCACCGGCCGCGCGGTCAGCGCCACCGAGGCGCGTCGGACCGAGGACGCCGTCGCGACCGCTCGGCTCATCGCCGGTCGCGCCGCCACCGGGGACGAGTCGGCGCTGGTGCGCCGCGTCGGGAACCGGCTCCACATCTGCCCCCTCCAGCTCGACCTCCGCGCGGCGACAGCCCTGGTCGAGTTCCGTCGGCAGATGCCCGACCAGCTCCTCGACGCCTTCCTCCCCGACGTCGGGACGCGGTCGCGGCTGGACCGGCTGGCGCTGTCAGGCGAGACGCCGCACACCCGGGACGCGCCGTGGGTCGTCCCGCTGCCGTGGTTCGTGGCCTTCGATCCGGACGACCGGCGGCTCCTGGACCCCCCCGAGGGGCGAGGCCCGCGGATCGTCCACCTCACCACGGCGGACCAGGCCGCCGACCGGCTCGGGCGAGCCATCGAGATCGTCGAGGCCACCATCGAGGACGGCGAGGACGTGCTGGCCGCGCTCGCCGACGTGGCGTCGTGGGTTGACACCTTCGATCCGCGGTCGATCATCGAGCTCGACCACGGCGGGGTCGCGGCGCTGTTCACCCGGTCCGAGCTCGAGCTGGACCACACCTGCGAGGACCTCTGGAACGCGCTCGAGAGCCTCGCCGAGGGGGACCTGCTCGCCGCCGCCGCCTACTACGGCGTCGCGAGGAGCCGGTGGACCACGCTGCGCCAGAAGCAACACGCGAGCTGACCGCCGCGCGGACGTCGCGTGGACTACCCTGTGTGACGGTCGGAGGGGGACCGTCGCACGGACGCCGTGTACGGGCCGACCGGGCGGGCCGGACGCACGGTGACAGCTGGTCACGAAGACGTGGACTGTCCGGACCACCCGGAACGGACAGGATTGGTCATACCGCCCGATAGGTGCGTACTGCACGCTGTGGGTGGGCCTTCGGGGGGTGCCGCGGGCGGACAGCCGGCCTCGGCGCAGGCATCAGGGGAGAAGGCCAGGCCAGGAGACCGACGTGGATGACGGTGCACTCGATGGAGCGGGACAGGAGCGCGACGACCTCCTGACGCCGGGCGAGGTGGCCAAGCTGTTCGGCGTGGACCCGAAGACGGTCACGCGGTGGGCGTCGGCGGGCAAGCTGTCGCCGCTGCGCACCCTCGGTGGGCACCGCCGCTACCGGTCGACGGAGGTCTACGCCCTCCTCGAGCGCAGCTCCGGTGGGACCCGCTCGGCGAACCCGATCGGTGGAGGTCCGAGCCTCGGGTCGGTCCTGCGGCCCAGCGACGACCGCTGACGCCAGCGGAGGGGCATCGGCCCCTCAGCGCTGCTCGTCCGCGGACCGGGTGAGCTCCGCGAAGCGTGCCGCGGACACGTTCCCGCCCGACAGGACGATCCCGACGCGCGCCCCGGCGACGTCCACCGCGCCGGCGAGCACCGCGGCCAACCCGGCCGCGCCGGACGGCTCGACGACGAGCTTCGTGCGCTCGAACAGCCACGTCATCGTGGCGACCAGGTCGGCGTCGCGCACGCCGACGACCTCGACCCCGTGGGCGAGGAGCACGGCCAGGGGCGCGCGGCCGATCGACGGCGTCTGCTGCCCGTCGGCGATGCTGCGCACGATCGGGCCCGTCACCTGCTCGCCGGTGGCCAGGGCGTCGCGCGCGACCGTCCGGTCCTGCGGCTCGACCCCGACGACGCGGGCATCGGCGTAGGTACCGGCGAGGGCCGCGCTGGTCCCCGACAGGAGCCCCCCACCGCCGATCGGCGCGACGACGACGTCCAGCTCGCCAGCGTCCTCGACGAGCTCGAGCGCGGCCGTCCCCTGGCCGGCCATGACGGGCTCGTGGTCGTACGGCGGGACGAGGGTCAGCCCGCGCGCGGCCGCGAGCTCCTCCCCCATGGCCTGCCGGTCCTCGGTGTAGCGGTCGTAGGTGATGACCTCGGCGCCGTAGCCGCGGGTCGCGGCGAGCTTGTTCGCCGGGGCGTCGGTCGGCATCAGGATCGTCGCCGAGACCCCGAGGAGCTGGGCCGACAGGGCGACGGCCTGGGCGTGGTTGCCGGACGAGAACGTGAACACGCCGGCGCGGCGCTCCTCCTCGGAGAGCACCGACAACGCGTTGTACGCACCGCGGAACTTGAACGCCCCGATGCGCTGGAGGTTCTCGGCCTTGAGGAACACCCGGGCGCCGAGCCGCGCGTCGAGGGTGCGGGAGGTGACGACCGGGGTGCGGTGGGCCACCCCCGCGAGCCGGGATGCCGCGGCGCGGACGTCGTCGATGGTGATCACCCGTCGGTCTCCTCGTCGGTGTCGGCCAGCGACGGCACCGGCGACGCCTGGTGCGCGACCAGGCGCCAGCGTCGGTCCAGGGGGTCGCGGGCGAACAGGTTCAGCGACGAGATGGTCCCCGTGACCCCGTCGCCCCACAGGTTCTCGTCGCACACGACCCAGGCGACGTCACCCTCGACCTCGACGTGCTCGTCGGTGACGATGAACTGCAGCCCGGCGCCGCCGCGGAAGATGGCCGCGAACGAGTCGCGGACCGCCTCCCAGCCGTGCAGGGCGCCCCAGCCGGGGTGGGTGCACAGCACGCGATCGGTGCGCTCCCAGACGTCCTCGAGCGCGTCGAGGTCGCTCGTCTCGAAGGCGGCGTAGAACGCCCGGTTGGCGGCGAGGACCGCCTCGTCGTCGCGGCTGATGGCGCGTCCCTCCGACGTCGTCAGAGGAAGCGCAGCTCGTCGCGGATGGCGTCGGCGAACTCGCGCGAGACCATCGACGTGAGCGTCCGGAGACGGAAGCGCTGCTCGGTCTCGTCGGCGGCGGCGACCCACGCGCGCGCCTCCTCCGAGATCCGCTCGTCGCACATCGAGACGATGTCGGGGCGGTCCACGTAGCGGGCGAGGTCCTTCAGGTCGACGTACGCCCGCAGCCGATCCTCGGCGTCCTCGACGTCGGCCAGGTAGGCGTCCACGAGGAGGTCCGGCGCGTCGGGGTCCTCGTCGAGGCAGAGCGCGGCGGTGTGCATGGCCATGTTGAGGTGGCGGTCGAGGTGGGCCTCGCGTGTGAACACCGCCAGCCGTGCTGCCCGGTCCGCGCTCGGCTCCTCCTTCTGCAGCGCCCGGAACTCCTTGCGGAGCTCCCGGATCCGCTGGTCGGGGGTGACCGGCTTGTAGCGGGGTCGGACCACGGAGCTCTCCTGGCTGTCGACCTCTCAGGCTAGCGGCGGCGGGGCGCCCCGGTGACCGGTGCGCCACCCTCGACCGCCGACGTCGACCGGGTCAGGGCACCTGCTGCCGGATGGCGGCGACGAGAGCGCGGGCCCAGGTCTCGGTGTCCGGGTCCGGCGGGCCGTCGCCGGTGGCGCGCACGGTGTGGAACAGCGCGAGCCGCAGGCGGGTGAGGTCGTCCGGCAGCGTCCCCTCCTCGGCCCACGCGTCGTGGGTCGCGAGCGTGAGGTCGGCGACCCGCTGCAGGCTGCCCGCCACCTTGTACGCGTGGAAGCTGTGGCCGAACGTGTGGACCGCCGCCCACGGGGCGTCGGGGCCGGGGACGGCGTCGCGGGTGAGCGCCTCGTCGGGGACGTGGGGTCGCACGCCGGCGCTCAGCTGGTCGGGTCGCAGTGGTCCTCGGCGTAGGCCTTCACCCGCTCGGCGGCACCCTGGAACTCCTCGCTCATCACGGCCTGCTGGTCGCCGTCGCGGTACGCCTTGGCGCCGTCGAGGACCGTGCGTGCGTCGGTCACGATGTCGTCCGGGGCCTCGGCGACCATGGTCTCGCCGTGCTCGATCGCGGCGTCCCAATCCTGGGCGTTGACCGCCTCGGCGGTGCGGGCCGCGGCGGTGCAGAAGCGGGCGAGCGTCGCGACCTCCTCGGCCTGCTCGCGCACCTGGTCGGCGGCCTCGCTGGCCTGGTCGACCGCCTCGCCGACGGCGTCGCCCACCTGCTCGGCCTGGCCGCAGGCGACCGCGCCGAGGGAGAGGACGAGGACGGAGGCGACCACCGACGATGCGGTGGAGAGACGGGTACGCACGGGGGTTCCTCGGGCCGGGGGACGACGGGGACGGTAGCCCCCGTGGGACCACCCACCGTGGCCGCCGGTACGGGGTCGCGAGGGGCCGGCGGAGGCGAGGCGACCGGGGCCGGGGGACCCGCAGCGGGGGCGGCGGCCCGTTACCGTAGGGAGTCGCCAACCGTGACCGTCCACCGACGCCCGGGAGCCACCCACCGTGCCCGAGATGCGTGAGCAGCAGGTGTTCGCGGACCAGCCGATCATCACCGACGGCCTGCCCGCCCAGTACCCCGACATCGACGAGGTCGAGACGCGCGAGTGGCTCGAGTCCTTCGACGCCGTCGTCGACCAGCGCGGGAAGGCGCGGGGGCGGTTCCTGCTGCTGAAGGTGCTCGAGCGGGCGCGCCAGTCCAACATCGGCATCCCGTCGCTCACGACCACGGACTACATCAACACGATCCCGCCCGAGCGCGAGCCGAGGTTCCCCGGCGACGAGCACCTCGAGCGCCGCATCCGGGCCTACATCCGCTGGAACGCGGCGGTGATGGTCCACCGGTCGAACATCCTCTACGGCGTCGGCGGCCACATCGGGACCTACGCGTCGGCGGCATCGCTCTACGAGGTCGGGTTCAACCACTTCTTCCGCGCCAAGGACCACCCCGGCGGTGGCGACCAGCTGTTCATCCAGGGTCACGGCTCGCCCGGGATCTACGCGCGGGCCTTCCTCGAGGGCCGGATCCCCGAGGAGCGTCTGGACAAGTTCCGCCGCGAGGTCGAGCCGGGCGGGCTCGCGTCCTACCCCCACCCCCGGCTGATGCCCGACTTCTGGGAGTTCCCCACCGTCTCGATGGGGTTCACCGCGCTGAACGCGATCTACCAGGCCCGCTTCAACCGCTACCTGCACAACCGCGGGATCCGGGACACCTCCGACCAGCGCGTGTGGGCGTTCCTCGGCGACGGCGAGACCGCCGAGCCCGAGACGCTGGGCGCGCTCTCGGTCGCCTCCCGCGAGGGGCTCGACAACCTGAACTTCATCGTCAACTGCAACCTCCAGCAGCTCGACGGCCCGGTCCGCGGCAACGGCAAGATCATCCAGGAGCTCGAGGGCGTGTTCCGGGGCGCGGGCTGGAACGTCATCAAGGTCGTCTGGGGCCGCGAGTGGGACGACCTCCTCGCCCGCGACACCGACGGCGTGCTCGTCAGCCGGATGAACGAGGTCCCCGACGGGCAGTTCCAGACCTACAC
Source organism: uncultured Actinomycetes bacterium (assembly GCA_963741855.1). Taxonomy (GTDB): domain Bacteria; phylum Actinomycetota; class Nitriliruptoria; order Nitriliruptorales; family Nitriliruptoraceae; genus CAVUJQ01. The sequence goes on along the minus strand of CAVUJQ010000014.1, from coordinate 215,389 downwards.
GGTCAAGGACGGCGCCTACATCCGCGACGACTTCTTCGGCACCGACCCGCGGCTGAAGAAGCTCGTCGAGCACCTCTCCGACGAGGAGATCGAGAAGCTGCCGCGCGGCGGCCACGACTACCAGAAGGTCTACGCCGCGTTCAAGGCGGCCACCGAGGTCCACGGCCAACCCACCGTCATCCTCGCCCAGACCATCAAGGGCTGGACGCTCGGGCCCGACTTCGAGGCGCGGAACGCCGTCCACCAGATGAAGAAGCTGTCCGGCGAGGCGCTGAAGACCTTCCGTGACCGCCTCTACCTCGACATCCCCGACGAGCAGATCGAGGGGGACCTGCCGCCCTACATCACCTTCGACGAGGGCTCCGACGAGCAGGAGTACCTGATGGAGCGCCGGCGGCAGCTCGGCGGGTTCCTGCCCGACCGTCGCGTGCAGTTCCCGATGCCCGAGCTGCCGGACGCCGACCTGTACGCCGAGCTCAAGAAGGGGTCGGGCAACCAGGAGGTCGCCACGACGATGGCGCTCGTCCGGCTGTTCAAGGACCTGTTCAAGCACAAGGGCGAGGACGGCAACGGCATCGGCAGGCGCATCGTCCCGATCATCCCCGACGAGGCGCGCACCTTCGGGATGGACTCGCTGTTCCCGACGCTCAAGATCTACGACCCGAACGGCCAGACCTACGAGCCGGTCGACCGCGAGCTCCTGCTGTCCTACAAGCAGGCCACCGACGGCCAGATCATCCACGAGGGCATCACCGAGGCGGGGTCGATGGGGACCTTCCACGCCGCGGGGACGAGCTACGCGACCCACGGCGAGCCGATGATCCCGCTCTACGTCTTCTACTCGATGTTCGGGTTCCAGCGGACCGCCGACGAGATCTGGTCGGCCGCCGACCAGCGCTCCCGGGGGTTCCTGATCGGTGCCACCGCCGGCGGCACCACGCTCAACGGCGAGGGGCTGCAGCACCAGGACCGCCAGTCGCTCGTCATGGCCCAGACCAACCCCGCCGTCGAGACCTACGACCCGTCCTTCGCCTACGAGATCGCGGTCCTCGTCCAGGACGGCATCGAGCGGATGTACGGCACGAAGACCGCCGAGGACGGCGAGGACGTCATCTACTACCTGACCGTCTACAACGAGCCGCGCTCGCAGCCGGCCATGCCCGAGCACGTCTCCGACGAGGACATCATCGGGGGGATCTACCGCTACCGCGCGGGCGAGACGGGGCAGCACGAGGCCCACATCCTCTCGTCCGGGACGATCATGTACGAGGCGCTGCGCGCCCAGGAGCTCCTCGCCGAGGAGTGGGACGTCAAGGCCGACGTGTGGTCGACGCCGGGCTGGAACCGCATCCTGCGCGATGGGACCGAGTGCGAGTCCTGGAACCGGATGCACCCGGAGGACGAGCAGCGGGTCCCGCACGTGACCCAGGTGCTCGAGGGCACCGAAGGTCCCTACATCGCGGTCTCGGACTGGATGAAGGCCACCCCGGTGCAGATCGCCGACTGGATCCCGGGGCGGTTCGCGGTGCTCGGCACCGACGGGTTCGGTCGCTCCGACACCCGGGAGGCGCTGCGTCGGCTCCACAAGATCGACGCCGAGTCGATCGCCGTGACCGTCCTCGCCGAGCTGGCCGCCGCCGGCACGGTCGACCGCGGGCTCGTCAGCAAGGCGATCGACGCCTACGGCATCGACACCGAGCGCTGGCCCTTCGTCGGCAACCGCGACACCGGCGACGTGACCTTCTGACGCCACCGGCACGACGCGGCCGAGGTGCCCCCCGTTCGGTCACCTCGGCCACGTCGTGCGTTGCGGCCACCGCGTCCCCCCGGAGCGCAGCAGCCGCGACGCGGGTGCCCGACCCGCGCCACCACCGCTCCCCCCCGAGAGCGGGCTGACGGCGCAGGTCGGAGACCGCGGACCGTAGGGTGCAAGTCGGACGACTCGTTGGCGTGAGTAGGTACCTACTCATATCCGGGGGAGCTACGGTTGGCCCATGGAGTGGCCGTTCCGCGGCCGGGACGGGGAGTTCCAGCGCGCACACGCCCTGCTGCGGATCCCAGGTTCGGCCGGCACCGTGATCGCGGGTCCCGCCTACGTGGGGCGGACCCGCTTCCTCGCCGAACTCCTCGACCGCGTCGGCGCGCGACGCCCGGTCGTCCGGCTGGCGGCGACCCGGTCCAGCCGCGAGGTCGGCTACGGCGTGCTGGGCTCGCTCGCTCCAGGCCCGTCGTCGGGGCCGGCCGAGGCGCTCGAGGCGCTGGCCGCCGGGGTCGGTCCCGACGGCATCCTCGCCATCGACGACGCCCAGTGGATCGACGACCTCTCCGCCCACCTCGTCTTCGAGCTGGTGAGGAGCCGACGGGCGGCGCTCGCCCTGACCCTGCGCCGGGGTCACACCCCGCCGCACGCCTTCGTGACGCTCGTGAAGGATGGCTACCTCGACCGCGTCGACCTCGACCCGCTCGATCGTCGCGGCAGCGACGCCGTCGTCGAGGCGGCCCTCGCGGGGCGCGTCGCCACGGCCCTCCTGCACGAGCTCCACGAGACGTGTGGGGGCTACCCGATGCTCCTGCGGGCGTTCGTGGAGGACGCGGTCGCCACCGGCATCCTCGTCCGCGACGACGCCACCTGGGTCGCGACCGGGGCCCTCCGGCCGCCGCCGATCCTCGTCGACGACGTCCGGGACCAGCTGCGCCAGTACGGCCCGGAGGTCACCGAGGGGATCCAGCTCATCGCGCTGGGGGAGCCCCTGGAGGCCGAGATCCTCGACCGCCTCGTCGACGCGGAGGTGACCGCCGCGCTCGAGCGCACCGAGCTGGTGGCGCACGACCCGGTGACCGGCCGGTACCGGATCACGACGCCGGGGGCCTGCATGGTCGTGCGTGCGGCCCTCGAGCCGTCGGTGATGCGGGTGCTCTCGCGCCGGCTGTCCTCGGCGATGGTCGACCAGGGTCTGCACGCCGAGGACCTGGTGCGGCTCGCGATCTGGCGGCTCGACGCCGGTGACGACACCGACAACTCCCTGTTCGTCCGCGCCGCCGAGCGGGCGGCGAGCACCTTCGACCACCAGCTCACCGAGCGGCTCGCCCGGGCCGCCCTGCCGGGAGGCGGGATCGAGGCGCGGATCCTCCTGGCCAACGCCCTGATCCACCAGCGCCGCAACGAGGAGGCCGAGGAGCAGCTCGCGGTGGCGACCGACCTCGCCGCCACGGACGAGAACCGTGCGCGGGTCGCCGGCGTGCGCTCGCGGCTGCTGTTCTTCCGGCTCGGGCGCACCCAGGAGGCCGTGGACGTCCTCGAGCAGGCGTGCGAGGCGATCAGCGAGGCCCGCCTCATCGACCAGCTGCGCGGGTCGTTGGCGCTGCTCGTCTCGATGCTGGGCGACCTCGACCGCGCCCTCGAGCTGTGCGCGCTGGTGCTCGACCGCGCCGACTCTGCGTCCGCGGCCAAGGTGGTCGCGTCGACGTCGGCCGCGTTCGCCCGGGTGCTGCGCGGCGAGCTCGCGGAGGCGCGGCGTTGCTGCGAGGAGGGGTTGGCGCACCCCGCGACCGAGGTCACGAGGGACTACCCGCTGGCCCGGCCGCTGCTCGAGTTCCTCGTCATGATGGCGCACAGCTACGAGGGCGAGCTCGACACCGCCGAGCGCATCGGCCAGGACGGGTACCGCGACGCGCTCGCGGCCGGCGTCGACGAGGTCTCCGGGGTGTGGGCGAGCCAGCTGGCCGGCGTGCTGCTGCAGCGGGGCGACCTCGACGGGGCGATCCGCTACTCCGCCGAAGCACGACGGCTGCTGTCGAAGGCCGACCCGCTCGGCGTGCACAGCCTCGCGCACGCGGCCGGTGCCACGGCCCTCGCCGAGAGCGGTCGGGTCGCGGAGGCCCAGAAGCTCCTCGACGTGTTCATCTCGGTGCGCGCGCTCCACGACGTCCGGAGCGAGCTCCAGGAGCAGCGGGCGCGGGCGGTGATCCACGCGGCGACCGGCGAGCTCGAGACCGCGGCGGCGGTCGGCCTCGCGGCGGCGGAGGTCGCGCTCTCCCACGACCACCGCATCTGGGCGATGACCTCGGCGCACCACGCGGTCCGGCTCGGGTACCCCGAGAAGGTGGTCGACCTCATGCGCACCCTCGTCCCACGGGTCGAGGGGTCCCTCCTCCCCACGATGGCCGACCACGCCGTCGCGCTCCACCGTCACGACGTCGAGGGGCTCGTCGACGTGGGCCACCGCTTCGCTCGGATGGGGGCGCTCCTGTGGGCCGCCGAGGCCTACGCGCAGGCGTCCCGGCTCGCCGCCGATGCCGGGGAACGCCGGCGCGCCTCGCTGCTCCGGGCCCGGGCCGGGTCGCTCCTCGGCCGCTGCCCCGGGGCCGCCACGCCGGCGATCCGCGGGCTGCAGGTCACGCCGCTGACCCGGCGCGAGCACGAGATCGCCCTGCTCGCCTCCGGGGGGCTCACGAGCCGAGAGATCGCCGAGCGGCTGGTCGTGTCACCCCGGACGGTCGACAACCACCTCGCCAGCGTCTACCGCAAGCTCGACATCTCCGGTCGTGACCAGCTCGCGGCCGCCCTGGCGGTCGACGCGACCGGTCCCTGACGGTCCTGCCCGGACGGTGAGCACGACGACCTCGGCTCAGAGCTCGAACGCCCGATCGAAGGCACGCGCGGCTTCGAGCTGACGTTCGAACTCGACCCGGAGGAAGGCGTCGGCGCTCGCCCGCCAGCCCGGGTCGGCGCGGTCGTAGCGGTCCTCGAGCAGTCCCGCGAACGCCGCGAACAGCTCGTCCATCGCGGCGTCGTCAGCGAGCTCCTCGGACGAGGCCGTGCCGAGCACGCGCTCGATCATCGTGGTCGTCTTCGTGTCGAAGTAGCCGTCGAGGACCCGGTCCAGACGGTCGCGCACGTCCTCCTCCACGTCGATCCTCCTGGCGCCGGCCCCGCCCGCGCACGTCCGTGGCGGGCGCGGGTCGCCGCTGGCACGCTACCCGCATCCGCTTCCGCCGACCCGACCGCGAGCGAGACCGATGGCCGAGCTGAGCTTCTTCTACGGGACGATGAACTGCGGCAAGTCCACCCTCGCCCTGCAGATGCACCACAACCACGTCGGCTCCGGCAAGCGCATCTGGCTGTTCACGATGCACGACCGGGAGGAGGGGCGGATCTCGAGCCGGATCGGGCTGTCCCAGCCGGCCGTCATGGTCGACGCCGACTTCGACTTCCTCGAGCACGTCCGGTCGCGCATCGCCGCGGGGGAGGTGGTCGACGAGATCATCTGCGACGAGGCGCAGTTCTACACGCCGACGCAGGTCGAGCAGCTCGCCCGGGTCGTCGACGAGCTCGACGTCGGCGTGCACGCCTTCGGGCTCCTCGCCGACTTCACCACCCACCTCTTCAGCGGGTCCCAGCGGCTGCTCGAGCTCGCGGACCGGCGCCAGGAGATGCAGGTCGAGGCGCTGTGCTGGTGCGGGGCGCGCGGTACCCACAACGCCCGGACCGTCGCCGGTCGCATCGTGCGCTCGGGCGAGCAGGTCGTGGTCGGTGACCTCGCCGGCGGCGACGTGGCCTACGAGGTGCTGTGCCGCCGCCACCACCGCGAGGGTGTGACCCGGGCCAGCGCCGACGCCGCGCCGGCGACGACGACCCCACCGCGCGAGCCCGGTCGGAGCGTCAGCGGCGGTAGCGGGCGACCAGACGTACGAGCCGCTCGTGCATGTCCTCGGGCGTGGACTCGTGCCGTGTCCCGTGGCCGGGGAGGACGTAGCTGAAGCGGTGCTCCCGGGCCAGCCGGTCGAGCGAGTCGATCTGGACGTCGAGGGAGTACCAGGTCAACCGTTCGTGGACGGCGAGGTCCTGGCGAGACCGTGACCAGTGCAGCGAGTCCCCGGTGAACAGGAACCGCCCGTCGAGGAGGAACAGGACGTGCCCGCGGGTGTGTCCCGGCGCGGGGATGGCCACGAGCCCGGGCTGGACCTCGACCGGGTCGGTGCCGGTGAAGATGTCGGTGGCGTAGGGGGCGGCGGCGCGGTCGGCCTCGTGGATCCACACCCGCGCCCCGAAGCGCTCGGCGTAGCGGTCGGCGTCTGCGACGTCGTCGCGGTGGGTCAGCAGCACGTGGTCGAGCCCGCCGCGGCCCGCGATGGCCTCGACGAGCTCGGGGTGTAGCGGGGCGCGTCGACCATCACGTTGCCCTCGGGACGCAACGCGAGGTAGGCGTCGGCGCCGAAGGAGTCGGGTGAGGTGTGGCCGCAGTAGTGCACGTCGTCGGCGAGCTCGAGGGGGTAGAGGCCACGTGGGCGCGGACGGGGCGGGTCGGTGCGGATCGAGCGCACCGGGCACGCCACGGCCGCCAGCCACGCGTCGCGTTCCTCCCCTGGGGTCTGCGGCTGCGTCGTGACGACCACCTGTCCATCGGCGCGGCCGAACAGCTCCGGGGCGAGCTGACGGCTCACCCCACAGTCGATGCAACGCTGATCGACGAACCACTCGCCCGGCGCGTTCGCGGGGTGGCGATCGGCCGTGCCTCCTCGGGCCACGGCGGGCTCCTCACGTCGGTCCTCCCCGCATCCTGCCGGACGGGCGGCGCGGGCGCCCCGCGGGTGCGACGTACAGGCCGTGCGCGGGGCGGAGTGGGAACGCGACGAGGCCGCACCCGTCGGGTGCGGCCTCGTGGTCGTGGTCAGGGGCAGAATCGAACTGCCGACACCGCGATTTTCAGTCGCGTGCTCTACCTACTGAGCTACCTGACCTCCTGTTCCCGATCCGGGCCCCGGAACGGGAACGGCCGGCACGTGGCCGGCCGAGCGGACCTGACGGGATTTGAACCCGCGGCCTCCACCTTGACAGGGTGGCGAGCACTCCAAACTGCTCCACAGGTCCTCGTGGATGATCGGTGGGCCACGCAGGATTCGAACCTGCAACCAGCGGATTAAAAGTCCGATGCTCTGCCAGTTGAGCTAGTGGCCCAGGCTGGCAGCGCGTCCTACCGAGCAGCGCGGGCGAATGGTAACCACACCGTTGGGCGGGTGCCAACCGGACGGCAGCGTAGTCTCGCCGTTGGTGGAAGGCCGAGGGTGGAGATCAGCGGAGCACGGTGACGTCATCGCCGTTCGCGGCGGTGTCGAGGCGCGTGTGCTCGACGGGGCCGACGGTGTGGGAGACGCGGTTTCGCTGCTCGACCGGGCCGAGTCGACCGTCGAGGTCCCGCTCGTCGACGAGGCCGAACGGGCCCGCCTCGAGGACCTCGCCGAGGGGCGCGAGGAGCGCGCGTCACACTGGCACTCGGTCCTCGCCCGACGCGGCGACGAGGCGGTGGGCTACGCCGGGATCCTCCTGCCCCACGCGCCGGGTGGGACCGCCACCGCCGACCTCGCCGTCGCGCGCACCGCCCCGCCCAGCGACGCGGTCCTGTCGGTCCTCCTCGCGAGCTCGGAGGCGCTGGCGTGGCGCCACGCCGCCGGGCGGCTCGAGGTGTGGTTGCGGCACGCCACCGCCCCGGACGTCGCCTGTGCGGCGGACGAGGGCTACGGCATCGCCCGGCGGCTCGGGATCCTGGGGCGGCCACTCGACGTGGACGCGGTGGGCGAGGTCGTGGTCCCCGAGGGCGTGACCGTGCGGGCCTTCCGGCCGGGGGAGGACGACGAGGAGGTGGTGGCGGTGCTCGCGGCTGCCTACGACGGGACCGCGGACGGGGGCTGGACGCTCGAGCGGTTCCACGAGCGGACCTCCTACCGCTGGTTCCGGGCCGAGGACCTGCTCGTCGCCGAGGGTCCGGACGGCCGGATCGACGGCATCCACTGGCTCAAGCGCCGCGGTGCCGAGACCGGCGAGGTCTACAACCTCGCCATCCGTCCGGACGCGCAGGGACACCGGCTCGGGGCGGTGCTGCTCGACGCCGGCCTGCGTCGGCTGGTCGACACCGGCTGCCGTGACGTGCTCCTGTGGGTCGACCTCGCCAACGAGCGGGCCGTCCGCCTCTACGCCTCGCAGGGCTTCCACACCCGGTGGGAGGACGTCGCGCTGGCGCGGACGTTGCGTGGCGAACCCCGAGGCTGAACCGCCGGCGGACCGCCGCTCCCGCGTCAGGCGTCCTCGTCGGCCGCGTCGCGTACGCCGCCGGCCGGGCGGGACGAGCTTGTAGCCCACGCCTCGGACCGTCACGACCATCGACTCGTACTCGGGGCCGAGCTTGGCGCGGACGCGCCGGATGTGGACGTCGACGGTGCGTGAGCCGCCGAAGTAGTCGTAGCCCCACACCTCCTGGAGCAGCAGGTCGCGGGTGAACACCCGGTTGGGGGAGCCGGCCAGCGTCTTCAGCAGCTCGAACTCCTTGAAGGTGAGGTCGAGCGGCTGTCCCCGCAGGCGCACCTGGTAGCTGTCCTCGTCGACCACGAGGTCGCCGACGTTCGCGGTCCGCTGCGGCCGGCCGGCGACCGCGCGGTCGTGGATGACCCGGAGCCGCGTCTCGACCTCGGCGGGGGAGGCGTGGGGCAGGATCCACTCGTCGAAGCCCCAGCTGACCTTGAGCGCGGCGAGCCCGCCCTCGCCCATCACGACGAGCGTGGGGCGCGCCAGCTCGTGGACGGAGGCCGCCCGGCAGGCGGCCGCTGCCTCGCGGAGGTCGGCGGTGCCATCGACCACGATGACGTCGCAGGCCGACAGCCCGGCCAGCGAGGACACGTCGAGCGGGGCGTCCTGCAGGGTGTGGTCGAGGTACTCGAGGGACGGGAGGAGCGACTTGCCGCCGCCGGCGCGGTCGGTGAGGACCAAGAGGTGCACCGGTCCTCCTTCCTCGGGTCGCGCTCCGTCGGTGGTCGCCGTTCGTCGCGACCCCGGACGCACGGAACGCCCCGCGACGTCGGCTCGCTGGCGCGCCCGTGAGGGCGCGGGCGGCGACGTTGCCGGGGCGTTCGGTACCGGCACCCAGCGCCGGGTGCCGTGTGGCAGGATGCCAGACCGTGAGCCTCCCCGTCCATCTCGTGCACATCACGCCGCCCCGCCGACGGCGTGGCCCCGTGCGTCGCTTCCTCGAGACACGCGGCGTCGTCGGCGGCCACACCAGTCCCCACGTCGAGACCCGGCTCCGCGCCGAGGACGGCACGCGGCTGTCGGGGACCTACCTGCCGGGGCCGTCCGGGGACGGCCCGGCGGTGCTCCTCCTCCACGGGTTCGCGGCCCACCGCAAGAAGCCGGCCTACGCGTACCTCGCCGACGGGCTGGCCCGGTCGGTCTCGGTGCTGTCGCTGGACCTGCGGGGGCACGGTGGGTCGGGCGGGAGCTCGACGCTCGGCGACCGGGAGGTGTTGGACGCCCTGGCCGGGCTGGCGTGGCTGCGCCGCTACGGCCACCCGTGGGTCGCGATGGTGGGGCTGTCGATGGGTGCGACCACCGTGCTCCACGCCGCGGCGGTCGGCGCCGACACGGACGCGGTCGTCACGATCTCGGCGCCGGCGTGGTTCCGGGACGAGCCCGAGACCCTCCCGATGCAGCGGCTGAAGTCGGTGTGGGAGACGCCGTGGAAGCGGCGGGGGCTGCGGGCGCTGTTCAACGTCCGGGTCGTGCCGCCGGCGTCGTGGGTGGCGCCGCCGCACCCCGAGACGCTCGTCGCCGCCGCCCGTCCGCCGCTGCTGGTCGTCCACGGGGCGGATGACGCCTACTTCCCGGCCACCGACGCGGAGGCGCTGGTCGCCGCTGCCGGCGGTCCCGCCGAGCTGTGGCTCGAGCCGCCCGGGTTCGGCCACGCCGAGGACGGGCTCACGCCGGCGTTCGTCGACGCGCTCACCCGCGCGATCCTGACCGTGCACGACACCGGCCGGTTCCCCGCCCGGCCCGGGGGCCGCGCGTGACGCAGGTGCGGCTGTTCGCCGCGCTCCGCGACGCGGCCGGGACGGGGCGCACCACCTCGGACGCCGAGACCCTGGGGGCGCTCCTGGGCGAGCTCCGCGACCGGTACGGGGAGCCGTTCACGTCCCGGCTCGCGATCGCCACGGTCGTGGTGGACGGCGACCCGGTCGACCCCAGCGCCGACCGGACGCTCACGGGGACCGAGGAGGTCGCGCTCCTCCCACCGTTCAGCGGCGGCTGAGCCGAGCCCGGACAGGCGATGACCCGGCCCCGCAGGGCCGGGTCATCACCGCGTCACGTGTCCCGTGGTCTACCCGCGACGCGGGTCGGTGCTCCGTCGCCGGGACGGTGACCAGCGGCCCGTGGGGTCGAGCCCCAGGGCGGCGATCCCGATGGCGAGCAGCAGGAGGGAGAGGGCGAACAGGCCAGCCGAGTCCGCACCCGTGCGCGGGAGGGTCTCCGGCGCCGGTTCGGGGGCCGCCGGCGGACGCTCGATCACCTCGGGCAGGACCTCGATCACCCCGACCGACTCGGTGTCGGTCGCGGTCACGGTCTGCCCGTCCGGGTCGGTGCCCGTGATGGTGACGACGTTGGTGATGCCGAAGGCGTCAGCGTCGGTCTGGGTCACCACGTGGGTGGCCGTGGCGGTCGTCGACTCGCCCGGTGCCAGGGTCGTCGTCGCGGGGAACAGGTCCCCGAGCACGTCGTCGAAGGCGGTGATGTCGGTGATCGTCACGTCGCCGGTGTTGGTGATCGTGTAGAGGTAGTCGACGGTCGCGCCGTTACCGGGCTCGAACACGACGGTCTTGGCACCGTCGGCGTCGGGCTCGATGAGCGCGGTCTTGTCGACCGTGAGGCTCGGGTTGGTCACGGGCTCGGGCTCGATGACCTCCGGGAGCACCTCGGTCAGCACGTTGGTGAACACGCACGTCGCGGACTGGCCCTGGGTCAGGGTCACCGACAGGCGGTCACCGACGCGGCTGACCGGGACGGCACCGCAGTCGATGGTCGTGAGTGTCCAGTCGGTCGGGACGGTCTCGGTGATCTGGTAGGTGCCCGCGTTCAGCCCGCTGAACGACTTCGACTGGCCGTCGCTCAGCTGGAAGTTCCCGCCCGGGAGGTTGGTCGACGGCGAGAACGTGAACGCCTGGACCAGACCACCGGGGAGGGTGCGCTTGGTCACCGTGAGCGTCCCCGTGTCGACCGGGTTGACGACGATGATCACCGGGCGGGACCGCGCTCAAGAACGCGAACGCCGGGTGCGGCGGCGCGATGGGCCCGCCCGGCAGGACCGCCTGCACGGCGAACCCGCCGCCGACGGCGAGGAGCGACCGGGCGCTGACGAGGCCGAGACGCTCGGTCTGGCCGACGGTGTCGATGCTGACCACGTCACCGAACGTGCCCGCGGTCTCCGGGTCGATCGGGCCCGCGACGCAGGTGTAGCTGTCTCCCACGGCGAGGGCTCCCTCGGGGAGGTCGCAGTCGTCGAAGAGGTCGGAGAACGACGGGTCCGGAGCCTCCTCACTTTGGGGCGTGAGCGGCAGGCCCGTGGTCGGGTCGACCAGGGTGTCGGTGATGTCGGTGATGGGGAGCGGGACGTTGCCGGTGTTGGTGACGGTCACCTTGAACCAGACCTCGTCCCTGCCGATGGTCGCCACCGGCACGTCCGGGTCGATCGCCTGGTTGGCCGCCTTCCAGTTCGCGTCTCCGGCCGTCGGAGCCGTGGGCTGCTCCGACGGGCCCGGGTTCGGGATCGCTCGGACCAGCACGTCCTTCTTCACGTCCGCGGACTCGATGGCCGCGACCGTGTAGTTGGCGTTGTCGAAGTCGGAGGTGTCACCGGTCTTGACGTAGGTGCCGGTGCCGGTCGCCGTGTTGGTCTTGGTACCCACGACCGCGGTCGCCGTGCCGTAGCACTCGTAGACGGTGGCTCCGACGGGCAGGGTCGCGTTGGTCGGGCACGCGGTGGCGCCGCCCTCGGTCTCGGTCAACGTCGGCACGTCGGGGTCGACGAGGTTGAAGTTCGTGATCGCCACGTTGCCGGTGTTGGCGTAGGTGATCTTGTACTTGACCGTCTCGCCGACCAGGTAGGTCGGGCCGGAGCCGGTGTCGGCGTCCACGTAGGTCGAGGTCGCCGGGTCCCAGACGTACTTCTCGACGTCGACGGAGTTGTCCGCGGCGACGGTGTAGACGGCGGGGTCGGTGACCTGGGCGGTCTCGGTGGAGTCGGCGGTGGCGGTGTTGGTGGTGGTGCCGACGGTGGCGGTGGTGTGCGCGTAGCAGGTGAAGCTGCCGCCCACGGCGAGGGTGGTCGGGATGGTGCAGGCGGTCGCGCCGCCGAGGCTCGACACCAGGGTGTAGAGGTCTGTCGGAGAGGGTCACGCCGGTGAGGTCGACGTTGCCGGTGTTGGTGACGACGAGCTTGTAGTCGACGGTGTCACCGAGGTCGAAGGCGACGCCGGGCGCGGTGTCGGCGTCCTGCCAGGTGGTGCCGCCGTTGTCGGAGATCTCCTTGACCACGGTCATCGCCGGCGCGCTCGCCACGGTGTAGACGGCGGGGTCGGTGACCTGGGCGGTCTCGGTGGAGTCGGCGGTGGCGGTGTTGGTGGTGGTGCCGACGGTGGCGGTGGTGTGCGCGTAGCAGGTGAAGCTGCCGCCCACGGCGAGGGTGGTCGGGATGGTGCAGGCGGTCGCGCCGCCGAGGCTCGACACCAGGGTGTAGAGGCTGTCGGAGAGCGTCACGCCGGTGAGGCCGACGTTGCCGGTGTTGGTGACGACGAGCTTGTAGTCGACGGTGTCACCGAGGTCGAAGGCGACGCCGGGCGCGGTGTCGGCGTCCTGCCAGGTGGTGCCGCCGTTGTCGGAGATCTCCTTGACCACGGTCATCGCCGGCGCGCTCGCCACGGTGTAGACGGCGGGGTCGGTGACCTGGGCGGTCTCGCTGGAGTCGGCGGTGGCGGTGTTGGTGGTGGTGCCGACGGTGGCGGTGGTGCGGGCGTAGCAGGTGAAGCTGCCGCCCACGGCGAGGGTGGTCGGGATGGTGCAGGCGGTCGCGCCGCCGAGGCTCGACACCAGGGTGTAGAGGCTGTCGGAGAGCGTCACGCCGGTGAGGCCGACGTTGCCGGTGTTGGTGACGACGAGCTTGTAGTCGACGGTGTCACCGAGGTCGAAGGCGACGCCGGGCGCGGTGTCGGCGTCCTGCCAGGTCGCGCCGGCGTCGTCGGAGATCTCCTTCACCACGGTCATCGCCGGCGCCGGCGTCACGGTGTTGGTGAACGTGCAGGTGACGTCGGTGTCGAGCCCGAGGACGACCGTCGCGCGACGGTTCGCCTCGTCCTCCGTCAGGGTCGTCGTGGTCGCATCGCGGCCGTCGACCTTGCTGCAGGCGATGTCGGACACCGTCCAGCCGGTCTCGTCGTCCTCGGTGAAGGTGTACGTCCCGGGGAACACGTTCAGGATGATCTCGCTGCCGCCCCTCAGAAGAGAGAACCGCCTCGTGGCGGCCCCGAGGGCCTCCGTGAAGTCGAAGCTGTCACCCGTCGGCGAAGGCGTGGCCTTCGTGATGGTGATCGAGCTCAGATCCGCCCCGCCGGCCTTGAGGTTGTTGGTCTGGCCACCGACGTTGATGGTGTCGGCGACGCCTCCGCCGGCCGGGGTGACCGATGCCTGGGCCATGGCGATCTGGATCACACCGTTGAAGGAGAACGGCAGCGTGCACCCGATCATGAGGCCGAACTCGAGGGTGCCGGAGGTGAGCCCGGTCACGTCCAGGTCGAACGCGAGCACGGCGTCATCCGTGAAGGGCGTCCCGAGCTCGTTGGTGACGACGGTGTAGCCAGGGCCCGTCCAGCTGACGCTCTCGAGCGACCGCAGGCCGATGGTCCCGATGCCGCCCGTCGGGATCTCGCCGACGGCGAGCTCGAGGTACAGGCTGCCGCTGCCGACCGGGATGTCCGTGATCGTGGCCCGGTAGATGATGGTCTGCAGGCACGCGATCCCGTCGTCCGGGGTCAAGGTGGTCTTGGGGGTCCCGTCGGCCGGGCTGAGGCCCCGGAAGTCGATGCTGGACGCGGCGAGCGCCACGCCGATGGTCTGGCTGGCCAGCATGCCGATGCTGGCGAGGAGGACGAGGAGCGTCCGCTGCCAGCGACGCAGTTCGCTGTGGATACCGGTGACCATCGTGACGACCTTCCGTGTCGGAGCCCACACGCTCTCGGCGTCTGCCCTCTCACGGCCGGTCTCGCCACTCGCTCCTCCCGGGGTTGCCGAGCCTGGGCTCGACGGGCGACCGACTGCTCGCCCCGGGGATCATCACGTCCGTGTTCCCCAGTCCCTGTCACCCCGAGCGACGCCCGACCCGTAGGTCGAGCGCCGGACAGTGTCCGTGGAACCCTCAGCGTGCACGGGTCACGGAGGGTGGCTGTAGTACCTGCGTGCTGACCTGACGGGACCTAGGTCACGGGTGTCCTGGCCGAGCGGGCAGGACGGGACGAACGGGTCATCGACGGGCGGTACGGCTGGGTCACGCGACGTTGACGGGCCGGCCCGACGCCGGCGCGTACGCTCCCCGGCGACGGCGCCCCGGCCACACACCGAGGCGATGTCGCCGATCGTCCTCCCACCGCCGTGTCGATCCCGCCGAGGCCCCGTGCGTCGCATCCTCATCGTCCTGGCCGTGCTGCTCGTGGTGCTGGTCGCCGCCGACCAGGTCGTGCGCGTCCGGCTGGAGCAGGAGCTCGAGCGGTCGGCGGGGACCGCTTTCGCCGCCGCCACGGTCGACGCCGACGTCCGGGGGTGGCTCGTGCTGCCACAGCTGGTCGCCGGCGAGCTCGCCGAGGTCGACGTGTCCTTCACCGACGGGGTCATCGGTGTCCCCGCCGTGCGCGTCGAGCGGCTCGACGCGACGCTCCTCGGCGTTGAAGCCGGCTTCCCACCGCCGGCGACCCTCGACCGGGTGGTGCTCCGTGAGGGGACCATCGAGGTCGCCATCCACGAGCGCGAGGTCGAGCGGCTCTTCCGCCAGGAGCGCCCGGGCTGGACGGTCGTGATCGGTGAGGACGGGGTCGTCGCCTCGGGACGGGTCGAGGGCGCCGACGTCAGCGTGACCGCTGACGTCGTGGCCGACGGCACCGGGCTGCGGTTCCGGGCGCGGGCCGTCGACGCCGGCGCGCTCGGCTCCGACGCGACCCAGGCGGTGGCACGCGCGTTCGACGCCACCGTCGAGCTCACCGGTCTCCCCGCCGGCGTCGTCCTGCGTGGCGCCGCTCCCGCACCGGGCCGACTGCTCGTGCAGGCGGTCGTCGCCGGCGGAACCCTCGACCTCTCCTGACGCACCACCGAGCCCCCGCGGATCGGGTGCGGAACGTGCCACCCCCGCGGATCGGGTGCGGAACGTGCCTCCTCCTCGGATCGGGTGCGGGAACGACCGCACGCGGGTGCTTCCGGCACCCGATCCCGCCGTGTGGTCGCCGGCGCACCCGATCACCGGGGCGCGGTGACGGCTCGTGGGGTGGTGTCTCGGGGGAGTTCGCACGGTTTACACTGTCCGGACCGGCCCGTCGGGCAGCGTCGGGGCCACCATCCGCGTTCGCAACCGTGAGAACACCCGTGAGCCCGTCCGACGAGGAGCCCCGCCCCGTGTCCGCGACCGCCGTGTCCGCGGTGTCCTCCCCCGAGGACGCCGACGACGTGGTGGCGCGTGCCCTGTCGGTCCCGACCCGCGCCGGCATCTACCGGCGGCTGCGGACCGAGGGGCAGCCGCACACGGCGCGTGAGGTGGCCGAGATGTTCGGGCTGCACCCGAACGTGGCGCGCAACCACCTCGACGTCCTCGCCGAGGCGGGCCTCGCCGTCACGGGCCGCCGCAAGCACCCCGGTGGTGGCCGTCCCGCGAAGGTCTACGTCGCCCGCGAGCAGGCTGACGACCGCCGCTCGGTCCAGGTGCCGCCGGGGAGCCAGCTCGGCGTCAGCGTCGTGGTCCAGCTGATCGCCGGCCTGTCCGAGCACGAGGCCAAGCTCGAGCTCCTCGCCGAGGAGCAGGGGAGGCAGGCTCGTCGCTGCGAGCGCGGGACGGGCCGACACCCGCGACTTCGAGGCGGCGGTCATCGTCGCGGTCGAGGCGCTGTCCGCCGCGCTCCCCGAGGTGCGCGTCGCCGAGGTCGGCGACGACCGTGCCGCATCGACGGCTTCGACGTGGGGCTGCGACTGATCGGCGAGGTCGACGGCGCCGTCGGTGACGCGCTCGCGCGCGGCTTCCTGCGCGGGGCGCTCGCCGCCGCCGGCGCACCCGCGCGCGTCACCGGCCGCAACGGCCGCGTGCACGCCGAGCTCGATGAGGCCGGCCTCGGCGAGCTCCCCACCCGCGCCGAGAGCGGTCGACGCCCGCGGGCAGACCTACCAGGCCGGGGTCGTCGCCACGATGCGGGCGATCACCCCGCTCCGGCCGGGCGCCTACGTCGAGGTCCTCACCGACACCCAGGGCGCGCCGGCGGCCTTCGCCCGCTGGGCCGACCGCGCCGGGCACCAGGTCGTCGACGTCACCCGCATCCGGGACTTGAAGGGCCGCCAGGCGGTCCGGCTGCTG
This sequence comes from uncultured Actinomycetes bacterium, assembly GCA_963741855.1. Lineage (GTDB taxonomy): Bacteria > Actinomycetota > Nitriliruptoria > Nitriliruptorales > Nitriliruptoraceae > CAVUJQ01. The sequence continues at coordinate 198,971 of CAVUJQ010000014.1, read as the reverse complement.
CTGCGGAAGGCCACCGGCTGATGCGCACCCTGATCCTGACCGCACGCGACCCGCTCGGGGCGGGCGACGGCTCCTACGCCGCCCGGACCGGTCCGCGACCTGCGCCGCCGAGGGCCACGAGGTCGTGCTCGTGCTCCTCGAGGACGCCGTCACGCTCGCCCGCGCGGGGCACCGTGACGCCGAGGTGCTCGAGGAGGCGCTCCACGCCGGCGTGCAGGTGCTCGCCGACGAGGAGGCCCTGGCCCGCCGCGCGGTCGAGCGCCTCGGGGCGGGGATCAAGCCCACCGGCATGTCCGAGGTCGTCGACCTGTTGTTCGGCTGGGCCGAACGCCAGGCGTGGCTGTAGACGAGAGGCGACGACGATGACCCGACCCACCGGACGGACCCTCGCCCTCCTGCTGGGCACCGACCCACAGGACGGCGCCACCATCGCTGCGCTGAAGCTCGCCGAGGAGGCGGTCGGGCGCGGGCACCGCGTGGCCGTCTACGCCTACGGCGACGGCGTCCGCGTCGGCGCCGAGGGCTCCGCCACCGGCCCCCACGTCGAGGCGCTGCTGCGCCAGGGTGTCCACGGCGGGCTGGCGTCCTGGGTCACCGACCGCTCCGGCGCCGAGGCGTGCCCCGTCCAGCGCCAGGTCGCCGGCGTCGTCCAGGGCGACGGCGGGGACCTGTGGCGCTTCGTCCGCGAGGCCGACGTGGCCCTGGGGGTGACGCGCTGATGCCGACCCGTGTCCTCTCCCTGCTGCGGGGCGCCGACGCCGGCGCCGCCCGCGCCGCCGATCCCGCCCTCGACCTGAACGCCTACGCCGTCGCCGAGGACGTCGAGCTGACCCTGGTGCTGAAGGACGCCGCCGTCGAGCTCGGCCTCCAGAAGGCCTCGTCGCACCCCGGCGACCGTCGCCGGGATCGACGTCCCCGCCGCGAGCCCCGCCGACGACCTCCTCGCCCTCCTGGGCTCGGGTGTGCGCGTGCTGGCGGTCACCGAGGACCTCGCCCAGCGCGGCATCGACCCCGCCGACCTGCTCCCCGGCATCGACGTCGTCGACGAACCCGCGCTGGCGCGGCTCGTCGGCGGCCACGACGTGACCCTGACCACCACCTCCTGACCAGAACGGAGCCGCCATGGCTCGCGAGCTCGCCACCGACGAGCACGGCAACCTCATCATCGACACGCGCGGCCCCCGGTTCGGTGCGGCCGTGACGACCCTGGTCCTCGCGACCGCCCTGGTCGTCCAGGGCCCGGTCGGGGTCGCGCTCGTCTCCTGGCAGACGGTCGCGTTCGCCCTGGGCTCGCTGTTCGGCTTGCGCTACTCGCCGTACGGCAACCTCTTCCGGTCCGTGAAACGGCCGCTTCGACCTCGGGGCCCCCACCGAGACCGAGCCCGAGGGACCGCCCCGGTTCGCCCAGACGTGCGGGCTCGCGGTCGCGGTCCTCGCGCTGGTGTCCTTCGTGGCCGGAGCCACCACGCTCGGGTGGATCCTCGTGGGCGTGGTGCTCGCGCTGTCGTCGCTCCTGGCGTTCACCGGCATCTGCGTGGGCTGTGAGCTCTACCTCGTCGGGCAGCGCCTCCGGGCGCGCGGCACGGCGGCCTGACCGTGCCCGACGTCCTCGTCCGACTGCTCGATCGTCGCCGCCGTGGTCGCCGTCGCCGCGGTGTTCGGCTGGTGGTGGAACCGCCGCGACGGACAGGTCCGCGAGGTCGGCGACGACCACCCCGGCTTCGACCGCGGCCAGCTCGCGGCGGTGGGCCTGGACCCCGTGGGCGCCGAGGCGGTCGCCCTCCTCCTCGGCTCGCCGACCTGCGCCCCGTGCGTCACGGTCAAGCGCATCCTCGGTGAGGTCGAGACCGAACGCCCCGCCTTCCGCTGGCGCTACGTGGACGCGGCCGACCACCTCGACCTCGCCGAGCGTCACCACGTCCTGCGCGTGCCGACGCTGTTCGTGCTCGGACCCGGAGGGCCGCATCCTGGCCCGCACCTCAGGGGTGCCGGCCAAGCGCGATCTCCTCCGGGTCCTGGACCGCGAGGGCGACCTCGAGCCTGCCGCTTAGCGGCGCCGCCGGAGCAGCGCGCTCCCGCCGGCGTGGGTCGCTCGACCCCCATCGCGGAGGAGACCCGCGACGCCGGTCGCCCGTGCGCGGCAGCGCGTCCTGCTCGATGCGGCGACGCCGAGCACCTGGACCCCGGAGTCGTCCCCGCCGGGCGGTCGTCACCTCGCCCGACTCCGCCGCGGGCTGCTGGGCGCGTCGTCAACGAGACGCCGAGTCACCTCGACCAGGGCGGCGATGGTCGCTCCGCGGGCGCTGTGTCCGACTGCTGCGCGTAGGAGGCGCCGGGGACGCCGCCCTCACCACCGGGCCCGGAGCGGAGGTCTCGTCCGTCGTGGTCGTCGTGGTCACTCCACGGCTCGTCGAGGTCGAGGCGGGCGCGGTCGAGGTCGGTCCCCATCACCGCGACCGAGCCGCCGGTCTCCTCGCGCTCGGCCCCGGTCTCCTCACGGCGGTTCTCGACCGCGGCAGCGCGATCCTCGCGCTCGTCTCCCCTCGCGGCGCTCGGTCCCGTGGCGCCGCTCGGCCGCGGCGGCCCGCTCCCGGCCGCCTCCGCAGTTGCCGTTGTTGTCGTCCTCGAAGTCGTCGTCGTTGCCGCAGCCGTTGTTGCCGTCCTGGTCGGCGAGGTCCTCGCCGCCGTCGCCGCCGGGCTGGTCGACGCCACCGTTCGTGTCACCGTCGGGATCGTGCTGGGCGTTGCCCGTGTTGGGGTTGCCGCCGGGCTCGACGGAACGGTCCCGGCCCGAGGGGTGGCGGTCGTCGCCGTCGTCAGCGACGTCCTCGGGGGTGCCCCCGTCGTTGGCGTCGTCGTCCTCGGTCACCTGCTGCTGGTCGCGGTCGTGGCCGCCACCGTGTCCCTCGGGCTGCGCCCACGCGGTGGAGGCCGGCAGCACCAGGAGGCTGGTGGCTGCTGCGGCGACGAGGAACTTCCTGCCCGTGGAGGCGGTACGCGGTCATCGGTGTGTGCTCCCGTGGGTGTGTCCGGCCGGCCCGGGGTGACCCGAGGTGACTAGTCCGTTGGTGTCACGCAGTGTCCCGATGCGGCCACTCTCCGGAGCCTGTCCGCCGGCCGGGGAGGGGGCGGTCAGCCGGCGGGTGTGCCACCGGACGGGGAGGTGGTCGACTCGCCCCATCGGCCAGGGGAGGGCCCGTGACCACGCGACGCGTCTGCTCCACCACACGGCGTGATGTCGACGCAGCGTGACCACCCACCACGCTGCGTCGACAGCGGTCCCCTCGGGCCGAGCGGAACGGTCCTGGCTTGTTCGTTCCGTTCGGGCCTGGCAGGCTCCGCGCCGACCGACCGGCGACCGCGCGGCGTGCGCGGGTCGCCCCGATGGAAGGCGTGGTGGCGTGGACTTCCTCCTCTCGGACGAGCAAGAGGCCTTCGTGGCGAGCGTGCGCGACTTCGCGCGGACGCACGTCGAGCCGGGCGCGGGCTGACCGCGACCTCGAGGCCGCTTCGACCGTGACGTGTGGCAGCAGGCTGGCCGACTTCGGCCTCGCCGGGCTCCCCGTCCCCGAGGCCTACGGGGGCTCCGGCGCCGACGTCGCTGACCACCGGGCTCGCCCTCGAAGCGCTGGCCTACGGCGGCCGGGATGCGGGCTTGAACCTCTCGCTCGGGCGCCCACCTCACGATCGGCTGCATGCCCATCGCGCTCCACGGCACCGAGGAGCAGAGAGAGCGGTGGCTGCCGCGCTTCACCTCGGGCGAGTCGATCGGTGCGTTCGCCATCACCGAACCGGAGGCCGGCTCCGACACCGCGGGGATGCGGACCCGCGCCCGGCGCGAGGGTGACACCTGGGTGCTGAACGGCACCAAGACCTTCATCACCAACGGCTCGCTCGCCGACGTCGTCACCGTCGTCGCCCGGACCGACCCGGACGCGCCGGCGGGGCAGGCCTTCACGGCCTTCCTCGTCGAGACCGACACGCCCGGGTTCTCGGTGAGCAAGGAGCTGAAGAAGCTCGGCAACAGGTCGAGCCCGACCGTCGAGCTGTCGCTCCAGGACGTCGCCGTGCCCGAGTCCGCGATCCTCGGCGACGTCGGCACGGCCCTCTGGAAGGTGGGCTTCGAGTGCTTCGACTGGGAACGCACCTGCATGATCGCCTCGGCCATCGGCGGGATGCAGCGCGACCTCGACGAGTGCGTGCGCTACGCCAAGGAGCGGGAGGCCTTCGGCAAGCCGATCGCGCGGTTCGGGGCGATCCAGGACAAGGTCGCCACGATGCGGATCAAGCTCGAGGCGGCGACGCTGCTGCAGCGCAAGGCTGCCTGGCTCAAGGACAACGGCCACGAGCACCAGCTCGAGGCGTCGATCGCCAAGGCGTACGTGGGCGAGGTCGCGGTCGAGAACGCCCTCGACGCCATCCAGCTCCACGGCGGGTGGGGGTACGTCCACGAGTTCTCGGTCGAGCGGAGCCTCCGCGACGCCAAGCTCGCCACCATCGGCGGCGGGACCACCGAGATCCAGAAGATGGTCATCGCCCGGACCCTCCTGGGGTGAGCCGCCGGGCGACCTCCTGAGGACGGGCGGCCGAGGGGTGGCGTGGGCCTCGTACGCTGGGTCCACCCCACCGACGAGTCGCCCATGCCCATCCTCGGACCCACGCCGATGGCCGTCGTGGAGGTGACCGGCGCCGACCGGCTCACCTACCTCGAGGCCGTCACCTCCCAGCACGTCACCGACCTCGCCGCCGGCGAGGTGCGCGGGGCGATGTACCTCGACGCCCACGGGGCGCCGCTGGCGATCTTCGACGTCGTCGGCGAGCCCGACCGCGTCCTGCTGCTCGTCCCGGACGCCGAGCTCGCGGACGAGGTCGTGCGGGTCCTCGGCGGCCGCACGTTCCTCTCCGACGCCACCTTCGCCCGGATCGACCTCGAGGTCGAGGCCCTGCGGGGAGGCGTGGACGGCGCGGTCGGGGACGCCCTGGGAGCGCCGGTGGTGGGGAGGACCACCCGCGCCGGCGACGTCCTCGTGGTCGGCCGCCCGGATGGTGCGGACCTGGTGGCGGCACCGGACGCGCTGGCCGGGCTGGCCACGCGCCTCGCCCACCTGGGGGTCGAGCAGGTCGACCCGGAGCGCATCGAGGCCGGGCGGATCGCGGCCGGTGAACCGGACTGGGGGCGCGAGGTCACCGCCCCGCACCTGCCCGAGGAGCTGGGGCTGCTGCCCACCCACGTCCACCTCGCCAAGGGGTGCTACCCGGGGCAGGAGGCGGTCGCCCGGATGTGGATGCTGGGGCGTCCGCGCCGGCGTCTCGCGCACGTCGACGTGGGAGCGGGCGTGTCGGCGGGGGCGGAGCTCGGAGCGGGCAAGGAGCGTGTCACCGTGACCGCCGTGGCCGATGTCCCCGAGGGTCGGCGGGGGCTCGCGTTCGTGCCGGGCACGGCCGAGCCGGGGCAGCGGTTCGGCGCGGGCGACGGGACCGTGACGGTCCGGGGCTTCGTCGGCGACGACCGCGCCGTGGTCGGCCACGACCCGGCCGTGACGCGCCGACGCGACCGTCGATGAGGGTCGGTTAGGCTCGCCCCGATGGCTGGGACCCCTCGCACCGACGACACCTACCCGCCCCACCTCGTGGAGCGGGTCTGGGCCTACTTCGCCGCGTTCCTGCCCCCCGCCGCGGTAGACGGGGCGGTCGACGAGACGCTGGCGGACGCCGACTTCTGGGGCGACGACGACGAGGTCCAGGTCCTGCGGGCCGCGCACGCGGTGCTGACCAGCCGCATCCGCGTCGCCGCCGACGTCGAGGTGCTCGTCCTGGTCGAGGACCTCGAGCTCGACGTCGACCGGGCCGCGGAGGTCGTCGACCTCCCGCCGGCGCGTGTGTCCGCCCTCCTCGACGAGGCCTACGCCATCCTCGCCGGCCCCGAGTCGGCGGCTCCCGCCCCGACCCCTCCGCCGGAGACGACCGCGACGCCCCCCGCCAGCCCCGAGACGTCCGAGCCGGAGCCGCGGCTCGCCGACCGCATCGGCATCGAGCGCGAGGTCGAGGGCTCCGGAGCTGCCGCGGCGACGCCGCCCGTCCAGATCGGCCGTACCCCGCCGGCCGCCGACGGGTCGCCGACCGCGCCGGCGCCGGCGCCGGCGCGGCCCGGCGTCTCCGCGAAGACGCTCGCCATCGTCGCGGCCGTCGTGCTCTTCGCCGTCGTCGTGCTGCTCCTGGTCCTCGGCGGCGGCGACGGGGACGGGGGTGGCGACGGCACCGCGGCGACCGCCTGCGACGAGACCGCGCCCGTGTGCATCACCGAGGCCGTCCTGACCGACACCGTCGACAGCCTCGGGATGCCGGGCACGCCGACCGACACGTTCGGGTTGGGTGACGACGTGAAGCTGTGGATGCAGTACGACCGCAACACCGACGGCGCGATCACCCTGGACGTGCGCTGGTCCCGCGACGGCACGACCCTCTACCAGACCGACTTCTCGCTCGCGAGCAACGACCGGGTCACGGTCGGGCTCGCGAAGCTGTTCATGGAGGAGCCCGGCGACTACGGCGTGGAGGTCCTCGCCGGCGACACGGTGCTGGTCGCGCGGGACTTCGCCGTCACCGGCTGACCGACGCCGGCAGGGGGCTCACCCGGTGAGGTCCGCGAGCGCCGCCAGGACCTGGTCGGCGTGCTTCTTGGTCTGCACCCGCTTCCACACCTTGGCGATCGTCCCCTCGGCGTCGACGAGGAAGGTCGAGCGGATGACGCCGATGGTCTTCTTGCCGTACAGGACCTTCTCGCCGTACGCCCCGTAGGCCTCGAGCACCCGCTTGTCCGGGTCGGCGAGGAGGGTGTGGGGGAGGTCGTGCTTCGCGGCGAAGCGCTCGTGGGAGGCGACCGTGTCGGGCGAGATGCCGAGCACGACCGCGCCGGCCTCCTCGAACTCGCGCCAGTGGTCGCGCACACCGCAGGCCTGCGTGGTGCAGCCCGGGGTGTCGTCCTTCGGGTAGAAGTAGACGACCACCGGCGACCCGCGGAGCGCGGCGAGCGACACCTCGTCGCCGTGCTGGTCGGGCAGCGTGAACTCGGGGGCGTGGTCGCCGGCTTCGGGCATGGGCACGGGCGGCCTCCTCGGGGGGCGTGGGGGAACGTGGGGCTGGGGGGCGGGCGACGGTAGCGGGGTCGGCCGGTGACCTGCCGCCCGCACGTCGGCCCCCGCCGCCCGGGCCCGTCGCCGTAGGCTCGCCTCCCGCCCGTGCACGATGAGGAGCAGCCGTGGACGCCGCACGCATCGAGGTGCTCGTCGAGGTCCCGATGGGGTCGCGCAACAAGTACGAGTACGACAAGGAGCGGGGCGCGTTCGTCCTCGACCGGATGCTGTTCAGCGCGGTCCGGTACCCGGGCGACTACGGCTACCTGCCCGACACCCTCGCCCGCGACGGCGACGCGCTCGACGCGCTGGTCATCCTCGGGGAGCCCACCTTCCCGGGGTGTCACATCGTCGGTCGGGTCGTCGGGATGCTCGACATGACCGACGACAAGGGGCCCGACGAGAAGGTCCTGTGCGTCCCGGACAGCGACCCGCGGTGGCAGCACCTCAACCGGCTGGAGGACGTGCCGCAGCACATGCTCGACGAGATCGCGCACTTCTTCGGCATCTACAAGGACCTCGAGCGCAAGAAGGTCGAGGTCCACGGCTGGCGCGGCCGGGAGGAGGCGCTCGTGACCGTGCAGGAGTGCCGCGACCGCTTCGAGCCGTGAGCCCTCCGGGCTGACGCCCGGCTAGCGCCCCCAGCCGAAGAGCCCACGCTTCTTGGCGTTCTTCTCGTCGGCGGCCGTGCGCCGGTCGGCGTCGCGGGACTCGGCCGCCGCCCGTCCGGCGGACTCCGCGCCCGCGTCGTCGCCGGTGTCGATGTCGTCGTCGGCGCGGGGAGCACCCTTGGGCCCGCCCCCGCGGCCCGCGCCGCCTCCGCCGGCGTCGTCGAGCGCGAGCCGCGAGAGCTCCCGGAGGAACTCCGAGACGTCACCCCCGCCGTCGCGGTCCCCCGCGGTGCCGGTCCCCGACGCCCCGGCGTTGCCGGCGTCGCCGGGCGACCACTCGGTGGACTCGTCGTCGGTGGACCCGCCGGGAGCGCCGGCGAGCTGGTTCAGGAGGGCGTCGAAGTCCGCGTCGTCGAGGGCGGCGCCGGGCCGGTCCGGGGGCGGGGCCGCGCTCGCCGCGGGGCGCGCGGGCGCGGTGGCCTCGTCGTCGCGCGGCGTGGCGGGCGGGGGCGGCGGGGTGGGCTCGGCGGCGCTCGGCGCGGGTCCGGTCGGCGCGTCCGACGCGCCGAGGGACTCGGCCGGCTCGGCGGAGGCGGGCGGCGGGTCGGTGAAGAAGCCGAGCTCGCTCAGCGCCGAGACGCGCAGCGCGCGCTCGTCCTCCGGGCTCGCCGTGCCCGCGGTGGGCGTCGGGTCCGCCTGTCCGGGAGCCTCCCCGCCGGGGCCATCGTCGCTGCCGGAGGCCGGCGACCGCTCGTCCGCGTCGGCATCCGCCGCCACCACCGGGTCGGTGTCCGCCGGCGCGTCGACGTCCGCGCTCGGCTCGTCGCGGTCGCCGGACGCGTCGTCGTCCGCGCTCGGCTCGGAGACGTCCGCGCTCGGTTCGTCGTCCTCCTCGGGGGCGTCCCGGAGCAGGGCCGCGAGCTCGGCGAGGGCGGACCCGTTCCCCTCGGCTCCGGGCTCGGATGGCGCGTCGAGGTGTCGGGGTGGGGTGTAGCCGCTCAGGTCGTCGGCGACGTGGAGCTTGACGGTCGGCCGAGCCGGGGCGTCGTCGGGAGCGTCGTCCTCGCCGCCGGGCGCGTGTGGTGGGCCCCGGAGTGCATCCTCGAGCGCCGCTGCGATGTCGTCCTCCGGCCCGTCGTCCGAGGCCGCGTCCGTGCCCGCGTCCGTGCCCGCGTCCGCCGCGACGTCGTCGGCGACGGGGCCGTCCGGGGCGTCGCCGTCGTCCTCGTTCGGCTCGTCCGCGTCCTGGATCCCCACGATGTCGGCGATCGCGTCGTCGCGGTCACGCGCGGGATCGAAGTCGCGGACCGAGACGATGCCGAGGAGGTTCAGCCCGTAGACGATCCGGGCCGCCTCGAACTCGGAGTAGCCGAGGTCGTCGGCGAGGTCGCGGACGCTGCGGCGACCGTCGACGCTCGCGAGCACCGCGAACTCGTCGGGCTCGAGCGCGGCGTGGGCCGAGGAGCCGCCGGAGACGAACTGGGGGATCATGTCGAGGTGGGGGATGACCTCCTCGATCAGGGTCCACTCCTGCTGTCGGCGCGAGACCTCGACGAGCAGCTGGTCGACGGGGATGTCGACCGGGAGCGGCTCGTCGGCGACCTCGCCGGCGCGGAACGCGTAGCGCCCCTCGTGGTGCCGCATCAGGTCGAACATGGCGTCGAGGATCTGCTCCTGGACGAACACCCGCACCACGTCCCGGGCGATGGAGCCGCGGTCGACGAGGACGGCGCCGAGCTTGGTGCGCTCGGCCGCGTCGCTCTGGGCCGCGAGCGCCTCGTCGAGCTGCTCCTGGGTGATGAGTCCGCCGTTGACGAGGCGGTCGCCGAGCCGGGCCCGGGGGGCAGGCGACACCGCCCAGTACACGTCGCCCTTGCGGAAGTAGATCCGGGCCTCCCCGCCCAGGTCCTCGACCTCGACCGCGCCGGTGGCCTCCGCGTCCGCCAGGCCTCGGCAGAGGTCGGCGACGGTCGTCTCGGACAGGTCTCCACGCATGGTCGGCATCGTACTCACGGGCCCCGGTGGTCGTGCGTGGCCGCCGACACGGGCCCGGACGACCTCTCCAGGCGCGCGGGGCGGGCCTCGGAACGCAGTGTGGCCGGACGACTCCGGAGGGATCTCGTGCTTCACTTCCCCGCCGCGCGTGCCGATGACGCGGTCGGAAGGACCCGGCTCGCCGGGACGACACCGGACGACACCGGAGGGACAACGTGGCCGGTCAGCGGCGCATCGACCGCATCCTCGCCGAGGACTACCTCGACGACCTCGAGGGACGCGCGACCGACGAGATCCGGCGCCTCCGCGACGAGTGCGAGGAGGAGGAGAGCGGCATCTCCTACGCCCGCCGGATCCTGCAGGGCCGGCTCGACATCGTGCGCGCCGAGGTCGTGCGGCGTCGTGACGCCGGCAGCGAGACCGCCGCGTCCGTGCTCGACGGGCTGCCCGCGATCCTGGGAGACGACCACCTCGGTGACGGCGGCCCCGCGCCGCGCGTCACCCGGTTCCTCGTCCCGCCGTCCGTCCAACACCACCGCCGCGCGGTCGACCAGATCGCCGACGACACGGTGTTGAGCGCGCTGCGGGACCGCACCGACCACGAGCTCGCCGACCTCGTCGAGCTGCTCGCCGGCAAGGAGCGCGAGCTCTCCCGCGTGCGTCGGCTCCTGCTCGACCGCATCGACGCGCTCCAGAGCGACCTCACGCGTCGCTACCGGACCGGCACGGCCAACGTCTCGGAGCTGCTCGCCAAGCGCGGTTGACCTCTCCCCGCCCGCGTCCCGTGCGTACACTCGGCCGTCCGGGGCTGGCGATGAGGAGGATGGGGTGAAGCGTCGCGTGCTCGTCGTCGACGACGACGAGCTCACGCTCGAGATCCTCCGGACCATCCTCGACCTCGAGGACTTCGAGGTCCGCACCGCCACGAGCGGTCAGGGAGCGCTCGACGAGGTGGATGCCGAGCGTCCCGACGTGGTGGTGCTCGACGTCATGATGCCCGACATCGACGGCTTCGAGGTCTGCGCCAGGCTGCGCGGGGACCCCGCCACCGCGACCCTGCCGATCATCCTGCTGTCCGCGCGCGACCGGGAGGAGGACCGCAGGCAGGGCCTCGACGCCGGCGCGACCGCCTACCTCACCAAGCCCTTCTCGCCGCTCTCGCTCATCGAGACCCTGTCGGTGCTCGACCTCACCGAGCCCGGCACCGCGGTCGAGGAGCCGGCGCCGTGAACCCCGCCGAGGCGAGCGAGATGGAGGCGATGCAGCAGCAGTTGCTGCTGTTCGCCCGGGACCTCCAGACGATCGTCGGGTCCGAGCGCGCCCAGCGCGAGGACGCCGAGAGCGCCTACCGCGAGCTGTCGCAGAGCTACCTGGCGATGGTGAAGACGCTCGCGATGGTGTGCGAGATGAAGGACAACTACACCCGCCACCACCTCGACCGGACCTACCAGTACGCCATCGCGCTCACCCGTCGCGTCGCCCCCGAGCTCGCTCAGGACGCCGCGGTCGGCTACGGCTTCCTGCTCCACGACATCGGCAAGGTCGGCATCCCCGACGCGATCCTCAACAAGCCGGGGCCGTTGGAGGAGCACGAGTGGCGCATCATGCGGACCCACCCGGTGATCGGGATGCAGCTGGTCCAGCCCATCCGCTTCCTCGGTGACGCCGTGCAGATCGTCAAGTCCCACCACGAGCGCTGGGACGGCAAGGGCTACCCGGAGGGCAAGGCCGGCGAGGACGTCTACCTCCCGGCCCGCATCTTCTCCGTGATCGACACCTTCGACGCGATGACCTCCGACCGCCCGTACCGCAAGGGCCTGCCGGTGCACGCGGCGATGGAGGAGATCGACCGCTGCGGCGGCACGCAGTTCGACCCGGAGCTCGCCACGGCGTTCGTCCGCCTGTGCGAGGACCTCCAGCTCGCCGAGGCGGCAGCCACGGAGCTCACGACGCTACGGTGACCGGCCCGGGTGCCGGACCGTGCGGCGCCGTCGACCTCTCGAGCTCCGCGTGTCCGAGCCCTCCGCCGCTGCGCCCGTCGCCGAGGTGACCCGCCGGGACGTGTCCTCGCGGGTCGAGGTGGTCGAGTCGAGCCACCGGGGCCACGTGGTCGTCGTGGGCCCCGACGGGACCGTCGCCGGCGCGCTCGGCGATCCGGAGCGGGTGACCTTCGTCCGCTCGGCGGTCAAGGCCTTCCAGGCGACGGCCTGCCTCGAGCTGCTCGACGAGCGGGGCGGGGCCGAGCTCACGACGGGGGAGCTGGCGATCGGTCAGGCGTCCCACCGGGCCGAGCCGCGCCACCTCGAGGCGGTCGCGCGTCTCCTCGCCCGGTCGGGCACCGACGCCGGCGACCTCACCACGCCCCCCGCCCGCGCGGAGGACCAGCCCGAGCTCCCGCCCGAACGTCGCCTCCACAACTGCTCCGGCAAGCACGCGCTGTTCGCGCTGGCCGGGCGGGCCATCGGCTGTCCGCACGAGCGCCTGCTCGACCCCGCCGGCCCCCTGCAGACACGCGTCCTCGCGACCCTCGCCGAGGTCCTCGGGCCGAGCGTCGCGGTGGGCACCGACGGGTGCGGCGCGCCGGCCGTGGCGGTGCCGCTGGTGCGGCTCGGAGAGGCGTTCCTGCGGCTACGGACCGAGGACCGGTGGGCGCGGGTGCGGTCGGCCGCGCTCGCCGAGCCGTGGCTCATCGGGGGGGAGGGCCGGCTCGAGTCGACCCTCCTCGGAGCGGGGGTGCTCGCCAAGAACGGCGCCGAGGGCGTGTTCGCCGCGGCCTGGGAGGACGCCGCCGGCGACGCCTGGGCCATCGCGGTCAAGTGCGAGGACGGCGCCTTCCGGGGAGCCGAGGCGGCCGTGTTCCACACGCTCGCGATGCTCGGTGTCGTGCCCGAGGACGCGGCCGAGGTCGAGACCCCGCTCGGGGGCGGGGAGCCGGCCGGCGTCGTGCGGCCCACGGCGGCGCTGCGCACCTTCGCGGAGGGTCTGCGGGCCTGACGTCGTGTTTCGCGACCGTGCTCCGACCGTTGGTACCGTGCTCCTGCTCGCAGAAGTGAGCAGCCCAGCCGCGTGGACGTGGCCGACGGAGGTAGCAGGGTGACCGATGAACGCCGGTCCGAGGACGAGCGCCAGGGCGAGGACGGGCACTCGCGCCTGCGCGACCTCGGCGGCTACATCCGCCACCAGCGCAACTCCGCGCAGCTGTCGCTGCGCAACCTCGCCAAGCTCGCCGGGGTCTCCAACCCCTACCTGAGCCAGATCGAGCGGGGTCTCCGCAAGCCCTCGGCCGAGATCCTCCAGGCGATCGCCAAGGCGCTGTCGATCTCCTCCGAGACCCTCTACGTGAAGGCGGGCATCCTCGAGGAGCGCGACGACGACCACGACCTCGAGTCCGCGATCGCCCGCGACCCGTACCTCACCGAGGCGCAGCGCCAGGCGCTGGTCGAGATGTACCGCTCGTTCCGGCGGCTCGCCGAGCTGCAGGACGCGGGCGCCCACGACGCGGAGGGCGCTCGGCGCTCGACCCTGAAGGGCATCATCGACGCGGTCAGCACCGGCGACGTCGACGATGCGGCCGTGCGCGACGCCTCGGTCCAGGGCGAGGACGTCGCCGAGGCGTGACCGCACGGTCGTCCGGTCGGCGGTGAGGGGTCCTTCGACCTCGTACTACGCTCGCGCCACCCGTTCGACCGCCTGCGTCGGGTCGTGTCGATCGGCTCCCCACCCCCCTGGCCCCGCAGGAGCACCGACCGTGACCGAGCTGCGCACGCACGAGGGTCTCCCCGGCGGGTCGCTGCGGTCCGAGTGGGAGCTGCTCCTCGACGAGGACCCGGACGCCACCGTCTTCCAGGGCCCCCGGTACCTCGCGACCTGGCACCGGGTGCTCGGCCAGGGGATCACCCCGCGGGTCCGGACCGTCCACCGTGACGGGCGGCTCATCGGCCTCGTCGCCGAGGCACACGAGCGGCAGGGGAGCCCGACCGGCCCCATCGAGGTGCTCCGGTTCCTGGGTGGGACCGAGGTCACCGACTACCTCGGACCGATCGCGCGCCCCGAGGACCGCTCGGACGTGGTCGCGGCCCTGCTCGAGGACCTCCACGCCGACCTCGACTGGGACGAGCTGGTCCTGGGCGGTCTCGCTGCCGACACCGACTGGCCACAGCTGTTCCTCGACGGGGCCGATCGGCTCGGCCTCGAGGTGGTCGAGGAGGCGCGGGAGGACGTCTGCCCGGTCATCGACATCTCCGGCGGCTACGACGCCTACCTCGGTCGTCTCCCCAGCAAGCAGCGTCACGAGCTGCGCCGCAAGGCCCGCAAGCTCGCCCGCGACGTCGGCGACGTCCGCCTCGTGACCGTGCCGCCGGCGCAGCTCGAGGCCGAGCTCGAGGTCTTCTTCGACATGGCCTCGGGGGCCGACGGCGAGAAGGGCGGCTTCTTCGCCAAGGACGAGATGCGTGCCTTCTTCCGCGCCCTGGCCGAGGAGTTCGGCCCCGACGGGACCTTCCGGCTCCACCTGCTCCAGGTCGCCGGGCGTCCCGGGGCGGCCACCGTCTCGCTGGTGCACGGTCGGGAATGGGGGCTCTACAACTCGGCGTTCGACGAGACGCTGCGGCAGCTCGCCCCCGGGATGGTCCTCGTGAGCGAGCTGATACGCGTCGCCGCCGACGAGGGCTGCCGGGTGTTCGACCTCCTCCGCGGGGACGAGCCGTACAAGTACCGCTTCGGCGCCGAAGACCGAGGGCTGAGGCGGATCACCATCTCCCGGAGGTAGTCCGTGCACGTTGCTGCGGCGTCGACGCGCCGGCCTGGCGGGGTCCGCCGGGTCGCGCTGCTGTCGGTGCACACCTCGCCGTTGGACCAGCCCGGTACCGGCGACGGCGGCGGCCTCAACGTCTACGTCCTCGAGGTCGCCCGCCGGATGGCCGCGCGGGGCATCGACGTGGACGTGTTCACCCGTGCGACCGACCCCACCGCCGCGCCGAGCGTGGTCGTCGCTCCCGGCCTCACCGTCCACCGGCTCGTCGCCGGCCCGGTCGCCCCGGTCGACAAGGCCCGACTCGGCAACCACCTGTGCGCGTTCGTGATGGCGCTCCTGCGACACCCGACCGCCGGCAGCCACGACGTCGTCCACGCCCACTACTGGATGTCCGGCTGGGTCGGACGCCGTGTCGCCGAGCGCTGGGGCGTCCCGTTCGTGCAGACGTTCCACACGCTCGGCGTGCTGAAGAACGCCGCGCTCGCCCCCGGTGACCGGCCCGAGCCGCCGTTGCGGCTCGCCGCCGAGCAGCGGATCGCGGATGCCGCCGACCGCGTGCTCGCGCTGACGTGTGGCGAGGCGCGACTGCTGCACCGGCGCTTCGGGATGTCGGGCTCGCGCATCGCGGTCGTCCCCGCCGGCGTCGACCTCGAGCTGTTCCACCCGGGCCCGGTCCCCGGCGACGTCACCGACGTCGCGCGGCTCGTCGACGGCGAGGGCCCCCTGCTGGTCTTCGTCGGCCGGCTCCAGCCGCTGAAGGGACCCGACGTCGCCATCCGCATCCTCGCCGAGGTCCGTCGTCACGTCCCGGGGGCGCACCTGCTGATCGTGGGCGGCACCTCCGGCAACGGCGAGGGGCGCACCGGTCCGGCCGAGCTCCGGGCGCTCGCCGCCGAGCTCGGGCTCGCCGGCGCGGTCCGGATCGTCGACGCCCAGCCGCAGCGCACGCTCGCGGCGCTCTACCGGGCGGCGGATGTGGTGGTCGCTCCGAGCCGCACCGAGACCTTCGGCCTGGTCGCGCTCGAGGCCCAGGCCTGTGGGACCCCCGTGGTCGCGTCCCGGGTCGGCGGCCTCGAGGCGGTCGTCGGCGACGGCGGCACGCTCGTCACCGGCCACGACCCGGTCGACCACGCCCGCGCCGTCGTCACCTACCTGACGGACCCGGTCGCCCGGTCGGTGGCCACCGCCGCCGCTGTCCGGTGGGCCGAGGCCTCGTCCTGGGACCGCGCCGTGGACCGGCTGGTGGCTGTGTACGGTGAGCTCTGCCGGGCCGAGCTGCCCCGCGAGGCAGCCAGCTGACGCGACGCCCGGCGGGACGTGACCTCGCGAGGGAGAGCTGACGCCGATGCACCGTGACGACGTCGACCGTGACGCGCTCCGCCGCCTCGTCGTGTCCACGCTCGAGGACGCCGAGCTGGACGTCGACGAGGTCGGCGAGGACCGCTGGATGACGATGCTCGCCGGCCAGTGGAAGCGCACCATCCCGCTGCTGCTCGACCTCGAGGAGCGCCACCTCACGGTGACCTCGCTGCTCGCCGGCGTCCCGGACGAGGGGCACGAAGAGGTCTACCGCCTGCTGCTGCAGCGCAACCAGAAGCCGCTGCCGGTCCACTTCGCGCTGGACGACGAGGGCGACATCATCCTGACCGGCCAGGTCCCGCTCGTGGCGCTGGACGCCTCGACGCTGGACGAGCTCCTCGGCGCGGTGCTGTCGGTCTCCGACGAGACCTTCAACTCGGTGCTCCGCGCGGGCTTCGCGTCCTACATCGACGCGGAGCAGCGGTGGCGCGAGAAGACCGGGCAGGCTCCCAACCCGGTCAGCACCCAGGGCTGACCGGCCACGTCCGTTCAGCCTGGCCGTAGTCACATCGGACTATGGACTCCATCCGTCTGAGTCATGTCGCTCGCGGCCTCCTGCTGGTTCCGTGTGGGGTACCGGGACCCGTCCGGTGGTGACCTCCTGTCGCCACCGTCCGACCGACGGGACCGAACACCCACAGGAGATCCTCGATGCGTCACGGCAAGCTCGCCAGCGCCGCCGTCGCCGGCCCGTTGGCACTCGTCCTCGTGGCCGCCGGAGCGCCCGCCACGAGCGGACCCACCGGGACCGCCACGACCTCGCTCTCGGCGGTCGACCTCGCCGTCACCACCCCCGTGGGCAACGGGGCGCTGCAGCTCGTCGACGCGGCGACGTTCGCGTCGACCGCGACCGACGCGGCCGTGAACGCCGCCGGCGTGCCCTTCGCCAGCGCGCTCCTCACGCCGCTCACCGGGCCCGCCGGTCCGGTCGGTCAGGCCGAGGCGCGCTCCGACGGGAAGACCTCGGTGGACGTCGCCGGCGCCAACCTCGCCGGCATCGGCGGCCCGGTCGCCGACCTCACGGCCACCGTGAACCCGGTCTCGCTCACCGCGACCGCCGCCGCGGAGGAGGCGCGCGCCGCCGTGGGTGCCCTCACCGCGCAGATCTCCGGTCTCGTCGACAGCCTCGGCGTCGGCGTCAACATGTCCGGCATCGCCAGCGAGGTCACGACCACGCGCGCCGCCGCGACCCAGGGCCTCGAGGTCTCCGAGGTCGAGATCGCGCTCGGCGACATCCTGCCGGCGGACGTGCTCGCGACCCTGCCGCTGCCGGACCTCCTCGCGCTCCTCGGGGCGCTGCCGATCGACCTGCCGGCCGACGTGCAGCAGCTCATCACCGACCTGCAGGACGCGCTCGCCGCGCTCACCGCCCAGCTCGGTGACGTCACCGGGGCCGGCGCCGACGTCGAGGCCGCGCTCGCCGAGCTCGACGACCTCAGCGGCGCGCTCACCGCGCTGCAGCAGCTCGTGACCCAGCAGCAGGCGCTCCTCGCCGTGGACCTCGCCAGCCCGACGCTCGGGGACACCCTGACCGGCATCGGCGGTGCGGTCGACGACGCGACCGGCACCGTGGGCGGCATCACCGGGACCGTCGGAGGCACCGTGGGCGGTGTGGTCGGCGGCGTCGGCGGCACCCTGGGCGGCCTCGCCGCCGGCGACGGCTCGTGCGTCGACCCGGCGGCCATCAAGACGCTCGACGACCTGCAGGCCGCTGTCGACTGTGTCGACGGCGTCATCGCCGCCGAGCTCGACGCGCTCGGGTTCGGCTCGGTCGCCGAGCTGCAGACCGCCGTCGACCAGCTCGTGGCCGAGGTCACCGGGCTCGTCAACGAGCTCGTCACCCTCATCAACGGTCTCGTGCCCCTGCTCGGGGACGTGACGACGCTGGCCGTCGACCTCGGCGACCTCCTCGGGATGCTCGACAGCCTGCTCGCCGACGCGGCCGGGACCCCGCTCGTGTCGGTCAGCGCCTTCGACCTCGGGATCAACTCCGTCTCCGACGGGACCGTGGCGGGCTCGAACGCGACCGTGCTCTGCCAGCCCGTCACCGTCACCATCCTCGACCGGTCGGTCTCGACCCCGTCCTGCGAGGAGGGCCTGTCGGCCGTGTCCGAGGCGAGCGCGCTCGTCAACGGACTCCTCGGGACCCTGACGGACACCCTGAACACCCTGCCGGTCGCCGACATCGTCACCACGGGCGACCTCAAGGTCGAGCTGTTCACCGACCTGCAGCGCTCGGTGGTCGAGAGCGGCGACGCGGTCGTCGCGACCGCCGGCGTCACCGCGCTCGACCTGCAGCTGCCGTCGATCACGATCGACCCGACGCCCGTCACCGGCCTCCTCGGTGACCTCGGCCTGCCGGACATCCTCGGCACGGTCGAGGCGCTCCTCGCCGACACGCTGGCGCAGGTGCAGGGCATCGGGCTGACCGCGCTCGGGACCGTCACCACCACGCTCACGACCGCGACGACCCAGCTCGGTGTCGACGGGGGGCTCGAGGACGTGCTCGCGCAGCTCGAGGCGCTCGTCTCGGGGCTCGACCTGTCCCAGCTCGGCACGCTCGACTCGATCTCCACCCCGAGCGTGGCTCTCACCATCGACCCGGTCTCCACGGCGTCGTTCGCCCTCGGCACCACGGTGCCGGCGGGTGCTCCGTCGCCGGCACCGACTCCGTCCCTGCCGAACACCGGTGGTGGGCTCGCGCTCCTGGGCCTCCTCAGCCTGGGTGGTGCGGTCTCCCTCCGTCGCCGCCGGTAGGACCCTCTCTCGGGACGGCCGCGGGTCCCTCCACCCCGCGTGCGTCAGGAGCCCCGCTTCCGAGCGGGGCTCCTGTCGTCTGGCGCTACCGTGCCACCCGTCCGGGGGTCCCACCCGTCCCGGCCCATCACGTGCAAGGAGCCCCCGTGCTGCGTCGCGCCCTCGTGGCCGCGTCCCGGAGCGAGCTGCTGCGTCGGGTCGCCACCGACGTGCCGATCACCCGTGACGTCGCCCACCGCTTCGTGGCGGGGGACACCCTCGACGAGGCGCTCGCGGTGACCGCCGAGCTGAACGCCCGCGGGCTGCACGTGACCCTCGACCACCTCGGCGAGTCGGTGACCGAGGAGTCGCTCGCGCGGGCGGCCGCCGACGTCTACCTCGCCGCTCTCGATCAGGTGCGTGCGCGCGGCCTCGACTGCTCGGTGTCGGTGAAGCCGACCCAGCTCGGCATCGACGTCTCGCCGGCGCTGTGTGAGGAGCTCCTCGGCGAGATCTGCACCCGCGCCGGCGAGGTCGGCACCCACGTGACCGTCGACATGGAAGGCTCGCCGTACACCCAGGCGACGGTCGACCTGCTGGTCCGGCTCCGGTCGGCCGGCCACGACAACGTCGGCTGCGCGGTCCAGAGCTACCTGCACCGGACCGTCGACGACGTCCGGCACCTGACCGGGCTGGGGGCGTCGCTGCGCATCTGCAAGGGGGCCTACGCCGAGGACGCCGACATCGCCTACCAGGACGGGGCGCAGGTCGACGACAGCTACCTGCGCTGCGCCGACCTGGTGCTCCGCGGCGAGACCTTCGGCCGCTTCGCCACCCACGACCACCGCATCATCGCGCGCATCCGCAACCTCGCCCGTCGGTACCAGGCGGGCCCCGACCGCTACGAGTTCCAGATGCTCTACGGCGTCCGCGAGCCGCTCCAGCAGGAGCTCCTGGACCGAGGCGAGCAGGTGCGGATCTACGTCCCGTTCGGAGACGAGTGGTACCCCTACTTCACGCGGCGGCTGGCCGAACGCCCCGCCAACCTGGTCTTCTTCCTGCGCGCCCTGGTCGGCCGCCGCCTCTAGCACCCACCCGAGGAGACACCCCGTGGACGGCACGCTCGCCATCATCGGCACCGGACGCATCGGCGAGGCGCTGCTCCGGGGCCTGTTGTCCTCGGCCTGGGTCCGGCCGGACCAGGTCGTCGTGACCGCCCGGCGTGAGGAGCGGTGCGCCGAGCTCGCGCGCGAGCACGGGGTGCGTGCCACCACCGACAACGCCGAGGCGGTCGCATCGGCGACGGTGGTGGTCCTGGGGCTCAAGCCGCAGACGATCGGCGGCGTGCTGGCCGAGGTCGGCTCGTCGTTCCACAGCGGGCAGACGGTCATCTCGGTGGCCGCCGGCACCACCACCGCGTTCATCGAGTCCTACCTCGCCGCGGACGTGCCGGTCGTGCGGGTGATGACGAACACGCCGGTCCAGGTCGACGAGGCCATGAGCGTGATCAGCAAGGGGGCCCACGCCACCGAGGACGACCTCGAGGTCGCCGAGAAGATCCTGAGCCACGTCGGCCGGGTCGTCCGGCTGTCCGAGGAGCACCTGAACAGCGTCACCGCGCTGTCCGGGTCGGGCCCGGCGTACTTCTTCCTCCTCGCCGAGGCGATGATCGATGCCGGCATCCTCCTGGGGCTCCCGCGCGACGTGTCGACCGAGCTGATCGTGCAGACCATGGTCGGCTCCGCGAAGATGCTCCGCGACGCCGGCAAGCACCCGGTGGAGCTGCGGGAGATGGTGACCTCGCCGGGCGGCACGACCATCGCCGCGATCCGCACCCTCGAGTCCGCCAAGGTGCGTGCGGCCTTCCTCGACGCGATCGAGGCCGCCAAGATCCGCGGCGACGAGCTGAGCGCCGGCGGAGCTCGCCACGGGAGCCGGGAGGACGCGTGATGGCCGTCGACGACGAGCTGGTCCGGGAGGTCGCGCAGAGGCTGGCGCCGCTCGGTGACGTCACCTCGCGCAAGATGTTCGGTGGCGCCGGGTTCTGGGAGTCCGGGGACATGTTCGCGCTGCTGAGCAGCGACTCGATGCTGCACTTCAAGGTCGACGACGCGACTCGTCCGCGGTACGAGGCCGCCGGCTCGGCGGCGTTCGCGCCACAGATGGGTGACCGCCCCCCGGTGGAGATGCCCTACTTCGTCGTCCCCGACGAGATCGTGGCCGACGACGACGCGTTCGCGTCCTGGGCCGCGGACGCGGTCGCCGTCGCGCACGCGACCGCGCGGCCCAAGCGGGGTCGCAGCTGACAGGAGAGGATCCGATGCCGATCCAGGATGAACTGCTCGAGCTCGAGAGGGCCGGCTGGGACTCGCTCTGCCGGGGTACGGGCGACGAGTTCTACGGCGAGACCATGACCGCCGACGCGCTCATGGTCCTCGCCAACGGCACGGTCATGGACCGGGGCACGGTCGTGACGGCGCTCGCCGACGCCCCCGCGTGGGCGGACTACGAGATCGACGACCCGCGCCTGGTCACCGTCGGCGACGAGGCCCACGCGCTGGTCTACACCGGGACCGGCCGGCGCGACGGCGGCGATGACTTCGTCGGCATCATGACGAGCGTCTACGTCCGGCGAGATGGCGTCTGGAAGCTCGCGTTCTACCAACAGACCCCCACGGGCTGAGTGGCGTCCCGCGACCGGTGGCCCGATCCTCCACCGGAGCCGCGGTGCGCTGGCATCAGGCCGCGGGGTGGACACGCTCCCAGTCGGTCGGCTCGGCGTAGCGTTCGGCGCTCTCGTCGCTGCACACGCGCTCGGTGGCGAGGTCGAGGACGAGGCGGCCGTCCCGCAGCGACCACTCCTGGTACCGGCCGCAGTCCCCGAGCCCGCGCGCCCGTTCGAGGTCGGTGAGGCGGCCGTCGACGACGACCGGCTCGCCCAGGACGAGTGGCGAGGTGGCGATCCCGCCGTCCTGCCACTGCTCGACCTCGAGCGGGGTGAGCATCGAGCCGTTCCAGCCGCGCAGCTCGAACGCGCGCTGGTAGGCGAAGACGTCGCACACGATCGCGACGACCGGGCCACCGGCGAGGAGGTGGAGCTCGTGGTCCGGGGCGCCCTCGGGGAGCGCAGCCGGCTCGCCCCCGCAGGCGTCCGGACGCGCGCCGGCGACCGCGGCAGCCACGGCAGCAGCGTCGGGCGGGTCCGGTGGGGTCGCCGGCTCCGTCTCGGTCGGCGACTCCTGCGGTGCGGGCGTCACGGGCGGGGCGGGGGTGTCCGCGACGACCGGCGGCGTCGCGGTCGCGTCCGCCGTCGAGGGTCGCTCGCGGTCGTCGCCACAGGCGGCGAGGACGAGCGCCGCGACGGCGCCGAGCGCGGCGAGGCGGAGGAGGGTCGTCACGTCGTCCCCGGGTCGTCGGCGTGAGGGCCGCGACCGTAGCGCTCCGTCCGCCGGCGACCACGCTCCCGGAGCGGCGCGGGCGAGGGCGGTGCCGTGGCGGCTGCCGTACGCTCGACCGACGTCGCGACCGCACCGGGAGGCAGCGTGGCAGGAGAGGGACCCAACGCCGTCGGCCGGGTCGCGCTCGTCTGGGACGACGCGCTCGCGAGCTACAGCTTCGGTGAGGGGCACCCGCTGGCACCCGTCCGGGTCGAGCTGACGGTCGCGCTGATCCACGAGCTCCGCCTCGTCGACGGCACGCGCGTGGTCGAGGTCCGACCTCCGGCCATCGACGACGCGCAGCTGCTGCGTCTGCACCGGCCGGAGTTCCTCGAGGCGGTCCGCAAGGTCAGCGCCGACCCGACCATCCGCGCCGACTGGGCCCACGGTCTCGGCCCCGGTGACAACCCGGTGTTCCCGGGGATGCACGACGCGTCGAAGCTCGTGTGCGCGGCGTCTCAGGAGGCCGCGCGGCTGGTCTGGGAGGGGGAGGCCGACCACGCCTTCAACCCCGCGGGCGGGCTGCACCACGCGATGCCGGACCGGGCGGCGGGCTTCTGCGTCTACAACGACCCGGCCGTCGCCATCGACTGGCTGCTCGAGCACGGCGCCGAACGCGTCTGCTACGTCGACGTGGACGTCCACCACGGGGACGGCGTGGAGGAGATGTTCGCCGACGACCCGCGCGTGCTGACCGTGTCGCTGCACGAGTCGGGCCGGTTCCTGTTCCCCGGGACCGGGATGAGCGAGGACATCGGTGGCTCCGGAGCGCCCGGCTCGGCAGCCAACGTGCCGTTGTGGCCCGGCACCGACGGCACCGTCTGGCTCGAGGCCTGGGACGCCGTGGTCGAACCGCTCGTCCGCGCGTTCAAGCCGGACGTGCTCGTGACCCAGCTCGGGGCGGACACCCACGCGACCGACCCGCTCGCCCACCTCGCGCTGACCGTCGACGAGTTCGGACGCATCGTGGCGCGCTGCCACCGGCTCGCCCACGAGGTCTGCGACGGCCGCTGGGTCGCCACCGGCGGCGGGGGCTACCAGCTCGTCCAGGTCGTCCCGCGGTCGTGGACGATCGCGTTCGCCGAGATGACGGGCGCCACGCTGCCGGTCGACACGCCGATGGCCTGGCGGGAGCTCGCGACCCGCCGCACCGGCGAGGCCGCGCCCCGCTCCTTCACCGACGACCCCATCCGGGTCTCGCCGGAGACGCTGGCGCGGGCACGCCACGAGGCCGATCAGGCCGTCGACGCGCTGCGACGGCTGGTCCTGCCGCGCCACGGGGCCGCCTGACCCTCGACGGGCCGGCCGGTCACCAGGCGGTCGCGACCACGACCGCGCCGGCGAGCACCACCGCCGCCGCGCCGGCGACGGGCAGCCACGTCGACAGCGCCTCGATCCGGCCGCGCCCCCGCCGGCGGAGCAGGTCCCGGCCGGCGAGCGTCACGAGCCCGACCGTCGTGACGGTCGCCGCCAGGCCGACGCTGAACGCGGCCACGAGCACCAGCCCCACCACGACCCGGCCCACGGTCAGCGCCCCGAGGACGACGAGCACGCCGGTCGGCGACGGCAGCAGGCCGCCGGTCGCGGCCAGCGCCGCCAGCCCGCCGCGGGTCAGCGGCGCCACGTGGTCGTGGTCGGCCTGCCCGTGGTCGTGCACGTGGTCTCCCCGGCCGCGCCGGCGGTGCTCGCGCCAGCGGCGCCGCAGCAACAGCGCCCCGACGGTGAGGATCACCGCGCCGCTCGCGAGCTGCAGCCCCGCGGAGAGGTCGGTGAGGTCGATCCGGGCCCGCGCCCGCCACAGGACCACGCCCAGCACGAGCGTCGACAGGCTGTGCATCCCCGCCACGACCAGGCCCAGCGCCACCGCGTGCCGGGGGCGTCCGCGGTCGCCGACGAGGTAGGCGGCCGCGATCGCCTTGCCGTGTCCGGGCGCGAGCGCGTGGGCGGCCCCGACCGCCACCGCCACGGCCACCGCCGCGACGATGCCGAGCCCGCCGACCCGGTCCGGGTCCTGGACCCAGGCCACGAGCCCGGTCTCGCGGGCCGCGACCGACCCGAAGGCGTCGGACACCGCCCCGTCGGTCGGCCGGTCGGGCGGGCGCTCGACGACCGCGAGGTCGCCGGCGTCCACCTCGAGCCCGTGCTGCGACGCCGTGGCGGTGAACAGCACCTCGGTGTCGCGGACCTCGCCGGGCGCGATCGCGAGCGTGGTGTACCGGGGGTCGAGGTCGGACAGGAGCGTCACCTCGAGGGTCCCCGGCGCGTCGGCGAGCGGGTCCCGGCACGAGATGGTGAGGGTGGTGTTCTCCGCGGACGCCGCCGGCGTGAGCGTGGTGGCGCAGCCGACCCCGTCCTGCTCGACGCGGACGTGGGACCGCACGTAGGCCGCGAAGTCGTCGGCGGTGGCGAGGTACCGGGACTCCGCCGTCGTGAGCGCCCCGTCGTCGGCGGCCGGCGCGCCGAGGTGGCGGGCGAGCACCACGAGGTCGTCCGGGTTGGGCGTCCAGGTGAGCCGGACCGTCGCGGGGCCGGTGAGCTCGACGAGCGCCGTCGCCGGGGCGCCGAGCGGGTGGGCGAGCGCCGGCGCGGCGAGCGCGGGCAGGACCGCCACGGCGGCTGCGGCGACCGCGAGCGTGCGCGCCACCGCCGCGAGGACGCGGGCGGGGGAGTGGTCGGGGCGGGGCGGCGAAGGTGGCACGCCGCGGATGGTGGCACGACCGGCGCCCCGCCCGCACACCGGCGCGGGAGGGCCATCCCACCCCGGGCGGTCCCGCGGTGCCAGGGGTAGGCTGGCGGGATGAACGAGACGCTGCTCACCGCCGCCGAGGTGGCCGACCAGCTGCGGGTCTCGACGATGACGATCTACCGCCTGATCCGCAGCGGGGAGTTGCC
Source organism: uncultured Actinomycetes bacterium (assembly GCA_963741855.1). Lineage (GTDB taxonomy): Bacteria > Actinomycetota > Nitriliruptoria > Nitriliruptorales > Nitriliruptoraceae > CAVUJQ01. The sequence goes on along the minus strand of CAVUJQ010000014.1, from coordinate 174,055 downwards.
GGCCGTCCGCGTCGGCCGCAACTACCGCGTCCGCGCCGGCGACCTGGACCGCTACCTCTCGGAGCAGGTGGTGGACCCGACGACGGTGGACCTCGGCGAGCTCTCGGACGGCTGATCCGCGGCCGCGGGATCGGGGTGCCGACCACCGGCGCGGTCGGCCAGGGGTGATGTCCACGGCTCCCCGCCGTTCTGGTTCACTGCGCGGTGGACCAGGAAGGGCGACGACACGTGGCTGAGGGTGTGGGGCGTCGCGTGCTCATCACGGGCATCGCGACCGAGCTGGCGGGGATGTTCGCGCGCCAGCTCGAGGCGCGGGAGGACGTCGAGTACGTGGTCGGCGTCGACGTCCGCGAGCCCCACCACGACCTCACCCGGACCGAGTTCGTCCGCGCCGACATCCGCAACCCCCTGGTCTCGAAGGTCCTGAACGCGGCCGAGGTCGACACGATCGTGCACATGAGCACCGTGTCGGCGCCGTCGTCCGCCGGCGGGCGCTCGCGGATGAAGGAGCAGAACGTCATCGGGGCGATGCAGCTCCTCGCCGCGGCCCAGAAGTCGGAGTCGGTCAAGCGCTTCGTGCTGAAGTCGACGACCGCCGTCTACGGCTCCGACTACACCGACCCGGCCCTGTTCCGCGAGGAGGACACGCCCCGGATCCCGCCGAAGTCCGGCTTCGCCAAGGACGCCACCGAGATCGAGGGCTACGCCCGGGCGTTCGGGCGTCGGCGCAAGGACGTGAGCCTCACGATGCTCCGGTTCGCCAACTTCCTCGGCGGCCAGATGGAGTCCGCGTTGGGGGCGTTCTTCGGCCTCCCGGTCATCCCGAGCGTGCTCGGCTACGACCCGCGGCTGCAGTTCTGCCACGAGGACGACGCCGTCGAGGTGCTGCTGCGGGCGACGCTCGAGGACCACCCCGGCATCTACAACGTCGCCGGCCCCGGGATCCTCTACCTCTCCCAGTGCGTCCGGCTCGCCGGTCGCGTGCCCGCACCGATCCCGCTCCCACTGGTCTCGGCGGTCGCGGGGATGGTGAAGCGCAGCAAGCGCGTCGACTTCTCGCCCGAGCAGCTCAAGTTCCTGCAGTTCGGTCGGGTCGGCGACACCGCCCGGCTGCGTCGGGACTTCGGCTACGAGCCCCGCTACTCCAGCCGGGCAGCCTTCGAGGACTTCATCGCGCGCCGGCGCATCAGCGGCCTCGTCGACCGCGACGAGGTGATCCGGTGGGAGCGCGAGCTCTACGACTTCATCCAGCGCAAGGGCCAGGAGCGCTTCGTCGCGGCCCGGCGCACGACCTGAGGGGCGGGGGGATGAGCGAGACCGACGCACAGGTCATCTCGATGGAGGCCCAGCGTGCCGCGCGCGCCCAGGCCGGCGCCCGGCCGCGCTGCGCCGCGGTGACCGCCGACGACCGCCCCTGCCGCAACTACGCCGTCGTGGACGGGTACTGCCGCATCCACGCCCCGGAGCCGGCGCCGGAGGCGACCGACCCGGGTGCCCGGGCCGAGCGTCCCCCCGGCGGCGTCGACCTGCTCGAGGGCCTGCGCGACATCCTCGGCGACGGCTGGCTCGATCACGTCAAGGACGTCGCCGCGTTCGCTCGCCGGCGCCTGACCGGCGACTACCACGTCGACGACTTCGGCTTCGACGCCGACCTCGCCACCAACGTGATGGTGCCGCTGATGCGGCCGCTCTACCGGCACTACTGGCGCGTCAGCAGCGCCGGCATCGACAACCTCCCATCCGGGGGCGGCCTGGTCGTGGCCAACCACGCCGGGACGCTGCCGGCCGACGCCGTGATGACCCGGCTCGACATCTTCGAGCACACCGGTCGTCACGCGCGTGAGCTCGGCGCCGACCTCGTCTTCCGCACACCCTTCGTCGGTCACCTCGGCCGCAAGACCGGCGCGACCCTCGCCTCGGGTGACGACGCGGACCGCCTGCTCGAGGCCGGCGAGCTGGTCGCGGTGTGGCCCGAGGGGTTCAAGGGCATCGGCAAGCCCTGGCGCGACCGCTACAAGCTCCAGCGCTTCGGACGCGGCGGGTTCGTCGCGACGGCGCTCCGGGCGCAGGTGCCGATCGTGCCCACCGCGATCGTGGGCAGCGAGGAGATCTACCCGCTGCTCTACGACTTCAAGACCCTCGCGCGGCTGTTCGGCTTCCCGTACTTCCCGATCGTGGGCCAGATGCTGGCGCTGCCGGTCCTGGGGCCGATCGCGTTGCTGCCGCTGCCGTCGAAGTGGCACATCGAGTACGGCGACCCGATCGACACCACCGAGTACGGACCCGAGGCGGCCGACGACCCGATGGCCGTCTTCGACCTCACCGACCGGGTCCGCGACACCATCCAGCAGATGCTCTACCGCAACCTCATGGGCCGCCGGTCGGTGTTCTTCTAGACCAGCCGGTGCCGGGCGGCCGCCCGCGCACCGCGCTGTCCGCGCATCAGCGTCCGGGTGGGCGCGCGCCTCGCACGGATGGGTGGTTGAGGACTAGTCACTTCAGCTCAGGTCCGTTTGGACCAGGTCATAACGGACGGTAGTTCCTCCGAATCGGAGAGTGAGCGGCGCCCCACGGCGGGGTCGCCCACCTCGGAGGGACCCGGATGCGCACCACCCCGTTCGCGTCGGCGCTCGTCGCCACGCTCCTGCTCGTCGGCGCGGCTCCCACCGCCGCCGGCGCCGCCGCCCACGACCGCGTGCTGGCGGCCGCCACCACCGCCGGCGCGCCCGCGTACTTCCCCGGAGCGCTCCGGATCGAGCTCGTGCCGGGTGGGAGCCTCCCCGGCGGCGTGCTCACGACCCTGGTGGCCGGGATCCGCTCGGTGGCGCCGGCGTTCCCGGCGGTGGACCCGGTGGGCGCCGCGGCGGAGGAGCTCGCCCGGTGGCTCACCGCCGAGGTGCTGCCCGGCACCGAGGACGCGGTGGCCACGGCGCTGCGCGGGCTGCCCCAGGTCGCGCGGGTCGAGCGCGTCGCCGTCCGCGTCCCGGCCTACGAACCCAACGACCCACGCCGGCGCGACCAGTGGCACCTCGACCGGATCGCGGCCGGGACGGGCTGGAACGTGCAGCGCGGCGGCCACGACATCCGGCTCGGCATCATCGACACCCAGTTCGACGCGGCCCACCCGGAGCTGCGTGGCGTGCTCGTGGGCCGCGACGGACGCGCCGGCGTGGACACCTACGCCGACGGCTGCCGCGCCGGCGTGCCCTTCAGCGAGCACGGCACGCTGGTCGCGGGGGTCGCCGCCGCGACCAGCGACAACGGCGCCGGGGTCAGCTCGGTGGGCTTCCGGATCGGCGTCGTCGCCGCGCAGGCGGGCACCGAGCTCGGCGGCATCTGCGCCATCAGCGGCCGTTGGACCGAGGCGCTGGTCGACCAGGTCGACGCCGGCGTCCCGGTCGTGAACCTCAGCTTCGCGAGCCCCCAGACCTCCGCGCTCGAGGCCGCGGCGCTCCGCTACGCCGCCGACCACGGGACGCTGGTGGTGGCCGCCGCGGGCAACGAGGGCACGACCACCCCGTTCTACCCGGCTGCCGATCCGTCGGTCCTGGGGGTGGCCGCGACCGGGGCCGACGACCGGCTGTGGCCGAGCTCCAACCGTGGGCCGTGGGTCGACGTCGCGGCGCCGGGTGTGTCGCTCCTGACCCTCTGTCCCGGCGGCTACTGCTACGCGACCGGCACCTCCACGGCCACGCCGGTGGTCGCGGCCGTGGCGACCCTGCTGCGCGGGGCGCAGCCCGGGCTGGAGGGGATGCAGCTGCGCAACCGGATCCTCGACGCGGCGGCCAAGGTCACCGGTCGCGGGGTCGACCCCGAGCTCGGCTACGGCCGGGTGCGGCTCGACCGGACGCTCGACTCGCGCGCCATCCGGCTCTACGGACGCGACCGCATCGCGACCGCGCAGGCCATCGCCCGCGAGGCCCACCCCTCGGCCGCCGGCGGTGGCGTGTCACGGGTCGTGCTGGTCCCGGCCGACAGCCCCGGCGACGCCGGCTGGACCGTGACGCTCCCGGCGGCGGGCCTCCTGGCCGACGGGCACACGCTGTTCGTCGTGACCGGCCGGGCCGAGCTCCACCCGCTCGCCCAGGCGGAGCTCGCGCGCGTGCTCGACGGGACCGGTGAGGTCGTCGTCGTGGGCACGACCACGACCGGCGTGTCGGCCGCGGTCGAGCACCAGGTCGCGGCGCTCGGCTACGACGTGAGCCGGCTGGCGGGGACGGACGCGGCTGCGACAGCGGCCAGGATCGCCGACGAGATCGTCCGGACCCTCGCGCCGCGCGGTGTGCTCGTGGCGCGGGGCGACACCTTCGCCGACGCGCTCGCGCTCTCGGGTCCGGCGGCGGCCTACGGCTACCCGCTCCTGTTCGTCGAACCCGACGGCGTCCCCGCCGCCACCTGCGACTGGCTCGGCGCGAACCGTTCGGTGGCGACGATCTACGTGGCCGGCGGCACCCGGGCGATCGCCAGCGGCGTCGACGCGGAGCTCGAGGCGTGCGCGGAGGACGGGCTCGCGCTCCTCAGCACCCGCGACGTCACGGTGGTGCGCGACGCCGGCGCGAGCCGCGTCGACACCGCGATCGCGATCGCCCGGCGCCACTTCGGGACCGTCGCGCCGGCGGTGGTCTCGGTCGCGAACGGCTACCGGTGGCCCGACGCGGTGACCGGCGGCACGCTCGCCCGCAGCCACGGCGCCCCGGTCCTGACCACCGGGGGGAGCGGCCGGCTCGAGACGGCGCTCCGGACCTACCTGGCGGACGGCGAGACCCGGACCGCGTTCGTGCTCGGCGGGGACAAGGTGGTCGCCGACTCCATCGACGCCGACCTCGAGGCGGCGCTGCGCTGACCTCGCCACACACGCACGAGGGGCGGGCCGTCGTGGCCCGCCCCTCGTGCGTCAGCCCCCGTGGGGCGTCGTGATCAGCGCCAGCGGCGGAGGACGCCCGCGCCGCCCATCGCCAGGGCGCCGAACGCCATCGCCAGCGCCCCGCCACCGGTACGCGGCAGGTTCGGCTCCGGAGCGGCGGCCGGGACGGTCGCCGGGGCGGCCGACACGGCGGCGACGGTCGGCAGCGCCGCCATCTGGACCCGCAGGAGGTCGTCCTGGCCGGCGGCGTGGAGCGGCGCCAGCGACAGCGCGAAGGCGCTGGTCGAGGCCTGGGCGGACGAGCCGTCCTCGGCCACCTCGGTGGTCCCGAGACCCTGGGTGACCGACAGCCCGCCGGCGTTCAGGATCGAGGTCAGGACCTCCTCGACCGGGCCGAGGACGTCGCCGGCCGGCAGGCCGCCGAGCTCGGGGGAGGACAGGTCGAGCTCGAAGTCGCCGACCTTGAGGGTCGTGCCCGAGACGGTGACGTCGTTGTCGCCGATGCGGACGGCGATCGTGGTGACGTCGGTGCTGGCCGTGGCGGTGCCGGGGGTGCCAGCGGTCGCCGCGGTGGAGGTGTACTGGAACGCCGGGACCTGGATGAGGCCGCCGAGCAGGCTCGCCTCGACGATCCCGCCGTGGGCCAGCGAGGTGACGAGCTCACCCTCGGTGCGGGTGACCGACTCGGACCACATCTTGCGGACCTCGACCAGGCTGACCGTGGTGACGTCGGGGACCGTCGGCAGCTCCTCGGGGAGGACGTCGGGGATGTCGATGACCTCGCCGGCGCCGTCGCGGACCTGCTGCTCGACCTCGTCGAGGGCGCCGTTCAGCTCGCCGACGAGGGTGTTGACGGTGTCGGTGACCTGCCCGACCGCGTCCTGGACGGGTGCGGCGACCTCGGGCGGAAGCGCCTGGGAGAACAGCGGCGCGAGCGAGACCTCGAGGTGGGCGAGCTCGGAGCGCGAGCGCGACACCCGGGCGACGGGGTCGGCGAGGTACTCGACGGTGCCGACGCCGACCGACACGAGGCCGTCGGCGAGGGTCTGCTCGAGCGTCGTCTCGGAGCCGGACGGTCCACCCTCGGAGGAGGACAACCCGCCCTGCTCGAGGAGACCGGACAAGAGCGAGGTGGCGGCGAGCGCCTTGCCGGCGCTGTCGAGCGTCGCCGAGGTGAACGACACCTTCTGACGCAGCGTCCCGTCGACCGCGCCGAGCGGGTCGAGGAGCGCGGCGGGGCCGGTGATCTGCAGGTCGAGCGCGAGCGCCTCGGTGCTCGCCGAGAACACGTCCGGGCCGGTCGCGGCAGCGCCGGCGCTGGTCGCGCCGAGCGCGGTGGTGGTCAGTGCGGCCGTCGCCATGACGAGCGTGCGGCGCAGCGTGCTACGTCGGGTCATCTCCCCGGATCCTCCGTCTGTGTGGCTCGCCCGTGCCGGAAGCGGCGGGGCTCCCCTGGCGGGGGCGGCGGACGGTGTCCAGGGTGGACGGGTGACTAGTCCGCACGGGCCAGGGGTCAACCTAGCAACGACGGACGCGCCGGTGGGTGACGGACTCGGGACGCGGGGTGGTCTCGCCGTGCGCGGGCAGCACGTATGCGCGCGTCCCTGCGGACGGCGACGCGGCGACCGTCAGTCGGTCAGGAGGTCCGTCGCGTCGCCGGTCGTGTCGGCCAGCGGCTCGGTCGGCAGCACCCCGAGGGGCTCCTCGGTGACGGCTGTCCCCGGTGCGGGCGTGGAGGCCGGGCTCACCGGCTCGCTGGGGAGGGGCGCGTCGACCGGCGGGGGCGGGACCTGGTCGATGAGGTCGGTGATCGCGTCATCGACCACCTCGCCGACCGGGTCCAGCGGGCCCGGCAGCGGCGGCACGACCGTCCGGTCGTCCTCGGCCTCGGGCTCCTGCGTGGGCTCGGGGTCCGGCGCGTGTCCCGTCGTCGCCGTCGTCCGCGGGCGGCGCGGTGACGACGCCGGGGTCGCGCGCCGGCGGCGGTCCGTCGGAGCCGACGCAGTCACAGGCGGGCCGCTCCGGCGCCGCCGGGCCCTCGCCAGGCTGGGCCACCGACCCGCTCGGCGTGTCGCCGGCGGGTGCGGTCGCCGTGCCGGCGGCTTCCTCGCAGGCGGCGCACGGGTCGAGGACGACGGCGGTCTGGACCTCGATGCGCCGGAGCACCTCGAACGACCGGTCCGCGAACGTGCGGGCGCCGGCGGGGAGGTCGTCGTAGACGGCGGCGAGGCCGGTGCGCTGACGGTCGGTGAAGGCCAGGAGCGCGTCGAGGGTGGAGCGGGGTCCGCCGTCCCGGACGGCCTGGAGCAGCGCGTCGGCGCCCGCGACCGAGGAGGTGTCCATCGCGTCGAGGCCGTCGACGATCTCGTCGGCGGAGAGGCCGCCGACGCCGGTCCGGATCTCCTCGAGGCGCTCCTCGGCGAGCGCGAGGTGGACCCGGCCCTCCTCGGTGAGGCCGTCCGCGAGCGCGAGTCGCACCGACTCGGTGGCCCGCTTCACCCCGTAGAGGAGCTCGCCTGGCAGCGCCTGCTGTGCCGCCGCGGCGACGCCGGCGGTGCCGAGGAGGGTCGACGCCACCGCCGAGGCCATCGCCACCTTGGCGGAGTTCCGCCACCGCGCGGTCCGGTCCCAGACGGCATCCCGGACGCGCTCGACCGGACCTGCGGGCGCGGTACCGATGTCCGCGACGAGCTCGTTGCGCAGCGCCGCACGGAACGCCGGCGTCGGGCGGGCGACGGTCTCGACCTCGGTGACGGTGGCCGCGAGCGTGGCGAGCTCGCGGATCGGGGCGCTCGCCTCGTCCGCGGACAGCTCACCGTCGAGGAGCCGTGCCAGCTCCTCGATCGCGTCCCGCTCTGCCGCCTTCACCGTCGTGTCCCTCCGTCCCGACCCGTCCAACGACCCGCGGCCACCGAGGTGACGCGGACGTCGAGAACGGCGTGCACCCGTGCGCGCATCACAGCAGCGCCCTCAGGAGCGTGACCAACCCCGTCAGCCCGATCGTGGCGATGGCGTTCAACCCCGGGACGTCGCGGACCTCGTCCTCGAGGGCGCGCAACGCCCGGTACTGCAGCGCCTTGCACGCCCCGACGCTGCGGTTCATCACCTCTGCGGTCTCGGCGACCGAGAGGTTGTGGACGAACCGCAGCTCGATGACCTCGCGGTGCTCGTCCTTCAGCTGCTCGAGCGCCTGGCCCAGTGCGCGGGCCATGTCGCGCGCCACGGCGACCCGCTCCGGGTCGTCGGCGGAGGGCTCCGCCGGGCTCTCGACGATGACGTCGGTGGAGCGTTCGAGCCGGAACTTCGCCGACTTGAAGTGGTCGTGGACCCGGTTGCGCGCGATCGTCATGATCCAGGCGCCGAGGTCGACCCCCTGCCACTGGAAGGTCGACAGCCGCCGGTAGGCGCGCAGGAACACGTCGCCGGTCAGGTCCTCGGCGGTCTGGCGGTGCCCGACCCGGCGCAGGATGTAGCCGAAGGTCTGGTCCACGTACCGGTCGTAGAGCTGGGCGAAGGCCTCGGCGTCGCCCCCCTGTGCACGTTCGACGAGCCGGACGACCTCCTGGTCGATCTGCTCGGGAACGGTGGCGGCGGGCACGTCAGCGGCCGGCGAGGACGAGCTGGGTCACGCTCGCGGCGATGATGATCGCGAGCAGGACGACGAGCGCGACGGACGTGGCGTGGCGCACGGTGGGCGAGCCTCTCTGTCGGCGGCCGCGGGACCGGGTCGGTGGCGGTCGGGCGACCACCGGCAGCGTACGAGCCCCGTTCGGCCGCGTCAGTGGTCAGGATGGGTGGTTCCGGTGTGGTCACGACGGGCTACGGCGTGCCGGTCCGCGGGGCGCGGTGAGGCTACGGGCTGTCACCCGCGAGCGTCGGCCCGTACGCGGCAGGGGCGCACGTCGCGGGGCGGTTCGAGCGGTTCGCCCGGTGGGGACGACGCCGGGCTCAGGCGTCGACGGCCCGGAGGGCCCCGCCGGTCGGTCCTGCGGTCGGCTGGTCCGCGTCGTCCTCGTCGGCCACGTCCCCGGGCAGGGCGGCCACGCGGTCGGGGCGGCCCAGGACCTCCTCGGCCGGAGCGCCGTCGAGGAGCGCCAGGCACTTCTCGCGTTCCTGGCGCAGGTAGCCGACGAGCGCGGCCCGGTCGTCGAGGTAGCGCCGGCAGTCCAGCTCGAGCGTGATCGAGACGTCGGTCGTCTGGTCGTCGGCGACCGCGTGGAGGAACCCGGCGAGCGGCAGGATCCCGTGGCCGAGCGGCGCGTGGCTGTCGCGCCCACCGCCGCGGTTGTCCGAGACGTGGAGGTGGACGGCGGTGGCCCGCAGCCGCTCCCAGGCCGCGACGATGTCGACCTCGGCGACGCCGAAGTGGCTCGTGTCGAGCACCACGTGGCGGAACGGCGCGAGGTGGTCGGGCTCGGTGTAGCGGTGGAAGCGGACCGGCCGGCCCGCCGACCTGCACCGGGTAGAGGTTCTCGACGCCGATGCGGGTGCCGACCTCGGCGGCCTCGTCGTTGCCCTCGTCGAGGAGCCAGTGGTGGAACGAGCGCTGCCACCGGAACGGCGGGTGGACGATCATGAGGTCGCTGCCGAGGTCGCCGGCGAGCTCGAGCGAGCGTCGGGCCTTCTCGACCAGGTCGGTGCCGAAGACCCGCCGGGTCAGCAGCAGGAACGGGCCGTGCACGACCGGGATGGGGATGCCCTCGCGCGCCGTCACCTCGGTGACGCGCTGGGCCTCCTGCGTCGTCGGGTCCTGGGTGACCATCAGCTCGACGCCGTCGTAGCCGGCGTCGGCGATGACGGCGCACGCCCAGTCGAGGGGTCGCGCGAACAGCGGCCCCGTGGACGCGAGCACGCGGACATCGGACATGCCGGGAGCGTAGCCGTCGGGGGTCACACCCCGGTCACGGGAGGGTGTCGTCAACGGTGCCGGGCTAGGCGGGGCAGTCGAGCCCGTCCGGGGGGATGTCACCGTGGGTGCAGATCGCTGAGCGCCGGGACGTCCGCCGGGGTCGGGAGCGGGGCCGGCCGGATGGGCCCGGTCGCGGCGGTCGTCGCGGCCGGTGCGGGCGGCGCGGAGGCGGCAGCCGGTGCAGGCGCCGGGGCCGGAGCCGGTGCTGGTGCCGGCGCGGGAGCGGGGGCCGCGCTGCGGTGCCGGCGGCGGACGCCGTCTGGGGCAGGCGGAAGACCTGGGTCACCCACATCGGCGCCGTCACGCACCTCGACCCCGACCCCGACCTCGACCCACGCGGCGTCGAGGATGTTGGCGCGGTGCCCGCTGGAGCCCATGAACGCGCTGTGGAGCGCGGAGACGCCAGGGCCGCGCCCCACGTTCTCGCCGACCTTGCGCCAGCCCGAGACCTCGGCGGCGAGGTTCGGGTTGTGGTGGAGGTCGCCGGAGGCGGCCATCTCGGCGCTGTGGGACCGGGCGACCGCGACGAGGTCGCCGGCGACCCGGAGCGCGGACAGGCCGCGGGCGGCGCGTTCCTGGTTGATCAGGTCCACGAACCCGGCCTCGGCTCCGGCGTCCGCCGCGGCGGCGGGCCGCATCGGGACCAGCGCGAGCAGCAGGGCCAGGATCGCGACGAACGCGGCGATCTGCGGGCGGGTGGGGGTGGCCACGGCGTTCGTGGTCGTCCCAGGGCGGTGTCGGGTCTCGGTCAGCACGGGCTTCGTCCTCACGCCGGGGGGTGCGTGGTGGGACGGAGCCCGCCGTCCGGGTGTCTCCCGGTCCGTCGGGGCGAGGTGCCTCTTCGGTAGCTCGGCTGCCGTGACCACGCGATCGTGGTGGTAGGCCCGGTGGCGTTGCGGACCGGCGTTTCCGCCGGGGTGCGTTTCTCGGGAGGGCTCCGTCGTCCTCACCTTCGATATCGGTCCCCAACGAGCGGGCTTGAGGGAGGGCTCACCTCCGCTCGGACACCGTCCCGCCGCCACCGACGCCGCTTGCTGGGGGCAGCGGTTGCTAGTCTCGGCGGGCCCCACACGGCCCGTGCGGGCGCCCTCACCCACCGAGCGCCCGAGGACCATCCCGTGGCCACCGAGACCTCCAGCACCGACGTCGCGGCGCGGCTGCGGGACACCGCCCGCCGAGCCCCGGATCGGGTGGCCCTCCGCTGGCAGCACCGGGTCGTGACCTACGGCGAGCTCGACGCGCGGGTGGACCGTGCCGTCGCGGCGCTGCAGCACCTCGGGGTGGAGCCGGGGGACCGGGTCGCGATCGCGCTGGGCAACGTCCCCGCGTTCGTCGAGGCCCACTTCGCCACGCTGCGAGCGGGTGCGACGGTCGTGCCGCTGAACTCGGGGCTCACGAGCGACGAGTTCCGCCACGCCCTCGCCGACAGCGGCGCGTCGGTCGCGGTCGTGATGCCCGCCGTGGCCGATCTGTTCCTCGCCCTCCGCGACGAGCTCGACACCCTCCACCACGTCGTCGTCGCCGGCGCCGACGCGGCTGTCGGCATCGACGCCTCCCGCTGGCGCGACCTCCTCGACGCCGGGTACCCGGTGACCACGGTCGAGCGTGCCCCCGGCGACCTGGCGGCGCTCGTGTACACGTCAGGCACGACCGGCCGACCCCGCGGCGCGATGCTGACCCGCGCGAACCTCGGCGCGAACCAGGACCAGTGCGCTCGCGGGCCGCTTCCGGGTCGAGGAGGACGACACCGTCCTGCTGGTGCTGCCCCTGTTCCACATCTACGCCCTCAACGTGGGGCTCGGCACCTGCGTCCGTGTCGGCGCCACGATGCTCCTGGTCGAGCGCTTCGACCCGGTGGGCTCGCCTCGAGGAGATCCGCGAGCACGGCGTCACGATCATCCTCGGCGCCCCGCCGATGTACATCGCCTGGCTGAACGTCCCGGACGCCGACCCGTCGGCGATGCGCACGGTCCGGCTCGCGGTGTCGGGGGCGGCGCCGCTGCCGCCGCAGGTGCTCGAGCGCTTCGCCGACACCTTCGGCCCCACCATCGAGGAGGGCTACGGCCTCACCGAGGCCGCCCCGTCGGTCACCAGCAACTCGATGGCGCCGGCGCCACGCGCCGGCACGGTCGGGATGCCGCTGCCGGGCATCGAGCTGCGCCTCGTCGACCGGCAGGGCGCGGACGCCGACCCCGGTGACCCGGGCGAGGTCTGGGTCCGTGGCCCCAACGTCTTCCAGGGCTACTGGAACGACCCCGAGGCCACCGCCGAGGCGCTGACCGGCGACGGGTGGCTGCGGACCGGGGACATCGGCGTGCTCGACGACGCCGGCTACCTCCGGCTGGTCGACCGCCGCAAGGACCTCATCATCGTCAGCGGCTTCAACGTCTACCCGCGCGAGGTCGAGCGGGTGCTCTACCAGCACGACGCGATCGCCGAGTGCGCCGTGGTCGGCGTCCCGCACCCCTACACCGGCGAGGCCGTCAAGGCGTTCGTGGTCCCGCGCGACGGGGCCGAGATCTCCGAGGACGACGTCACCGCGTTCTGCCGCACCCTGCTCGCCCGCTACAAGTGCCCCGAGTCGGTCGAGGTCGTCGACGAGCTGCCCCACACGGCGACCGGCAAGGTCCGGCGGGGCGAGCTCCGCGCCCGTTCGATCCCGCCCGGCCCTACCCTGCCGGCCCCCATCCACCCCGACCACCCCATCGAGCACGAGCCGTGGCCGTCCTGTCGAGCCTCATCGCGACCGTCGTGAGCGCGACCTTCGCCGTCCAGCTGCTGCGTCGCCACCGCCAGCGGGGGCGCACGCCGGCGACCCTCTACTGGGGCGTGTCGCTGACGATGTTCTCGGTCGCCTCGCTCGCCCTGCTCGAGGGCGTCGTGTTCGGCTGGTCGGCGTGGTCGTTCCGGGTCTTCTACCTGTTCGGCGCGGTCCTGAACGTGCCGTGGCTGGCGCTCGGCAACATCGCGATCAACGCGCGGCGGCGCCCGGTGGGGCTCGTCGTGGGTGGCGTGGCGCTGGTCGTGGCGGCGGTGTCGGTCCGGCCGGCCCTGGGCGAGGAGCCCGCGCTCTGGTGGCCGTCGGTCGCGCTCGCGGGCGCCTACGGCGTGCTGCTCGTCTCGCTGCGCGGCCGGGCCCTCACCCGCGCGGCGCTGGCCGTCACCGCGGGCTTCAGCCTCTGGGCCGCGCTCGCGGTCGGGACCGCCGACCTCCAGGGGTCGCTCGTCGCGACGGGGCTCCCCGAGGGCCGGGACCTGTTCCCGCTGGCCGGTGCGCGGGACCGCCGTCGCCGGCAACGCCGTCGGGGCCACGCTCGTGGTCGTGAGCGCGCTGGCGAGCAGCGCCCACGTCGTGTGGCGCCGCCCCGACACCGACGAGGTCGAGGTGTTCCGCACGATCGGCCGCGACCGCTCCTACGCCGACGCGTTGTCGCGCTGGGTCTACAGCGGGCGCCGGGGCGCGCGCGGGGTCGGCAACGTCGTCCGCGGCAACCTGCTGATCGCGGGCGGCGTGGGGCTGGCCGCGGCCGGGGGTCTGCTGTCGTTCCTGGGCGACACCACCGGGCACGCCATCGGGCTGGCGGCGGGCGTCGTCGTCATGTACCTCGGGTTCGTGCGCACGACCCAGCCGGACCCCGCCGCCGGGGCCGCTCCCCGGCGCCGCAGACGAGCTCGACCTAGAGGAGGACGCGTGGCGCTCTCGATCGGTACCGGGCGACGTGGTCGACGCTCGCTCGTGGAGGTCTACACCCGGCAGGGCTGCGGACTGTGCGCCACGGCCGAGGCCATCGCGGCCGAGGAGGCCGGGCGTGCCGAGGTGCGGCTCGTCGACATCGACACCGACGACGAGCTGATGAAGCGCTACCAGGTCCGCGTCCCCGTCATCGTCGTCGACGGCCGTGAGGTCGCCGAGGGGCAGGTCGCCCCCGGCAGCGTCAAGGCCGCGTTGCGGCGCGCGCGCCGCGGCCGCTGGTCACAGTGGCGCCGGGCCTGACCAGCCCGGTCCGCCCGCGCCGCCGGCGTCGGGTTGGGTCCGGTCCGGTGTCCCCGTAGCCTGACGCGACCGACGGGGGCGAGGCGAGACGCCCGCGTCGGCCGTCCACGGCGAACCGGCGAGGCCCACAGCGTGCGCGAGCGACGCATCCCCGAGGCGACGGTGGCGCGCCTGCCCCTGTACCTCCAGGCGCTCGTCGAGGCCGCCGAGCGGGGCGAGGAGACGCTGTCGAGCGACACGCTCGCCCGTGCCTCCGGGGTGAACTCGGCCAAGGTGAGCAAGGACCTCTCCCACCTCGGGTCCTACGGGACGCGGGGCGTCGGCTACCAGGTCGAGGAGCTGGTCCAGGAGATCTCCGAGCGTGCTCGGCCTCAGCCGCGAGCGACCGGTGGTGATCGTCGGGATCGGCAACCTGGGTCGCGCGCTCGCGAGCTACGCCGGGTTCACCCAGCGCGGCTTCACCATCGCCGCGCTCGTCGACGCCGACGAGGCCAAGGTCGGCACCGAGCTGGCGGGCCACGCCATCGAACCGTTCGCGGCCCTGCCGGCGATCGTCCGCGAGCGGGGTGCCTCCATCGCGGTCCTCGCCACGCCGGCGCGGCGCCGCCCAGGACGTCGTCGACACGCTCGTCGGGGCGGGCGTGACCGCCATCCTCAACTTCGCTCCGGTCCACGTCGAGGTCCCCGAGCAGGTGTCGGTCCGTAAGGTCGACCTCTCCACCGAGCTGCAGATCCTGTCGTTCTACGAGCAGCTGCACCACAGCGTCCCGAGGGCAGCCGAGCACCCCTAGGCGCCTCGCCGGTCGGACCGCCGGCACCGTTCGCCCCCGTCCGTTGGGCCGGGGGCTGCGGGCTCGGTATCCTCGGCCCGCGAGGGTCGACCTCGCCGCGCGCCGTCGTCCCCCGGCACCTCGCCGGCCCCGCCCGAGCGCTCCGCGGCGACCCCCGTCCAGCCTCGAGCGGGTCCCCCGCCCCGGCCGCGTCTGTCGCACCCGGCACGGCGCGTCACCACCGCCACCGTCCGCCACCGATCAGGAACGAGCCGGATGTCCGTCCTCGTCGTGGGGCTGAACCACAGGAGCGCCGACCTCGCGCTGCTGGAGCGGCTCGCGGTCCCCGCCGAGGACACCGGCAAGGCGTTGCGCTCGCTGGTCGGGCTCGAGCACGTCCTCGAGGCGGTCGTGCTGTCGACCTGCAACCGCGTCGAGGTCTACGCGCACGTGCCCGCTTCCACCCCGGGCTGCAGGAGGTCCGCGGCTGGCTCGCCGAGCGCGCGCGACGTCCACCCGCAGGACCTCGACGACCTCCACTACGCCTACCACGACGACCGCGCGGCGGCGCACCTGTTCGCCGTCGCCGGCGGCCTCGACTCGATGGTCGTCGGGCGAGCAGCAGATCGCGCTGCAGGTCAAGCAGGCGATGGAGGCGGCCCGCGCCGAGGGCGCCGCACGGCGGGTCCTCCAGCGGCTGTTCCGCCAGGGGGTCCGGGTCGGTCGACGCATCCGTCGCGACACCGAGATCGGCCAGGGGGCGTCCTCGATGGTCGACGTCGGGCTCCAGGCTCGCAGCCGCGCGTCTCGGCGTCCGACCTCGCCGGGCGCACCGTCTGCATCGTGGGCGCCGGCAAGATGGGTGGTCTCACCGCCGACCGCCTCCGCGACGAGGGCGCCGAGCGGGTGCTGGTGTGGAACCGCAGCGCCGACAAGGCGGTTCGTCTCCGCACGCGTCGACGGCGACGTGGTCGCCGAGGGCGCCCTCCGCGAGGGCCATCACCGACGCGACCTCGTCGTGTGCACGACCGGCGCGCCGCTGCCGATCCTGGACCTCGACCTCGTGTCGCGCGCGAGTCGCCCACCGCGGCGACCTCCGACCGCTGGTGCTCCTCGACCTCGCCATGCCCCGCAACGTCGACCCCGCGTGCGCCCGGACCTGCCGGGCGTGACCGTCGTCGACATCGCCGACGTCCGCGCCGAGGCCGAGCGCACCGTCACCGGCGAGGTCATCGCCGCCGCTCGCGCCATCGTCGACGCCGAGGCCGACCGGTTCCACGCCTGGACCCGCGCCGTCGAGGTCGAGCCGACCATCCGCTCGCTGCGCGCCCGGGCCGACGAGGTCCGCGTAGCCGAGCTCGAGCGTCTGTCGTCGAAGCTCTCGACCCTCGACGACAAGCAGCGCGACGCCGTCGAGGCGCTGGCCCGAGGGATCGTCAACACGCTCCTCCACGACCCGACCGTGCGGCTCAAGGAGCTCGCCGACGCCGGCGGCGCCGAGCACCACGCCAACGCGCTGCGCGAGCTCTTCGACCTCCACGAGTAGCCGTTGACACCTCCCGCCCCGACCGAGTCGGGCCCGTGGCGCATCGCGACCCGGCGCTCGCGGCTCGCCCGCGCCCAGGCCCAGCAGGTCGCCGACGCGCTGTCGCAGGTGACCGGCCGTCCCGCCGAGCTCGTCGCGATGTCGACGACCGGCGACGACCACCCCGATCGTGCGATCGAGTCCTTCGACGCCAAGGGGCTGTTCGTCGACCGGACGCGTGAGGCGGTCCTCGCCGGCGACTGCCACGTCGTCGTGCACTCCTACAAGGACCTCCCGACCGATGCCGTCGACGGGCTCGTCATCGGTGCGGTGCCCCGGCGCGTCGACCCACGCGACGCCCTCGTGACGAGGGACGGCGCACCGGCTCGCGACCCTGCCGCGCGACCGCCCGGTCACCCTCGGGACCTCGTCCGCGCGCCGGCGGGCGCAGATCCAGCGCAGCCGTCGCGACATCCTCGTCCAGCCCCTGCGCGGCAACCTCGACACCCGCCTCGGCAAGGTCGACGACCGCGTGCTCGACGCCATCGTCGTCGCCATGGCCGGCCTGCTGCGGGTCGGCGGTATCGACCGCGACCTCCGCGTCGTCCCGCTCGAGCACGGCGAGGTGCTCCACGCGCCGGCCCAGGGCGCCCTCGCCATCGAGTGCCGCGTCGACGACGCCGCCACCCGCAAGGCCCTGCGCAAGCTCGACCACGCCGACACCCGCACCTGCGTCACCGCCGAGCGCGAGCTGCTCGCCCACCTCGGCGGGGGCTGCACCTCCCCGATCGGCGCGCACGCCGAGATCGTGCCGGGGGGCGAGGACGGGGCACGCCGCATCGAGCTCCTCGGGATGCTGTCCGACCCGAACGGCACCCGCCTGTTCCGCGCCAGCCACCAGACCGCCGAGTCCGAGCCGACGCTGCTCGGTCGCACGCTGGCCGCCACGCTCATCGAGGCGCGGCGGCAGGCCGAGGCCCCGACCGGGCCCGGGGGGCACGGCCACGGTGGCCACTGAGCCGGGCGCCGACCTCGCGACGCTGCTCGACGGACTCGGGGGCGCACCGGCCCGACCGGGCGTGGTCCACGTCGTGGGCGGGGTCCGCCGCGCCGGCGCCGACGCAGCCGCCGACCCGTCGCCCCTGACGCTGCGGGCGGCGGTGCTGCTCGCCAGCGCCGACCACGTGCTGCTCGCTCCCGAGGCCGACCCGCAGCTCCGCCGTCTCGTGCGCCCGGGGGCCACCGTGGAGCGGCGTCGCCCTGACGAGGTCGTCGCCGCCGTCCCGCCTGGCGCGGTCGTCGTCGTGCTCGCCGACGACCCCACCGCCGCCGGCGGGGCGGCGCTGGCGCGGGCGCTGCGGGCCACCGGTCGCGAGGTCGAGCTCGTCCCCGGGGTCCCCACGTCCGGGCGGCGCTCGCCGGCGCCGGCATCGACGCGGACGCCGCCCTGCACGCCGCGACCGGAGGCCGGGCCCGTCGTCGTCGAGGTCGCCGACGCGGGTGCGCTCGCGCGGAGCCTCCTCGCCGGCGGGTGGCCGGCGGACACCCCGGCCGTGGTGGTCCACCGACCGGCCACGACCCGCCAGCACGCCGAGCGCACCACGCTGAGGTCGCTCGCCGGGACCGCGCCGGCGACCGACCGGGTCGTGGTGGCCGTCGGCACCGGCGCGCCCGTCCCGTGGCGGGACGACCTGCCGCTCGCCGGCGTGACCGTCCTCGTGCCGCGGTCCCGGCGCCAGGCATCGGCGCTGTCGATGCGGCATCCGCTCGCTCGGCGGCGAGCCCCTCGAGGCCCCGACGATCACGATCGAGCCCGGCGACGGCGCCGCGCTGCGGCTCGGCCGCGGACGAGCTCGCCGAGGGCGGCTTCGTCGCGGTGTGCTTCACCTCGCCCAACGGGGTCGACGCGTTCGCGGACGCGCTCGCGGCCGGCCGGGCTCGACGCGCGGGCGCTGGCGCACGTCGCCACCGTCGCCTGCGTGGGGCCGGGCACGGCGCGCCGCCTCGACGAGCGGCTCCACGTCACGGCCGACCTCGTCCCCGACACCTCGACCTCGGCCGCGCTGGCCGAGGCGTTCCCGCCCGGCGCGGGTCGGGTGCTGCTCCCGCGCGCCGACATCGCCACGCAGATGCTGCGCGACGGCCTCCGCGACCGTGGGTACGAGCCGGTCGAGGTCACCGCCTACGTCACCGGTGCCCCGGCCGGTCTCCCCGACGAGGTCCTCGTCCGGCTGGCCGCCGGCGAGGTCGACCTCCTCGCCTTCGCGTCGTCGTCGACGGCCCGGAACTTCGCCACGCTGGTCGGTGACCACCCCTGGTCCGGTGACGTCGTCTCGATCGGACCCGTCACGTCCGCGACGTGCCGCGAGCTGGGGATCCCGGTCGGCGCCGAGGCCGACCCGCACGACCTCGACGGGCTCGTGGCGGCGCTCTGCGCGGCCGCACGACGCCGGCGCGACTGACCGGCCGCGCCGGCGGACGGACGGGACCACCCCGGTCCCGACCCACGCGGCCCGCCTACGCTCGGAGCCGACCCGCCCCCCCGCCCAGCGCCGAGGAGTCCCAGGCGATGGCCCTGAAGGACCGCTTCTACGGCGTCCCCGTGGTCGGCACCGCGCTGCGGATGCAGGACCGCTACAAGGCCGACGCCGCCGACCAGTTCGCCGCGGCGATCGGGTTCTTCGGGTTCCTGAGCGTCTTCCCGCTGATGCTGATCGCCGTCTCCGTCGCGGGGTTCGTGCTCCGCGGGGACCCCGCCGGTCAGACCGAGCTGGTCCGCACCATCGTCGACGCCATCCCCGGGTTCGCGGCGGCCGTGGGTGACGACCGGCTCGCCGAGCTCGTGGACGCGGTCACACGCAACGCCGGCGCCATCGGTGCGACCGGTGCCGTGACGCTGCTCCTCTCGGGGCTCCGGGTGGTGAACGCGGCCATGACCGCGACCCTGCGGGTCTTCCGCGTCGACGTCGAGCTGAGCGGCGTCAAGGTGAAGCTGCGCCAGCTGGGGGCCCTGGCGGTCCTCGGACTCCTCGCGCTCGCCGGCGCGGCGGCGACCGCCGCTCTCGGTGTCGCCATCCGGGTCGACGTGACCTCCGCCACCGCCGTCGCCGCCACGGTCGCGAGCGTGGCGCTGTCGGTCGTCCTCGATCTCGTGCTGTTCCTCAGCGCGTACCGCGTGCTCGCCGCGGGGGAGGGGCCGGGGGTCCGGCGCCTGTGGCCCGGTGCGCTCCTCGCCGCCGTGGCCTGGACCGGCCTCAAGGCGTTCGGGGCCACCTACGTGTCGGGCCAGGTGGCCAAGGCGGACGAGCTCTACGGGGTGTTCGGCGGGGTGATCGCGCTGCTGCTCCTCTTCTACCTCGCGGGCCGCATCTACCTCTACGGCGCGGAGTTGTCGGGCGTGCTGCACGAGCCGGGCCGCGACCTCGCGGCCCGCGACGACGAGGTCCACTACCGCGGGGACCCGCTCGCACCGGGCGACGCCGACGCCGACGCACCGTCGACCGAGGCGTCCACCGAGGCGTCGGCCGAGGGGACCACGCCCCGTCCCGCCGACCTCGCCGGCGTGGGCGCCGGCACCACGACCTTCCCCGAGGACCCCGAGGCGCGACGGGTCCGCATCGCCCCGACCGCCGAGGAGCCCTCCCCGATCGTGAGCGCCGCGACCCACCACCGGGTCGCGGTCGCGGATCGGGCGCGGGGCGACCGTCGCGCCGACGTGCGCGGGGCGCTGGCGTTCGTGCTCGCCGTCGGAGCCCTGGGTGGCCTGATCCGCTTCTTCCGCCCCTGGGAGACCGAGGACTGAGGTCCCGGCCGTAGACTCGTCCTCGCCCGACCACGTCACGGACGGCCCGAGATGAGCCCCTTCCCCGAGTCCCGCCTGCGCCGGCTGCGCCGCACCCCGGCGCTCCGCCGCGCCTTCGCCGAGACCCGGCTGCACCCCGGCGACCTCGTCCTGCCCGTGTTCGTGAAGGCCGGCATCGACGAGCCGCACCCGGTCGGCTCCATGCCTGGGGTCGTGCAGCACACGCTGGCCTCGGTCCGAGCCGAGGCGAAGCGCGCCCACGCCGCCGGCGTGTCGAGCTTCATCCTCTTCGGCATCCCCGCCCACAAGGACGCCGAGGGCGCGAGCGGCTGGGACCCCGAGGGACCGGTCCCCACCGCGGCCCGCGCCATCCGCGACGACCTCGGCGACGACGTCGTGCTGTGGGCCGACGTCTGCTCGTGCGAGTACACCGACCACGGCCACTGCGGCCCGCTCGACGCCACCGGAAGCGTGATCAACGACGCGGCCGTGGCGGGCTACGTCCGCGAGTCGGTCGTCTACGCCGAGGCGGGCTGCGACCTCGTCGCACCGAGCGGGATGATGGACGGCCAGGTCGGCGCGATCCGGGCGGGACTCGACGACGCCGGCTTCCACACCACCGGCATCGTCGCCTACGCGGCCAAGTACGCGTCCGGGTTCTACGGGCCGTTCCGCGAGGCGGCCGAGTCGACGATGTCCTTCGGCGACCGTGCGACCTACCAGATGGATCCGGCGAACCGCCGGGAGGCGCTCCGCGAGGTCGAGCTCGACGTCGACGAGGGCGCCGACGCCCTGATGGTGAAGCCCGCGCTGCCCTACCTCGACGTCATCAGCGACGTGCGCGACGCCTTCGACCTCCCGGTCGCCGCCTACCACGTGTCCGGTGAGCTCGCGATGGTGAAGGCCGCCGCCGAGCGGGGCTGGATCGACGGCGACCGCGTCCTCGCCGAGTCGCTGCTGTCCATCAAGCGCGCCGGAGCGGGGCAGATCCTCACCTACGCCGCCATCGAGGTCGCCACCCCGCCGAGGCGCTGGCGTCTCCGAGCGTGGACGCGCGCCGCGGCGACCGCCAGGAGCCGGTGCCGTCCTGGCTCGTCGAGGTGCCGTTGGCGCACCGCGGCCTCCACCGATCGGGCGTGCCGGAGAACTCGCTGGCGGCCTTCGCCGCGGCGGCGGCCGCCGGCTACGGCGTCGAGCTCGACGTCCACCGCTCCGCCGACGGCCACGTGGTGGTCACCCACGACGACGACCTCGCCCGGGTCACGGGCACGGCCCGCTCGGTGGTGGCGAGCCCGCTCGAGCGCATCACCGAGCTCGCGCTCGACGGCACGGACGAGCGCATCCCGACGCTCCCCCAGGTGCTCGACACCGTGGCGGGGCGCGTGCCCATCATGGTCGAGGTGAAGAACCCGCGGCGCACCGCCGGCCCGCTCGAGGCGGGGGTGGCGGCGGCGTTGGACGGCTACACCGGGCCGGTGTGCGTGGCGTCGTTCAACCCGCGCACCGTGGGCTGGTTCGCGCGCCACGCCCCGCACCTCCTGCGCGGCCAGACGTCGTCGGCCTTCGACGGGGTCGAGGCCCCGTGGCTCGCCAAGCGGGTCCTGGCCGCGATGGTCGCCAACCGGTGGACCCGGCCCGACTTCGTCTCCTACGACCTCACCGGGCTGCCGAACCGGGTCTGCGACCGCTGGCGCGACCGGGGCCGCCCGCTCCTGACCTGGACCGCGCGGACCCCGGCGGACGTCGTCAAGGCCCGCGCCGTCGCCGACAACCTCATCTTCGAGGGCGTCGCCCTCTGATCCGGCCGGTGCGGGGCGCCGGCGCCACGGTCGCGAGGAAGTCGCGCACCGTCGACTCGTAGCGGTCCGGGTCGACGTTCCAGCTGCGGACGTGGCCGGCGCCGGGCACGCGCAGGTAGGTGACGATGTCGGGGCGCGAGTCCGCGAGGGTGTCGGCCAGCGCGATGGGGACGGTGCGGTCGGCGTCACCGTGGATGAGCAGCTTCGGGTGCCGGAAGCTGTCGGGCTCGTGCCGCATCGTGGACCAGTCGATCCCGGTCCGGGCGCTGGCGAGCTTCATCGTCGCCGGGAGCAGCCAGGGGAGGACCGCGTCGGGCAGGCCGCGGTCGACCGCCGCCGCCCGGATCACGGGGCCCCAGTCGAGCACCGGCGCCTCCAGGACGAGGGCGCGGATCGGCGGTGCTCAGCTCCGACAGCCGCGCGACGTTGGCGACGCAGGCGCCGCCCATCGAGAACCCGACGAGGATGACGTCCTCGGCGCCGTGGTCGAGCGCGTAGCGGATCGCGGACTCGACGTCCTGCCACTCGGTCGCGCCGAGGTGGGAACGCCCGTCGGGGGACCGCGGTGCGTCGGGGTCGTTGCGGTAGCTGATCACGAGCCCCGGGAAGCCCAGCGCGGCGACCGTCGGGAGCATCCGGAAGGCCTCGTGCCGACGGGCGCTGCGACCGTGGACGAACACGACCCAGGTCGCCCGCGCCCCCGGGAACAGCCACGCCGGCGCGGGCCCGAGCGCGGTGTCGTAGGTGACGTCCTCCCAGACCAGCCCGAGGGCAGCCGGGTCCGCCGGGTACGCGTAGCCGTCGAGGACGGCGGGGGTGTCGTCGGCCGGCGGCTCGCCGTCGAGCAGCTCGAACGGGCGCGCGACGAGACCGTCGTCGGACTCCACGGGCGGCCCGAGCCGGCCGTAGCCGGTCGCCCACACGAGACCCCAGACCCCCGGTCGCGCCGCGTCGGCGCCCTCGAGGACCACGCCGGTGGGCGTCGCCGAGACGACGACCACCCGGTCGTCGGGTGCGGGGTCCGGGGGCCACAGCTCCGCCGGCGGCTGGGTGAGACGGCTGGCGTAGTACCACGTCGCCGCGAGTGCACCACCGAGCAGAGCCGCCGCTCCGGAGACCCCGGCGGCTGCGAGCACCTTCCGCGTGTTGGTCATCGAGGCGATGCTACGACGCGGACCGTCACGACCGCCGACGGTGGTGTCGCCGGGGGACGCGGTCGGGGTCGGCCGGATAGGGTGCGCCGCGATGGAGACCCAGACGTCGCAGCAGCTGTTCGACCGCGCCCTGCAGGTGATCCCGGGGGGTGTCAACTCGCCCGTGCGCGCGTTCGGCAGCGTGGGCGGGACCCCCCGCTTCCTGGTCACCGGCGAGGGCGCGTACGTCACCGACGAGGACGGCAACCGCTACGTCGACCTGGTCCAGTCCTGGGGGCCGCTCCCGCTCGGCCACGCGCGGCCGGAGATCCTGGCGGCGGCCCGCGGTGCGCTGCAACGCGGCTCCACGTTCGGCGCGCCGACCCGCGGAGAGGTCGGTCTCGCCGAGCTCATCGCCGAGGCCGTCCCGTCGATCCAGAAGGTCCGGCTCACGAGCAGCGGGACCGAGGCCGCGATGTCCGCGGTCCGGCTCGCCCGCGGCGCGACCGGGCGGTCCACGCATCGTCAAGTTCGCCGGTCACTACCACGGTCACAGCGACGCCCTGCTCGTCGACGCGGGCTCGGGCGTCGCGACGCTCGGCATCCCCGGCTCGCCCGGCGTCACCGAGGGCGCGGCAGGGACACGGTCGTGGTCCCGTGGAACGACCGCGACGCGCTCGTCGCCGCGGTCGACGCCCACGGCGACGCCTCGCCGCCATCGTGTGCGAGCCGGTGGCCGCGAACATGAACCTCGTCCCGCCGGCCGACGGGTTCCTGCAGCTCCTGCGCGACCAGGCCGACCGCGCCGGCGCGGTGCTCGTCTTCGACGAGGTCATCACCGGGTTCCGGCTCGGACGCGAGGGCGCCCAGGGGCTCCACGGCGTGACCCCCGACCTGACCGTGCTGGGCAAGGCCATCGGCGGCGGGTTCCCCCTCGCCGCCTTCGGGGGGCGTGCGGACCTGATGGACCACCTCGCCCCGGTGGGGTCCGTCTACCAGGCGGGGACCCTGTCGGGGAACCCGGTCGCGGTCGCGGCGGGCATCGCCCAGCTCGAGCTCCTGACCGAGCCCACCTTCGAGTGGCTCGAGCGCGTCACGACCCAGGTGGCCGGCATCTTCCGCCAGGCCTTCGCCGATGCCGGCGTCCCGGCCGCGGTGCGCCAGCACGGCACGCTGGCGGGGATCGTCTTCCTGGACCGACGAGCCCGGGCGACTACGACGAGGTCCGCGCGGCCGACCACGCGCGGTACGCCCGGTTCTTCCACGAGATGCTCGCCCGCGGCGTCTACCTCGCGCCCTCCGGCTACGAGGTGCTGTTCACCTCGACCGCGCTCGACGCGGCGGCGCTGGAGCAGCTCGCCGAGGCTGCCTCGGAGGCCGCCGGGATGCTCGTCTGACCCGCCAACCGGTCCCACGCGGACCGGCGCCCGCCGAGACCTACGATGCGTCGCCGCACCTTCACCGCGCGTCGGGGAACCTGGCCGCTGGCCGCTCGTTCTCCCTACCGCGCCCCCGCCCCCGGAGGTCACCGATGCGCCGCGTGCTCCCGCTCCTCGCCGTCCTCGCCGTCGCGGTGGGCGCGTGCGGCGGCGGCAGCGACGCGGCTGCGGCCGGCGCCGTCGAGCCCAGCTTCGCGCCGATCACCGCGATGACCAACGGCGATCCTCTGCCCGAGGTCACCCTGCCGGTGCTCGGTGAGGACCGCGAGCTCGCGACCGCCGACCTCGTCGGCACCCCGACGGTGCTGAACTTCTGGGCCACCTGGTGCGCCTTCTGCGTCGAGGAGATGCCCGACCTCGAGGACGCCCACCAGACGCTCGGGGACCGGGTCCGCTTCCTCGGCGTCGACGTCCAGGACGCCCCCGACCGGGCGACCGCCGTTCGTCGCCGACACCGGGGTGACCTACGACAGCGTCGAGGACGTGGACCGCAGCTTCTTCGCCGCGCTCAAGGGGCGCGGGATGCCGACCACGGTGTTCGTCGATGCCGACGGGGTCGTGCGCTACCGCCACACCGGGCCGATCACGACCGAGGTGCTGCTGGACCTCGTCGAGGAGCACCTCGGGGTGTCGAGCTGACCCCTCGGACGGGCCTCCCGATCGCTCCGGCGGCCGGCCTGGTCGTTTGTTCGGGTTCTGCGGCCGCTGGTAGAGTCTCGCCCCACCCACCCGACCGCGCCGCGGAGCGCGGTCTGATGGGTGTAGGACGGCGCCGAGGCGGGGGTGTCGGGGAGCTCAGCCTCCCTGTCACCCGCCTGCTGCCGTACGGACCCGAGTGCGACGGACCCGAGTGCGACAGGACTGGGTGTGAGACTGAGCTGGTTCGGAGAGTTCTTCGATGCCCTCCCGGACGCCCTCCAGGGCCTCTGGCGGTTCGGGGACCCGAGCGGGCTGGGGCGCGGCTGGTGGGGCATCGTGATCGCCCTGATCTGGGGCGTGCTCCTGATGGCCGTCCCGCTCACCATCGCCAAGCGGACCTACGGCAAGCACGAGTGGGTCTCGGCCACGATGGGCGTCATCGGCGGCCTGGCCGTGTTCTGGTGGCTCTACGGCATCCTCCCGTCGGCCTGGATCTACTACCTGGACTCCAACAAGGAGGTCCTCGCCGGGCACCATCTTCCCGGCGAGCGCCGGCATCACCTTCGGCTCCGGTGACAGCGCCTACCGCGTCGACATCGCCTCGAACCTCTACCTGGTGATCCGCGACACCGTCGTCGTGCTCGAGCACCTCGTCGCGTTCATCCTGACGTTCTGGGCGGCGCTGAAGATCCAGGCCAGGTACCCGAGGACCCTGGCGACCGGCGAGATCAAGCCCGAGGCCGGCGGCTACAAGTAGCCCACCGACGGCCCACCGGGCCGCACACACGCACGAGGGAGGGACGACATGGGGAAGACCGATCGCGGTGAACACCCCCTGATGTTCGACGACTACGTCGTCCAGCAGGTCGACCCCCAGTGGCTGCAGGAGCGGGTCAAGCCCAAGCGCCACATCGGGCTCACCCCAGAGCTGTGCATCATGTGCCGCGCCTGCGAGGACGTGTGCCCGTGGGAGTGCATCTACATGATGTCCCCGGACATCATCCAGAGCGCCGACAGCCAGGGGGTCAAGACCCTCGCCGAGCAGTCGGCCGCCGTCTTCATCATCGACGACAACGAGTGCACCCGCTGCGCCATCTGCGTCGAGCGGTGCCCGTCGGACGCCCTGTGGCTGGGGCGCGTCGACCAGTAGCGACCAGCTCCGAGCACCACCCGCACCACCCCCAGCACCAGGACCCACCCGAGGAGAGCACGCGTGTCGAGGATGTCGGACTTCCTCAACGACGTGAAGCAGCGTCGCGAGGAGCTGAAGGCCAAGCCGCCCGAGCTCCGTCGGCGACGTGAAGACGTCGGTGCAGGACAACGTCATCTGGAAGTCGATCTTCCGGCCTGGCTCCATCTACCGAAAGGGCTACCGCGACACGTCGCGTGACCGTGCCCTGGCGTCGATGAACAACGTGCTCTACCACCTCCACCCGGTGAAGGTGAAGCGGCACGGGCTCAAGCTCACCTACACCTACTGCCTCGGTGGCCTGAGCTTCTTCCTGTTCATCCTGCTCACGATCACCGGCATCTTCCTGATGTTCTTCTACCGGCCGACGGCCGGGTCGGGATCCGAGCTCGCCTACCTCGACATCCGCAACCTGTCGGCGTCGGTGACCTTCGGCCACCTCGTGCGCAACATGCACCGGTGGGGTGCCCACCTCATGGTGTTCACCGTGTTCCTGCACATGGCGCGGGTCTTCTACCACGGCGCCTACAAGCCGCCGCGGGAGTTCAACTGGGTCGTGGGCGTGATCCTGCTGACCGCTGACGCTGCTGCTGTCGTTCACCGGCTACCTGCTGCCGTGGGACCAGCTGTCCGATCTGGGCCGTCACCGTCGGTACCGAGATGATGGGCTTCACCCCGGTGTTCGGCAAGCAGGTGCAGTTCGTGCTGCTCGGCGGGGTCGAGATCGGACCCAACACGCTGCTGCGCTGGTACGTGCTGCACGTGCTGTTCGTACCGTTCGTGACGGTCATCTTCCTCGCGGTCCACTTCTGGCGGATCCGCAAGGACGGTGGCATCTCCGGCCCGCTGTGACCGACCGCCCGCTGACGGGTCGACCCAGCGCGGAGTCGAGGAGAGAACGAGATGTCGGAAGAGGTCCAGATCGATCAGGAGGTCTACGACCGCCTGATCGCCGAGGGCAAGAGCGACCGCATCGCTCGCGCCAAGGCCAAGGCCGCCTCGGTGCGCAAGGGCAAGGTCGCCGCCGGCACAGTGCGATCGGCCCCAAGCCCGCCGAGGAGAACGCAGCAGGCCCTCGCCGCCTTCCGCGAGTCCCAGGGCGGTGGCGGCGCTGACCGCCGCAGCCGGCGGCGGTGGCGCGACCGCGACCAAGGAGGTCCCGGCCAGCCGTCTGACTCCCGAGGAGCGCGCCGCACGCGTCGCGGCCTCGCTCGGCAACGGTGGCTCCACCTCGATCGGCGTCCCGCAGGCGTCCGAACCACACCCACCGGCTCCTGGCTCTCGTGCCCCCGTCCGGCATCCAGCAGGTCCAGTCCAAGCAGCAGGACAAGGTCTACACCTGGCCGCACCTGCTGTCGTCGAGTTCGTGGCGCTCCTCGCCATGGGCGTGATCGTGCTCATCGCGTCGTTCTTCCTCGACGCGCCGCTGGGCGCCCTCGCCAACCCGAACCTCACGCCGAACCCGTCGAAGGCGCCCTGGTACTTCCTCGGTCTGCAGGAGCTGCTGCGCTACTTCCACCCGATGGTCGCCGGCGTGACCATCCCCGGCGTGGGCCTGATCGTCCTCGGCGCCACCGCGTACTTCGACAAGAACCCGTCCGCGAAGCCGGAGAACCGCAAGTTCGCCAACATGGCGATGACCTTCTTCCTGGTCCTGTGGACCATCCTGGTCATCTCCGGGTCGTTCTTCCGCGGCCCCGGCTTCAACTGGGTCTGGCCGTGGGTCGACGGCCTGTTCTTCGAGCTGTAGGAAGCGAGCAACCGATGTCCGAGAACACCGCAACGCCGACTGCCGGAGCTCAAGCCCGTCGAGCGCCGCACGTTCCTGCGCTACAGCCTGCTCGGCGGCGTCGGCGCGGGCCTCGCCGGCTTCGGCGTCGGCTTCGTCGGGATGCTCTGGCCCCAGCTCGGCGGCGGGTTCGGCGCCGACATCGTGCTGCCGACCCCCGCCACCGAGCTCGCCACCGAGATCCTGGGCAACAAGGCCCCGTTCGCCTACCCCGCCGGCCGCATGTACATCGTGGCCTGGGACCCGAACCTCCCGGGTGCCGAGGAGCAGTACGGCGACCGACCACGTCATCCTCGACAACGGCGTCGGCCTGATGGCGCTGTTCCAGAAGTGCGTCCACCTGGGCTGCCGGGTGCCGTGGTGCCAGACCTCGCAGTGGTTCGAGTGCCCCTGCCACGGCTCGAAGTACAACAAGTGGGGCGAGTGGATGGGTGGTCCCGCCCCCCGCGGCCTCGACCGCTTCCCGTCGAAGGTCGACGGCGACGGCAACCTCGTGGTGTCCACCGGCACCAAGCTCACCGGCCCCCCGCGTACGGCCCGCGTGCTCCAGCAGGAGCCCGAGGGTCCGCACTGCGTCGACCTGTAGGCGTTCGTCACCGCCGTGACCGGCGGCGGGCGACGATCCGCCCACACGAGTCTGTAGAGAGGAACCGATGTCCAGCCTGATCCTCCTGGCGACGGAGGCCACCGCGGAGGGTGGTGCCGACAACCCCGGCGCCACCATCGCGGTGGTCATCCTCCTGCTCGCGCTCGGTGCGTTCGCGGTGGCCTACTTCGTCGTCGGCCCGGGCCGTCGACGCGGCCCCAAGGTCCGCGGCGACATCCCGCTGGCGATGCGCCCGTACCACTCCGACGAGGAGCTCGAGACCACCGGCCTCGAGCGGGCGATGGCGTGGGGTGTCGCGCTGAGCGTCTTCGCCGCCATCTTCGTGCCGCTGTACTGGATGATCGAGCCGCAGCGCATCGACGAGAAGATCGACGAGTTCTACATCCGCGACACCACCTTCGGTCGGGACCAGTTCGCCCAGGCGTGCGCGACCTGCCACGGCCCCGAGGCGCAGGGCGGCTTCGCCGGCCACCCCGACCCCACGATCGACGCCCCCTGGCCGGCGCCGCGGCTCAACAACATCGCGGCCCGCTACCAGGACTCCGAGATCGTCCTCGACCTCCGGCAGTTCATCATCCAGACCATCAAGCAGGGGCGCCCGGGCACGCCGATGCCGGCGTGGGGCTCGGCCTACAACGGTCCGATGAACGACCAGCAGGTCGAGGCCATCGCCGACTACATCCTGTCGATCCAGACCGGCGAGGTGCCCGAGGTCGACGCGTCGGCGTTCGTCGGTGCCTCCGGTGAGGACCTGTTCGGCAACAACTGCGCCCGGTGCCACGGCCAGAACGCCGAGGGCTACGTCGGGCCGCAGCTGCTGAACGTCTTCGAGCGGCTGGGCGCGAAGCCGGGCGACGAGGCGAGCGTCAGGGAAGCCCGCGAGGCCATCCTCTACACCATGAAGCACGGTCGCTTCGTGCCCGGCGTGGCGCCGATGCCGTCCTGGGAGGGTGTGCTGACCGAGGACGCGATGAACCGCATCATCGACTACCTCGAATCGATCCAGAAGACGGGCGGACCGGCCTTCGGCCAGGTCGGCGGGGACCCGAAGACCGGGAGCGACCAGTGATGGAGTCCGTGTTCCTGCTCGCCACCGAGGCGGGCCACGTCCCCCCGACCCACATCGCCGCCAAGCTCGCGGTGCCGATCGGCATCGTGATCTTCATCGGCAGCGTCTACATGCTCCTCTGGGCCAACTACGGGGCCAAGAAGGGCGCGCTGATCTACGCGACCGCGCTGTTCGGCTTCACGACCATGCTCGGGGTGTTCTGGTGGTTCGGCGCCCCGGGGACGCCGATCGCCACTGGCCTCCAGACCTTCCCCGGTCAGTCCGCCGACACCTACCAGGGCAAGTGGTTCGCCTTCGAGGGCGGCTCGGAACGCGCCGGGTTCTTCCCCGCGACCAACAACCTCGACGAGTTCCAGTCGGTCGCGGAGTACATGGGCAAGGCCGACGCCTCCGAGGAGGACCTCGAGAGCGACCCGATGGCCTCGTTCCTGCGCGGTGACCTCGACCAGGCCCGCGCCAAGATGCTCGACCAGTACCTGCCCCGCGACGAGTCCGGCACCGCGCTCCTCGGCGCCGAGCGGCGTACCCGGATGCAGGAGGCTGCCGGCGAGCCCGAGGCCGGCGAGAAGCGCGCCGACGACTTCTTCACGGCCGAGATCAAGCCCGACACCGCCCCGCGGGTCGTCGACAGCAACGGCCACCGCGTGGCGATGGCCGAGTTCGTGACCTACGCCAACTACGTCAACCCCGAGACCAACAAGACCCGGCGGGTCGCGGTCGAGGAGGGCCCGTGGTTCGCGTTCAAGGACCCCGGTGCCATCTGGTTCCCGTCCGCGGTCTGGACCGGCGTGTCGCTGGTGCTCTTCCTCATCTCGCTGTTCAGCCTGGACGCGCTCGAGCAGCGGGAGAAGCGCACGCTCGGTGCGGTCCAGGAGGCCGAGGATCTGGCGGTCCCGATCCACCAGTAGCGACCCACGCACACGATCGGAGCCGGCGGAACCTCCCGCCGGCTCCGTCGTTGCCCGACCGACCCCCCGCCCTCGAAGGCCCCACCGCCGTGACCCGTCGTCCACGCCGCTCGGCCGCCGTCCTCGTCGGCCTGTGCCTCGCGCTCGCCGGCTGCACCGGCGGTGGCGGCGGCGAGCGGATCCCGGGCGTGCGTCCCGGCGTGACGCTCGGCGCCGGCGACACGCGTCCGCCGGCGCCCGAGGCACGAGCCCCGGTGCTGGGCGCCGAGGACGACCGACTCGGGGTGCCGGACTTCGCCGGGCAGGTCCTGGTCGTGAACTTCTGGGCCTCGTGGTGCGGGCCGTGCCGCGCCGAGCAGCCCGACCTGAACGAGGCCCGGGCGGCGCTACCTGCCGACGAGGTCGCGTTCCTCGGTGTGAACATCCAGGACACGACCGTCAACG
Organism: uncultured Actinomycetes bacterium; assembly: GCA_963741855.1. Taxonomy (GTDB): domain Bacteria; phylum Actinomycetota; class Nitriliruptoria; order Nitriliruptorales; family Nitriliruptoraceae; genus CAVUJQ01. The sequence continues at coordinate 143,175 of CAVUJQ010000014.1, read as the reverse complement.
CGAAGGCACACGTGCGCGAGTTCGAGGTCGCCTACCCGTCGCTGTTCGACCCGGCCAACGAGTACGCGGCCGCCTACGAGGGGGTCGGGCCGCGGTCGATCCCGACGACCATCATCATCGACCAGCACGGCCGGGTCGCCGCGAGGCTGTTCGGCCTCACCACGACCACCGAGGTCGTCGTCCTCGTGAGCCGGTTGCTCGAGGGCACCACCACCTGACCAGGCCCGCCACCACCGGGCGTCGAACCCCGACCGGGACCGCGTACCACGAGGAGCACCCGTGGCCGAGACCGTCCAGAGCATCATCAACGACGCGAACCTCCTGCTCGCGATGCTCGTCGCGTTCGCGGCCGGGTTGGTGTCCTTCGCGAGCCCGTGCGTGGTCCCCCTGGTGCCCGGCTACCTGTCGTTCATGACCGGCCTGTCCGGCGAGGAGATCGCCGAGGGTGGGGTCGCCCGCAAGGGCCGGGTGCTCCTGGGGTCGCTGCTGTTCGTCGTCGGGTTCGCCATCCCGTTCACGATGCTCGGGGTCGCGTTCGGGGCGCTGTCGTTCCTGCAGACCAACCGCACCGCCCAGGTCGTGATGGGGCTCGTCGTGGTGGCGCTGGGCGTGCTGATGGCCCGCGGCACGCTGATGCGCGAGTTCCGGGTGGCGCACACCGCCCCGTCGGGTGGGGTCGCCACGGCGCCGCTCCTCGGGTTCGTCTTCGGCGTCGGCTGGACGCCGTGCGTGGGGCCGGCGCTCGGGGCGATCCTCACGCTCTCCGCGGCTGTCGGCACCGGGGTCTCCTGGCGTGGCGGCATCCTCGGCTTCGTGTTCGCGCTCGGCATCGGGGTGCCGTTCATCGTGGTCGGGGTCGCCTTCAAGCGGTTCGCCGGCGCCCTCGACTTCCTGAAGCGCAACGCCCGCACCCTCCAGGTCGTCGGCGGGAGCCTGCTCGCGCTCGTCGGACTCGCCATCGCCACCGGCCTGTGGAACGAGTTCATCACCTGGCTGCGTCCCATGATCGGGCGCTTCGAGCCGCCCATCTAGGCCCGCCCGCCGCGCCGGCGCGCGGCGATCCGGACCCCGGCAGACAGGTACCTTCGCGCCCGTGAGCCGCATCGACTCCCCCCTTCCCCCCGAGGCGAACCCGGACGTCCGGCGTCCCTCGGACCCCCGGAGCGACGCTCCGGTGGGGCTCGTCGTGTCCTCGGCCAAGCTCGCGTGGCGCTGGCTCAAGCGCATGCGGACGGCGCTGTACCTCCTGGGCCTGCTCGGGGTGCTGACCCTCCTCGCGACCGTCGTGCCGCAGGAGCCGAACGTCCCCCGGACCGTGGCCCAGTGGCGCGCCGGCGCGGCCGGTCCGGGCCAGGGCGTCTCGGTCGTGCTCGACGTCCTCGGTGGCTACGACGTGTTCGGGTCGCCGGCGTTCCTGGCGCTCCTGCTGCTGCTGTTCACCAGCCTGACCGCGTGTCTGCTGCCCCGCTTCCGCGCGTGGTGGCGGATCCTGCGTCGGTCGCGGCCGCCTCGGTCGAACCACCTCGGCAGCCAGGAGCACGTCACGGTCCTCGAGACCGACGTCGCCCCCGACGAGGTCCACGCGCTGGCGCGGCGGGTGCTGGCGCGCCGGCGCTGGGCGCTGCGTGACCGCGGGCCCGACGCCGAGGCCGGCCTGCCCGATCAGGTCGCCGCCGAGAAGGGCCACGTCCTGCGCGAGGGCGGCTCGCTCGCGTTCCACACCTCCTTCTACGTGCTGCTCGTCGCCATCGTCCTCGGGCAGCTGCTCGGGTTCACCGGCCAGGTCGGCGTCGTCGAGGGGGCCTCGTTCGCCGAGACCGCCATCGGCTACTGGACCTACCAGCCGGGACGGTGGTGGGACGACGGCGACCACCGCGGCTTCGTCATGACCCTCGACGAGTTCGACGTCGACTGGTACCGCGACGTCCGCCTCGGCGGCCAGCCGAAGCTGTTCTCCTCGACGGTCACCATCCGGGAGCCCGACGGCACCAGCTACACCGACACCGTCGGTGGCAACGACCCGCTCATCGTGGACGGGATGAAGATCCACCAGCTCGACTGGGGCTACGCGCCGCGGGTCGTCGTCGAGGTCGAGGGCGAGCCGGAGCCGGTCTACGACGGCTACGTGACCATGAAGCCGGCCGAAGGCGGGTTCTGGTCGGGCGCGGTCAAGGCCCCCGGGGCCGTACCCGACGTCGGGCTCGAGCTGTTCTTCTGGCCCTACGCCCCGCCGGGCGACGACGGCACACCCCAGCTGACCGGCGCGCCGTGGGCGGACGCCCCGCTCATGCTCTTCCAGGAGTACCGCGGCGACCTGCGCCTGTCGGCCAGCCAGAACGTCAACACCCTCGACACGTCCGACCTCGAGTCGGCCGGCGGGGGAGCGATGCGTCTCGACGGCACCGTCGAGATGCCCGACGGCGTGACGGTGCGGTTCCCGGAGCTGCGCCGCTGGGTCGGGTTCCAGGTCAGCCGCCAGCCCACCACCCCGTTCCTGCTGCTCGGCGCCTTCCTCGTCCTCGCTGGCCTCATCCCCGCCTTGTACGCTTACCGCCGCCGGTTGTGGGTGCAGGCCGTCCACGACGAGGCCGCCGGTCGGACCCGGGTGACCGTCGCGGGGCGCGCGTTCCAGCGTCCGCAGGCGTTCGGCACCGAGCACGAGGAGATCGTCGCGGACCTCCGGACCGCGATCGACGGCCACACCGCACCCCCGACCGCTGACGGCGATGCCGTCCCCGGCGACACCCCGACCGAGGTGGTCCCCCGATGACCGACGCACAGCTCGGCGAGCTCTCCAAGGTCCTGTTCTTCCCCGTCACGATGTCGCTGTACCTCGTGGCGATGGGCCTCTACCTCTACGCCCTGGCGTTCACCAAGGTCGACCGGGCCGAGGGTGAGGTCGCCGTCGCCGGCACCCGCGCGCAGACGCTCGGGACCGTGGTCGCGGTCGCCGGCGTGGCCACCCACCTCGCCCACCTCGTGACGCGCTCGATCGCCGCCGGCGGTCGGGTGCCGTGGGGGACGATGTTCGAGTACTCGTCGGTGATGGGCTTCGGCGTCGTCGTGGCCGGCCTCGTGATCTTCCAGTGGCGGATGAAGAAGCCCGAGGTCGTCGGCTTCCTCCTGCTCGGGTCGCTGCTGACGATGGCGGCGGCGCTGCTCGTCTACAGCGACCCCGGTCCGCTGATGCCGATCCTCAACTCGCAGTGGTTGAAGATCCACGTGCTCGCGATCATGACCGCCGCCACCGTGTTCACGGTCGGGTTCGTGTTCAACGGGCTCCACCTGCTCCGCGACACCGCCGAACGCCGCTTCGCCCTGCAGTCCCAGGAGCGGCTCACCGGCTCCACCGTCGGGGCCGCCTACGCCGGCTCCCGGGTCGTCGACGCCGACGCCGGCGCGGGCTCGACCGTGGTCGTCGAGGACGACGAGGACGCGCTCGGCGACGCGCTCCGCGACCGCGACCTCCCCGTCGACCTCGCCGACGGCGGTGTCCGTGGGCCGGCCGAGGGCGACGACCAGCTCGCCTACGGCCGCGCGCTGCGGGCCACGATCGACCCCAAACGGCTCGCCCTGTGGACCTTCCTCGCGCCGTCGGTGGTGTCGTGGGTGTTCGTGCCCGCGGCCGACTCGATCGGCGCCGGGGTCGGCCGTGCGGCCGGGGTCAACCTCGCCGTCACCGCGGCGGCGCTCGTCGGCTGGTGGTTCATCCCGAAGCTGCCGTCGGCGGCGACGCTCGACTCGCTGGCCTACCGCACGATCTCGTTCGGCTTCCCCATCTGGACCTTCGCCGTCCTCGCCGGCGCCGTCTGGGCCGAGCAGAGCTGGGGTCGCTACTGGGGCTGGGACCCGAAGGAGACCTCGGCGTTCCTCACCTGGGTCGCCTACGCCGGCTACCTCCACGCCCGTGCCACACGTGGCTTCCGCGGCCGTGGCGCCGCGTGGCTCGGGATCGGGGCGTTCGCGGTGCTGATGTTCACCTACTACGCGGTGAACCTGGTCGTCACCGGCCTCCACAGCTACGCCGGCATCGGCTGACCGTCCGGGACGCGCGGTGATCCCGTCCGTGGGAACCGCAGACCAGCCGGCTGGTCTGGCGTTCCCACGGACGAGGTACGCCGGCGGCGGGTCAGGCGGGCATCTCGGTGACCATGATGGGCTCCGAGGTCGGCTCGGGCGAGCCGCCGGCGGGCTCCACCGTGATCGCCATGGCCTGGACCGCCTGCATGTCCCCGGTGACGACGTGGGTGACGCGGCCGCGGTCGTCGGCCTCGAAGATCCCGGCGGGCGAGGGCCCGTCCTCACCGATGAACCACAGCTCGTAGACCATCTCCCCGGGTGCGGCTGGCAGCCCGTCGGCGAGGAACACACCCTCGCCTCGGGTCGGCGAGTAGACGACGCGCGCGGTCGCCCCGTCGTGCGGCGCCATCTCGACGATCTGGGCGTCGGCGGCCGCGACCACGTCGGCGACCCGGCCGGTCTGGGCCTCCATCGTCGAGATCCGCGCGTTGAGGTTGGCGATGATGCCGGTCATGCCGAGGACGGCGATGGCGAGCACCGCCGCCGCCGGGGCGAGCAGACGGTGGTGCCACGGCTGGCGCGTGCGGGCGAGGTCGACGACCTCGCCGGCCCCGTGGTCGTCCGCGCTGCGGCGGTCGCCGGCGTCGCCGATCGTCACCGGTCGCTGGCGTGGCGGCTCCTGGCGGACCGTGTCGATGCGGGCCATGACGGCGGCCTTCATCGCCGCCGGCGGCTCCTCGGCGACCGCGGCGGCGAGTGCCGCGCTCGTGGCCTGGAGCTCGGCGACCTCCTGCGCGCAGGCCTCGCACTCGGCGAGGTGCGCCTCGAAGGTGCGGCGCTCGTCGTCGGGCAGGGCATCGGCGGCGTAGGCGCCGGTCAGGGTGTGGACGTCGGGGCTCATGAGCTCACCCCCATGCAGTCGCGGAGTCGGATGAGGCCGTCGCGTAACCGTGTCTTGACGGTCCCCAGCGGGGTGTCGAGGAGCTCGGCGACCTCGCGGTACGTGTAGCCCCCGTAGTAGGCGAGCTCGACCGCCTCGCGCTGGAGGTCGGTCAGCTGGTCGAGCGCCGCCCGCACCTGACGGTGCTCGAAGCGGGTCTCGACCTCCTCGGCGACCTCGTCGAACGGTCGGACCCGGTCGCGGTGGCCGATGCGCTCGTCGCGGTCCCGGGAGGCCTGCTCGGAGCGGACCCGGTCGATGGCCCGACGGTGGGCCATCGTCATGATCCAGGTCGTGGCGCTCCCCCGGTGCGGGTCGAACCGGCTGGCGGTGCGCCACACCTCGACGAGGACCTCCTGGGCGACCTCCTCGGACTGTGCCGGGTCGCGCAGCACGCGTCGGATCACGCCGTAGACCGGGCCGGCCACGCGGTCGTAGAGCGCCCCGAACGCGGCCTGGTCGCCACGCGCGGTGGCGACGAGGAGCTCCTCGTCGGTCGTGACCTGCGCCTCGTCGGCAGGGACCGCCCGGAGCGGCCGGGGGGCGTCGCCTCGCATGCGTCCTCCTGTGGGCGTCAGGCCCGGGTCGTGGTCCGGTGGTGGACGCGGCGGTCGCGGCGGTCGCGCTGGCTGGAGATCGCGGCGGTGGTGGCGACCACGGCGGTCATCAGGTGGAGCACGTTGCCGGCGGCGTTCAGCGCCAGCACGTTCCCGCTGGTCCCGACCACCGTCAGGCCGAGGAGGCCGAGGACGCCGTAGCTCGCGCCGGCGAGCAGCGCCAGCGTACGCGCGGGTTCCTCACCCCGGGCGGCGGCGACGATCAGCGCCAGGCCGGTCGAGCAGGTGGATCAGGTTCTGGAGCGGGTTCAGCTCCAGGCCCCAGAGGCTCGCACCGCGGGCGGCGGCGAACCCGCTCAGCCCGGTGACCGCGAACCCGAGCAGCCCCAGCGCCACGTAGGCGCTGCCGGCCACCTGGCCGAAGCGTCGCGCGGGCGTGCTCATCGGGTCGTTCCTCCAGCGGTGGCGTCCTCGTCGTCGGGTGACGGGCGGGGCGCTCTCGGTTCGGTGACGGGCGGGCGGGGGATTGCCGGCGCGGCCGTCGGATCGGCGGTGTCCGACCGACGGCCGCCTCAGCCGGTCACCTCGATCGTCGCCTGCATGAACGGGTGCAGCCGGCAGAAGTAGGCGTAGGTGCCCGGCTCGTCGAGGGTCACGGACACGGTCTGGCCCTTCGCGTCGACGCGCAGGTCGAACTCCGCGGGCCGGGGCTCGCCCTCGGTGCCGGCGGTGACGGTGTGGGCGGTGGCGTCCTCGTTGGACCAGGTGACGGCCGTGCCGGCGGTGACGGTCAGCGTGTCGGGGGAGAAGCGGAAGTCGTCGATCGCGACGGGGTCGCTCGCGGCCGGCGCGGCCGGCGTCGTGGTCGTGGCGGCGGAGGTCGCTGAGGGGGCGGCGTCGGTGCCGTTCCCGCAGCCGGCCAGGGCCAGGCCGGTGAGTGCCACGGCGAGGGCGGTGCGGATGGTGGTGGCGTGCACGGTGGGGCTCCTGTCGTGGTGCGACGGCACGGAGCCCGCCCCGGCTGGGGCGGGCTCCGGTCCGTTCGGGTGTGACGGGGTCAGCTGAAGTCGACGCCCGCGAGGCTCTGGATGGCCCCGGCGAGGGTCGAGATGTGCATCTCGAGGCCGGAGGCCACCGCGTCGGCGGGGAGCTCGCCGCCGGTGATCTCCTCGAAGAACGCACCCGCGTCCTGGGTGTAGCCCGCGAGGTTCTCGATGGCCGTCGCCTGCGCCGCGGTGTCGTCACCGGCTGCGCCGACCGCGAAGTCGACGAAGAAGCCGATGTGCTGACGCCACAGGTCGAGGAAGGCGGCGCCCTTCTCGTCGCCGGCGATCGAGCCGACGGCACCCGCGAGCTCCTGCGAGTTGGTGTCCAGGGTGGCAGCGGCGGCCGTGAAGGCCTCGCTGTCCGGACCCGCGGCGTACGCGGTCTTGACCGCGATGCCGGCGAGGTAGACGTGCTCCTGGAGCAGACCGGTCAGGTCCGCGCGGAGGGTCGCCGCCTGCGAGGACGGGTCGCCCTCGAGGCCGGCGGCCTGCGCGATGCCACCCGCGAGGGTCTTCGCGGCCATGTTCACGTGGTCGGCGGCGGCCTTCAGGTTGTCGAAGACGCTGGTGTCACCGGCCGCGACCGCGTCGATCGCGGCGTTCACGGTCTCGATGTGCTCGACGAGCGAGCCGGAGACGGCGTCCGCCGGGAGCGCCCCGCCGGTGATCTCCTCGAAGAACGCGCCGGCGTCCTTCGTGTAGCCCATCAGGCTGTCGACGGCGGCCTGCTTCATCTCCTCGTCGCCAGCGGCGGCACCCTTCGTGTAGTCCACGAAGAAGCCGATGTGCTGACGCCACAGGTCGAGGAACGCCGCGCCCTTCTCCTCGCCGGCGATCGAGCCGACGGCCTCGGACAGGGCCACGGAGTTGCGGTCGAGCTGCGCAGCGGCGAGCTCGAACTCCTGGGAGTCGAAGCCGAACCCGGCGGCGGTGTCGAGCGCGATCCCCGCGAGGTAGACGTGCTCCTGGAGGAGCGCGGTCAGCCCGGCCTGGAGCTCGGAGGCTGCGGAGGTGGTGTCACCCTCGAAGCCCGCGGCGGCGGCGATCCCGCCGGAGAGCGTGGCCGCGGCACCGACCACGTGGTCGGCCGCGCCCTTGAGGTCGGCGAACGGGTCGCCGGACGAGTCGACCGCGACGGCGAAGTCCGTGGCCATCTCGGTCTCGGTGCCCATCGAGCCCATGTCCTCGGTCATCTGCTCGGACGCGCTGGGCGCTTCGGTCTGGGCGGTCTCGGCGGTGGTGTCGCCGTCGGTGTTGCCACCGCAGGCGACGAGCGCCACGGTCAGCGCTGCGGCTGCAGCGAACGGTCGGATCCTGCGTCGCATTGGCACCATCGGTGTGTCTCCTGTGAAGTCGATGTCGCGGGGGAGTGGGTCGCGGGTGGCGGAGGCTCCGCCCGTCCCGCTCGCGGTGCCTGGTTCGCAGGCCTGTCGGGACCGGATTGGGGCAGATGTGGCCACATCCGGCCATCGCAACGCCCACCCCCGTCGAACGGCCAGGGCGGACGGTCCCCCGGTGCGAGCCTCCGAGCGCGAGCGGTCCGGGGGCCTAGCGCTGCCCCAGGAGGTCGCGGACGGCCGCGCGCGACACCTTCCCCATGCGGTCCCGTGGCAGCGCGTCCACCACGACGAGCTCGCGCGGGAGTGCCGGCCCGGGCAGCGCGTCGCGCAACGACGACCGGAGCTCGTCGAGGTCGAGGCGCGCCCCCGGGACGAGCTCGCACACCGCGATGACCCGCTCGCCCCACTCGTCGTCGGCGCGACCGACGACGACGGCGTCCCGGACGTCAGGGTGGGCGCGGACCGCCGCGGCGACGGTCCCGGCGACGACGTTCTCGCCGCCGGTGATGATGACGTCGTCGGCCCGACCGAGGACGACGAGCCGGCCGTCGCCGCCCAGGCGTCCGAGGTCGGAGGTCGTGAACCAGCCGCCGTCGAGCGGGGTGCCATCCGCGGCGTGCCGGGCCCCGGTAGCCGTCCATCAGCACCGGGCCCCGCAGCCGGATGCGGCCGTCGTCGGCGATGTCCGCCTCGACGCCGTCGAGCGGGCGACCGTCGTACACGCAGCCGCCGCAGGTCTCGGTCATCCCGTAGGAGACGACCACGGTCGCGCCGGCGTCGGCCGCGCGGGTGAGGAGCGCCGGCGACGGTGCCGCGCCGCCCAGCAGGATCGTCCGGAAGCGGTGCACCGGCGCGCCGGCGTCGAGGAGCCGCGTCAGCTGGGTCGGCACCAGCGAGACGTGCTGGGCGCTGCCGTCGGATGCGACGCCGGCGACGGCGTCCACGTCGAAGCCGTCGTGGACGACGGGCTCGGTGCCGAGCAGCCGCGACCGCAGCACGACCTGGAGGCCGGCGACGTGCGTCAGCGGCAGGCACAGCAGCCAGCGCTCGCCCCGCTCGCAGCCGAGCCGGGCGACCGAGGCCGCCGTGGAGGCGTCGAGCGCCGACCGGGACAGCACGACGCCCTTGGGGGTCCCGGTGGACCCGGAGGTGGCGACGACCAGCGCGGTGCCCGCCCCGTACCGGCTCGCCGCCCGGGAGCCGCCGCACCCGGACCTCGCCGTCCGGCCGTGGGGTGAGGATCGCGGCGGGGCGCAGGGCCTCGAGGACCCGCGCGACCTCCGCGTCCGGGGCGCCCGCCGCCAGCGGCAGCAGCGCGTCGCCGGCGGAGGCGACCTGGTCCCACGCCGCGACGAGGTCACGGGCGCGGGGGACCCGCACGGCGATCAGGTCGGTCACGGCGGTCCCTCCGGCGGCGTTGGGTAGCGTACGAGGCCGACGTCCCCGCCCCCGACCGAGAGAGCCACCGCTCGTGAACGTCTGGCTCGAGGCGGCGCGTCCCAAGACCCTGCCCGCGGCGGTCGCGCCGGTGCTGGTCGGCACGGCGGCCGCCGCCCGGTTCTCGGCGTGGCGGTTCGTCGCGGCTCTGGTCGTGTCGCTGGCGCTCCAGGTCGCGGTGAACTTCGCCAACGACCTGTTCGACGGGCTCGCCGGTGTCGACACGCCGGGCCGGGTCGGTCCGCGACGGGTCGTGGCAGCGGGGCTCGTCGCGCCCCGCGCGATGAAGCGGGCGATGGTCGGGGTCCTCGCGGTCGCCGGCGTCGCGGGGCTCGCGCTCGCCGTCGCGGCTGGCTGGGAGCTCCTGCTCGTCGGGATCCTGGCGGTCCTGGCCGCGCTGGGCTACTCCGGCGGCTCGCGGCCCTACGCCAGCCGCGCGCTCGGCGAGGTGTTCGTGTTCGTCTTCTTCGGCCTCGTGGCGACCGCCGGGTCGCAGTACGTCCAGGACGAGACGTGGTCGTGGGTGGCGCTCCTCGCCGGCGCGTCGGTCGGCGCGATCGCGACCGCGATCCTCGTCGTCAACAACCTCCGCGACATCCCGACCGACGCCCCCGCCGGCAAGCGCACGCTCGCGGTGGTGCTCGGCGACGCGCGCACGCGCACGCTGTTCGTCGCGCTCGTCGCGGCCGCCTTCGTCGTCGACGTGGGGCTGGCGGTCCGGACGTCGAGCCCGTGGCCGCTCCTGGCGGTGGCGGCCCTGCCGCTGGCGTGGCGCGCGGTCGCCGGTGTCCGCGGCGGCGCGCACGGTGCCGCGCTCGTCCGCACGCTCGAGGTCACGGGCCGGCTCCACCTCGTCCACGGCGTGGTGCTCGCGCTCGGCCTCCTCCTCGCCGTCCGGGTCGGGTGAACGGTGGCGATCACCGAGCTCGTCGCCTTCCGCATCCCGATGCGACTGCGGTTCCGACGGGTCGACCACCGTGAGGGCGTGCTGCTCCGCGGGCCGTGCGGCTGGGGCGAGTTCTCCGCCTTCCCGGAGTACGCGCCCGCCTACGCGTCGCGCTGGCTCGCCGCCGCACGCGACGCGGCCGAGCGCCCGTGGCCGAGCCCCGTCCGCACGCACATCCCCGTCAACGTGACCGTGCCGGCGCTCGGCCCCGACGAGGCGCACGCGCTCGTGGCCGCCTCCGACTGCACCACCGCGAAGGTGAAGGTCGCCGAGCCGGGCCAGACGCTCGCCGACGACGTCGACCGGGTCGCGGCGGTCCGCGACGCGCTGGGCCCCGCCGGCAGGCTCCGGGTCGACGCGAACGCGGCGTGGGACGTCGCCTCGGCGTCGCTCGCGATCACGCGGTTGTCGGCCTACGACCTCGAGTACGTGGAGCAGCCGGTGGCGACGCTGGAGGAGATGGCCGAGCTCCGCCGGCGCGTCAGCGTGCCCCTCGCCGCCGACGAGTCCGTGCGGACCGCCGAGGACCCGTTGCGGATCGCCGGCCTCGCCGCCGCCGACGTGCTCGTCCTCAAGGTGCAGCCACTCGGCGGCGTCCACCGGGCGCTCGAGATCGCCGACGCCGCCGGGCTGCCGGTCGTGGTGTCGAGCGCGCTCGAGACCTCGGTCGGCCTCGCGGCCGGGGTCGCGTTCGCCGCGTCCCTGCCGGAGCTCCCCTACGCCTGCGGGCTCGCCACCGCGAGCCTCCTCGCCGGTGACGTCGTGACCGCCCCGCTCCTGCCGGAGGGCGGCCGCATCGCCGTCCGCCGCCCCGAGCCCGACCCGGCGCTCCTCACCACGTGGAGCCCCGACCCCGACACCGCGTCTGCCATCCTGGGGCGGCTGGCCGCGGCCGACGCGGCGGGAGGGACCTACCGGTGAACGCGCAGAACCCGTCACACGCGCTCGCGCTCGTCGTGGTCGACGAGCTGGCGCGGTGCGGGGTGACCGACGCCGTGCTGGCGCCGGGGTCGCGGTCGACGGCGCTCGCGATGGCCCTCCACGACGACCCACGCCTGCGGCTCCACGTCCAGATCGATGAGCGGTCGGCCGGGTTCGTGGCGGTCGGACTGGCGCGCGCCACCGGCCGGCCCGCCGTCGTGGTCACCACCTCCGGCGGGGCGACGGCCAACCTGCATCCCGCGGTCGTCGAGGCGGACACGGGGCGCGTGCCGCTGCTGGTGCTGACGAGCGACCGACCTCCGGAGCTGCGCCACACCGCCAGCAACCAGACGATCGACCAGCTGAAGCTCTACGGCGACGCCGTCCGGTGGTTCTGCGAGGTCGGGGTGCCGGAGGACCGCGACGGGTCCGTCGCCTACTGGCGCTCGACGCTGGCGCGGGCGCACGCCGAGGCGATCGGCGTCCGCGACGCGCCCGGTCCGGTCCACCTCAACCTCGCCTTCCGTGAGCCCACCGTCCCGGCCGTGGACGACGGACGCAGCCGGGTGGCGCAGCCGTTCTCGCAGCCCCTCGACGGCCGCGCCGGCGGGGCCCCGTGGGTGGACGTGACGCGGCCTCCGGCGCGGCTCGACCGCGACGCGGTCGACGCCCTCGCCGGACGCATCGCGGCGACCCCGCGCGGGCTCCTGGTGCTGGGGGACACCACCGCCGACCTCGGCCCGGCCCTCGACCTCGCCGAGCGCGCCGGTTGGCCGGTCGTGGCGGAGCCGTTGTCCAACGCCCGACGTGACGGTCGCGCGCTGGCCCACGCGCCGCTGCTGCTGGCCGCGCCGGCGTTCGCGGCCGCGCACCGCCCCGACCTCGTCCTGCGGATCGGGCGCAGCGGGCTCGCGCGCGGCCTCTCCGAGCTCCTCGGCGCCGACGTGCCGCAGGTGGTGGTCGATCCGCACGGGACCTGGGTGGACCCGGACCGGGCGATGCGCGAGCTCGTCGTCGCCGACCCGGCCAGCCTGTGCGGGGCGGTCGCGGACCGGCTCGCGGCTGCCGCCGGCAGCGACTGGCTCGATGGCTGGCGCGACGCGGACCGCCGCGCCACCAGCACCGTCCGGGCCATCCTGGACGGCGACGACACCCCCAGCGAGCCGCGCACCGCCCGCGACGTCGCCGGCGCGCTCCCGGACGGGGCCAGCCTGGTCGTCGCGTCCTCGATGCCGGTCCGCGACCTCGATGCCCACCTGCTGCCGCGCCGCGGGCTGCACGTCCTCGGCAACCGCGGGGCGAGCGGCATCGACGGGTTCGTCTCGACCGCCCTCGGCGTCGCCCTGGCCTGGGACGGGCCCACGGTGGCGCTCGCCGGCGACCTGTCGCTCCTGCACGACGGCAACGGGTTCCTGCTGCGCCCCGACGTCGAGCGGCTCGACTGCACGTTCGTGGTGGTGAACAACGACGGCGGCGGCATCTTCCACTTCCTGCCGCAGGCCGACCACCCGGGCCCGTTCGAGCGGGTGTTCGGCACCCCGCACGGCCTCGACCTCGCCGACCTCGCACGCCTGCACCGGCTCGACCACGTCCACGTCACCCGCGCGCAGGACCTCGGCCCGGCGGTGCTCGCCGGCGTCGAGGACGGTGGCATCCGGATCGTCGAGGTCCGCACCGACCGCCACGCCAACGTCGCCCTGCACCGGCGCATCCAGCGGGAGGTCGCGGCGGCGCTCGCACCGTGAGCACCGCGTCACGGCGCGCCGCGGGTGTCAGGCCTCGAAGGCGGACTGCATGGCGCGGAGCTTGACGCGGGTCTCCTCGAGCTCGTCCTCGGGGAGCGAGTCCGCGACGATGCCGGCGCCGGCGAACAGCCTCGCGCGCGCACCAGACAGCTCCGCGCAGCGCAGCGCGATGCCCCACTCGCCGTCGCCGGCGGCGTCCATCCACCCGACCGGCCCGGCGTAGCGCCCGCGGTCCATGCGCTCGAGCTCGCGGATCACCTCGACCGCGAGGTCGGTCGGGGTCCCGCCGACCGCGGCCGTGGGGTGGAGCGCGGCGGCGAGGTCGAGGCTGCTCGTGGCGGCCGGGTCGTCGAGCGTCCCGTGGAAACGGGTGGCGAGGTGCATCACGTTGTCGAGGCGGAGCAGGAACGGCTCGTGCTCGTAGCTCAGGTCGGCGCACCGCGGCGCCAGCACCTCGGCGACGGTCGTCGCGGCGAGCTCGTGCTCCCACCGGTCCTTCTTCGAGCTGAGGAGCGCCTCGCCGATCTCGCGGTCGGTGATGGTGTCGGGGCCGCGGGCGGCGGTGCCGGCGAGGGCGAGCGACTGGACCTGGGCGCCGAATCGTCGGATCAGCAGCTCCGGGGTCGCGCCTACCAGCCCGTCGACGATGAACGTGAGGCAACCGGGGAAGCGGGCGTTCAGCCGTCGGGCGAGCACGCGTGGGTCGAACGGCGCTCGCGACCAGACGGCGTAGTCGCGGGCCAGGACGACCTTGTCGAGCTCGCCGGCGCGGATCCGCGCGACCGCGCCGGCGACCGCCTCGAGCCAGTGGACGTCGGGCATCGACGAGCCGGCGTAGCGGGGGCGGTCGGCGGCGGCGTCGGCCTGCGCCTCGGCGGGTTGGAGCTCGGGGCGTCGCGGGGTGGACCCGTCGGCGGTGACGTGGGTGACCCAGGCGCGTTCGCCGCGCCGACCGACGACCACCTCGGGGACGACGAGGGCCGAGCCGTGCGAGCGCGCGTCGAAGGTGAACGACCCGAAGGCGACGAGCCCGCTGCCGCGGACCTCGACCTCGTCGACCACCTCCGCCTCGGCGGCGAGCGCCCGGAAGCCGGCTGCGGCGTCGGCGAAGCGGCCCTCACCGTCGCTGGTGAGCCGGCTGGCCTCGCCCCAGCCGACCATCCCGTCGTCGAGCTGCAGCCACGCGAGCCCCTCGCCCGGCGGCAGGTGCGCCAGCAGCGGCCCGGCATCGGCCAGCGGCCAGCTGTGCACGCGCAGGGCGGTCACGGTGTGCCCGTCTCGCGCTCCCACAGCTCGCGTGCGGAGGCGAGCAGGAGCTCCCGGAAGTGCTGCCCGACGAGCTGCTCGGTGGCGGGGAGCATGGTCTGGAAGGCCGCGACGAGACGGGTCGCGGCCTCCTCGTCGGTCGCGGCGGAGCCGATCACCGGGTCCCGCACGAACTGCACGAACAGGTCCACGGCGTGCTCGGCGATCGGCCGCATCGCCTCGTCGGTGCGGCGGGCGAGGTCGAGCAGCTCCCCGAGCGGCAACCCCGCCTCCACGAGCTGGAGGCCCGCCCGCACCACCTCGGCGTCCGCCGGCGCGTAGCGGGGCGGGTCCTCGGAGCGACTGATCAGCAGCCCCTCGCGGGCCACCGCCTCGAGCAGGGGCAGCGACAGGCCGGTGCGGTCGGCGAGCTCCTCGAGCGTCACGAGCTCGCCGGCGTCGGAGGCCGGTGCGAGCGCGCCGGCGAGCGCCTCGTCGGAGGCGTCGAGCGTGCGGGAGGTGTCGCTCACGGGGCTGGACCTCGAGGCGGGCGGGGCGCCGATGGTACGCCCGGCTCAGCGACGCAGGCCGAAGAACCCCTTCTTCCCGCCGCGGTCCTCGCTACCGCTCTCGGCGCCGCCCTTGACGGTGCGTCCCTTGGCGGTGAAGTTCGACAGGTCGACCGGTTCGCCCGCGGCCGGCGCGCCGCCCGGCGACGGGTAGGAGCCAACCACGTCGCGGTGCGAGGGCTCGGGCTCGGGCGGTGCGGTGGCCCCCGCCGGGGCGGTCGGGGCAGCCGGCGGCTCCGGTGCGTGGGTGGGCTCGTCGGCACGGGCCGCGGGCGGCGTGCCGAACAACGCGTCGAGCTCGTCGGCCGGTCCGGTCGCCGCGGGAGCGGGCTCGGCGGGCGGCGGTGCGGGGTCGTCGCGGCCCATGTCGACCACCGCGGCCTCGAGGTCGTCGAGGTCGAAGTCGGCGTAGCCGGCCGTGTCGCCACCGGGTGGCGGGGTCGGGGTGTCCTCGGGCGCCTCGGCCGCCTGTGCCGCGGCGGCGGCCGCGACGGCGAGGTCATCGTCGGAGCCGAGGTCGAGGTCGAAGATGTCCGGCTCGTCGTCGGCGTGGTCCGCGGGTCCGGCGGCCGTCGACCAGCTCCGCTCGGGGGAGCTCGTGCTCGCCGCGGGGGACCAGGCCGGCTCCGCCGGGCCCGTCTCCTCGACGGGTTCCCACGCCGGCTCGTCGGGGGTGGCGGTGGCGGCCGGGGGTGGGCTCGCCGGGGCCGAGGGCGGGGGCGGCTCGATCGGCTGCGGCTCGGCGGGAGCCGGTGGGGGAGGGCTCGGCGCCGCTGCGGCGGCGTCCGGCGGTGGGGTGTAGCCCCCGAGCTGGGTGCTGTCGACGTTGGCGACCCACGGCTCGGGCTCGTCGTCGGGGAGGTCGGCGGGCCCGGGGACGTCCACCTCGAGCTCGCCGGCGGGACCCAGGGACGCCGCTGCCAGGTCGACCGTGTGGCCCACGTGGCAGGTGCCGTCGGCGTCGATGGGTACCTCGGAGCCGCACTCCGGGCAGAAGGCGCGGGGCATGGTCCTCCCTGCAGTCTCGGGGCTCGGCACGGTCGTCCGCGCGCGACGGGGCAGGCCCGTGCGACCGCTAGCCTGCCACACTCGGCCGACCGACTCCACGAGCCGGACCGGGCAGCCGTACCGGGCCGCACGACCTCGCGCGGACACGACGGTGGGGACCGGTCGCCGCGCACCCTCCCCAGCACCCGCCCCGCGGCCGCTCGCTCCGCTCCCGAGGCACCCGAGGACCCCGTTGGACGCTCCCGAACTGCCCGATCCCGGCCGCGACGCCAAGGACGCGGCGCTGGTCCAGGCGATGTTCGACCGCGTCGCTCCCCGCTACGACCTCGCCAACGCGCTCCTGTCCTTCGGGCAGGACGCGCACTGGCGCCGCGTCACGGCCCTGGCGGCCGAGCCCGCCGGCGCCCAGGTGCTCGACGTCGCCGCGGGGCCGGGCAACGTGGCCGCGGCGCTCATCGCGCAGGGGGCCGCCCGGGTGGTGGCGCTCGACCTGTCCTTCAACATGCTCGCCGAGGGAGCCCGGCGCGGCTACCCCGACGTCACCTTCGTCAACGGCGACGCGCAGCGACTGCCGTTCCCGGACCGCTCGTTCGACGCCGTCACGATCTCGTTCGGTCTGCGCAACGTCCCCGACCCCACGCTCGCCCTGGCGGAGTTCGCCCGCGTGCTGCGGCCGGGTGGCCGGGTCGTCATCGCGGAGTTCGCCGCGCCGACGTGGGGGCCGTTCCGGACGCTCTACACCGAGTACCTGATGCGGGCGCTGCCGGAGGTCGCCAAGCTCGTGTCCTCGGACGCGCCGGCCTACCGCTACCTGGCCGAGTCGATCCGGGCCTGGCCGGACCGCCGGACCATCGCCGACTGGGTCCGCGAGGCGGGGTTCACGCGGGTCGCGGTGAAGGACCTGACCGGTGGCATCGTGGCCGTCCACCGCGGCTACCGCACGGGCTGAGGGCCGTTACCCTGTGCCGGTCGACGCCACCGCCGCGGTGGCCGTCGTCGCCCCGACCGTCGGCTCCTCGCCGCGGCCACCTCGGGACCCGGAGGCCTCGATGACGTCCACCACCCGCACCCGCGGCCTGCGGCCGCTGACGACGCTCGTCGCGCTCCTGGCGCTGGTCGCCAGCGCCTGCGGCGGCGCCTCCGCCGACCCGGCGACGCGTCTGTCGTCGGCGTTCGAGGACACCTTCGACGGCTCGTACGCCTACCGCTTCGCGGTCGACGCCGACCGTGCGGCCCTCGACACGCTGGGGGCCGACGCCGGCCAGGCGGCGACCTTCCTCGGGACCTTCGGGTTCTCCGGGGTCGTCGACGGCGACGACGGGATGAGCTTCGCGCTGGGTCTGGGGACGGGCTCGCCCATCCTCGAGCTCCGATCCTTCGGTGAGGAGGCGTTCTACGTGAACGTCGGCCTCGGCGACCTGCTCTCGCTCGCCGGCGCCGGCGCCTTCGACCCGCGCGACGAGCTCGCGCCGGCGCTGGACGCGCTCGGGTTCGACACGGACGTGAAGGCCGCCGTCCTCGACCTGCTCGACGGCAAGTGGGTCGGCGTCGAGGGCCAGCTCGACGCCGAGCGGCTGCAGTCGCTGCTGGGGGCCCAGGCTCCGACCGCGGACGAGGAGGAGGTCGCCGACGCGGCGGAGGAGCTCTTCGGCGGCGGTATCGACGGGTTCTTCGAGGAGTACGTCACGGTCGTCGACGTCGAGGACACCGGCGACGGGGTCGAGCAGTTCGAGGTCGCGCTGCAGCTGCGCGAGCTGCTGCGCGCGGCGGCCGAGCTGAACCAGCGTGTCGGCGCCGACGAGGCGATGCCGATGGAGGACCTCGAGGCCGACCTCGCCGACCTGCCCGAGACGATCCCCGGGACCGTGGTGGTGACCGATGACAAGGTGACCGAGATCCGCTTCGACGCCGCGGCGTTCGACGAGGGCGTCGCCGGCTCGATCCTCCTGACGCTGTCGTTCTCGGACTTCGACGAGGTCGACCCGCTCGTGAAGCCCGAGGGCGCGACCGTCTTGACCGACGAGCAGTTCACCGACGCGGTCGCCAAGCTCGTCGGGCTCACCGGCGGGATGGGCGCGCCGCTCGGCTGAGCGACCCGTCCCAGGGGCGCCGGGCACGTTGTCGGGCTCGCGGCGCCCTGGCTACACTCCCACGAGCTTGTGAACGCGTTCACGAAGTCCCCCCGTCCCGCCACCCGGCGACGCCTGGACACGTGACCTGCTACGAACACCACGCGACGTGGCCCCGCCCCCATCCCGACCGCGACCAGGAGTCGTCATGCGCCAGCGCATCACCGACGCCGACGTCGTCGTGGTGGGCGCGGGACCCGGCGGGAGCACGAGCGCGGCGCACCTCGCCGGCCTGGGCTACGACGTCCTGCTCGTCGAGAAGGAGTCCTTCCCCCGTGACAAGGTCTGCGGCGACGGCCTGACCCCCCGCGTCATCAAGGAGCTCCTCGACCTCGGGCTCGAGCGCGAGGCCCGCGGCGAGGTCGACGGCTGGGCCGTCCAGAAGGGGCTGCGCATCCACGGCGGGCACACCGTGATGGAGCTGCCCTGGCCGACGTTGCAGGACTGGCCGAGCTGGGGCGGCACCGCCACCCGCCGGGTCTTCGACGAGCGGCTCGCCCGGCTCGCGGTCGAGCGCGGCGCCACCCTGTGGGAGGACACCACGGTCACGGGACTGCGCTGGCAGGACGCGACCGGGTCGCGCGTCGCCGGCGTCACCTGGAAGGACGCCGACGGCGCCGAGGGCGAGGTACGCGCCCCGGTCGTCGTCGCCGCCGACGGCCCGTCCGGCAAGCTCGCCCGCTCCGCCGGCCTGCACCGGCGCAAGGACCGGCCGATGGCGGTCGCGGTCCGGACCTACTACGAGTCGCCCAAGTCCAAGGACGACTGGATCAGCTCGTTCCTCGACCTGCGTGACGGCGCCGGCGACCTGCTCTCCGGCTACGGCTGGATCTTCCCGCTCGACGACGGGACCATCAACGTCGGCCTCGGCCTCCTCGACACGTCCAAGGACTTCCGCAGCGTCAACTACCGCGAGCTCATGTCCCGCTGGGCCGCCGGCCTCGAGGCCGAGTGGGGCACCTCGGTGGAGATGCAGCGGGGCCGGGTCCAGTCCGGCCCCATCCCGATGGGCTTCAACCGCACCCCGCTGCACCACCGCGGGCTCGTGCTGGTCGGCGACTCCGGCGGGATGGTCAACCCGATGAACGGCGAGGGCATCAGCTACGCGATGGAGGCGGCCGCGCTCGCGGCCGACGTCATCGACCGCGCGATGCAGGTCAAGCGCACCGACGTGCTCGATGCCTACGACCGCGAGCTGCGCCGGCGCTGGGGTGGCTACTACACCCTCGGCAAGGTCTTCGCCGAGCTCGTCGGCCACCCCACCGTGATGCACATCTGCACCGAGTACGGCATGCCGATCCGCCCCCTCATGGAGTTCGTCTTCAAGCTGATGGCGCACCTGACCGACGAGCGGCCGTCGGACGCCAAGGACGCGATCATCAACACCCTCTCCCGACTGGCGCCGGCCGCCTAGGCGCACCCCTCGCGGGCCCCTCCGGTCCCGGTCCGATGACCGGTGGTCGTCTTGCGGGGGTCACGGAGCCACCCCTACCGTTCCACCCCACCAGCCCCCCGCCCGGTCCCCGACGGGCCCAGCTACCAGGAGACGACGGACGTGCTGTCCGAGTACCTACCGATCCTGCTGCTGTTCATCGTGGCGGCGGCCTTCGCCGTGGGCTCGATCGCGGTCAGCAGCCTCGTCGGCCCGAGCGTGCCCAACCCGACCAAGCTGTCGGCGTACGAGTGCGGCAACATCCCGTTGGCCGACGTCAAGGGCACCCGCTTCTCGGTCAAGTTCTACATGGTCGCGATGATGTTCCTCATCTTCGACATCGAGACCGTCTTCCTCTACCCGTGGGCGGTCGTCTACCGCGGCCTCGGGTGGTTCGCCCTGGTGCAGATGGCGGTCTTCCTGGGGGTCCTGGGCATCGCCTTCGTCTACGAGATCGGCCGAGGAGGTCTGGAATGGGACTAGAGGAGAAGATCCCCTCCGGCGTCCTGCTGACGAACGTCGAGAAGTTCGTCAACTACAGCCGGAGCGCGTCGCTGTGGCCGGCCACGTTCGGCCTCGCCTGCTGTGCCATCGAGATGATGCAGACCGGCGGCGCCCGTCACGACATGGCCCGCTTCGGCATGGAGGTGTTCCGCGCCTCGCCGCGGCAGGCCGACCTCATGATCGTCGCGGGGCGCGTGAGCCAGAAGATGGCGCCCGTGCTGCGGCGCATCTACGACCAGATGTCGGACCCGAAGTGGGTCCTGTCGATGGGCGTCTGCGCCACCTCCGGCGGGATGTTCAACAACTACGCCCTCGTCCAGGGCGTCGACCACATCGTCCCGGTCGACATGTACGTCCCCGGCTGCCCGCCGCGCCCGGAGATGCTGCTCGACGGGATCCTGCAGCTGCACGAGAAGATCCGCGGTCAGCGCTTCGCCGAGCAGGGAGCGGACGCGTGATCGAGGTCCGTCACGACCCCCTCACCCACGAGCAGGTCGAGCGCCGCGTCCAGGACCGGTTCCCCGGTGTCTCGGCCGACCTCGCGCACGGCGAGCTCACGCTCTTCGTCGACGGCGCCGAGCTGATCGACCTCCTGCGCTTCTGCAAGGAGGACGACGAGCTCGCGTGCGAGATGCTCGCCGACCTCGGCGGCGTGCACTTCCCCGCCGGCGACGTCGTCATCGAGCGGCAGCCGTCCACCACCGGCTGGCCGGAGCACCGCGTGTCCCGTGACGAGGGGGTCATCGAGGTCGCCTACATCCTGCGCTCGGTGAGTCGCTCCCACTGGTTCCGGATCGTCGCGGCCACGCCCGACACCGACCCGCGCCTGCCGTCCGCGACCGCGGTCTGGCCCACGGCGGACTACCTCGAGCGGGAGGTCTACGACATGTTCGGCGTGGACTTCGAGGGGCACCCCAACCTCATCCGGATCCTCATGCCCGACGACTGGCTCGGTCACCCCCACCGCAAGGACTACCCGCTCGGTGGCGTCGAGATCGAGTACAAGCACGACAAGTTCATCCCACCGCCGAACGAGCGTGACCTCCGGGAGGTGGTCGAGTGACGACGACACCCGCCTCGGAGGACTTCGACCGCGACATCTTCGTCGAGGGCGCCGACTGGGAGACGGTCGAGGACGCCGTCGGCGCGTCCACCATGACCGTCAACATGGGCCCGCAGCACCCGTCGACCCACGGCGTGTTGCGCCTCGTGCTCGAGCTCGAGGGCGAGACCGTGCGCTCGGTCACGCCGGTCATCGGCTACCTCCACACCGGGATCGAGAAGAGCGCCGAGTACCGCACCTGGGTGCAGGGCACGACCTTCTTCACCCGGATGGACTACCTCTCGCCGTTCTACAACGAGGCGGCGTACTGCCTCGGCATCGAGAAGCTCCTCGGCATCGAGGTGCCCGAGCGGGCCGAGGTCGTGCGGGTCATCCTGATGGAGTTCAACCGCATCGCGAGCCACCTCGTCTGGCTCGCGACCGGCGGGATGGAGCTCGGCGCGGTCGGGATGATGATCTACGGCTTCCGTGAGCGCGAGCACATCCTCGACCTGTTCGAGTCGCAGTCGGGCCTCCGGATGAACCACGCCTACATCCGGCCCGGCGGGCTCGCCAACGACGTGACCGATGACTTCGTCGAGCGGTGCGAGCACCTGCTCGAGCTCATCCCCCGCAAGATGGCGGAGTACGAGGACCTGCTCCTCGACAACCCCATCTGGCACGGGCGGCTCAAGGGCGTCGGCATCCTGACCGCCGAGCAGGCCATCGAGCTCGGGGTCACGGGGCCGCTGCTCCGCGCCGCCGGCGTCCCGCAGGACCTGCGCAAGACCAACCCCTACTCGGGCTACGAGCGCTACGACTTCGACGTCCCCACCGAGACCGCCGGCGACAGCTTCGCGCGGTTCGTCGTGCGGCTCGAGGAGATGCGCCAGTCGCTGCGGATCATCCGTCAGGCCCTCGACATCCTCCCCGGCGGCCCCGTGATGGTGGCCGACAAGAAGATCGCCTGGCCCTCGAAGCAGGCGCTCGGCCCCGACGGGATGGGCAACGACCCGGAGTACATCCGCCACATCATGGGCGAGTCGATGGAGGCGCTGATCAACCACTTCAAGCTCGTCACGCAGGGGTTCACGGTCCCCGCGGGCCAGGTCTACTCCGCGGTCGAGTCCCCACGCGGCGAGCTCGGGTACGCGATCACCTCCAGCGGCACCAACAAGCCCTACCGCGTGCACGTGCGCGATCCCAGCTTCGTCAACCTGCAGTCCGCCGACCTGATGAGTCGCGACCGGATGGTCGCCGACGTCATCGCGATCGTCGCCTCCATCGACCCCGTCATGGGTGGCGTCGACCGCTGACCCGCGCGCGGACCGACCCGGACCCTCGCGGGCCCGGTCCGGCCACGCACACGACCACGACTTCGACCACGGAGACGGACGTGTCTGTTCCCTCCACCACACGAGCGGCCGCCGAGGCCCTCGTCAAGCGCTACCCGGTGGCACGCTCCGCCCTGCTCCCGCTGCTGCACCTGATGCAGAGCGAGCACGGCTACGTCACCGACGAGGGCATCGCGTTCTGCGCCGAGACGCTCGGGCTCACCAAGGCCGAGGTCGGTGCGGTGGCCACCTTCTACACGATGTTCAAGCGCGAGCCGGTGGGTGACTACCTGCTGTCCGTGTGCACCAACCCGACCTGCAAGATCGCCGGCGCGCAGGACATCTACGAGGGCTACGTCGAGCAGCTCGGCGGTCACCACGACGCCGAGACGAAGGTGTCCGTCGAGCACGCCGAGTGCCTCGGGATCTGCGACGCCGCGCCGGTCGTGCAGGTCAACTACGAGATGTACGGCCCGCTCAGCAAGGCCGAGGCCGACGCGCTGCTCGGCGCCTGCCGGAAGGGGAGCCCGCCGGCGTCCAACTGGTCGAACGAGGTCCCGGGCACGTTCACGGAGGTCGAGCGCGACCTCTCCGGCGCCGCCGACGGGCTCGACGACGAGCTCGCCCGTGCCGCGCGGGCGCAGGCCGAGGCCGCGGTGCCCCCGTCGTACCGCACCGGCGAGACCGACATCCCGGTGACGCACCCGGGCGGTGACCCCAAGGGTGTCGGTGGGCAGGTCTTCCGCGAGCGCACCGGGCTCGCGGCCGCGCCTGACTCCGTGGCGGCCGAGCGCCGTGACGAGGACGAGCTGCCGGCGCCGCCGGCGACCCCGGAGAAGCCCACCGTCGGCGCCCGGGGCGAGGTGCCCACCGAGGCCGCGGGCGGCGCCGACGAGGCGCCGACGGATCGCCGCGACCGAGGACCCCCCGGCGGAAGATCCCACCCCCGGCACCGACACCGAGGAGGCCTGAGGATGGGACAGTTCGGACCCGCGAAGGCGCTCACCGGGCGCTACGACGTCGCCGACGTCCACCGCCTCGAGACCTACCTCGAGCACGGGGGCTACGAGGGCGTCACCCGGGCGCTCGAGATGACCTCGGAGGAGATGATCCAGGTCGTCAAGGACTCGGGGCTGCGCGGCCGCGGTGGCGCGGGCTTCCCCACCGGCATGAAGTGGTCGTTCGTGGCCCAGGACACCGGCAAGCCGGTCTACGTCGTGTGCAACGCCGACGAGGGCGAGCCGGGCACGTTCAAGGACCGCGAGCTGATGGAGCGCGACCCCCACTCGCTGATCGAGGGGATGATCGTCTCCGGCCTCGCCCTCAACTCCGTCCAGGGCTACATCTACCTCCGCGGCGAGTTCGCCTTCGCCGGCCGGCGCCTGCGTGCCGCCATCCAGGAGGCCTACGCCGCCGGCTACCTCGGCGAGGACGTGATGGGCTCGGGGCGCCGCTTCGACCTGACCCTCCACCGCGGCGCGGGCGCGTACATCTGCGGCGAGGAGACGGCGCTGCTGGACTCGCTCGAGGGGCGTCGTGGCCAGCCGCGGCTGCGTCCGCCGTTCCCGGCGACCCACGGCCTCTACGGCTGCCCGACCACGGTCAACAACGTCGAGACCATCGCCACCGCCCCGTACCTCATGCGCCACGGGGCCGACTGGTTCCGGCAGTGGGGGACCGAGAAGTCGCCCGGTCCCAAGCTCATGTGCATCTCGGGCGAGGTCGTCGCCCCCGGCAACTACGAGTTCGCGCTCGGCACCTCGGTGCGGGACATGATCGAGGCGGCCGGCGGGATGAAGGACGGCCGCGAGCTGTCCTTCTTCTGCCCCGGCGGGTCGTCGACCCCCTACCTCCCCGCGAGCGAGGCCGACGTCGCCTACACCTTCGAGGACATCGCCGAGAAGGGGTCCCTCCTGGGCACCGGTGCCCTGATGGTCTACTCCACCGAGACCTGCATCGTCGACGCCACGCTGCGCTTCACGGAGTTCTACGAGCACGAGTCCTGTGGCAAGTGCACGCCCTGCCGCGAGGGTGGCTACTGGCTGTCGCAGATCCTCCACCGGATCGAGCACGGCCAGGGTCGCACCGAGGACCTGCAGGTCCTCCTCGACGTCTGCGACAACGTCTTCGGTCGCAGCTTCTGCGCCCTCGGCGACGGGATGACCTCCCCGATCGTCGCGAGCCTGAAGTACTTCCGCGAGGACTACGAGCAGCACATCGCAGAGGGCCGCTGCCCCAAGGGTGTCACCCCGCCGGCACGTCCCGACATGCAGAAGGCGGGTGCCCTGTGAGCACGGAACAGGCCGACGACAAGGTCTCGGTGACGATCGACGGCGAGCAGATCACGGTCCCCAAGGGGACGCTCGTGATCCGCGCGGCGGAGATGCTCGGCACCATCGTCCCGCGCTTCTGCGACCACCCCCTGCTCGACCCGGTCGGTGCCTGCCGCCAGTGCATCGTCGAGGTCGAGGGTCAGCGCAAGCCGATGATGGCCTGCACCACCACCTGCACCGACGGCATGGAGGTCCGCACCCACCTCACCTCCGAGGTCGCCGAGCACGGCCAGGCCGGCACGCTCGAGTTCCTGCTCATCAACCACCCGCTCGACTGCCCGATGTGCGACAAGGGCGGCGAGTGCCCGCTGCAGGACCAGGCGCTCAAGCACGGCAGCAACACCTCGCGCTTCATCGACGAGAAGCGCCGCTACCAGAAGCCCGTGGCCGTCAGCGCCCAGGTGCTCCTCGACCGCGAACGCTGCGTCCTCTGCGCCCGCTGCACCCGCTTCTCCGAGCAGATCTCCGGCGACCCCTTCATCGAGCTGTTCGAGCGGGGCGCGCTGGAGCAGGTCGCGATCTACGAGGACGAGCCCTACGAGTCCTACTTCTCCGGCAACGTCATCCAGATCTGCCCGGTCGGGGCGCTCACCTCGGCGTCCTACCGGTTCAAGGCGCGCCCGTTCGACATGCGCAGCGCCCCGAGCGTCTGCGACCACTGCTCGGCCGGCTGCAACCTCACCGTCCAGTCCCGCCGGGGCCAGATCCAGCGCCAGCTCGCGCGCACCAACATGGCCGTCAACGAGGCCTGGAGCTGCGACAAGGGCCGCTTCGGCTTCAACCTCCTCACCTCCGACATCCGGCTCACCCAGCCGAAGAAGGCCGCGGGCGGCGAGCTCGTGGACACGACCTGGGCCGAGGCGCTCCGGGCCGTCACGACCGCCATCACCGAGGCGAACGAGAAGGGGCCCGGGCGGGTCGCGGTGGTGACCGGTTCGCGGCTCGCCGACGAAGACGCCTACGCCGTCTCGAAGTACGTCCGCACGGTGCTGAGGAGCGACGACGTCGACTTCCGCACGCGCTTCGCCCCGGCCGGCGAGGTCGAGGCGGTCGCCGCGCTCGCGCACCCGCGGGACCGCGACCTACGCCGACGTCGAGCACGCCCCGGTCATCCTGACCGTGGGGCTCGACCCCGAGGAGGAGGTGCCGATCCTCCACCTCCGCATCCGCAAGGCGTGGCGTCGCAACAAGGCGAAGATCATCCCGGTCGGCCCGCTCACCGGGTCGCTGGCCGAGTACGCCTACCGGCGACTCGAGACCGCCCCCGGGCACGAGCTCGACGCGCTGGCCGCCCTGGGGCGCGCCCGTGGCGTCGCCGCGCTGGCGCCCATCGCCGCCGACAGCGGCTACGACTCCCCGCACCTCGACGGGGTGCTCGACGACCTCGCCGACACCGAGGGCGCGGTCATCCTGGTGGGCGAGCGCGCGCCGGCCGGCGCGATCGCCGCCGCCGGGATGCTCGCCGAGGCCATCGGCGGGAAGCTCGCCTGGGTCCCGCGGCGCGCCGGCGCCCGCGGCGCCCTCGACGCCGGGCTCGCGGCCGGCACGCTTCCGGGCGGCCGGCTCCTCGCCGACGACGACGACCGCCGCGTGGTCGAGGCCGTCTGGGGCGAGCTCCCGACCGACCGGGGCCGCGACCTGCACGCCATCCTGACCGACGCGGCCGCCGGCAAGATCGACGTCCTGCACCTCATCGGGGTCGACCTCGTGCGCGACTGTGCCTCGCCGGCGCTCGCCGCGAAGGCGCTGGCCAAGGTCGGCACGGTCGTGGCCCAGGACCTCGCCATCAACGAGACCGTGGCGCAGGCCGACGTCGTCCTGCCGGTCACCGCGACCCAGGAGCGCGCCGGGTCGTACACGAACTGGGAGGGCCGCACCCAGCGGTTCAGCCCCACCGTCGACGGTCCCGACCTCGTCCAGGACGACTGGGAGATCGTGGTCCAGCTCGCGGCCCTGCTCGGTCACGACCTCGGCTGGAACGACCTCGACGGGCTCCGGGGCGAGGTCACGCGACTGGCGACGCACGAGGGCAGCCGCGACTGGCCCGAGCTCGAGGCTCCCGAGCCCCGCGACGAGGGGGACGGGCTGGCGCTGGTCACCTACCCGCTCCTGCTCGACCGGGGCACCATGCTCACCGGCGCCGACGACCTGAACGCCACCGCCCGTGCGCCACGGGTCGGGCTCAACCGCGCCGACGCCGACGCGCTCGGGATCGCCGACGGCGACCTCGTCGAGGTCAGCGGCAACGGGGCGAGCCTCACCCTCCCCGCCCGGGTCAACGACGACGTGGTCGCCGGCGCGGTGTTCGTGCCCGCCAACTCGACCGACACGCCGGCGACCACCCTCGCCGGCGACGACGCCGGGACCGCCTTCGTGACCGTCACCGCCGCCGAGCCCGCGGAGGTGGGCGCATGACCGAGTCGCTCCCGCTCTGGGTCCACATCCTCCGGGTCGTGGCCGTCTTCGCCATCTTCCTGCTCACCACGGCCCTCCTGATCTGGGCCGAGCGTCGCATCGTGGCCTTGATGCAGTCCCGCAAGGGCCCCAACCGCGTGGGCCCGTTCGGCGTCCTCCAGACGCTCGTCGACGGCATCAAGATGTTCTTCAAGGAGGACGTGACGCCGGGGATGGTCGACAAGGTCATCTACGGCGTCGCGCCGCTCGTGTCGGTCATCGCCGGCTTCCTGTCGATCGCCATCATCCCGTTCGGCGGCGAGGTCACGCTCTTCGGCGAGACCTTCCGGCTCCAGGCGGCGGACCTGAACGTCGGCGTCCTGTGGTTCCTGGCGATGGGCTCGCTCCACGTCTACGGGGTCGTCCTCGCCGGCTGGGCCTCGCAGTCCCCCTACCCGCTCATGGGTGGCGTCCGGGCCTCGGCCCAGATGATCTCCTACGAGATCGCCCAGGGGCTCGCCGTCGCCAGCGTGTTCATCTACACCGGCTCGCTGAACGTGGGCGAGATCGTCGACGCCCAGGCCAACGGTGCGGGGCTCGTCGCCGGCGTCCCGAACTGGTACCTCCTGCCGCTGTTCCCGGCGTTCCTCGTGTTCGTCGTCGGGATGGTGGCCGAGGCCGGCCGTCCGCCCTTCGACATGCCCGAGGCCGAGGGCGAGCTCGTGGCGGGGTTCATGACCGAGTACTCCGGCATGCGCTTCGGGATGTTCATGCTCGCCGAGTTCATGAGCGTCGTGACCATGTCGGCCATGGTCGTCACGCTGTTCCTCGGAGGTCCGGCCGGTCCGGTCTTCGGTCCCGACTGGTTCAGCTGGATCCTGCCGATCGTGTACTTCCTGGCGAAGACGAGCTTCTTCATCTTCTTCTTCGTCCTGCTCCGCGCCGCCCTGCCCCGCATCCGCTACGACAAGCTCATGAACATCGGGTGGAAGATCCTCATCCCGGTGGGGCTGGTGTGGGTGCTCGTGACGGCCGGGATGGTGCTGGTCAACGAGCAGGCCACCAGCCAGGCGCGCATCGGCATCGCCGCCGTCGGCGTCGGGCTCGCGCTCATCCTGTACTTCATCGCCCCGCTCTTCTCCCGTGAGCCCGGCGCGTCCGTGACGACGCCGGCGCGAGACACCGAGGAGGTGACCGCCTGATGCCTCAAGCGGTCGTGACCATCATCACCCTGATCGTCGTCGCAGCGGCGCTCTGGCTGTTCCTGACCCGGACCGTGCTCGGCCGTGGCTTCAGCGTCCCGTTGCGGACGATCTTCACGAAGTCCGAGACCGCCGAGTACCCCGAGAAGCCGCGCCCGGTGGCGCCCCGGTTCCACGGGCGCCACCAGCTGAACCGCTACGCCGACGGGCTCGAGAAGTGCATCGGGTGCGAGCTGTGCGCGTGGGCGTGCCCGGCGGACGCGATCTACGTCCAGGGCGCCGACAACACCACCGAGGCGCGCTACTCGCCTGGTGAGCGCTTCGGCCTCGACTACCAGATCAACTACTCGCGCTGCATCTTCTGCGGTCTGTGCATCGAGGCGTGCCCGACGCGGGCGCTCACGATGACCCACGAGTACGAGATCTCCGAGGGCCGGCGCGAGGACCTGGTCTACACCAAGGACATGCTCCTCGCCCCGCTCGCCCCCGGGGCGAAGCCCACGCCGCACCTCGACAAGGAGGTCCGGGCCCGCGGGTTCAACTACTACGGCGGGCTCGCCGTGACCCCACCGACCCTCCACGGCGACGAGCTCCAGCAGGCGTCCAACGCCCCGGCGGCCCGCGCCAGCCAGGTGCTGCCGACGGGCACGCCGCCGCCCACCTCCGAGACCCCGGACGACCCGGCGCTCGTCGGCGACCGCACCACGTTCCCGCCGATGTCGAGCCGCCACGTCAAGGGCGACCGGGGGGACCGCTGATGGAGCTCCTCCTCGCGCAGGCCTCCACGGCGCCCGCGTCCGCCACCGCCGAGACCGTCCTGTTCTGGGTGTTCGCGGTCATCGGCATCGGCGCCGGCATCGCGATGATCTCGCTACGCAACATCGTCCACGCGGCGCTGATGCTGGTCCTGAACCTCCTCGCGATCGCGGCGCTCTACCTGGGGCTGCAGTCGAGCTTCCTCGGCATCGTCCAGGTGATCGTCTACGCCGGCGCCATCATGGTCCTGTTCCTGTTCGTGATCATGCTGCTCGGCGTCGACCGCGACGATCTGCTCTTCGAGACCCACACCTGGCACAAGGTCGCGGCCGCCGTCGGCGGGGCGGCGATCGCCGGGATGGTCCTGTTCGCCTTCTCCGGTGACTACACCGGGGCGGGGAGCCGCTGCGGCGCCCAGGCCGACACGACCACGGGCGGCAGCGCGATCCGCTGCGTGGGGATGGACCAGATCCTCACCGATACCGAGCAGGGCTCGGTCGGCGTGGTCGGGGAGCGGCTGTTCACGCGCTACACGTTCCCGTTCGAGGCCGCCGCGCTGCTGCTGGTCGTCGCGACCGTCGGGGCGATGGTGATGGGCCGCCGAACCGACCCCGCGGGCGACGAGGACGAGCAGGTCCTCGCCCCGACCGCGTCCACCGGGCCGACCGGGGACACCGACACGGTCCTGCCTGACGACAGCTCCGACCCGGAGGTCGTGTGATGCCCATCGGCTACTACTTCGCGGTCTCCGCGATCATGTTCTGCACCGGGCTCACCGGCGTGCTCGTCCGGCGCAACGCCATCGTGCTGTTCATGTGCGTCGAGCTGATGCTGAACGCCGTGAACCTGACGCTCGCCGGCGCAGCCCGGATGTGGGGCGGGGCCGACGGCCAGGTGTTCGTGTTCTTCGTGATCGTCGTGGCGGCGGCCGAGGTCGTGGTGGGGCTCGCCCTCATCGTCAACGTCTTCTTCCGACGTGGCTCGCTCGACATCGACGCCCTCAACCTCCTGAAGTGGTGACGCCGTGACGAACCTGCTGCTCGCTACGGAGGCCGGCGCCCACGCCGAGGCCGCGGTCAACGAGGTCATCAAGGTGACCTCGGGCGCGATCGGCGTGGCCTACCTCGTGCCCCTCGTCCCGCTGCTCGGCTTCGGGCTGGTCCTGCTCCTGGGCCGCTCGATGAAGGAGCGCTCCGCGTGGCTCGCCACCGGCGCGGCCGGCGTGAGCTTCCTGCTGTCGGTCGCGATCTTCCTCCAGGTCGCGGGCGAGCAGGCCACCTACATCCGGCCGATGTTCACCTGGATCGGCGCCGGCGCGTTGCAGGTCCCGTTCGACCTCCAGGTCGACCAGCTCACCGCCGTCATGCTGCTGGTGGTGACCGGTGTCGGGACCCTCGTCCACGTCTACAGCTTCGGGTACATGTACGGCGACGAGCGCTTCGAGCGCTTCTACGCCTACCTGAACCTGTTCCTGTTCTCGATGCTGGTGCTCGTCCTCGGCTCGAACTTCCTCACGCTGTTCCTCGGCTGGGAGCTCGTCGGGCTGTCCTCCTACCTCCTCATCGGGTTCTGGTTCGAGAAGCGCGAGTACGCGGCTGCCGCGAAGAAGGCGTTCATCACCAACCGTGTCGGCGACGTGTCGTTCATGGTCGCGATGTTCATGATCTTCAACCTCTTCGGCACGCTCACCTTCACCGACGTCCTCGCCCACCCCGGCGACGTCCTGAGCTCCAGCCAGGCCACGATCATCGCGCTCCTGCTGATGGGTGGTGCCGCCGCGAAGTCGGCCCAGATCCCGCTCTACGTCTGGCTGCCCGACGCGATGGCCGGCCCGACCCCGGTCTCGGCGCTCATCCACGCGGCCACGATGGTGACCGCCGGCGTCTACCTCACGGTGCGCTCGTCGTCGTTCCTCGTGCTCTCGCTCGACGCGATGACGCTCATCGCCTGGATCGGCGCGGCGACCGCGCTCGTCGCGGCCCTGATCGCCATCCGGCAGGACGACCTCAAGAAGATCCTGGCGTACTCGACGGTCTCGCAGCTCGGCTACATGTTCGTCGGCGTCGGGACCGGTGGGTTCAGCGAGGGCATCTTCCACCTCGTCACGCACGCCTTCTTCAAGGGCCTGCTGTTCCTCGCCGCCGGCTCGGTGATGCACGCGATGGCCAACCGCACCGACATCTGGAAGATGGGCGGGCTGCGGAAGGTGATGCCGTACACGTTCTGGACCTCGGCGGTCGCCTGGCTCGCGATCTCGGGCGTGCCGCCGTTCGCCGGCTTCTTCTCCAAGGACCAGGTCCTCACCACCGCCTACGAGCACGGGTTCACGGGGGTGTGGGCGGTCGGCGTGCTGGTCGCGGTCCTCACCGCCTTCTACATGAGCCGGTGGTTCTTCCTGACCTTCCTCGGCGAGCCACGCTGGCGCGCGGGTGAGCCCGTGGCCGACCCGCACGCCGGTGGCTCGGGGCACCACACGCCCGACGACGACCCCACGGGTGCCACCCCCTCCTCCCAGGACGCCCACGTCACCCACCTGCACCCACACGAGTCGCCGCTGTCGATGACGGTGCCGCTGATGGTGCTGGGTGTGCTCTCGCTCGTCGGTGGTGCGGCGCTGAACGCCACCCACCACGGGCCCTTCTTCACCTGGCTCCAGCCGGCCGTCGCTTCCGTCGAGGGCGTGGGCTTCGCCGAGCACGGTGGTCTCGGCGAGCCGGCGCTGATCGCCATCTCGGTCGTCGCCGCCGCGCTCGGGATCGGCGCCGCGTACCTCGCCTACGTGCGACGCCCGCTGACCGGGGTCAACCCCGAGGTCGTTCGCGGGCCGCTGGCGGAGCTGATGGAGAAGAAGTTCTACGTCGACGAGCTCTACGAGGCCATCTTCGTGAAGGCGGGCGGCAAGCTCGCCGACGGGGCGGTGTGGTTCGACCGCACCGTCATCGACGGTGTCGTCAACGGCGCCGGCGCCCTCTCCACCGCCACCGCGCGCATCTCACGACGTGCCCAGACCGGGCTGGCGCGGGGCTACCTCGCCAGCATGGCCCTCGGTGCGCTCGTGCTGATCGCCGTCCTGCTGATCCAGGTGAGGTAGCCGATGCTGCTCTCGATCACCCTCTTCCTCCCGCTCGTCGGGGCCATCGCCATGGCCGCCGTCGACGACGACCGTGCCGCGAAGGTGACGGCGCTGGCGTTCTCGCTGGCGGCCTTCGTGGCCTCGGTGGTGCTGGCGTTCCAGTTCGACGTCGCCGACCCCCAGCTGCAGCTGGTCGTCAACGCCCAGTGGATCCCCGCCGTCGGGGCCGACTACACGCTGGCCGTCGACGGCATCAGCCTGGTCCTGATCCTGCTGACCACGTTCATGACGCCGCTGATCGTGCTGGCGTCGTGGGGCCAGACCGACCGCGTGAAGGGCTACTTCGCCGCGTTCCTCGCGCTCGAGACCGCCGTGCTCGGCGTGTTCACCGCGACCGACCTGCTGCTGTTCTACGTCTTCTTCGAGTTCTCGCTCGTGCCGATGTACATGATCATCGGCATCTGGGGCGGGGTGAACCGGCGCTACGCCGCGGTCAAGTTCTTCCTCTACACCCTGCTGGGTGGCCTGCTGATGCTGGTGGCCATCCTCTACCTGTTCGGCCAGTCGGGCGGGTTCGCCTACGAGGGCATGCTCGGCCTCGACCTGCCCGTCGGGACCCAGCGGTGGCTGTTCCTCGCCTTCTTCGCCGCGTTCGCGGTGAAGGTGCCGCTGTTCCCGGTCCACACCTGGCTGCCCGACGCCCACACCGAGGCGCCGACCGCCGGGTCGGTGTTCCTGGCCGCGATCCTGCTGAAGATGGGCTCCTTCGGGATCCTGCGCTTCGCGATGCCGCTGTTCCCCGACGCCACGCGCGAGTTCGTCCCCTGGATCCTGGCCCTGTCGGTGATCGGCATCCTCTACGGCGCGCTCGTGGCGTTGATGCAGAAGGACATCAAGAAGCTCGATCGCCTACTCGTCGGTGAGCCACATGGGCTTCGTGATCCTGGGCCTGTTCGCGCTGAACGTCACCGCGACGTCGGCCAGCGTGGTCCAGATGGTCAACCACGGCCTGTCCACCGGGGCGCTGTTCCTGCTCATCGGCTTCCTCTACGAGCGCCGGCACACGCGCCAGATCGCCGCCTTCGGAGGCCTCGCCCGCTCGGTGCCGGTGATGGCCGGGTTCTGGCTCGTCGTGTCCCTGTCGTCGCTGGCCCTGCCCGGCCTCAACGGCTTCGTGGGCGAGTTCCCCATCCTGCTCGGCACCTTCCAGTCGGTGCCCTGGGCCGCGATCCTCGCCTCGTTCGGGGCGGTGCTCGCTGCGCTCTACCTCCTGTGGGCCTACCAGCGGATGTTCCACGGGCCGATCGAGAGCGCCGACAACGAGCACACGCTGGACCTGAAGCCGCTCGAGATCGCCGTCCTCACCCCGCTCGTCGTCCTGATCGTCCTGATCGGCGTCTACCCGAAGCCGCTGTACGACACCGTCGTGCCCTCGGTGGACCGGGTGCTCAGCCAGATGGGAGGTGGCGTCGAGGCGGCCACGACCAGCCCGGTCGCCCCCGTCGCCACCACCGACGCCGGCCACTAGGAGACCCCGATGTTGCTCGCCCAGCAGAGCTTGCCGACGCCCGAGGTCGCGTGGTCGGCGTTCGCGCCCGAGCTCGTCCTCGCCGGCGCCTCGCTCGTGCTCCTGATGTTCGCCGTCGCCGGCCGCCGCCAGCTCGCCGTCGCCATCCCGGTCGGGGTCGCCTCGGCCGCCCTCGGCGTGTGGCTGGTCACGCGTGACCTCGTCGCCCCCGGGGCGGTCGCCATCGCGCTCGGCGCCGCGGCGGTCGCGATCGTCGTGGGCGTGGGGGTGCGGCCGACCCTGGTCCAGACCTTCGGCGCGGGCGCGGCGGCCCTCGCTGCCCTGGTGCTCTCGGCGTGGCAGTACGTGACCGTCATGGCGCCGGACGGCGGCTTCGCGACCGCCCAGACCGCGATGGCCGGGTCGGTGGCCGTTGACGGCATCTCCCTGTTCACGCGCATCACCGTCTACACGACGACC
Source organism: uncultured Actinomycetes bacterium (assembly GCA_963741855.1). Taxonomy (GTDB): domain Bacteria; phylum Actinomycetota; class Nitriliruptoria; order Nitriliruptorales; family Nitriliruptoraceae; genus CAVUJQ01. Next base: position 109,215 of record CAVUJQ010000014.1, on the reverse strand, counting down.
GCGATCGTGATCCCGCTCGGCTACGGCTACCTGAACGACCGGGGCGTGAACCGACCCGAGTTCGCGCCGCTGCTGCTGCTGTCGGCGACCGGGATGGCGCTGCTCGGGGCGGCCGCCGACCTCATCACCCTGTTCGTCGCGCTCGAGATCCTCTCCATCGCGCTGTACGTCCTCGCCGGCTTCGCCCGCCGCGACCGCCGCTCGCAGGAGTCGGCCATCAAGTACTTCGTCACCGGTGCGGTGGCCTCCGCGATCCTGCTCTACGGGATGGCGATGCTCTACATCGCCACCGGCAGCCTCGACCTCGGCACCATCGGCGAGGCGCTGGGGCTCGTGACCGCGCCGGCGCGTGTCGCGGTGCTCGGCCTCGCGCTCGTCACGGTCGGCATCGGGTTCAAGATCGCCCTGGTCCCGTTCCAGCTGTGGACGCCCGACGTCTACCAGGGCTCGCCGACCAACGTCACCGCGTTCATGGCGGCGGCGACCAAGGCGGCCGGCTTCGCGGCGGTGCTGCGGCTCTACCTCGTCGCCTTCGGCCGCTTCGACGACCTGTGGGTCCCGGTGCTGTCGGTCCTCGCCGCCGCGACGATGCTCTACGGCGCGGTCGCGGCGCTGGTCCAGCGCGACGTGAAGCGCATCCTCGCCTACTCCTCGATCGCCCACGCCGGCTACGCCACGATCGGCGTGGTCGCCAACAGCGACGCGGGCCTGTCCGCGACCCTCTGGTACCTGCTCACCTACGCGGTGACCACGCTCGGGGCGTTCGGCTGCGTCATCGCGCTCGAACGTCGCCGGCGCGGCGAGGTGACCCTCGTGGACCTGAAGGGGCTGGGCCGGACCTCGCCGACCCTGGCGGGCCTGCTGACCCTGTGCCTGCTGTCGCTGGCCGGCATCCCGCCGACGGCCGGGTTCGCCGGGAAGCTGGTCGTGTTCCAGTCCGGCGTGGCCTCCGGCCTCGGATGGTTGGTGGTGATCGGCGTCGTGAGCAGCGTCATCGCCGGCTTCTTCTACCTGCGGCTGATGGGCATGATGTTCCTCGAGGAGCCCGAGGAGGGCGCCGAGGTCCCGGTGACCACCTGGGGCGTCTCGGTGGGCGTCGCGCTCGCGTCGGCCCTCGTGATCTTCCTGGGCGTCCAGCCCGGGAGCTTCCTGACCGTGCTCGAACGTGCCGCCGTGCTGGCGAGGTGACCTGGTGATACGGCAACCGGCGAAGACGGCCGTGCTGGCGGTGCCCGCACCCGTCCTCGAGCAGCTCGAGGCCCACGGTCTGCGCGTGGGCGCGATCCTCGACGAGGTCGAGGTGCGGCTGCACGCCCAGGTCGCCTCCAGCCACGCGTTCGTCGACGAGGCCGCCCGCTACCTCATGAGCGCCGGCGGCAAGCGGTTCCGCCCGATGCTGGTCGGGCTGACCGCCCACCTCGGCGACGCCGACCGCGACGTCATCCCCGACGCGGCCGTCGTGGTCGAGCTCGTCCACCTCGCGACCCTCTACCACGACGACGTCATCGACGAGGCCGAGGCGCGCCGGGGCACGCCGAGCGCGAACCTCCGGTGGGACAACACCCTCGCCATCCTCACCGGCGACTACCTGTTCGCCCGGGCCTCGGAGCTGTCCGCGGACCTCGGGGTGGAGGTGACGCGCATCATGGCCCAGACGATCGCCACCCTGTGCGAGGGCCAGATCCGCGAGGTGCAGGGGTCCAAGGGGGCGCTGCCGCCGGACGTGCCGGCGCTCGAGCCCTCGGTCGAGCACTACCTGACCGTCATCTCCGAGAAGACCGCGTCGCTGATCGCGACCTCGTGTCGGCTCGGGGCGCTCCTGTCGGGGTGCGGTGAGGAAGAGGTCGAGGCGGCAACGACCTACGGGTGGAACGTCGGGATGGCGTTCCAGCTCTCCGACGACATCCTCGACATCGCCTCCGAGCACGAGGACTCCGGCAAGACGCCCGGCACCGACCTCCTCGAGGGGGTGCACACCCTGCCGGTCCTGCTCGCGCTCGAGGCCGAGCCGGCCGGCGAGCTCGCCGGGATCCTCGACGCCGACGAGCTGTCCGAGGAGTCGCTCCAGCGGGCGCTCGCCCTGCTCCGCGGCTCCGACGCGCTCAGCCGTGCACGCGACGTCGCCGCGGACTACGCCGACACCGCCGTCGACCACCTCGAGGTGTTCGGCGACCGGGCGGTCACCAAGGCCCTGCGGCGGCTGGCGGAGTACGCCGTGGATCGCGTCGGCTGACGACCCGACGCCAGCTGCCGGTAGCGTCGCCGCGCGGTCCACGTCGTCGATCGGTGGAGGTCACCCGGTGCCGGCTGCGCTGTCCGAGCTCGTCGGCGAGGGCTGGCCGGAGGCGCTGGCCCCGGTGGAGCCCCGCATCCGCGAGCTCGGCACGTTCCTACGCGCCGAGCAGGCGGCCGGTCGACGCTTCCTGCCGGCCGGCGAGCGCATCTTCGCGGCGTTCGCCACCCCGCTCGAGCGCGTCCGGGTGCTCGTCGTCGGCCAGGACCCCTACCCGACCCCGGGCCACGCCAACGGGCTGTGCTTCTCGGCCGCACCGGACGTCCGGCCGTTCCCCAGGAGCCTGCAGAACATCTTCCGCGAGTACGTCGACGACCTCGGGCACCCCGTGCCGTCGACGCCGGACCTCACCCCGTGGGTGGAGCAGGGCGTGATGCTGCTGAACCGGGTGCTGACCGTCCGCGCCGGCGCACCGGCGAGCCACCACGGCGAGGGCTGGGAGGAGGTCACCGAGCGCGCCATCACGGCGCTCGTCGAGCGCGGCGGCCCGCTGGTAGCGATCCTGTGGGGCAGCCAGGCCCGCAGCCTCGCCCCGATGCTGGGCGACACCCCGATCGTCGCCTCTGCCCACCCCAGTCCGCTGTCGGCCCACCGGGGCTTCCTCGGGTCGCGTCCGTTCAGCCGCGCGAACGCGCTCCTCGAGCAGCAGGGCGCCGCACCGGTGGACTGGCGCCTACCTTGACGGCACGTGGGGCGACCGGAGGGCCCGTGGCCGAGCAACTGCTGCAGAGCATCGACGACGACACGCGGCTCCGGCTCGCCGAGGAGCTGCGCGGCCAGGTGCGTGCCCTCCTCGACCGCACCGACCGGTCCGACGACGACGACGAGCGGATGATCCACGCCGCGCACGCGGCCGGCTACCTGTGGCTCGACGTCGGCACCGCCACCGACCGGGCGCGCGCCCACTGGCAGGTGAGCCGCGTCTACGCGGTGCTCGGGCACAGCCACGAGGCCCACCACCACGCGCGCCGGTGCCTCGCGCTGTGCGAGGACGAGGGGCTCTCCGAGCTCGACCGGGCGTACGCCCACGAGGCGCTGGCGCGGGCCGTCGCGATCCCCCGGATGCGTGCCACCGCCCGCGGCCACATCGACCAGGCGCGTGAGCTCGCCGAGGCGGTGCCCGACGACGACGACCGCCGTCGGCTCCTCGACGACCTGGCCGAGATCGAGGTCTGACCTGCCGCCCGTTCGCGGTCCCCGTCCGTTGGGTCGCTCTCCGGCAGGTTGCTAGCATCCGCGGCCAGACCGTCCCCGGGTGTCCTCGGCTGTCGAGCCGCTGCCCCAGGATCGCGGTCGTTGGCGGGCTCGGCAGCCCCACCGAGGACGATCGAACCGGTCGGAGGGGGACCTCCGACGCACCGTGGACCGCCCGGCCGGAGGGTGCCGGGGCCCCGGACACCGGTGCGCGAACGCGTGCGGGAGGACCGTGCAGGTGAGCTTCTACGAGCAGTACGGGACCCTGGCGATCCTCGTGGTCGTCGGTGCCGTCCTGTACGCCGTCATCATGACCGTGAACCGGGTCATGCGGCCGAGCCTGCCGAGCCCCGACAAGCTGTCGACCTACGAGTGCGGGGTCGACTCGGTCGGCTCCGGCTGGTCGCAGATGAACATCCGCTACTACGTCTTCGCGTTCCTGTTCGTCATCTTCGACGTGGAGTCGGTGTTCCTGTTCCCGTGGGCGGTCATCCTCGGCGACCTCGACTCGACGACCGCGGTCACGGCGGTCTTCGCCCTGGTCGAGATGTTCGTGTTCATCGCGATCCTCGCGGTCGGCCTCATCTACGCGTGGCGGAAGAAGGTCCTCGTATGGGAGTGATGGACAAGGTCGAGCTGCCGAAGCCGATGAAGTTCGTCTTCAACTGGGGCCGCAAGTACTCGCTCTGGTGCTTCAACTTCGGGCTGGCGTGCTGCGCCATCGAGTTCATCGCGGCGTCGACGTCGCGTCACGACTTCATCCGCCTGGGGGTCATCCCCTTCGCGCACGGGCCCCGGCAGGCCGACCTGATGGTCGTGTCGGGGACCCTGACCGACAAGATGGCCCCGGCGGTCAAGCGCCTCTACGACGAGATGCCCGAGCCCAAGTACGTCATCTCGTTCGGGTCGTGCGCCAACTGCGGCGGCCCCTACTGGGACAGCTACTCGGTCACCAAGGGCGTCGACCAGATCATCCCCGTCGACGTCTACGTCCCGGGCTGCCCGCCGCGCCCGGAGGCGCTCCTCGACGGCATCATCGCCCTCCAGGACCGCATCCAGGACGAGTCGCTGCCCGAGCGCATGCGTGCCCGCCGCGAGCCGATCGTCATCGGCGGCGACCACGCCCACGCGCACCACGAAGGCGAGGGGTAGCGGATGGCTGGAGTTCTCTCCCGGACCGACGAGGCGCTCACGCCCGAGGAGATCACGACCTTCCTCGGCAAGCGCGTGGGCGAGGCCCTGCTCGACACGACCGTCGAGTACGGGCTGTTCACCATCACCCTGACCAACGAGGGCTACGCCGAGGCGGCGCGGCTGTGCCGCGACGAGCGGCTGCTCGCCTTCGACATGTTCGACAGCTCCTTCGGGATCGACGGCCGCGAGGACGGCTTCTGGGTGGTCACGATCCTGTACTCGACCACCAAGGGCGTGCGCGTCGCGCTGCGCACGCTCGCCGCGGGCGGTCGCGAGGCCCCCGTCTGCCCCTCCCTCGTCCCGATCTACCCCGGCGCCGACTTCATGGAGCGCGAGACCTGGGACATGTTCGGCATCGAGTTCGAGGGTCACCCCGGGCTGGCGCCGCGGATCCTGACGGTCGAGAACTTCGAGGGCTGGCCGCTGCGCAAGGACTTCTACCTCACCTCCCGGGTCGCCAAGCCCTGGCCGGGGGTCAAGGAGCCCGCCGAGCTCGACGAGGACGGCAACGTCGTCGAGCGTGTCCCGGCCATCGGCGACGCTCCCGGCCCGATGGCGCTCGACAAGGTGATGGCCGACCAGGCCAAGCTCGCCAACCCCACGGCCGAGCCCGAGCAGCCCACCGAACCGGACGCGGTCGAGACCGCCGCGGACTCCGGCGACGTCGTCGAGTCCGAGAAGCAGGAGGTCGAGGAGGACGTCGCGGCCGCCGCCGGCGCGGCCAAGGCGAAGGCCGAGGAGCGGCGAAAGGCCCAGGCCGAGGCGCGCGCCCGCAAGGCGGCCGAGCGCTCCGGGTCCGGGCCCGTCACGACCCCGGCCGACGACGTCGCCGACGTGCCGGAGGACGCGGCTGCCGCGCCCGAGGCCGGCGCCCAGGGCGGTCCCCCCGCCGAGGGTCCCGCCCCCGGAAGCGGCTCGCACCAGGCGGACTCCGACGTCGAGGGCGGCATCTCCGAGACGGTCGAGCGCGCCCGCGAGGCCGGGTCCGTCGACCCCACCGACGTGCCCGCACCGGTCGAGCCCGAGGGCCGCGAGGTCGACGGCGGCGCCGGTGACGACGGGGAGGACGAGGCGTGAGCGACCTCGAGACCAAGGAGCAGATCCACCCCGGCACCGCGCCGGGGGAGGACATCGCGCTCGAGATCCGCGGCGACGGGGACTTCCAGACCGGCGAGATGACGCTGTCGATCGGGCCGGCCCACCCGGCCACCCACGGCGTGCTCCGGGTCGTGCTCGAGATGGACGGCGAGCGGATCAAGAGCGCCCGTCCCGTCATCGGCTACATGCACCGCGGCTTCGAGAAGCTCGCCGAGCACCGCGACTACCGCCAGATCATGGCGCTCACGAACCGCCACGACTGGCTGTCGGCCTTCGGCAACGAGCTCGGGGTCGCGCTCGCGGTCGAGAAGATGCTCGAGATGGAGGTCCCGGACCGGGCGCAGTGGATCCGGATGCTCCTCGCCGAGTGGAACCGCGTCCTGAACCACCTGATGTTCACCGGCTCGTTCGCGCTCGAGCTCGGCGCCATCACGCCGATGTTCTACGCGTTCCGCGAGCGGGAGGACATCCAGCACCTGCTCGAGTCGGCCACCGGCGGTCGCCTCCACTACACCTACAACCAGGTGGGCGGGCTCAAGGTCGACCTGCCGAAGGGCTTCCTGCAGGAGTCCGCGCACCAGTCGCGGGTCGTCCGCGCCCGGCTGCAGGACTACAAGGACCTCGTCCTCGGCAACGAGATCTTCCGGGCTCGCACGGTCGGGATCGGCCCGCTCGAGCCCGAGGTCGCGCTCGCCTACGGCGTCACCGGACCGACGCTGCAGGCCACGGGCGTGCCCGAGGACAGCCGCGTCACCGAGCCGTACCTCAAGTACGACCAGATCGACGTCCCGGTCCCGGTCGGCACCAACGGTGACGCCTTCGACCGGTTCTACGTCCTGCTCCACCGCATCGAGGCGTCGCTCGACATCATCGACCAGATCCACGACCACGTGCCGTCGGGTCCGGTGAACCAGAAGCTGCCGAAGATCGTGAAGGCCCCCGAGGGCTTCACCTACACCCGCACCGAGAACCCGCTGGGCCAGCTCGGCTACTTCCTCGTGTCCGACGGTGGGCGCACGCCCTGGCGCCTCAAGATGCGCACGCCTTCCTTCTCCAACATCGCGGTGCTGCCCCTGCTCCTCCAGGGGACGCTCGTACCCGACGCCATCGCCGTGCTCGGCTCCGTGTTCTTCGTCGTCGGCGACGTCGACAGGTAGGGGATCCCACCGATGAGCTCACTGGTCGTCTCACAGGCGACGTCGATCCTGCAGATCGGCGACAGCTTCTGGCTGTCCGCCGGTCTCAAGGTCGTCGCCATCCTGGGGCTGTTCTTCGTGGTGCCGCTCGTCGTGGGCTACATGGAGCACAAGGCGATGGCCCACCAGCAGGCGCGCCTGGGTCCGATGGAGGCCGGCCCGCACGGTGTCCTGCAGCTCGTGGCCGACGGGATCAAGTTCATCCAGAAGGAGGACATCATCCCGGCGGCCGCGGACAAGTGGGTGTTCGCGATGGCGCCGGGGGTCGCGCTCGTCCCTGCGATGCTGATCTTCCTGGTCCTGCCGCTCGCGCCCGGGTTCTGGGCCGAGGACCTCGAGCTGGGGCTCTTCTACGCGCTCGCGATCGGGTCGGTCTCGGTGCTCGGCATCCTCATGGGTGGCTGGGCCAGCGCGAACAAGTTCTCCCTCTTCGGTGGGCTGCGCGCCGCCGCCCAGCTGATCGCCTACGAGCTCCCGCTCCTGCTCGCCGCCGCGGCCGTGGCGCTGCAGGCCGGCACGCTCTCGCTCGTCGGGATCGTCGAGTCCCAGGCGACGTTCATGCTGCCCGGCACGGACGTGAACCTCTGGTACGTGTTCCCGCAGGCGCTGGGCTTCGGGCTGTTCTTCGTGGCCGCCCTCGCCGAGCTCAACCGGCCCCCGTTCGACATGCCGATCGCGGATTCGGAGCTGGTGTTCGGGTACATGACCGAGTACTCGGGCATCAAGTTCGCGATGTACCTCCTCACCGAGTACGCCGGCATGGTGTCGATGTCGGCGCTGATGGTGGTGCTCTACCTCGGCGGGTGGCAGATCCTCCCGGGTGTGCCGCTGCCGGGGTGCGACACCGTCGGGTCTGTTCGACTGCGGCATCGTCGGCAGCCTCATCGGCTTCGGCGTGACGATGGGCAAGATCCTCCTGCTGACCTTCGTGATGGTCTGGGCCCGCGTGACCTACCCGCGCCTGCGCGAGGATCAGCTCCAGAAGATGTCCTGGCTGGTGTTCGTGCCGCTGTCGCTGCTCAACATCGCCGTGGTCGCCGTCGCGAAGGTGGTGGTGTAGATGGCAACCCAGGCCCTGCCGGGCGTCGGGCTCCTCAAGGGCCTCGGCGTCACGCTGAAGCACATGTTCCGGCCGGCGGTGACGCAGCAGTACCCGCACGTCCGTCCCGTGCTGCCGCCGCGGACCCGCGGCGTCATCGCGCTGATGGACGAGAACTGCACCGTCTGCATGCTCTGCAGCCGTGAGTGCCCCGACTGGTGCATCTACATCGACTCCCACAAGGAGACGGTGCCTCCCGCCAAGGAGGGGGGCCGCGCCCGCACCCGCAACGTCCTCGACCGCTTCGCGATCGACTTCGCGCTGTGCATGTACTGCGGCATCTGCGTCGAGGTCTGTCCCTTCGACGCGCTCTTCTGGAGCCCCGAGTTCGAGTACACCGAGTACGCGATCGGCGAGCTGCTCCACGAGAAGGAGACGCTGCGCGCCTGGATGGACACCGTGCCGCCCCCGCCGCAGCTCGACGAGGGCGCGGAGCCGGTGGCCGAGGTCGCCGACGCGCTCGAGAAGGCGCACAAGGAGCTCGAGCAGGCCCGCGCCGCCGAGGCAGCCCCGGCCGCCGACCGCTGCTGCGGCCCCGGCCGCCGCCGCCGGCGGTGGCGCGGCGCCCGCCGCCGCGAAGGCCGAGCCCGAGATCGAGGTCGAGGCCGGCGCGATCGATCAGGAGACCTACGACCAGCTGATCGCCGAGGGCAAGAGCGAGCGGATGGCGCGGGCCAAGGCCAAGGCCGCCTACGTGCGCAAGAAGAAGGCCGAGATCCGCGCCCAGATGGACAGCGAGGGCGGTGGCGCTGCCGCGGCACCGGCCGAGGCGCCCGCCGCGGAGGAGCCGGCGCCCGAGCCGAAGGCCGCCGAGGTCCACGTCGAGGCCGGCGAGATCGACCAGGAGACCTACGACCAGCTCATCGCCGAGGGCAAGTCCGAGCGCATCGCGCGGTCCAAGGCCAAGGCGGCCTACGTGCGCAAGAAGCGCAAGGAACTCAGCGAAGGAGGTGACGCGTGACCACCCAGGAGATCGTCTTCATCCTCTTGGCCATCGGGACCTCGTTCTCGGCCGTCCTCACGGTGACCTCGCGCAACCTCGTGCACGCCGCCCTGTACCTCGCGGTCACGCTCGCCGGCATCGCGGGCGTGTTCCTCGTGCTCCACGCGGACTTCGTCGCGATGGTCCAGCTCGTGGTCTACGTCGGCGCCATCGCGGTGCTGTTCCTGTTCGGTCTCATGCTCACCCGCGCCCCCATCGGCCGCGAGGCGCTCGACAGCCAGAACCGGGGTCTCGGGCTGGGCGTGGCGGTGTCGATGTTCGGCATCCTCGTCGCGCTCATCTACCAGGCCTTCGGCGGGACCGCCGCGACCGAGATGGGCGGACCGAGCGTCGGCGACCTCGGCATCGCGATCTTCTCGCGCTGGGTGCTCCCGTTCGAGGTCGCCTCGATGCTGCTGCTCGCCGCCCTCGTCGGCGCGGTGCTCGTGTCCCGCCGCGAGTCCGGTGAGTCCGGCGAGGAAGCCGTGGCCACCCACATCGAGATGGGCGAGCTGCCCACCAACGAACGCGACCGCGTCGCGGCCCTGAGCCAGGGGGAGGACAAGTGAGCCCCGTCGGACCGCTGATCCTCGCGACGTTCCTGTTCTGCGTCGGGATGTACGGCCTCATCGCGCGCCGGAACTCGGTGCTCGTGCTGATGAGCGTCGAGCTGATGCTGAACGCGGTGAACATCAACCTGGTCGCGTTCCAGGACATCCTCTACCCCGGCGACGCCGCTGCGACCGGACAGGTCTTCGCGCTGTTCATCATCGCGATCGCCGCGGCCGAGGTCGGCGTGGGTCTCGCCATCGTCTTGAACATGTTCCGCAACCGCGCGTCGGTGGACATCGACGACGCCGACCTGATGCGCTGGTGAGGGGTACCACGTGGAGCTGATGGAACTCGCCTGGCTGGTGCCGGTGCTGCCGCTCGCCGCGGCCGCGCTGATCGCCGCGTTCGGCAAGCTGATGCCCGGCAAGGGCACCGAGATCGGCATCGCGGCCGTCGGGATCGCGTTCGTGATCTCGCTGGGGATCGCGTGGCACACCTTCACCAACGCGCCCATCGAACCGCTCGAGAAGTACTTCCTCTGGGCGCCCCTCGGCGGCGGCTTCCAGCTCGAGCTGGGGATGCTCGTCGACGGCCTCACCTCGATGATGTTCGTGCTGGTGACGTTCGTCTCCCTGATGGTGCAGATCTACTCGCGCGAGTACATGCACGGCGAGGACCGCTTCACCTACTTCTACGCGATGCTGTCGCTGTTCACGTTCTCGATGCTCCTGCTCGTGATCGCCAACAACACCCTGCAGGCGGTGGTCGGCTGGGAGCTCGTCGGCGTCTGCTCGTTCCTCCTCATCGGGTTCTACTGGGAGGAGAAGAGCAACCAGGACGCGGCCAACAAGGCGTTCCTGACGACCAAGTTCGCCGACGTGGGCCTGGTCGTCGGCGTGATCGTGCTGTCGAAGGCGATGTTCGACGTCGCCGAGGGCGGCCGGGTCTTCAACATCGGCCAGCTCATCGAGGCCGCGACGCACGGCGAGATCGCCACCGGGACGATCGTCCTCGGCTGCCTCATGATCTTCCTCGGCGCGGTCGGCAAGTCCGGCCAGATGCCGCTGCACGTGTGGCTCCCCGACGCCATGGCCGGTCCGACCCCGGTGTCCGCGCTGATCCACGCCGCCACGATGGTCACCGCCGGCGTGTTCTTCGTCGCCCGGCTCTACCCGGTCTTCGCCCAGTCCATCGTCGTGATGAACACCATCGCCATCGTGGGCGTCATCACGCTGTTCCTCGCCGGCTTCGTGGCGCTGGTCCAGGACGACATCAAGAAGGTCCTCGCCTACTCCACCGTCTCCCAGCTCGGCTACATGATGGCCGCCCTGGGCGTCGGCGGGTACACCGCCGGGATCTTCCACCTGTTCACCCACGGCTTCTTCAAGGCGCTGCTGTTCCTCGGGTCCGGCTCGCTCATCCACGCGGTCCACTCGAACAACATGAGCGACATGGGTGGCATGCGGAAGTACATGCCCGGCACCTTCTGGACCTTCATCATCGGCTCGCTCGCCCTGGCCGGGTTCCCGCTGACGGCCGGGTTCTTCTCCAAGGACGAGATCCTCGTGTCCGCCCAGGTGTGGGCCGACCACGGCTTCGTCACGGGCACGCTCGTGTACTGGCTCGGCCTCGCCGGCGCGATGGTCACGACCTTCTACATGGCCCGCGCCTGCTTCCTGATCTTCTTCGGTGAGCACCGCGGCGTGCACCACGCCGCCCCCGAGACCCACGACGAGCACCGCGACGAGCACACGGTCATCGAGCACGCCGAGGAGGCCGACGAGGCCGCCCACGGCCACCACGCCCTGCCGCACGAGTCCGGCAAGCAGATCCTCGTGCCGCTGATCGCGCTCGCCGTGCTGTCGTTCCCGGTCGGGCTCGCCGGCGGCTTCCTGTGGGACGAGCTCGGCGGCGACCCGCACATGAACTTCGAGACCTGGACGGCCACCCCCGCCATCGAGGAGGCGACCTACCCGTTCCTCGAGGCCGAGCCCGCCGGCGACCACGGCGAGGCCGAGGGTGAGGCGGCGCCCGCCGGCGCCTCCGCGGTGATGGCATCGCCGCCGCTCGCGACCGAGGCCGGCGCCGAGGGGGAGGGCCACGGGGCCGCGATCCTCCACGGCGCACCGGAGTTCCACGCCGACGTGTTCGTGCTCGCGCTGGCCGCGTTCCTGCTGGCGGTCGGTGGGGCGTACGCGATCTACGGCCGGGGTGAGCCCGACGAGGACCCGACCCTCAACATGGGGCTCGCGACGAAGGTCCTCGTGAACAAGTACTACCTCGACGACCTCGGCTACCGCTACATCGTGGTGCCGGTGCGGGACAAGCTCGCCACCTGGGCGTCGTGGACCAGCAACGAGCTGATCGACGGCGTGGTGGCCGGTGCCGGCGGGCTGACCAAGCGGGTCGCCAACGTCACCTACCGCACCGTCGACCAGAAGGTGATCGACGGCGGCATCAACGGTGCCGCCTTCAGTGCCGCGTGGTGGAGCGACAAGCTCAAGCGCATCCAGTCCGGCGACGTCCAGCGCTACGCCGGCGCCCTCATCTCGGGCGTCATCGTGCTCGTGCTGGTGTTCGCGGCCGCCCGTTAGACGACGACCGACCGCCGCCCGGCGGGACAGCTTCAGTGACGTGAGACCGCGAGGTCTCGCCCGCGCCGACCGGCGCGACCGGAGGAGGAACACGTGGACCCGAAGACCGCAGGATGGGCGCTGTCCGTCGCGGTGTTCCTGCCCCTCATCGGGGCGACACTGCTGACGATGATGCCTGCGCGGATGGATCGCGAGATCCGGTACGCGGCCGTCGGCATCAGCGGCCTGGCCTTCGCGCTCGTCGCCGTGATCACGGCCAGCTTCGACTTCACCGACGCCGGGGTCTTGCAGTTCGAGACCAACGTCTCGTGGATCAGCGCCATCAGCGCGCGGTACCACATCGGTCTCGACGGCATCTCGGTGCCGCTGTTCTTCCTGACCTACCTCCTGATCTTCCTGTGCGCCATCTACACGGTGAAGATCCTGCCGGACCCGGGCAAGCCCAAGGCCTTCCTGGGCCTCATGTTCCTGCTCCAGACCGGCATGGCCGGGACGTTCATCGCCTTCGACCTGGTCCTGTTCTTCATCTTCTGGGAGCTGGTCCTGGTCCCGATGTACTTCATGATCGGGATGTGGGGCGGCCCCCGTCGTGAGTACGCCAGCGTCAAGTTCTTCCTGTACACGCTGTTCGGCTCGGTGTTCATGCTGGTGGCGTTCCTGGCCATCTACTTCCAGGCTGGCGGCACCACCTGGGACATCCAGGAGCTGTCGCAGATGACCCTCGGGTCGCGGACGTTCCAGACCTGGGCGTTCCTCGGCGTGTTCCTCGGGTTCGCCATCAAGGTCCCGATGTGGCCGTTCCACACCTGGCTGCCCGACGCCCACACCGAGGCCCCGACGGTCGGCTCGGTGCTGCTGGCCGGCGTCCTGCTGAAGATGGGTACCTACGGCTTCATCCGGATCGCGCTGCCGATCCTGCCCGAGGGGGCGCACCGGTTCGCGCCGCTCATCGGCATCCTGGCCGTCATCGGCATCATCTACGGTTCGCTGTGCTGCCTGGCCCAGACCCACGTCAAGCGCCTCATCGCGTTCTCGTCGGTCGGCCACATGGGCTTCGTGATGCTCGGCATCGCGGCGATGAACGAGTCGGGCATCCAGGCCGCGCTCTACGGCAACATCGCCCACGGCGTCGTGACCGGCGCGCTCTTCTTCCTGGCTGGCTCGCTCCACGAGCGCTACCACACGCTCGAGATCGCCGAGATCGGCGGCGGGATGCTGAAGAAGATCCCGCGGTACGGCGTGATCTTCACCTACGTCGCCGTGGCCTCGCTGGGCCTGCCGGGCCTCGCCGGGTTCTGGGGCGAGTTCTCCGCGATGTGGGCGGCCATCCGGCCCGGCGGGGAGCTGGCGACCAACTACGAGGGCCTCTACCTCGGCCTCGTCATCGCCGCTGCCATCGGCACGGTGCTGACCGCCGGCTACTTCCTCTGGCTCATCCAGCGCGTCAACCTGGGCCTGCCCAGCGCCCGGTGGGCCGACGCGGAGCTGTCCGACGTCATGACCGTCGAGTGGCTCGCGTGGACGCCGCTCCTCGTCATCATCCTCGCGATGGGCGTCTACCCCCGTCTCATCTTCGGTGTCCAGCAGGCAGCCGTCGAGACGCTGATGCGGTTCGTGGGCGGCTGACCCCGCCCCCTCCCCGCTCGGCACACCGGCTCGCTCGGAGAGCAACATGCAGATCGACTACCTGGCCATCGCGCCGGAGCTCGCGCTCACGGCGACGGCCCTGCTGGTCCTGTTGGTGGACCTGGTCCTGAAGGGTCCCGCCAAGCAGCTCGCCAACCCCCTGGCGGGCCTCGGCACCGTCGTCGCGCTCGTGTTCACGGCCCTGCTGTGGGGCGAGGACCGCGCCGCCTTCGGCGGCACGTTCGTCATCAACGACTACGCGGTCGTGCTGAAGCTCATGTTCCTCGGCGCGCTGCTCGCCGTGCTCGGGATCAGCTTCCGCTACTTCGCCGAGGGCCGCTACTTCCAGGGCGAGTACTACTTCCTGCTGCTCACGAGCTTCCTCGGGATGATCGATCATGCCGAGCGCGCGCGACCTGCTGCTGCTGTTCGTGGCGCTCGAGACCGTGTCCATCCCCGCGTTCGTGATGGCCGGGCATGCGCAAGCGCGACCTGTACTCCTCCGAGGCGGCGCTCAAGTTCTTCCTCATCGGCGTCCTGTCGGTCGCGCTGATGCTGTTCGGCATGTCGCTCGTCTACGGCTTCACCGGCACGACCTCGCTGGCCGGCATCGCTGACGCGCTCGGCAGCACCCCGACGCCGGAGCCGCTGCTCCTCGCGAGCGTGATGCTCGTGATCGTCGGCTTCGGGTTCAAGATCTCGGCGGTCCCGTTCCACTTCTGGGCCCCCGACACCTACGCCGGCTCGCCGATGCCCGTCGCCGCGATGCTGGCGGTGGCGTCCAAGGCCGCCGGCTTCGCCGGGCTCATCGCGGTGACGTTCGTGGCCTTCGAGCCGCTCGCGGACGTGTGGGCGCCGGCGCTGGGGGTGCTCGCGATCCTCACGATGAGCCTCGGCAACCTCATCGCCCTGCAGCAGCGCGACGTCATCCGCCTCCTCGCGTACTCGTCGGTCGCGCAGGCGGGCTACATGCTGATCCCGTTCGGGCTCGCCCAGCCCGGAGCCGGCGCGGTCAACGACGCCGCGGTCCAGGCCGTCGTCTTCTACCTCGTCGCCTACGCCGTCATGAACCTCGGCGCGTTCGGGGCGATCATCGCGGTCAACCGCCGCACCGGCGAGCGCTCGCTGGCCGACCTCGAGGGGCTCGGGACCCGCAGCCCCATCCTCGCGATCGCCCTGACGACGTTCCTGCTCTCGCTCGGTGGCGCCCCGCCGACGGTCGGGCTGTGGGCGAAGTTCTCGATCATCCAGGCCGCCGCCGAGTCGGGCACGACGTTCAGCTACGTGCTCGTGGGCTTCCTGGTGGTCAACTCCGTCATCGCCTTCTTCTACTACCTGCGGGTCATCTGGCTGATGTGGATGCGCCCCGCCCGCGAGGGCGCCCCGCTCCTCCAGCCGGGTCTGAACCTGTCGGTCGTCGTCACGCTGCTCATGGCCGGCACGGTCCTGCTGGGCGTCCTCCCGGGTCTGATCTCGAGCTACAGCTCGCTGTCGTCGGTGGTCGCCTCCCCCTGATCCGGGGCCCGGCCGGCACCGCCCGCCGGGCGCTTCCGACCAGGGCCGGGGGAGGTGGTCCTCCGCCTCCCTCGCTCAGGCTGCGCTCAGGGCGCCGGGTACGATCGTGGGGTGCGGAGTGACCCCCCCACGACCCCCGTACCGAGGATGCTGGACACGATGTTCAAGTCAGCCAAGACCTTCGTCCTCCTGGCCGCGATGTCCGGCCTGCTGCTGTTCATCGGCTCGATGCTCGACTCCGGGTCGGGCAGCAACACCTTCCTCTACGTCATGCTGTTCGTCTCCATCGCGATGAACTTCGGTGGCTACTTCTGGAGCGACAAGCTCGCGATCAAGGCCGCTCGTGCGACACCGATGGAGGAGTCGGAGTACCCCGACGTCTACGCCACCGTCCGGAGCCTCTCGCAGCGCGCCGGCAAGCCGATGCCGAAGCTGTTCGTGAGCCCGTCGCCGCAGCTCAACGCCTTCGCCACCGGGCGCAACCCCGACCACGCGGCGGTCTGCGTGAACCTCGGGCCTGCACCAGGCGCTCACCCGTGACGAGCTCGAGGGTGTGCTCGGCCACGAGCTCCAGCACGTCTACAACCGCGACATCCTGGTGGGCTCGGTCGCGGCGATGATCGCCACCACCATCACCTTCGCCGCCCGCATCGCCGGCTACGCCGCGATGTTCGGCGGGCGCGGCAACGACCGCGAGGGCGGCAGCAACGTGTTCGCCCAGCTCGCCCTCATCATCCTCGCGCCGATCGCCGCGATGCTCATCCAGGCGGCGGTCACCCGGTCGCGGGAGTCGCTGGCCGACCACACCGGCGCCGAGCTCACGGGCAACCCGCTGGCGCTCGCGCGTGCGCTCGCCAAGCTCGAGGCCGGCAACAACGACCCGCGCCGGCTCCGCGCCGGGGGCGTCCCGGCCGAGACCAACCCGGCGTTCAGCCACCTCTACATCAGCTCGCCGTTCGGCGGCCGGATGAGCTTCGGCAAGCTGTTCTCGACCCACCCGCCGATCCCGGAGCGCATCGCCAAGCTCGAGGAGATGGCGCGCGAGATGGGGCAGCTGGGCCCCAACCAGACCATCTACGGCTGACCCCCACTCGCCGTGGGAACGACACGCCAGCCCGCTGGTCGGTCGTTCCCACGGACGGGGCGGTGCCCGCGGACCGGCTCGACCTCCTCGTCAGCCGTCCTCGCGCGCGGCCTCGCGCTGCAGCCAGCGCGTGAACGCGTTGATCGCCACGAACAGCACCACGCACGCCGGCGCCGGTCAGCCACGGGCCCGCCGCGCTCGTAGGCGCTCCCCAGCGCGAACCCGAGCGCGACCGTGGTCGACGAAGCTCAGCACCATCCCGGCGAGTGTCGGCGAGCAGGTAGCGCCGGGCGTCGACCTCGCTCGCCCCGGCGGCCGCGGCGAGCACGGTCGGCGGCAGCGCCGCGAGGCGGCCCAGGATGGCGATGGTCGGGCCCCGTCGGGTCAGCACGCGCGAGGCCAGGAGGAGTCGGTCCTGCGGAACCGCGCGTTGGAGCCAGCGCGGTCCCGTCCCGGCCCGCAACCGGGGTCCGTAGGCGCGCCCGACGACGAAGAAGATCCACACGCCGACGGTCATGAGCGGGAGGTAGGCCGCGAACAGCGCCCCGAGCGCCGGCTCGCCCGTGGTGCGGTAGAGCCCGCCGCCGAGGAGGAGCACCTCCTTGCCCGGGCGGACCAGGAGCAGCAGGGGCACGTGGTCGGGGACCAGGGCGGCGACGAACGCGATCGCGGCGATCGGCACGACGAGCCGCACCACGGCCAGCACGGCACAGGTCGTGAGCACCCAGCGCGGGGCGCCGCGCTGCTCCTGGGGAGTGAGGTCGGGACCCTGGTCGCTCACCGGCCGGCTCCGGCGGGGGGCGGCTGGCAGGTCTCGCAGGCGTAGGCCCAGCGCCCCGCCAGGTCCCACCGCCGAACGTCGGACCCGCACCGGATGCAGCGCTCGGAGCGGTAGACGTAGGTGGCCTCCTCGCGGGTCAGGCGGCGCTTGGGCGTGCCGACCTCCGCGGGGTCGACCGTGACGATCCGGCCGGAGCGGACGCCGTCGCGCATCCACCTGACGAGCGTGCCCCACATCGAGGTCCACGTCTCCCGGTCGATGGCGCGCGCCGGCACCTCCGGGTGCAGGCCGTGGACGTAGAGCAGCTCGGCGCGGTAGACGTTGCCCACGCCGGCGAGCACCGCCTGGTCCATGAGCGCCCGGCCGATGCCGACCGACCGGCGCCCGAGCGCGGCGAAGGCCAGGTCGGGATCGGCGTCCCGACGCAGGGGATCGGGCCCCAGCCGCGCCCGGATGCCCTCGACCTCGTCCGGGGTCAGGACCTCGCAGGCGGTCGCCCCGACGAGGTCGATCACGTGGCCGCCGCTCGCGATCCGCATCCGGACCGTGTCGCGCGGCGCCGGCGGTGGCGGCTCGTGGTGCGTGAACCGGCCGAACAGGCCCAGGTGGACGTGGACCACCTCGCCGCCGGCGTAGCGGTGGAAGAGGTGCTTGCCGTGGGCCTCGGCGCCGGCGAAGACCTCCCCGTCGATCAGCCCCGCGCCGGCGAAGCGGCCCTGCGGCGAGGACACCGCGACGCGCTCGCCGGCGAACCACCGGTCGTGGTCACGGGCGAGGCGGTGGAGGGTGTGGCCCTCGGGCACGGGTTCGGACCTCGTCGGTCGGGGAGGGGACGCGCGGCCACCTACGGGGACGGTTCGTCGGGGCCCCGCCCGTGGACGCCCGGGGAGGGGCCGGCGAGCGCCGGCCGGGGCTCACTTGTAGTTGGTGAACACCAGCGGGGCGTCGAAGTCCTGGGCCTTCACGAGCGCCTGGACCTCCTGGAGGTCGTCGCGCTTCTTGCCCGCCACACGGATGCGGTCGCCCATGTTGGTCGGGGTGACCTTGAGCTTGGACGCCTTGATCTGCTTCACGATCTCCTTGGCGATGTCCTGGGGCATCTCGGTCTTGAGCTTGACGTCGATGCGCGAGCGGCCGCCGGCGACGTCGCGCGGCTCCCCGACGTCGATGCCCTTGAGGCTCACCTTGCGGCGGACGAGCTTGTCCTTCAGCACGTCGAGCGCGGCGGTCGTCCGGTCCTCGGAGGCCGACACGATCCGGATGGCCTCCTCACCCTCCCAGACCACCTCGGTGTCGGTGCCCTTGAAGTCGAAGCGCTGCGCGACCTCCTTGGCCGCCTGGTTCAGCGCGTTGTCGACCTCCTGCCGGTCGACCTTGGCCTCGATGTCGAAGCTGGAATCGGCCACGGGGTTCCTCCCGGGAGTCGGCGTGGGAGCGGAGTCAGATGCTAGTCGCGGTCGGCTGGTGCCTCCGACGCCAGATGCACGACCGCGGGCGGCCCGTCCCGGGTACTGGTGGCCTCACGTGCCCACGGTGGGTCGGGGCCCACGTGCCCACGGTCGGGTGAGGCGCTGACCGCGCTCGGCTTGCCTCGCCGGGGTGCGTCGGTAACATTCGCGCCGCCCGGAGGGATGCCCGAGTGGCCAAAGGGATTGGCTGTAAACCACAGCGGCTTCGCCTTCGCAGGTTCGAATCCTGCTCCCTCCACCAGCACGACGCGGGTGTCGTCGCCGACGAGCACCATCCGATGTACGGCCGCAGTCCGACCGGCGCACGAGCCTCGTGCGTGGGTTCGCGGGCGCGGTGGCCCGTCGATAAGGTTCGCACCCGCACCACGCCCCTGTAGCTCAGTCGGTAGAGCGCATCCATGGTAAGGATGAGGTCCGCGGTTCGATTCCGCGCGGGGGCTCTCCGTGTCACCTCCACCAACGGAGGTCGACCGGGCCCGTCGACGACGTCGGTGCCGCCAGGCCGGTCGACGACTCGACACACGGCGGCGTAGCTCAGAGGTAGAGCAAGCGACTCATAATCGCTGTGTCGGTGGTTCGAGTCCACCCGCCGCTACGGACAGCTGAGGCGCCCAGACCGCGCCGCTCGTCGACCGCGACCGCTGTCAGCACCACCCCAGGGCGTGGCCGCCACCGCCGACCGGCGGGAACCGACGGCCACGTTCGACGAGTACCCTCACACCCCTCTGCAACCCACATCCGAGATCCACTCCGCGCTGCCGTGCGGACGACACGCTTCACCGGGAGGGCCACGATGGCCAAGGAGAAGTTCGAGCGGACGAAGCCGCACATGAACATCGGCACCATCGGTCACGTTGACCATGGGAAGACGACGCTCACGGCGGCGATCACCAACGTGCTGCACAAGGCGAACCCGAACGTGCAGTCGATGGCGTTCGACGCGATCGACAAGGCGCCGGAGGAGCGTGAGCGTGGGATCACGATCAACGTCTCGCACGTGGAGTACGAGACGGACAACCGTCACTACGCGCACGTGGATGCTCCGGGTCACGCGGACTACGTGAAGAACATGATCACGGGTGCGGCGCAGATGGATGGCGCGATCCTGGTGGTCTCGGCGGCGGATGGTCCGATGCCGCAGACGCGTGAGCACGTGCTGCTGGCGCGTCAGGTCGGTGTCCCGAAGCTGATCGTGGCGCTGAACAAGGTCGACATGGTCGATGACGAGGAGCTGCTCGAGCTGGTGGAGATGGAGGTCCGGGAGCTGCTGGACTCCTACGAGTTCCCGGGTGATGACACGCCGGTGATCCGGGTGTCGGCGCTCAAGGCGTTGGAGGGTGATGAGGCCTACGGAGGCGCAGGTCCTCGAGCTGATGGCGGCGGTGGATGAGTTCTTCGAGCAGCCGGAGCGGGCGTTGGACAAGCCGTTCATCATGCCGATCGAGGACGTGTTCTCGATCACCGGTCGTGGCACCGTGGTGACGGGTCGTATCGAGGGTGGTGTGGTCAAGGTCGGTGAGGAGATCGAGATCGTCGGTCTCAAGGACACCGTCAAGACCACGGTCACCGGTGTGGAGATGTTCCGCAAGCTGCTCGATCAGGGTGAGGCGGGTGACAACGTCGGTGTGCTCCTTCGTGGGACGAAGAAGGAGGACGTCGAGCGTGGTCAGGTGCTCGCGAAGCCGGGGTCGATCACGCCGCACACCGACTTCGAGGCGCAGGTCTACATCCTCAGCAAGGAGGAGGGTGGCCGTCACACGCCGTTCTTCAACAACTACCGGCCGCAGTTCTACTTCCGGACCACGGATGTGACCGGCTCGGTCACGCTGCCGGACGGGGTGGAGATGGTGATGCCGGGTGACAACACCGAGATGACCGTCGAGCTGATCCAGCCGATCGCGATGGACGAGGGTCTGCGGTTCGCCATCCGTGAGGGTGGCCGGACCGTCGGCGCCGGCCGGGTCACCAAGATCAACAAGTAGCCCGTCTGACCGCTGGCCGCCGGGCTCCGGCGGGGCAGGTCCCTGCGCGGGACTCCGTAAACCACAGTCGCCCCTACGGGACCCACCCCGCATCCGCCCGGCTCACGACTAGCTCTCCAGCACCATCCCTCGCCTCGCTCACCGGACGTGGGAGTAGAGAGAAGAAGACCGGTATGGCCAAGAACGACAACCGCCCGAAGGTGACGCTCGCTTGCCCTGAGTGCAAGGAGCGGAACTACATCACCACCAAGCACCGTGTGAACCAGCGCGAGCGCATCGAGCTCAGCAAGTACTGCCCGCGCTGCCGTCAGCACACCCTCCACAAGGAAACCCGCTGACCTGGGTCAGGCGCGACGCGCGACCTGAGGTCAGCCGGAACCCGCTGACCCACCCACGCGGCCACGACGGCCCCCGCTCGACGCGAGCGGGGGCCGTCGTCGGTGTGCCGGTTCCGTCGCGGTCGGGCGCCTCGCCTAGGCTCGGCCACCGATGCCACCGACCGTGAGGGAGACCGATGGCGCTCAACCGCGACCGGGTCGGGACCGCCTACCCGAGCTACACCTACGAGGTGTCGCGCGAGAAGATCCGCGAGTACGCGGCGGCCCTGGGCGAGTCCGACCCCCGCTACTACAGCGACGGCGACGACTGCGTGGCGCCCCCGACCTTCGCCGCCTGCTTCACCATCATCAAGGGCGGTCAGCCGATCTTCGCCGACGCCGAGCTCGGCGCACACCCGGCGCTGGTGCACGGGTCCCAGACCTTCGAGTTCGGCGACCGGCCGCTCGCGACCGGGCGACGTCGTCGAGTGCACGCCCCGGATCGCGGACATCTCCGCGCGCGGGCGCAACGAGTTCCTGACCCTCGAGGTCGACTGCCGCTTCGCCGACTCCGGCGAGCGGGCGGTCCTGTCCCGGGGGGTGATCGTCTTCCTCGGCTCCGCGCCGCAGGACGAGACCTCGGAGGTGTCGGCGTGAGCGAGATCGTCGCGGGGACCGAGCTCCCCACCATCGAGCAGGCCAGCAGCCTCGTCACGTCGGTGATGTACGCCGGCGCGTCCGGCGACATGAACCCGCTCCACTACGACGCAGTCCTTCGCCGGCCAGGTGAGCCCCACGGGCGGGATCATCGCCCACGGGATGTACTCGATGGGCCTCGCGTCGCGGCTGCTCACCGAGTGGGCCGGTGGCCCCGACGCCGTCCTCTCGGTCGAGGTCCGGTTCACCAAGCCGTGGCCGCTCGGGTCGACCACGACCTTCGGCGGCACCGTCAAGAGCGTCGAGGACGGCGTGGCGACGGTGGAGCTGTGGGCCGACAACGACGGCGGCGACCGCGTCCTCCGGGGGACCGGCCGGGCCAGGATCTGATCCGGCCACGGTCGGAGGGCGCGCGACGACGGCCGCGCGACGGTTGTCGCGGTGCCACTCCGCTCGGTACGCTCCGGGCGAGCTGTCCCCCCGGGGGCAGCGTTCCCGTGTCGAGGGGTGTTGCAACCCGTGACGTGGGGGCCTACGGGAGTAGCTCAATTTGGCAGAGCACCGGTCTCCAAAACCGAAGGTTGGGGGTTCAAGTCCCTCCTCCCGTGCGTAGACGGCCCGGTCGCCGGGTCAGCTGACGAGGGGTCCGCCCCGTTCCCGTGCTCCCGCCCCTCACCCTGAGGATGCGTGGCGCCGGTGCGGCCCCCCACGCGAACCGCCGAGGATCCGATGAACCGCGAAGCCAAGCGAGAGCAGGCACGCGAGGAGCGCAAGGCCGACCAGAAGGCGGCCGACGCGGTCCCCGCGGG
Source organism: uncultured Actinomycetes bacterium (assembly GCA_963741855.1). Lineage (GTDB taxonomy): Bacteria > Actinomycetota > Nitriliruptoria > Nitriliruptorales > Nitriliruptoraceae > CAVUJQ01. The sequence goes on along the minus strand of CAVUJQ010000014.1, from coordinate 86,773 downwards.
CACCCTCGAGCGCACCGAGCGTGAGCGCACCACCCCAGCGCAGTTCCTGCGGGAGGTGCGGGGCGAGCTGAAGAAGGTCGCCTGGCCCAACCGCAAGGAGGTCACCTCCTACACGCTCGTCGTGCTCGCCACGACGATCGTGCTGACGGCCTTCGTGTTCGGGCTCGACTGGGTCATCCGCAACGCCCTCATCAACATCTTCGAGTAGGTCACCCGTGCCCGACGACATCACCACCCCCGAGCAGGCTCCCGACACCGAGCCTGCGACCGAGGCGACCCGCGAGGATCTGCCGACGTCCGGCGAGCTCGACGCCGGGCCGCTCGACGCCGTCGTGAACGAGGCGGCCGAGGGCTCGCCCGCCGACAGCCAGGTCGCCGACCTCGAGGCCCCCGCCGGGACCGACGACGGTGCGCCCGGCCTGGCCGCGCCCGCCCCCGACGCCGACGTCGCTGACGAGGTCGCCGACGCGTCGCGACCGACGAGGACACCACGGTCGCGGTCGACACCGCCGAGGGCACCCCCGACGCCACCGACCAGGTCGCAGAGCCCGAGGACGACCTCGACGACCTCCTCGGCATGGCCGGTGCGGACACGACCGCGGATGCGTCGGTCAGCGTCGAGCCCGAGGACGCGGCCGCCGAGGCGCCCGCGTCGTCCGACGAGGCCGACGAGGCCGACGAGGCCGAGCCGGCCGTGCGTCCGCGCCCCCGCTCCATCGCCGACGTGCGCGACAAGAAGGACCTCATGCGCCTCTACGGCGACTGGTACGTGGTCCACACCTACGCCGGCTACGAGCAGCGCGTCAACGACAACCTCATGTCGCGGGTCGACGCGCTCGACGCCCACGACCGGATCTTCGAGGTGGTGATCCCCACCGAGGAGGTCACCGAGTTCAAGAAGGGCAAGAAGACCACGAGCCAGAAGAAGTTCCTCCCTGGCTACGTCCTCGTCCGCATGGAGATGGACGACGAGACGTGGGCGATCGTGCGGCACACCCCCGCGGTCACCGGCTTCGTCGGCTCCACGGGCTCGCGGCCCGTCCCGCTGTCGCTGCGCGAGGTCGCCTGACGCTCAAGATCCCCGACAAGGTCGTCGAGGAGGTCGAGGGCGAGGAGGCCGCGCCGCAGCCCACCAAGCCCGAGATCGACATCGACCTCGAGGTCGGCGAGACCATCCGGGTCACCTCCGGACCGTTCGCGGACTTCACCGGGACGATCTCCGAGATCAACCTCGACCAGGCCAAGCTCAAGGTGCTCGTGTCCGTGTTCGGCCGCGAGACCCCGCTCGAGCTCCCGTTCGACAACGTCGCGAAGCTCTGATCCACTCAGGAGCTCGCACGATCCACCCGTAGCACCACACCACCGACGTGGGAGGCGACGCCCGAACGGGCCGCCGTTCGCACCACGAGGAGACACATCAGCATGGCGAAGAAGGTCATCGGCTTCATCAAGCTGCAGATCCCCGCAGGCCAGGCCAACCCGGCACCGCCGGTCGGCCCGGCGCTGGGTCAGCACGGCGTCAACATCATGGAGTTCTGCAAGAGCTTCAACGAGAAGACGCAGCAGATGCAGGGGGACATCGTCCCCGTCGAGATCACGGTGTACGAGGACCGCTCGTTCACCTTCATCATGAAGACCCCGCCGGCGGCCCAGCTGCTGCTGAAGGCCGCGGGCGTCCCGAAGGGCTCCGGCGTGCCCCAGGCGACGAAGGTCGGCAAGGTCACCCGTGACCAGGTCCGCGACATCGCCGAGAAGAAGATGCCCGACCTGAACGCCATCGACATCGAGGGCGCGATGAAGATCATCGAGGGCACGGCCCGTTCGATGGGCATCACGGTCGAGGGCTGACCTCGCCGCACGCCAGCCACACACCTTCGAAGACGTGGGAGACGGGCACGCCCGTCGCCTGGACCACGAGGAGCACCTGACCATGGCCAAGCACGGCAAGAAGTACCGCGAGGCGGCGGCGAAGATCGACCGCGACACCCTCTACGCCCCCAAGGCAGCGTTCGCGCTGCTCAAGGAGGTCAGCGCCACCACCTACGACCCGACGGTGGACTGCGCCTTCAAGCTCGGCATCGACCCCCGCAAGGCGGACCAGATGGTCCGTGGCGCGGTGTCGCTGCCCCACGGCATCGGCAAGTCCGTCACGGTGGCCGTCGTCGCGAGCGGCGACAAGGTCGCCGAGGCCCGCGAGGCCGGCGCCGACCACGTCGGTGGCGACGACCTCGTCGAGGAGCTGTCGAACGGCGACCTCATCGCCGAGCTCGACGCGATCATCGCGACCCCCGACATGATGGGAAAGCTCGGTCGTCTGGGCAAGGTCCTCGGTCCCCGTGGCCTGATGCCGAACCCGAAGTCCGGCACCGTGACGATGGACGTCGCGAAGGCCGTCTCCGAGATCAAGGCCGGCCGCGTCGAGTACCGCTCGGACCGCAACGGCAACGTCCACGCGGTCCTCGGCAAGGCGTCGTTCACCGCCGAGCAGCTGACCGAGAACTACGCGGCGCTCCTCGACGAGATCATCCGGGCGCGGCCGTCGGCGGCCAAGGGCCGCTACCTGCGGACCGCGGCGGTGTCGACCTCGGCGAGCCCCTCGATCCCGCTCGACCCGTCGAAGTCGCGCGACCTGCTCGAGGACGACGAGGCCTGATATGGCCGGGGCGCGCCAGCGCCCGCCACGGACCACCACCGCAGGGCCCGCCACGCATGGCGGGCCCTCCGGCGTGGGTGTGGGTTAGGCTCGGTCGCGACCAGGGCGGTGCGTCCCGGTCAGCGACGATCGGGGGTCGTGGGTGATGGCGGAGGCGCTGCGCACCGTGCTCGTCGCCGACGCGGACGAGGGCATCCGTTCCATGGTTCGCCTGACCCTCGACGGCGACTCCTACCGGGTCGTGGAGGCCGAGGACACCCGCGGGGCCCTGATCCGCATCGCCGAGTCACGCCCGGACCTGATCGTGATCGAGGCCACCCTCCCGGGCGGTGGCGGCCTCGCCGTCACCCGGAGCCTCAAGGCCCAACCCGAGACCCGCGACGCCGAGGTCCTGCTGCTGTTCGACAAGACCGAGCCGGTCGACAAGGACGCCGGCCGCGAGGTCGGGGTGGCCGACTTCCTCGCCAAGCCCTTCAACGCGTTCGCGCTGCTGAAGAAGGTGGCCATGCTCACCGACGACGAGGACGAGTAGGGGACCGGTCGAGCGCGGTCTGCGCCCGGCTCCGCGGGCGTCGGCTTGTGGACCGCGCGGGGGTCCCGTACGCTCCCGGCTCCACGAGCCGAAGACCGCAGGATGCCCCATCGGGGCGTAACGGTCGCCGGACGGGCCCCGACGAACACCACGGGCCCCTCGGCGTGTCCCGCGTAGGCGCGAGATGTGACCCGCCGGCGTCCCCACGCCGCGGCCCGCTGCTCGCCCTCCGCGCGGTTCCCGCCGGAGGGCGTCGTCGTTCCCGGGCCCAGCCGGCCGGTCCCCGCTCGTGGCCCAGACGTTCACGAGCCCGTCCCGACGGACGCGCTCGCCAAGCCTGACCAACCCACGGAGGTCACCGTGCCACGGCCCGACAAGGTCGCCGTCGTCGACGAGGTCCAGCGCGATCTCACCGACGCCGCCGCGACCCTGCTCACGAACTACCGCGGCCTCACGGTCACGGAGCTCTCCGAGCTCCGGACCGAGCTCCGCAAGGCGGGCGCCACCTACAAGGTCGTCAAGAACACCCTCGTGCGCCGTGCCGCTGCCGCGGCCGGCATGGAGGGTCTCGACGAGTTCCTGGTCGGCCCCACCGCCCTCGTCTTCTGTGGCGAGGACCCGGTCGGTCCCGCGAAGGCCCTGAAGGCCTTCGCGAAGAACCACCCGGAGCTGCTCGTCAAGGCCGGCTACCTCGACGGCGAGGTGCTCGACGAGGCCGCGACGATCCGTCTCGCCGATCTCGAGAGCCGTGAGGAGCTCCTCGCCAAGCTCGCGGGTCTCATGTACGGCGCTCTGGCGGGCTTCGCTCAGCTGATGCAGGCCCCGCTGTCCCAGCAGGTCCGCCTCATCCAGGCGCTCGTCGACGACGGCGGTGTCGAGGCCAAGGGCTTCTCGCCCGAGGCCCCGGCCGCTCCAGCGGCCGACGAGGCCCCGGCGGCCGAGGAGACCGAGGCCGCGGTCGAGGAGACCGCACCCGACGCCCCCGCCGACGAGGCTCCCGCCGACGAGGCTCCGGCCGACGAGGCGAGCGACGCGGCCGACGACGACGCCTCCGGTGTGGTCGAGACCGCGACCGAGGCGGTCGAGACCGCGGTGGACACCGCGGCCGACGCGGCCGAGACCGTCGCCGAGAAGGCCGCCGAGGTCGTCGAGTCCGCGGCCGAGACCGTCGCTGACGCCGCCGAGACGGTGGCCGACGCCGTCGGTGACGCGGCCGAGGACGGCGACGCGGCCGACGACGACGCCTGATCGACCACCGGCGGCCGCGAGGCCGACCGGGCCAGACCCGCACAGATCCGAACCAGCCCAGAAGCGACCGAGCGCACCGCGCTACGAACCACAAGGAAGACCGATGGCGAAGCTTTCCACCGACGAGCTGATCGACGCGTTCAAGGAGCTCACGCTCCTCGAGCTGTCCGAGCTCGTGAAGAAGTTCGAGGACACCTTCGAGGTCACCGCTGCGGCCCCCGTGGCCGTCGCTGCGGCCGGTGGCGCTGCCGCCGGTGGCGAGGCCGAGGAGGAGAAGGACTCCTTCGACGTCGTGCTGACCTCGGCCGGCGAGAAGAAGATCCAGGTCATCAAGGAGGTCCGCGGCCTCACGAACCTCGGCCTCAAGGAGGCCAAGGAGCTCGTCGAGAGCGCGCCGAAGGCCATCCTCGAGGGCGTCAACAAGGACCAGGCCAACGAGGCCAAGGACAAGCTCGAGGCCGCTGGCGGGTCCGTCGAGCTCAAGTGAGTCCGACGCGCTGACCGAGCGCGCCACGGTCGGGCCCACCCGTCACGGGTGGGCCCCGACCGTCGCGGGGTCGCGCGCCGCGCGTCACACGCAGCCGACGCGCCGGGTCGCTACCCTCGTCGACGTTCGTCCCGACACCGCAGGCACACGACTCCCGTGAAGGGGTGTGGGCCCGCAGGGGGCCCAGGCACCCGGCGTTCGCCGGAGCGCTTGACGTGGGCTACCCTGCCGTCCTACACTGCCGGGCTGCCGTGTGCCCTCGCGTCGTGTTCGTCCGCACCAGCTCCACCGCTGCGAACCGAAGGTCCGTTCATCCCCACGCCCGACTCGCCAGACCGGTCCGTTCGGACCCGAGCGAGCTGTGCGTCGGATGCCACCTCGCCCGGCACGGCACCGTTCCGAGGGGGCGTCATGAGCGTGTTCAGCGCAGCAACCGACCGTCGCGGCACGCGCGTCGGTCCCGGGTAGGCCCCACCCGCGTGCGCTGACCCAGGAGGACGCCCGCCTCCACCGGTCGCACGCACCGGTCGTACGTGGCGGCATCGACGCCGCCCGACCTGACATCTCTCCACGAGCTCAACCAGGGAGGTCCCTGTTGGCTGGCACCGCCGTCAACGAGCGTCTCAGCTTCGCGAAGATCCACGAGGCCCTACCGATCGAGGAGCTCGATCTCGTCGCCATCCAGCGCGACTCGTTCGAGTGGCTCATCGATGAGGGTCTCGGGGAGATCTTCGACGAGATCTCGCCCATCGAGGACAGCCAGGCCAAGATGGCCCTGAGCTTCCTCAACCACCGCTTCGAGGAGCCCAAGTACTCCGTCGAGGAGTGCAAGGAGAAGGACTACACCTACGCCGCTCCGCTGTTCATCACGGCCGAGTTCTGGAACAAGGAAGACGGCACGATCAAGTCCCAGACGGTCTTCATGGGTGACTTCCCCATGATGAGCGACAAGGGGACCTTCATCATCAACGGCACCGAGCGTGTCGTGGTCTCCCAGCTGGTGCGCTCGCCCGGCGTCTACTTCGACCGGTCGATCGACAAGACCACCGGCCGCGACGTCTACGGCTGCAAGATCATCCCCGGCCGCGGGGCGTGGCTCGAGTTCGAGGTCGACAAGCGCGACCTCGTCGCCGTCCGCGTCGACCGCAAGCGCAAGCAGCCGATCTCGGTGTTCTACCGGGCGCTCAAGGCGTTCCAGTGGAACGACGAGGTCGGTCGCTACGAGCTCCGGCCCACCGAGGAGCTCCAGCAGCCGGTCCCCGACGAGGAGATCCTCGAGTTCTTCGGGGGCGCCGAGTCCATCGCGCTCACGCTCGAGAAGGACAACACCGAGCGCACCCCCGCCAAGGCGCTCGAGGAGATCTACCGGAAGCTGCGTCCGGGCGAGCCGCCGTCGGCGGACCAGGCCGGCCAGCTCCTCCTCGGGATGTTCTTCACCCCGAAGAAGTACGACCTCGCCAAGGTCGGTCGCTACAAGATCTCCGGGCTCGAGAAGGACTCCGACGGTCACATCAAGCACGGCAAGCTGACCGACGAGTTCGACACCCGCGGCTTCGACTCGCGTCGTGACCAGTTCGTCCTCACCCACGAGGACTGCCTCGCCACGATGTCCTACCTCGTCAAGCTCCACGCCGGCGAGGACGGCTACGACACCGACGACATCGACCACTTCGGCAACCGCCGTCTGCGGTCGGTCGGCGAGCTCATCCAGAACCAGGTCCGTATCGGCCTGTCCCGGATGGAGCGCGTGGTCCGTGAGCGGATGACGACCCAGGACCTCGAGGCGATCACCCCGCAGACCCTGATCAACATCCGCCCGGTCGTCTCCGCGATCCGGGAGTTCTTCGGGACCTCGCAGCTGTCGCAGTTCATGGACCAGACCAACCCGCTGGCGGGCCTGACGCACAAGCGGCGTCTGTCGGCCCTCGGCCCGGGCGGTCTGTCCCGTGAGCGCGCCGGCTTCGAGGTGCGCGACGTCCACCCGTCCCACTACGGCCGGATGTGCCCGATCGAGACCCCTGAGGGGCCGAACATCGGTCTGATCGGCTCGCTCGCCTCCTACGCGCGCATCAACGAGTACGGGTTCATCGAGACCCCGTACCGGGTCGCGAAGAACGGCAAGGTCAGCGACGAGTTCGAGTACCTGACCGCCGACGAGGAGGACCGCTACATCGTCGCGCAGGCGAACGCGCCGGTCGACGGCAAGGGCAAGTTCACCAACGACATGGTGCTCGTCCGGGCCAAGGGCGGCGAGGTCCGTGAGGTCCCGGCCGGCCAGGTCGACTACATGGACGTCTCCCCGCGGCAGATCGTGTCGATCTCGGCGGCGCTCATCCCGTTCCTCGAGCACGACGACGCCAACCGGGCGCTCATGGGCGCCAACATGCAGCGCCAGGCCGTCCCGCTCCTGCGGGCGGACGCGCCGTACATCGGCACCGGCATCGAGGGCAAGGCCGCCCGCGACGCCGGCGACGTCGTCGTCGCCAAGAACAGCGGTGTCGTCGTCGAGGTCGCGGCCGACCACATCGTGGTCCGCACCGACGACGAGCAGATCGACCGCTACTACCTCACCAAGTTCCAGCGGTCCAACCAGGGCACCTGCATCAACCAGAAGCCCATCGTCACCGAGGGGCAGACGATCGCCAAGGGCCAGGCCCTCGCGGACGGCCCCTCCACCGACGACGGCGAGCTCGCCCTCGGGCGCAACCTGCTCGTCGCCTTCATGTCGTGGGAGGGCTACAACTACGAGGACGCCATCATCCTGTCCGAGCGCCTCGTGCGTGAGGACATGCTGACCTCGATCCACATCGACCAGCACGAGGTCGACGCGCGCGAGACCAAGCTCGGCCCCGAGGAGATCACGCGGGACATCCCGAACGTCTCCGAGGAGGTCCTGGCCAACCTCGACGAAGAGGGCATCATCCGCATCGGTGCGGAGGTCCAGCCGGGCGACATCCTCGTCGGCAAGGTCACCCCGAAGGGTGAGACCGAGCTGACCCCCGAGGAGCGCCTGCTGCGTGCCATCTTCGGTGAGAAGGCCCGCGAGGTGCGTGACACCTCGCTCAAGGTCCCGCACGGTGACCGCGGCATCGTCATCGGCGTCCAGCGGTTCTCCCGCGCGGACGGCGACGACCTCTCCCCGGGCGTCAACGACGTCGTACGCGTGTTCGTCGCGCAGAAGCGCAAGATCTCCGAGGGTGACAAGCTCGCCGGCCGTCACGGCAACAAGGGCGTCATCTCCAAGATCCTGCCGGTCGAGGACATGCCGTTCCTCCCCGACGGCACCCCGGTCGACATCGTGCTGAACCCGCTCGGTGTCCCGTCGCGTATGAACGTCGGGCAGGTCCTCGAGACCCACCTCGGCTGGGCTGCGGCCAACGGCTGGCAGTTCCAGAAGAAGCCCGACTGGTTCGACAACGTCGGCTGGCCGACCGAGTACAAGGACGTCGAGGGCCCGGTGCGCTTCGCGACGCCGGTCTTCGACGGCTGTCGCGAGGACGAGCTCCAGGACCTCCTCACCAACACCCGTGCGACCGAGGACGGCTTCCAGCTCGTCAGCCCCGACGGCAAGGCGCGGTTGATCGACGGCCGCTCCGGCGAGCAGATCGATGCCGACATCACCGTCGGCTACATCTACATCCTGAAGCTCGCCCACCTGGTCGACGACAAGATCCACGCCCGCTCGACCGGCCCGTACTCGATGATCACCCAGCAGCCGCTGGGCGGGAAGGCGCAGTTCGGCGGTCAGCGCTTCGGTGAGATGGAGGTCTGGGCGCTCGAGGCGTACGGCGCCTCCTACGCCCTGCAGGAGCTCCTGACCATCAAGTCCGACGACGTGCTCGGCCGCGTGAAGGTCTACGAGGCCATCGTCAAGGGCGAGAACATCCCCGAGCCGGGCATCCCCGAGTCCTTCAAGGTGCTCGTCAAGGAGATGCAGTCGCTGTCGCTCAACGTCGAGGTCCTCGGCGCCGAGGGGCAGCAGATCGAGCTCCGGGAGACCGAAGAGGACGCGTTCCGGGCGGCAGAGGCGCTCGGCATCGACCTCTCGCGTCCGGAGCGTCCGACCGCTGACGGGTAGCGGCTCTCCCTGGTCGGGGGTGGCGCATCCCTTCGGCGATCCGCAAGGCATCAAGGGAGCGTTCGCCTACGGGATGCACCACCCCCGACGCTACCCGCACGCACAGCACGCACACACGTAACGCGGACCGCGGTCCGCGCCTCCCTCGCCCGGGAACGGGATGAGGGAGGGTAACGAAGGTAGGAGGAGCGTCCATGCTGGACGTCAACCACTTCGAGTCACTCCGGATCTCGCTCGCCGAGGCGCACCAGATCCGCATGTGGTCCAACGGTGAGGTCAAGAAGCCGGAGACCATCAACTACCGCACGTTGAAGCCCGAGAAGGATGGGCTCTTCTGCGAGAAGATCTTCGGTCCCACCCGGGACTGGGAGTGCTACTGCGGCAAGTACAAGCGGGTGCGCTTCAAGGGCATCATCTGCGAGCGCTGTGGCGTCGAGGTCACCCGCTCGAAGGTCCGTCGTGAGCGCATGGGCCACATCGAGCTCGCCGCCCCGGTGACCCACATCTGGTACCTCAAGGGTGTCCCGTCGCGGCTCGGCTACCTCCTCGACATGAGCCCGAAGGACCTCGAGAAGGTCATCTACTTCGCGGCCTACGTGATCACCTCGATCGACGCGGACAAGCGCCACGACGCGCTCGCCGACATCCAGGAGGAGATCAAGGCCGAGAAGGCCGAGCTCGAGAAGCTGCTCGAGGCCGACCGCCAGGAGCTCCTCGGCCAGCTCGAGGCGACCCTCGCCGAGCTCGAGGCCGAGGGCGCCAAGCCCGAGGTGGTCCGCAAGGAGCGCAAGGAGATCGAGAAGCAGCTGAAGAGCGTCTCGGTCCGTGCCCAGAACGAGATGGAGCACCTCGACAAGGTCCTGGACACCTTCAAGAAGATCAAGCCGAAGGACCTCATCCAGGACGAGCTGGTCTACCGCGACATGCGCGACCGGTTCGGCGACTACTTCACCGGTGGCATGGGCGCGGAGGCGATCCGCGACCTGCTCGACTCGATCGACCTCGAGGCCGAGGCCGCGGAGCTGCGCGAGACCATCCAGACCTCCAAGGGCCAGAAGAAGCAGCGCTCCACCAAGCGGCTCAAGGTCACCGAGGCGCTGCGCACCACCAAGAACAAGCCGGCCGCGATGGTGCTCGAGGCCATCCCGGTCATCCCGCCGGACCTGCGCCCGATGGTGCAGCTCGACGGTGGCCGGTTCGCGACCTCGGACCTGAACGACCTCTACCGCCGCGTGATCAACCGCAACAACCGGCTGAAGCGTCTGCTCGACCTCGGGGCTCCCGAGATCATCGTCAACAACGAGAAGCGGATGCTGCAGGAGGCCGTCGACGCGCTGTTCGACAACGGCCGTCGCGGCCGGCCCGTCACCGGGCCGGGCAACCGTCCGCTCAAGTCGCTGTCGGACATGCTGAAGGGCAAGCAGGGCCGGTTCCGTCAGAACCTGCTCGGCAAGCGCGTGGACTACTCGGGGCGTTCGGTCATCGTGGTCGGTCCGACGCTGCGGCTGCACCAGTGCGGGCTGCCCAAGCAGATGGCGCTGGAGCTCTTCAAGCCGTTCGTCATGAAGCGGCTCGTCGACCTCAACTACGCGCAGAACATCAAGAGCGCGAAGCGGATGGTCGAGCGGCAGCGGCCCCAGGTCTGGGACGTGCTCGAGGAGGTCATCCAGGACCACCCGGTGCTCCTGAACCGCGCCCCGACCCTGCACCGCCTCGGTATCCAGGCGTTCATGCCGACCCTGGTCGAGGGCAAGGCCATCCAGCTGCACCCGCTGGTGTGCACCGCCTTCAACGCCGACTTCGACGGTGACCAGATGGCGGTCCACCTGCCGCTGTCGGCCGAGGCGCAGTCCGAGGCCCGCATCCTGATGCTGTCGGCCAACAACATCCTGACGCCGGCGACCGGTCGCCCCATCGCGACGCCGACCCAGGACATGGTCCTCGGGATCTACTCGCTGACCTACACCGAGGGTCTGGGCGACGACCGCGGCGACGCCGTGGCGCCGTTCGAGGACGTCGACCCGCACTCGCTGCCGATCTTCGCCTCCGTCGGCGAGATCGAGATGGCCCTCACGATGAAGACCGTGGGTCTGAAGGACTGGATCTGGGTGCGCGTGCGTGGCAAGGAGCTCGCGCCGGCGGACCGGCCGGAGGCGCTGCGCGACGACGAGGCCTGGGCCGAGGCCAAGGCCGAGGACGTCCCGGTGCGTGTCCTCACGACGCCGGGCCGTGCCCTGCTGAACGAGGTCCTGCCCGCCGAGTACCCGTTCATCAACTACGTGCTGACCAAGAAGGGCATCGGTGACGTCGTCAACCGCTGCACCGACGTGTTCCAGCGCTGGCAGGTGACCGAGATCCTCGACGGGCTGAAGGACCTCGGCTTCAAGTACGCCACCCGCGCCGGCGTGACCGTCGCGATGTCGGACGTCGACACGCCGGCGCTCAAGGCCGAGGTGCTCACCGAGTCCGAGGAGCGTGCGGCCAAGATCGAGAAGCAGTTCTCGCGCGGGGTCATCACCGATGACGAGCGTCGCCAGGAGCTGATCGAGATCTGGACGGAGGCGACCAACCGGGTCGCCCACGCGATGGAGGAGGGCTTCTCCCCGCGGAACCCGTTCTTCATGATGGCGAACTCGGGTGCCCGAGGGAACATGACGCAGTTGCGTCAGATCGCCGCCATGCGTGGTCTGGTGGCCAACCCCAAGGGTGAGATCATCCCGCGGCCGATCAAGGCCAACTTCCGCGAGGGCCTCACCGTCCTCGAGTACTTCATCTCGACCCACGGTGCCCGCAAGGGTCTCGCCGACACCGCCCTGCGGACCGCCGACTCCGGCTACCTCACCCGTCGCCTCGTCGACGTGTCGCAGGACCTCATCGTCCGCGAGGAGGACTGCGGCTCCGAGCGCGGCATCGAGGTCATCGTCGGCGAGCACGACTCGCAGTCCCTCTACGGCCGCACCCTGGCCAAGGACGTGACCTTCCCGGGACGCCGCAAGGTCCTGATGAAGGCCGGCTCCCAGGTCGCCGACGAGGAGGTCCGCATCCTGCGGATGGCCCTGGTCAAGGGCATCGACCCCGAGACCGAGGAGCCGCTCGAGACCGCCCCGACCGACGAGGACCGCACCGTCGTGGTCCGCTCGGTGCTGACCTGCGACACCGAGGTCGGCGTCTGCCGCGCCTGCTACGGCCAGATGCTCGCCACCGGCGAGATCGTCGACTTCGGCGAGGCCGTCGGCATCATCGCGGCCCAGTCGATCGGCGAGCCCGGCACCCAGCTGACGATGCGGACCTTCCACACCGGTGGTGTGGCCGGGGACGACATCACCCAGGGTCTGCCGCGTGTCGTCGAGCTGTTCGAGGCGCGGTCGCCGCGAGGCAAGGCCGAGATCAGCCGGCGCGCCGGTCGCGTCGAGATCGAGGTCACCGAGAAGGGCCGCGTGATCCGCGTCAAGGGCTCCCGTGACCAGGTCGACGAGCACGAGGTCTCGCGCCGTGCGCGGCTCCTGGTCGAGGACGGCGAGGACGTCGAGGTCGGCCAGAAGCTCACCGAGGGCGCGATCGACCCGCACGAGCTCCTCGAGGTGCTCGGGGTCCGGGCGGCCCAGCTGCACATGGTCCAGGAGGTCCAGGACGTCTACCGCAGCCAGGGTGTGCCGATCCACGACAAGCACGTCGAGCTCATCTGCCGCCAGATGTTCCGGCGTGTGCAGGTCGTCGATCCGGGCGACGCCTCCTTCCTGCCCGGTGAGAACATCGACCGGGTGAAGTTCAAGAAGGAGAACGACCGGGTGCTGGCCGAGGGTGGCCAGCCCGCCGCCGGTCGGCAGATGCTGATGGGCATCACGAAGGCGTCGCTCGCGACCGACTCGTGGCTGTCGGCGGCATCCTTCCAGGAGACGACGCGCGTGCTCACCGAGGCTGCGCTCGAGTCCAAGGTCGACCCGCTGGTGGGCTTGAAGGAGAACGTCATCATCGGCAAGCTGATCCCCGCCGGGACCGGCCTGCAGCGCTACCGCAAGATCGAGGTCGGCCACACCGAGATGCCGGAGCAGGCGCTGCCTGCCGACATCGCCGAGTTCCTCGCGTCGACCGAGTCCTACGAGGGCGACGGGTCGTGGGGCTTCGAGGGTGGCTGGGGCTTCGACGAGTACGGCAACCAGGCGAGCGGCGACGAGGGCTGACCTCGCCCGCCGGTCCCGCCGGCATCGAACGAGGCGAGGGCGCTCCCCCACGGGGAGCGCCCTCGTCGTCGTCCTGGGTGGGGAGGCGCAGCGGGGCGCGCAGGGGCGTTCCTCCACGCGTCCGATGGCCGGGGACGGGCCGCCGGATCAGAGCGCGCCGTCGAGCGCGCGGTTCAGCCGGATCGCGAGCAGGTCCGGGATGGCGTCGGATCCGCCGACGATCCAGCCCCGGTCGACGCGGTCCGCGAGGTAGCCGGACACCCGCACGTCGGGGGAGGCGGGTCCGGTGAACACCGGGATGACGGCGGCCCGCGTCAGCGCTGCGAGGGTCGCCGCCGCGATGCCGTCGGCGGACCGGTCGGCGGCCACGAGGACCGCGGCCTGGGGATCCCGCCCGAACACGTCGCGCATCCGGGAGACCTTGAGCCCGACCTCGACCCGGTCGGTCGCCTCGATCCGCCGCACGCGGACGCCGTGCTCCTCGGCGAGCTGTCGCTCGACCTCGGCGCTGACGGTGCGCTCGTCGCCGATGAGGACGACGACGGAGATGTCGGGCACCGCCTCGAGCAGGTCGGCGACGCGGCCGTCGAGCTCGTCGCGCGCGGTCGTGAGGAGCGGCGCCCGCAGGCCCGCCGCCGCCGGGACGGCGAGGGCGACGTCGGGGACCCCCGGCGCGTCGGGGTCGGGCTCGGCGGTCAGCACCAGCCGGTCCGGGCTCCCGCCGAGCTCGGCGACCAGCCGGTCGGTCAGGGCGTCGGCGTCGGGGAGGCGCTCGGTCGTCAGCTGCCAGCCGACGCGCAGCGTGTCCTCGCAGGCGTCGGTCACGTCCCCGACGAGCAGCACCGTGGCCCCGTCGGCAGCGACCCGGTTCAGCTCCTCGCCGGCGGGACCGTGGGTGCAGTCGTCGCCGACCACGAGGTGGGGCACGCCGAGGACGCCGGCGAGCAGCGCCGCCTGGGCCTGCAGCGCCGGTCCCGCCTCGAGGTGGCTGAGCACGACCCGACGCTCGAGCTGGTAGGCGGGGAACTGGAGGAACGAGACCGCCGCCACGGTCGCGAGGCGGTCGCCCCCCGCGACGCGCGGCAGCGTCGGGTGGAGGTAGATGAACCCGTCCTCGTCCTCCCGGCGGCGCTCCTGGCAGGGGTAGGCCGCGGGGTTCATCACGCGGCAGCGGTTGTCGGGACCCATGGCGGGCACCCAGCAGTCGGTCCCCGGGTCGCACAGGTGCCCGAGGCCGGCGATGTGTGCCACCTCGTGACGCAGGACCCCGACGAGCCGGTCCGCCCCGAGCCGCTCGCAGATCCCGATGTCGACCTCCTGCACCCACGACACCGCCAGGCCGCCGGCGCTGCGGACCTCACCGGGGTAGAGGTGTGCCCGGGCGAGGTAGCGATCCCCGCAGTCGCGCCGGTCGAGGAACACGCGGTTCACCCCGTCGCGGACCTTGTGGTCGACGCGAGCGTCGACGAGGCCGGCGGCGTGGAGGGCGAAGCGCGAGCCGGGCACGTCGTTCCAGACCTCCAGCGCGGCGCTCAGGGTGTCGAGGCCGAAGCGCTCGACGACCTCCTGCTCGAGGGTCATCGCGAGCGGGAGCGCCCTGGCGGCGACGACCCACGACCCCGGTGTGCCGAACGTGTCGGTGAAGGGCAGGGTCACGAACTCCTCACCGACGACCGGCGCCGGCGCGACCGTGCGGTCCGCCAGCGGGCCGGGACCGGGGCTGACGGGCGGCCGCGGGCCCGACACGAGCGGCGCCGGCCGGGCCCCGATCACGAGGAGGAGGGCGAGCCCGAGCGTCAGCGCGGTGACACGACCGAGTCGTCCAGGCGTGAGCAGCCTGGACGTCGCCGTGGCGCCGCCACGGCGCGGTCCGGATCGAGCCGGCACGGCCAGTCCCCACTTCCGGTGCGCGAGTCCATCCCCACCCGCATGGTGCGCCATCCGCGGGCCCCGTGCTGCGGGTTCGCATCGATCGTCTCGGGGCCGCGCCCCCCACGCGCGCCCCGGACCGTCTGCCGACCCCGGACGCGACGACGGCCGCCGAGGCGTGAGCGCCCCGGCGGCCGTCGTGGGACGGGGCGGGTCAGCCGCTGGTGCCGGTCCCGTCGGTGGTCCCGGCGTCGGTGCCGGCGCCGTCGGTGGTGCCGAGGTCGGTGGTGCCGGTGCCGGTGTCGGTACCGGTGTCGGTGCCCATGCCGCCGTCAGCGGGGGCCTCCTGGCCGGGCGAGGTCGCACCGGGGTCGCTCGCCTCGCACGCGGCGCCGGCGAGGGCCAGGGCGGCGAGCGAGCCGACGGCGG
The DNA here is from genome assembly GCA_963741855.1 of uncultured Actinomycetes bacterium. Taxonomy (GTDB): domain Bacteria; phylum Actinomycetota; class Nitriliruptoria; order Nitriliruptorales; family Nitriliruptoraceae; genus CAVUJQ01. The sequence continues at coordinate 71,296 of CAVUJQ010000014.1, read as the reverse complement.
CCAGCTTGGTCGTCATCTTGCGCGTCATCTCTTCATCTCCTGTGCGACGAGGACGGGCCTCTCGCGTCGGTGGCGCGGACAGGGGCACCTGCCGCGATGTCCGAGGACGGTAGGCAGCCCGGCGGGGTCGCGGACGGGCGGTTGCTGCCATCCGCCGACCGGCCCTCCGGCCCGCGCCCGATGGTCGGGTCGGGCCGGGAACTGCGGCCGATCGGACCCCGGGGCGACGGTGACCCGGCGTGGCCGTGAGGCTCACCCGCTGCGGGCGGGTCGAGGCGGCGACCCCTCCCGCCGCGCGGGCACCGGACGGGGTGCGGGGCGCGGGGTGCGCGCCCACCCCCGCCCGGGTACGGTCCCGTCCACGTCGCTGCGCGGGCTCCTCGCCCTGCGCGCGACGTTCGCGAGGTTGACACCTTCCGCCGGCCAGGGGTACCGTCCCCATCCGCCGCGGGGTCGCCTCGTGGCACGTCCGGGCGCGACCGCGCCAGCTCCGCACCGACCAGTCGGGACCGACTCGTTGCTGCGCCCGGAAGCAAGCGGAACGCCCGGCCCCGTGGGTCGGGGACGCCCTCCCCTCGAGGACCGTCCCGCACCGACCCGGGTGGACCACCGAACCGCTGACCGAGACGACCGCCGGACCCGCCGCGCTTCGTGGCGTGCTCCGGCAGCAGCACCCGCGCGCGACCGCGCCGCGGAACGAACATGACGGAGACACCAGGATGCCCACCATCCAGCAGCTGGTGCGCAAGGGCCGCAGCTCCAAGCCGGCGAAGACCAAGTCGCCGGCGCTCAAGGGCTCGCCGCAGCGTCGCGGCGTCTGCACCCGCGTGTACACGACGACCCCGAAGAAGCCGAACTCGGCGCTCCGCAAGGTCTGCCGTGTGCGCCTCACCTCGGGGATCGAGGTCACGGCCTACATCCCCGGCGAGGGGCACAACCTGCAGGAGCACTCGATCGTGCTCGTGCGTGGCGGTCGTGTGAAGGACCTGCCGGGTGTCCGTTACAAGGTGATCCGTGGGGCGCTCGACGCCTCCCCCGTCCGTGACCGCAAGCAGTCGCGGTCGCGCTACGGCGTCAAGAAGGAGGGCTGACATGCCGCGCAAGGGCTCCCCGGGACACCGCAAGGTCGCCAACGACCCCAAGTACGGGTCCACGATCGTCACCCAGCTGATCAACCGCGTGATGCGCGACGGCAAGCGCTCGGTCGCCGAGCGCATCGTCTACGACGCGCTCGCCAACATCGGCTCCCGCACCCAGGGCGGTGACCCGCTCTCCGTGGTCAAGCGCGCCGTCGAGAACGTCAAGCCCTCGCTCGAGGTCAAGTCCCGCCGCGTCGGTGGCGCGACCTACCAGGTCCCGATCGAGGTCCGGCCGGCGCGTGGCAACACGCTCGCCATGCGCTGGATCGTGGGCTACGCCCGGATCCGTCGTGAGCACTCGATGGCCGAGCGTCTCGCCGCGGAGCTGCTCGACGCCTCCAACGGCGTCGGCGCGGCGGTCAAGCGTCGCGAGGACACCCACAAGATGGCCGAGGCCAACCGCGCCTTCGCCCACTACCGCTGGTAACGGCTGGTCGCGAACGCGTCCGGCGACCCCGGCCGCACACGCACCACCACACCGCACACGACGTACGAGGAAGAAGAGATGGCGAAGCGCACGGTCCAACTCGACCAGCTCCGCAACATCGGGATCATGGCGCACATCGACGCCGGCAAGACGACCACCACCGAGCGGATCCTCTACTACACGGGGAAGTCCTACAAGATCGGTGAGGTCCACGACGGCGCCGCCACCATGGACTGGATGGAGCAGGAGCAGGAGCGCGGCATCACGATCACGTCCGCGGCCACCACCTGCAAGTGGGGCGAGACGACGATCAACATCATCGACACGCCCGGCCACGTGGACTTCACCGTCGAGGTCGAGCGGTCGCTGCGCGTCCTCGACGGCGCGGTCGCCGTCTTCGACGGTGTGGCCGGCGTCGAGCCGCAGTCCGAGAAGGTGTGGCAGCAGGCCGACAAGTACGGCGTGCCGCGCATCTGCTTCGTGAACAAGCTCGACCGCACCGGTGCGTCCTTCGAGTACTCGTTCAAGACCATCCGCGAGCGCCTCACCCCCAACGCCGTCCGCATCCAGATCCCGATCGGCCTCGAGGACCAGCTCGAGGGCATCGTCGACCTCGTCGCGATGGAGGGCGTGGTCTGGAAGGGCGAGGACCTCGGCGCGTCGTTCGAGCGCATCGAGGTGCCGGCCAACCTCAAGGACGAGGCCGAGACCTACCGCGCCGAGCTCATGGAGAAGGTCGCCGAGACCGACGACGTGCTGCTCGAGGCGTTCCTCGAGAACGGCGAGCTCACCACCGAGGAGCTGCGTGACGGCCTGCGCAAGGCGACCGTCCACAACCAGCTCGTCCCGGTGCTGTGCGGGTCGGCCTTCAAGAACAAGGGCGTGCAGACCCTGCTCGACGCGGTCGTGGACTACCTGCCCTCGCCGCTCGGCGTCCCGCCGATGCAGGGCAAGGACCCCAAGACCGGCGAGCCGATCAGCCGCGACGCCCTCCGACGACGAGCCGTTCTCCGCGCTCGCGTTCAAGGTCATGACCGACCCCTACGTCGGCACGCTCGTGTTCACGCGTGTCTACTCGGGTCAGCTCGAGGCCGGCTCCTACGTCCAGAACATCTCCAAGGGCGACAAGCTCCGCGTGGGCCGCATCCTCCAGATGCACGCCAACCACCGCGAGGAGAACACCGCCTGCATGACCGGCGACATCGTCGCGCTCGTGGGGCTCAAGAACACCACGACGGGTGACACCCTCGCCGACGCGGCCCACCCGGTGCTGCTCGAGTCGATGGAGTTCCCCGACCCGGTCATCCACATCGCGATCGAGCCCAAGACCAAGTCCGACCAGGAGAAGCTCTCCACGGCGCTGCAGAAGCTCGCCGAGGAGGACCCGACCTTCCGCGTCCGCACCGACGAGGAGACCGGGCAGACCCTGATCGGCGGGATGGGCGAGCTCCACCTCGAGATCATCGTCGACCGGCTCATGCGTGAGTTCAAGGTCGAGGCCAACGTCGGTCGGCCCCAGGTGGCCTACCGCGAGGCGCTGAAGAAGCCGGTCGAGAAGGTCGACCTCAAGTACGCGCGCCAGTCCGGCGGTCGTGGGCAGTACGGCCACGTCGTCATCAACGCGCAGCCGCTCACCGAGGCGATGCGCGAGGAGCTCGAGCTCGACGAGGACGTGCACTACGTCTTCGAGAACAAGACCGTCGGTGGCTCGATCCCCAAGGAGTACGTCCCCTCGGTCGACGCCGGCATCAAGGAGGCGCTCGAGTCGGGCGTGCTCGCCGGCTACCCGATGGTCGACGTCCGCATCCAGCTCGTCGACGGCAGCTACCACGACGTCGACTCCTCGGAGATGGCGTTCAAGATCGCCGGGTCGATGGCGATCAAGGAGGCCGCCCGCAAGGCCGGCGTCCAGCTCCTCGAGCCGATGATGTCCGTCGAGGTCGTCACCCCCGAGGACTTCATGGGTGACGTCATGGGTGACCTGTCCGGTCGCCGCGGTCAGATCGAGGGCATGGAGCCGCGTGGCGCCAACCAGGTCGTCCGCGCCCGGGTCCCGCTGTCGGAGATGTTCGGCTACGCGACCGACGTCCGCTCGATGACCCAGGGGCGGGCCAACTACACGATGGTCTTCGCCAGCTACGAGCCGGCTCCCAACTCGATCCAGGAGGAGGTCGTGGCCAAGGTCCGCGGCGAGTAACGCCCGGTCCCACCCACGTCCCACCCCACACCACGCACCCCACACACCGACACCGCGCACGACGCCACGGAGGCGAACAAGATGGCCAAGGAGAAGTTCGAGCGGACGAAGCCGCACATGAACATCGGCACCATCGGTCACGTTGACCATGGGAAGACGACGCTCACGGCGGCGATCACCAACGTGCTGCACAAGGCGAACCCGAACGTGCAGTCGATGGCGTTCGACGCGATCGACAAGGCGCCGGAGGAGCGTGAGCGTGGGATCACGATCAACGTCTCGCACGTGGAGTACGAGACGGACAACCGTCACTACGCGCACGTGGATGCTCCGGGTCACGCGGACTACGTGAAGAACATGATCACGGGTGCGGCGCAGATGGACGGCGCGATCCTGGTGGTCTCGGCGGCGGATGGTCCGATGCCGCAGACGCGTGAGCACGTGCTGCTGGCGCGTCAGGTCGGGGTGCCGAAGCTGATCGTGGCGCTGAACAAGGTCGACATGGTCGACGACGAGGAGCTGCTCGAGCTGGTGGAGATGGAGGTCCGGGAGCTGCTGGACTCCTACGAGTTCCCGGGTGATGACACCCCGGTGGTGCGGGTGTCGGCGCTCAAGGCGTTGGAGGGTGATGAGGCTGCGGAGGCGCAGGTCCTCGAGCTGATGGCTGCGGTGGACGAGTTCTTCGAGCAGCCGGAGCGGGCGTTGGACAAGCCGTTCATCATGCCGATCGAGGACGTGTTCTCGATCACCGGTCGCGGCACGGTCGTGACGGGTCGTATCGAGGGTGGTGTGGTCAAGGTCGGTGAGGAGATCGAGATCGTCGGTCTCAAGGACACGGTCAAGACCACGGTCACCGGTGTGGAGATGTTCCGCAAGCTGCTCGATCAGGGTGAGGCGGGTGACAACGTCGGGGTGCTCCTTCGTGGGACGAAGAAGGAGGACGTCGAGCGGGGTCAGGTGCTCGCGAAGCCGGGCTCGATCACGCCGCACACCGATTTCGAGGCGCAGGTCTACATCCTCAGCAAGGAGGAGGGTGGCCGTCACACGCCGTTCTTCAACAACTACCGGCCGCAGTTCTACTTCCGGACCACGGATGTGACCGGCTCGGTCACGCTGCCGGACGGGGTGGAGATGGTGATGCCGGGTGACAACACCGAGATGACCGTCGAGCTGATCCAGCCGATCGCGATGGACGAGGGTCTGCGGTTCGCCATCCGTGAGGGTGGCCGGACCGTCGGCGCCGGCCGGGTCACCAAGATCAACAAGTAGTCCCTCTGTACCGCGCAGCATCGGCTCCCGCCGGCCGGCTCCGCCGCCGGCGGGGGACGAGAGAAGAAGAGATGGAACATGGCTGCTGACCAGAAGATCCGGATCCGCCTCAAGGCCTACGACCACGAGGTGCTCGACCGCTCCGCCAAGGAGATCGTCGACACCGTCGAGGCCACGGGCGCACACGTCACCGGCCCGGTGCCGCTGCCGACCGAGCGCAACGTCTGGTGCGTCATCAAGAGCCCGCACAAGTACAAGGACTCGCGGGAGCACTTCGAGATGCGCACCCACAAGCGCCTCATCGACATCCACCAGCCGACGCAGAAGACCATCGACAAGCTGATGGGACTGTCGCTGCCGGCCGGCGTGGACATCGAGATCAAGCTCTAGCGTCGATCGACGCACCCGCGGCGAGCGGGCGGCACCACCGCCCGACGACCGTCACGTCAGACGCAAGCGCCACCTCGCGCGAGGCCGGCGGAACACGTAACTAGGTAGGAAGTGAGAGACATGGCTTCCAAGGGGATCTTGGGCACCAAGCTCGGGATGACCCAGGTTTTCGACGACGAGAACCGGGTCGTTCCCGTGACGGTGGTCCAGGCGGGCCCGTGCACCGTCACCCAGGTCAAGACCGGCGACACCGACGGCTACACCGCGGTGCAGCTCGCCTACGGCAGCACCAAGCGCACCACCAAGCCTCTCGCGGGGCACCTGGCGAAGGCCGACCTCGGCTCCGCCAAGGTCCTCGCCGAGCTGCGCCTGGACGAGGGCGCGACGCTGCCAGAGCTCGGTGCGCAGGTGACGGTCGAGACCTTCGCTGCCGGCGACGTCATCGACGTCACCGGGACCAGCAAGGGCAAGGGCTACGCCGGCGTCATGAAGCGGCACAACTTCCGCGGCATGGGCGACGGGCACGGTGTCAAGAAGAAGAACCGTCACCCCGGCTCCGTCGGTAACGCCTCCACCCCCGGCCGCACCTTCAAGGGTCAGCGCATGGCCGGGCGGATGGGCAGCGACCGGGTCACGGTGCAGAACCTCGAGGTCGTCGACATCGACGTCGAGCACTCGCTCATCCTGGTCAAGGGCGCGCTGCCCGGCTCCAACGGCTCGGTCGTGTTCATCAAGGACGCGATCAAGGCCAAGGCCAACAAGGACGGTGATGCCTGATGGCTTCCATCGACGTCGTGAACCTGAAGGGTGAGTCCCAGGGCTCCGTCGAGCTCCCCTCGCAGTGGTTCGAGGGTGAGGTCAACGTCCCGGTGATGCACCAGGTCGTGACCGCCCAGCTCGCGGCTGCCCGTCAGGGCACCCACAAGACCAAGACCCGCGGCGAGGTCGCCGGCGGTGGGCGCAAGCCCTTCCGCCAGAAGGGCACCGGCCGCGCCCGGCAGGGCTCGATCCGGTCCCCGCAGTGGGTCGGCGGTGGCGTCGCCCACGGCCGCACCCCGAGCGACTGGTCCAAGCGGGTCAACAAGAAGGTCAAGAAGGTCGCGCTCCGGTCGGCCCTCACCGACCGCCTCAACGGCGGCAACGTCGTGGTCGTGCGGGACCTCGCCTTCCAGGCCCCCAAGACCAAGGACGCGGTCGCGGCCGTCGCCGCCCTGGGCCACGAGGGCAAGAAGGTCCTCGTCGTCCTGTCCGACAAGCACGACGCCACGCTCAAGAGCTTCCGCAACCTCCCCGAGGTGCACACGCTCACCGTCGACCAGCTCAACACCTACGACGTCCTGAAGTCCGACGTCGTGCTGTTCGACGAGGCCGCTCTCGAGCTCATCGGCACCGGCAAGCGTGCCAGCACCCCGTCCCAGGAGGTCGACGCGTGAAGGACCCCCGCGATGTGATCCTGCGCCCCGTCATCTCCGAGAAGAGCTACGGGCTGCTGGACCAGAACAAGTACACGTTCGTCGTCGCCCCGCGCGCGAACAAGACCGAGATCAAGATCGCCGTCGAGAGGATCTTCGACGTGCGCGTGCTCAAGGTGAACACCCAGAACCGGCCCGGCAAGAAGAAGCGCCGCGGCTACATCCTGGGGAAGCGCCCGGACATCAAGCGCGCCATCGTCACGCTCGCTCCGGGCGACGAGATCGAGCTGTTCGACGCGGGCCTGTAAGCCCGCACGACCGCGTAGCGAGAGACCACCATGGCTATCCGCAAGTACAAGCCCACGACGCCGGGACGGCGCGGCTCCTCCGTGAGCGACTTCGACACCATCACGAAGTCGACCCCGGAGAAGTCGCTGCTGGCGCCCCTGCCCAAGAAGGCCGGGCGTAACACCCACGGCCGCATCACCAGCCGCCACCGCGGCGGTGGGCACAAGCGCAAGTACCGCGTCATCGACTTCCGTCGCAACAAGGACGGCGTCCCCGCGACCGTCGCGGCGGTCGAGTACGACCCCAACCGGTCGGCTCGCATCGCGCTGCTCCACTACCACGACGGCGAGAAGCGCTACATCCTCGCGCCCAAGAACCTCGTGGTGGGCAGCATCGTCGAGTCCGGCCCCGGGGCCGACATCAAGATCGGCAACGCGCTGCCGCTGGCCAACATCCCGGTCGGTACCACGGTCCACGCCGTGGAGCTGCGCCCGGGCGGCGGTGCCAAGATGGGCCGTTCCGCCGGCACCGCGATCCAGCTCCTCGCCAAGGAGGGCAAGAACGCCGCGCTGCGGCTGCCGTCCGGCGAGATCCGCCTGGTCGACGCGCGTTGCCGCGCATCGGTCGGCTCGGTCGGCAACGAGGAGCACGAGCTCATCTCGTGGGGCAAGGCCGGCCGCTCGCGCTGGCGGGGCAAGCGTCCCCAGACGCGCGGTGTCGCCATGAACCCGGTCGACCACCCGATGGGTGGTGGCGAGGGCAAGACCTCCGGTGGCCGTCACCCGGTCGACCCGTGGGGCAACCCCGAGCGCCGTACCCGCAAGCCCAACAAGGCTTCGGACAAGAAGATCATCCGCCGTCGCGGCAAGAACAGGAGGCGCTGATGCCTCGGTCACTGAAGAAGGGCCCGTTCGTCGACGACCACCTCATGAAGAAGGTGGACGACCAGAACGACAAGGGCGAGAAGCGCGTCATCAAGACGTGGTCGCGTCGTTCGACCATCTTCCCGGAGATGGTCGGCCACACGATCGCCGTCCACGACGGCCGCAAGCACGTGCCGGTCTACATCACCGAATCCATGGTCGGTCACAAGCTGGGCGAGTTCGCTCCGACCCGCGCCGTCAAGTGGGGCGGCGCCGGCGAGAAGCAGACCCAGAAGAAGCGCCGGTGAGGAGCCCCCAGATGATCACGCAGGTCAAGGCGACCGCCAAGTACGTGCGTGTCTCCCCGACGAAGGTGCGTCAGCTGACGCGCCTCATCAAGGGCGAGCACGTCGACGAGGCCCTGCGCATCCTGCAGTTCTCCGACAAGGGTGCTGCTCGACCGCTGCGCAAGGTCCTCGAGTCCGCGATCGCGAACGCCGAGAACAACGACGGCCTCGACCCCGAGGACCTGTTCGTGTTCAACGCCTTCGTCGACGAGGGGCCGACCCTCAAGCGTTACCAGCCGCGTGCGCTCGGACGGGCGTACCGCATCCGCAAGCGCACCAGCCACATCACGGTTGTCGTCGCGCCGAAGGAGAACTGAGTTATGGGTCAGAAGGTCAACCCGTACGGGTTCCGGCTCGGTGTCACGACCGACTGGAAGTCCAAGTGGATCGCGGACAAGAAGGAGTACGCCGCGTACCTCCACGAGGACGACCGGGTTCGGAAGTACATCCGTGAGCGGGTCCGTCACGCCGGCGTCAGCCGCATCGACATCACGCGTACGCGTGACAACGTCGAGGTGTCGGTCCAGGCCGCGCGTCCGGGCATCGTGATCGGTCGCCGCGGCGCCGAGGCCGACGCCATCCGTGGCGATCTCGAGAAGATGACGGGCAAGAAGGTCAAGCTCAACATCATCGAGATCAAGACGGCCGAGCTCGACGCGCAGGTCGTCGCGTTCAACGTGGCCGAGCAGCTGCGTGGACGCGTGTCCTTCCGTCGTGCGATGCGTCGCGCCGTGCAGTCCGCGCTGAAGGCCGGTGCCAAGGGCATCCGGGTCCAGGTGTCGGGCCGCCTCGGTGGCTCCGAGATGAGCCGCACCGAGTGGTACCGCGAGGGCCGCGTCCCGCTGCACACGCTGCGTGCCAAGGTCGACTACGGCTTCGACGAGGCCCGGACCACCTTCGGGCGCATCGGCGTCAAGGTCTGGATCTACACCGGCGACCAGATCGGTTCCGGCGAGGAGGCCGAGGCCCAGCGCGCGATGGACCGTGCTCGCGCCCTGGCCGAGGGCCGTCCCGTCGACGACCGCCCGCGCCGCAAGTCCGCCCGCAAGGCGGCCAGCGTGGCGAAGAAGGTCACCGGCGTCGGCAAGAAGGCGGCCCCCGCCCCGGCCGACAAGGCCTCGGCACCCGCCGACCAGCCGACGACGGTCGCCGAGACCGGCGACACCGCCAAGACCGACGTCGAGCAGGCCACGACCGAGGCGACCCCGCCCCAGTCCGGCCCGATGACCCCCGAGTCCGCCGACGGTGGCACCGCCCCCGCGCCGGCGACCGAGGACCAGACCGCGCCGGCGTCCGCCGACGCGACCGCCGGGACGACGCCGGGTGACAAGCCCGTGAGCGACGTCACCGAGGTCGAGCGCGCCGAGGACACCAGCACGCCCGTCGAGGGCGAGCCGACCGTCGACGAAGCCAGCGCCTCTGCCGGCGACGAGGCCAGCGCCTCTGCCGGCGATGAAGCCAACGCCTCTGCCGGCGACGAGGCGACCGACGAGGCCAAGACCGGAGAAGGGGAGGGCAACTGATGCTCGCTCCCAAGCGCGTCAAGTACCGCAAGCAGCACCGGCCGCGGCCGCTGAAGGGCCTGTCCAAGGGGCAGACCGAGATCTACGTCGGTGACTACGGCCTCAAGGCCATGTCGCCGGGCTGGATCACGGCCCGTCAGATCGAGGCTGCCCGTGTGACCATGACCCGTGCGATGAAGCGTGGCGGGAAGGTGCGTATCACCATCTTCCCCGACCGCTCCATCACCCGGAAGCCGCTCGAGACCCGCATGGGGTCCGGGAAGGGCTCGCCCGACCACTGGGTCGCCGCGGTCAAGCCCGGTCGCGTGATGTTCGAGATCTCGGGTGTCTCCGAGGAGCTCGCACGCGAGGCGATGCGCAAGGCGTCGCACAAGCTGCCCGTCAAGACGAAGTTCGTGAAGCGTGAGGAGGCCGGAGAGTGATCGCGTCTGAGCTCCGAGAGCTCGCCGACGACGAGCTCCGCCAGAAGTTGGCGGAGTCCAAGGAGGAGCTGTTCAACCTCCGGTTCCAGATCGTCACCGGCCAGCTCGACAACCCCCGCCGTATCAAGCAGGTCAAGCGCGAGGCCGCCCGCATCCTCACCGTGATGCGAGAGCGCGACATCGCCGCTGCGGCCGCAGAAGCTGACCAGAGGTGAGCGACGTGACCGACACCAACACCACCACCGCCGAGCGCGCTGCACGCAAGGTGCGCCAGGGCGTCGTCGTGAGCGACGCGAACGACAAGACGATCGTCGTCACGGTCGCCCGCACCCGTTCGCACCCGCTCTACGGCAAGACCGTCAAGCGCAGCAAGAAGTACCACGCGCACGACGAGAACAACGACGCCAACACCGGCGACACCGTCCTCATCGTCGAGACCCGACCGCTGTCGAAGAACAAGCGGTGGCGTCTCGAGCGCATCATCGAGCGCGCCAAGTAGCCGACCCACCCCTCGGCGTTTCCAGAAGTAGGGAAGAACGATGATCCAGCAGGAATCGCGACTCAAGGTCGCGGACAACTCCGGCGCCCGGGAGGTGCTGTGCATCCGGGTCCTCGGCGGCTCGGGTCGGCGCTACGCCTCCGTCGGCGATGTCTTCGTCGGCACGGTCAAGAACGCGATCCCGGCTTCCAACGTGAAGAAGGGCGAGGTCGTTCGCTGCGTCGTCGTCCGCACCGTCAAGGAGCGTCGGCGCCCCGACGGCTCCTACATCAAGTTCGACGAGAACGCGTGCGTCGTCATCCGGCCGGACGGCAGCCCGCGTGGCACGCGCATCTTCGGGCCCGTCGCCCGTGAGCTGCGCGACAAGAAGTTCATGAAGATCGTCTCGCTCGCACCGGAGGTGCTGTAGATGCGGCGCGTACGCAAGGATGACCGCGTCAAGGTGATCGCCGGGAAGGACCGCGGCAAGGAAGGGCGCATCGTCAAGGTGCTCACCGACCGCGACAAGGTGATCGTCGAGGGCGTCAACTACGTCAAGAAGCACAAGCGTCTCCAGCAGACCGCCACCGGTGTGCAGGAGGGCGGCATCATCGAGACCGAGGCTCCGATCCACATCTCGAACGTGATGCCCATCTGCCCGTCGTGCGGCGAAGCCACCCGTGTGGGCTACGTCCGCGACGGCGACAAGCTCAGCAAGGCGCGCAGCTGCAAGAGCTGCGACGCCACCTTCTAGGCGACGAGTCCGCGGGCCAGCACGACGCCCGCGGGTGAGCGCACGAGGAACCAGACATGACCACCACCAAGACCACGCCGCGTCTCAAGCAGCGCTACATCGACGAGATCGCCCCGAAGCTCCGCGAGGAGCTCGGCGTCGCCAACGTCATGCAGCTGCCCAGCTTCGAGAAGATCGTCGTCAACGTCGGACTCGGCGAGGCGATCAGCGACTCCAAGGCGCTCGAGGGCGCGATGAGCGACCTGGCCAAGATCACGGGGCAGAAGCCGCGCGTGAACCGGGCCCGCAAGTCCATCGCCTCGTTCAAGCTGCGCGAGGGGATGCCCATCGGCGTGAAGGTCACCCTCCGGGGCGACCGGATGTGGGACTTCTTCGACCGGCTGCTGTCGGTCGCGCTCCCGCGTATCCGTGACTTCCGCGGCTTGAAGGCCAACTCGTTCGACGGCAACGGCAACTACACGTTCGGCGTCACCGAGCAGCTGATGTTCCCCGAGATCGACTACGACGAGATCGACGCTGTCCGCGGTATGGACATCACCATCGTCACGACGACCGACAACGACGACTACGGGCGTGCGCTCCTCGCGGCGTACGGCTTCCCGTTCGCGAAGACGCAGGAGAGCTGATCCAATGGCGAAGAAGTCGAAGATCGCCGCGCAGAAGCGGAAGTCGAAGTTCGGCGTCCGGGAGTACACGCGCTGCGAGCGCTGCGGCCGTCCGCGCGCCGTCTACAAGCGCTTCCGCCTGTGCCGCGTCTGCTTCCGTGAGATGGCGCACGCGGGGGAGCTCCCCGGCATCAAGAAGGCCTCCTGGTAGCAGCTCGACGCTGCGTTGCCGCCTGCGCGCGGCCCAGGTGAACCCAGAGATCTCCCCACCCAGACCACCACACAGGGAAGTGCGGGGCACGTCCCCGTAACCCCAGGAGGAACACGTCATGACGATGACCGACCCGGTCGCGGACATGCTGACCCGCATCCGCAACGCGTCGCTCGCGTACCACGACGAGATGAGCATGCCCTCGTCGAAGATCAAGGTGAACATCGCCAGGATCCTCGAGGAGGAGGGCTACATCAGCGGCTTCCACGTCGAGGAGACCAAGCCGCAGCCCACGCTCCACGTCAAGATGAAGTACGGCCAGAACCGCGAGCGCGTGCTCACGGGGCTGCGCCGCATCTCCAAGCCGGGCCTGAAGGTCTACGTCAAGCGCGACGAGATCCCCCGGGTGCTCGGAGGTCTCGGCATCGCGATCCTGTCGACGAACGCCGGCCTCATGACCGACAAGACCGCCCGTCGCGAAGGTTGCGGCGGCGAGGTCGTCGCCTACGTCTGGTAACCAGGGAAAAGGAGCGAGACACCATGTCCCGCATCGGAAAGCTCCCCGTCCCTGTCCCGGACGGGGTCGACGTCAAGATCGACGGCCTGACCGTGGCCGTCTCGGGCCCCAAGGGCTCCCTCGAGCAGACCATGCCCGAGGGGGTCGACCTGAGCCTCGACGACGAGCAGGGCGTGATCGTCACCCGTCAGGGTGACGAGCGCATGCACCGCTCGCGTCACGGCCTGGTGCGCTCGCTCATCGCGAACATGGTCGAGGGCGTCACCGCCGGCTACGAGAAGAAGCTCGAGCTCGTCGGCGTCGGCTACCGCGCCGCCCAGAAGGGCTCCGACCTCGAGATCCAGGTCGGCTTCAGCCACCCGGTCGTCGTGGAGGCCCCGGAGGGGATCACCCTCCAGGCCCCCGTGCCGACCCAGATCATCGTCACCGGGATCGACAAGGTGCTCGTGGGCCAGACCGCCGCGAACATCCGCAAGATCCGTCCGCCCGAGCCCTACAAGGGCAAGGGCATCAAGTACGAGGGTGAGCAGATCCGTCGCAAGGCGGGTAAGGCCGCAGGCCGCTAGCCACCACCGACCGATCCGACGGTGCCGCGCCGAGAGCGAGCGCGGTGCCGTAGTAACCGCCCCCGATCGTGGGCGGGGTACGAGGAGAAGCAACAGATGGACCCGTCGAAGAAGCGCGCCGCGCGCGACCGTCGGCACAAGCGCATCCGCAAGCACCTCCGGGGCACCGCGGAGCGTCCCCGCCTCGCGGTCTACCGCAGCAACGCGCACATCTACGCCCAGTTGATCGACGACACCGCCGGCCACACGCTGGCGGCGGCGTCCTCGCTCGACGCGGACGTGACCAAGGGCGAGGACGGCAAGACCGGCGTCGCCAAGCAGGTCGGGGAGCTCATCGGCAAGCGTGCCGCCGAGCATGGCATCGAGGCCGTGGTGTTCGACCGCGGCGGCAACCGGTACGCCGGTCGCGTCGCGGCGCTCGCCGAGGCCGCCCGTGAGACCGGCCTGAAGTTCTAGACAGACGTTGGTGCCGCGCCCCGTGCGCGGACGACGTGGCCCGTCCGGGCTGCGGCAGAGGAGTGAGAGATGGCAGCGAACAACCGTGGTGGAGGTCCTGGTGGCCCCGGTGGCGGTCGTGGCGGCCCCGGCGGCGGCCGTGGTGGCCGTGACGACCGTGGCCGTGGCGGTCGCGGCGGTGGTCGCGACGACCGCGAGCAGTACGACGAGCGCGTCGTGTCGATCAACCGGGTCGCCAAGGTCGTGAAGGGCGGTCGCCGGTTCCAGTTCACGGCGCTCGTCGTCGTCGGCGACGGCAAGGGCATGGTCGGCGTGGGCCACGGCAAGGCCAAGGAGGTCCAGGCCGCGATCCAGAAGGGCGTCGAGGAGGCCAAGAAGAACTTCTTCAAGGTCCCCATGGTCGGCTCGACCATCGTGCACCCGATCCTGGGTCACGCCGGCGCCGGTCGCGTCCTGCTCAAGCCCGCCGCACCCGGTACCGGTGTCATCGCCGGCGGTCCGGTGCGCGCGGTCGTCGAGGCGGCCGGCATCCACGACCTGCTCGCGAAGACCCTCGGGACCAACAACCCGATCAACGTCGTCCACGCGACGGTCAAGGGGCTGAAGGACCTGAAGTCCGCCCACGAGATCGCGGAGCTGCGCGACAAGGCGGTCGAGGACATCGCCCCGAAGAAGATGCTCGAGACCATGCGTGGCGGAGGGTCGCACTGATGGCAGAGAAGATGCTCCGCATCACGCAGATCCGCTCGGTCATCGGCCGGACCCAGGACCAGCGCGCCACCGTGCGCTCGCTGGGCCTGAAGCGCATCCGTCACACCGTCGAGCAGCCGGACCGTCCCGAGATCCGCGGCATGCTCCGCAAGGTCCCGCACCTCGTGGCGTGGGAAGAGGTCAACTCATGAAGCTCCACCACCTGAAGCCCGCCGAGGGCTCCACCCAGGACAAGAAGCGCGTCGCCCGGGGTGACCGCGGCCGTGGCGGCAAGACCGCCGGCCGGGGCACCAAGGGCACCGGCGCCCGTGGCACCGTGCCCGCTGGCTTCGAGGGCGGGCAGATGCCGCTCATCCGCCGGCAGCCGAAGGCGCCCGGGTTCAACAACCCGAACAAGATCGAGTACACGCCGATCAACGTGGCGGTGCTCGAGGCGCAGTTCGAGTCCGGTGACACGGTCTCGCGCGAGACGCTCGAGGCCAAGGGCCTCGCGCGCAAGAACCGCCCCGTCAAGATCCTCGGTCACGGCGAGCTGACGAAGTCGCTCACGGTCGAGATCGAGAAGGTGTCCGGGTCCGCCCGGGAGAAGATCACCGGCGCTGGCGGCAGCGTTCGCGCCTGAGCCCGACGGGCTAGCCTGCGCGGGGGCGGACCGTCTCGGTCCGTCCCCGCGCTGCACTCACTCCCGCCGCCTCCCGTCCACGGGAGAGTCGCGACCACACGCACCAGCGCGTCGCACCGCCGGATGACGGTGTGGGCGCGACCACGACAGACCTGAGGATCCGATGCTCAAGGCCTTCATCAACGCCTTCAAGATCCCGGACCTGCGCACCAAGCTGGTCTTCACGCTCTTGATGATCGCGGTCTACCGCGTCGGCTCCTGGCTGCCCGTCCCCGGCGTGGACGTGGACCTGCTGCGCGACGCCGTCGCCACCGGTGCCGGCGGCGGCATCGTCGGCATCATCAACGTCTTCTCGGGCGGCGCGCTCACCCAGATGGCCGTGTTCGCGCTCGGGATCATGCCCTACATCACCTCCAGCATCATCATGCAGCTGCTGGCGGTCGTGATCCCCAAGCTCGAGGAGCTCCAGAAGGAGGGCGAGCAGGGGCGGCGCAAGATCACCCAGTACACGCGCTACATCACCGTCGTGCTCGCCATCCTGCAGTCCACCGGTCTCGTGACCCTCGCGCGCAACGGCTCGCTGTTCGGCACCAACGTCCTCCCGAACGCCGGCACCGGCACCATCGCGCTGATCGTCCTCACCCTCACCGCCGGTACCGCGTTCATCATGTGGCTGGGCGAGCTCATCACCCAGCGCGGCGTCGGCAACGGGATGTCGCTGCTCATCTACGCGTCGATCATCAGCCAGCTGCCCTCCCAGGGCCGGATCGTGCAGATCTCCAACGGCTGGGGCGCCCTCGTGATGGTCCTCGGCCTCGGCATCTTCATCACCATCGCGGTCGTGTTCATCGAGCAGGGCCAGCGCCGCATCCCGGTCCAGTACGCGCGGCGGCAGGTCGGCCGGCGCACCTACGGCGGGCAGTCGACCTACATCCCGCTCAAGGTCAACCAGTCCGGCGTCATCCCGATCATCTTCGCGTCGTCGCTCATGTACCTGCCGACGCTCGCCGCCTCGATCACCGGCTGGCAGCCGCTGGTGCGCTTCAACGAGCAGTACCTGGCCAACGCCACGAGCTGGGTCTACATCGCTGATCTTCGCCACGCTCACCATCTTCTTCGCCTACTTCTACACCGCGATCGCGTTCAACCCGATCGAGGTCGCGGACAACATGAAGCGCTACGGCGGGTTCATCCCGGGTATCCGTCCGGGACGACAGACCGCCGAGTACCTCGACAAGCGTGCTGACCCGGATCACCCTCCCGGGCTCGCTCTACCTCGCCTCGATCGCGGTCATCCCGTTCATCGCACTGGCGGTCTTCAACATCCAGGCGTTCCCGCTCGGGGGCGTGTCCCTGCTGATCATGGTCGGTGTGGCGCTCGAGACCATGAAGCAGATCGAGAGCCAGCTGATGCAGCGGAACTACGAGGGATTCCTGTCGTGACGCTGAGTGCGTCGGCGACACACGGAGCACCCGACCCCGGGGGAGGGACCACCACGATGCGCGTGATCATGCTCGGACCGCCGGGTGCCGGCAAGGGCACCCAGGCCGCTCGGATCGCTGCCGCCTACGGCATCCCCCACATCTCCACCGGCGACATCTTCCGTGCCAACGTCAAGGGTGGGACCGACCTGGGCCGCGAGGCCAAGGCCTACATGGACCGGGGCGACCTGGTGCCGGACGAGGTCGTCATCGCGATGGTGCGCGACCGGCTGTCCGAGGACGACGCCGACAAGGGCTTCAACCTCGACGGCTTCCCCCGCACCGTCCCGCAGGCGCAGGCGCTCGAGGAGCTCCTGGCCGACATCGAGCGTCCCATCGACGTCGTGCTCCGCCTGGCCGTCGACAAGGACGAGATCGTCTCGCGCCTCACCGGCCGGCGGACCTGCCGCGACTGCGGCGCCATCTTCCACGTCGAGGACAACCCGCCGAAGGAGGAGGGGGTCTGCGACGTCTGCGGTGGCGAGCTCTACCAGCGTGACGACGACACCGAGGAGGTCGTGATGAACCGCCTCGACGTCTACCACCGACAGACCGAGCCGCTGGAGTTCTTCTACTGGCAGCGTGGGCTCCTGCGTGACATCGAGGCCGTCGGTACCGTCGACGACGTCACCCGCCGGGCCCTGAGCGTCCTGTCGGAGTACGAGGAACCCGAGCACGACCCCACCGACGAGGGCTAGGCCCGTAACCGATGATCATCAAGAAGTCCCGGGACGAGATCGCCAAGATGGCCAAGGCCGGCGCGGTCGTCGCCAAGGCCCACGAAGCCGTCATGGAGGCGCTCGAGCCCGGGATGACCACGCTCGACCTCGACGTCATCGCCGAGAAGGTCATCCGTGGCGAGGGTGCGACGCCCTCGTTCAAGGGCTACCGCGGGTTCCCCGCCACGCTGTGCACCTCGAAGGACCACCAGATCGTCCACGGGATCCCGTCCCGTGACGTGGTGCTCGACGAGGGCGCGGTCATCTCCATCGACGCCGGCGCGATCGTCGACGGCTACCACGGCGACTCCGCGGTGACCCTCGTCGTGGGCGCACCCGACAGCGTCTCCGACGAGGTCCGCCGGCTGATCGAGGACACCCGCCGGGCGCTGTGGGCGGGCCTCGAGGCCGCCACCGCCGGCAACCGCCTCGGCGACATCGGCGCCGCGGTCGAGTCCGTCGCCCGTGAGCGCGGCTACGGGGTCGTGCGCGAGTACGTCGGCCACGGCATCGGCCGCGCCCTGCACGAGGACCCGTCGGTCCCGAACTACGGAACGGCCGGCCGCGGGATGAAGCTCTCCAAGGGCTGGGTCATCGCGATCGAGCCGATGTTCAACCTGGGCACCGAGGAGACCCGCCAGCTCGACGACGGCTGGACGGTCGTGACCGCCGACGGCGAGGTCTCCGCCCACTGGGAGCACACCGTCGCGATCACCGAGGACGGGCCCTGGGTCCTCACCGCCCGCAGCGACGAGGACCCGTACCCGGGCTAGTCCCGTGACGGCCCGGTCCGTCATCGGGACCTCTCCACGGAACCCGCGGACTACGCGGGTTTCCGTCCGTCGGGGAGCGCGATCCGCCGGTCTGTGGCATGTCCCGGTGTGGAAACCCGCGTATCCGCGCGGTTCCGGCGAAGAGCCTTCGGCCACATGCCGTGCGCAGGAAAGTTCCCGGCGGTCGGGGAGCGCGCTCCGGGTTGGCGTACGCGGTGGACGAACGGGCACGGTCCGCGCCGCACCGACGAACGACCAGCGACCGCACCCCCCAGGATGTCCACCTCGTCGCTGGCCCGCGTCCCCCGGGACGCGTTCCCGAGTCCCCTCACGAGGAGCCCACCTGTTGCTGCGTGCCCTGCGCCGGAGCCTCGCCTCCACCGTCGCCCTGACGGCCCTGCTGACCACCGTCCCGACCGCCGCGGCCACGGCTGACGACGGCGGGATGGACCTCGCCGCCGCCACCCGGTTCACCGGCCACGACGCGGGACAGAGCGTGGACCACGCCGACGTCGCCGCCGCGATGCGTCGCATCGGCCACGACCCGGGGACCCGGATCGACGAGGGCGACGAGCAGGTGCTGATCGGCTGGGCCAACCGGGCCAAGGCGGTCGTGGACAACGCGCTGGCGCAGGTCGGGGACCCGTACCGCTGGGGTGCCGCCGGCCCCGACGCCTTCGACTGCTCCGGGCTCACGCTCTACAGCTGGCGGGCCGGCGGGGTCGACCTCCCGCACAGCTCCCGCTCCCAGGCCGGGGTGACCCGCTCGGTCGGACGCCACGAGCTCATCCCCGGCGACCTCGTCTTCTTCGGCAGCCCCGTCCACCACGTCGCGGTCTACATCGGCGACGGCGCGGTCGTGGACTCGCCCCGCGAGGGCTACGACGTGAAGGTCGACTACGACATGCTCGGCCGTGGCGACCTCGTGAAGTTCGGCCGCATCGACCGCTGACCCGCACACCGCGCCCCCGCTCCGCACCTCCCACGGGACGTCGCGGGTCGGGGGCGCCGGCGTGCGCGAGCGGTGTCCGTGCGCCACGGACGGTGCCCGTTGGACGCCCTGGGGAGCGGTTGCTACCCTCGGCAACCGGCCCTGCCGCGAGGCGGGGTCTTCGTCACGCCCCCGCCGTCGCCCTTGGCCGGCTGCAGCGTGGGAAGCCACCTCGGACCACGAGCCGGTCCGTCGTGTCGTGACGTGCAGGTGAGCAGACCAACGCTCGTACACCCACCAGAACGAACAACCCGGAGGCTGGCGCTTGAGCCAGAAGGAAGAAGCGATCCAGATCGAGGGAACGGTCGTCGAACCGCTCCCCAACACCATGTTCCGTGTCGAGCTCGACAACGGGCACAAGGTGCTGGCGCACATCTCCGGGAAGATGCGGATGCACTACATCCGGATCCTGCCGGGTGACC
The DNA here is from genome assembly GCA_963741855.1 of uncultured Actinomycetes bacterium. GTDB lineage: Bacteria > Actinomycetota > Nitriliruptoria > Nitriliruptorales > Nitriliruptoraceae > CAVUJQ01. The sequence goes on along the minus strand of CAVUJQ010000014.1, from coordinate 51,712 downwards.
GCGTGGTCGTGGAGTCGTCCCCCTACGACCTGAGCCGCGGACGGATCACCTACCGCTACAAGTGAGCCGCACCGCGTCCTCCACGAGGACGCGGGGAACGGCTCACCGCACCGTCGCTCGGCCTCTCCCGAAGACGAGCGACGCGAGGTGCACGACAACCGAACACACCGCGCGTCCGCCACGCCTCCTTGTGCGTACGGACGTCGGCTGGCCCGGCACGCGAGTCGTGCCAGGCCCTGGAGCGTGGGAGGGAGCCCTCGCTGCACGACAGACACCGTCCGGTGCCTGCCGAGAGCCGAAAGGAGCACGACATGAAGGTCCATCCTTCTGTCAAGAAGATGTGTGACAAGTGCAAGATCATCCGCCGCCGTGGTCGGGTCCGCGTCATCTGCGAGAACCCGCGCCACAAGCAGCGCCAGGGCTAAGGGGAGGTCGAGACGATGGCACGTATCGCTGGAGCCGACATCCCTCGCGACAAGCGCGTCGTGGTGGCCCTGACCTACATCTACGGCGTCGGCCGCTCGCGCGCCGAGCAGACGCTCGCCGAGACCGAGGTCGACGAGGACATCCGCGTCCGGGATCTGACCGACGAGCAGGTGCAGCGACTGCGCCAGTCCATCGAGAACAACTACCGGGTCGAGGGTGATCTCCGCCGCGAGGTGGCGAACAACATCAAGCGCAAGATCGAGATCGGGTCCTACCAGGGGATCCGACACCGTCTCGGTCTGCCGGTCCGCGGCCAGCGCACCCACACCAACGCCCGCACCCGCAAGGGTCCGCGTCGTGCGGTGGGTGGCGTCCGCAAGCCCACGCGCAAGTAGCGCTGTCACAGAAGCGGTAGGAGAGAACTCATGGCGCAGAAGAAGCAGCGCCGAAGAAGCGTGAGCGCAAGAACGTCCTGCACGCCAAGGTGCACATCAAGGCGACGTTCAACAACACCACCATCACCTTCACCGACCTGCAGGGCAACGTGATCTGCTGGGGCACCGGCGGCAACGCCGGGTTCAAGGGCTCCCGCAAGTCGACGCCGTTCGCCTCTCAGCTCGCCGCTGAGCAGTGCACCAAGACGGCGATCGACAACGGTGTCCGCAAGGTGGACGTCTACTGCAAGGGCCCCGGGTCCGGTCGTGAGACCGCGATCCGGACCATCGCGGCCGCCGGCCTCGAGGTCCTGTCGATCAAGGACGTCACCCCGGTGCCGCACAACGGCTGCCGCCCGCCCAAGCGCCGGCGCGTCTGACCACACGTAGAGGGACAAAGAGACTATGGCTCGGTACACCGGCCCCGACTGCAAGCTCTGCCGCCGCGAGCGTCAGAAGCTCTACCTCAAGGGCACCAAGTGCGACTCGCCGAAGTGCCCCGTCGAGCGCCGTCCTTACCCCCCGGGTGAGAACGGTCGCGGGCGCATCAAGGAGAGCGAGTACCTGCTGCAGCTGCGCGAGAAGCAGAAGGCCCGCCGCATCTACGGCGTGCTCGAGAAGCAGTTCCGCAACTACTACGAGGAGGCCACCCGCAAGGAGGGCCTCACCGGCGAGAACCTGCTGACGCTGCTCGAGCTCCGGCTCGACAACGTCGTGTTCCGCTCCGGGCTCGTGCGCTCGCGCGACGAGGCGCGTCAGGTCATCCGTCACCGTCACGTCCTCGTGAACGGTCGCGTGACCAACATCCCGTCCTACCGGGTGCGTCCCGGCGACGAGATCGCGCTCAAGGACAAGTCCAAGAACATCACGCCGGTCATCGGCGCGCTCGAGATCTTCGGGCGCCGACCGGTGCCGGACTGGCTCTCGACCGACACGGACGCGAAGAAGATCACGGTCAACGGGTTCCCGATCCGCGCCCAGATCGACATCCCCGTCCAGGAGCAGATGATCGTCGAGCTCTACTCCAAGTAGCGCCTGACGGCACGGCCGGCGCGAGCGATCTCGCGCCGGCCCGCTCGCAGCACCCACGACATCCCGCCTCCGACGCTTCCGTCGGAGGCCCGTCCCGCGACCCAGGACCTCGCGGGACGGACGAGCAGCGCGACCGCCGATGGCCCTGGGAACGAGGGCGTCGCGCGACCGGGGGGTCCCGGTCGAACTCACGAGGAGCACACTGATGTCCGACTTCGGTTTCTACGACGAGGATGGCGCGATCAGCCTGGGGGAGACCTCCGGGGGCTCGCCGTTCATCGCCTACCGCCCGCGGCTCGAGGAGGAGCCTCGGAGGAGGGCCTCGCTCGCGCTTCACCATCGAGCCGCTCGAGCCCGGCTTCGGCTACACGCTCGGCAACGCCCTGCGCCGCACGCTGCTGTCGTCGATCCCCGGCGCCGCCGTCACCCGCATCCGGTTCACCTCGGCGCAGGCCGCCGGCCCCGAGGGCGGCTCGGTCCTCCACGAGTTCAGCTCGATCGAGGGCGTGAAGGAGGATGTCACCGACATCATCCTCAACATCAAGGACCTCGTGGTCCGCTCCGAGAGCGACGAGCCGGTCGAGATCTTCCTCGGCGGTGACGGCCCCGGTGTCCTGACGGCCGAGAACATCTTCGCGCCGTCGCAGGTCGAGGTCGTCAACGAGGACCTGCACATCGCCACCCTGAACGGCAGCGGGCACCTCGAGATGTACCTCACCGTCGAGCGCGGCCGCGGCTACCGCACCGCCGACCAGAACAAGAAGTCCAACGACCCGATCGGCGTCATCCCGATCGACTCGATCTTCAGCCCGATCCGGCGCGTCGCCTACCGGGTCGAGTCGACCCGTGTCGAGCAGATGACCAACTACGACCGGCTCGTGCTCGACGTCGAGACCGACGGCTCGCTCACCCCCGCCCAGGCGCTGTCGTCGGCCGGCGAGACGCTGAAGGTGCTCTTCGAGCAGTTCGCCGACTTCGAGCAGAGCGGTCCCGGCGGGATCGTCGTCTCGCCCGAGGCGGCGTTCGCCGAGCTCGGCTCGCCCGACGACCAGCTCGCCATCGAGGAGCTCGACCTGTCGGTCCGGTCCTACAACTGCCTGAAGCGTGAGGGCATCGGGACCGTCGGCGAGCTGCGTCAGAAGTCCGAGCAGGACCTGCTCGAGATCCGCAACTTCGGTTCCAAGTCCATCGACGAGGTCAAGGAGAAGCTCGCCGAGATGGGTCTGTCGCTCGCCGAGTGACGCCTCCGGCGCTCCCCTCTGCCCGGTGCACCTGGGCGTGAAGACGTAGAAGGAACCACGACATGCCTACCCCGAAGCGCGGTCCTCGGCTCGGCGGCGGTCCGGCTCACCAGAAGCACATGATGAGCAACCTCGCCTCCGACCTGTTCCGTCACGGCCGGATCAAGACCACCGAGGCCAAGGCCAAGACGCTGCGGCCCTACGCCGAGAAGCTCATCACCAAGGCCAAGGCCGGCGACCTGCCGGCGCGCCGCCAGGTGCTGTCGAAGCTGCGTGACCGCGACGTCGTCGCCTACCTGTTCGAGGACGTGGCCCCGCGGTTCGCGGACCGCAACGGCGGCTACACCCGCATCCTCAAGCTCGGCCCGCGCGCCGGCGACAACGCGCCCATGGCGATCATCGAGCTCGTCGAGCAGGGTGAGCGCGCCGGCGAGGACGTCGATCCTCGAGGGCAAGGAGTCGCGCTCGCGCGGCCTGTTCGGGCGTCGCAAGAAGCGCACCGGCGCCGAGGCCGCTCCCGTCGGGCAGACGCTCGTCGCGGACGAGGACGACGACACCTCCGAGGGCACGTCGGACGACACCTCCGACGGCACCTCCGACGAGGGCTCGAGGCGCAGGCTCCGGCGGGCCCGGCCGACGCCCCGACCGCCCCGGTCGAGGAGGACGTCGACAGCAAGCCGTCGGTCCCGAGGACGAGCCCGACGCCGGGACGGGCACCGGCGAGGACGTCGACGACAGCTGACCCACGCGCACGCGGCGTGATCCGGCTCCGTATCGACCTCGCCTACGACGGCGGCCCCTTCGCGGGGTTCGCCCGTCAGCGGGACCAGGTCACCGTGCAGGGCACCCTCGAGGGTGCCCTGTCGCGTGTCACGGGGCAGGACGTCGACACGACCTGCGCCGGCCGCACCGACCGGGGCGTCCACGCGCTCGCGCAGGTCGTCCACGTCGACCTCGACGAGACCACCGACCGGGCGGGTCGCTTCCTCGAGGACCTCGAGCGCACGCGCGACCGGCTGCAGCGGATCGTCGGCACGGCCATCACGATCTGGCGGCTGCGGGTCGTCGAGCGAGGACTTCGACGCGCGCTTCTCGGCCGTCGAGCGCCGCTACCGCTACCGCCTCACCGACCTGCCCGTCGTCGACCCGCGCTACCGGGGGGTCCGGTGGGACGTACGCCAGCCGTTGGACGTCGCAGCGATGCACGCCGCCGCCCAGGCGCTCGTGGGCGAGCACGACTTCGCCTCGCTCTGCCGGCGCGCGTCGGGCAAGCACACCGTGCGTCGGCATCGACGAGGCCGCCGTGCGGCGCGAGGCCGACGAGATCCACGTCACCCTGCGCGGGCGGGCGTTCTGCCACCAGCTGGTGCGCTCCAGCGTCGGCTGCCTGGTGGAGGTGGGTCGTGGCGGGCGGCTCCGGGCTGGCTCGGCGAGGTGCTCCGGGCCCGCGACCGGGGCGCGGCGGCCCGCGTCGCGCCGCCGGAGGGGCTGACGCTGGAGGCCGTCCGCTTCGTCGAACCGTTCGACGCCGCGCCTCCGTCAGCGGGCTCCTGAGCGGTGTGCGGTGAGTACGGGCCTCGGTTGACCGCCCGCGCGGAGGGTGGGTACGCTCTCCGTCCGCGGTCCGCGAGGGCCGCGTGTTCTGTGCTCGGACCACCGCCTCACCAGGTCTTGGAGAGGTCCGCCTCCGCAGGACCGTCGACGCCGGCACCACTCTCGGCCCCACCGAACCGTCGCGCGCGCGTCACCGAGCACGCTGGTCGATCACACCAGCAGGCCCACACACAGGACATCAAGATGAAGACCTACACCCCGAGCGCCAAGGACATCACGCGCGAGTGGTTCATCGTCGACGCCGAGGGCGAGACCCTCGGGCGTCTGGCGACCCGCATCGCGCACGTCCTCCGCGGCAAGCACAAGCCGACCTTCGTGCCCCACCTCGACATGGGCGACTACGTCATCGTCGTCAACGCCGACAAGATCGTCCTGTCGGGGCAGAAGGACGGGCAGAAGCTCTACCACCGCCACTCCGGCTACCCGGGCGGCATCAAGAGCGTCCCGTTCGCCGCGATGATGCAGAAGTCGCCGACCGACGTCGTGGAGAAGGCCGTCAAGGGCATGCTCCCGCACACCAAGCTGGGCCGTGCCATGGGCTTGAAGCTCAAGGTCTACACCGGCACCGATCACCCGCACGCCGCGCAGCAGCCCAAGCCGCTGCCGTCGTTCGACACGAAGTGAGCAGGGACACCATGGCTGACAGGATCTTCGTTGGACGCCGGAAGTCGTCCGTCGCTCGTGCGCGCGTGACGCGTGGCTCCGGCCAGTTCACGCTGAACGGCAAGCCGCTCGAGACCTACTTCGACACCGAGAAGCTGCGCTTCCACGTGATGGAGCCCTTCACCCTCCTCGAGGAGGAGGGCAAGTGGGACGTCACCGCCAAGCTCCACGGCGGCGGCACCACGGGCCAGGCCGGCGCGCTGCGTCTCGCCATCGCGCGTGCGCTGATCGAGGACTCGCCCGAGTGGCGCGCACCGCTCAAGGCCGCGGGCCTGTTGACGCGAGACGCCCGCAAGGTCGAGCGCAAGAAGTACGGCCTCAAGAAGGCCCGCCGCGCCCCCCAGTTCTCCAAGCGCTGAGCTTGGGACGCATCTTCGGCACCGACGGAGTCCGTGGCGAGGCGAACGTCGACATCACCCCGGAGCTGGCGCTCCAGATGGGACGGGCGCTCGTCACCCTCCTCCACGAGGAGGGCGAGAAGCGGCCCTCGGTGCTGATCGGGCGCGACCCCCGCTGGTCGGGGGAGATGCTCGAGTCGGCGCTCATCGCCGGCATCACCTCCGCTGGCGGTGACGCGGTGAGCCTGGGGGTGCTCCCGACGCCGGCCGTCGCACACCTCACCCAACAGGGCTCGGCCGTCGCGGGGGCGATGATCTCGGCATCGCACAACCCGGTCGGCGACAACGGCATCAAGTTCTTCGGTCCGCGGGGGTTCAAGCTCAGCGACGACGAGGAGGACCGCCTCGAGCAGATCATCGACGAGGGGTCCGCGCACCGCCCGACCGGCACCCAGGTCGGTCGCCGCCTGCGCGACTCCGCGGCGGTGGCCCGCTACATCCAGTTCCTCGTGTCCATCACCGACGTGGACATGACGGGCCTGAAGATCGTCGTCGACGGCGCCAACGGGGCCGCGAGCCAGGTCGCCCCGCAGGTCTACCGGCAGCTCGGGGCCGAGGTCGTCGCCATCAACTGCACCCCGGACGGCTCCAACATCAACGAGGGCGCGGGGTCGACCTACCCCGACGTGATCGCCCAGGCGGTCATCGAGCACAACGCCGACGCCGGCATCTCCCACGACGGCGACGCCGACCGTCTGATCGCCGCGACCCACGAGGGCGTCGAGGTCGACGGCGACACGGTCCTCGCGGTGCTGGCCCGCCAGATGCACCACGACGGCACCCTGAACGACGACACCGTCGTCACCACCGTGATGACCAACCTCGGCTTCAAGCGTGCGATGAACGGCCTCGGCATCGACGTCGTCGAGACCCGCGTCGGGGACCGCTACGTCCTCGAGGCCATGCTCGAGCGCGGTCTCAACCTCGGCGGTGAGCAGTCCGGCCACCTGATCTCGCTGGACCACGCGACGACCGGTGACGGGATCCTGTCGGCGGTCCGGCTCCTGTCGATCGTCCGCTCCACGGGGCAGTCGCTGAAGGAGCTGTCGACGGTGATGGCGCGCATGCCGCAGGTGCTCGTCAACGTCCGCAGCGTCGACCGCGACGGTCTCGAGGACTGCGCGCCGGTGTGGCAGGCGGTGACGGCCGAGGAGGAGCGTCTCGCCGGCGCGGGCCGGGTGCTGGTGCGCCCGTCGGGGACCGAGCCGGTCATCCGGGTCATGGTCGAGGCCGAGAGCGAGTCCGACGCGCAGGCGTCAGCGGACCGCATCGCCGACGCGATCCGCGACCACCTGACGGTGTGACCGCGGCGGGGGCGGGCCCCGCTCGTCCGGACACCGGTCCCGCCGGCCGTCGGAACCCCCGGGAGTAGGCTTCGACCGCAGGCGCGCCCCGACGCCATCCTCCCTCGCAACCCCCGACCGCGGAAGCGATCTTCCGCCGTGGACGGAGCCCCCATGTGCGGCATCATCGGCATCGCCGGGCGTGACGACGCCCTGGACGGCATCCTCGGCGGTCTCCAGCGGCTCGAGTACCGCGGCTACGACTCCGCCGGCGTGGTGCTGTCGGGTCGGGAGCTCCGCATCGTCAAGCGAGCCGGCAAGCTCGACAACCTCCGCGCCGCCCTCGATGGCCAGGCGCTCCAGGGCCGCACCGGCATCGGGCACACGCGCTGGGCGACCCACGGCGAGCCCACCGACCGCAACGCCCACCCCCACGCCGACCCGACCGGCAAGGTGGCGGTCGTCCACAACGGCATCATCGAGAACTACCAGGCGCTCAAGCGCACGCTGTCGGAGCGGACCTACGCCTCCGACACCGACACCGAGGTCGTCGCCCACCTCGTCGCCGACCGCTACGAGCGCACGAGCGAGGCCGGCGAGACCCCGGACCTGCTCGAGGTCGTCCGCACCGTCGTCGCCGACCTCGAGGGCGCGTTCTCGCTGTGCATCATGCACACCGACGAGCCCGACACGATCGTGGTCGCCAAGCGCGAGGCGCCGCTGCTCGTCGCCCACGCCGACGGGGTCGGCTACTGCGCCTCGGACGCGGCGGCGCTGATCGCCCACACCCGCGACGTCGCCGCGCTCCTCGACGACCAGCTCGCCCGCATCACCCCGGCCGGCTTCGACGTGATCGACCTCGCCGGCGAGGCGGCCGAGCCGCACCGCTTCGAGGTCACGTGGGACCTCTCTGCCGCCGAGAAGGGCGGCTACGACTCGTTCATGCTCAAGGAGATCCACGAGCAGCCCGACGCGGTCCGCGACACGCTCGCCGACCGCCTGACGGACGGCCGTCTGCACCTCGACGAGCTACGCACCGACGAGCACGAGCTCGGCCGCATCGACAAGGTCTTCATCGTCGCCTGCGGGACCTCGCTCCACGCCGGCATGGTCGGCAAGCTCGCCATCGAGCACTGGGCCGGGATCCCGGTCGAGGTCGAGGTCGCGAGCGAGTTCCGCTACCGCGACCCCATCCTCAACCCGCACACGCTCGTCGTCGCCATCTCGCAGTCGGGCGAGACCGCCGACACCATCGCGGCCGCCGCCCACGCACGCGATCAGCGGGCCCCGGTCCTGTCGCTCGTGAACGTCGTCGGCTCGACCCTCGCGCGTGAGGCCGACGGGGTGCTCTACACCCACGCCGGCCCGGAGGTGGCGGTCGCCTCGACCAAGGCGTTCACGACCCAGATCGTCGGCTGCCTGCTCCTCGGGCTCTACCTCGCCCAGGTGCGCCACGCCATGTACGCCAGCGAGTGCGAGGACATCCTGCGCCGGCTGCAGGCCATCCCAGCGCAGCTCGACCAGGTGCTCGAGCTCGACGAGCAGATCAAGGGCCTCGCCGAGACCTACCGGGACACCCACTACACGATGTTCATCGGCCGCCACGCGGGGCTGCCGATCGCCTACGAGGGGGCGCTCAAGCTCAAGGAGATCAGCTACCTCCACGCCGAGGCGTTCCCCGCCGGCGAGATGAAGCACGGCCCGATCGCGCTCATCGAGGAGGGGAGCCTGGTCGTGGCGCTGGCGACCCAGGGTCACGTCTACGCCAAGATGGTGAGCAACATCCAGGAGGTGAAGGCCCGCGGCGCGTCGGTCATCGCGATCGGCACCGAGGGCCAGACCGCGGACCTCAAGGAGCACGCCGACCACATCCTGGCCCTGCCCGAGGCGACCCACGAGCTGGCGTCTCCGGTGCTGGCGGTCGTGCCGCTGCAGCTGTTCGCCTACCACGTCGCCGCCCTGCGGGGCGCCGACATCGACCAGCCCCGCAACCTCGCCAAGACCGTCACGGTGGAGTGACCATCCTCCGCAGCGCCGCACCGACCGAGATCCCGCTGCTCGACGCCGAGGCGGCGCGGGCGGGCGACGAGCGGGCGGTCGCGGGTGGCGGGGCGAGCTGGGCGGGCCTGATGGAGCGGGCTGCGGGCCACCTCGCGCGGGGGGTCGTCGACGCGGTCGGCGGTCGCGCGTACGGCTGCAAGGTCGCGGTCGTGGTGGGCAAGGGCAACAACGGCGGCGACGGCTGGGCCGCCGCCCGCCGGCTCCACGACCTCGGCGCCTCCTGCTGGGTCCTCGCCGTGCCGGGCGTGGAGGTCGAGGTCTCCGACGAGGCGGCCGACAACCGCCGGCGCTGGATCGACGCCGGCGGCCGGACCTCGGCGGGGCTCGCCGACCTCGAGGCCGCGCTGACCTGGGCCGACGTCGCCGTGGACGCGCTGCTCGGCACCGGCATCTCGGGCTCGCCGCGTGGCGACGTCGGCGAGGCGACGAAGGCGTTGAACGCCGCCCACGACCGCGGCCTCACCGTCGTGGCGTGCGACATCCCGAGCGGGGTGTCCTCCGACGACGGGTCCGCACCCGAGGGTGCCGTCCACGCCGACCTCACCGTCACCTTCGGCGGTTGGAAGCGTGGCCTCCTCCTCCACCCCGGCGCGGCTCACGCCGGGCGCGTGGTCCTGGGCGAGCTCGGTCCGGCGTACGCCCCGCCCGAGGTCGCGTGGCGGGCGCTGACCGCCGCTGGCGCCGCCCCGCCTCGGCTCGCGCCCGGGACCGACAAGCGCGCGCGGGGGGTCGTGAAGGTCGTGGCCGGTTCGGTGGGTGCCGCCGGCGCGGCGATCCTGTGCACCCGCGGGGCGCTGCACCTCGGGGCGGGTCTCCTGACCCTCGCCACGCCCGCCCACGTCCAGCGCGTCATCGCGCCGGTCATCCCGCCGGCGATGACCGAGCCGCTGGCGCACCAGGGACAGGCCATCTCCGCCAAGGGCGCCGCCCAGCTCGACCTCGACGGTGTCGACGTCGTCGCCGCCGGGCCGGGGCTCACGCCGGGGGAGGGCACCTACGCGCTCGCGCGCCGGCTGCTGGCGAAGGCCCCCCGCGTGGTCCTCGACGCCGACGCCCTCAACGTCTTCCGCGACGACCCGGGCCAGCTCGGCGAGCACGCCGGCGAGCTCGTCCTCACCCCGCACGAGCGCGAGCTCGCACGTATCGGTGGCGGCGACGACGGGCCCGACGCGTGGGCGCACCGGGTCGAGCGCGTCCCCGCGCTGGCCGAGCGGTACGGCGCGACCATCGTCGCCAAGGGCCCCGGCACGATCGTCGCCGCACCCGACGGGCGCGTCTGGGTCACACCCACCGGGTCGGCCGCCCTGGGATCGGGGGGCAGCGGCGACGTGCTGACCGGGATGATCGCCGCCGCGGTCGCGCGGGCCGACGACGTCCCGCTGGCGGTCGCCCGGGCGGTCTGGTGGCACGGCTACGCGGGCGAGCTCGCCGGGCAGGGCAACGCCGGCTACGCCACCGCCGAGGACCTCCTGGCCGCGCTGCCGCGCACCCTCCACGAGGTGACCGAGCTCGCAGGGCACGATCCCTCCTCCCCCTTCGGGGACCGCCCGTGACGTGGGGTCGCCGATGACGCTGCCGCCGCTCCGGCCCACGCGCGCCGAGGTCGACCTCGGTGCGCTCGCGCACGACCTCGACGTGCTGCGGCGCGCCGCGGGCGATGCGCGGCTGTGCGCGGTCGTCAAGGCCGACGGCTACGGCCACGGGGCGGTGCGGTGTGCCCGTGCGGCGCTCGAAGCTGGCGTCGACTGGCTCGCGGTGGCGCTCGTCGAGGAGGCCGAGGAGCTGCGAGAGGCTGGGATCGACGCCCCGATCCTGCTGCTCTCGGAGCCACCCGTCGCCGGCGTCGACCGTGTCCTCGCCGCCGACGTCGTGCCGAGCGTCTACACCCTCGCGTTCGGCCGCGCCCTCGACGCCGCCGGACGCGCGGCCGGCTCGGCGGTCCTCGCCCACCTCTGCGCCGACACGGGGATGGGCCGGGTCGGCATCCCCGAGGACGAGTGGGGGGTGTTCCTGCGCGAGGCAGCGGGCTGGGACGGTGTGCACGTCCAGGCGTTGTGGAGCCACATGGCCCGCGCCGACGAGCCCGACGCGCCGACCACGGCGACCCAACAGGACGCCTTCGAGCGCTTCCTCGACGCCGCCGCCGGGGCCGGGCTGACCTGGGAGTTCGTCCACTCCGGCAACTCGGCGTCGACGCTGGTGCAGCCGCGGGCACGGCGCGACCTCGTGCGCGTCGGCATCTCGATGTACGGGCTGTCCGCGAGCACCGAGGTCACCGCCGACGAGCACGACCTGCGCCCTGTGATGCGCCTGGTCACCGAGGTGAGCTACGCCAAGCGCATCGCCGCCGGCACGCCGGTCTCCTACGGCCACACGTGGCGCGCCCCGGCGGACGGCTGGCTCGCGACCATCCCGGCGGGGTACGCCGACGGGGTCCCGCGCCTGCTGTCCAACCGTGGTGCGTTCCTCCTCGGTGGCGCGCGCCGGCCGATCGCCGGCAACGTCACGATGGACCAGACGATGCTGTGGTGCGGCGACGACGAGCCGCACGTCGGCGACGAGGTGGTCCTGATCGGGGCGCAGGGTGGGCAGCGGGTCACCGCCGACGACTGGGCGGCGTGGGCCGAGACCATCACCTACGAGATCACCTGCGGCATCTCGCCCCGCGTCCCCCGCGTGGAGATCTGAACGGGTGAGGCAGTAGCCTCGGCCGGCGAGTCGGCGAGTCGGTACCGGAGGGCACGTGGGTCGGGCAGGGCGGGTGGCGTTCACGGCCGCGGCCATCGCCGGCGGGGCGGCGCTGGGCTACCTCGCCGAGCGGTCGGTGCTGCGCGAGCGGCTCGGGCTCCCCGAGCCCATCGGCCCGCCCATCGGCTCCATCGCCGGCGAGGTCCAGGAGGTCCGCGGGCCGGACGGGCTGCGGGTCACCGTCGAGTCCTACGGTCCCGAGGGCGCCCCGCAGATCGTGTTCTCCCACGGCTGGACCTGCACCGGGCGGGTCTGGCACGAGCAGGTGCTCGCGCTGTCGGACCGCTTCCGGCTCGTCACCTACGACCAGCCCGGCCACGGACGCACCTCCAACCCCCGCGGGCACGCCTTCGACATGGACCTGTTCGGGGACACCCTGAAGGCGGTCGTCGAGCAGGCGACGGGGCCCGGCCCGCTCGTGCTGTGCGGGCACTCCCTCGGCGGCATGACCGCGCTCAACTTCCTCCGCCGCCACGGCGAGGTCGTGGCGGGGCGGCTGCAGGGGCTGCTGCTGCTGTCGACCACCTCCCGTGCGGCCGCTGACGACGTCCGCTTCGGGTTCGGGGTCCACTCCGTCGCCCGGCTCGAGCGCGGCATCAACCGCGTGCTGTCCTTCGCCCGCCCCGAGGCGACCTACCTCGCCGACCGCTTCTACCGGGCGTCGAGCGACCTCTCCTTCGTGCTGACGCGCCTGTTCGGCCTCGGCCCGAACGCCGACCCGCGCTACGTCGACTTCACCGAGCAGCTCGTCCTCGACAGCGACTTCGACATGATCACCGCGGTGATGGCACCGATCCTCACGATGGACGAGGACGAGGCGCTGGCCTGCATCGACGTCCCGACCCGCGTGGTCGTCGGCACCGCCGACAAGCTCACCCCGCTGGCGCTGTCGCAGCGGATGGTCGCCCGGTGCGAGCACGCCGAGCTCGTCGCGCTGCCGGGCGTCGGGCACATGACCCCGCTCGAGGCCCACGGCACCGTCAACGCCCTGCTCCACGAGATGGCCAGCCGCACGCGCGACGCGCGCCCCGGCGAGGGCCGCGACGCGGGCGAGCGGGGCGTGGCCTGATGGCGCTCGGCATCGAGGGCCTCACGGTCGGGACCTGGACCTCCGACGACGCCCCGACCGGCTGCACCGTGCTCCTCGCCCCCGACGGCACCCTCGGGGCGATGGCGGTCCGCGGCAGCTCGCCGGGGACCCGCGAGGCCGCCTCGCTGGGCCTCGCCGGCAAGCTCACCGTCTGCCACGCGGTCGTGCTGTCCGGCGGCTCGGCGTACGGGCTCGCGACCGCCGACGGCGTCATGCGCTGGTGCGAGGAGCACGGGATCGGCTACCCGACCCGGGTCGCGATCGTGCCGATCGTCGGGGCCGCGATCGTGCTGGACCAGGGCGTGGCCGACCGCGACCACCGGCCCGACGCCCACGCCGGCTACGCCGCCTGCGCGGCCGCGACCGGCGACGACCCGGCCGAGGGCGCGGTCGGGGCGGGGCGGGGCACGACCGTGGCGAAGGTCGCGGGGCTGGAGCACTGCTGGCGCGGGGGGCAGGGCATCGCGGTGCGCCGGCACGGCGACCTCGTGGTCGGAGCGCTGGTCGTCAACAACGCCGTCGGCGAGGTGCGCGGCGACGACGGGACGTGGCTCGCCCGGGCCCGTGTGGCCGACGACGAGGAGCGCTTCCCGTTCACGACCCGCTGGTTCGAGCCCGACGACGAGGTCGGCGCAGCCGAGGGCGGACCGACCGACAACACCGTGATCGGGTGCGTGGTCACCAACGCCCGGCTCGACAAGCGGGGCGCGTACCGCGTCGCCGACCTCGCCCACAGCGGGGTCGCGCGCGCGGTGTGGCCCGCCCACACCGAGTTCGACGGCGACGCGCTGTTCTGCCTCGCCACCCAGGAGGTCGACGCCGCCGCTCGACCTCGTCGCCACGCTCGCCGCCGACGCCGTCGCGGAGGCGGCCCGGCGCGGTCCGCTCCACGCCCACACCCACGCCGGCATCCCCGGCCTCGCCGACACCCCCGTACCCGCGCGGTTCGTACCGGGAACATCCCCGTGAGGGGAACATCTCCCTACGGACTCCCGTGGCGCGGGGCGGACTCCGGGCGCGAGCGCACGCCCACGGAACCCCCTGCGACCTCGCCGGTACCCTCTGCCACCGATGCGCTCGGAAGCCGGGTCCGGGCCGTCCCCTCTCGCCACCGACACGAGGAGGACCGCCGTGGGGGATCCCGACGTCTCCGTCGACCTCCGCACGAACCCGATGACGGTCCCGCCCGACCAGCTCCGTCCCTGGAAGCAGCTCGAGCGTGACGCGCTGTCGTGTACCCGCTGCGCGCTGCACACGTCCCGCACCAAGGTCGTCTTCGGCAGCGGCGACCCCGAGGCCGACCTCATGCTGATCGGGGAGGCCCCCGGACGCCACGAGGACCTCTCCGGGCGGCCCTACGCCGGCGCGGCCGGCAACATCCTCGACAACTTCCTCGGCGACGCCGGGCTCGACCCGCGACGAGGTCTACGTCACCGACCTCGTGATGTGCCGTCCCCCGGACCAGCGCACGCCCCGCCCGGAGGAGATCGAGGCGCACCTGCCGTTCCTCGTCGAGCAGATCGCCCACGTGCGGCCGCGCGTCATCGTCGCGTTCGGCGAGCTGGTCAGCTCGGTGCTCCTGCGCCGCCCGATCCCGCTCGACCGGGTCGCCGGCTACCGCTTCGACGTCTTCGACGGGGTGACGCTCATCCCGACCTACCGGCCGGTCGCGCGCGATGAAGGGCGACCCTCGCGCGCTCACCGGCATCAAGCGCGACCTCGCCGCCGCCCGCGCCGTCCTCGACGGGCGGCTGTCCACCGGTGCGGAGGCGCTGGCCGACGCCCGGGCCCGTCTGGAGGGCGCGGGTGGGTGACCCCGCGCACCTCACGGTGCGGACCACCGGACCCGACCGGACCCGTGCACTCGGCGAGGCCACCGCGACGCTGCTCCGCGCCGGCGACGTCGTGTCGATGACCGGCGAGCTCGGCGCCGGCAAGACCTGCTTCGTCCAGGGCGTCGCCCGGGGCCTCGGCGTGACGACGCGGGTGACCTCCCCGACCTTCCTCCTCGTCAAGACCTACCCGGACGGGACCCTGCCGTTGGTCCACTGCGACGTCTACCGGCTCGACACCCTGCAGGACGTCCACGACCTCGGCGACGAGGTGATGGCCCCCGACGCGGTCACCTTCGTCGAGTGGGGCGACGCGGTCGCAGCACTCCTCCCCGCCGACCGGCTCGAGGTCGAGCTGCTGCTCGACGACCCGGACGACCCCGACGCCGACCGCGTCGTCCACCTCCGCGGCCACGGCGACTGGGCCACGCGGCTCGCCGCCCTCGCCGACGCCTGGGACGGGGCACCCGACGGGAGGGCCGGGTCGTGCTGATCCTCGGCATCGAGAGCTCGACACCGCGGTCGTCGGTGGCGCTGGCCGACCACGAGTCGGTGGTCGCGTCGGCGAGCCTGTCGGTCCCGCAGCGGCACGGCGAGTTCCTCGCCCCCGCGATCGCCTTCTGCCTCGACCAGGCCGGCGCGACCGCCCGTGACGTCACCGGCGTCGCGGTCGGACTCGGGCCGGGGCTGTTCACCGGCCTGCGGGTCGGCATCGCCACCGCCCAGAGCTTCGCCGCCGCGCTCGACCTCCCGGTCGTCGGGCTGTCGCGGGCTCGACGTCCTCGCGTTCCAGGCGCGCCACGTCCGACGCCTCATCTGCGCCACGCTCGACGCGCGCCGCGGCGAGGTGTTCTGGGCGTTCTACCGCCCCGCTCCGGGTGGGGTGCAGCGGCTCACCGAGCCCGCCGTCGGCACCGCCGACCAGCTCGCCGCCGAGCTCGAGCGCCGGGCCGAGTCCTGCCTCGTCGTCGGCGACGGCGGGCGTCCGCTACGGCGAGGTCCTCACGCGCGACAGCGACGCCGAGGTCGCCGGCGGCCGGCACCGCGTGGCCCGACGCCGGCGACCTCACCCGGCTCGCGGTCCCCCGGTTCGCCCGCGAGGAGACCGCGCGCGCCGGCGACGCTCGCCCCGCTCTACCTCCGCCACGCGGATGCCAAGATCGGGTGGCAGACCCGGGGCAAGATGCGGGGCGGCGGCGCCTGATGGCGGTCGCCGCCTCCTGGCTCACCTCCCGCCGGCGCGGCCGGAGCGGCGTGACGGTCGTGCCCGATGCGGGCCCGCCACGTCCCGGCGGTGCACGCGATCGAGGTCCGCGTCTACCCCCGCCCCTGGTCCTCGACGCTGATGCGGAGCGAGCTGGAGCACGCCGACCGCCGCTACCTCGTCGGGCTCCGCCGGCGCACGGTCGTCGGGTACGGGGGCGTCCAGGCGGCCGCCGGCGAGGCGCACATCCTCACCGTCGCGGTGGACCCGGACGTGCACCGCACGGGCGTCGCGACCCACCTGATGGTCGAGCTCCTCGCCGCCGCCCGGACGCTCGGCGCCGAGGACGTGACCCTCGAGGTCCGCGAGTCGAACCTCGCCGCGGAGGCGCTGTACCGTCGCTTCGGCTTCGACCGCGCCGGCGTGCGTCCGGGCTACTACGCGGACAACGGCGAGGGGGCGACGATCATGTGGTTGCGCGGCCTCGCCGACCCGGCCGTGGTGGCTCGCATCCGCGGCGAGGCGGCCCGCGTGGGGCGGTCCCTTCCGTCCCCGCTCGCGACCTGAGGAGCCCCGCGTGCTCGTGCTCGGCATCGAGACCTCGTGTGACGAGACCGCCGTCGGCGTGGTCGAGGACCGCTTCACGCTGCGCTCCAACGTCATCGCGTCGCAGGTCGACCGTGCACGCCCCCTACGGCGGGGTCGTGCCCGAGGTCGCCGCGCGTGCCCACCTCGAGCTGATGCTCCCGACCATCGACCAGGCGCTGGTCGAGGCCGGCATCGGGCTGTCGGACGTCGACGGCATCGCGGTGACGGCGGGGCCGGGGCTCGTCGGCGCCCTGCTCGTCGGCGTCGCGGCCGCCAAGGGGTTGGCGCTCGCGCACGACAAGCCGCTCCTGGCGGTCAACCACCTGCGGGCCCACGTCGAGGTCGCGCAGTTGCAGTACGGCGAGCTCGAGCCTCCGCTGCTCGCCCTCGTCGTGTCGGGCGGGCACACGAGCCTCGTCACGATGGGGCGAAGACGGCCGCTTCCGGCAGCTCGGCGCCACCATCGACGACGCCGCCGGCGAGGCCTACGACAAGATCGCGCGGTTCATGGGGCTGCCGTTCCCCGGCGGGCCGCAGATCGACGCGCTGTCGCAGAGCGGCGACCCCACGGCCGTCGCGTTCCCCCGCGCCATGGCCGACGACGGGACCTACGACTTCTCGCTGTCGGGGCTCAAGACGAGCGTCATCCGCTACCTCCGCAAGCAGGAGGCCGCCGGCGTCGAGCCGGACCTCGCCGACGTCGCCGCGTCGTTCCAGGAGGCCATCGTCGACGTGCAGGTGGACAAGTCGATGGCCGCGGCCGCGGCCGAGGGCATCGAGCGGATGGTCATCGCCGGCGGGGTCGCGGCGAACACGCGGCTGCGCGCGCGGATGCAGGCCGCCTGCGACGACCACGGGCTCCGCCTCCTCGTCCCCGAGGTCGCCCTCTGCACCGACAACGGCGCCATGGTCGCCGCGTCCGGCTCGAACCTCCTCGCCCGCGGCGTGACGGTCGGGCTCGACCTCGCCGCCGACCCGAACCTCCCCCTCGCCGGATGAGGACCCGCCTGCGCTGGCGCAGCTGCACCCCCGGCGAGCTCGAGACCGTGGTCGCGCGCCTCGCCGACTGGCCGTGTCCGGTGGGCGGCGCGCATCCGCCACATGTTCGCGCTCGCGACCGTCGAGTCCCAGGGCCACGGCCCGATCCGGCTCGCGACCGACGACGACCGCTGGGCCGCCGCGGTGGTCTTCCCGGGTCGGCTCATCGTCCCCTGCGGCGACGCCGAGGCGGTGCGCGACGCGGGCCTGCCGACCCGGCGGTGGCGGCTGATGGTGTCCGACGCGGCGACCGTCGACGAGCTCCTCGTCGGCTACCGCCACGACCCCGGCGTCCGCATCCACCACCAGCGGCTGCTGACCGTCGATCCCGACCGGGTCCCGTCGCCGGCCGAGCTCGCCGACCCGGGGCTGCGGCGTGCGGTGCCCGAGGACGTCCCCGGGCTCGCGGAGCTCGCGGTCCGCCTCCACGTCGACGACGACTTCGGGCCCGACCCGGGTCGGCAGGGGCTGCGGGGGTACGCGACGCGGTTGGAGGCGACGGTGAGCCAGGGGCTCGTGTGGTGCGTCGGCCCGGTCGGGTCGCCGCTCGTCAAGATCGAGCGGAGCGTGTCGTCGACCCGGTGGGGCGTCCAGCTCGCCGGGATCGTGGTGAGCCAGCGCGCACGCCGGCGTGGCCTCGGGACCGCCGCGGTCGCGCAGGCGGTCCGACTGGCACTCGACGAGATGCCGCGCGGTCGTCCGGTGGCGCTCCACGTCCGTGCCGACAACGTCCCGGCGCTCACCGCCTACGCCCGCTCCGGCTTCGTCGACCGCGAAGAGTGGCGACTGGCCGTCAGGCCCTGACCATCCCGTTGTTGGCAGACACCGGGTGGTCTTCCCGGTGGGCTGCCAAGTGGCGACTGGCCGTCAGGCCCTGACCATCCCGTTGTTGGCCACAGACACGCTCACCGGGCGAGGATGGCGGCGCGGGCGTGGAGGTCGGCGACGAGGTCGTCGGTCTCGCGACCGAAGGCGCTCGCGAGGGTCTGGATGTCGTCGGTGCGCAGGGTCAGCATGCGTCCGTTGTAGTCGCCGCGTTGGAGCTGGATGCGACGGGCGTAGCGGGCGAGTCCGGCGAGTGCCTCGTCGCCGGTGGCGTCGGCCGCGATCCGGGTGAGGTCGAGGACGATCCGGGCGTGGCCGTCGAGCGGCTCGTCGGCGGTCACCTCGACGCGGGGCAGGAGGTCGCGCATCGGCACGCCGTAGAACCGGGCGAGCTTGGCGAGCTTGGCCACCGAGACCGCGCGGTCGCCGCGTTCGTAGGAGCCGATCACGACCGCCTTCCACTCGCCGGCGCTCTTCTCCTCGACGTCCTGCAGCGTGAGGTTCTGCTGGCTGCGGATGGCGCGGAGGCGGTCACCGAGCTGCTGCTGGTAGTCGCGCGACATGTGCTGCTCCTGCGGCGGACGGGGCTCTCGGTCGTCGGGGGCGGCGTCCGCGGCGTTCGCACCACTGTACGCAACGCCGGGTACACGGGCCGTCGTGTACGGGGGAGGTTCCCCACGACGCCGCCCGGTTCCCCCTGTCCGCGGGACGGTGGGTGCGACGAGCGCGCGGTTGTGGGCGCCGCGTCGAGGCGATTGCACTCTCCAGGGGTGAGTGCTAACTTCGCCGTTGGCACTCGGGATGTGGGAGTGCCAGCCCCCTCGGACCCGCCTCGCGGCGTGAAGCCGCGCTGCGTGACGCCGAGCCGGCTGGCGCCACGTCCGGGGCGCCGGCCCCGCGCGACCAGCAGGTCCGCCGGGGCGATCCCACCAGACCCCCGCGAGGTACGCCCGTACCCGCGCGACCCACGAGCACGAAAGGGAGGGCACGTTGACCACCACGAAGGTCAAGATCAAGCCTCTCGAGGACCGGGTGATCGTCACGATCGACGAGTCGGAGCAGACCACCGCCTCCGGCCTCGTCATCCCGGACACCGCCAAGGAGAAGCCGCAGCAGGGCACCGTCGTCGCGGTCGGCCCGGGCAAGCGCTCGGAGACCACCGGCGAGCCCATCGCGCTCGACCTCTCCGAGGGTGACACCGTCCTGTTCAGCAAGTACGGCGGCACCGAGGTCAAGGTCGAGGGTCAGGAGTACCTGATCCTGTCCGCCCGCGACATCCTCGCGGTCATCGGCTGACACCCGTCCCCGCTCGCGTGACCCGCGAGCGCTGAGACACCACACAGACTTCCAGGAGGTACCAACGCATGGCGAAGATCCTCAGCTACAGCGAGGACGCCCGTCGGCGTCTCGAGACCGGCGTCAACAAGCTGGCCGACGCCGTCAAGGTGACCCTCGGGCCCAAGGGCCGCAACGTCGTCATCGACAAGAAGTGGGGCGCTCCCACCATCACCAAGGACGGCGTCACCGTCGCTCGCGAGATCGAGCTCGAGGACGCCTACGAGAACATGGGCGCCCAGCTCGCGAAGGAGGTCGCGACCAAGACCAACGACGTCGCCGGTGACGGCACCACGACGGCGACGGTCCTGGCGCAGGCCATGGTCAAGGAGGGCCTCCGCAACGTCGCGGCCGGCGCCAACCCGATGTCGCTCAAGCGCGGCATCGACAAGGCCGTCGAGCGCGTCGTCGAGGAGATCGCCTCGATGTCCCGCGAGATCGAGACGCAGGACGAGATCGCGCAGATCGCCGGCATCTCGGCCAACAACGACACCACCATCGGCAAGATCATCGCCGACGCGATGGACAAGGTCGGCAAGGACGGTGTCATCACCGTCGAGGAGAGCCAGACCTTCGGCATGGACCTCGAGTTCGTCGAGGGCATGCAGTTCGACAAGGGCTACATCTCGCCCTACATGGTCACCGACCCGGAGCGGATGGAGGTCGTGTTCGAGGACCCCTACATCCTCATCGCGAACCAGAAGATCTCCGCGGTCCAGGACCTGCTCCCCGTCCTCGAGAAGGTCATGCAGAGCGGTCGCCCGCTCGTCGTGGTCGCCGAGGACCTCGAGGGCGAGGCGCTCGCGACCGTCGTGGTCAACAAGATCCGCGGCACCTTCCAGTCGGCGGCCGTCAAGGCGCCGGGCTTCGGTGAGCGTCGCAAGGCCATGCTCCAGGACATCGCCATCCTCACGGGCGGCCAGGTCATCTCCGAGGAGGTCGGCCTCAAGCTCGAGAACACCACCGTCGACCTCCTGGGTCGCGCCCGCAAGGTCGTGATCACCAAGGACAACACCACGATCGTCGAGGGTGCGGGGTCCGAGGAGGACATCAAGGGCCGGATCAACCAGATCAAGGCCGAGATCGACAAGACCGACTCCGACTGGGACCGCGAGAAGCTCCAGGAGCGTCTCGCGAAGCTCTCCGGCGGTGTCGCGGTCGTCAAGGTCGGCGCAGCCACCGAGACCGAGCTGAAGGAGGTCAAGCACCGCATCGAGGACGCCCTGTCCGCGACGCGTGCGGCCGTCGAGGAGGGCATCGTCGCCGGCGGTGGCACCGCCCTCATCCAGGCCGAGAAGGCCCTCGGCAAGCTCGAGCTCGAGGGTGACGAGGCCACCGGTGCCCGGATCATCCAGACCGCGCTGTCCGCGCCGCTCTACTGGATCGCCAAGAACGCGGGCCTCGAGGGCTCCGTCGTGGTCGAGAAGGTCCGCGGCATGGACGTCGGTCAGGGCCTGAACGCCCTCACCGGCGAGTACGGCGACCTCATCAAGGCGGGCATCATCGACCCGTCGAAGGTCACCCGCTCCGCGCTGCAGAACGCGGCGTCGATCGCCGGCCTGCTCCTCACCACCGAGGCGCTGATCGCCGACAAGCCCGAGCCCGCGGAGAACGCGGGTGGCGGCGGCGGCCACGACCACGGCATGGGCGGCATGGACTTCTGATCCGCGCCACCTGACGAGCACCACCACGAGGCCCCCGCGCGAGCGGGGGCCTCGTCGTGTGTGGCTCCGCCGGCGGGACGCGGCGCCGGCGGCCGCCGGCACGCCAGGGTCTACGCTGGCCGGATGGACCACCCCCCCGTTCCCCCCGACGACGCCCTGGCGGAGCTCCTGCCACCCGACGTCCGGGGGGAGGTCACCGACCTGCGCCACCCGGAGGCGATCGAGGTCTGGTACGGCGCCGTGTGGTCCCGACTCGGCCGCGGCGACCACGCCTGGGGCTGGTGGGACCGGGTGACCTCGGCCGAGCTCCAGCCGTGGGTCGACGGCCGAGCGTGGGCGGTGCGTCCGCGAGCTCGGGCTCCACGCCGCGGCCGAGCGGTTCGACGCCGCCGGCCTCGAGCGTGCCACCGACATCGTCGACATCTGCATGCTCCGGCTCGGGCTCACCGCCGACGCGGTCGGTCGCGGCGATCTCGAGCAGGCGCGGCTGCGGCTCCAGGCGGTCGTGCCGCTGCTGGCGGCGCTTGCCGGACTCCCCGCGGGTCGCCCGCCAGCGGATGCGACGGTCGTGGGTGGAGGTCGAGGTGGCCTTCCTGGCGGGGAGGAGCCACCGGTCGACGAGCTCCCCTGGTGGACGCCCGAGGAGGGCGTGACCTTCCCGCCGGCGTACCGGCACGGGTCGGTGTTCCACGCGGCCAAGGGGCTGCTGTTCGCTGGCATCGCCCGCGACGACGGACGGCTCCTCGACGCGGCCGCCGACATCGCCCCGCCGGTCCTGCGCTGGGCGATCGAGCTGGCCCGCGACGACCGCCACCGCGAGGGGGCGCTCCGCAACGCCCGCGAGGCGTGGTCGGCGCTGGTCCCGCCGCCGGGCTACGAGGAGGCGGCGGGGCGCACGCCCACCGCCGAACGGCTGAACCCCCAGCGCAAGCCCCTGCTGTAGCGCCGGTCGCTAGCGGCGCGAGGTCGCTCGGCTCGTCGAGGCGGTTGCCGTCCGCGTCGTAGCGGTAGATCCCGTGCCCGGACTTGCGGCCCGTGCGTCCGGCGGCGACGAGCCGGCGCTGGAGGTTGGTGGGACGGAACCGCTCGCCGAGCGTGCCGGCGAGGTACTCGAGGATCATGAGGCGCGTGTCGAGCCCGACGAGGTCGCCCATCTCGAGCGGACCCATCGGGTGGTTGAGACCGAGCTTGACGGCGGTGTCGATGTCCTCCGGCGAGGCGACGCCCTCCTCGAGCATCCGCATCCCCTCGTTGCCGATGAGCGCGTTGAGGCGCGAGGTCGCGAACCCGGGGAGGTCCGTGATGCGGACCGTCTCCTTGCCCATCGCCGTGCCGGCCGCATCGGCTCGGGCCATCGTCTCCTCGGAGGTCTGCAACCCCCAGACGAGCTCGCAGAGCTTCATCTTCGGCACCGGGTTGAAGAAGTGCATCCCCACGCCGCGGGCGGGGTCGTCGAGGCAGCCGATGATCTCGGTGATCGACATCGCGGAGGTGTTGGTCGCGAGCACGGCGTCCGGCGCGGCGTTCGCCTCGGCGGTCCGGAACACGTCGTGCTTGACGTCCATGCGCTCGACGACCGCCTCGACGACGAGCCGCGCGTCCCGGCAGCCGTCGGCGACCGAGGTCGTCGTGGTGACGAGACGGCGGGCCGCGTCGGCCGCGTCGGGGTCCACCTTGCCGCGCTCGACGCCGGCGTCGAGGTCGCGGTGGATCCGGGCCACGGCACCCTCGAGCTGGCCGGCGTCGAGGTCCACGAGCCGCACCTCGGCGCCGGCGACCGCCGACACGTAGGCGATGCCGCGACCCATCACGCCGGCGCCGACGACCGTGACGGGCCCCTCGAGCGTGGTGGTCGGTGCGGTCACGGGCGGTCCTCCGGGTCGTGGGGTGCGGTCCCGGCCGGAGCCTAGAGGGGTCGGTCGTCGCCGGCGCGGGGCCGGTCCCGCCGGCGACGCCACGCCGCGACCGCGGCCGCGCCGGCGACGAGGACGAGGACCAGCGCGACGGCGGCCGGCACGGTGGTCCGCGACCAGGCGCTGACGCCGGCGTGGACCGTCTCCCCGCCGAGGGCGGCGACGGCGACGTCCACCTGCCGGCGGCCGACCCCGGCGGGCAGAGCCAGCGTGAGCTCCCGCGTCCCGCCGGCCGCGATCGCGAGTCCGCGGATCGTGCGGTCCGACCCGGACCCGCCCCACCGGGTGCCACGCAGACGCGCGTCGAACAGCCCCGGCACGTCCGAGCGGTTGTGCACCGTCGCCGTGGCGGTGTCCGCCCCCAGGTCGACCGTCACCGCGAGGTCGACCGGCGTCGCCGGCCCGAGGAGCACCAGCGCGCTGGGCGCAGCGGCGTCCGCGGCTCCGAGGAGGGCGGCCTCGATCCCGACGAGGACGGGCCGGTCGGGGACGGTGGCCGTGCCCCGCAGCAGCACACGATCGCCGGGCCGCAGCGTCACCGCGTCGGTGGCGAGGGTCACGAGGCGGGAGGTCCGGCCGAGCTCGGGGCCGCGGACCGGGTCGACGTCGACCTCGCGGACGGAGAGCGCGGCGCGCACCTCGTGCGCGGTGCCGTCCTCGAGCGCGAGGTCGACCGCCACGACCTCGCCGGGCCGCCCCGCTACCTGCTGGACCCCCGGGACCCACGTCACGAGGCCGGTCGGCTCGGCGGCACCGGGGCGCACCTCGGGCGGCTGGGGGACCGGGGTCGCCGCCACCAGGACGCCGCAGACGGCGACGGTGATGGCGAGGGCGAGGCGGGGACGGGTGCGCACGCCGGGAGGCTACGTCGTGCCGGCGGGCGGGATCGCCGGCGTGGCTAGGCTGCCGCCCCATGCGCCCGCCCCGCCCGCTCCGCGTCACCCTCGCGCTGCTCCTCGTCGCCGCGGTGTCGGCGTGTACGGGCGGTGGCGCTCCCGAGGGACCCGACACGGACGAGCGCATCGCCGACGTCCGGCTCCTGCGGGCGACGGTCGGCGAGCCGGCGGCGGCGGTCGGCACGGCGGCGGCGACCCTGGTCGAGGCGCTGGGCGAGCTCCACGCGGACATCCCCGCTCGTCCGGACGCGCGCGAGCAGGCGGTGACGACGCTGCGCGAGCGTGACCTCGCCCGGCTCGGACTCGTCATCGAGGCGCTCCCGACGGACGCGGGCGAGGACGGGGCGTCCGGTCCGGACGTGGCGGCCGCGGACCGGGCGCTGGCGGACATCCGATCGGCGGCGGAGGCGCTCGACGCGGCGGCCGGCGCCGACCTCGACCGCCTGGTCCGGACCGCGCAGGTCGACGGCGAGCTCGAGGTGCTGGTCGCGACCTGGGACGAACCCGGGTCGCGGAGCGAGCAGCTCGCCCGGCTCGAGGAGACCGCGACCACCGCCGAGACGCTGGCGACGGAGCTCGACGCCGAGGCGGACGAGGGCGCCTGTCCCGACCCGCTCGCGCGCCGGGCCGAGGCCGCGCGCACGGTGGCGAGCCACAGCCGCGAGCTCCGGGAGCTCGTGGCGGGCTACGACGGCAACGAGTTCGACCGCCGGCGCGCCGAGCTGGTGCAGGACCCCTACGGGACCGGGGCGCTCCTGGCCGACCTCGACACGGAGGACGCGGCCTGCTGGCGCGACGCGTCGGCTGTGGCCACCGCCGAGGACGCGCTCGTGGACGCGATCGGTGCGCTCGAGGCGGCGCTCAACCCCGCCGACCTCTCCGAGGCCCCCGCTGGCGGCTGACGGGAGCCGACGCCGGCTGACGCCGCGCCCCCGACCGAGCCCTGGAGGGGTTGCGTCGCCACGCGCACGCACCGTTGTACCCTCACCGACGTGGTTACACCGATGTCATCCGCGACCGACGCCTCCGGCGTCCACCTCGGCCCGTTGTCGCCGGGGTGGCTGGCGGAGCTCCTCGAGGTGCTCGAAGAGCGCCGCCAGGTGCTGCTCGTCGCGGCCGCGGGGCTGAGCGTCCTCGGCGTCCTGGCCGCGCTCGTCGCGCCCGGGTTCGTGCCTCCACGCCCCCTCGTGGGTGCGGCGGTGGGCCTCGCGGCAGCGCTCCTCGCGGTCGCGATCACGGTCGCGGTCGACTCCGCGGACCCCACCGTGACCGGCCCGCGGCACGTGCGCGCCGCCGGTGGACAGGTCGCGGCCGTGCTCGACGCCACGCCGTCCGCCGACGCCGTTGCCGCGCTCGCGGCCCGCATCGACGCACGCGCCGGCGCGGGCGGGCGTCACTGGATCGCGCTGGCGCCCGCCGACCGGTCCATCCACACCGTCTCGGCCTGGGCGGACGTGCTCGGGGTCGCGCTGGCGGCGCGGGAACGCCGGGTCGTGGTGATCGACCTCGCGGACGGGCCTCGGCCCGGGGTCCCGGGTGTCGTCGAGGTCGTCGGCGACGAGCTGAAGCTCGGCCAGGCGGTGGACTTCGACCGCGAGCTGATGCTGGCGCGGCTCGGGCCCGGCGCCGACGACGTGCGCGCACTCGAGCTCCTCACCGGGCTCGTGCCCCGGCTGCCGTCCGACATCGAGATCCTGGTGGTGGCGCTGCCGCCGCTGGCCCGACCGGGCGCGTTGGCCGCCGCCGGCACCCTCGACCGGATCCTCGTCTTCGCCGACGCCGGCGCGACCTCCCGGGTCGACCTCATCGCGAGCCTCGACGCCATCGACGCCACCGACACCGCCTCCGAGGTCGTGCTGCTCGCGCCGGCATCGGAGGACCTGCCCGACCTCGCCCCGGAACCGCCGTCGGAGCCGGCGCCGGACCCAGAGCCCGAGCTGCGTCCGGAGCCGGACACGACCGGGCCCGTCCTGGTCGAGGTACCGGTCGTCGTCGCCGAGCCGGTGGCCCGCGACGACTCCGACCGGGCCGAGGCCACCATCGCCCTGCACGTCGCGACCGCGCTCCGGACCGGAGTTCGCGACGAGGATCCCGACGTCACCGTCCCCGACGCCGACAGCGGTCCCGCCGGCGACCCGCTGACCGAGGTGGGACGCTGGGCGGCCCCCCCGCGTCACGAGACGCTGACCGGGGCCAACCTGCACCCGCCCCGCCCGCTCGGCGACGAGAGCGACGAGGACGACGAGGCGGTCCGGATGGCCGCGGCGTTGCAGACCCTGGCGCAGGAGGTCTGGAGCCGCGACACCCAGGGCGCCTGACCGCAGGTGACGGACGGGTCGCTACGATGCGGCCCCACCGCGGCCGGGGGCACGAGAGCTCGTGGAAGACCACCTCACCGACACGACCGACACGCTGGATCTGCGCGACTACCTCGCGGTCCTGCGCCGGCGGAAGTGGATCGTCATCCAGACGATCGTCCTCGTCCTCGCCGTCGCCATCGGGGTGACGTTCGTCCAGACGCCGAGGTACGACTCGACCGTCCGGTTGGTCATCGAACCCAACGCGGGCGGGGAGGACGGCGCGCTGCAGCAGCTCGTGTTCGGGCAGCGCGAGATCGAGACCCAGAAGGAGCTCGTCTCGAGCCAGATGGTGGCCGAGCTCGTCCAGTCCGAGCTCGACGCCGGGCTCGACACCGACGAGCTCCTCGACGCGATCGACGTGACCCTCATCCGCGACACCCAGATCCTCGAGAATCCGGGCCGAGTCCGTCGACCCCGAGCGGGCGGCGGCGGTCGCGCA
The DNA here is from genome assembly GCA_963741855.1 of uncultured Actinomycetes bacterium. Taxonomy (GTDB): domain Bacteria; phylum Actinomycetota; class Nitriliruptoria; order Nitriliruptorales; family Nitriliruptoraceae; genus CAVUJQ01. Next base: position 24,628 of record CAVUJQ010000014.1, on the reverse strand, counting down.
GGGCTTCGCCGACGGCTACCTCCAGTTCCGCCAGGACCAGGCGCTCGAGCAGCTCCTCCGGTCATCCGAGGCGCTGCAGACCCGCGAGGCCGAGACCCGCCGCCGGCTCGCCGAGCTCGAGCGCACCATCGCGCTGCAGAGCCCCAGCGACCAGCCCAACGAGGAGACGGTCGAGCGCGACCGGCTCCAGAGCGAGCTGGCTGGCATCGCCGCCCAGCAGTCGGCGCTGCGTGGTACCGAGGTGTTCGCACGTGGCGGCGGTCAGATCATCGCGCCTGCCGAGGTCCCGACGGCCCCGTTCGCGCCGAAGCCGCTCCGCACGGGCATCCTCGCGCTGGTGCTGGGCGCCATGCTCGGGGTCGGGCTCGCGTTCCTCCGCGACTTCCTCGACGACGCGATCCGCTCCGAGGAGCAGGCCGTCCGGGCGTCGGGGCGTCCGGTGCTCGGCTACATCCCGCGCTGGCAGTCCAAGGACGCCGACGACCGTCCGGTGACGCTCGTCGAGCCGGCCTCCCCGGTCGCCGAGGCGTACCGGACGCTGCGCACCAACGTCCGGTTCATGACCGTCGGTCGCACCTTCCGCTCGCTGCTCGTCACGAGCGCGCTCCCGGCCGAGGGGAAGACCACGACGGCCGCCAACGTCGCCATCGCGCTCGCCCGGGCGGGGACCCGGGTGCTGCTCGTGGGCGTCGACATGCGGCGCCCGTCCATCCACCGCATGTTCGGCATCGAGAGCCAGCCGGGGTTGTCGGACATCCTCGTCGGTGACGTCGAGCTCGCCGAGGTCATCGCCGACGTCGGCGTCCCGAACCTGCGCATCGTGCCCAGCGGGCTCGTCCCGCCCAACCCCGCCGAGCTCCTGTCGTCGCCGACGATGGCGCGACTCATGAGCGAGCTCGAGCAGATCGCCGACGTCGTCGTCTACGACGGCCCCCCCGTGCTGGCGGTCGCCGATGCGCTCGAGCTCGCCCCGAAGGTGGGCGGGACGCTCCTGGTCGTGGACATGGGGACCTCGGGTCGCAGCGCCGTGCGTCACGCCGCGGACCGGCTCCGGGGCGTGGGGGTCGAGCTCTCCGGGCTCGTGCTGAACAACCTCGACCCCGGGGCCGGCTACTACGGCTACGCCTACTACCACTCCTACGTCCAGGACGAGCCCCAACAGCGCACCCGCCGGCGCTCCGAGGTCAGCTGAGCCACGCCCGCGGCCGGTCGCGGACGGCCGCCAGAGCGACGGCGGCCAGGGCGCCCAGGCCGTCCACGGCCAGGTCCGCGACGTCGGGGAACCGGCCCGGGATCGCGCCCTGCTGCACCTCGTTCAGCGCCCCCAGCACGAGCGCGACGGCGACGGCGTGGACGCCGTGGCCGCGTCCACCGGCCGCGGCCCGGACCGTGGCGGCGAGCAGCGCGTACTCCAGGAAGTGGCCGGCGACGCTCGCCCACCCCGGCGTCCCCGAGAGCGCCGAGCCGGGGATGCTGCTCGCGGCGAGGATCGCCGCGTAGACGGCGGCGACGGGTGCCCAGCGGGCGGCGAGCGCGCGTCGGGATGCCCGGCGGGCCCCGGTTCGACCGGTCCCGGCGGGCGCAGGCCGGCCGGGCTGCGGGGTGATGTTCGACGTCAGGGTGGTGCTCTCCGTCCTCAGATGTGGTACCACTGTCACCGCCCGGGGGCCGCGGAGGCTGTCGGGAGCACCGTGCCGCCGGCGTCGTCGACGCTTCCCGGGGGCGCATCAGAGCCGAAGGTAGGGGGAGTTCCATGCAACGGATCCGTCACGTGGCCGTCGCCGCGGTCCTCGTCTTCCTGGTCGCGCTGGTCGCCGGTCCGGCCTTCGCGCAGCAGAACGAGAACTGCGTCACGACCTACCCACCAGGTCAGCAGACCTGCGACATCGCCACGAGCGACTCCAACCCCGGCCCCGGTGACTCGTTCACCATCACGGCCGAGCCGTTCGACCCGGGCACGGGCGCCAACGGCACGCTGACGCAGGACCAGGGGACCGCGCTCGCCCCGATGGCCTTCGACGGCGCGATCCTGGCCCAGGCCGGCGCCGTGGTGCTCGACACCGACGCGACCACCGTCGACAGCAACGGCGTCGCGACGTTCACCTTCACGGTGCCCGAGAACGCCGAGCCCGGTCCGGCCACCGTGACGGCGTCCGGCACGCTCAACGGCGCGCCCGTCACCTACACGGCCACGATCACGATCGCGGGCGAGGCCGCCGGCTCCGGCCAGGCCGGCGACGACGGGCTGCCCACCACCGGTGGCGAGTTCACCGTCGGTGCCGCGCTCGCCGCCATCGCGCTCCTCGGCGGCGCGGCCCTCGTGGTCGCCTCCCGCCGGCGCAGCGACGACGTCGAGGCGGGCTGATCGGCTCGGTCCGCCCCACCCGTTCGACGACGACCCTCCTCGTGGGGGTCGTCGTCGCGTTGGTGCTCCAGGCGTGCGGGACCGCCGGCCCGGTCCGGGAGTGGCGGGACCTCGAGCTGACCCTGCCGGAGGGCTGGGTGGTGTTCGAGGACGAGCCGACCCGGTTCAGCGTCGCCGACGGCGAGCTGGGCGAGGACGCCGGCGACCGCGGCGACCGCGAGGCCGCGGTGTTCCTCACCTACGAGCCCGACACGGTCCCCGAGGACTGGCGCCGGTTCGTGACCGAGGTCGACGGTGAGCTCGAGTCCGACGAGGCGCTCGAGGTCGGCGGCCTGCCGGCCACGCAGCTGACGTTCACGCACGCCTCGAACGGCGTGCCGATGCGCGAGATGGTGGTCGTGGTCCCCTCGCGGGGGATCGTGATGCTGTTCCAGCCGCTGGTCGTGAAGGGGCAGACCGACGGTCCCGAGCGCTTCATCGCCCACCTCGACGAGTTCGAGGCCCTACGCTCCAGTATCGAGTTCGGGGCGCCGTTCGGAGGCGACCCGGCGGCGGGGTAGGGGAGCGGTCCGTGGCGGGGCAGGGAGAACGCGGCCGCGCGGCCGCCGACCTCATCCGTCAGCTGGCCTCGGCCTACGCGTCCTACCGGCTGTTCCCCGGCGACACCGAACAGCCGGGGTTCCAGGCGGCCGTGGCCAGGGTGCAGACGGCGGCCACCACGGTCCTCGCCGCCGGCGCGTTCAACGTCGACATCCGCAGCGGGGTGTTCCGGACGCAGGCCGGGGACGTCCCGGGGGACGAGACCATCGACCGGTTCGCGATGGCCTGCTTCGAGCGACGCGTGGAGCACCTGCACGTGACCGCGGTGCCGGACGCGCACGATCTCGCCTCGCTGGGCGAGGTGCTGACGCTCCCGATCGACGAGCTCGAAGGCGTCCGGGCCGCGCTGTCCGCCCGGGGCGTGTCGTCCATCCGCGTCGGCGAGGTGACCCCGGGCTCCTCCGACGAGCTCGGCGTCGACACCGAGGACCTGACACCCGACCAGCTCGCGATGTGGGAGCGGCTGCAGGACCCGGGCTCGCTCGCGGCGAGCCTCATCGTCGAGGGGCTCGCGCCGGACATCGCCACCGCGGCGCAGGACCTCTACCGCCGGTTCCGCACCCTGAACGCGGTGCTCCCCGAGGAGCTCACCGCCCGGCGGGACTTCTTCGTCCGGATCCGCCAGGTGCTCCAGGAGCTCCCGCACGGGGTCCAGCGGGAGTTCATGGCGACCGTGATGTCGCGGATCGCGGCGGACGACTTCGCCTCGTCGTTCGCCGTCAACCTCACCGACGCCGAGCTCGCGGAGCTGTTGATCGAGCTCGCCCGTCACGGCGGCCCCGACCCCATCGAGCTCGGCAAGCGCGTGGTCGCGATGACCGACCGCAAGCAGGAGGTGCTCGACCTCGTCGCCGCGCGGCTGACCGAGACCGGCGACGTCCGTGAGATGCTCCGCGACGTCCGCCCGACGATGCTCGCCCTGAGCAAGCCCGAGGACGAGACCCAGATCCGCCAGGTCATCGCCGACCAGCTCTCGGAGGGCCTGGTCGAGGCGACGAGCCTCGACGCCAGCTACGTCCGGGAGCTCTACCCGTCGACACCCGTGGACGAGCGCACGCTCGCGTTCCTGGCGCTCCGGGACTACCTCGCGGTCGAGGACCAGCGGGTGAGCCTCGAGCGGGTCCTGGAGCGGTGGTCCGACGGCACCCGGGCTGCCGCCGGCCGTGGTGACCTCGCGCTGGTGGATCGGCTGCTCGACGTCGTCGCGGACCTCCGGGCCGACAGCGGCAACGTCTTCAAGCGCGACGCCGTGGCTCGGGCCATCGCCTCGGTCCCGACGCCCGAGCTCGTCGGCGAGCTCCTCGAGGGGGCGCGGCAGGCCCTCGACGTGAGCGTCCCCCGGACGATCCTCGAGCGCTTCGGGGGTGCGTCCCTCGACGCCGTCCTCGACCTGCTCGCGACGGAGGGCGACCGATCGGTCCGTGCCCAGCTGGTCGCCCTGGCCGCCGGGCTCGGCCGCGGCGAGGTCGACACGTTCGCCGACCGGATGGACGACCCGCGCTGGTACGTGGTCCGGAACATGGTGACGATCCTCGGCCGCGGTGCCGGCCGGGACGCGCTCCCGGTGCTCGTCCGCGTGGTCGGTCACCCCGACCCGACGGTGCGGCGGGAGGTCGTCCGGAGCCTCGTCGCGTGCGCCGGGTCCGACGCCGCCCCCTACCTGCGGCGGCTCGCCGGCGACGGGGACCCGTCGGTCCGGCAGGCGGCGCTCGGCGCGCTCACCGGCCTCGGCGCCGACGTGGCCGCGCGGGCGCTCGCCGACGTGGTCCGCACCTCGCACCACCTCGACGACCGCCGCCGGGCACTCGAGGCGCTCGCCACCCACCCGTCCGAGGAGACGGTGCCGCTCCTGCGCGACCTCGCGTCCCGTCGGGCACGCCCGCGGATCCCCCGTGCGTTGCGCAAGCAGGCGCGCAAGCTCGCCCGGGCCAAGGAACGGAGCGGGACGTGAGCCTCGAGACCCCGAACACGACCGCGCTGGCGCTCGTCCGCCCGCTGCTCCGTGCGCTGTCCTCCGCCAGCCAGATCTACGGGCTCTACCCCGCCGGGCACCCCAACCGTGGGGAGGTCATCCGCGAGATCCGCGACCACGCGCGGGCGCTCCTGACCGCCACCTCGGGCGATCCCACCCTGTTCGTCACGCGGCACAGCTTCTACCTCGGACCGACCTTGCTGGCCCGCGAGTCGCTGTCGCTGTTCCGCCTCGTCGACGCGTTCGAACGCGCCGGCGTGACGACCGTCGAGTTCACCGCCCAGCTCGACGAGGGTGGCGTCGACGGGCTCATCCAGATCGTCCACGGTGACCGGCCGCTGACGGACACGGTCGGCGGCATCCTCCTGAACCGCGTGCGTCCCGCCGTCCTCGCCGAGGACTTCACCGAGGTCGACCTGTCGGACATGCGGCGGGCCTACGCGATGGGGCTCGAGGTGCTCCGCGAGACCGCGCTCCGGGTCGCGGCGGGACGCAACGTCGACCTCGATGCCGCCACCGCGGTGGTCGAGCGGCTCGCCGACGAGGTCGCGACCAACCCCGCGAACGCGCTGCTGCTGACGACCGTCAAGTCCTACGACGAGTACACCTACTACCACATGCTGAACGTCGGCCTCCTCAGCATCGCGATGGGGCAGGCGCTCGGGCTCCGGCGTGACCAGGTCGTCTCGCTGGGTCTCGGAGGGCTCCTCCACGACGTCGGCAAGGTGCACATGCCGGAGGACGTGCTCTTCCACGTCGGCAAGCTCTCCGAGGAGCAGTGGCGCATCGTCCAGAAGCACCCGGTGGACGGGGCGGGGCTGGTCTTCGGTACCGAGGACGGGCTGTTCCACCCGGCTGCCACCGTCGTGCTCGAGCACCACGCCGCCTTCGACCTCTCCGGCTACCCGGCGCTGTCGCGGCGGCCGTTCCCCTCCGTGCCGGCGCGGCTGGTGTCGGTCGCGGACTGCTTCGACGCGGTCACCTCCAAGCGGGCCTACCGGGCGCCCGCCGAGCGGCGCGAGGCGCTCGACATCCTCGAGGCGGGGATGGGCCGGGGCTTCGACCCGCGCATCGTGCGGGTGTTCGTCGGCCTCCTGGGCCTGTTCCCGGTGGGGTCCCTGATCCAGCTCACGAGCGGCGAGGTGGGGCTGGTCGTCCGCAACCACCCCGACCTGCTGGCCCGCCCGACCGTGCTGGTCGCGGTCGACGCCGCCGGCAACGCCGTCGAGCCGGAGGAGCGCGACCTGTCGCTGCGCGGTCCGGACGGGGGGTACCGCTGGGACGTGAAGCGGACGGTGGACCCGCACGAGGTCGGGATCGACGTCATGACCTTCATCACCACGGGGCAGCTCCAGCCCATCGTCGAGGAGTCCGCCACCGGACTGGTGCACGAGCCCTCGTACGGCGAGCGGAGCCCCGACGGCTACGTCGACACCCACAACGACGAGCCGCACGGACACGTCCACCTCCCCGACGGCGGTCACCTCGACGGGGACGTGCACCCGCCGATCGGCGAGTCCGACATCGGCTGAGCGGTCGGGCGCCACCGCGGCGAGGCGCGGGTCGTGCCCGGTATCGTTCGCCCGACCATCCTCCGGTCGCCTGCGGCTCCCTCGAACCCCGCTCGTCGACCACCGTTGCCTGGCAGAGAGAGCTCCTCGTGAAGATCGCGGTCGTCGGTGTCGGTCACGTCGGTCTGGTGTCGGCCGCCTGCTTCGCCCGGTGGGGTCACGAGGTGGTCGGCATGGACGACGACGTCCGCAAGATCGACACCCTCGAGCAGGGCGGGGTCCCGTTCTTCGAGCCCGGTCTCCCGGAGCTCCTCGAGGAGACGCGCGCGTCGGGACGACTCACCTTCACGACCGAGATCGAGCAGGCGCTCGACGGGGCCGAGGTCGTCTTCGTCTGCGTCGGGACGCCCCCGCTGCCGGGCGGTGGCCCGAACCTGTCCTACGTCGAGGCGGTCGGCCGCAACGTCGCGCGCTACGCCAAGCAGCCGGTCGTGCTGGTGGAGAAGTCGACCGTGCCGGCCAACACCGGTGCCCGGCTGAAGCAGGTCATCGCCAGGGAGCGGTCCGCCACCGACCAGCCGGTCGACATCGACGTGGCGTCCAACCCCGAGTTCCTCCGCGAGGGCGTGGCGGTCGAGGACACCCTGCACCCCGACCGGATCGTGTACGGCACCGACTCCGAGCGGGCCCGTGACGCGCTGCGCCGCGTCTACGAGGTGGTGGTCCGCGAGGACGACTGCCCGGTGGTCGAGACCGACGTGCCGACCGCCGAGCTGATCAAGCACGCCTCCAACGCCTTCCTCGCGACCAAGATCAGCTTCATCAACGCGGTGGCCCAGGTGTGCGAGCGGGTCGGCGCCGACGTCGACAAGGTCGCCGACGGGATGGGCCTCGACCAGCGCATCGGCCGCCAGTTCCTCTACGCCGGCCTCGGCTACGGCGGGTCGTGCTTCCCCAAGGACGTCGACGCGTTCATCCACCTGTCGCGGCAGGTCGGCTACGAGTTCACGCTGCTCGAGGAGGTCGAGCGCATCAACCGCGGTCAGCGCGACGTGGTGATGGACAAGCTGCGTCACGAGCTGTGGCACCTGCAGGAGAAGACGGTCACCCTGCTGGGTGGCGCGTTCAAGCCCGGGACCGACGACCTGCGTGAGGCGCCCGCCGTCCACCTCGCCCGGATGCTGCTGGCGGAGGGGGCGCGGGTGCGGATCTACGACCCGGTCGCGCTCGACAACCTCGCCAAGGAGCTCCCCGACGTCGAGCTGTTCGACGACCCGCTGGAGGCGTGCGCGGGGGCCCACGCGGCGGTCGTCACCACCGAGTGGGACGAGGTGAAGGCGCTGGACCCGCAGGCGCTCCGGGACGCGCTCGCGTACCCGATCGTGGTCGACGGTCGCAACGCCCTCGACGGCGACGCGCTGTCCGCCGTCGGGATCCACTACCACGCCATCGGCAAGCCGAGGGCCGGCAAGTGACCGGGCTGGGGCTGTCGGGGGCGCGGGTCGTCGTCACCGGGGGAGCGGGGTTCCTCGGCTCGCACCTGTGCGAACGGCTCGTCGGCGAGGGGGCGTCGGTCACCGCGATCGACAACCTCGCCACCGGGGACGCCGACAACATCGCGCACCTGCTCGGGCGGGACGGCTTCCGGTTCGTCAAGTACGACGTGACCGACTACCTGCACGTGTCCGGCGAGGTCGACCACATCCTGCACTTCGCGTCGCCGGCGTCGCCGATCGACTACCTCGAGCTCCCGATCCAGACCCTGAAGGTCGGCAGCCTCGGGACCCACAAGGCGCTCGGCCTCGCCAAGGCCAAGGACGCGCGGTTCCTCCTCGCGTCGACCTCCGAGGTCTACGGCGACCCGCAGGTCCACCCCCAGCCCGAGACCTACTGGGGACACGTGAACCCGATCGGTCCGCGCGGGGTCTACGACGAGGCCAAGCGGTTCGCGGAGGCCCTGACCTTCGCCTACCACCGCTACCACGGCGTCGACACCCGGGTAGTTCGAATTTTTAATACCTATGGGCCTAGGATGAGGACGCACGACGGGCGGGCGGTGCCGACGTTCATCCGGCAGGCGCTCGCGGGCGAGCCGTTGACCGTCCACGGCGACGGGACACAGACACGGTCGCTGTGCTACGTCGACGACCTCGTCGAGGGCATCCTGCGGCTGCTCGTGTCCGACTACACCCAGCCGTGCAACGTCGGCAACCCGCACGAGCTCACGATGACCCAGCTCGCCGAGACCATCCAGGACATCGTCGGCCGCGACACCGGCATCACCTACACGCCCCGGCCCACCGATGACCCCGAGGTCCGCCGCCCCGACACCACCGTCGCCGAGCGCGAGCTCGACTGGCGTCCGACGGTGAGTCTGCGCGACGGGCTCGAGCGCACCATCGCCTGGTTCCGCGAGCCGCGGTGACGGTGCGCCTCTCCGGTCTCGCGTCCGAGCGCGACGCCGACCGTCCCGTCAGCGTCGGGGAGCTGTGGGCGCTCGCGTTGGCGGAGCTCACCGTCGTCGCCATGGCGGTGGTGCGCTGGACCGGCCAGCTGCCGTACGGCAGCGACAACGACGAGTACCGCATGCTCGCCGACAGCCTCTACACGACCGGGACGGCCGCTGATCGGCGGTGTGGAGGGCACGAAGTACCCGCTCGGGTGGTCGCTCCTCGTCGGCGGTCCCGCGCGGCTCGGGCTCGACGTCACCTGGGTCGCCATCGTCCTCGACCTCGTGCTCGTCGCGGTGCTCGTCGCCGTGGTGTGGGCCGTCACCCGTCGGTGGGGGGCCATCGCCAGCGGCACGGCCGCCGTCGCGACTGCGGTCGGCGCCTCGCTGTGGTCCTCGGTCTACGTGGTGATGCCCGACCTCGCGCTCACGGCCGTCGTCGCCGTGGCGCTGTGGTGGATGACGACCCTGGAGGAGGAGCGGCGCGGCCACCTCGCGTGGGCGACCGGGCTCGCGGCGGCCGCGGTGCTGCTCAAGACCGTCGGGATCGTCCTCGCCGGCGCGCTCACGGTGGCGCTGTTCCTGCGGCCGCGGCTGCGCCGGTGGTCGTGGGTGCCGGTCACGGTCGGGCTCGTGCTGACCGGGCTGCAGATGCTCGCCGTCGCCGGCTACCCCGAGCACACCACCGGCTACGCCGCCACGTTCTGGCTGCGCAACCCCTACGACGCCGCGGCCGGCCGGATCGGGCCGGGCGGGCTGCCGGCCCGGATCGTCGAGCGGATGGACCAGTTCTGGACCGACGCCGGCTACGCCGTGCTCGGCGCCCACGTGCCATCCCCGGTCGCGATCGCCGCGACCCTCGCCCTGCTCGTGGTCGCCGTCCTCGCCTACCGGCGCTGGCGGGTACCGGTGACCGCGTTCGTCGTCGTCTACGCGGTGCTGCTGGCGGCGTGGCCGTACCGCTCGGCGCGGTTCGGCCTCCCGCTCCTGCCGCTGGCCGCCGCCGGCCTCGCGGCGCTGATCGGCGTCGTCCAGCGCCGGACGAACGCGGCCGTCGCCGGCGTCCTCGCGGTGGCGCTGCTGGTCCCGCACGCCGTCGGCAACGTCACCCAGGCGCGGGCCGACGCACGCGCCGAGGCCGACGACCTCGCCGCGCTCCACGCCGCCAGCGACGACCTCGCCGCCTGGATCGACGCCCACGTCCCCGCCGACGACGCCCTCGCGAGCCTCGACTACCGCGAGGTCGCCTACCGCACCGGCCGGGAGGTCCTCCCGCTCGCCTACACCACCGACACCGAGGCCCTGCTCGCGGCGAGCGCGGGGCGCGGGGCGCGGTGGCTGGTCGTGGTCCGCGGGCTGTACGGTCGCCGCGAAGCGCGCGCCGACGCGCTCCTGTCGGCCTACCCGGACCGTTTCGAGCTGGTCCACCACAACGCTCGGACCGACGTCTACCGGATCCTCCCCGGGGGGAACGCACCGTGAAGCTCAGCCTCATCATGCCCGTCTACAACGAGGGCGAGACCCTCGAGACGGTCCTCCGGCGGGTGGGCGAGGTCCCGATGCCCGTGCCCTACGAGCTCGTCGTCGTCGACGACGGCTCCCACGACGGGGCGGTGGACCGCATCGACCGCGCCTGGCTCCCCAACGCCGACGACGTCATCGTCGTCAAGGCGCGTCGCAACCAGGGCAAGGGCGCGGCGCTGCGTAAGGGGTTCGCGGTCGCGACCGGCGACATCCTGGGGGTCCAGGACGCCGACCTCGAGTACGACCCGATGCAGATCCCCGAGCTGGTGCGCCCGCTCCTCGACGGCCGCGCCGAGGTCGTGTTCGGCACCCGCGAGTTCGGCGCGCACGCCTCGTTCTCGTTCTGGTACGTGGTCGGCAACAAGGCGCTGAGCCTGTTCGCCTCGGCGCTGTTCGACCGCTACGTCACCGACATCTACACCTGTTACAAGTTCATGACCCGCCACCGCTACGAGCAGCTCCACCTCACCGCGGACGGGTTCGAGATCGAGGCCGAGCTCGCCGGCGGGGTGTTGAGGAACGGCGCCCGGGTCTACGAGATCCCGATCTCCTACGCGGCCCGCTCTCGGGCCGAGGGCAAGAAGATCACCCCCCGCGACGGGATCACCGGGCTCTCACGGCTGGTGCGGGTGCGGCTCCGCGGCTGGTGAGCCGCCGGGGGAGCGCCACCCCGCAGCGCTACCCTCGCCACCACCTCCGCTCCTCCGGCGCCCCCTCCTGACCGGCGGCCCGCCCCGAACCACGAGGTCGACCCATCAGCACGCACGTGGACGTCTCGGTCATCCTGCCGACCTACAACGAGGTCGGGCACGTCGAGCAGGAGATCGTGCGTATCCAGCAGGCGCTCGACGCTTCGCCGTACACCTACGAGCTCATCTGCGTCGACGACGGCTCCACCGACGGCACCCGTGAGGTGCTCCGGGCGCTCGACGGCATCCGGCTGATCGAGCACAAGCGCAACACCGGTTCGGGCGGGGCGCGACGGACCGGGTCGCGTGCCGCCGTCGGCGACGTGGTCGTGTGGACCGACGTCGACATGACCTACCCCAACGAGCGCATCCCCGAGCTCGTGAAGTCGCTCGAGGGCTACGACCAGGTCGTCGGCGCCCGCCGCTCGGAGGAGGGCACCGCACAAGTTCGCACGGGTCCCCGCCAAGTGGGCCATCCGGCGTCTCGCCGAGTACCTCGTCGAGACCGAGATCCCCGACCTGAACTCCGGGTTCCGGGCCTTCCGCCGCGAGGTCGCCGACCAGTACCTGCACCGGCTCCCCAACGGCTTCTCGTGCGTGACGACCATGACGATGTCGTTCCTGACCGACGGGTACTCGGTCGGCTACATCGACATCGACTACGCCGAGCGTGCCGGCGACTCGAAGTTCCACTGGTACCGCGACACCCGCCAGCTACCTGCTCCAGGTCGTGCGGATGACGCTGTCCTACGCGCCCCTGCGGGTGTTCATGCCGCTCGGCGTGCTGCTGTCGCTCTACGGGTTCGGCAAGCTCGGCTACGACGTCGTCACCAAGGACCTGCGGGTGACGACCAACACGCTGCTGGTGCTCTTCGCGGCGTTCCAGGTGTTCGCCATCGGGCTGCTCGCCGACCTCGTCGTGCGCTCGACCAAACCCCGGGACCTCGTGGACCCGGCCAGATGACGGCTGTGGACGCCGACCCCGCACCGACCGACGACCCGCTCCTCCTCCTCGAGGACCGGACGCGCGCCGCGACGGTCGCCTTCTGGGCCGCCCTCGCGTTCTTCGTCGTGTTCACCCTCATCAAGCTGGTGGAGCTCCCGCCGAAGTCGCTGACCCTCGACCTCGGGATCCAGTACCACCTCGTGGGCGAGACGGCTCGGGGTGCCATCCCCATCATCGACTTCGAGCACGGCTGGAACGTCCTCGGGTGGTACGTCGGCGCCGCCATGTTCCTGCTCGTCGGCGGGAACCCCGGCCTCTACGCCTGGATGTGGCACTACGTCTCGGCGCTGTTCCTCGCCGCGATCGCGATCCTCGCGATCGGTCGGCGGCTGCGGCTCACGGCGCCGTGGCTCCTCGCGCTGGCCGTCGCACAGTTCATCCTGACCAACCCGCCCAACGGCAAGTACGCCATCCCGTCGTTGTGGCTCCTGGCGCTCCTGCCGGTGGGTCGGTGGCGCACCGGTCCGCGGGCCATCGCGGTCCGCGCGGTGCTCGGCGCGCTCACGATCCTGATGCACGTCGACCTCACGATCATGCTCGTCACGGGTCTCGCCGCCTTCGAGCTGTTCGGCCGGCGCGACCAGGACCTGCGCGACCGGCTCGTCCTCGCCGCCGCCGCGCCGGTCGGAGCGCTCGTCGCGTTCGCCGGCCAGGTCGTCGTCTACGACCTCCTCGGCATGTCGCCCCGGGCGCTCATCGACTTCGTCGTGCTCGACCGCAGCAACACGGTCCCCGGCAAGAACTTCGGCTACCACCTCCTGAAGCCGCGGGTGCTCGAGCAGTGGCTCTACCCCGCGACCCTGTTCCTGCCGGTCATCCCGGCCGTGTGGCGACGGGTGAGCGACCCGACGCGCCTCGCCATCGCGCTGCACCTGTCGATGTCGCTCACCACCATCCGCAAGGCGGACCCGTCGCACACCTGGGGCGCCGCGACGCTGATGGCGGTCGTGCTGGTCCTCGTGGCCCACGACCTCTGGCGCCAGAGGGGCGACATCGAGGCCGAGCTCCGGGCCGGCCCGGCCGCCGTTGGCCCGGCCGTCGCGGGGGTCGCCTGGTTCGGCCTCGGGCTCCTCGTGACCTTCCGGTTCCCGTCGCTCCTGGCGTGGCCGGCCTTCCTGACGTGGGTGCTGGCCGCCATCGTCGCCGGCCACGTCCTGTCGCGACGGTCCGGGCTCTGGACCAGCGCCGGCGCCGTGGCCGGCGCCGCCGTCCTGATGGTCTCGTCGCTGGTGGTCCGCACCGTCGACCTCGCCGGCGCGGACCACGACCCGCAGGTCGCCGACATCACCGCCGCCGTCGAGGGGACCATCGACCGCTGCCTCGGCCCCGACCGGCGCGCCTGGGTGGTGCCGCACCCGCTCGGCCTCTACGAGAGCCTCGAGCTCGAGGAGGCGACGCCCTTCTACCTGTTCTGGGACGGGTTCCGGGCCGAGTTCCCGCGGCTGAACCGGATGATCGAGGCCGGCGAGGTGCCGACCGTGATCGTCGTCAACAACGTCCCGGTCGACCTGCAGCCGGAGCTCGGCGCGATCATCGGCCGGCGCTACGACCTCTGCCTCGAGACCCGCAGCGAGGTCTACAACGACCTCGTCCGCGTCTACACGTGGAAGGGCCCGCATCGGTGGCTAGCGCGGACACGATCCAGGTCTTCCTCGGGACCAAGGCGCAGTACATCAAGACCGCGCCGCTCCTGCGGCTGATGGACGCCCGCGGCGTCGCGTACCGCCTGATCGACTCGGGCCAGCACGCGGCGCTGTCGGTGGGGCTGCGCGAGGAGCTGGGGGTCCGACCGCCGGACGTCGTCATGGGCGGCGACCGCGACATCACCTCCATCCCGCAGGCCGCGGTGTGGGCCGGCACGCTCGGTCTGCAGCTGCTCGACGGCGCGAAGCTCCGGCGTGAGGTGTTCGGCGGGCGCGGCGGCATCTGCGTCGTGCACGGCGACACGCCCGTCGACCCTGCTGTCCGCGCTGATGGCGCGACGGGCGGGGCTCGAGGTCGCCCACCTCGAGGCGGGGCTGCGCAGCCACCACCTGCTGCACCCCTTCCCCGAGGAGCTGATCCGCATCGTCGTGATGCGGGCGGCCGACGTGCTGTTCGCTCCCGACGCCGAGGCGGTCCGCAACCTCGCCGCGATGCGGGTGAAGGGCGAGGTCGTGCGGGTGTCGGCCAACACGGTGGTCGAGTCGCTCGCCCACGACCTGCGCGTCGCCGGCGAGCCCGGCAGCGGACCGGCCGTCGTCACGATGCACCGGGTCGAGAACCTCAACCGCCGCCCCCGGGTGGACGCGTTCGTCCGCACCGCCGAGCGCATCGCGGGCCGCCAGCCGGTCCGGTTCGTGGTGCACGGCCCCACCGAGGAGACCCTCCGCAAGGGCGGCCACCTCGAGCGGCTCGAACGCGCCGGCGTCGAGATCGTGCGGCTCGTCCCGCACGGCGAGTTCGTCGGGATGCTCCACCGCGCCCCGCTCGTGATCACCGACGGCGGGTCGATCCAGGAGGAGTGCGCGCTGCTCGGGCGTGCCGACGCTGCTGTGGCGCGAGTGGTCCGAGCGCCCCGACGGCATCGGCCGCAACGTCGTCGTCTCGCGCTACGACCCCGCGACCATCGACGCCTTCCTCGCCGACCCGGCGCAGCACCGGGTGCCTGCGGCCACCGACCGCTTCACGCCGTCCGAGGAGATCCTCGACGTCCTCCTCCGCCGCCTGGCCTGACCCTCGCCCCACTCGGAGTTCGTCCCCCTGTTCTCGCGGAAGCCGCGAGAACAGGGGTGCGAACTCGGTGAGGGGAACGGGTCCCCGGGTACGGTCGCGGCCGGCGCAGCGGGTCGGGAGGCAGCACGGCTGCGGACGATGCGGTGGAGCGGGAGCGTGCTCGTCGGCGCGCTCGCCGGGGCGGCGCTGGCGCTGCCGGCGCCGGCGCCTGCGGAGGCCGCCGCCGGCGAGCTCCCGACGCTCCTCGGGTGGGCGCCGGGGACGGTCGCCGCGCTGATCGATGACGCCGCAGCGCATCGAGGACCTGACCGGCAAGACGCCGGCGATCGGCCTGCTGCCGTTCACCGTCGAGCAGGACTGGACCGAGCCCTGGATCGCGCCGCGCCTGACCCAGGTCCACGACCTCGGCGTCACCACCTACGTCGAGCTCACGACGAACGACCTCGGGGCGCTGACGTCCGGCGCACGTGACGGCCAGCTCGACGCGATGGTCGCGACCCTGGGCGGGTGGCTCGACGGAGGGGCCGGGCGGCGGCTGATCATCGCGCCGCTGCCCGAGATGAACCTCACCGAGCACCCCTACGGCGGCCAGCCGGCCGGCTACAAGGCCGCCTACCACCGCATCCGCGGCCGGTTCCTCGACGCCGGGCTCCAGCCCGACCAGGTCCGGTTCGTGTTCGCGCCGAACGGGCTCAGCTCACCCGGGTTCGGCTACCCCGAGTTCTACCCCGGTGACGGCGCGGTCGACCTCGTCGGGTTCGCCAAGCTCAACCGCGGCGCACCCTGGCGCGACTACGCCGAGACCTTCCAGCGCCACATCGACGAGCTGCGCGCCACCGTCACGACGACCAAGCCGATCCTCGTCACGACCACCGGGTCGGTCACCGACGCGCGCCGGCCGGGGTGGCTGCACGACATGTTCACCAAGCTCGCCTCCAACGGGCAGGTCATCGGCGCCGTCTACTTCAACCGCGACCTCCGGGCGCGTGGTGACTACGACTACCGGGTGCTCCGCGACGGGGCGCTCGACGCGACGTTCACCCGCGACTACCGCGACCTCTGGTCGGCGCCGGCTGCGACCGACTTCGTCTTCGACGGCTCGCTCGACGGCTGGGTGGCGGCGCGGGGCGGCACGCCGGCGGCGCGGTTCGCGGACACCGCGACGAGCGCCTTCCAGGAGGACGTCGACTGGGTCGCCGACCAGGGCATCACCACCGGTTGCCGCCCCGACCACTACTGCCCCTCGAGCCCGGTCACCCGGGGCCAGATGGCGACCTTCCTCGCCCGCGCCCTCGACCTCCCGCCGTCCAACGACGACCGCTTCACCGACGACGACACGAGCGTCCACGAGGCGGCGATCCAGGCCGTCGCCGCCGCGGGCATCACCAGCGGGTGCGACGCCGCCGGCACCCGCTTCTGCCCCGACGACCCGGTGACCCGCGGTCAGATGGCGACGTTCCTCGACGCCGCCCTCGACCTCCCGCCGGCGAGCCAGCAGGACGCCTTCACCGACGACGATGACAGCCAGCACGAGGGCGCGATCGACCGGGTCGCGAGCGCCGGCATCACCTCCGGCTGCACCCCGACCCGGTTCTGTCCCGGCGAGCGTGTCACACGCGGCCAGATGGCCGCGTTCCTCCACCGCGCGGTCGGGTGATCACCGCGGGCGGTGACCGACCGTGGTCCCTTCGGTGGTTCCGCGATCCGGTCTGTGCGTCGTCGTCGGAGGTGCCGGTTCTGAGTCGACCGCCTAGCGTGGTGGTCGCGTGACCACCTCCGGGGGTCGCGTCCGCACCCCCCGAGGGGCCCGTGTCCGACGCTCGCTACAAGGTCTCGCTGCGCCGATCATCGCCATCGGCGTCTCGCGCGGCCGTCGTTCCTCACCGTCGCCTTCACCGGAGGCGGCCCGTGCGCCGTCACGGTGTCCAACTGGGACGAGTCGCAGTGGTACGGCAACGGCGGAGGGGATCTGGGCGTGTGCTGGCCGGCGCGACACCTTCGGCATGCACCTCGGCGGTGGCTAGCGCCGCGACGGGGCGACCTACGCCAC
Source organism: uncultured Actinomycetes bacterium (assembly GCA_963741855.1). GTDB lineage: Bacteria > Actinomycetota > Nitriliruptoria > Nitriliruptorales > Nitriliruptoraceae > CAVUJQ01. Next base: position 7,747 of record CAVUJQ010000014.1, on the reverse strand, counting down.
GGACGGCGCTGCCGGGGACCGCTCGCCGTCGCCGTCGCCGGCCCCGACCGAGGCGACCGTCCGTCCGCTCGCCGCGCACGCGGCCGCGCTCGCACGTCGTGGTCTCCGCGACAGGTGATCCGTCGATGCTCCCTCTCGGAGGGCCCGTGGCGCGTCGGCCCGACCGGCGGCGCCGCTCGGGCCCGGTCGGGCGTCGTCGTCGGAGCCGAGCCGGCCGTGGCAGGTCGACGCAGACCTTCGTGACCTCGTCGAGACGGCCGAGCGGTGCTGCTCGACCTCGTCGAGCGTCACCAACGACACGGCGACGACACCCGTACGAGGCCGGACGTCGACATCCCTCTCCAGCCTCGGCGGTGGCCACCCGCGCTCCGGTCGGCGAGCTGTCGGCGTTCGTGCGTCGTCGGCCGTGGGGCCGGCCGACGATCACCGACGGGGGGCCCGGCACGCCGGCGTCGTACGTATCCGGGTGGACGGGTGACGCCGGACGCTCAGCGGCTCGCGCTGACATCGTGCACGTCTTGAACGGCCCGTCCGCGCCGGCACCGACCCTGGGGACGGGGCACGTGCCGTGCGGCCCGTACGGACGTACTTCGCCGGCGAGTCGTCGAGGCGACCGACGAGGACCCGGCCCTCTACGCCACCTACGAGTTCGCGGTCCCCGCCGGTCAGTCCCGCTCCGTGGCCTACTTCATGGAGCTGACCGCTGCCGGGTGAGCCCAGCCAGGTGCCGTGGTCGGACGCGGCCGCGGTCCGTCGACTCGTGGAGAGCGAGTTCGCCGGGCATCGACGGGTTCGACCGCGCCGTCGCTCGACGGCGTCGTCAACTGGAACTGGACCGCGACGACCTCCTCGCCTCCGGCCGACGCCGACGGCGACGGGCTTCCCGACGGCAACGACAACTGCCTGCTCGCCCCCAACGCCGACCAGGCGGACGAGGACGGCGACGGGGTTGGCGACGTCTGCGACGGCGACTACCTCGGCGAGCTCGTGGCGCCGTTCCAGGTGGTGCGCAAGGGTGGAGCGGCGAACGGCGGGGACCCGCTGACGATCGAGGTGGTCCCCTCGGCCGGTGGGATCGTGACGCTGCAGGAGACCGATCCCGGCTCGAACGCCACCTCGACCGGCACCCAGCTCGGACCACGGGTCGAGATCACCATCCCGGAAGACGGCGACGGCCCGACGATCCTCGCGTTCCGGTTGGACCCCAGTGCGATCCCGCCGGGGGTCCAGCTCGAGGACCTCGACATCCTCCACGACGGGGCCGTCGTCCCGGCCTGCACGGATGCGGACGCACCGACGCCCGATCCGTGCGTGGCGCTCGCGGGACCTCGGCGGCGGGCGACTACCGGATCACCGTCCACACCACCCGGGCGTCGGAGTGGGGCTTCGAGGTGCCAGCCGACGGCTGCAGCGGGTCGCTGCCCACGGTGTTCCCGGACCTCGTCGGGAACGTGCACGCGGCCGAGATCGCCTGCCTCGAGGCCTGGGGTGTCACCCGCGGCCAGGGCGACCTCTACGGCGTCGCCGACCCGGTGACCCGTGGGCAGATGGCCTCGTTCCTCGTGAACCTGCTCGACGCGCTCGGGGTGGACCGATCCCGACAGCCACCGACGCGTTCGCCGATGACGACGGGACCACGCACGAGGCGTCTCTCGACGCGCTCGCCGCGCTCGGGCATCGTCACGGGTCGTGGACGGCGCAGGCCCGTCCCCGGCGAGGCCATCAGCGCGGACCAACGCGGTCTCGATGCTCGTCCGGGCCTACGAGGTCTCGTCGGCCTCGACGCCGGTCGTCGGTCCCGCTGACGTTCCCCGACGTCGGCACCCGGAGACCTCCCGGCCGACATCGCGGCGGCGGTCGAGCTCGGGATCGTGGACGGGCTTCCCGCGATGGGACGTTCCGCTCCCCAGGCGCCGGCATCCGGCGGGACCAGGCGCGCGGCCGTCATCGCCCGGCTGATCGTGCGGCTCCTGGCCGACGGGCTCTGGCTAGACCGACCCGCCCCAGGTCGGGCGGCGCCTGGAGGGCGCCTCCGACGCACGAGGTGGCCGTCCGGTTGCACGGACGTGACGATCTGGCCGTTCGGTCAGCCCCGGCGCACGCCCGGGGCGGTGTAGGCGCGGATACGCACGGTTGGTCCTATCCTGAGGGCCGTGTCTAGCCATCCTGCGCGGGTTCGTGTTCGATGGGCGCTGGGGGCGGGGACACACCGGGCGGCAGCCGTCCCCCCGCGGGACCGGGTGCCTCGGCACGACTGAACACGGGGACCATCAGGTGGCGTTCGACGAGCGCTTCGACGAGGTGCTCGCCGCCGCGCGCCGCGGCGAGGACGCGGCCTGGGTCGAGCTCTACGACGAGCTCGCGCCGGTGCTCCTCGGCTACCTCGTCACCCAGCGCGCCCCGAGCCCCGAGGACCTGGTCTCGGAGGTGTTCCTCCAGCTCGTCCGCGACCTGCCGAGCTTCGCCGGCAGCGAGGCGAACTTCCGGTCGTGGGTGTTCACCGTCGCCCACCACCGGCTGATCGACGCCCGGCGCCACCACCAGCGGCGACCGTCCGACGCGACCGAGACGGCGACGATCGAGCGCCACCTCCCAGCCGAGGAGGAGGTCGAGGCGAGCGTCCTCGAGGACATCACGACCGAGGAGCTCGACGTCCTCCTCAGCACCCTCACCGAGGACCAGCGCAACGTCCTGTACCTGCGGGTCGTCGGTGGGCTGAGCCTCCCCGAGGTCGGGGCCGTCCTGGGGAAGCAGCACGAGTCGGTCCGGGCGCTGCAGAAGCGCGCGCTGGCCTCGCTGCGCCGCGAACTCGCGGCCAACCCGTACCCGTTCCACGGCGGAGTGGCGCTCACGCCACTGAGATGAGTTCCCCCCAGGACAGACACGACGAGCTGGACGACCTGCTCAACACGCAGGCGCACCCGGCAACGGACGACTCGCGGCTCCGGTCGCTCGTCCGTCGTCTGTCGCGTCCACGGACGCCGTCCGAGGAGGTCCGCCGGCAGCACCTGGCGGTGATCCTCGCGGCTGTCCGAGAGCAGGCCGGCTCGACCGAGGCACCTGTCCCGCTCACGTGGCGGGGCAGGGTCGGCCGGCTGCTCGCAGCCACCACGGTGAAGGTCGCGATCGCGTCGACCGCCGCCGCTGCCGCGACCGGGGGGCTGGCCGCGACCGGCAACCTCCCGAAGCCGGTCGAGAACGTGGTGTCGGCGGCCGCCCACGCGGTGGGCGTCGACCTCCCGACCCGCGACGAGACCCCGCAGCCGACCGAGACCCCGACCGCGACCGAGCCGTCGGCCCCGGTGCTCGTGACGACCGCGCCGGCCGAGGAGCCGACCGTCGACGAGCCGGTGCTCGCCCTGCCGGTCTCGCCGAGCCCGTCGCCGGCACCGAGCCCGTCGCCGGCGCCCTCGCCGTCGGCGAGCCCCACCGCGACCGCGACCGCGACACCCACCCCGTCGCCGTCGCCGTCGCCGACCGTGTGCCCGTCGCCGACCCAGACCGCCGCCCCGTCGGACCCGAACGGTGGCACCGCGGAGCCCTCGCCGGATCCGTCGGAGAGCCAGACCTCCGCTCCGTCCGACCCCGACGGTGGGGCCAGCGACGACCCGTCGCCGTCGGCCTCCCCGTCCCCCTCGGCCTCGCCGAGCCCGTCGCCCTCCCCGTCGCCGAGCCCGTCGCCGGCGCCCAGCCCGACCGCGTCGACCAGCGACGACGGCTGCACGACCTCCCCGCCGTCGTCGGGGACCACCGGGGTGACGAGCCAGTCGGCGCAGCCCTCGGGTGCCCCTTCCCCGTCGGCCGACTCGACCGAGCCGACCGACGACGCGAGCGGCGCCTAGGTCACGCGCAGGTCACCTAGCCTCGCCGGCGCTTCCGCAGGAGCGCTGACGTGGCGAGGTCAACGGCTCGAGAGCCCTGCGGCAGCTCAGAGGAGCTTCGACAGGGCGACCGCGAGCCCACCGACACCGAACACGGCGGTGGCGGTGGCGACGATCACCGCGCGGGTCTGCCCCGCGACGGCGCGGACCAGCTCGCCTCGGAAGGCCGCGAGGAGCTCGTCGCGGAGGCCACCGATGCGGTCGTCGATGCGCTGCTCCAGGGCGGTGAAGCGCTGGTCGACGGCCGCGAAGCGGAGGTCCATCCGCTCCTCGAGGGCGGTGAAGCGCTGGTCGACGGCCGCGAAGCGGAGGTCCATCCGCTCTTCGACGGCCGTGACCTGCCGCGCGGTGGCCAGCGGCTCACCCGCCGGCGGGAGCGCGTCGACCAGCCTCACCGTGGCATCCCTTCCGAGGTTCGGGACGAGCAGCTCGAACAGCTCGGCCCGTTCGCGTTCGTCCAGCGACATCGTGCCTCGACCTCCTGGGGGTGGCAACCGTTCCGGCGACGCTACGGGCGCCCGGCGAGACGTCCACCAGCACCCGTCGCCAGCCTGTGGACACCCCGCGCGTGGAGGCGAGCCCGCTAGCACGACGGAAACCCGCGTATCCGCGAGGAAGTGTCATCGACCGGGCTCGTTCCGGACCTCACCGGGCCTCTGCGTGACGGAAACCCGCGCATCCGCGGGTTTCCGTCCGACCCGTGCGGTCCGGGCGCGTCCACGCCGTTCAGCGCCGGCGGACCAGCGTGGCGACGGTGAACACCACCACGTCCCGGACGAGCATCATCGCCCGGTAGCCGGCGACGACGACCGCTGCCGCGGCAGCGCCACGGGCCCCGACGAGCATCGCCGCGACCGCGGCCTCGAACACGCCGGCGCCCTGCGGGGCGAACAGGGCCAGGAACCCGATCACCCAGGCCACGAGGAACGACCCGGCGACGGCGGTGATCCCGAGGGTGGTGAGCTCGGGGAAGGCGTGGAGGTAGACCGTGAAGGTCGTGGCCGACCACACCCAGTGGAGGACGGTCGTGGCCACGAGCAGCCCGTAGGTCGCCCAGGTGAGGTGGACCGCCTCGCCACCTCGCCGGCGCGCGATGAACGCCAGGACGGCGTTGACCACGGGCGGGCTCCCCACGACCGCCAGCGCCACGAACCAGGCCGCGAGGAAGACCGGCCGGGTCGGGAACCGCCCGGCGGCCGCCAACAGCGCCGACCCGCCGGCGATGGCGACGACCACGGCCAGGACGGTCTCGAGCGCGGCGGTCGCGGCGAGGGTGCGCTTCGACACGCCGTGGTCGCGGCGCAGGATCGCCGCGCGTCCCAGCGCGTACCACACCGACCCGGGGAGGTAGCGGGTGGGGACCGACCGGGCGGTGGCGTCGGCGACCGCTCCCACCGGCACCCCCCGTCCGTCGAGCCGGCGCGCCGCGGTGGTCCACAGCAGCACGCTGGGGCCGAGCTGGCCCAGCGACAGCACCAGCGCGGCGACGAGCCAGCCCGGCCGGGTCCCGGTGACGAGGTCGGCGATGTCGTCCCGCCGGCTCCACGCCAGGTACGCGAGGAGTCCGGCCAGCGAGCACCAGGTAGGCGACCCGGGCGACCGCGAGCAGCCGGTGGCGCGCGCTCGCCGGCGCGTCCGCGTCCTCGGCGACGGGGCAGACCCGGCGGCGGGTCCGAGGCGGTGACGTCCGCCGGGTCGTCGGCTCCGGTCACGGGCGTGCCCGCGCGACGTCGAAGAGCCGGTCGAGGACGGCCCGGTTGCCGTCGCCGCGCTTCCGCAGGAGCGCGTAGCCCGCCTCGACCTCGTCCTCGCGGCCCAGCACCGCCTCGACCGCGTCCGGGATCTGGGTCACCTCGCCCGCGTCCCACCGCAGCAGGCTGGCGCCGTCGCCGAGCTCGCCGGCGAGCGCGGTGACCTTGGGGGAGTAGCCGATGGCGACGACGGGGCGTCCGCCGAGCACGGCCGAGATCGCGGCGTGGTAGCGCATGGCGACCACCACCCGACCGCGGGCCACCTCGTCGACGACCGTGTCGAGGGTCGGGATCCGGAGCTCTGCCTCGTGCCGCATCCGGGACGCCACGCGCTGGTGGACCTCGTGGTCGCGGTCGGTCTGCAGCGCCACCAGCCGGATGCGCAAGCCCGTGCGGTCCGCCACGGCGTCCAGGGCGCGGGCGGCACCGTCGAGGAACCAGTCCGGGGTCTCCTCGGTCGGGCGTCGCAGCGACACCGGCAGGAGCGACCCGCCGGAGCCGGCCCACGGGCGCAGGCTCACGGTCACCACGTCCTCCACCTCGACCTGAGGTCGAGGCAGGTGCAGCGCGAGGTCGGCGGCCGTCACGACCTCGCGGAGCCCGATCCCGCGCAGGACGGTGGCGGAGTGCTCGTCACGGACGCTGACCCCGACCGCCGCCCGCAGCGTCCGGGCGAGCCGGCGGCCCAGGGCCGTGTGCAACGGCCCGGCGCCGAGGCCGACGCCGGCGAACGGCACGCCGGCGGCCCGGGCGCCCCAGGTCCGGGACAGGTGGTAGGGGAGGTTGAAGGGGCTCGTCTCGTCCTGGACCAACCCGCCTCCGCCGAACACGACCGCGTCGGCGGATCGGATGGCGCGCGCGACCGTGGGGAGGTCGGTGTCCCGGGAGGCGGCCACCCCGTGCGCCGCCCGTGTCGCGGCGGGATCGCGGGAGAGGACGTGCAGGGTGGCCCCCTCACCGTCGAGGAGGCGGCGCAACCCGGCGAGGACGAGCTCGTCGCCCAGGTTGGTGGAGCCGACCCAGCCGGCCACGAGGACACGCATGCGGTGGACCCTACCTCGCGGCCACCACACGGAGCCCGGCACGCCCAGGTGCCGGCGCAAACGGGCGAACCCCCCCGTTCGGACGTGGTTCTGGAGGTAACCGAGCGTTGCGGGTGTGGCTGACGTGGCCTAGGTTGGGAACCCGCGAGCCCCCGACGTGGGCACCGCCGCGCTCCGGCGCGGTGGCGTCCGTGGAGGGGGAAGCGGTGAACACCGGGTACGTGAGGGGTACCGGGGGCAGACAGCCGGGAACGTCCGGCCACGTCCGATCCCGACCCGTGTACCCGGTGCAGGAGAGCGTGACGCTCACCTGACTGCAACGCGTGAACCGGCTCGGCGGGACCGTCGACCCGGAGAACATATGGAGGCACAACCTTGAGTAACACGCAGCGACTGACCAAGAGGTCGGTCCGGCGTTCGCTCGCTCTGTCGGCGGCTGGTGCGATGGTTCTCGCACTCACGCCCCTGCAGGCCGCGACGGCCGCCGTTTCGGACATCTGCCCCGCACCGGGGTCGTCCGGGACCGACAACTTCGCGGACGACGAGACGTCGGTCCACGAGGACAACATCAACTGCGCAGCCGACTACGGCTACGTCAACGGCACGACCGCCACGACGTTCGACGCCAACGGTGACCTGACTCGCGGCCAGGCGGCCTCGATGCTCGTCCAGTGGGTCGAGGTCGCGACCGGTCAGGCACTGACCGACGACGGTGTCGACGACTTCTCCGACGATGACGACTCGGTCCACGAGGCGAACATCGAGAAGGCGGCCGACAACGGTCTGGTCCAGGGCTTCGACGACGGCACCTTCCGTCCGAACGAGACCATCACCCGCGCCCAGTTCGCCACCATCGCGGTCAACGCCACCGAGTTCGTTCTCGGCACCGACCTGACCGACGACGGCACCGACGACTTCTCCGACGATGACACCTCGGTCCACGAGGGCAACATCGAGAAGGCCGTCGACAACGACATCCTGTCGGGCACCGGCAACGGCGAGTTCTCGCCGCAGGCCGACGTGACCCGTGGCCAGACCGCCTCGATCACCATCCAGGCGGCCGGCAACGTGC
>CAVUJQ010000013.1:0-196564 GCA_963741855.1 uncultured Actinomycetes bacterium | reverse complement strand
GCGGGACGCTCGAGACGCTGCGTTCGACCGTCGTTGGCCGAACTCGACCGGGCCGAACGCGAACGAGAAGGACCGGGATGGTCGAGCGCCTACAGGGCAGACGGTTCGAGCTTCGCCGTCCGTTCAAGCTCGGTCGCGATGCCCCCGCGAAGATGGCCGCGCGCGACATCACTCCGGCCGAGGTCCGGAGCCTGTTGGGTGACATGTGATCGTCGACATCGTCGCCGACCGGGACCGGTACGTGATCCTCGGTCGCGTCGAGGGCCGGCCGCTGATCGCGGTGCTGGCCGATGACGAACTCGACGACGCGACGGTGCTCGTGTCGGTCTACGAGCCGGACGAGGCCCACGGGTGGACAACGGAGCGGATCGAACGCACGCTGTCGGGTGACAGCGGGGAGGAACCGCGATGAGCCGGCACCGCCACGACGACGGCGAGTTGGTGCGCCGATCGGTCGACTACGACTACGTCGAACACCACCAGGACGCCGAGCCCGGTCTGCTCGTGGTCACCGGCGTCCCGGCTGACGTGTGCCCCGCCTGCGACGAGCACTGGTTCGATGACGAGACCGGCTTCGCCCTGTCCGAGCTCATCCGCGAGAACCGCCCGTCTCCGGGCGAGGTCCGCACCGTCTCCTGGGTCGGTGTCCACGCCGCTTGACACGCCGCTTCGGTGTACGCGCGCTCCCGGGCTCGGCCCAGCTCAGGTGTAGCGGCGATCGGTTCGGGTCGCTCTCGCAGCCAGAGGATCTTGATGCCTCCCTCGGTAGCATCGGGCGATGCCGAGCAACCCGCGCTGGGACGCCGATCTGATCGACCGAGTCTGGCTCATACCGGGTCGGGTCGGCTGGGCGGCTTGGCCGTGGTTCTTCGCTCTCTCTGTCTTCGCAGGTGAAGCCGGCTTGTCAGGGTTGGCGGCCATGCTGAACGCGGCGACGGCTGTGGCCGGGGTCGTGTCCTTGGTTGCGATCCACCGCTCGCTCTGGCTGTTCCGGCGACGATACGGGTGGTTCAACCGTCCTTCGAGGCTCCACCTCCGTCGCCCGAGCGAGTTGAAGTTCTTCGGATGGCTTGCCGCGTTCCCGGGGGAGCGACCGTTCCGCTGGGAGGGGTTGGTGTTCGCCGCAGATGACGTCCCGCGGAGAGGTGGAAGTTCGGTCTGACCCTCAGCGACTCCGGCAGCCTATGCAGCCGGAAGTTCGGGGGTGTGGGTGGTGTCGATCTCCTCGGTCGGTGGGGCGGTGACGAGGGCCATGGATCCCTCGGAGAGGTAGCGGCGGTCGGCGACCTGCCATTCGTCGTGGACCTCGGCGAGGACGGCCCCGACGAGGCGGATGATGGAGGCGTCGTTGGGGAAGACCCCGACGACGTTGGTGCGGCGCTTGATCTCCTTGTTGACGCGTTCGAGCGGGTTCGTGGACCAGATCTTGCGCCAGTGCGACCGGGGGTAGGTGGCGTAGGCGGTGACGTCGAGCTCGGCCTCAGCGAGGATCGCCGCGGCCTTCGGGAAGTTGTTCTCGAGCGAGTCGACAACCTGGCGTAGCTGGCCGCGGGTGGCCTCGGCGTCGGTCTGGGCGAAGATCGTGCGCACGAGCGCGGCGACCATCTCGGCTTGGACCTTCGGGACGGTCGCGAGAAGGTTGCGCATCAGGTGGACCCGGCAGCGCTGCCAGGCGGCGCCTTGCAGCACGCGTGCGATGGCGGCCTTCAGCCCGGCGTGGGCGTCGGAGATGACGAGCTGGACCCCGTCGAGCCCGCGGGCCTTCAACGACCGCAGGAAGCCGGTCCAGAACAGCTCGTCCTCGGAGTCGCCGACGTCGACGCCGAGGACCTCACGGTTGCCGTCCGCGGTGACACCGGTGGCGATCACGACCGCACGGGAGACGACCTGGTGGTCGACCTTGCCCTTGACGTAGGTCGCGTCGAGGAACACGTAAGGGAACTCGGTGTGGTCCAGCCGACGCTCCCGCAGCACGGCGACCTGTTCGTCGATCTCGGTGCAGATCCGCGACACGGTCGACTTCGACACGCCACTGTCGCAGCCGAGCGCCCGGACAAGGTCGTCGACCTTCCTCGTCGAGGTGCCGGTCACGTAGGCGGTCATGATCACCGCCCACAGCGCCCGGTCCACCCGGCGGCGTGGCTCGAGCAGCTCCGGGAAGAAGCTGCCCTTGCGGAGCTTCGGGATCTTCAACTCCACGTCCCCGGCCGGGGTCGACACCAACCGGTCGCGGGACCCGTTGCGCTGGGCCGTACGGGTCTCGGTGCGCTCGTGCTTGGCCGCACCGATCGCGGAGGTCAGCTCCTCCTCGATCAGCTCCTGCAACGCGTCACGCACGACGTCGCGGAGCAGGTCCTTCAGGCCGTCGTGGGAGACGGTGTCGAGCATCTCGGGCAGGTCTGGTGCATCATCGTGTCGGGCCATCGTGTGGCCTCCTCTCGAGCTCCGTAGGAAGAACTCGCTGAGGGTCGCACGGTGGTCCGCTCTATTCACGGACCCCTGCCCTACTTCCACCACTCCCTGGGACGCTTACTTCGCCGCATGGGGAACTGGGCAGGTGGTGTTCGCCGTAGCGTTCGTCATCACGTTGCTCGAAGACGGCGCATGATCGAGGTCTCGAGTGGAGGACCTCAGGCCGCCACCGCACTGCGGCTGTACGCGCGACATGCTGAGGCGCCGGTTCAGGTGGAGCGGCGCTAGACCGCCCGGCAGCTGCATCCTGTCCGCCGGTAATGCCGATCCGGCAAGATGCGCCGTGCGGCAGGCGGAGGACCGAATGCGCGGAAGGTGGGTTGTCCCCGCCCTGGGGATCGTGACGGCGGCTTGCTCGCTGTTCCCGAACGAAGCCGACATCACCTCGGCGTCAATCGAGGGGGAAGCGCGGCTCGCCCTGGGGGTGAACACCTGCAACGCCGATCTCTCGGCCGACGTCGACGAGACCGAGGACAAGATCGTCATCACGGTCACGGCACGAAACGACTCGTCCGACGATTGCGCCGACCAGCTCATCGTTGATCTCGCCGAGCCCCTCGGGACCCGCTCGGTCGTTGACGGCAGCGACGGGCGGGAACTGTTCGTCGAGGGCCGTCCTGGCTAGGTCCGTCGTTCTGATCCCGCGTCGCGGCTTCGGTGTACGCGCGCTCCCGGGCTCGGCCCGACTCAGGAGTTGCGACGTACAGCTACGCGCATCGGCGCCACGCCGCCTGCCGGGTACAGGGCGAGACGACGCGCGCCCACGTCAGACGCGCAACTTGTGCAGGGCGCCCATCAGTTCGCCTTGCCTCTCGTAGCCCCCGAAGTAGAACGTGCCGTCATCCCGAGTTCGCACCCGTCTACCCCACGGGTACGGAAGCTGCGGGCCGATCCGCACCACATCGCCTTCGTGTAGTTCCGCGCGCTTTCCGAAGAACGTTGCAACCTCCAGGTGACCATCTGGATGCCGTTCGACTTCTCGCACCATCAACCAGACCACGCGCACCTGTTCGGCGGACACCGCCACGAAGACGAAGAGCCCGAGAACGAGGATGAAGGCCGATGTCGCTCTGTTGGCCACAACCCCGATGACCAGCGCGATGCTCATCACGCCGGCGACAAGGAAGATCAGGACCGCGATCGCCAAGTTGAGGTACGGCGCAACCGCGAGCGCACGGTAGAAACCTCGGGCCCGGTAGACCCGCAATTCGCCCTCAGCGCTGTCGACCCCCATACAGCCGAACTCCGATCCACGCCCCAGTGTCGCCGAACTGCTCGACACTCTACGGACGCGATCCGCGAGCGACGCATTCCCTCCGGTGAGCCCCATTCGATCTGGGAATGACCGAAACGGGTGTCTCCGCTGTACGCGCAGCGTCACGACTCAGCCAGTGCAGGTGTTGCGGCGATAGACCGCACAGCACCGACTCGAGAGCGCCGACGGAGCGAGACATAGGCCCGTCCGTGGCTCGCCCCGGAAACCGCGGCTATGCGGCGTCGGCGCTCGGGTAGTCGATCGCCACGGCTTCCCCAGGACCGACCTTCACGTTCTCGACGAGGTCGACGACCGTTGCGGTGACGCCGGGCTCGTAGTAGGTCTCTTCGCAGAGGTCACAGACGAGCGCCGGGACGCCCCGGATGACGACGGCGCTGACCGAGCCGTCGTCATGCTCGATGACGTGTCGATGGGACACCTCGATGCGGTCGAGGCATCCGCCGTCGTGGTGGATGTCGCTCGCCATGTCAGCGCTCCTTCCGTCGACGGAATCCGGTGTCGGGATCCCAGCCGTGCGCTTCATCCGGCTCGTACACGGAGAGTACGACCGAGGCTCCGACGATGTCGTCCTGGGCGACCACCACATGCAACGGGCGCTGGGCGACGTGACCCAGGAGCACGTAGCGGACCCGGTCGTCGTGCTCGTAGATCTCGACGACCTCGTTGTCCTCGAGCACCTCATCGACGTCGCTTCGGGAGATCCCTCGACGCAGCAGCTTGTCGGCCAGCGTCGGCGCGTCCAGCCGGCGCGCCTGCGCCCGGAACCGGTCACCTACCCCGAACTCAGCCATCGCGCCTCTCGCGTTCAGGCCCCATCATGCCGCCAGCGTGCCCGCTCGGTTCGAGGTGTCCGGTCCGGGTGTGGAAGACCCGTCAAGAGTTGGGCCTCCGCGAGCCGGACGGGCGCCTTCTTCCGCCTGGCCGGCGCCACGGGGGCATCCCCGTCGGAGCGTTCGGGTGTCCGTGCCGACTCTTCGCGGTTCCGGCGCCGTGCGCGCCGGAGCTCGTCCCGGACGAGCTGGCCGAGGTAGTCGGCGATAGACCGGTCGAGGTCGAGCGCCAGGATGCGGAAGTCCCGCCAAGTCGCGTCGTCGACGTTGACCCTGGCCGTCTGCTGGTCGGTCCGGGAGGTCATCTCGCGACCTCCGGTCCGCCGCGAACGTCAACGCGTGGACGCGTCGCACGGTGGTGCAAATCTGTCAGGCTCCAGAAGGGCGTCCAGTGAGTGGCGATCGAGGGTCGGGGCGGTTCGCGTCGGACGATCACCTGGCGTCCTCCGTCTCGAGGATGCCGTCGGCTGGACCGTCGGGAGTCGCGGGAAGCAGGGTCGGGATCCGGTGACGATCGATGAAGGCGTCGAGGTCGACCATGTCGATGCGACGGGCGCGCCCGATGCGGATGCTGGGGAGCAGTCCGTCGGCGAGGAGCTCGTAGACCTTCGATCGGGACAGGCCGACGATCTCGGCGGCTTCGCCGACGCTGATGAGCCTGGCCTTGGTGGTTGGCATGAGCAGGTCCTCCTCGTATCGCTGACCGGCGCGGGTGCGTGCGCCTCCGGGTCGCGGGTTGGTCCGCGATGCCCACCACCGTCCAGACCTGGCTCACAGCGGACTCACTGGTGGGCTCACAGCGGCCCGGAACGGCTCACAGCATCGACGCACCGGCTCACAGCAGCGATGGTCCGGCTCACAGACGAGGCGCCCGACAGGTGCGCGCCGTTGGGACCCTCGGCGCGGGGAACCGGAGGGTTCGCGCTGCTGCTTATCCGCTCCTGCTTATCGATCCTGGACGAGCGCGGACGGCGGCGGGACCCGTGGACCCACTCACAGCGTCCTCGCAGGTCAGCGGCCTAGAGCCTGGACGTCGGCGTGGGCGCTGGACGCGCCCTGGGCAACTCTTAACCGGCAGGTTCGGGGTTCAAGTCCCTGGCGGCGCACCACACGAGGACCGGCCCCCTGGGCCGGTCCTCGTCGTTGCGGGCCGTTCCCTCCCGCGCCGTTGACGAGAACCGTCGGATGCGACGGTTCTCGTCACATCCAGGCCCCCCGCCGACGCGGCAGCCCCTCGTGGGGTGACAGAACCCGTCGGATGCGACGGGTTCTGTCGTCGCGGCGGCTCGGCACGGGAGGAGACGTTCCGGACCACGTCGAACCCAACCCGCGGAGAGAGAACCGTCCGCGCAAGGGAGCGTCGTGGTCGTCCCGTCCCGCCCGAAGACCGTCGTGGGCCTGCTGGTGGCCGCCCTGCTGGTGGCGCTGCTGCCGGTGCTGCCGGGGCAGGAGACGCCGGCGTTCGCCGGCCCGATCGCCGACTCCGAGGAGGCCTACCTCCTGTGCGGACGGGTCTTCCCCGACCCGCAGGCGTACTGGGTCCCGACCCTCGGCGAGGACACGCCGCATCCGGGCCAGGGCGTGTCGCCCTGGGCCAAGGGCAACGCCCCGTGCGCCGCCCGGACCTTCATGACCTACGACGAGGCGATCCGCGGGCTGACGTTCCTCGCCGACGAGCTCGAGACGACGCGTGACCTCGTCGACGTCATCGACCTCACCACCACCGACGACCCGCGCATCACCGAGGTGCTCGACGAGGAGCTCGGCGACGGCTGGTCCGAGGGCATCCCCAACGAGCTCGGCGAGCGCGAGCGCGTGCCGATGACGCTCGTGAAGGTCACCGCGCCCGAGGGCGCCCGGCTCGTCGAGGACGTCGAGCCGATCGCCGAGGAGGACCGCGACCACTTCGTCTGGGCGCTGTCCATGCACGGCATCGAGCGCGCCGGCGTCGAGGGCGGGGTCCGCGCCATCGAGGACCTCGCGACCTGGGGCGGGACGGACCCGGAGCGACGGATCCTCGAGACCTACGACAGCGACACGATCCAGACCCAGGCGGGGCGCACGGCCGACAACCTCCGGGTCGGCGAGGTGCTGATGCGCTCGGTGTCCTACTTCGTCCTCTCCAACCCCGACGGCTGGCGCCGTGGCGACCCGGACCAGGGCAACGCCGGCTTCCTGCGCTTCAACGGCAACGGGATGGACCTCAACCGCGACTGGCCCGAGCTCGGCTACACCGAGCCCGGCTACACCCCCTGGTCGGAGTCCGAGTCGCGCAGCGTCGGCAAGGTGCTCCAGAACCTCTCCGACAACTGGACCGGCGGCATCGACCTCCACGGCATGATCGCCGCCAACGCGTTCTCCTACACCCTCGTCGGCGGCTCGCAGCGGCCGTACGGCAAGAACGAACGGGTCATGCAGTTCGTCCAGGAGGCGTGGGCCGACGCCGAGGCGCGGCTGCTCTGGTCGCCGCAGATCAAGCCCAACGACGCCCCCGACCAGTGCGTGGAGTTCGCCGGCTCCACCCCGAACGGCGACACGCACCTGCCGCCCGGTGAGGACTGCGACCAGCGGGCCTACGGCGTGCAGTACGGGACCATCTGGGACACCATCGAGTACACCGTCACCGGGGCGATGGGGAACTGGATCGACTCCCCGGTCGGCCTCGACGCCGACGGCGTCGACAACGAGATGATGCTCTCGCACCTCGGCAACTGCGGCACCGGCACCTGCTACGTCGCCGACGCCGAGCAGCTCCACGTCGACGGCAACAAGTCGCTCGTCTACGCGATGCTCAACTTCTCGCTGCAGCCGCCGGACGCCGCGCTTCGAGGTGGGCGGCGACGTCGGCTACCTCGTGAACCCGCGGCGCCTGGTCGACCCGGGCGTGGAGCGGCCGACCGCCGCCGACGGTGCGGTCGACGCCGAGGACCTGTCCGGCTCGGCCGTCCACACCGGGACCGCGACCACCGTCCTCGCCGAGTTCACGGTCGACAACGCCGCCGGCGAGACCTTCATCGCCGGGATCTCCGGCAGCGCCCGGTTCTCCAACCTCGCCAGCGAGGGGCCCGGGGACGTCTCGGAGGTCGGGGTCGAGTACCACGACCCGGAGACCGACCAGTGGGTCTCGCGCCCCGTCTACAGCTCCGGTGTCGGCTACCGCACGGCGGGTGCCCACTCCGACTGGAACTACCCGGAGGACGGCGACTACCGCTTCGTCGTGACGGGTCCGGCCCCGATGCAGGTGTGGTGGGAGCTCGAGCTCTCCACCGCCCCGGTCTGGGAGCAGCCCCTGCAGGAGGCGTTCGACGTCTCCAACCTCGACTTCTTCGACGAGCTCGAGCCCTACCTCGGTGCGACCACCACCCTGACCCCGATCTCCATCGACGACGTCCTGTCGGGGTCGCGTGACCTCGCCGACTTCGACACGGTGGTCGCCGTCGACGACACGCTGCTGCCCGGCGTGCACGTCAGCTCCGAGCCGATGGCCCGCGGCGTGGCCGACCTCCCGCCCAGCGGCTACGGCGCCGGTGACCTCACCCGGATGGCCGGCGAGCTGCGGTCGTTCGCCGAGAACGGCGGCAACGTCGTCCTCACCGACGACGCCGTCCGCGGACTCGGCTGGATGGGGCTCGTGGCGCCGAAGGCGGTCCACCGCGGCACCGTCTACGCCGGCCACGTGCACTTCAACACCGAGGCGGGCTACGACGACCCGCTCGCCGACGGCCTCGACCAGCCGGGCGCCGCCGCCGGATCGGACGAGCGCCGGCAGATGGTGGAGCCCGTGCCGATCGGCTACGCGCTCGACGACTCGCAGCCGCAGTGGTACGTCGACCGCGCCGCCATCGAGAGCGCCGGCGGCCGGGTCGTGGGTCTGGACTCCGGCGAAGCCGACCGTGCCGCGCTGGCCGAGATCCCCGTGGGGGCCGGTCAGGTCCGCGTGCTCGGGTCGCTGCTGCCGTTCCCGACGACGGCCTTCTACCACCCGCTCGGACTCGGGAGCTACGCCGTCACCGACAACGGCTACACGGTGCTGCGGAACCTCCTCACGTGGGCGAACCCGAACCAGAACGTGGCTCCCGACCTCACCGGCGAGATCGACTGGGTGGCCTCCGGCACCCCGACGCGGGTGTACGTGGACGGGTCGAACGAGCTGCCGGAGTAGGCCCGACGACCCTGTGCAACCGGCACGGTCGGCGTAGCGTCAGACACGCGTCCCGAACCGTTCCGGTCGCCCAGGGGTCCACGTTCATGAGGTCCGTACCCACCACGATCGCGGCGCTGGTGCTCGCGCTCGCCACCGCCGGCTGTGCGATCACGCGCGTCGAGACCTCCGGTCCCACCGACCCGGTCACCGAGGTGGAGGTCCCCGACGCCTCGACCCCGCCCACGTCCGGGCCGGCGGAGGCGCAGATCGCGGGACGGCTCGTCGAGCGCGCCCCGGGCGTGATCTCGGTCGACGTGGTCCGGGTCCTGTCGGGCCAGGAGGCCGTCGACGCCGCGCACGAGGACGGCGAGCTCCCGGCCGAGGAGAGCTCGCTGCCGAACGACGTCTACATCGACGACCTCGGGATCCGGGAGCAGCACGACGTCGACCGCCGACGCCACCACCGAGCTGATCGACTGCGCGACCGGTGGCTGCCAGCTCGCGAGCGTTCGACACCGCCGCGTTCCTCGCCGGCGAGATCGACCCGCCCTACGGCGGCCCGACCCCGGTGCTGGAGCTCGACCTCGACGCCGCGGGTCGTGTCACCGCCATCCGCGAGGTCTACCTCCCGTAGGGGCGGGTTCCGGCGGCCGGTCGGGCGGTCGTGTCACACCCCCGAACTAGTGTTCGACCCATGACCTCGAACCCCCGCCCCGACCGCACCCCGTCCGGCCCCGACGTCCCGTCGGTCGCCGAGCTGGCGGAGGACCTCGCGGCGCTTGGACGGCGAGCTCGATGCGATGCACCGCGCCACGGTGCGGGTGGTCGAGCTCCTCGGCCGTGTCCTCGGCTCCGGGATCGTGGAGCAGGTCGAAGGCCTGCCGATCGACAGCTGGTTGGCGTTGCGGGCACGGATGATCGGCTGCGACCGCTCCACGCTGCTCACGCCGCGGACGTGTTGCGGCACATGCCGATCTGCTGGTCCGCGTTCGTCGACGGGCAGCTGTCCTGGGGGATCGTCCGCAACGTCGCGAAGCTGCTCGGCCGCCGGTCACGGGCCGAGCGGCACGCGGTCGACGCCCGGATCGGGGCGACCGCGTCGGAGTGGGACGGGCTGGACGTCTACGCCCCGGACCGGCTGCTCGCGGTGATCGAACGGGCCGTCTGGGAGCTCGACGACCCGGTCGAGACCGCGAACGCGACGAGGAGCAGGGCGAGCAGGCCTCCTACCTCGCCGTGCAGCCCGCGTTCGACGGGCGGGTCCGGGGTGGGTTCGACCTCGACCCGGTCGCCGGGGCCACCCTCCTCAACGGCCTCGACGCCGCGACCGAGGACGGGCCGGTCAAGACCCGCCCGCAACGCCGCGCCGCAGGCCTCGTCACCCTTGCGGAGGCGTTCCTCGCCGGCGGGACCGGTGGGACACCACGTCCGAGCCTGACCGTCACCGTCGACCTCGCCTCGATCACCGCGACCGCCGCCGGCGTGCTGGACCTGCAGGTCCCGGGCGGGCTCGCGCCGATACTGACCGCCCGGACCCTGGACGCGCTCGCCGCCGACGCCGACGTACGTGCCGTCGTGTGCGACGGGCACCGGCCGTTGACCGTCACCGCGAAGCGCACCGCCGCCGACATGCCGGCTGACGTCCGCGTCGCGGTGCTGGCCCGCGACGTGGTGGACCGGTTCCCGGGCTCGGACCGGCCGATCCAGCACGTCCACCACACCCGACCCCAGGCCGACGGTGGCGACCACCACGTCGACGGTCTGATCGGGCTGTCGGACCGGTCCCACGGGATCGTCCACGACCACGGCTGGGTCTGCCGCCACGACCCCGACACGGGCGTGCTCACCATCCGCCGCAACGGCGTCACCTGGCGGTCGATCCCCCAGACCACCCCGCTCGCCCCCGCACCACCCGGCGACCCACCCTGACCTCCACCCTCCGCACGACGACATGCCCAGACGCGTCACGACCACCGCCCCCACGAGGGGTCGGTCCGTCGTGGCGTGCCCACGTGCGCGGACGACTCGCCGCACCGGCCGCACGTGACGGTCGACCCGGCCGAGGGGGTACCTCCCGTGGCTACCTCGCCGCACGGGGTGGTCGACAGGGGGGTCATCCGGGCCCGGTCGTTCACCGTGACCCGCGACCCGGTGGCCAGGGACCCGTCGACCGCACACGTCACGCCCTGCGCCTCAGGGCGTGACGCCGCGTCCGGTTCCGTAGCGTCGGAGGCGGTCGCTCGACGAGCGTCTCCGGTCCCGTGAGGGGCCGGCATGGGGGCCTCGGTCCGGATGGGGATCCACCGGGACATCGCGGGGCTGACCGTGGGCGCGAGCCCGCAAGGGGTACGGACATGAAGCGAGCAGTCACTGCTCTCCTGGCCGGCGGCGCGGTCTTCGCCGGCGCCACCGCCTTCGCCGCGAGCGCTGGGCGGGATCACCAGCCAGAACCTCGGGGCGGACGACGAACTGGTCACCGCATGCGACGACGACGGCGTCGCCGTCAACTACACGTCGCACTGCGATCGCGGACAAGGACTTCGAGCTCGACAGCGTCGTCGTGAGCGGTATCGACACCGCCTGCGAGGACGAGTCGATGACCGTCCAGCTCGCCACCGGCGAGACCTAGCCGACGGTCTCGACACTGGGGCCTGGGTACCGGGACCTCACGATCGTTCGACGCTACCGATGGCACGGCCGTCGAGGCCATCACCGACGTCCACGTCCTCATCAGGGCGTGGCCGTCTCCGTCACTCCGTAGCCGGCCTCTGACGAACTCATGAACCGGGCGGTGCTCGCGCTGGTAGTGGCCCTCCCCCTCGGGGTGGGTAGCGCTGCCGCGGCATCGCTCGGACCGATCACCGCGGGGGCGCTGGGGGCTGGGGACGCGACGGTGGGGCGGTGCGACACCGCCTTCACCGTCGCCTACCTCGCCCCGACCACGCCTCCGGCCACGCCGGCGAACCCGATCGACCGCGTGGAGATCTCCGACGTCGCCGCCGCGTGCGGCGGCGGAGGGCTCTCGCTCGTGGTCGTCGACGGCAGTAGGCGGTCCTGGCCGGCGGCACGGCCTCCGTCCCGCCAGGGGGCGGCACGGTCACCGTGACCCTCGACCAGGTGATCGACAGCACCACCATCGCCACCACCGACGGGGCGAGGTTCGTCATCGTCGGCCCCTGATCCGCACCATCCGACCCGTGGACCGCTGATGCCGCGCCCGGCACCCCGCACCTCCCGGCTCCTGGTCCTCGCGACCGGGAGTGTGGTGCTGGCTGGGCTCGTCGCCTACACGACCGCGTCCGCCGCGTCCCTCGGCGTCAGCTCGCAGCAGCTCACCACCTCCCAGGGCGGGACCCCGCCCTCACCCTCGCCGTCGCCGTCCCCCTCGCCGTCGCCGTCGCCGGGTGGGGACACCACGCCCCCGTCGCTGCAGACGCTGGAGATGCTCGACGTGACCACGACGGCCGGATCGACGCCGTCCGCGCGACCTTCAACGAGGCGATCGCGTCGACGACCTCGAACGCCGGCTGGACCCTGACCAACGTGCCCTCCACGGGATCGAAGGCCGGCGCTGTCCGGTCTCGGGCGCCGTCGTCACCCTCGCCGTCGCCGAGGGGGCGGGAGCCAAGGACACCGCCGTCGGGTCGTTCACGGTCGCGCTCGCCGCCGGCACCAGCGCCATCAAGGACGCCGCGGGGAACGCCGCCTCGTTCGCTGCCGCAAGCGCCCCTCGACAAGGCCGCCCCGGTCCCGATCTCGGTGTCCGGTGTCAACGTCAACGGTGGTTCGTTGGGTAAGCCGGAGCAGAACGACATCTTGTCGCTCACGTTCTCGGAACCCATCGCCGCTGGCGCCCGAGCACCACGGGCCGTCGCGCTCCGCGATCCCCGGAACAGCGGTAGCGGAGCTGACGACCTCGACTTCCGACATCCCCGGCCTGAGCGACGGTGAGCTGGCGACCGGAGCCCTGGGCTACGTCGACCGCGGTCGATCCATCACCTTCACGTACCAGCGTCGCTACCGTCTTGAGGAACGTGGTGACGGTCACGCTCGGCGCCTGCGTCGGTAGCCCGCCGGGAACGCCTGCACGGAGCGACGGCGCCGTCGGCAGCGGGTCAGCTCGCCTTCTCGGTGGCGGGGACATCTCACTGATGCGGCAGGCAACGCAACGCGGCCATCGGCGACCGCAACCCAGCCCATCTTCTGATGACGACCGATGCCTACCGCCGCCTCGACCTCGAGACCGTCGTCCGGTCCGCCGCCGGCACGATCCTGTTCCTCGCGGTGGCGGTGCTGCTGTGGCCGACGTCGATCGGCGGGCGGACCGCGTACGTCATCGTCTCGGGCGAGTCGATGGAGCCGCGCTACGAGACGATGGACCTCGTCGTGATGCGCCGGACCGGCGCGTACGACGCCGGCGACCTCGTCACCTACCGCGTGCCCGAGGGTGAAGCCGGCGCCGGCCACCAGGTCATCCACCGGATCGTCGGCGGCGACGGCGCCACCGGCTACGTGACCCAGGGCGACAACAAGGCCAACCCGGACCTGTGGCACCCCACCGACGCCGACGTCGTCGGCGAGGAGTGGTTCGGGGTGTCGGGCGCCGGCCGCTGGCTGCTGTGGCTGCGACAGCCGGTCAACTTCGGGGCGCTCGCTGCGGCGATCGCGGTGGCCTCGATCGTCGCCCGCGCCGGCGAGGACGACGAGCCGTCGAGCACGTGGCTACGCGCACGGTCCCGCGCCCGCACGACGCCCGAACCGGGTGAGACGTGACCACTCCCCGACCGGGCGGTCGGGGACCGCGCCGGTTCCGTCGGAGGAGCCTCCCACCGCTGTCGCTGGCGGTCACGGGCGGACTCGTCGCCCTCTCGTTCGCGTCCGTCGTCGCCCGGCCGCCGGCCGACGCGAAGTCCGGGGGGAAGCGCCCCCCGGCGGCGGCGACGGGGATCCACGACCCCGGCGAGGGCTCCTGTGACGTCGACGGCGTCACCGTCACCTACGACGTGAGCTTCCACGGCACGGCACCGGCCGGGTTCCTCGTCGACCAGGCCACGGTCGGCGACATCAGCGACACCTGCGAGGACGCGCTGCTGTCCCTCGAGCTCCGCAACGGCGAGACGGTGCTCGGCGCCTTCTCGACGCCCGTCGACGGGACGTCGGTCGGTCGTGCGCCGGACCCGCTCGCCCGGGCGGAGGACGTGACGTCGGTCCACGTCGAGCTCGCCGGTGGCGCCCTCCCGGTGCCGGACGCGTGCGACGGGATGGCCTTCGACAACGTGCTCATCGGCACCGGCGGCGACGACACCCTGACGACCACCCAGCGCCGCAACATCATCTTCGGCCTCGGTGGCGACGACACCCTCCGCGGCAGCCAGCAGGACGACTGCGTCGTCGGTCAGGACGGCGCCGACCGGCTGTTCGGCGACCAGGGCAAGGACGTGCTCGTGGGCGGCCCGGGCGACGACCACCTCGACGGCGGCAACGGCAAGGACGTCTGCTACGGCGGCCCCGGGGCGGACGTGTTCGTCAACTGCGAGATCCGCCACCAGGACTGAGACCTGACGCGTCGGGGCCGTCGCCGTCACCGTCCGGACCGTCGTCCTCGTCGCGCCGGCGACCGACGATCGCGAGCGGCGGGGCGGGACGGGCGACGTAGAGGAGGAGCCACCCGGCCAGCACGAGGGCGGCAGCGATCGGTCCGTAGCGGCCGAGGTCGAGGCCGGGGCCGGTGCGTGGGAGCGCCGCCTCGACGGCGACGAGGACCTGGTTCGACACGATCGGGTCGGTCGCGTCGAGCCCGCCGGCGGCCGCCGCGTTCTCGACGGTGGCGCCGGGCATCCCGACGACGACGGTGGTGGCGAAGGTCACGAGGGCCGTGTCGCCGGGGGCCAGCGGCCCGACCACCAGCCCGCCGGCGAGCGGCGTCGTGCCGCTGCGGTCGGCGACGGGGACGCCGTCGACGCGGGTCGTGCCGGCCACGTAGGTGGTGCCGGCCGGCGCGCTGTCGACCACCCGGACCGCCGGGATGCCCGCGGCGCCGACGTTGCGGACGGCGACGGTCCAGGTCACCTCGCCGCCGACGGCGGTGGTGGCGCGATCGACCGACTTCTCGACCCGCACGGTCGGACCCGACCGGACCACGGTGATGCTCGCGACCGCCGAGGCGACCTCGACGACCTTGTCGGCCACCACCGACGCGACGTTGTCGATGACGGTCCCGGCCGGGCCATCGGCGACGACGGCGTAGGTGACCGTCACGGCTGCCGTCGACCGGGAGCGTGCCGAGCGCCAGGCCGTCGGCCAGCGGGTTGCCGTCGGCGCCGGCGTCCGCCACGGCGGCCCCGTCGACCTCGGTCGACCCGGCCACGTAGGTGGCGCCGGCCGGGGTCGGGTCGGTGAGGACGACGTTGCGCGCCGCGGCGGTCCCGCCGTTGCGGACGACCACGGTGAAGGTGAGCTCGTCCCCGACGACCACGGTGCCGGTCGGCGCGACCGTCTTCTCGATGCCGATGATCGGCCCGAGCACGGTCAGCTCGTCCTCGACCGTGCGCCCGCGGGTGGCGTCGGCCACGTCGGTGACGGTCACGGTCGTGACGGACACGGTGCCGACCGGCGTGCCGGCAGGCACCTCGACCACGACCACGACGTGGTGGGTCGCACCGGGGCCGATCGTGATGGGACCGGTCAGCACCGGCTCGCCCGGCTGACGGACGCCGTCGCCGTTCACGTCGTCGTAGACGACCACCGGGAAGCCGAGGTCGTTGGTCGCGTCGACCACGACCGTGACCGGCGTGCTGCCGCCGTTGGTGATCGGGTGCGGGAACACGGCCCGATCGGTGGTCTCGACCCGCTCGGACGGCGCCGGCCCGACCGTGAAGAGCGGGGCGGCCGAGACGGCGACCGACGCCGCCGCCTGGTCGTCCTCGCCGACGACGCCGTTGCCCGGGTGTCGAGTCGACATCGGGCTGGCCGGCGGCGGTCACCTCGGCACGGTTGACGAGCGTCCCGACCTGCCCGGCGGTGGCGCGCAGGGTGAGGGTGCGGCTCGCGCCGGCCGGCACGTCACCGACGGTCCAGCGGCCGGTCGCGGCCGCGTAGGTGCCGTCCCCGCTCGCCGAGACGAACGCGAGCCCGGTCGGGAGCCGATCGGTCACGACCACCCCGGTGGCACCGCTGGTCCCCCGGTTGGCGACGCGCAGCGTGTAGGTGACGGTGTCGCCGGCCGCCACGGTGGCGTCGTCGGCGACCTTCGCGAGCTCGAGGTCGACACCGGCCGCGCCACCCCCGCCGCCACCGCCACCGCCGACCGGCGGGACGACCGGCGCCACCCGGAAGCCGAAGTCGACGTCCAGCTCGCTGCCGCCGGCCACGAGGTCGACGACGACGGTGGTCGCGGTCGTGGCGAGGTCGCCGCCGGCGAGCGTCGCGGGGACGCTGACCTCGTAGCGACCGGGCGCGAGCCCGTCGAACCGGTAGCTGCCGTCGGCGGCGCTCACCTCCGTCCGGGTGGTGTCGTCGCCGTCGCCCAGGATCCCGTTGGGCCCGGCCCCGCCCAGGGTCACCGTGACGCCGGCGAGCCCGACCTCCCCGGCGTCGAGCACCCCGTCGGCGTCGGCGTCGCGGAACACGAGGTCCCCGACGGACGCCGGCGCCCCGCCGGTGATGGTCACGGTGGACTGGTCGTCCTCACCGCCGACGAGGTTGCCCGGCGTCGAGTCGGGGTCGTGCTCGTCGGAGGTCTGGACGCGGGCGGTCGTGCTGAGGTCGCCGGCGCCGACGACCTCGGCGCGGATCTGGACCGTTCGGGTCTCGCCCGAGGCCAGCGCCCCGACGGTCCAGACCCCGGTGGCCGGGTCGTAGGCGCCGTCGGTGGAGACGAACCGCAGGCCGGCCGGCAGCGGGTCGACCACGGTCACGCCGGTCGTGGCGTCCGGGCCGCGGTTGACGAGCACGAGGTCGAGCACGACGACCTGCCCGAAGGCGGGCAGCGGGTCGTCGACCGACTGGGTCAGCTCGAGGTCGGCCTCGGTGGCGTCGACCGTGGCCGTGGCGACGTCGTCGCTGGGGTCGCCGTCGAGGCTGTCGCTCGCCGAGACGGCGGCGCGGTTGGTGAGCGGCCCGCCGGTGCGGACGATGACGTCGAGGTCGAGCGACGCGGTGGCACCGTCGGCCAGCGTGCCGACCGCCCAGACCCCGCTCGCCTCGGTGAAGGTGCCCACCGACGGCCGCGCGGCGACGAGGTCGAAGCCGGCCGGCAGCGTGTCGGTCACGGACACCCCGTCGGCCGCGTCGGGGCCGTCGTTGGTGACCGTCACGGCGAAGGTCACCTGGGCGCCGACGGTGGGCGTCGCGTCCGAGACGGTCTTGGTCACGACGAGGTCGGAGGCACGCGGGTCGACCGCGGCCGTGTCCTGGTCGTCCTCGCCGGCGACGCCGTTGCCGGGCGTGGAGGTGGGGTCGAGCTGGTCGCTCGCGGTGACCTCGGCGCGGTTCACGATCGGGGAGCCGTCGGCGACGGTGCCGTCCGGCTCGACGTCGAGCTCGAGCGTCACGGTCTGGCCGTTGGCGAGGGTGCCGACGGTCCAGGTGCCGCCGGCGAACGTGCCCTGCGAGGGCCGCGCGGCGAGGAGGGTGAGCCCGGCGGGGAGGTCGTCGGTGACGACGACACCGGTGGCCTCGTCCGGACCGCCGTTGACGAGGGTCAGCCGGTAGGTGGCCGGGTCGCCCACGCCCACCGACGGGTCGTCGACGGTCTTGGTGAGCCGGAGGTCGGCCATCGGCTCGATGCGGAAGCTCACGAGCTGCTGGTCGTCCTCGGTCTCGACGTCGTTGCCGGGGGTCGAGTCGACGTCGTACTGGTCGGTGGCGACGACCTCGCCGGCAACGTCGAAGTCACCCGACCGCAGCACCGTGGCCCGGACGAGCATGGTGGCGCTGACGCCGGCGGCGAGGTCGCCGACGGCCCACGACCCGCCGGCGACCGCCCCCTGGCTCGTGGTCGTGCTGACGAGCGTCAGCCCGGCCGGCAGGACGTGGCGAACGGTGACGCCGGTGGCGGCCGCCGGCCCGTCGTTGGTCACGACCAGCTCGAACTCGACCACCCCGCCGACGGCGGGAGCGGCGGTCAGGAGCCGGTGGGCGAGGGCGACGTCGACCACCTGGCGGAAGCCGAAGTCGACGGTGTCGACCACGTCGCCGGCGGCGAGGGTCAGGTCGGTCGGGTCGTTCGCGGTCGTGAGGGTCAGGCCGGCGACCGGCCCCGAGGTCGTGTCGACGTCGACGCGGTGGTCGCCGGCGCGCAGCAGGTCGAAGCGGTAGCTCCCGTCGGCCGCGGTCACGGCTGTGCGGGTCGTGGTGTCGGGCAGGGTGAGGGTCACCGTGACCCCGCCGATGCCGGGCTCGCCGGCGTCCTGCACACCGTCGCCGTCGAGGTCGGCGAAGACCCGGTCGCCGACGGAGGCCGGTGCCGGCGCGTCCACGGTGGCGGTGGCCTGGTCGTCCTCGCCGGCGACGCCGTTGGCGGGGGTCGAGTCGGGGTCGAAGGCGTCGCTCGTGCGGACCTCGGCCGTGGCCGACAGCGTCCCCGCCGCCGTCACGCTGGCCACGATCGTCAGGGTCTCGACCTGGCCCGCGGTCATCGCGCCGACGGTCCAGACCCCGAGCGCCACGTCGTAGGAGCCGACGCTCGGCGTGGCGCTGTCGACGACGAGCCCCGCCGGGAGCTGCTCCGAGACCGTGACCCCGCCGGCGTCCTCGCCGCCCTGGTGCTCGATCGTGACCGTGAACGTCACCTGCTCGCCGATGAAGGTCGTCGGCGAGGAGACGGTCTGGGCCACGGCGAGGTCGGCCGAGACGGCGTTGGTGGTGACGCTCGCCTGGTCGTCCTCGGCCGCGTTGAGGTTGGCGGGGGTCGAGTCGACGTCGCGCTGGTCGGCCGTGGCGACCTCGACGTCGTAGGTGATGGGTCCGCCGTCCTGGACCGAGACGACGATCGACACGGTCACCTGGCCGCCGGCGCCGAGCGCACCCACGGTCCAGACGCCGGTCGACGGGTTGTAGGCCCCGTCGGCGGAGACGAACGTGACGCCGGCGGGCAGCGGCGCGGCCACGGTGACCCCGGTCGCCTCGTCCGGGCCGAGGTTGTCGAGGGTCAGCGTGTAGGTGATGTCCTGCCCGACGCGCGGGGCGAGCGGCGTCGCGGACACGCCCAGCTCGAGGTCGATCGCGACCGGGGTGATCGTGACGGTCTGCTGGTCGTCCTCGGCCTCCACGTCGTTGCCGGGGCTGGAGTCGACGTCGGCCTGGTCGACCGCGGCGACCTGCGCCACGACGGTCTGCGCGACGGGCGCGTCGACGGTCGCGGTGACGGTGAGGGTGGTGCTGGCGCCGGCGGCGAGGTCGCCGAGCGTCCAGGTGGTGCCGTCGTAGGTGCCGGTGCCGGCGGCGCCGGTCAGGGTCATCCCGGCCGGGATCGGCACGTCGGCGACGACGCCGGTGGCGTCCGTCGTCGACTCGTTGGTGACCGTGACGGTGAGCGTGACGGTGCCGCCGAGGGCCGGCCGGGCGTCGTCGACGGTGGCCGCCACGGCGAGGTCGGTCGTCGCGACCGACAGGGACACGCTCGCGCGGTCGTTGGCCGCCACCGTGTCGGTCTGGTCGGTCGCGGTCCGGGCCACCTCGTCGGTGAGCGTGCCCGTCCCGTCGACCCGCGCCTGGATGGTCGTGCTGGTCGACGCACCGGCGGCGAGGTCACCGATGGTCCACGCGCCCGTGGCGGCCGTGTAGGTCCCGGTGGCGGACACGAACGTGAGCCCGGCCGGCAGGAGGTCGGTCAGGACCACGCCGGTCGCGTCGGCCGGGCCGAGGTTCTCGGCGGTGAGCGTGAACGTGACGACCTGGCCCGGGTTCGGGGTCGCGTCGTCGACGGTGACGCCGACGGCGATGTCGACCTCGGGCCGGTAGCCGACGTCGACCGTGTCGAGGTCGGTGCCGGCGGGGAGCGACACGAGCCGCGGGTTGGCGCCGGCGGTACGGACGTACCCGGCCGGCAGCGTCGTCTCGTCGACGCTCACCCGGTACGAGCCCTCGGTGAGCCCGTCGAAGCGGTAGCCGCCGAGCGCGTCGGTCACCGTCGCCGGCAGGACGACGTCGTCGCCCGTCCCGAAGGTGTCGTCCGGCCCGGCGAACGTCAGCTCCAGGGTCACCCCGGGGATGCCGGCCTCGCCCGGGTCGAGGACGCCGTCGCCGTCGAGGTCGGTGAAGACGAGGTCCCCGATGCTCGACGCCGCTGGCATGGTCACGGCGGCCTGCGACTGGTCGTCCTCGCTCAGCACGCCGTTGCCGGGGGTCGAGTCGCCGTCGTGCTGGTCGACCGCCGTGACCTCAGCCACGTTGGCGAACGTGCCGGCGCCGGCGGCGCGGGCGGTGATCCGCAGCGTCCGGACCTCGTCGTCGGCGAGGCTGCCGACCGCCCAGGTTCCGGTGGTGTCGTCGTAGGCCGGGTCGTCGGCGGACACGAACGACAACCCGGCCGGCAGCCGGTCGGTGACGACCACGCCGGTCGCGTCGTCCGGACCCTGGTTGCGGACCGTCACGGTGTAGACGAGATCCTGCCCGAACACGGGCGTCGCGTCGTCGACGGTCTTGGTGACCTCGAGGTCGACCTGGGTGGCGTCGACGGTCACCGAGGCGCGGTCGTTGGTCACGTCGGTGTCGAAGGAGTCGGTGGACTCCACGGCCGCGAGGTTGGTGGTCGGCGAGTCGGTCCGGACCTGGACCGTCAGCTGGAGGGTGGCGGTCTCGGCCGGCGCCATCGTGCCGAGCTCCCACACCCCGTTGGCCGGCGTGTACGCGCCCCGGTCGACGGTGTGGGTGACGTAGCCGAACCCGACGGCGAGCTGGTCCAGCAGCGCGACCGAGTCGGCCGGGTCGGGGCCCTCGTTCGTCACGGTGACCGTGAACGTGACCTCGCCGCCGACGGTCGGCGTCGGATCGTCCACCGTCTTGGCCACGGCGAGGTCGGAGGTCAGCGGGTTGATCGTCGCCGCGTCCTGGTCGTCCTCGCCGGCGATGCCGTTGGCGGGGGTCGAGTCGACATCGGGTTCGTCCGCGGCGGTGACCTCGGCGCGGCTGACGACCGTGCCCGGGCCCGACGGGAGCACGACGAGGTCGAGCGTGACGGTCGCCCCGGCCGCGAGCGGGCCGACCGTCCACACGCCGGTGGCGGCGTCGTAGGTGCCCTGGGACGGGTCGACGGACTGCAGGGTCACCCCGCCGGGGATGGCGCTCGTGACCGTGACGCCGCTCGCCGGGTCGGGGCCGTCGTTGGTGAGCGTGACGGTGAACGTGACCGGCTGACCCGCGGCCGGACGCAGGATGTCGACCGTCTCGGTCAGCGACAGGTCGATCGCGACCGGCGTGACGAGGGTCACCGTCTGCTGGTCGTCCTCGGACTCGACGCCGTTCGCGGGGGTGGAGTCGAGGTCGACCTGGTCGGCCGCCGCGACCTGCGCGACCACGTCCCGCGAGCCGGACGCGTCGACACGGGCCAGGACGGTGAGCGTCGCGGTCGACCCGGTGGCGAGGTCCCCGACCGTCCAGGTGCCCGCCGCGTACGAGCCCTGCTGGGGTGTCGCGGAGACGAACGTCAGTCCGGCCGGCAGCGGCTGGGTCACCGCGACGCCGGTCGCGTCGGTCGGGCCGTCGTTGGTGACGCTCACGGTGAACGTCACGATGTCGCCGACTGCGGGGGCGGCGTCGTCGACGGTCTGGGTGAGCGACAGGTCCGACACCCGCCGGAAGCCGAAGTCGACGCTCCGCACGTCGTCACCCTCGGCGAGGGTCACGGTGGTCGGGTCGTTGCCGGTGGTGAGCACCAGGCCGGCGACCGGGCCCGTCGTGTCGACGTCGACCGTGTAGGTCCCCGCGGCGAGCAGGTCGAACCGGTAGGCACCGCTCGCGTCGGTGACGGTCGACCGCGTGGTCGTGTCGGGCAGGGTGAGGCGGACGGTCACGCCGGCGATCCCGGGCTCGCCGGCGTCCTGCAGCCCGTCGCCGTCGCGGTCCTCGAACACGGTGTCGCCGACGGCCGCAGGGAACGGGACGGTGAGCGTGGTCTCGGCCTGGTCGTCCTCGGTCGGATCGAGGTTGTTGGGCGTCGAGTCGGTGTCGACCTGGTCGCTCGCGACGACCTCCGCGGTGTTGACGTGGACGCCGCCCGCGGTCACGTCCGCGACGAGCGTGAGGGTGAGGACGGCCCCGACGGGGACGTCGCCGACGGTCCAGGTGCCGGTGGCCGGGTCGTAGGCACCCTGGCTCGCGACCTGGCTCACGACCGACAGCCCCGCGGGGAGGAGGTCGTGGACGGCCACGCCGGTGGCGGTCTCGCCGGCCTCGTTGGTGACCGTCAGCGTGTAGGTCACCTGCTCCCCGACCGCCGCGGTCGGGCGGTCGATGGACTGGGTCAGCGCGAGGTCGGCGGACACGCCGTTCAAGGCGACCTGCGCCCGGTCGTCCTCGCCGAGGACCCCGTTGTCCGGGACCGAGTCCGGGTCCGCCTGCTGGCTCGCGACGACCTCCGCCACGTTGGAGACGGCGCCGGGGGCGGTCACGGTCGTCGTGACGGTCAGCACGTGGGCGGCCGCGTCCCCGACGGCCACGTCCCCGACGGTCCAGATCCCGGTGGCCGGGTCGTAGTCGCCGGAGGCGGCCACGAAGGTGAGCCCAGCCGGCAGCAGGTCACGGACCGCGACCTGCGTCGCCGGCGACGGCCCGTCGTTGACCACCCGCACGGTGAACGTGACGTCGCTCCCCACCGCCGGCGAGGTGTCGTCGACGGTCTTGCTGAGACGCAGGTCGGCGACCTGCGGCGCGAGGGTCACCGCGGCCTGGTCGTCCTCGCTCGCGACGGCGTTGCCGGGGGTCGAGTCGGGATCGCGCTGGTCGGACACGGAGACCTGGGCCACGTTCGTGACCGGCGCCGTCGTGGTCAGCCGGGCGTCGAGCTCGAGCGTGACCGTCGCGCCGTCCGCGACGGTCCCGACGAGCCAGGTCCCCGTCGCGGCGTCGTAGCTCCCGGTCGAGCGGGCGGCGACGAACGTCAGTCCGGCGGGGAGCGGGTCGCGGACCCGCACGCCGGTCGCCGCGTCGGGACCGTCGTTGGTGACGGTCACCGTGAACGTCACGACGTCCCCGACGTTCGGGCTGGCGCTGCTGGCGGTCTTCGTGAGCGACAGGTCGGCCGTCGCGGGGACGTCGAGGATGGCGGTGTCCTCGTCGTCCTCGGTCGGGACCGTCGCGTCGGCGGGCTGGCTCGCGGGGGTCGAGTCGGCGTCGGGCTGGTCGGCGGCGGCCACCTGGGCGAAGGTCACGATGCGGCCCGTGGCGGTGACCGTCGCCACGATGTCGACGGAGGCGGACGCGCCGGCGGCGAGCGCGCCGACGGGCCAGCGCCCGGTGGCGTCGTCGTAGGCGCCGGTGTCGGACACGTACCGGAGGCCGGCGGGGAGGACGTCGGTCACGACCACGCCGGTCGCGTCGTCCGGCCCGGCGTTGGTGACCGTCACCCGGAGGGTCACCTGGTCGCCGAGCGACGGGGTGGCCGTGCCGAGCACCGTGGCCGCGACCGACAGGTCGATGGAGCGGGCGTCGACGACAGCCAGCGCCTCGTCGTCCTCGGCGGGGAGCGACGGGTCGTGGTTCGCCGGCGTGCTGTCGAGGTCGGCCTGGTCCGCCGCCGCGACCTCGGCGACGTTCGTGATCGGCGTCCCCGCGTCGACCCGTACCGTGATGGCGAGGGTCCGGGTCTCGCCGACCGCGAGATCCCCGACGGTCCAGGTGTCGCCGCTGTACGCGGGCGAGTCGGCGGAGACGAAGGTGAGACCGGCCGGGAGCGCGTCACGCACCACCACGCCGGTGGCGGGGTCCGGGCCGCTGTTGGTGACCGCGATCCGGAGGACGATCTCGTCGCCGATGTCCGGGGTCGCGTCGCTCACGGTCTGCGTCAGCGAGAGGTCGATGGCGGCCGCGACCGTCAGCGTCTGGGTCGCGGTGTCGTTGGTCGCGTCCTGGTCGTCCTGGTCGAGGCTCGTCACCGTCGCGGTGTTGGTGATGGTGCCGGTCGCGGCGACGGTCACCGTGACGAGCAGGCTCGCGGTCGCACCGGACGCGAGGTCCGGGACGCGCCAGACCCCCGTCGCCGGGTCGTAGGCGCCGTCGCCGCTGCTCGCCACGAACGTGACGCCGGCGGGGAGCGCGTCCTGGACGCGGACGGTCGTCGCGGTGTCCGGCCCGAGGTTGCGGGCCTCGACCTCGAAGGTGACCGTGTCCCCGTAGGCGGGCGTCGCCGAGGATCCTGCCGCGAGCCCCTTCGTGACCGACACGTCGGCGAGGCCGGCGCTCACGGAGGCGCTGGCGTGGTCGTCCTCGGTGTCCACCCCGTTGCCGGCGGTCGAGTCGGGGTCGAACTGGTCGCTCGTGGCGACCTCGGCGACGTTGGTGATGGTGCCGCCGGCGAGGACGGTCACGACCAGGTCGACGGTGCGCGCGGAGCCGGCGGGGACGGCGCCGACCGTCCAGACGCCGGCGCTGGCGTCGTAGGCCCCGTCACCGGTGGCACGTACGAACGCGACGCCGGCGGGGAGCGCGTCCGCGACGGTCACCCCGGTGGCGCCGTCGGGGCCGGTGTCGCGGACCGTCAGCGTGTAGGTCAGCTCCTCCCCCGGGTTGGGGGCGGGCGCCGAGGCGGTCTTCGTGAGGCTGAGGTCGGCGGCCGGGGCGACGGTGACCGCGGCGGCCGCCTGGTCGTCCTCGGCCGGGGTCTGGGGCCCGTTGCCGGGCGTCGAGTCGACGTCGGGCTGCCCGGCGGCGCTGACCTCGGCGACCGTGGTGAGCGTGCCGGTGGCGGTCACCCGGACCGTCACGGTGGTGGTGACGGTGGCGCCGGCGGGCACGTCGCCGACCTGCCAGGTGAGCGTCTGCCCGGCGGCGGTCACGGTCCCGGTCGACGACACGAAGGTCATCCCGGCGGGCAGCACGTCGCGCACCGCCACCCCGGTCGCGTCGCTCGGTCCGGCGTTGGTGACCGCGAGGTCGAAGGTGACGAGGTCACCGAGGTCGACGGTGGTGGCGGTCGTCGCGTTGGTGAGGCTCAGGTCGATGGTCGCCGGCGCGGACACGGTCGCCGACGCCTGGTCGTCCTCCGCGGGGTCGTCGTTCGCCGGCGTCGAGTCGCGGTCGGCGTGGGTGGCGGCCGTGACCTCGGCCTCGTTCGTGATCGCGCCCGGGACGTCCACCGTGCCGGTGATCACGAGGGTCTCGCTGGCGCCCGGGGCGAGCGTGCCGACGGTCCAGGTGTCGACGCCGTTCCAGGTGGTCGTGCCGGACGCGGCCACCCCGGTGACCGTGAAGCCGGCGGGGAGGAGGTCGGTCACGACCACGCCCTCCGCCGCGTCCTGGCGGCCCTGGCTCCCCTGGTTGGTGACCGTGAGGGTGAACGTCGCGGGGTCGCCGAGCGACGCGACGGACCCGGTCGGGGAGACCGCCATCGACAGCGCCACGTCGGCGTCCACCGCGTCGATGGTGACGCTCGCCGTGTCGTTGGTGGCGTCCGGGTCGAAGGTGTCGCTGGCCGACAGCCGCGCCCCGTTGGTGACCGGCCCGAGGGCCGTGACCTCGGCGGTGATCGTGAGCGTGGCCGTCGCCGTCGCGGCGAGCGCCCCGAGGTTCCACACGCCCGTGCTCGGGTCGTAGGTTCCCTGGGTGGTCGTGGGCGTCCCGACCAGGGTCAGGCCGGCCGGCAGGGCGTCGATCGCCGCGACCCCGGTGGCGGTGTCCGGGCCGTCGTTGGTGACCACGACGTCGAAGCTCACGACGTCGCCGACCTCCGGTGGGGCCGCGGGGGTGACCGTCTTCGTGATGGCGAGGTCGGCCTCGGTGGCCTCGACGCCGGCGCTGTCGATGTCGTCGGCGCCGGCGAGCCCGTCGCCCGGGGTCGAGTCGGCGTCGACCTGGTCGACCGCCATCACCTCGGCGGTGTTGAGCGTGTCGGCCGCACCGGTGACGAGCACCGTCAGGTCGAGGGTCGCGCTGGCGCCGGCGGCGAGGTCGCCGACCTGCCAGGTCACCACGTCCCCGGCGACGGTCGTCGTGCCGTCGTCGGCGACGTAGGTGAGGTCGCCCGGCAGCCGGTCCTCGACGACCACCCCGGTCGCGGCGTCGGGGCCATCGTTGGTGACCGTGAGGTCGAAGTGGACCGTGTCGCCGACCGTGATGGGCGGCGTGGTCGGGGTCGTCAGCGTCTTCGTGACCGACAGGTCGACGGTGTCGGGCGCGTCGACCGTCGTCGTCGCGCTGTCGTCCTCGGCCGGGAGGGTGGCGTGGTTGGCCGGCGTCGAGTCGGTGTCGGCCTGGTCGGCCGCGGTCACCTCGGCGAGGTTCGTGACCGGGGTCGTGACGTCCACCGTGGCGGTGATGCGGAGCGTCTGGGAGCTCCCCGGGGCGAGCGTCCCGACCGTCCACTCCCCCGTCGCGGGCGCGTAGGTCCCGGCGGTCGTCGTGTGGCCGAGGTAGGTCACGCCGGCCGGCAGCAGGTCGGTGACGACGACCCCCGTCGCGGTGTCGGGCGCCGCCGGGTCGTTGGTCACCTGCACGACGTACTCGACGACGGCCCCGAGCGCCGGCGTGGTCGTGGAGACCGTCTGGGTGACCGCGAGGTCGATGGCGCGGGTGGTGACCGACGCCGTGGCGCGGTCGTCCTGCGCCGGGTCGCCGTCGCCGGGGACCGAGTCGAGGTCGGTCTGGTCGGCCGCGGTGACCTCCGCGACGTTCGAGAAGGTGCCGGGGGCGTCGAGGCGCACGTCGACGGTGAGGGTCTCGGTGCCGGTCCCGACCGTGGCGAGCGACCACACGCCCGTCGTCTCGTCGAACGCGCCGGCGGTCGTCGACGAGGCGGTCACGGTCGTGCCGGCGGCCGGCGCGACGAGGTCGGTGACCTCGACGCCCGTGGCCGCGTCCGGGCCGGCGTTGGTGAGCCGGACCGTGAACCGGACCGTGTCGCCCACGTCGGGGGTCGGGTCGTCGACGGTCTTGGTGAGCGACAGGTCGATGGCGGCCGGCACGACCACGGCCGCGGTGTCGCGGTCGTCCTCGGCCGGCGTCTGGGGACCGTTGCCGGGCGTCGAGTCGGTGTCGGCCTGGTCCGCCGCGGTGATCTCGGCCACGTAGGTCAGCGTGCCGGTCGCCACCACGTCGGCGGTCACGGTGAGCCGGGTGGTGGCGCCGGCGGCGAGCGACGGGATGGTCCACGTGCCGGTCGCCGCGACGTAGGTCCCCGTCTGCGGGGTGGCGCTCACGAGGTCGAGACCCGGCGGGGAGGAGGTCCGTGACGGCCA
The DNA here is from genome assembly GCA_963741855.1 of uncultured Actinomycetes bacterium. Taxonomy (GTDB): domain Bacteria; phylum Actinomycetota; class Nitriliruptoria; order Nitriliruptorales; family Nitriliruptoraceae; genus CAVUJQ01. The sequence goes on along the minus strand of CAVUJQ010000013.1, from coordinate 169,453 downwards.
CGTTCGTCGCGGTGGAGCTACCCGGCTCGTTGGCCACGACCACCTCGAAGGTGATCCGGTCGCCGTAGGCGTTCGGCCCTGCGGTGACGAGGCTGGTCGTGAGCGAGAGGTCGACGAGCTGGGGCGTCAGGGTGACGGCCGAGCGGTCGTCCTCCGCCGGCGTCTGGGGGCCGTTGGCGGGCGTCGAGTCCGGGTCGTGCTGCGGGGCGGTGGTCACCTCGGCGACGTTGCTCACCGGCGCGGTCGTGGCGACGGTCGCGACGATCGTGAGCGTCGCCGACGCGCCTGCGGCCACCGGGGGGACGGTCCAGGCGCCGGTGCCGGCGTCGTAGGCGAGCGCCGGCGTCGCGCTCTTGAACGTCAGGCCCGCGGGGAGGAGGTCCGTCACGACGACGCCGGTGGCCGTGTCCGGCCCCGCGTTGCGGAGCGTCAGCGTGAAGGTGACGTCGCCGCCGAGGTTGGGCGTCGCGGCCGAGGCGGTCTTGGTGAGCGACAGGTCCGCGGCCGGCGCGACCGTGACCGAGATGGCCTGCAGGTCGTCCTCGGTGCCGACCCCGTTGGCGGGGGTGGAGTCGAGGTCGGGCTGGTCCGCGGACGCCACCTCGGCGATCGCCGTGACGGTCCCGGACCCGACGACGGTCGCCGTGATCGTGAGCGTGGCCGTCCCCCCGGCCGGGAGCGACCCGGCGAGGGTCCACAGGCCCGTGGCGGGGTCGTAGGCGCCCGGGCCGGAGCTCGTGACGTAGGCCAGCTCGGCCGGCAGCAGGTCGCGGACGGACACGCCGGTGGCGACGCTCGGTCCCGCGTTCGTCACGGTCACGCGGTAGACGACCGTGTCGCCCACGTCCGGCGCGGTCGTCGGCGACGTCGGGTCGAACGTGTTCGTGACCGACAGGTCGATGGCGGTGCCGGCGACGCTGCTCGTCGCCCGGTCGTCCTCGCCGGGTGCGCCGTTGCCGGGGTCGGAGTCGGGATCGACCTGGTCGACCGCGGTCACCTCGGCGACGTTCGGCGACGGCGACGGAACGTCGACGGTCGCCTGGACGGTGAGGGTCGCGGTGGCGCCGCTCGCGAGCGACGGGACCGACCAGACCCCGCCGGCGTAGCTCGCGCCGGCGCCCGCGTCGACGGCGGTGAACGTCATCCCGGCCGGTGCCGCGTCAGCGACCTCGATGCCGGTGGCGGTGTCCGGTCCGGCGTTCGTCAGCGTGACGGTGAAGGTGACCGTGTCGCCGACGTCTGGCGCGGCGTCGCTGACGGTCTTGGTGAGCGCCAGATCGGCGGTGGCCGCGACCACGAGGTCGACCGCGTCGTGGTCGTCCTCGGTCGTGTCGCCCGTACCGGGCGTCGAGTCGAGGTCGGCCTGGTCCTGTGTGGCGACCTGGGCCTCGTAGGTGGTGGTGCCGGTCGCGCCGATCGTGGCGTCGAGCGTGAGCGTCACCGTCTGACCGGCGGCGAGCGAGCCGACGGTCCACACCCCGCCGACGTAGGTGCCGGTGCTCGGGGTGGCGCCGTCGAGCGTGAGCCCGGCCGGCAAGGGGCCGGTGACCGTCACGCCGGTCGCCGCGTCCGGTCCCTGGTTGGTGACCGTGACGGTGAAGGCCGCCGGGCCCCCGTACGTGTGCGGACCGGCGTCGAGGGTGGTGGTGAGCTCGAGGTCGACCTGCTGCGGGGCGACGGTCACGCGTGCCAGGTCGTCCGGGTCGGCGACGCCGTTGCCCGGGGTGGAGTCGACGTCGGCCTGGGTCGCCGAGGTCACCTCGACGACGTTCTCCTTCGTCCCGAACGTGTCGACGGTCGCGACGATCTCCAGCGTGGCCGTGGAGCCGGCGGCGAGGGACGCGACGCTCCAGCGACCGGTGGCCGGGTCGTAGCCGGCCGGGTCGGTCGAGGACACGAACGTGAGCCCGGCGGGCAGGAGGTCGGTCACGACCACGTCGGTGGCGGTGTCGGGCCCGCGGTTGCGGAGCACCACCTGGAAGGTGACCGCATCCCCCAGCTGCGGCGTGGGGTCGGAGACGGTCTGGGTGACCTCGAGGTCGACCGCGAGCGGGGTCACGACGGCGGTCGCGGACTGGTCGGTCAGGTCCGGGTCGAACTGGTCCGCGGCGGTGATCTCGGCGCGGTTGGTCTTGGGGCCGATGGTCCCGACGGCGGCGTCGAGGAGGAGCGTCGCGGTCGCGCCGGCGGCCAGCGTCGGGATGCCCCAGTCACCGGTCGCCGCGGCGTACGTGCCGGTCGACGGCGTCTCCGCCAGCAGGGTCAGGCCGGGCGGGAGCACGTCCCTGACCGTCACGTCGGTCGCGTCGTCGGGTCCCTGGTTCGTGAGCGTCACCGTGAAGACGACCCGGTCGCCGACGTTCGGCCGAGCCACGTCGACCGACTTGGTGAGGCTCAGGTCGGCCTGGGTCGGTGTCACCGCGACGCTCGCCGAGTCGTCGCTCGGGTCGAGGTCGGCCTGGTCGAGCGCCAGGACCGAGGCGACGTTGTCGAACGGCAGCTCGTCGTCCACGACCAGCGTCACGGTCAGGGTCTCGGTGGCCCCGACCGCGAGCGCGCCCGCGAGGGTCCAGCGACCGCTGGTCCCGTCGTAGGTCCCGTCGGTGGCGGACGCCGCCGAGAAGCTCGTCCCCGCCGGCAGCGGGTCCGAGATCACGACGCCGGTCGCCGGGTCCGGCCCGTCGTTGGTGACCGTGACGTCGAAGGTCACGGTGTCGCCGACGTCGGGCGTCGCGGTCGAGCCGGCGGCCACCTGCTTGGTGACGGCGAGGTCGGCGTTCGTGGCGCGCAGGGTCACGGTCGCCTGGTCGTCGTCGCCGGCGAGGCCGTCGCCGGGGACCGAGTCCGGGTCGTAGCGGCCGGCCGCGGTGACCTCGGCGGTGTTGGTCGCCGTCCCGGTCGTCTCCACCTCCGCGACGATCTGGAGCACCCGCGGGGTGCCGACGTCGACGGTGCCGACCGACCACACGCCGGTCGCGGGGAGGTAGGTGCCGGTCGAGGACACGAACGTGAACGCCGCCGGGTCGAGCACGTCGGTGACCGACACGCCGGTCGCCTGGTCGGGGCCGTCGTTGGTGAGCGTCAGCGTGAACGTGACCTGGTCGCCCGGGTCCGGCGTCGTGTCGTCGATGGTCTTGGTGAGCGAGAGGTCGGCCGCCGGCGCCACGGTGAAGGCGACCCGCGCCTCGTCGTCCTCGTCCGGAGCGCCGACCTGGTTCGCCGGCGTGGAGTCGACGTCGGCCTGGTCCACGCCGGTCACCTCGGCGTCGGTGACGACGGCACCGCTCGCGACGACCGTCGCCGAGATCCGGACCGTGGCGGTCGCACCCGGGGCCAGGTCGCCGACGACCCAGGCGCCGGTGGCCGGGTCGTAGCTGATGCCGTTCGCGGGGGTGCTGCCGGCGGTGTCGGACAGGTGGACGAGCGAGGGGGGCAGCAGGTCGGTCACGACGACGGACGTGGCCGGATCACGTCCCGGGGCGTTCGTGACCGTGACCTCGTAGACCACGGTGTCGCCGACGCGTGGCGTCGTCGGGCTGACGAGGGCCGCGGTGACGCTGAGGTCGACGAGCTGCGGGGTCGCGGACACGACGGACTCGTCGTCCTCGGCGGGGGTCGCGCCGGCGGCGAGGTTGCCGGGGGTCGAGTCGAGGTCGGTCTGGTCGGCGGTCGCGACCTGCGCCTGGTTGGTCTGCGGATCGACGCTCGCGACCAGGACCGTGAGCGTCAGGGTCGCCGTCCCGCCGGCGCCGACCGCCCCGACGGACCAGGTCCCGGTCGCGTCGTCGAACGTGCCGTCGCCGGCGGCGGTGACGAAGGTCCAGCCGGCCGGGAGGCGGTCGAGCACGGTCACGCCCGTGGCGCCGTCGGTGGTCGAGACGTTGGTGAGCGTGAGGGTGACGTCGAGCTCCTCGCCGACGTTCGGCGAGGGGTTGCGGGTGATGGCCTGGGTCAGCTCGAGGTCGACGACGGGGGTCGTGACCGTGGCCTCGGCCTCGTCGTCCTCGTCGGTCGTGGCGCCGTTGCCCGGCGTCGAGTCGGGGTCCGCCTGCGTCACGCCCACGACCTCGGCGCGGTTGCCCCAGGTGCCGTCGGCGGAGACCTCGGCCGTGACGTCCACGGTGACCGTCGACCCGGCGGGGATCGCGGCGATGGTCCAGACGCCGGTGCCGACGTCGAAGCCCGGGTCGCTGGCCGAGACCAGGGTCAGCCCCGCCTCGACCGTGTCGGCGACGGTGACGTCCTGCGCCTCGTCCGGCCCGCCGTTGGTGACGGCGATGCGGAAGGTCGTGGTCTCACCCACCCGCGGACGCGGGTTCGCGACGACGGTCTTGGCGAGCGACAGGTCCGCGCCCTGGGTGGTGATGGTGGTCGCCGCCTCGTCGTCCTCGAAGCCCGCCGGGTCCGCCGTCGCCGGGTCCACGGCGCGGTCGGCGAAGGTCGTGCGGGAGTCGAGGTCGTACTGGTCGACGGCCGTCACCTCGGCGACGTTGCGGTAGGTCCCCGGCCCGTCGACGACCACGGTGAACACGGTCGAGGCGCTGGCGCCGGCGGCGAGGCTCCCGGGCACCGCCCAGGTCAGGACCTGGCCGGCGGCGGTCACGTCCGCGCCGGCGTCGAAGGTCAGCCCGGCCGGGAGCGTGTCGGTCACCTCGACCCCGGTGGCCGTCGCGATCCCGTCGTTGGTCACGACCAGCGTGTACTCGACGGTCTCGCCGGGGTTGGGTGCGGCGTTGGCGGTCACGCTCTTGACGAGGCGCAGGTCCACCGTGGGGGTCGTGACGGTGACGCGGGCCTCGTCGTCCTCGGCCGGGCCGGCGGTCGGGTCGAGGTTCGCCGGCGTCGAGTCGACGTCGAACTGGTCGGCGGCCGACACCTCCGCGTCGCTCACGAACGTGCCGGGGCCGTCGGCACGGACGGTCAGCACCAGGACGAGCGGGGCGGCGCCCGCGTCGACCTGCCCCACGGTCCACACGCCCGAGGTCGGGTCGTAGCTCCCCTGCCCGCCGGTCAGGTCGGCGGAGACGAAGGTGAGCCCGGCCGCGGTGACCGCGTCGGTCACGGTGACCCCGGTCGCCGCGTCCTCCCCGGTGTTGCGCAGGGTCACCGTCAGCTGGAAGGTCTCGCCGACCTGGGGGCTCGTCGTGCTGGCGCTCGTCGTCAGCGACAGGTCCACGTCCTGGGCGTTGATGGCGGCCGCGGCCTCGTCGTCCTCGCCGGCGCCGTTGCCCGGCGTCGAGTCGAGGTCGACCTGGTCGGCGGCGGCGACCTGCGCCCGGTTGACGACCGCCGTGGAGACGGTGACGGTCACGTCGTAGGTCGCCACGGCCGGCGTGCCGACCGCGATCGCGCCGGCGGTCCACGTCACGGTCCGGGTCGCGCCGTCGTAGCTGACGCCCGGGGAGCCGCTGCCCGTCACGTACGCGAGGCCGGCCGGCAGCACGTCGGTGACCACCACGCCGGTCGCATCGTCGGGGCCGGCGTCGGTCGCGGTCAGCGTGTAGGTCACGACGTCACCGCGTTGTGGCGTCGGATCGCTCACCGACTTGGCGAGCTCGAGGTCGCTCACGACGGGATCCACGACGACCGAGGCGGTGTCCGGCCGTGGGCCCGGGTCCGCGGTCGTGGCGGTGAGGCTGGCGGTGTTGGTCAGCGGCTGGCCGCTCGCGTCGGTGGCGACGCGCGCGACGACCTCGACCGAGGCCGACGCCCCGTCGGCGAGCGCGCCGACGTCCCACCGGACCGTCCCGCCGGCGAACGTGGGGGCGGCGCCGGCGGTGTGGTTCTGGGTGCGGACGAACGTGAGCCCGACCGGCAGCGTGTCGGTGACGACGATCCCGGTGGCCGTCGCGGGTCCGAAGTTCGCCGCCGTCAGCGTGAACACGACCTGGTCGCCGGGCCGCGGGGTGGCGTCGTCGACGGTCTTGGTGAGCTCGAGGTCGGCCGAGCGCGGGGTCAGCGTGGCGGCCGCCTCGTCGTCCTCGGCGGGGGCGGCCGCGAGGTTCGCCGGGGTCGAGTCGGCATCGAGCTGGTCCGCGGCCCACACCTGCGCGAGGTTGGTCGTCGCGGCCGCCGTGTCGTTGGTCACCGTGAAGGCGAGCGTGGCGTCCGCGCCCGAGGCCAGCGTCGGGACCGTCCACGACAGGGTGCGGGTGCCGACGTCGTAGGTCGTGTCCCCGACCGAGGCGCCCTCACCCGGGTCGGTGAGGTCGCCATCGAAGGAGACGCCGGCCGGGAGGACGTCACGCACGACCGCGCCCGTGGCGCCGGCCGGCCCATCGTTGGTGAGCGTCAGGGTGAACGTGACGGCCTGGCCGACGTCGGGGTCGGCGACGTCGGCCGTCTTGGCGAGCCGCAGGTCGATGAGGTCCCGGTAGCCGATGTCGACCGTGCGGACGGCGTCGCCGGCGGCGAGGGTGACGACCCGCGGCAGGGCGCCGTTCGTGACCTGCCGGGTCGCCACCGGCGCGCCCGAGGTCACGACGTCGTAGGTGCCCACCGGCAGGGACGCGAACAGGTAGCTCCCGTCGCCCGCCGTCGTGGTCGTGGACACCTGGCCGTCGCTCCGGCGTGTGGCCGTGACGGTCACCCCGCCGATGCCGGGCTCGCCCGCGTCGCGGACGCCGTCGCCGTTGGCGTCGAGCCACACCAGGTCGCCGAGGGAGGCCCCCACGGCGTCGCTCACGGTCCCGGAGGTGGGCGCCGGCTGCTGGGTGGAGCGCGCCGTCGCGGTGTTGTCGATGCTCGCCTGCGAGATCGGGTCGGCGACCACCACGCGGAAGGTCGCCGTGAGGGTGCCCCCGGGCTGGAGGGTGTAGCCGGACGCGAGCGGCTGCCCGGCCGCGAGGTCGCCCCCGGCGGTCGTCGCCGGCGGTCCGGTGAACCGCGTGCCGGTGATGACGACGTCGTCGACGTACCAGCGGTCGCCGTCGCTGCTCGTCGTCTGGAACCGCAGCGTGCTGACGCGCCCCGCGGCGCCGGCCAGCGCGACGGTCCGGGTGGTGTAGCCGCTCTCGTCGACGCTCCCACCGGGGTAGCTCGCGACCTCGGTCCCGTTCACCAGGACCCCGAGCGCACCGTCGTACTTGGCGTTGCGGGTCTTGAACGTGAGCGTGGCGCTGGCGTACGCGGTGAGGTCGACGTCGCGCTCGACCCAGCCGTCCTTCTGCAACCGCTGGACGACCGCGCTGCCGTCGGTCGTGATGCGGTAGTCACCGCCGGTCGGCGAGCCGTCGTCGCCCGGGTCCTCGCGCCACGCCCCCGACCACCCGCTGCCGGAGGCGTAGGTGCCGGTGACGTAGCTGTCGCTCGCGACCGTCGAGGTGACGGAGGTGGGCGCCGTCACCTGGCTGCTCCCGGCGACGTAGGTGGTCCCGGCCGGGACGGTGTCGTCGACCCGGATGCCGCTCTGCGTGGTGCTCGAGGTGTTCTGGACCGTCACCGTGTAGGTGACGGTCTGCCCGGGACGGACGAGGCCGGAGACGTCGGAGGTCTTGGTGACGGCCAGGGCGTCCGGTGGGCGGAAGCCGAAGTCGTTGTTGGCGTCGAGGACGCCGTAGCTCGAGAACGTGGCCGTGTGGGAGCCCGAGGTCGGCACCGACAGGGTGTGGAGCGCCGGCGCGTCGGCCGGCAGGACCCGGATGGCGTAGGCGCCGAGGATGCTGGTGCTCCAGCGGTAGGTGCCGTCGGCGGCGGTCCAGCTCGTCGCGACCAGCCGGTCCACGGCCGGGTCGACGAGGCCGTCGCCGTCGAGGTCCTGGTAGAGCTCGACCCGTCGGTTGCCGAGCCGGGTCTCGCTGCTGCCGAGGGACGCGTCGCCGTCGAGGTCGATGAAGAGCGTGCCCGAGATGGTGTTCACCCCGGCGTCGGCCCCCGTGTAGCAGGCGAGCGCCTCGACGTCGGCCGCCGGCGACATCGACCGGACCAGCGTCGTCGTCCCGGTGGCCTTGTCGACGCCGTAGAAGCCGTTGTCGGTGCTGGTGGTGGTGCCGTCCCCGGTCGTGACGAACAACTGGCCCGCGGGGGTGATCGACATCCCCTCGACGTCCTGCAGGTCCGCGGCCCCGAGCCGGAACGATCCCACGACCGTCAGGACGCCGGAGGTCTTGTTCACCCGGACGAGGCGGTTGTTGGCGACGCCGCTGTTGGCGATGGCGTAGAGGGTGCCGTCGGTGGGGTCGACGACGAGGTCGTCGAGGTCGTCCGCCGCCGCGTTGGTCGGGTCGGCGACGAGGTAGTCCGATCCCGTGCCGAACGCGTCGGCGACGACGCGGCCGGTGGCCGGGTCGATCTGGTAGAGCAGGTCCTCGCCGGCGGTGCGCTCGATCGCCCAGAGCTTGCCGCTGAACGGGTCGAACGCGAGCCCGTCGGGGTCCGCCATCGTCAGCGTGCCGCGGACCCCGCGGGCGGTCCCGATGGGGCCGAGCGAGGTGTACGTGCCGGTCGACGGCGTGATGATCCCGAAGGTGGCGCTCGTCCCGGCGTTGGCCGCGTAGATGGTGCGCCCCGTGGGGTCGACGGCCATGGCCTCGATGCTCGTCACCCCGGTCGGCCCGACCGCGGCGGCCGCGGTGCTGCCGTCCTTGCGGATCGTGTAGAGGGTGTCGGTGGCGTCGGCGACGGCGTAGCAGACCTCCCCCGGGGTGACGGGACGCGTCACGGTGACGGCCGCGAGCCCGCTGGCGGAGGTCTGGCGCGACCCGAGGCCGTCGGTCCACTCCGCACGGAGTTCGTTGGGGTAGGTGCCGTCCGCGACGAGCGCGCCCACCCGGGCCCGGAACGTGAAGGTGTACGTCGTGTTCGCCGCGACGTTGGGGATGCTCCAGGTGTGGAGCGCACCCGCGATCGTCGGGTTCCCGAGCCCGTTCGACGTGCTGCCCGCCACGTAGCTGAACCCGGAGGGGAGCACGTCGGTGACCTTGACCGAGCTGGCGACGGCAGGTCCGTCGTTGCGGACGCTCACCGTGTACGTGACCGCGTCACCCTGGCCCACGTCGGTGGGGGTGGCCGTCTTCGCGAGGGTGACGGTCGCCGCGTTCTGCAGCGTGACCGCCTCCGCCTTGACCGGCTCGGTCTGGTCGGTGTCGAGCCGCCCCTGGTTGATCACCTGCTCGTCGCCGGAGTTGGGCGTGATCGTGATGGTGTAGTTGAGCTGCGCCCCCGGGGCGAGGCTCGCCACGGTCGGCCAGGTGACGATGCCCCCACCGACGCTCGCCGGCGCCGGCGACGCGGAGACGAAGCTCGCCCCGGGCGGGAGGAGGTCGGTGATGGCGAGGTTCGTGAAGGTGCCGGTGCTGGTGTTCGTCGTCCGCAGCGTGTAGGTGATGGGGCCGCCCGAGCTCGTGAGCGGCCCGACCTTGTCGAACGCGAGGCAGGTGTAGCCGACCGCGGGGACGGGCTCGTTGTAGCGCCAGGCGTTGTCCTTGCCGTTGTCCACGCCGGCCGCGTCGCCGCCGAAGACCTCGGTGTCGAGCGCGCGGCAGGCGTTGGGGTCCGTGTCGTCGACGACGACGGTGGACAGCAGCGCGTACTCGATGGTGCCGACCTCGATGGCACCGACGGCGAAGCGCACGGCGTTGGTCGTCGATGGCAGCGGGTTCGACGCGCTGAGCGTCCGCCCGGCGCTGGTGGGCGCCCACGCGGTGTCGGTCGGGGAGCCGGTCCCGGTCGGCGCGGAGCCGACACCGATCATCGAGCCGGGGTAGGCGACGCGCTGCCACGGCCCGACGTTGCCGGTGTAGTCGAGCTTGTAATGGGTGTCGGGGCCGGCCACCGGGGAGCCCACGAGGTGGGGGGTGTTGCCGCGTCCGCTCGAGATGTACGGGGTCGTGATGTTGCCGGGCGGCTGCGGGTCGGCGGTCGACGGGCTGCTCGAGCCGAACGCGTGGGTGTTCTGCGCGTCCCAGGCGTTGTGGGTGCGACAGTTCGCCGCCCCGACGATGCTCGTGAGCTGACCGCACCCGGTCGGGTCCACCCGGTAGCCGTTGCTGAGCTGGATCGGCGCCAGGACCGGGGTGGCGTCGCCGCTGGTCGTCTTGTTGAACTTCGCCGTCCGGGGATCGGTGGAGAAGAAGATGCCGGTGTCGCCGTAGAACTGCGCCAGCGACCCGGGCGCGAAGCCGGCGAACGGACCGCTGAAGCTCGAGTTGGACGAGCTGCCGAAGCCGTCGTTGATCGGCGCCGGCGGGTCGGGCTGGACCGGCGTCCAGCCGTCGCCGCCGTCGGGCTCGACGAACTCGGCACCGATGACCTGCAGCCCCGGAGGGATGTAGGAGGTGACCCAGCCGTTGGGGCCCGTGTTGGCGCCGTTGGGGATCGGCGCGAACTTGATGACGTAGTCGATGCGGTCGCCCACGGTGATGCCGCCCTTGGCGGCGAGCCGAGCGGCCGTCTCGGCGGTCAAGGTCGCCGACATGTCGGTCTGGGCCACCGAGTGCGCCGCGGCGGGCTCGGGCGGAACGGCGACCGTCAACAGCGCGGTGGTCGCCGGCAGGACGAGGACACGGGCGATCAGGGTCGCGACGAGACCCGCGCTCATCCGGCGCGTCGCCCGCTTCGGCCGCGGCCTCACGCTCGTCCTTCGACGGCGGCGGTCACGGCGCCCGTGGGCCGGCGGTCGTCAGCGGACATCGAACGAGGTCCGGTAGAGCTCCTGGTCGTCGACGAGCACCGTGACGCGGTAGGTCCCCGGCTCGCCGGTCTGGCCGGCGCCGAGGGTCACGTTCTGCTGGCCGGTCGGCTGCGGCAGACGGAACGGGGCGCGGAACAGCGGCTCGTCGACGCCCTCGTGGGTGAACACCACGAAGAGCGTGTCGCGGCCGGCCTCGGCCCCGGTGTCGTCGAACGACAGCCAGAACCGGACCGGCTCGCCGGCGTCGAACGTGCTCCGCGGCTCCCCCGGCTCGCCGGTCGCGGGGTCGATCTCGTCGGTCACGACCGCCCCGGTCAGCACGAACCCGTCGGTCCGGGCCAGTACCTCGACGGGCTCCCCGTCCGCGCCGACGACGGTGTCGTCCCCTCCACCGGTGCCGCCGACCGTCCGCCAGACCGCGAACGCCACCACGGCGAGCACGACCACGAGGACGCCGGCCCACACCACGCGTCTCCGTGGTGAGGTCGGTTCGGCCTCCACCTCGGCTCCCTGCGTCACGACGACTCCCCCGTGGTGCGGAAACACCCACGTCCCCGGTATCGGCAGGTTCCCCGGTGACTTCGACCCCGCTGCGCAACCGGACCGCGTCCGCGCGTTCACGACCCTACTGGATGACACCCTGCGTGGTCCGATGATGACCCCGCGGAGACACCCTGGAAGGGCGCCTAGCCCCCCTCACGCCACGTTCCAACCCCTCCACCATCCCTTCGGGCTACCGGCGCACCCCCCTCAAGGGGCGGTCGCTCTCGACCCCGAACGAGCTAGTCCCGTTCCATCCCGAGAGCGCGCGGTCCGCGCGGGCTGCGCGAGTACGCTCGGTACCGCGCGAGCGTGGCGGAACTGGCAGACGCGCTGGGTTTAGGTCCCAGTGGGTTCACAACCCGTGGGAGTTCGAGTCTCCCCGCTCGCACCACCTCTGACCTGCGACTTCGCCTGATCCCCGTTTGCACGGGGTTGCTCGACCTGGCTGCTGTGGACCCGCTGTGGACCGGAACGGGTCACGAACCGTCCAGGATCAGCTTCGCGAGCGTGTGGGCCGTCGCCTCGTCGGCCGCGGGCAGGACGACCCCGAACGGCACGCGGGTGTCCGCCGCGGCGGGTAACCCCACGTCTCCCAGGGATCGGCTCAACATGTTGACCCCTAGCGTCTGCGCGTCCGCGAAGTCACGGCGTCGAAGAACGCGCCGAAGGCGCACCCAGTGAGAAGGCTCACGCCGATCCACACGACCGAGATCTCTCCGATCGCCAACCGATGCAGCCCCATCGTGAGAGCGAAACCGGCAGATCCTACGAGCAATCGTCGCTTCATCGTCAGGCATCGACCCTCCTGCGCACGGATCCGCCGTGCGTCTCCAGCGTCAGGGACTCTGCCGAGCCGCTACCACGACCATCAGGGCAGCGAATCCGATGGAGACGACGAGCGACACCAGAAGGTCCGTACCCGCCACCATGAGCGGTACCCCAAGCAGGAACGTGAGTCCGATTCCAAAGGCGGCCAGGCGCGAGCGTCGGGTTTCCGGCGATGACCGCCATCGTAGATACCTATCTCTCATCGTCATCAGAAGCCCCTACAGCTGGCGTCGAGCGGTTCTAGACGAGGTTGTCGAACAGCACCCACCCGTCGGCGGTCATGGCTGCGGCGGCGTCGTCGTTGATGCCGAGCCCGGCCGGGCGGGCCGGCACGGTCGAGGAGTCGGTGAGGGTCCTTGAGATCCAACGGTTTCTGTTCACGAACCTCGCCCTGCCCTGAGCTGGCTCACTGCTGAAACGAGGAAACCTCCAACGGCGACCTGGACCGAACTGCTCGAGACACAACGTCCTATGTCCATCGGCCCAGAGTGGTTCATTGCTCCGACCCGGGCGATTCAACGCTTCATATCGTGTCATCGTCCACCACGTCGGGCCCGTCACGAGAGTTCCGGGTGGCGACAACCCAGGCCATCGTCGCCGCCGCTCCGATTGCCGTCAGCCAGAGTCGTTGGATCAGCGCACCGATCAGGAACGCAGTCGCCAACGTCCCCACGACCCATTGCCACACCTGCATCCCTCGTAGCCACTCTGCCATCAGCATCCCCTCCCAGTAGCAGCTGATGTACACGCTTCCGACAGCGCCGGTGAGGCCGCAAGGAAACTGCCCACCGATAACAGCCGAACGCGTAGCACCAGGCGCAGCCCACGACGTCCGCGACCGATCGAGAAGGGCCGGATTCGGAGCCCTCCAACCGGTCCAGATTGGTTCATGATGCGGCCACATGATAGGCCACGACTGCAACTGAATAGCAGGCAAGGGCGGCAACCACCCAGCGGCCTAGACCCTCGACATCTCCTAGCATGTACTCCCACCCCAACCTGGCTGCGAATCCGGTGCCGACGATCATGAGTACGATCGACGCGATACCGTAGAGGGCTCGCGGGAGATGCATCGAGGTCGCTCCCAGCGTGGCAGGATGAGGCCTATCTAGTACCTTACAGCCCTGTTCGTGATCCTCGATAGCGAGCGCCGTTGAAGCTACTCCAGCGGCGATATCGAAGGATCCCCCAGCCACGCCAGCTGCAGCCACCGTGGCATACCCGCATACACGCCCGCAGCCAGGGGCCACCGGTGAGTAGGCCATGTTCCGCGTCCAAATTCACTGGACAGATCGCGTGAGGAACTCCCCACCTCCGGGAGGTCCTTGGAGACCACCCGGGGTGGGCATGGCGGCAGTTCAGGACGGTAGGCCGCGTCTCCGCAAGCGACGGTTGACGCCGCAGGAGAAGTACCAGGTGTGGCAGGAGGTCGTGGCCGGACAGGGCAGCCAGCGTGCGATCGCTGACCGCTGGGGCATCGACCGTTCCACGGTGGTGCACATCGTCAAGCTGGCCAAGCACGGCGCGCTCGATCGGCTCGCGACCTCCAAGCCCGGACGGCCAGGCATCGGCACCCCCTACTTCTCGACGTTCCGCGTGATGACCATCATGAACAGGCGCGCCCCCACTGCCCCTACGAGCGGGGCCACGAGAAGAGACCACTGCGGTTCCGGATCTGAGATCCACCACCGCACAGCGACGATCACCAGGACGAGCACCCCCCAAACCGTTGAAGCCCACCAAGGGTGCCTCAGGATCCAGCCCCGACGCTCCCTGCTCGCGACCCTCGCCTGGTCATGCCCTTGCTCGCTCATGAACTGAGGACTCCCTCGATGGCGACCTGGGCGAATCCCCCCGACGCTGCGATCCGGCAGCGTCGACTGGGCCGAACTCCGCGCAGGCCCTCGGGCGGAACTCACCGGGCAGGACGGTACCTTCCTCGAACTGCTCCCCTCCGGCTTCCTGGAGGGTGATCTGGGCCGGAGAAGCTCTGTAGAAAGCGCATGGCCCCGGGCTGCTGACTCCGTCAGCGCCTTCCCGGGGCCTACTTCGGCAGGCTTTCCGCCTGCCGCGCTACTCAAGCTAGTCGTAGGTGGCGCACCCTGCCAGCGCTTCTGTGGACCCGAGCGGCGCGGAAACGGGTGCATCATCTCCGCGGATCGGGTGCGCCGGCGACCACATCCGCTGATCGGGTGCAGGAACGACGCCAGGGAGGTCGCCGCTGCACCCGATCGGGGAAGATGGTCGGGCGTGCACCCGATCGCCGGGGCGCTGCGACGGTCGGGCGTGCACCCGATCGCCGGCGCTGCCTACCCTCGGCGCTCGCGCCCCCGATCCGCCGCCGCCTCCTGGAGACCACGTGTCGTCCGCCCTCGCCGCCGTCGCCGACTGGCCCGTCGACACGGCCGCGGCCGGGGTCACCGACGCTGGCGCGACGCTCGAGACCGCGGGGCCGGTCGACCGGCGCTTCCCGCTCGCGTCGGTGACCAAGCTCCTCACCGCCACCGCGGTGCTCGTCGCGATCCAGGACGGGGTGGTGCACCTCGACGAGCCGGCGGGGCCGGAGGGCGCGACCGTGCGGCACCTCCTCGCGCACGCGTCGGGGCTCCCGCCGAGCGAGGGTGGCATCACCTCGCCCGTGGGCAAGCGCCGGATCTACTCGTCCTACGCCTACGACCTCCTCGGGGACCTCGTCGCCGAACGCGTCGGGATGCCGTTCGCCGAGCACGTCGACCTCGAGGTGTGCCGCCCGCTCGGGATGACCGACACCGCCGTCCTCGGTTCCCCGGGCAGCGAGGGCGAGAGCACGGTGACCGACCTCCTCACCTTCGGGCGCGAGCTCCTCGCCCCGACCCTGCTCGAGGACGCGCTGTTCACCGAGGCGACGACGGTGGTCTTCCCGGGCCTGTCGGGGCGTGCTCCCCGGGTTCGGGCGGCAGGACCCCAACGACTGGGGGCTCGGCTTCGAGCTCCGCGACGACAAGTCCCCGCACTGGACCGGGGCGCGGAACTCGCCGCGCACGTTCGGCCACTTCGGCCAGTCCGGCTCCTTCCTCTGGGTCGACCCCGACGCTGGGTTGGCCTGCGCCGCGCTCGGCGACCGCCCGTTCGACACGTGGGCCGCCGAGGTGTGGCCGCCGCTGTCCGACGCGGTGCTCGACGCCTACGCCGGCGCCTGACGTGCGGGTCCTCATCGCGGGGTGCGGCTACGTCGGCTCCGAGCTCGCCCGCCAGCTCGTCGACGCCGGCCACCACGTCCTCGGGCTCAAGCGCTCGCCCGGCGGCCTCCCGGAGGGTGTCACCTCGGTGGCTGCCGACGTCACCGACCCGGCCTCGCTGGCCCACGTCCCGACCGACGTCGACGCGGTCGTCTACGCCGTGTCGGCCGGCGGCCGCGATCCCGAGCGCTACCGCGCCGCCTACGTCAGCGGGCTCGACCACCTCCTCGACCGCCTCGGCGCGGTCGACCGCTTCGTCTTCGTGTCCTCGACCGCGGTCTACGGCCAGACCGACGGCTCGTGGGTCGACGAGGACAGCCCGACCGAGCCGACCTCGTTCTCGGGGGACATCCTGCTCGAGGGTGAGGCCATCACCCGCGACGCCGGCGGGACCGTGCTCCGCCTCGCCGGCATCTACGGCCCCGGACGCACGCGGCTCGTCGACCAGGTCCGCGCCGGCGAGGCCGCCTGCCCGGACGCGCCCGACCTTCACCAACCGGATGCACCGCGACGACTGCGCCGGCGCGCTCGCGCACCTGCTGATGCTGTCGGACCCGGCAGCCGTCTACCTCGGCGCCGGACGACGACCCCGCCGACCGCTGCGAGGTGCTGCGTTGGCTCGCCCGGCGCCTCGACGCACCCGAGCCGGCGACGACGACCGAGCCGCGCCGGCGCGGCGGCAACAAGCGGGTCTCCAACGCGCGACTGCGCGCCAGCGGCTACGACCTCGCGTACCCGTCCTACCGCGACGGCTACGCGGCGATGCTGCTACCGTCCCGACCCTGATCCGACTCGGGCCGCGCTCGTCAGGCGGTGGACGGCGCGTCGGCCGGGGCGTCGGCGACCTCCCCGGTCGCGGACGCGCTCGCCGGCGCCGCGGCTGGGAGCGCCACCGTGAAGACCGCACCCCCGTCGGGGGCGTCGTCGATCCAGACGCGCCCGCCCAGACCACCGACCAGCGACCGCACGATGTAGAGGCCGAGCCCCACGCCGCCGGCGGCGTGGTGCTCCTGCCGGAAGCGCTGGAACACCGCCTCGTGCTGGCCCTCCCGGAGCCCGTCGCCGTGGTCGCGGACCGCGATCCACACCTCGTCCTCGACGTCGCGGGCGGTCACCTCGACCGCGGAGCCGGGCGGCGAGTACTTGACGGCGTTCTCGAGGAGGTTCGACAGGACGCTGCGGAGCGCGCCGATGTGGGTCCAGAGGGTGGTCGTCGCGAGCTCCACGTCGACCGTGATGGACCGGTCGATCCCGTCGCGGGCACGGGCCATGCTGGCGGTCATGTCGGCGAGTTCGGACAGCACGGCCGGGAGCGCGATCGGCTCGCGGCGGAGGTCGGTCTGGGCGTCGTCGCTCGCCTGGGCGAGGATCCGGTTCACGAGCGTCAGGAGCTGACCGCTGGCGTCCTCGGCGCGGTCCAGCAGCTCGTCCTGCCGTGCGACGTCGAGCTCCGCACGGCGCTGCCGCAGCAGGCGGACGTAGCCGATGATGGCGGTCAAGGGGGACTTCAGGTCGTGCACCAGGGACGCGACGTGCTCGCTGCGCCGCTCGAGCGTCTCGGCCAGGCGGTCGACGGTGCCGCGCTGCTCGTCGTAGCGCCGGGCGTGCGCCACGGCCGTCGCGGCGTGGGCTGCGAACAGCGAGACCGCCCGGAGCTCCCACTCGGTGAACGCCGGCGCGGTCCCCGCCCGTTCGAGGGTCAGGACGCCGACGAGCTCGTCGGCGAGCAGCATCGGTGCGACGACCGAGGACCCCTCGCCCCGGACCCGCTCGCCCGGGTTGGGGATCTGGTCCTTGGCGAGCCGCCCGTTGATGAGGATCGGCTCCCGGCGGGAGGCGACCCATCCGGCCACGCCCCGGTCGAGGGACTGGCGGACACCGATCGGAGCCGGCTGGGACCCCTGACTCGCCGAGACGACCAGCTCGGCACCGTCGACGAGCATCACCGATCCGGACCGCGAGGCCGTCAGCTCGAAGGCCCCGTCGAGGACGACCCCGAGGACCTCGTCGAGGTTCAGCACGGAGTTGACGACGTGGCCGACCTTCGACAGGGTCGCGAGGTCCTGGACCCGCGCCTCGAGCGCCTGCGACAGCACCTTCTCCTGGATGAGCGCCCGGGAGAGCACCCGGAGGCGACGCTCCTGGTCGAAGACGTGCAGCAGGAACGCAGCCGTGACGCCGATGAGGCCCAGCCGGATACCGACGTTGGTCGGCAGCGCCGCGGTCGCGGTGGGGTCGGTCATGACGACGGCGAGCGCGATGCCGCCGGCGAGCATCACGATGCCGGCGACCGTCCACAGCTGCGCCCGGCGTCGCTCGACCGCCTCGAGCGACGGGATGTGCCTGCGCAGCTCGAGGATGTCGGCGCCGACGTCGGGGTCGGTGCGTGTGATCTGGCCCATCGTCCCCCCGTTCGGGGGTCGGCGTCGTCGGCACCGCGATCGCGGTGCCCCACCGTGTCTATCGGCCGATCCCGGCCGGACCTGAGCAACTGGTCCCGACCCGGTCAGAACGCTCACATCTGGCGGCCGGTCACGTCCGGCTCCCGACCTCCTCGGAGCTGTCGTGGTCGCCCGGCTCCTCGGAGGCCCCGCCGCCGGCCTCGTCCTGCTCGATGGGCGCGGCGTCCCCGGACCCGTGGTCCTCGTCCTGGGTCGGCTCGCTGATCGTGCCGTCCTGGTCGACCTCGCGCTCCTGCTCGCGCTCGAGCCGCTCCGAGCCGACCTGGACGAGCCGCAGCACGGTGACGAGGCCGAGGCCGCCGATGGCGTTGCCCACCGCCCACAACCAGAACATCCCGAACCACTCGGCGTAGCCGAAGTCCGCACCGCCGACGATCCCGGCGAAGACCTCCAGCGACGCCACCACGACGTGGGACAGGTGGCCGTAGGCGAGCAGGAACGCCGCCATCACGGCCGCGACGATCTTGCCGAAGGTGGAGGGCGTGGCGTGCTGCATCCAGGTCATGAGGGTGATCACGACCCCGGCGAGGACCGCCGAGGTGAAGCCCTCCAGCCCGATGCCCCGCTCGACGAAGTTGAGCCCGAGCTCGATGCCCGTGTCCCCGAGCTCGGGGATCGCGGTGATGAACAGCACGACCATCACACAGCCGCCGATGAGGTTCGTCACCGCCGTCCCGCCCCACAGCCGCCAGACCTCACGCATGCGGCCCTTCTTGGCCGCGACCGCCGAGATCGGGACGAGGAAGTTCTCGGTGAACAGCTCCGAGTTCGCGAGCGTCAGCGCGATGAAGCCGGAGCTGAAGACGAGCGCCGCCACCAGGTCGTTGCCGGTGTGGTGCTTGACCAGCAGCATCCCGAGCAGGCCGATGGAGACGTCGATGCCGCCGACGAGGCCGGTGGCGAGGAGCGCCGGCCACGTCCGGTGCAGACGTTGGTGGCCCTCCTCGACGGTCTCGTGGAAGGTCGAACCGAGCGCGTCGGCCACGGTGCTGGTCCTCTCGGGGGGTGGCGTGGCGAGGGGCCACGTCCGGGTCGCTCCACGCTAGAGCGCGACGGCGGGGCCACGGCGTCGTCCGACCGTCCCTCCCGCCCCGTCCCGCCCGCCACGGGCACACGCCGATCCGCGGTGCAACCTGGCCGCGCGGTCGTTGCGGTGGGGCGCGGACCGTCCACCCTGGTGACGACACCGACCCCCCGTGGAGGACCCCGTGGAGATCGACCTCGTCCAGAGCCTGTTCCAGACCAGGCAGGCGCTCGCCGACCGCGACGACGCGGGTGGCAGCTTCGAGGGGCTCGCCGCGTCGGTGGACGCCGTGCTGTCGCAGCTGCAGGAGCGCCGGCCTGGCGACGTCGCCTACGAGCGAGGAGGGCACCGACCGCATCGACCGGACCCTCGACGTCCCGCCGGAGGAGGCCGCCCGCGTCCGGGGTGCCCTGATGGCGTTCGCCGACCGCCCCACGGCCGAGACCGCCGGCCACGCCCGCGCGGCGCTCGACGACCTCCACGGCAGCCTCACCCGCTGACGGTCAGGCGGCGGGGGCGCGCTCGCCGGTCTGGACCCGCCACAGGGCGGCGTAGAACCCGCCGGCGGCGACGAGCTCGTCGTGCGTGCCGGCCTCGACCAGCCGCCCGCGCTCGAGGACGTGGATGCGGTGCGCGTTCCTGACCGTCGACAGCCGGTGCGCGATGACGAGCGTGGTCCGGTCACGGGCGACGTGGTCGAGGGAGCGCTGGATCGCCGCCTCGGTCTCGTTGTCGACCGAGGAGGTCGCCTCGTCGAGGATCAGGATCGCCGGGTCCTTCACGATCGCCCGGGCGATCGAGACGCGCTGACGCTGCCCACCGGACAGCTTCTGGCCCCGCTCCCCCACGACCGTGTCGTAGCCCTGCGGGAGCGCGCTGATGAACTCGTGCGCCTCGGCCAGCGTCGCCGCGGCCACCACCTCGTCGTCGGTCGCGTCGGGGCGGCCGTAGGCGATGTTGTCGCGCACGGACCCGTGGAACAGGAACACGTCCTGGCTGACGAGGCCGGTGGCGCCGCGCAGGCCGGCGAAGGTGAGGTCGCGGACGTCGCGTCCGTCGAGGGTGATGCGCCCCCCGGTCACGTCGTAGAGCCGCAGCAGCAGCTTCACGATGGTGGACTTGCCCGCGCCGGTGGCGCCGACGATCGCGTGCGTCTCGCCGGCGGGGATGTCGATGTCGACGCCGCGTAGCACCTCGTCGCCGGCGTCGTAGGCGAAGCGGACCGCCTCGAACCGGATGTGGCCGTCGACGCGCGCCGGCGTCTGCGCCCCCCGGTAGCACGCGCGGCGCGACCGCCAGGAGGTCCATGATCCGGCGCACCGACGCCATCGCGCGTTGGTAGAGGTCGAAGGTCTCGCCCAGCCGCGTGAGCGGCCACAGCAGTCGCTGGACGATGTAGACCATGACCGTGTAGATGCCGACCTCCATCCGTCCGTCGAGGGTCCGCAGACCGCCGAGGACGAGGATGGCGGTGAAGCCGAACAGGATGGCCATCCGGATCAGCGGCACGAACGCCGAGCTGTAGCGGATCGCGACCGCGTTCGAGGCGCGGTAGTCGTCGGATTCCTCCTCGATCCGGGCGACCTCGCGGTCCTCGGCGGTGAACGCCTTGATGGTCGCGATGCCGCTCAGGTTGTTCGCCAGCGAGCCGTTCAGGAGCCCGACCCGGTCGCGGACGTCGGCGTAGCGCGGCTCGAGACGCTTCTGGTACCGGAACGACCCCCACAGGATCACGGGGATCGGCAGGAACGCGAACGGGGCGATCGTCGGCATCAGCAGGAACATCGCCACGCCGATGACGAGCACGGTCGTCGTCACGGTGATGAGGTCGCGCGCGCCACGGTCGAGGAAGCGCTCGAGCTGGTTCACGTCGTCGTTCAGGATCGACAGGAGCCCGCCGGTCGAGCGGTCCTCGAAGTAGGCGAGCTCGAGCCCCTGGACGTGGGCGTAGGCGTCGAGCCGCGCCTCGTGCTGCATGGTCTGGGCGAGGTTGCGCCACTGGACCTGCAGCAGGTACTCGAACGAGCTCTCGAGGATCCACACGACGGCCGTCACCGCCGCGAGCACCCAGAGCTGGGTCACGCGGTCCGCGACCCCGAACCAGCCGGCGATGAGCGAGTTGCGCTCCTGGACCACGATGTCGACCCCGAGCCCGATGAGGAACGGCGGCGCGAGGTCGAACAGGGTGTTGAGGATGGTCGACGCGGTCGCCTTGTAGACGACGGGCCGGTGGTCGCCGGCGTACTCCCACAGGCGGCGCAGGGGGTGATCGGTGGTGGCGGGGACTCGGGTCATGGCGCGCGAGCGTAGCCCTCGCGGAAACGCCCGCCCGGGCGCTACCTCCAGGCCCAGACCGGCTGCTCGAGGTGGGCGACGCGCGTCGGCTCTCCGTGGAGCAGCACCTCGCGGGCCTGGTAGAGGATCGCGGCCGTCGGCGCGTGGATCAGGGTCGCCATGAGCGGCATCTGGATCACCGGCCGGTCGGACTCGGGGATGGCGACGAACCGGGGCGAGCCGGGACGGTCGAGGAGGCCCAGCGGCACGCGGTACGCGCGGGCGACCTCGCGCGGGTTGGGCGCGAGCTCGACGTCGCCGGCCCAGACGACGACCGGGGTGATGACGAACCCCGAGCGGGTCACGTAGTCGTCGAGGCGTCCCAGCACGGCGTCGTCGGCGAGCGCCACGCCGAGCTCCTCGTGCAGCTCGCGCAGCGCCGCCTCCTCGGCGGACTCGCCGGGGTCCTCCCGTCCACCTGGCAGCGCCCACTGCCCCGGATGCTTGCGCATCCCGCCGGCGCGCTTGGTGAGGAGGAAGCCGACCTCGGCGGCCGCCGTGCGCGTCGGCACGAGCGTGAACGCCACCGCCGCCGAGTGCCCCTCGGCGTGCGGCGTGTCGACGACGGGGAACGCCGCGAGCCGTGCGGCGACGAGCTCACGGAAGCCGGGATCCCAGGCGTGGACGGGGCGCTCGTCGTCGTCGTCCACGCCGGCGTCCGCGGGGAGGCTCACCCGTTGCCCTCGAGGCGCTGGGCGAGGTGGGCCCGCATCGCCCGGAAGGCCTTGCCCCGGTGGCTCAGGGCGTCCTTCTCGTCGGGCTCGAGCTCGGCGTTGGTGACCTCGCATCCCTCGGGGACGAAGTAGGGGTCGTAGCCGAACCCGTGCTCCCCGTGCGGTTCGTCGGTGAGGCGGCCCTCCATCTCCCCGCGCACGGTCCACTCGTGACCGCCGGGCTCGACGAACGCGGCGACGCACACGAACCGGGCGGTGCGCATCTCCCCGGGGAGCCCCGCGAGCTCGCGCATCAGCCTGTCGTTGTTGGCCGCGTCGTCGGCGTCCTCGCCGGCGTAGCGGGCCGAGCGCACGCCCGGCTCACCGTTCAGGGCGTCGACCTCCAGGCCGGAGTCGTCGGCGATCGCGGCCTCGCCGGTCGCCTCGACCACCGCACGGGCCTTGATGAGCGCGTTGGCCGTGAACGTGTCGCCGGTCTCGTCGGCGCCGTCGAGACCGAGGTCGGACATCGGGACCAGCTCGACGTCGAGGCCGACGAGCAGACGCTGCAGCTCGGCGAGCTTCTTCGGGTTGCCGGAGGCGAGGACGATGCGCATCACGAACCCGCCACGGCCGCGCGCTGCAGCGCGAACAACTCGTCACAGCCGGCGAGCGCCAGGTCGATCATCCGGTCGAGCTGGGCTCGGTCGAACGGCTCGCCCTCGGCGGTCCCCTGGACCTCCACGAGCCGCCCGTCGGCGGTCGCGACCACGTTCATGTCGACCTCGGCGCGCGCATCCTCCTCGTAGGGCAGGTCGAGCCGCGGCTCTCCGTCGACGATGCCGACCGAGATGGCGGCGACCTGGCCGGTGAGCGCGTCGGCGTGCCCGAGGGAGGTGAGCGCGCGCGACAGCGCCACCCAGCCGCCCGTGATGGAGGCGGTGCGGGTCCCGCCGTCGGCCTCGAGCACGTCGCAGTCGACCGTCAGCGTCACGTCCGGGAGGGCGTCGAGGTCGACGACGGCACGGAGCGAACGACCGATGAGCCGCTCGATCTCCTTGCTGCGTCCGCCCGGCCCACGCCGCTCCCGCGGTGCTCGCTCCGAGGTGGCACCCGGGAGCATCGCGTACTCCCCGGTCACCCAGCCGCGGCGGTTACGCCAGCGCGGGGCGCCGTCCTCGGCCGAGGCGGCGCAGAGCACGCGCGTGTCGCCGAAGGTGACCAGCGCCGAGCCGGCCGGGTTGCGCTGCACGTCGAGCTCGAAGCTCACGGGGCGCAGCTGGTGGGGCGTGCGGCCGTCGGCACGGGGCACGGGTGGACTCCTGGTCGGGGGGGCGGGTGGGAGGGGCGGAGGGCCGGCGACGACCGCAGCGCGCGGGTGTGGTGGTGCCCGCCGTCAGCCGAGCGTCCAGGTCAGGTTGTCGTCGGCCAGCGACAGCTCGCCGACGAAGGTACGGCGCGCCTCGGCGAGGCTGCGCGGACGGTCGATCGAGCCGAGCAGGTGGGTGAGGACGAGCCGCGAGACGCCGGCCTGCGTGGCGATGTCGCCGGCCGCGGCGGCCGTGAGGTGGATCCCCGGCGGCCAGTCGCCCATCTCGCCCTGCCAGGTGGCCTCGCACAGGAACAGGTCGGCGTCGCGCGCGCAGGCGACGAGGTCGGGCCCGCCGGCCGAGTCCGCCGAGTAGGCGATCACGTGGCCGTCAGCGGTCATCCGCATCGACAGGGTCGGGACGGGGTGGACGCTCGGGAACAGCTCGATCCCGATCGGTCCGATCGTGATCGTGTCGCCGGCGGTCACCTCGCGGCACTCGAAGACCTCGCGGAAGCGCATCGCCGAGTCGCCGGACAGCAGCCCCGTCGCGAGGTCGAGCACCTCGGGGGCGGCGTAGAGGTCGACCCGCCGGTCACCGTCGCCCTGGAACTTGAGCGCGTAGTACATCCCGACGAGGTCGGCGCAGTGGTCGACGTGGCGGTGGCTGATGACGATCGCGTCGAGCGCGTCGAAGGTCGTGTGACGCTGCAGGTTCGCGGTCGAGCCGTTGCCGCAGTCGACCATGACCTGTGTCCCGCCGGAGCGCAGGAGGTAGCCGGAGCAGGCCCGTCCCGCTCCCGTGTGGGACCCGGCGGACCCCAGCACCGTCACGTCGAAGCTCACCCTGTACCCCCACCCGGTCGTCGGCCGGCGAGGGTAACCCAGGTCAGCGGACGAACCAGCGGGTCCGGTGGAGGTCGAGGTCGAGGCTGCCGCCGTCCCAGGTGAGGCGGAGGTCGAGGTCGCTCGGGTCGACGTCGAGGAGCCAGCCGAGGAACAGCTGGGTCCCCGGCTCGACCGTGGGCGCCTCCGGGTCCGCCGGCTCGCCCTGACCGCCGCGGACCAGCGCCACCTGCGCCAGACGTGCGGGGACCGGGTCGCCGGCCGCGTCGACCAGCGCGAGCCCCTCGAGGGTCACGGCCTCGTCACCGACCAGCGTCAGCCCGAGCGCCATCTGCGGCTGGCCGTCGAGCGGCAGGTCGACCTGGGCGATGTCGGCGGTGAACCGCGGGTCGCCGGAGGCCTCGATCTCGACCTCACCCACGCGGCACTGGGGCAGCACGCCACCGTCGGGGCGGACGCACCACGAGATGCGGTCACCGGTCACGACCCGCACCACCGGCACGCCGGCCACGTCGACCGGCTCGGAGACCTCGACGATCTCGACGCCCGGCACGAGGATGCGACCGAGCGCGCTGCGGGTCGCATCGGCCTGCTCGGCGGGGACCGACCCGTCCGGGAACGCGCGCAGCATCCCGTCGACGTCGGACTCGGCGTAGAAGGCCTGGATGCGCTCGCCGGCGTCCTCGAACGGGCCGTCGGCCCGGCCGACCAGAGCCGCGCCCGTCACCAGCGCGATGACGGTGACGGCCACGGCGATGCCGCCGACGATGCGGGCGCTCGTCAGCCCCTCGGGCAGACGGCGCAGAACGGTGGTGTCGTCGCTCACGCGGCGTACCCCTGTCGGTCGTGTCTCGGACGCCGGCCGTGCGACCCTCCTCGAGGGTCAGGCCCAGAGCGTGCCCGAGATCCGGGCCGCGAGCTCGTCCACGTCGCCGGGAGCATAGGCGCCCGTCGAGAGGTACTTCCAGCCCCCGTCCGGCGAGACCGCGACGACCGAGGACCCCTCGGGCAACCGCGCGCACACCCGCACCGCCACGGCCAGCGACGCGCCGGTCGAGACGCCGGCGAAGATGCCCTCCTCGGACGCGAGCCTCCGGGTGTGGTCGAGCGCCTTGCGCGAGTTCACCTTGATGCGCGAGTCGAGCACGTCCTGGTCGAGGACCTCGGGCACGTAGCCCTCGTCGAGGTTGCGCAGGCCGTAGACGAGGTCGCCGTACTCCGGCTCGGCCGCGAACACCTTGATGTCGGGGCGGAACTCCTTCAGCCGCTTGCCGACGCCGGTGACCGTCCCGCCCGTGCCGAGCCCGGCGACGAACGCGGTCAGCTCGGGCAGGTCCTGGATGATCTCGGGGGCGGTGGTCTCGTAGTGGGCGAGCGGGTTGGCGGGGTTGCCGTACTGGAACGGCATGTAGACGTCCGGGTCCTCCGCGGCGAGCTGCTGCGCCATCCGCACCGAGCCGTTGGAGCCCTGCTCGGCCGGCGAGGTGACGATGTCGGCGCCGAACATCCGCAGGACCTGGGTACGCTCCTCGGAGGTGTTCTCGGGCATCACGCACGTGAGCGGGTAGCCCTTGGTGCGGCAGATCGCCGCGAGCGCGATGCCGGTGTTGCCCGAGGTCGGCTCGAGCACCCGCTGGCCCGGCTGGAGCAGGCCCTGCTTCTCGGCCTGCTCGATCAGGTAGACCGCGACCCGGTCCTTGATCGACCCGGTCGGGTTGTGGCCCTCGAGCTTGAGGTAGATGCGGTAGCCCGCCGGCGACAGCCGCGGCAGCCCGACCAGCGGCGTGTTGCCGACCACCTGGCTGATGTCATCGAAGAGCACGCGCGTGTCCGATCCCGTGGTCGCCGGCGTGTCGCGCGGAGGCTCAGCCCCCCGCGACGGCCGGCATGATCGCGATCTCGGAGTCGGCCTCGACTCCGGAGCCGAGCCCGTCGATGTAGCGGATGTCCTCGTCGTCGACGTAGACGTTGATGAAGCCGCGGACGTTGCCGTCGTCGAGCAGCTGCTCGGCGAGGCCCGGGTGCTTGGCGATGAGGTCATCGAAGACCTCGCCCACGGTCCCGCCGGCGGCCTCGACCTTGGCCTGGCCGTCGGTGTGCTTGCGGAGGACGGTGGGGATGCGGACGACGGGCATGGGGGAACCTGCCTGGGAGGTCGGGGGTGGGGGTGAACCGCGGAGGTCGTCGGCGGCGAGCCTACCGGCGGCCCGACGACGGCTCCTGTCCGGGAGTAGCAACCGGGGCAACCGGGTTGTTCCCACCCGGCTGCCCCCGTCCGGACGGGGCCGGGACCGTGACGGCGGGACGGACGGGACCGCCGGACGGTGCCACGGCCACCGGGGCGTGCGCCGGAGCGGGTACGACCGTGCACCTATGACCGACCACGACGACGACCAGGACCCGCCGGTGACCGTGACGAGCGTGCTCCCGCAGGTCTCCCAGCTGGCGCCCGACGCCACGCCGGACGAGCACGCGGCCGTCGTCGGGCTCGTCTACGTCTCCGACGAGGAGCCGGGCATCCGGCGCGTGCGGCGGGGCAAGGGGTGGAGCTACCACACCCCCGACGGCGAGGTCATCCCGGACGGTCCCGTCCGCGACCGCTGCGCGCGGCTCGCGATCCCGCCGGCCTGGACCGACGTGTGGATCTGCACCGACCCCAACGGGCACCTGCAGGCGACCGGCTACGACGACGCCGGCCGCAAGCAGTACCGCTACCACGACCTGTGGCGCGAGGTCCGGGACGCGACCAAGTTCCACCGGATGGCCGCGTTCGCCGAGGCGCTCCCCGCGATCCGCGGGACCGTCGACGCCCACCTGCGCAAGCGCAGCCTGACCCGCGAGAAGATCCTGGCGCTGGTCGTGGCGCTCCTCGACGAGACGCTCCTGCGCATCGGCAACGACGAGTACGCCCGGACCAACGAGTCCTACGGCCTCACGACCCTCCTGTCCGAGCACGTCGAGGTGACCAGCCGGCGCGTCCGGTTCGCGTTCACCGCCAAGTCGGGGCTCGAGCGCGAGTACGAGCTGCGCCACCCGCGGCTGGCACGCCAGATGCTCAAGTGCGAGGAGATCCCGGGCCAGCGGCTGTTCGCCTACCAGGACGACGACGGCGCGTGGCACCACGTCGACTCGGGTGCCGTGAACGCCTACCTCCGCGAGGTCGCCGGCGAACGCTTCACCGCCAAGGACTTCCGGACCTGGGGGGCGACCGCCGTGGTGGCCGAGGAGCTCCGGGCGCTGGGCGCGTTCGAGACGATGCGCGAGGCCGAGTCCAACGTCCTCGCCGCCGTCGACGCGGCCGCCGAGCGGCTCGGCAACACCCGAGCGGTCGCCCGGGCCAGCTACGTCGACCCGCGCGTGCCCAAGGCCTACCGCTTCCGCCGCTTCGACGAGGCGTGGGACGACGACGAGGACGCCGCCGGCGGCCTCTCCCCCGCCGAGCGCGCCGTCCAGCGCATCCTCGCCATGGACCTCCCCAGCAGCGCCGACCTCGAGGCCCAGCTCGCCGCCTCCCTCGACACCCCCTGACGCGGTTGCGTTGACGGTCCAGCCCGGGATACCGGGCCAGACCGTCAACGCAACGGGCGGCGGGTAGCGTGCGGCGCGATGAGGACGATCCCGGTCGAGCGCGCGCGGCGCATCGCCCTGGGGGCCCAGGGCTTCGCCACCCCGCGCGCCCCGGGGCGCGTCGACGTGCGCCACTTCCGGCGCGTGCTCGACGCGAGCTCGGTGGTCCAGCTCGACTCGGTGAACGTCTCCGCGCGGGCGCACTACCTGCCGTTCTTCAGCCGGCTCGGCCCCTACGACCCCCAGCGGCTCGACGACTGGCTGTGGCGCAGCCGCGAGAACTTCGAGTACGCGTTCGGCCACGAGGCCTCGGTGATGCCGCTGCGGGTCCACCGCCTCATGCGACACCGGATGACCGGCACCCAGGCCTGGGGCGGGGTCCAGCGCGCCGCCGAGGAGCACCCCGGCTACATCGAGCAGGTGCTGCGCGAGGTCGCCGAGGACGGGCCGCTGTCGGTCTCCGACCTCGCCGACGCCGGGAGCCGGGGCGCGTCGTGGTGGGGGTGGAACCTGGGCCGTGTCGCGCTCGACTGGCTCTACGTCAAGGGCGACCTCGCCGTCCACCACCGCGACGCGCAGTTCGCGCTCGTCTTCGACCTCCACGACCGGGTCATCCCGCCCGAGGTCGTCGCCGAGCCCGACCCGCCCCGCGACGAAGCCCTGCGGGAGCTGCTGCTGCTCGGGGCGCGAGCGCACGGGATCGGGACCGCGCGCGACCTCGCCGACCACTTCCGCGTGAACATCCGCGAGGCCCGTCCCCTGCTGGCGGAGCTCGCGGCGGCGGGCGAGCTGGAGGAGGTCCGGGTCGCCGGGCTGGCGCGACCTCGCCTACCTCCACCCCGAGGCGACCACGCCCCGCCGCATCGACGCACGCGCCCTGCTGTCCCCCTTCGACCCGGTGGTGTGGTTCCGCGAGCGGGCGGAGCGGCTGTTCGACTTCCGCTACCGCATCGAGATCTACGTCCCGAAGGAGAAGCGGCAGCACGGCTACTACGTGCTGCCGTTCCTGCTCGGTGACCGGCTCGTCGCGCGCGTCGACCTCAAGAGCGACCGCCGCGCCGGCGTGCTGCGCGTGCTCGGCGCGTGGCTCGAGGACGGCCAGGACGCGACCCACGTCGCCGGCGAGCTCGCCACGGAGCTCGCGACCTTCGCGCGCTGGCAGGGGCTCGGCGACGTGGCGGTGACGGACCAGGGCGACCTCGCGCCGGCGCTCCGCCGCGCGCTGTCGTGACCCACCGCCCGCCGTGTCGACCGCGGCGTCGGTCAGGCGGGCGCGCCGTCCCGGAGGACGACGGGGGTCTCGGTGACGACCTCGTCGACGATCGAGAACGCCCGGATGTCGGGCCGGTCCCGGTCCTGCAACGTCACGATCAGGTAGGTCGCCTCGGGGTAGGCCGCGAGGCGGATGTCGGTCGCCGACGGGTACGCCTGGGTGTGGGTGTGGGAGTGGTAGATCGCGAGCCCCCAGCCCTCGTCCTCGATGACGCGCATCGCCTTCAGCAGCTCCTTGGCGTCCATCACGTAGTAGGTCATCGACCGTTCCGCGTTGGTGATCGGGAAGTGGACGAGCTCGCCGTCCGGCTTCACCCCGAGCAGCCCGCACACCTCGTAGGGGAAGTCCGACCAGGCGTGGTGGACGAGCAGGTCCCACGTCGAGCGGTCGATGACGAACGGGGCGGCGTCCACGGCGTGCTCTCCTGGCAGGCGGTGCGCGGAGAAGGTAGCGCCGTCACACCACGCGCAGGGAGCCGGGCGCGTCGCCGGTGAGCGCACCGATCACCGCGGCCGTGTGACCGCCGTCGCGGAGCTCGGCGACCGCGTCCTCGGCCGCCGCGGGGTCGACCGGTGAACAGCAGGCCCGCCGGAGGTCTGGGCGTCGGCCAGGAGGGTCAGCTCCCGCTCGCCGACGTCGGCGCCGGCGGCGGTCACCCACGGCCGGACGTGCTCGAGGTTGCGCAGCGTCCCCCCGGGGACGAGGCCCGCGTCGAGGAGGTCCCACGCGCCGGCGAGGACGGGCACGGCCGCGAGCTCCACCCGCGCCCCGACGCCGGATGCCGCCGCGAGCCGCTGGAGGTGGCCGAGCAGACCGAAGCCGGTCACGTCGGTCGCGCAGCGCGTGCCGGCGGCCAGCGCCACACGGGCCGCGACGTCGTTCAGGCGGGTCATCTCGGCGACCGCCCGCTCGTAGAGGTCGTGGGAGGCGCCGCCGGGAGCGACGTCCGCGGGGGCGCGGTGCTTCACCATCGTGGCGACGAGCCCGGTGCCGAGGGGCTTGGTGAGGACCAGCGCGTCGCCCGCTCGGCCGCCGGCGTTGGTGAGCACCCGGTCGGCGTCGACCTCACCGATCACGGCCTGGCCGTACATCGGCTCGGCCCCGTCGACGGTGTGCCCGCCGGCGACGACCCAGCCGCCGGCGGCCGCGACCTCGGCGCCCCCGGCCAGCACCTCGCCGAGGAGGTCCAGCGGGAGGGTGTCGCGGGGCCACGCCACGAGGTTGAGCGCGAACAGCGGCGAGCCACCCATGGCGTAGACGTCGCTCGCGGCGTTGGCCGCGGCGATCCGCCCCCACGTGCGGGCGTCATCGACGATCGGGGTGAAGAAGTCGGCGGTGGCCACGAGCGCACGGCCGTCCGGACGGCGCCACACGGTGGCGTCGTCTCCGGTGTCGGTGCCGACGATCAGGTCGGCGTGCGACGGCGTGCCGAGGTGGCGCAGGACCTGCGCCAGGTCACCAGGACCCAGCTTGCACGCTCAGCCCGCACCGTGGCTGTAGGCCGTCAGGCGGCCGGTCTTCGGTTCCATGCGGGCGAGCCTAACCAGCCCCGTCCGCGCGGCGGCGCGGACGGGACGGCGGTCGGCGCTACGGCGTCGCGGCCGGGGACGGCTCGGTGGCACCCGGGTCCGGGGACGGCGACGCGTCCGGCGACGGGCTGGCGGATGGCGACGGGCTGGGCGACGGTGAGGGGCTCGGCGAGGGGGTCGGCGACGGGGACGGCGACGGGCTCGGCGAGGGCGACGGCTCCGGCGACGGCGACGGCGACGGGGACGGCGACGCGGTCGGCGACGGGCTCGGCGCCGGCGTCTGCTCCTCGGCCGGGACCTCGGCGTTCGGCTCGGTGTCGCCACCGGGGTTGTCGGTGCCCGGCGCGGTCGACCCGATCGGGAAGGTGTGGGTCCCGCCGTAGACACGGACCTGGGTGCCGTTGGGGTACTGGGCCGCGAGCCAGGTCGCGTCCCAGCGCGTCAGCCGGATGCAGCCGTGGCTCGCCGGGTAGTTCGGGACGTGGTTGGAGCCGTGGAGCGCCCAGCCCTTGTAGATGTAGAGGGGGTCGTAGAGGATCCCCAGGTCGGCCTTCCGCTCGCCGGAGATGCGACGGAGGATCGTGAAGTCGCCGACCGGGGTCAGCGCGACCGCCTTGCCGCCGTTCTTGGTCGCGTAGGTCTCGCCGGACCCGCTCGAGACCGGCAGGACCCGGACCAGCTGCGTCCGCCCTTGACGACGTAGGCGACCTGACGGGTGAGGTCGACCTCGATGCGGTCGGGCTTGCCGCCCTTCAGGGTGGGTGCGACGGGCGCGTCGAGCGCCGCGATGGTCTTGGGGCCGGCGACCCCGTCGGCGCCGAGGCCGTTGACCTTCTGGAACGCCATCACGGCGGCGCGGGTCTTGGGACCGTCGTCGCCGTCGATCGCGCCGGCGTAGTAGCGCAGCTCCGTGAGGCGCGTCTGGACCAGCTCGATCTCGGCCCGGCGGGCGGCGATCGCGGCCTTCTGCTCCGGCGTCAGCTCGGTCGGGGTGGGCGAGGGCTCCGGCGACGGGGAGGGCGACGGCGACGGCGCGGTCGTCTCGGTCTCGGTCACCGCCGGCGAGGGCTCGACCGGCAGAGCCGTCAGCTCCGGCTCCGGCGTCGGCTCGACCGGCATCGCGGCCACGTCGGAGCGGGCGCTCGGGAAGCTGCCCTTCGCGTAGGCCAGACCGAGCGCGAGGACGACGAGGGCGAGCAGGGACGTGACGACGATGAGACGGCGCGGCATCGAGGTTCCTGGGGACGAGGCTTCACCAGAGGTGACGCACCGGTCCGGTCGCGGGTTGAGGTGGGAGGAAGGTACGCGTCACAGCGCACACCGCGCGAGGAGGTGGGACGGTCCCGGAGACGCGCCTCGTCCGCCACGGTGCCGGAACGGACGTTTCAGGCCTTCCGGGGGCCGGGGACGAACGCGTTCGTCCGGCGCACGTACTCGTCGTACCCGCGCCTGGACGACCCCGTCGCCATGTTCCGGTCGGTCAGCGCCACCCCCGACACCTTCACGATGAAGACCAGCATCAGGACCGGGCCCAGGAGCGACCACCACCAGCCGGTGGCCAAGCCCCAGCAGCCCGTAGGCGAGCCACTGGACCGTGTCGCCGAAGTAGTTGGGGTGCCGGGTGTAGCGCCACAGCCCGCGGTCCATGACCGTGCCGCGGTTGGCCGGGTCGTCGAGGAAGCGCTTCAGCTGCCAGTCGCCGCCGGCCTCGAACACGAACCCGACGAGCCACACGGGGAGCGCCAGCCAGTCGAGCCAGGTGAGGCCCGCCGGCGTGGCGTCCGCGCCGACCGCGAGGAGCGGCAGCGCGATCACCCAGGCGAGCACGCCCTGGCCCCAGAAGACGGTGACGAGGCTCCGCGACCGGGAAGCCGGCGGGGTCCCGCTCGCGCATCGCGGACGTAGCGCGCGTCCTCCCCGTGGCCCCAGTTGCGCCACGTGATGTAGCCGGCGAGCCGCAGGCCCCAGACGGTGACGAGGGTCACGAGGAGCCAGCCGCGCGCCGGGTCGCCGTCGCCGAGGAGGACGTAGGTCCAGGCGTAGACGACGAACGCCAGCCCCCAGAACCGGTCGACGAGGCTCGCGTCGCGCCGCGACCAGCGACCCGACCCAGGCGAGGGTCAGCATCCCCAGCACCGCCGCGAGGCCCCACAGGGCCAGCTGCCACCAGACCACGTCGGGCTCCGCTTCCGTCGACCTGCGTTGCGAGGTTCGCTCCCCGACCCTAGGCGGATGGCCCACGGCGGGCGGCGGGAGGATGCCGCGCCGGACGCGGCGAACCCTCCGGAGGTCGCCCGACCCGACTCGACGACCTCCGGGAGCCCTCCGATGTCACGTCCCGTCCGCCGCTCCGCCAGCCGGCTGCTGGTCCTCTGCCCTCCTCGCCTCGGCGCTACCCGCGCTCGTCGGCTTCACCGTCCCGGTGGACCCGACCGCGATCCCCGACGGCTACTGCGACGACCTCGACAGCGCACGCTGCCTGTTGCCGTTCCCCAACGACCGCTTCACGGTCGCCGACGAGACGACCGCGACGGGCCGGCGCGTCCAGCTCGACATCCGCGCCACGCCCCGCAACGCCGCCGGCAAGCCGCTCGACCCGACCGAGTGGAACCGCAACGACGGCTTCAGCCCCGGCTCGCCGGTCCTGACCTTCGTCCCCGGCCTCGACCTCCCGCAGACGTGGGGCACCGCCGACGAGCCGCACTCGGAGGTGGACGCCTTCGACCCGGGTCCGTTCAGCGACCCCGTCCGGCGGGTTCTTCGACCACCGTGACCACGTCGCCGACATCTCCCGCTACGTCGCCCCCGGCGCGCCCGATCGTGATCTGGGACGCCACCGACGACGAGCGCCACCCGTTCTGGTCCGAGCTCGACACCCACCCCGAGACGCCCGCCGACCAGCGCCTGCTGATCCTGCGTCCGGCCGTCAACTTCGAGGAGGGCCACCGCTACGTCGTGGGCTTGCGCGACCTCCGCGACGCTGCCGGCGAGGTCATCCCGGCCGGCGCGGCCTTCGAGGCGCTGCGCGACGACGCGCTCGCCGAGACCCCCACCACCGACCGCGGCCGGCACTACGCCGAGGCGGTGTTCCCCGAGCTCGCCTCCGCCGGCATCCAGCCCGACGAGCTCACCCTCGCCTGGGACTTCACGGTGGCCTCGGCCGAGAACCTCGCCGGCCGGGCGCTGTCGATCCGCGACGAGGCGTTCGCGCTGCTCGGCGACACCGACCTCGCCGACCTCACCGTCGACGGCGCCGCCCCCGAGGTCACGATCGACTACGTCGACACCGAGGACGGCAACTCCGCCCGCGTGATCCACGGCGCGGTCACGGTGCCGAACTTCCTCACGGTCGAGAACATGCCCGTCGACCCGTCGCGGATGGACCGCCAGGGCCACGACGTGCCGATGCAGATGGTCCCCGGCACCCGGTTCTTCTACGACCCCACCGACGGCGACGACCCGATCTTCGGCGACGGGCTGCCCGACGTGAACCCTGCCCAGCCGACGCTCGAGGCCGCGTTCGCCTGCGCCGTCCCGAACTCGACCCTCGCCGAGGACGGCACCGTCGCCGAGCCGGCGATCCCGGTCCTCTACGGCCACGGGCTGCTCGGGCAGCGCATCGAGGCCGTCTACTGGTCCGGCGGACGCCACATGCTCGTCAACCACAACGCGATGAACTGCGGCGTGGACTGGATCGGCATGGCCCAGCAGGACCTCGGCAACGTCGCGTCCATCCTGACCGACGGCTCGAACTTCCCGAGCCTCGCCGACCGCGCCCAGCAGGGGTTCCTCAACTTCCTGTTCGTGGGCCGGGCGATGATCCACCCGGGCGGGCTCTCGGCGCTGCCGGAGTTCCAGGACGCGGCCGGCGCGAGCGTGATCGACACCGACGAGCTGTTCTACGACGGCAACAGCCAGGGCGCGATCATGGGTGGGGCGCTGACGGCGCTGTCTCCCGACTTCACCAAGGCCGTCCTCGGCGTCCCGGGCATGAACTACTCGACACTGCTCAACCGGTCGGTCGACTGGGAGGGCAGCTACGGCGCCGTCTACTACCAGGCCTACCCGGACGTGCAGGACCGCCAGCTCGGGTTCGCGCTGATGCAGATGCTGTGGGACCGGGCCGAGACCAACGGCTACGCCCACCACGTCACCGACGACCCGTACGCCAACACGCCGGCGCACCAGGTGCTGCTCCAGGCCGGCTACGGCGACTTCCAGGTCGCCAACGTCGCGGCCGAGGTGGAGGCGCGGACCATCGGCGCCCGCGTCCTCCGGAGCTCGATCCCGATGCGGCACTGGTCGGTGGACCCGGCGTGGGGGCTCGACCCGTTCGACGGCGCCCACCTCGGCTCGGCGCTGGTCTACTTCGACATCGGTGCGCTCACGCCGCCGAACGGCAACCAGTCGCCGCAGCACGTCGGCGCCGACCCGCACAACTCGCCGCGCAACGACGTGCTGGGCGGCATCCAGAAGCGACGCTTCTTCGACACCGGCGTGGTGTTCGACACCCGCCACGGTGACTACTGGTGGCACCGCGACTGCACCGGCGAGGGCCAGCCGGTCCCGTGCCCCGACGGCCACACCGACGCCGGCTGAGTCCCCCCGGCCCCGCGCCCCGCGCCCCCGCAGGATCCGTCGGGGATGTGTCGCACCCCGTGCGACAGAACCCCGACGTCAGCTGACGGCTGCGGATGTTCGAGGAGGGCGCCCCGGTGGGACGCCCTCCTCGGTGTGACCGCCGGTGCGGGACCCGGCGGTCAGTAGGCCTCGACCTCGAAGGTGCCGGGCGGCGAGCGACTCGGGGTTGAAGTCGATGCCGCCCGGGACCTCGGTCGTGTCGTAGACGAACAGCGGCGCCTCGACCGGGATGTACCAGGGCTCGGCCATCACGCGGTAGGTGTGCTCGCCGGCGATGTCGCCCTCGAGCGTGTCGAGGCACGTTGGTGAAGGCGAAGTCGAGGCGGTAGGCGAGGTCCTGCGTGCCCTCCTGCAGCACCGGGGTGATCTCGGCCATGTCGACGCGGGCGGCCTCGTAGCCGTCGACCTCGAGGATCAGCGTCCACGTGTTGTCCGAGAGGTCGCGGACGTCGATCAGGTGGAGGTCGACGTCCATCGTGTCGACCGCACCGGTGAACGTCCCCTCGAAGACGGCCCGCGTCTCGTTCCCGCCGGTCGCCACCGACGCCGCGCCGTGGGCGAGCGAGCCGCCGCCGGCGCCCTCGGTGACCGACGCGGTCGGTGCCTCGGTGTCGAAGGTCGGGAGCCCGTGCGGGATGCTCGGGTCGAGCGCGCCGAGGTTGCCGGCCTTGGTCTCGGCCTGGTGGAAGTAGGTCTGCACGTGGCAGAGCTCGACCTCGTCACCGGTGGCGGCGACGCCGTCGGGGTCGACGGTGCGGCAGTCGCCGGCGCTCGCCGCCACCGACATCGTGGCGAGGGGGACCAGCGCGAGGGCGCCGGCGAGTCGGGTGAGCTTCACGGGGGAGTCCTTCGCGTGGCGGGGTGCGGTCAGAACCCGGAGACGGTGGTGACCTCGGGGTCGAGGACGAGGGGGTTGAACACGATGCCGCTCGGGACCTCGGTGGTGCCGAACAGGAACAGGACCGCGGGGTCGGTGTTGATGTAGCGCGGGGTGATGCGGACGGTGACCTCGTGGACCACGTCCGGAGCCGAGGTCGATGTCCCAGTCGTCGAGCGCGGCCGCGAGGTTGGTGATCTGCGCGCGGAAGCGCTCCGAGGCGTTGGCGGTCGGGGCGGCGTCGGTGGTGAACTCCACCTCGAGGCTCTGCAGCGGCACCACGGCCGAGGCCGTCGACCTCGATCGACACGTAGGCGGTCATGTACGAGCGCTCGGTCGGCGCGGCGGGGTTGGGGTTCGGCGGCGGCACCGGGCCGGTCGGCGAGAACGGGAGCTTGCCGAAGCCGGTGTGGACCCCGTGGAGGGTCAGCGCGAGCGCATCGATGACGCCCGGTGAACTGACCCTGGACCGTGAACCCGGTGGCGTTGGGCTCCTCCTCGGCGAGCTGCAGCAGCGAGGTGCCGAGGTAGCCGGCGCCGGCGCCGGCGGTGACCGAGTCGGCCGGGGCCTCGTCGACGAGGGTCGGGTAGTCGGTCTGGCCCTGGGTGGCGAGGTTGCCCGCCTTCGCCCCGGACGGGTCGGCGATCCAGGTCGGCTTCTCGCAGGCGTTGACGGCCTCGTCGACGTCGGTGGTGGCCGGGTCGTCGGGGCGGACCTCGTAGCAGCCCTCGGGGGCGTCGCCGCGAAGGCGGCGAGGGCGAGCGGCGCGGCCAGGAGGCCGGCGACGAGACGACGGGAGCGCGGGGTGGCGCGCATGGGGGCTCCTCAGGTCGGGTGGTGTCCCGGGAGGCTTCGTGACGTCGACCGTCGACTCCTGCCCGCGACGTGCGCCCCGCGACGCGCGGCCGCGCCTCCGGACGTGGATGTGCCCCGGGCACGAGCCCGGGGCACATCGCGTGGTGTCGGTGCGACCGGTCGGCTCAGAACGCCTCGACCGTGGGGACGCCGGTGATCGTCTCGGGGTTGAAGAGGATCCCGCTCGGGACCTCGGTGGTGTCGAAGACGTAGGCCCAGTTGCCGCTGTCCGAGAAGTGCGGCGTCGCCTCGAGGCGGATCGTGTGGACGCCGTCGGTGGCGAGGCCGTAGCTCTGCAGGGCCGCGCGGATGCCGGTGATGGCGAACTCCTGCTTGAAGGTCGACCGGGGTGCTCGCGGTCTCAGCCGGGCTCTCCTTCACCTCGAACTTCGACGCGATGACGAGCGGCTCCCCGTCGATGACGACGGTCAGGTTGATGTCGTCGGGCTGGTAGGCCGCGAACAGCGGGTAGAGGATGTGCAGGTCGACGTCCATCGAGTCGAGCTCACCCTCGAAGGTGCCCTCCCACACGGCGCGGCCCTCGTCGGCGTTGCTCGCGGGTGAGCTCGCCGCGTAGCCGGCGCCGTTGCCGCCGGTGACCGAGCCGGCCGGCGGGTTGGTGTCCCAGGTCGGGAGCAGGAACGGCGAGTCGGCCTCGTCGGCGAGGTTGGCGGCCTTGTTGGCGTCGCTGGCGTGGAGGTAGGTCTGGACGGTGCAGAGCTCGTACTCGTCGCCGGTGTCAGCGACGCCGTCCGGGTCGATGGTGCGGCAGTCGGCGGTGTCGGCGGCGACGAGCGTCAGCGACAGCGGCAGCGCGGCGAGGGCGGCGAGCAGGGGCGAACGACGGAACGGACGCATGGCGGGATCTCCGGTCGGCGGATCGAGCGTGGGGAGCCGGAGGGTGCCCCGCGGGACTACCCGTCGAGGTTCGTCCCGCAGCACGGGTTCTCCTGCCCGGTAGCCTGCGGCGCCATGACCACCTGGCGCTCCCTCGCCGACCTGACCGCCGACCTCGTCGACTGCCGGCGGTGCCCGCGGCTCGTCGCGTGGCGCGAAGCAGGTCGCGCGCGAGAAGCGGCGCGCGTTCGAGGACGAGGACTACTGGGGCCGCCCCGTACCGCCGTTCGGCGACCCGCACGCCCGGCTGATGATCGTCGGGCTCGCCCCCGCCGCGCACGGCGCCAACCGCACCGGGCGGATGTTCACCGGTGACCGCTCGGGTGACTGGCTCTACGCGGCGCTGTACCGCGCCGGGTTCGCGAACCAGCCGACCTCGACACACGTGGGCGACGGGCTGGAGCTCACCGACGCGATCGTGACCTCGCCGGTCAAGTGCGCGCCGCCGCAGAACAAGCCCATCACGACCGAGCGGGACAACTGCTCCGATCTACCTCTCGGCGGAGACCGACCTGGTCGCACCCGAGGTCATCATCGCGCTCGGCGGGTTCGGCTGGGACGCGGCGCTACGCCAGTGGGGCTACGAGGGACGCGAAGCCGACGTTCGGGCACGGCGCCGAGTACGTCCTCCCCCACGGCGCCACCCTCCTCGGCAGCTACCACGTGAGCCAGCAGAACACCTTCACGGGTCGGCTCACCGAGGAGATGCTCGACGCGGTGTTCGCCCGCGCGAAGCAGATCCTGGCGGATCCGGGGGCGCTAGGACTACTTCTGTGGCACTTCACGGGTTGCCCACTTCGTCCACCGACGTCCACACTCATCCACCGGAGACCACCCGCTCGGCTGCCAACTTGGCTGACTTTGGCTGACTACTTGGCCGACTAGATCCGGGCGCGACGCAGGGCGGCTCGGAACTCAACTCTCGGCCACTACATGAACTTCTTCCGACGCTTGAACGCGAGCACGTCAGCTTTGGTCAATGCGAACCACTCACCATTCGCTCGTCGATCGGCAAAGCGGTCGTGCCAGTACCGCTCGATTCCTGCGGTGTCGTCGGTCTCCATGGCGTGAACGAGCTCAAGACGCTCGGGCAGCTGGATCGCGAGCTCGTACTCTCGGCGGCCGAGCGAGTTCGTCCGTCCGATCTTGAAGTGACGGCCCGAGCGCATCAGGTAGACGAAGCCCCTCTGCAGTTCCCCAGGCGGATCTTCCTCTGCCGCGGCCACAGGCAA
The DNA here is from genome assembly GCA_963741855.1 of uncultured Actinomycetes bacterium. Classification (GTDB taxonomy): domain Bacteria; phylum Actinomycetota; class Nitriliruptoria; order Nitriliruptorales; family Nitriliruptoraceae; genus CAVUJQ01. Next base: position 130,734 of record CAVUJQ010000013.1, on the reverse strand, counting down.
ACCGGCAAGCACCTCCCGACACACCTCAGCAACCTCCACATCCTCACCGCCTGGGCTCGTGCAGTGATCGAGCAGCCGCTCGACGAGGTCGCGTTTCCGCCCGAAGCGGGCGAACGTGTTGTGGCTCGGAAATCCAGCATCCTCTTGGCGTGCGAACCGAATCTCGTTGCTGGTGGGGAACTTGCCCAGTCGACGGACGAGAGCCGCGAGGTGGGCGAGGAGCACTTCGTCGCCGTAGCCCTCGGTCAACGACTGTGGTTCGAACCCGGCTTCCCTGACGGCCTCCCCCCAGGTGGTCCATTACCTGCCAGCCCAATCGGATTCGCGAATTCCAGTCTCTTGTTCGAACCGCATCCGGCCCAGGGGCTCGCCGCCGTTGGCCTCGGCCTGCTCCCGAATGGCCGCGAGGATCTCCTCACGTGTTGGTCCGCCAGCGTGCTCCATCGCCTGCCCTCCGTCACTGGATGGTAGGAGCCCGAACGGGACCGGGGCCCGAACGAATCCCCGTGCGATTTCCACAGGCAGCCGCCCCGTCACCACCCGGTGCAAATCTGTCAGGCTCCAAGAGGGGGTCGGTGAGGATCCGTTCGGAAAGCGGACTCTGCGCTCATGACGCCTCGGTCCATGGATGGTTCGGGTCGAGGTCGTCGGCCAACTGGCGGGAGGTCGGGCCTCCTCGTGCACGCTCGCGGTCTTCATCGGGAGGCCTCGTCGCCGGCGGCGGCGAGATCCGCCATGACGTCGGCGTCCGGGCGCTGCGGTACCCGGTGCCGCGCGATGAAGCGCTCGAGATCGGCCAGATCGATCCGCCGAGATCGACCGATGCGCACGCTCGGAAGCTCGCGGGACGCGAGCAGCTCGTAGAGCTTCGAGCGCGAGAGGCCGACGATCTCGGCGGCCTGGACGATCGTGATGAGACGAGTCTCGGTGACGGACATCGCTTCTCCTCCTGGTCAAGGCGCTTCCGCGGAAGCGCTCGCCGCCACCGTGGCGGCGCGTGTCCATCACCGTCCACACCGCACTCACGGCCGGCTCACAGCAAGCGCTCACAGCGTGCTGTGAGTCGAGGCAGCGCAATCAACGGTCGCTCACAGACCGTTGTGAGCGGAGTTGTACACAACCTCGCGGAACCGAGCCTGGTCATCGTCGCGGAGTCCCCGTACGACCTCGGATGGAGGTCGAAATGGCTGGTCGACGCGGGCACGGTGAGGGGTCGGTCTTCCGCAGGGATGCCGACGGGAAGTGGCTCGCGGTGCTCGAACTCGGCCGCGATCCCCGAACCGGACGCCGGATCCGCAGGACGGTCACGGCTGCGACACGTCGCGAGGCCGTCGAGCGCCTGCGTCACCTCCGTCGCGACGCGGAGCAAGGGGCCGGCGACGCCGACCCGCGCACGACCGTCGCCCAGTGGAGCCGGCGCTGGCTCGAACACGTCGCCTACCGGCGGGACCTCATCGGCGATCTGCGACCCAACACCGCTGACAGCTACGAGCGGCTGGCGCGGATCCACGTCGTCGCCCAGCTCGGAGCCAAGCGGCTGACGAAGCTCACGCCTGGGGACGTGGAGCGCGCCTGCCAACGCCTGCTCCACGAGGGACTCGCGCCCTCCTCCGTCGCGAAGGTGGTCCAGGTCCTCCGCATGATGCTCGACCACGCGGTCCGCGAGGGAGCGATCGTGGCCAACCCGGTCGCCCGGGCACAGGTCCCGCGTCAGACCCGCGAACCGGCGGTCCCGCTCGCGACCCACGACGTGGAGCGGATCTTGTCGGCGACAGCCGGGACAACGGATGCCGCCCTGTGGGCGATGCTGGCCCTCGCCGGTCTGCGGCTCGGCGAGGGGCTGGGGCTGGCCGAGGACGACGTGGACCTCCACGCGAGAACCGTCCGGGTCCGGCGCACGCTCCTGCACGACCGGACCTTCGGGCCACCGAAGAGCGTCCGCGGCGAGCGCGAGGTGCCGATGCCCGACCGGCTCGTCGAGTCGTTGCGCCGCCACCGAGCGCTCGTCGCCGAGCAGCGCCTCGCCGCCTCCGAGTGGGTCGAGACCGACGCGCTGTTCCCCACCCGCCGCGGCACGTACCCGCTCGTCCGCAACGTCCAGCGACGCTTCCGGAGGCTCGCGGAGCGGCTGGACCTGCCGGCCGGCACGTCACCGCACACGCTGCGCCACACGTGGGCGTCGACGTTGCTCACGTCCGGCGTGCCGATCTTCCTCGTGAGCCGCTACGCCGGCCACGCGACGATCCAGACGACCGTCGACCAGTACGGCCATCTGCTCCCCGGCGACGACGAGTCGGCTCAGCTCATCCGCGAGACGCTCAACGCGCGCTTCCGCGGAAGCGGCTGACCGCGTCAGCCGCCCTGGGTCCCGCTCAGCGGCAGAGGCCGCACCCGCAGCCTCGTCTCCTGGAAGACGACGATCGCGCCGTCCTCGAGCTCCTGCGCGACCGCGGGCAGGTGGCCCAGGAGTAGCTGCGCGCGGGCCGACGGGCGGCCTCCGGGCGTACGGAAGAGCACCACCGAGGGGATGCTCGACTGTCGCCGCGCGAGGATCTCGCCGAAGTCAGTATCGGCCGTGACGATGACTCGTTGCTGCTCGACGGCCGCGTCGAACACGACATCGTCGGGAGCGTTCAACGGCAGGACGTCACCGACATGGACGGCGTCGTGACCGGCGTCGTTCAACGAGCCCACCACGCTCGGCGAGAGGCTCGCGTCGACCAGGAACCTCACCCGGCCGTGCGCAGCGGCAGCTCGCGCTCACGGACCGCCTCGGCCGCGTACCGGAGGGCCGCCGGGACATCCTCGGCCTCGAGGTACGGGTACTCGTCGAGGATCTCGGCCGTGGTCATGCCGTCGGCGACCATCCCCACGACCGTTGCCACGGGGACGCGCAGCCCGCGGATGCACGGCACGCCGCCCATCACGTCAGGATCCGTGGTGATGCGCTCGAACGTCATGGCTTCCTCCTCCGCACAGGGTACGCCCAGGCGGCTCGCGGAGGCGGTGACGCGCGACATCTGTGGGCAACATCGAGATCGGACCCGCCGTCGTGGGGGGGACGTCCACCGGCATCCATCACAAGCCACGGGAGCCGCCCCGTAGGCTGACGACTTGGCTGACTGGCGCAGTGGCGAGAGGCAGGATCTGACCGTTACGCCCCGCTGACGGCCGATCCACGCCGGAAGAGCCTGTTCGCCAGCAGAACACCTTCACGGGTCGACTCACCGAGGAGATGCTCGACGCGGTGCTCGCCCGCGCGAAGCAGATCCTGACGGATCCGGGGGGCTAGGACTACTTCTGTGCCACTTCACGGGTTGCCCACTTCGTCCACCGACCTCCACACTCATCCACCGGAGACCACCCGCTCGGCTGCCAACTTGGCCGACTGGATCCGTCGACTCACTCCACGTGTCCCCCCCGGTCGGGAGTTCGCCGCCGTCGTCGCTGAGGCACTCTGACGACGGACCCCCCTGCTGTTGCGCGCCGCGCGGCAGTCAGCCGAGACGATCTGTATCGAGGGCGATCTGCGACGGGTCTGGCAACGGCAGGGCTTGCGCTTCTGCACCAACTGCTGCACCATGTGCAGCATGGACACCCTGAACCGCAAGACCGTCAACTTCGACCAACAGGACAGCCAGGTCGTCGCTCCCTTCCTCGACGCCAGCACCTCCGAACACGCGGCCCTCGAAGCGCTCGCCGGACAGCCACTGTCGTCCGACTCCGCCGAGCTACGAGCGCTGGTGCTGCTCGGCGTACGCCATGTCCAGGAAGCCCTGCTCGAGGACGCCTACAACGACGCCGTCGACGCCGGCGACTTCGACGACACGCGCGACTGGGTCCGACAGACTCGCGCACGGCGCCGCTCCCGCGCCTGATGGCGGACCACGAGATCACGCGCGGGTCAGTCTGGGGCTTCCGCTACCTCGACACCGACGACGCCAAGCCGGTCGTCGTCGTGTCCAACGATGGGCGCAACCGTTCGAGGTTCGAGTGGGTCCACGTCGTCCGTATCACCAGCCGTCCCAAACGGCCCCTGCCCACCGTCGTCGAGCTCGGCGAAGCCGACGCCCCCGTGCATGGCAGGGCGATGGTCGACGAGGTCGAGATGGTGCACAAAGACGACCTGGAGAACCGCCGCGGCTCGCTCAGCCCCGGGACGATGCGCGCGATCGACGACGCTCTCCGCCGCGTGTTCTCACTGAACTGACGGAAGCCGTCGTGAAGCGGCGGACGCTGACGATCTCGTACGCTTCGGCTGAGAGCGGGAGGGAGACACGTGGGGCCTCGCAACGCCGTGATGCAGATCCCTGATGAAGACTGGATGGGTCTCCAAGAGGCTGCCGAGGAGCTTGGTCTGCCGCGGTGGCGCCTTCGTCTTCGCATCGCCAACGGGCACCTCTACCGAGCCCGCAACTCCGACGGGGACCTCGGTGTGGCGCGCGACGCGGTCCAGGCAGAAGCGCAGTGGCGGCACGGCGCGTCCCCCTGAAGCGAGCGAGAAGACTCGCTGGCGATGCCCTCATGTGGGGACCGTGACCCAGTCAGGAACCGCCGCTACTCGACGGTTGTACTGCGGCTCGGGATCGCGCGATCTGGTCACAGCTACGACCCAGGCCGTGAGCCGCCGACCACCCTCCTGTCGTTCGTGAGCATCGTGTCGATGGCATGACACGGCGCGACGGGCAACGGGCGCGCGGTAAGGATCGATCTCCTCGACGGACTAAACCGTTGACCCTGGCCACGCGTCTTTGATGGTGAGGACGAGACTTCGGGGTGGCACGTGACCAACGATCCGGCTGAGTTCTGCCAGGCACAGCACCAGCGGCTGGTCGGCCTGCTCAGCTTGCAGGTCGGCGATCGACACGTGGCCGAGGAACTCGCGCAAGATGTGCTGATCAAGGTCTGTGAGCACTGGCCGAGCTTGGAGGACCCCACCGCGTGGATGCACCGAGTCGCCATCAACCACGCCAACTCATGGTTCCGACGGCGCGGGGCCGAGCGACGTGCGAACGCGCGCCATCACAACCAACAGGTCGGCCCGGCGTCGCCGGACCGTGCGGACGCGGTGGCGGTCCGCGAGGCGGTCGCGCAACTGCCCAGACGGCAGCGCACTGCGCTGGTCTACCGCTACTACGCCGGGTTCAGCGTCCGCGAGACCGCTGAAGCCATGTCGTGTGCCGAGGGCACCGTCAAGGCGTTGACCCATCAGGCCATCGCGTCGCTGCGTGACAGGGGCGCGTTGATGCTCACGACCGACGAGGAGGACCTCCATGTCCGATGAGCTGACCACACTGCTCGACCGAGCGACGCCCAGCGCGGTCGACGCCCTGGACTACGAGGGCCTTGCACGCCGTGGGCGCCGACACCGCCGGGCGAAGCGGGTCACCAGCGGCGTTGTCGGCGTTGTCGGCGTCGTGGGCCTGGCCGGTCTCGTGACGTCTGCCCTACCGACCGCCTCGCCACCAGACGTCACCGTGGAGGCCCCGGCTGGCTCGACGTTCGGCCCCGCCGACGTGTGGGACGGACGTCTGACCTCGCCGCCCCTGGCCTCAGAGCCAGCGAACTTCGAACGCTACGTGCACCCCGACGAGTGGGCCGCGGTCATCCAGGACTGCGCTGCTCAGGGCGATGTCACGATGGTGGCAAGCGGCAACGGTGACCTGACCAGCTACGACGCCGACGGGGACGCCTCGGACCACGAAGACGTCATCCAAGACTGCCGCACACGGTTCCCAGTCGCGGACGGAGTACCTCCGCCCGACGCGGCCGCCACCATCGTCGAACCGGTGGAACCGGTCGGCGATCCCATCATCCGCCTCAGTGCCGCAGCAGTTCCGCAGCCCGACGTCGACCGCTGGGCGGTCAGTCAGGACTGGGCCACGGAGATGATCGACTGTCTCGCCGACAGCGGCATCGAAGCGACCAGCGGTGACGGTGCCAATGCCGTCCGCATGGAGGGACAGCAAGGCGGAAAGGCGGCCCTGGACGCCTGCCAGGACGGTCTCGGACTCGTCGTGTACGGCGAGACGAACACCCTCCCAGCCGGCGAGTGGGGTCGCAACACCGTGCTCGGCGGGATGGCCGCCTGCCTGCAAGACACCGGTTTCGACGCAGAACTCCAGCTCGGTGTTTCCCGCATCGTTGTCCCGCCCGTTGATGAGGACGGTCTGGCAGTGCTCGAACGCGCCGTCCAGGACTGTGCCGAACCGTCAGACGGATGACAGCTGAACATGCGAAGCGCGCTGCGCGAAGAAACCGCGGCACGCTTCCCGCGAGCCCCTTCCCTGACCAGCGGGCTCGAGGCGAACGGATCGAATCCGCACCCTCAACAGACTCGTGTTGCCGCTGCGGGGGCAACGCAGGCGGGTTCGACATCAGCGGGCGTCCGCGTCCTCGACGCCGAACATCTCCATGAAGAGCTGCTCGGCGAGCTGAGCGCCCTCGTCGGTCAGGGTCACGGACTTGGCCTTGGACTTGGGGTCGCCGATGAGCCCACGTTCGTGGAGCCCGTCGGTGGCCTCCCAGGGGAAGCTCTTCCACGCCCGCCATCCGAAGCTGTCCTGGTGCGCGGTCAGGTGCATGAGCGCGAGGACGGCGTCCTCCACACGACGTTGGTCGTACATGACTCCCTCCGCGAGACGCTCGACGCGCGCTTCCGCAGAAGCGCCTGACGATCAGCTGATGAGTTCGTCGAAGACCCGCTCGCCCGGATGCAGGTCACCGGCTTCGATCGCCTCCAGCCCCTCCGCGACCTTCGCCCGGACAGCTTCACGAGCACGCTCGCGGTCCGCATCGCGGTCGGCCAGGAGGAGGACCGCCTCGGAGATCACCTCTGTGCGCGACCCGTACGCGCCGTCACGGACCCATGCGTCGATGAGTTCCACCAGGTCCCGCGGCAGTGACACGTCCATCACCGACCTCCTCACGCGCTCTGCTTGACCAACTGGGCCACACGCTGGTGCGAGATCCCCAGGAAGCGTGCGGCGTCGCGGTAGGTCAAGCCCTGGTCCTCGACGAGGCGGACCGCGAGCGAACGCTGACGGTCCAGGACCGATGACTGCTGCGCCTCGAGCTCGTCTCGCTGCCGACGCAACTGGGCGAGTTCACGGGAGACCGACGTGGGCAGGTCGACATCGAGCTCGACCTGGACGGCGTCGGCGTCCGTGTGCAGCCAGAGGGCGAGAGCGTCCCGCGCCAGGTCCTCGAGCTCGGCCAGCGAGCGCGCGAAGGTGTGGACGCGGTCGTCGTCCACCCACTCCGCGAGCCAGACCCGCGGGTCCTCTTCGTCGCGAGTGACGCGGAAGCGGTGGGCCGCGGTGGTGGTGTCAGTGGTCATGGCATCCACTCCTGGTCGCCCAAGCATGGCCGCAGGTGGCGAGCGATGTTCCGGAGCGTCCCACGCGGGATGTCACCACCGTGGATCGGGACGACGGTCTGGCAGTCGGCGCACCGCACGATGAGGTGCGAGCCGCTCTGGCGGACCTCGACACACCCGGACCTGCGGAGCTGTCGGCGGAGTTCACGTGGTGCCATGGTTCCACACGTCTACGGGGTTGACAACTGCTCGTCTAGCGCCGTTTACGAGCGCCCTGTGGACAGCGGACATGCCGGGGCCTGGCCGTCCACCGGCTTGGCCGCGACGACCAGGCCCAGCCAGTACCTGCGTCCCGGCCCGGAGACCCTTCCGGGTTGGCTGGTGCCCTCCGGACGCTTCCGAGGTCGCTCGGACGCCGTCGGATCACCAGCCAGGTCTCCACCTTCCCATGCCCTGCGCGGTCCTCACATGCACCTTGGACAGGCAGACGACCGAAAGGCCATGGACATCTACAAGACCTTAGAGTCCGATCGCATGACCCCAGTAGTTGTCGACGCTCGCCCGGGGGGCGCGATGGCGAAGGAGGACTTCGAGTCGCTTTCGGAACTTGCCCAACGGCTTGTACGAGAGGCTCGAGATATGGGGCGGCCACGTACACCTGAGCGTCCGCGTGCGGCCTCCGCGACCGGGCTGGGTGACGTAGTCGGCGCTCGCATGATGACGCCGGGAGATCGCAAGCGCTTGGTGGACAGACTCGCCTCGATCGCGCCCGAGCACCCGCAGGCGTACAACCAGGCGCGCCGCTATCTGCAAGTCCACCGGGAGGACGACCGCGCCTCGTGGTTCGCAAGCCAGTTCATGGACGACGCGTCGTATCGCGTGTCGCGTCGACGTCTACGTTCGGATCCCGACCGCGAGTAGCCGCCGTTCTCGGCACGAGGTATGGCCAGAGCGGAGCTACCGTCGTCGCATCCGGGGGGCAAGCCATGTGGGAGAAGCTGAACCGAAGCTGGCTCAGCTGGGTGTTGGCCGGTCTCGTCGCCGTTGCCGCTCCGGTTGTCGTGTGGGTCGTGCTCGTCCGTGGCGACGACTGGCGACCGTGGGTGGTGCCGGCGGCCGTGTCCCTGGTGATCCTGAGCGTCGGATCGTGGCTGCAACGGCCGGCGGATGCGCGGCCGGAAGAGCGGGGCCGTGACCGCGTGCTGGCGTGGCAGTGGCACCACCCGTTCCGCGGAACGATCGCCGGTGGGCTCCTCTGGGGTGCTCTGCTCACGCTGTACTACGCGGTGCCGGCCGACCCACAGCGCTACTGGTGGACGCTGCCGCTGTACGTCGCGGCTGCCGCCCTCGGGACGGGGCTGAGTCGTTTCCTCCCGCGGTCGTACGAGGGGGACGACCCCGCGGTACCCCGCCGCCAGCGACGTCCCGTCTCCACGTCCCCTCGTGAGTCGGAACGGCGGTCAGATCCGCGAGAGCCCTGGGTCTAACCAACGCGTGCGGGGGGCTGTCTGTAGCATCGAAGGGCAGCCAGACGGGGAGGCAGTGCTGGACGCCTGCCAGGCCGGTCTCGGACTCATCGTGTACGGCCACACGAACACCCTCCCAGCCGGAGAGTGGGGTCGCAGCACCGTGCTCGGAGGATGGCCGCCTGTCTGCAGGACGCAGGGTTCGACGCAGAGATCCAGCTCGGCGTCCCTCGCATCGTTGTCCCGCCATCCGTGAACCGCCGTTCCCAGCTACCTGCTGCCGGCTGCTAGGCCCTCTCGATCGCGCCGAGGTCGATCCATCGCCAGGGAGCGCCTGGCACCAAGAGCTCCGGGTCGCCGGTGAGGAGTTGCGCGTCGTACGCGATCGCGGTGGCTGCCGCGAACGCGTCGGCGTAGGCCATCCGGTGATCCGCCTCGATCGTGGCCGCCTGGAGCACGCGTTCCTCCGTCGGCAGATCGAGGTGCACCAGAGGACGCAAGTCGCGGACGACTTGGTCCGCCTCCTGAGCGCCTTGGTCGCGTCGGATCACGTAGAAGACCTCGCCCAGGTTGATCCAACTCATGACCGGGTTCGGTTCCGAATCGATGAGCGATTGCACGCGTGTGGCCGCAGGCTCGGTTCCCTCAAGCAGTCGGAGGACTGCCCACGAGTCGAGAACAGTCGTCACTCCGCGTCTTCCCGGTCGCGGTCCGCCTGGCGTTCACGCGCCAACGCATCGACCAGCAGTCGCTTCGGGAAGCGTCCCTTCAGTGGCTGGGATGAGCGCAGCGGACGAACGGCGACGTGGTCGCCATCGCGCCAGAACGTCACCTGATCGCCAGGTTCGATCCCGAACTCCTCGCGGAGATCCTTCGGGATGACGACCTGGCCCTTGGGGCCAACCTTGTGAGTCATACCAACGAGTCTAACCGACCGACGATCCCCTGTGAAGGCCAGCTCTCGCCAGCTGGGGATGTGCTCACTGGTTGGCCACCAGACCCGGTGAAGAACCGCCTCATGGTGTGATGGGGCCACGGCGCGGTGGGTTGCTCCTAGCGTCGAGGATCTGGACGGGTTGACCGTGAGCAGCAGCGCCACCGCGAGCACCATGTCGCGGGATACCGGGCTCCGCTGCTCACGGTCGGGGTGGTGCTCACGGTCGCCAGGACCCGTCGAGGCTCGAAGTCTGCTTCCGCAGGAGCGGCGGAGGCGTCAGACTCACCACGACGGACCTGCTGCCGACGAGGATGGGGCACCCGTGGACGGACCGGACCTCAAGGCTGATCTTCACCGCTACCTGCAGGCCGGTCGCGATGCGCTCCTCTGGAAGCTCGACGACCTCTCCGAGTACGACGTCCGGCGCCCGATGGTCGCGACCGGCACGAACCTCCTCGGCCTGGTGAAGCACGTCGCGACCGTGGAGGCCGGCTACCTGGGCGCGGTGTTCGGCCGCCCGATCGGGGAGCCGATGCCGTGGGTCGGGCCCGGCGCCGAGCCGAACGCGGACATGTGGGCAACCGCCGACGAGACGCGGGACGAGGTGATCGAGCTGTACCGACGGGTCTGGGCCCACGACGACGCCACCATCGCGGAGCTCGCCATCGACGCTGCCGGCCAGGTCCCGTGGTGGCCCGAGTCGCGCCGTGAGGTCACCCTGGGGCAGGTCCTCGTCCACGTGGCGACCGAGACCCACCGGCACGCCGGACACGCGGACATCGTTCGGGAGCTCATCGACGGGGCCGTGGGGCTCCGCGCCGGCAACGACAACATGGCTCCCGGCGACGCCGCCTGGTGGAGCGGCTACCGCGACCGCCTCGAACGCGCGGCGCTCGAGGCGGCGCGACGACCCTGACGCGGGAACCGCGGGCCGTCACGGCGTCGCAGCGGCGCAGCTCGACACCGACTGTGGTACGTCTGTACCAATGATGGTACGGTCGTACCACGACGAGTGGGAGGGTGCGTGATGGCAGCCAGGGTCGCCGCGTGGCGGACCGACGAGGCGCGGGAGCGGTTCGAGGCGCTTGTACGACCGGGCCGTCGAGGAGCTGTGGCCGGTCCCGTCGGAGGAGCTCGACATCCCGACGAGCTACGGGACGACGCGGGTGCGGCGTTCGGGTTCGGGGCAGGGCGCCCCGCTGGTGCTGCTGCACGGCAACTCCGGCACGTCCGTCGGGTGGTTCACGATCGTGGAGGCGCTGGCAGAGGAACACGAGGTCCTGGCCGTCGACGTCATCGGGACGATGGGGCGCAGCGTCCAGACCCGTCCGCTCGAGGAGACCACGGACCTCGCGGTCTGGTTCCGGGAGGTGCTCGACGGGCTCGGGGTCGAGCGGGCACACGTGATCGGGTTCTCCGAGGGCGGCTTCGTCGCCTTCCACGTCGCGCTCGGGAACGAGGACCGGTTCGCCAGCCTGGTCGCGATCGACGCCGCCGGGACGGTCGAACGCATCCGACCTCGCTTCATCGCCTCGCTGGTGTGGACGGTCGTGAAGATCCTGGTGCGCGTCCCCAACGCGATGCGCGACTTCGGGCAGCGGATGATCCCCGGCGTGGAGCTGCCCGAGCTCCAGTGGGAGCTCATGACCGCAGGCGCGCGCCAGTTCCGCCCCGGCCTGCCGATGCCGACCAAGGTGTCCGACGACCACCTCCGCCGGATGACGATGCCGACCCTGCTCTACATGGCCGGCGAGAGCGAGGTCTACGACCCGGCCAAGGCCGCGGCGCGTGCCCGCGCGCTCATGCCGGACGTGGAGATCACGATCGTCGAGGGGGCCCAGCACGGCCTGCCGATGACCCACCCCGAGCGCACCTGGGCCGACGTCCTCGACTTCGTCGATCGCCACCAGCCCGCCCCGAGCACCCCGTGAGCGACGAGCGGACCGAACAGCGCCGGCGACAGATCATGGACGCCGTCGTCGACGTCACCGTCGCCGGCGGGCTGCAGGCGGCCACGTTCCGGACCATCGCGGAGCGGGCCGGCGTGTCGGTGCGGCTCGTCCAGTACTACTTCGGCGACAAGAACCAACTCCTGGCCGACACGCTGACCTACGTCCAGCTGGACATCGCCGAGCTCGTCGCGACCGGCACCGCGGCGCTCGGCGACGAGCCCACCGCACGGCAGGTGCTCGAGACCATCGGTGAGGCGTTCCTCCCGATCGACGCGCGCCGGCGCCGGGCGATGCTGGTGTTCCTCGCCTTCGGCGCGGCCGCGCTGACCGACGAGACGCTCCGGGGACCCGCGGCGCTACGGCGCGGTCAGGGGCTGGCCGACGTCCTGGCCGCACAGCTGCGCCGCGAGCGCGACGACGACCACGTCGACGACGACGCGCTGCTGCTGGTGATGACCATCGCCGGCCTCGGCAACGGGATCCTCGCCGGCGACGTCGACGCCGACCACGGCCGCCGGCTCCTCGCGCGGGCTCTCGAGCGAGCGCTCGGCGCCACAGCGGGGACCTGACGCGGCCGCGTCAGCGGGTCGCGAACGCCACCTGCTGGCCGGGGCGGAGCTGCGCGCAACGGTCGGTGTCGGCGTCGTCGACGACGGCGATGACGGGGTACCCGCCGGTCACCGGGTGGTCCGCGAGGAACAGCACCACCTCCCCCGGTCCCGGCACCTGCAGCGCGCCCCGGACCAGACCCTCGCTCGGGAGCTCGCCCTCGCGCGCGCGCTCCAGCGTTCGGACCGGACAGCCGCACCCCGACCCGGTCCGAGTCGGACCCGACCACGAAGGTCGCGCCGGCGAGGGTGGCCCACGCCTCGTCGGTGAACCAGTCCCGCCGGGGACCCGGCGTGATCCCGACGCGGATGAGCCCCGCCGGCGGCGCCGCGACCGGCGCCACCTCGACGTCGGGTCGCCCCGCACCGGCGGGCCCGACCGGCAGCACGTCGCCGGCACCCAGCGGCGCCGGCCCGAGCCCGGACAGGACGTCGGTCGAGCGCGAGCCCAGCACCGGGGCGACGGCGACCCCGCCCCGGACGGCGAGGTAGGTGAGGAGCCCGGCCTCCGGTGTCCCGAGCCGCAGCGTGTCGCCGGCGCGGAGCGTGAACGGCGCGTTGTGGGGCGTCCCCGGGCACCGGGCGCCGGTGAGCGCGAGGATCACGTCGGCGTCGGTCGACACCTCGAGCCCGCCGAGCACGACCTCGACCGACGCGGCGTCGGGGTCGTTGCCGGCGAGGCGGTTGCCGAGCGACCACGACGCCCGGTCGGCGGCACCCGACGGCGACACGCCGAGCGACGCCCGGCCCGGCCGACCCCGATCCTGGACGGTCGACCGCGGCCCCGGCGTGACGACGGTGAGCCGGGTCACGCTCCCGCCTCCACGGCCTGGAACCGCACCCGGACGCCGGGTCGGAGCAGCGCCGGTCGGTCGCGGTCGACGTCGAACAGGGTGAGGTCGGTGCGTCCGATGAGCTGCCACCCGCCCGGCGAGCTGCGCGGGTAGACGCCCGAGAACTCGCCCGCGAGCCCGACCGACCCGGCCGGGACCCGCGACCGCGGCGAGGACCGGCGGGGTACGTCCCACTCCCCCTCGTCCGCCACGAGGTAGCCGAACCCGGGCGCGAACCCGCCGAAGGCGACCGTCCAGGTCGTGCCGGTGTGGCGCTCGACGACGCCGGCGCGCCCCCATCCGGTCAGCTCGGCCACCTCGTCGAGGTCCTCGCCGTCGTAGCGGACGGGCACCTCGACGACGTCACGGTCGTCGCCGGCACGCACGGGCTGCAGCGGCACCTCACGGACCGCCCGCTCGACCACGGCGCGCTCGACGACCCCCGGGTCGAAGCGCACGAGGACGGTCCGGGCAGCGGGGACGAGGTCGACCAGCCCCGGCGGCGGGTCTGCATGCAGCGCCGCGTGCAGCCCGAGCACCTCGTCGAGGTCGTCGACCTCGACGAGCACGGCCCCCGCGCCGTAGGGGAGGAGCCGCCTCACGACCCGGCGGCGGCGAACGGAGCGATCGTGACGCCGGCCGCCTCCAGCGCCTCGCGCACCCGCCGGGCGATGTCCACCGCCCCGGGCGTGTCACCGTGGACGCAGATCGACGTCGGCGACAGCACCAGCTCGCCACCCTCCACGTCCCGGATCGGCTCGCCGGTCGCCATGGCCACGCACCGCGAAGCGATGGCGTCCGCGTCGTGGAGCACCGCCCCGTCGAGCCGTCGCGACACGAGCGTCGCGGCCGGCGTGTAGGCCCGGTCGGCGAACGCCTCGTGGACCGTCCCGAGGCCCGCCTCCTCGGCCAGCCGCAGGAACGCCGACCCCGGAAGCCCGAGCACCGGCAGCGACGGGTCGTAGGCGACGACCGCCGCCACGACCGCGCCGGCCTGCTCCTCGTGGTCGACGATGGCGTTGTAGAGCGCGCCGTGCGGCTTGAGGTAGCGCACCCCGGCGCCGGCGACCCGCGCCAGCCCGTCCACGGCCGCGAGCTGGTAGAGGACGTCGTCGGTGAGGGTCGCCGGCTCGACGTCGATGAACCGGCGCCCGAAGCCGGCCCGGTCGCGGTAGCTGACCTGGGCGCCGATCGCGATCCCACGCTCGGCCGCACGCGCACACACGCGGCGGATGATGGAGGGGTCGCCGGCGTGGAAGCCGCACGCGACGTTGGCGCTCGTGACGACGTCGAGCAGCGCGTCGTCGTCCCCCAGCCGCCACTGCCCGAACCCCTCACCGAGGTCGGCGTTGAGGTCCACCGTCGCGGCCACGTCCGCCCTCACCCTCGCGTGCGTCGTCGGCTCCCGACGCTAGCGGACCGCCATCCACGAACCCTGACCCTCCCTCCACGGACTTCGCCCCCTCGAACTTCAACATCCTGAAGTTCGACCCCTCAAGGTTCGTCGGGGTGGCAGGCGGGTCAGCGGTCGAAGGCGGTCCGGAGCGCCGCACGGACGTCGGTCACCTGGAACCGGAACCCAGCCTCCTCGAGCGCCGCCGGGACCACGCGCTGGGAGGCCGTGGCGAGGGTCACGCCCATCTCGCCGTAGAGCGCCCGGATGGCGATCGTCGGGACCGGGAACAGGGTGGGCCGGCGCAGGACGTCGCCGAGCGCGGCCGTGAGCTCGGCGTTGGTCACGGGGTCCGGGGCGGTGAGGTTGACGCCGCCGGCGAGCTCGCCGTCGATCAGGAACCGCAGCGCGCGGACGTGGTCCTCCAGCGAGATCCAGGGCACCCACTGGCTGCCGTCGCCGATGCGGCCGCCGACTCCGAGCTTGAACGGCAGCTCGACCTTGTCGATCAGCGGCCCGCCCTCGGCGAGGATGACGCCCGTGCGCGCGTGGGCGACGCGGATGCCGGAGTCCCGCGCCGGCGCGGCGGCGGCCTCCCAGGCGACGCAGACCTCGGCGAGGAAGTCGTCCCCCGGCGCCGCCGACTCGGTGAGGACCTCGTCACCGCGCGAGCCGTAGTAGCCAACGGCCGACCCGCTGACGAGCACCGTTGGCGGACGGTCGAGCGAGGCCAGCGCGCCGGCGAGGAGCGCGGTGCCCTCGACCCGGCTGTCGCGGATGCGCCGCTTCACCTCGGGGCTCCACCGGTCCTTCCCGATCGGCTCGCCGGCGAGGTGCACGACGGCGTCGACCCCCTCGAGCGCGTCGGCGTCGATCTCGCGCCGCGCCACCGACCAGTAGACGTCCCCGTCGCCGGCGCGCGCCCGGTCCCGGACCACCCGGTGCACCCGGTGCCCGTCCGCTGTCAGGGAGGCCACCAGCGCCTCGCCGACGAGCCCGGTCGACCCGGTCACCGCCACCCGTCCCACGTCCGTCATCGTCGGTTCCCTGTCGTCGGGGGGTTGCGTTGACGGTTCAGCCCGGTATCCCGGGCCAGACCGTCAACGTAACGGCGGTGGTGGTCCTGGCGTCGCCACAGCAGACCACGTTCGACGTCGGGGCGCGTCCGGACGGGTGCGCGACCGGCCGGCGCGGTGGGCTACAGCCGCCGCTGGATGGCGTCGGCGAGCCGCCCGGCCGCCTCCGGGACCTGCGTGAGGTACAGGCTCGGCTCGGCCACCTCGAGCTCGGCGAGCTGCGGCCGGCCGTCCTCGTCCTCGACCAGGTCGACGCGGGCGTAGAGGTACTCGTGGCCGCTCACCTCGAGGACCCAGGCCGCCAGGTCGCGGACCTCCGCCGGGGGTGTCTCGGGCGTGTACCGGCCGCCGTAGCCGAGCTGGATGCGGTACTCGCCGGCGGCCGGGCGCTTGCGGACCGCGTGGGAGTACGCGCCGTCGAGGTGCACCACCGACAGCTCCCCCTCGGTCTCGATGGCGCGCAGGTAGGGCTGCACCATCACGTCGAACCGGGTCAGCAGCTCGTCGAGGTGCTGTTGCCCGACCTCGGGCGCGGAGGCGGAGACCCGCACCATGCCGCGCGAGCCGGAGCCGACCGCGGGCTTGACGACCGCGTCGCGCCACCCGCGGCTCGCGAGGAGCGCGGCGAGGTCGATGCGGTCACCGCGCCCCAGCCACGCGGTGGGCACGATCGGCGCGCCGCGTTCCTCCAGCTCGATCAGGTAGCCCTTGTGGGTGTTCCACCGGATGACCTCGGCGGGGTTCTCGAGCCGGGTCAGCCGACCGACCCGCTCGGCCCACCCGACGAACTCCTCGACCCGGTCGGTGTAGTCCCACGTCGAGCGGATCACGACCAGGCTCGCCGCCGCCCAGTCGACCGCGGGGTCGTCCCAGGCCGCCGTGGCGACCTCGACGCCGCGCTCCCGGAGCGCCACCACGAGCGGGGCGTCGTCCTGGTCGAGCTCGGGCAGGTCACGGGCGGTCGCGAGCAGCACGTCCACGGGGGCCTCCGTCGCCGAACCCGCGCGCGAGCGGGACCGGGTGTGGTTGGGTAGCGGCCGCGGCAGGCTACGGGCACACCGCCCGACCGACGAACCGAGGAGCTCACGTGCTCGACGCGCTGCGTGTGGACCCCGGGACCACCCCTGGCCTGGCCGGCCGGGACACCCGCGACACGCTGGGGCTGGGCGACAAGGACGCCGGCCGCGACCGTCTCCACGCCGCCTGGGACACGCTGCGGGACCTCCAGGCGCGGCTGTGGGCGGAGGACGAACGAGCGCTGCTGTTGGTGCTGCAGGGCACCGACACCGCCGGCAAGGACGGCACGATCCGCAAGGTCTTCCGCGGCGTCAACCCGCAGGGGGTCCGGGTGGCCTCGTTCAAGAAGCCGAGCGAGGTCGAGCTCGACCACGACTACCTGTGGCGGGTCCACGACCAGGTCCCCGCCCGCGGGCAGATCGGCATCTTCAACCGCTCCCACTACGAGGACGTCGGCGTCGTGCGCGTGCTGGGCCTCGTCCCGGAGGGGCGCTGGCGGGCGCGCTACCGCCACATCCGCGAGTTCGAGCGGCTGCTCACCGACGAGGGCACGACCATCGTCAAGGTGTTCCTGCACATCTCCCGCGACGAGCAACGCGAGCGGCTCCAGGCGCGCATCGACACCCCCGAGAAGCACTGGAAGTTCAACACCGGCGACCTCGACCTGCGTGCGCGCTGGGATGACCAGGTCGCCGCGTACGAGGAGGCGATCGCCGAGACGTCCACCCCGTGGGCGCCGTGGTACGTGGTGCCGGCCGACCGCAAGTGGGTGCGCGACGTGGCGGTCGCCGAGCTCCTCGTCACCACGCTCCGCGAGATGGACCCGACCCCGCCCCCGCCCGACCCGGCGCTGCGCGGGCTGGTCGTCGAGTGAGCCGCTGACGCGTGCGCCCCCTCGAGCTCGTGCTGGTGTCCACGGTCGTGATCGCGACCGTGGTCGCGAGCTCCGCGCGGTTGCGGCGGCACCGGGTCCTCGCCGGCGTCGCCGGGCTCGCGACCGTCACCGCGACCGGCCTCCACCTGCTCGTCGAGGGCGGCCGGTGGCAGCTCGTGCCCGTCTACGCCGTGGCGGTCGTGACGACGGTCGCCCTCGCCACCGCCGATCAGCGGCCCCCCAGCCGCGCGGGCCACGTCGCCGGCGTCGTCGCGCTCGTCCTCGTGGCGCTCAGCACCACGGTGGCGTGGGCCTTCCCGGTCGTGGCGCTCCCCGCGCCCGACGGTCCCTGGGCCGTCGGCACCGCGACCTTCGTGGTGACCGACGCGACCCGCCGCGAGGCGTACACGTCCGACCCGGACGACGCCCGCACACTCGTCGTCCAGGCGTGGTACCCGATCGACGACGACGCGGTGGGCACGCCGGCGCCGTGGATCACCGCGGCCGGCGAGTTCGGACGGCAGGCGGCCGACTGGCTGGAGCTCCCGTCCTTCGCGCTGGGCCACATCCGCTACGTCGCGAGCCACGCCACCGCAGACGCCCCGCTGGCGCCGGACCTCGCGGACCTCCCGGTGGTCGTCTCGAGCCACGGCTGGGGCGGGTTCCGGGGCGTCCAGGCGCCGCTGCTGGAGGACCTGGCCTCCCACGGCTACGTGGTGCTCGCACCGGACCACACCTACGGATCGCTCGCGACCGTCTTCCCCGACGGCACCGTCGTGCCGCTGGAGCCGACCGCGCTCCCCGACGACCAGTCGGCCGGCTACGACGAGGCCGCGAGCCAGCTCGTCGCCACCTACGCGGCCGACGTGCGCTTCGTCCTCGACGCGCTCGAGCGGGGCGACCTCCTCGGGCCCGTGCACGACCGGCTGCGGCTCGACACCGTCGGGATCATCGGTCACTCCACGGGCGGCGGTGCGGGCGTCGAGGTCTGCGCCACCGACCGTCGCTGTGGCGCGCTCGTGGGCTACGACCCCTGGGTCGTCCCCGTGCCGGACGAGGTGATCGGCGCCGGGCTCGACGTGCCCACCCTCGCGATCATCAGCGGCGAGTGGGCGGAGCTCCCCAACGACGGCCGGCTACGGCGGCTCCTCACCGCGTCACGGGACGCGACCGCGGTCGTGACGATCGCCGGCACGGAGCACCGCGACGTGACCGTCCTGCCGCTCCTGACCCCGCTCGCGTCGCAGCTCGGGTTCGCCGGCGAGACCGACCCCGCGGTCACACACCGGGTCGTCGCGGAGCGCACGCTCGCGTGGCTCGACCTGCACCTGCGCGGCCGGTCGCCGGCCACGGTGACCTCCTACCCCGAGGTCCGGGAGGGCTGACAGACACCGGGCGACCCGGGAGGCCGCGGCTCGTCAGCGGCGGTCCTGGAGGAAGCGGAGCTGGTCGCGGACCTCGGCGACACGCTCGGACGTGACCTCGGTGACGAGCACGGCCTCCTCCCGCGCGGCCGACACGAGCGTCTCGCCGGCCGGGTCCACGACGGCCGAGTCGCCGGCGTAGTCGAGGTCGTCACCACCGCGGCCGACCCGGTTCACCCCGATCACGTACGCCTGGTTCTCGATCGCCCGGGCGCGGAGCAGCGTCGACCAGTGCGCGCGGCGGGTCGCCGGCCAGTTGGCCGGGACGACGTAGACGTCGGTGTCGAGCGCGGTCGCCCAGAACTCGTCGGCGAACCGCAGGTCGTAGCAGACGAACAGCGTGAGGCGGACCCCCTCCACCTCGACGGTCGTGAAGGCATCGCCGGCGTCGAAGTGCTCGTCCTCGGCGCTGTAGGTGAACGGGTGGATCTTGCGGTAGCGGTGCTGGGTGCCGTCCGGGCCGGCGAGCACGAGCGTGTTGAAGGGCTTGGCCGCGCCGTCGGGGCGCTCCGGCACCGACGCCGCGACCCAGAGGTCGTGGCGCGCGGCCTGCTCGGCGAGGAAGGTCACCGACGGGCCGCCGACCGGCTCGGCGGTCCGCTCGGTGTTCATCGAGAACCCGGTGGAGAACATCTCGGTGAGCACGACCAGCCGCGCACCGGCCGCGGCCGCGCCGGCGATGCGCGGCGCGAGCCGGGCGAAGTTCTCCTCGGGGTCCTCCCAGGCGATGTCGTGCTGGACGGCGGCGATGCGCACGGGGATCTCCTCAGCGGGCGAGCTTCTCGAGGCGGGACAGGCCCTCGTCGATGGTGGCCTCCCGCTTGCAGAACGCGAACCGGACGAGGGGGCGACCCTCGGCGTGGTCGTCGTAGAACGCGACGTTGGGGATGGCGGCGACGCCGACCTCGGCCGGCAGGCGCAGGCAGAACGCCATCCCGTCGTCCTCACCGATCGAGCGGATGTCGACGGTCGCGAAGTAGGTGCCGTCGGGCCGGTGGACCTCGAACCCGAGGTCGCGCAAGCCCGCGACGAGGCGGTCGCGGCGACGGCGGTAGCCGGCGACGAACCCGTCGAGGTAGCTCCCGTCGAGTCCCAGCGCGGTCGTGATGCCGAACTGGCCCGGCGTGTTGTTGCTGAACGACAGCCACTGCTTGGTCGCCATCAGCGCGTCGGTGAGCGGCGGCGGCGCGCACGCCCAGCCGATCTTCCACCCGGTGACGCCGTAGGTCTTGCCGGCCGACGAGATCGTGATCGTGCGCTCGGCCATGCCCGGCAGCGTCGCGATCGGGACGTGCGCGCACGTCGAAGGTGAGGTGCTCGTAGACCTCGTCGGTGACGACCACGAGGTCGTGCTCGATGGCGAGGTCGGCGACCTGCTGCAGCTCGTCGCGGGTGAACACCTTGCCGGTCGGGTTGTGCGGGCTGTTCAGCAGGATCAGTCGCGTCCGCGGCGTGATGGCATCACGCAGGGCGTCGGGGTCGAAGCCGTAGTCCGGGGCGCGGAGCGTCACGGGCACCCGGGTCGCCCCGGCCATCGCGATGTTGGCCGCGTACGAGTCGTAGTACGGCTCGAAGGCGACGACCTCGTCGCCGACCTCGCAGAGCCCGAGGATGGCGGCGCAGATGGCCTCGGTCGCGCCGGCCGTCACCGTGATCTCGGTCGCGGGGTCGACGTCGAGGCCGTAGTGCCGCCTCTGGTGGTCGGCGATGGCCCGCCGCAGCGGCAGGATGCCGTTGCCGGGCGGGTACTGGTTGTGGCCGCCGCGGATGGCCGCGACGGCGGCCTCCTTGACCTCCTCGGGGCCGTCCTCGTCGGGGAAGCCCTGGCCGAGGTTGACGGCGTCGTGCTCGAGGGCGAGCCGACTCATCGTGGTGAAGATGCTCGTCCCGAAGCCCTGCAGCCGGGCGGTCAGGTACGGCTGGCGCTGCACGTCGTGCTCCGTCGGTCGTGGGAGGGCGACGGTAGCCGTCACCCTCCGCGGCGCGGCGTCCGCGAGGTCTGGGGCTTGACCTCGAGGTCCTTCAGCCCGTTCCACATCAGGTTCACGATGTGGGCGGCGACGACCTCGCGCGAGGGCTTGCGGACGTCGAGCCACCACTCCCCCACCATCGCGGTGGCGCCCACGAGCATCCGGGCGTACATCGGGGCGGTGCGCTTGTCGAAGCCGCGACCGTTGAACTCCTTCAGGAGCAGCTCCTCGGCGGCGGCGGCGACGTCGGAGATGACGCTCGCGAAGGTCCCGCTCGACGGGCCCGACGGGGCGTCGCGGACGAGGATGCGGAAGCCCTCCTCGCGGTCCTCGATGTAGCGGAGGAAGGCGTCGGCGGCCTGCTCGGCGGCGAGGCGCGGGTGGGGGGCGTCGACGAGCGCGCTGGTGATGGCGATCGTGAGCGCGGTCACCTCGCGGTCGACGACGACCGCGTAGATGCCCTCCTTGCCGCCGAAGTGCTGGTAGACGACGGGCTTGCTGACGCCGGCGCGCTCGGCGATCTCCTCGACCGCGGAGGCCTCGTAGCCGCGCTCGGCGAACACCGAGCGGGCCACGCCGAGGAGTTGCTCGCGACGCTCGGCGCCCGTCATCCGGACGCGCTTGGCGTCAGCCATCCTCGCTCCTCACACCGGGTCGCGGCACGCGACCCGGGGAGGGTAACGGCGGGACGACGACGACCTCAGGCGGCCGGACGCAGCCGCTTGCGCGTCTTGCGAGCGAGCTGGGTCGCCGACGGCAGCTTGATGTCGCGCGCGAGCCCGACGAGCTGCATCGCCCGGATGGTGATCCAGGAGAAGTCGACCTCCCACCAGCGCAGGCCGTGGCGCGCGGAGGCGGGGAAGGCGTGGTGGGCGTTGTGCCAGCCCTCGCCGAAGGCGAGGAGGGCCATGATCGGGTTGTTCCGGGCCTCGTCGCGGCACTCGAACGGACGCGTGCCGTAGAAGTGGCAGATCGAGTTGATGGCCCAGGTGACGTGGTGCAGCAGGAAGATCCGGACGAGACCGCCCCAGACGAGGCCGGTCACCGCACCCCAGACGCTCATCGAGATGAGGCCGCCGAGGATCGCGGGCAGGACGAACGACGCGATGATGAGCCGCGGGAAGGCGCGGTTGACCTTGACGATCGCGTCCTCCCGGAGGAGGTCCGGCGCCCACGTCTCCGCGAGGGTGGCGTCGGTCTTGAACATCCAGCCCAGGTGGGCGTGGTAGAGCCCGCGGAGGACCCCCTTCACGCCGTCGGCCGCGTCGAGGTGCGGCGAGTGCGGGTCGCCGAACTCGTCGGAGAAGGCGTGGTGCCGTCGGTGGGTGGCGACCCACTCGATCACCGACCCCTGGATCGCGAGGGAACCGGCGACGGCCCAGAAGACCCGGACCGGGGTGGGCGCGGCGAAGCTCTTGTGGGTGAACAGGCGGTGGTAGCCGACCGTGATCCCCAGTCCGGTGAGGACGTAGAGCCCGAGGAAGAGCCCGAGGTCGACGCCGCTCAGCCCCCACCCCCAGAGCTGGACCATCGCGGTCACGACCCCGACGAGCGGCACGATGGTGATGATCAACATCGTGATCTTCTGGATGCGCTCGGCGCGGGGGTCCTCCGGGTAGCGGACGCCGCGGATGGCGGGCTTGTCGGTCGGGGTGAGGGTGGTGGCCTGTGTCACGTGGGGGCTCCGTGAGGGTCGCGCGGTCGTCGTCCGTGCCGGGGTGGAGTACTACGGCACCGTAACCTACGCTCGGGTAACTTGTATGCTCGCCCACGGTGTTCCCAGCGGGAAGTGGCCGGGCGGGAGGCGCCCGGGCATCGGCGCTGGCGCCCGGCGCAGTAGCGTGTCACGGCCACCGCCGCCGCACCCGACGAGTCCGCCGTGCCCTCTCCCCCCCCGCAGCCTCCGCTCGACGCGGACGCCCGCGCGGAGGTCGAACGGGCACGACAGCTCCTCGGTGGGCTGTGCGACGACCTCCGGGGCGAGCTCGTCGCCCGGTCGGGCCGGATCGACGTCGAGATGAAGCCCGACGGCACGCCGGTCACCGACCTCGACGTGGAGGTCAACGAGCGCATCGTGGCGGTCATCGACGGGGCGTTCCCGCACCACGCCGTGGTCTCGGAGGAGCTCGGGACCACCCACCACGGCGACTCGCCCTGGACCTGGATCGTCGACCCCATCGACGGGACCTCGAACTTCACCGCCGGGCTCCCCTACTGGTGCATCTCGCTCGCGTTGACGCTCGACGGCTACCCGGTGCTGGCGATGGTCGAGGCGCCCCCGATCGCATCGCGCTACGAGGCCGTCCTCGGCGAGGGCGCGACCCGGAACGGCGAGCCGATCCACGTCCGCGAACGCACCGACTGGAACGACCGCGGCAACCGACACGTGCCGATCCTCCTGACCACCGGGACGGCGCGACGGGTGCGGCCAGGGGTCCGGCTCAACCCGCGCGTGATGGGATCGGCGGCGCTCGACCTCTGCCACGTGGCCGATGGGGTCGCCGCGGCCTCGATCAGCCTGTCCCCGAAGGTGTGGGACATCGCCGCCGGCGTCCTCCTCGTCACCGAAGCCGGCGGCGAGTACCTCACGCTCGACGGCACGCCGCTCCTGCCGTTGCGCGCCGACACCGAGTACGCCGGCCGCTCGGCGCCGGCGGCCGCCGGCCCCGACGCGGCCTACCTCCGGGCGCTCGTGGCGACGCTCGTCCCGGACGAGCTCATCGGCCGCGCCGGCGCGGTCGACGGCACGACGGAGGCCCGCCACCCACGTGGGGTGACGGGCCTCCGTGCGTCGGAGACCGGTGAGGTCAGCCCTCGGTCGAGGTCTCCGTGGCGGTGGCGTCCGACTCGGTGCTGGTGTCGGTGGTCATGTCGGTGGAGGTGTCGGCCTCCGAGTCCTCGACGACGACGTCGGTGCCCTCGTCGGCGCCCTCGTCGACGACGACGTCGTCGGTGCCGTCCTCGACACCCGGCGACTCGACGTCGGCGTCCGCGTCGCACGCGGCGCCGAGGAGCGCCAGGCCGGCGACGGCGGTCATGGCGACGAACTTCTTCTGGAAGGTCTTCATGTGTACGTCCCTTACGTGTCGGTGCACTGTGGGGTGCGCCCGGCACCGGATGGTCCGGAACCGGTCTGCGGGGTGGTGTCTACTATCGGTGTAGTACTACCACACTCGCAGTAGGGGGAACCGGCGTCGGGGCGGTCCGGACGGACGTGTCCTCGGCCGGCGCGGCAGGGGTGCCGCGTCGGGGACAGCGTGTCGCACAGCGGGGCCGTCCCGGCACGCCGGGTGCCGCCGTTCCGCCCCCGGCGGACGTACCCGGCCGACCGGACGAGCCAGGCCGCAACCCCGCCAGCTCCCGCGCGCATCGGGCCGTCGCGCTGGGTGACGGTGGCGCTACGCCGTCGGTGCGGGCGGGAGCGAGAGGGTGAACACCGCCCCGCCGTGGGGGTCGTTGTCGACCCGCGCATCGCCCCCGTGGGCGCGCGCGACCTGGCGGACGATCGCGAGCCCGAGCCCCGAGCCGGGGCGCCCGCGGGCTCCCGCCGCGCGGTAGAACCGCTCGAACAGGTGCGGCAGGTCCTCGGCCGCGACGCCCGGCCCGTGGTCGCGTACGACCAGCACCGTGGGACGCAGGCGCACCTCGACCGGGCCCGCGTCGCCGGCGTACTTGGCCGCGTTGTCGAGCAGGTTCGTCACCGCCCGACCCAGCCGGTCCGCGTCGCCACGCACCACGACGGGCGCGAGGTCGGCCACGAACTCGACCTGCCGGTGCCGGGCCCGCGCGCGGGCGACCGCCTCGTCCACCACCTCGTCGAGGGCCACCGCCGTCGTGCGGACCATCGGCTCGTCACCGCGCGCCAGCTCGACCAGCGCCGTGACGAGGGAGCCGAACTCGTCGAGCTGGGTGACGACGTCACCGATGAGCGCCCGCCGGTCGGCCTCGTCCATCGCGCCGTCGGAGCCGAGGACCTCGATGTTCGTGCGCAGGCTCGTGAGCGGCGTCCGCAGCTCGTGGGAGGCGTCGGCCACGAGCTGGTGCTGCGCCCGGCGGGCCACCTCGAGCGCGGCGAGCATCTCGTTGAAGGTGGCGGCCAGACGTCCGAGCTCGTCCTGCCCGGCGACCTCCATCCGGTGACTCAGGTCACCGGTCCGGGCCACGGTCTCCGCGGTCTCGGTGAGCCGGCGCACGGGCCGGACCGCGCGGCGGGCGACCAGGTCCCCGAGGAGCGCCGCCACGAGCGAGCCCGCGATGCCACCCAGGAGGAGCTGGCGGGCCAGCGCCGACAGCGACGCCTCGATGTCGTCGACCGACCGGCCGAGCTGGATGGCGCCGGCGGGGATCGGCTGGGTGATCACGCGTACCCGCGCGCCGCCGGCGTCCACCGTGGCGAAGAACGCCGGTGCCTCGCCGGCCGCCACGGCCCGCACGCGGTCGTCGACCGGGAGGCGGGGCTCCCCGCCGGACTCGGTCACGACCTCGCCCGTGCGCCGGACGACCTGGGCGTAGCCGAACGGGTCGCCGGCCGGCCCGCGCTGGGGACCGAGCCGGCCACGCCCCTCGAAGGCGCGGTCGAGCACGCGCCCGACCAGCGGCTCCGGCGCGCGCGCGAGGTCACGGATGGTGGCCTGGAGCTCCCGGTCGACGGTCGACAGCAGCGCCGCACGGGTCGTGGTGAACACCCCGACGGAGACCAGCAGGATGGCGACGGCCACCGCCAGGGCGGCCGTCACGGCGATGCGCGCGCGGAGGCTCACGATGGTCGCAGCACGTAGCCGACGCCGCGCACCGTCTGCACGAGCCGCGGCTCCCCGTCGGCCTCGAGCTTGCGGCGGAGGTAGCCCACGTACACCTCGAGGGCGTTCGAGGAGGTGGCCGCGTCGAACCCCCACACGCGGTCGAGGATCACGTCGCGCCCGAGGACGACGTTCGCGTTCTCCATCAGCAGCTCGAGCAGGAGGTACTCGGTGCGGGTGAGCGTGACCTCACGGTCGCCGCGCCGGACCTGCATCGCCGCCCGGTCGAGCGAGAGGTCGGCGACCTGCAGCACGTCCGGTGCGGTGTCCGCCGTGGCCGCCGGGGCCACCGTGCGGCGCAGGAGCGCCCGCAGCCGGGCGAGCAGCTCGTCGAGCGCGAACGGCTTGACGAGGTAGTCGTCGGCGCCGACGTCGAGGCCCTCGACGCGATCGTCGACCGCGTCGCGCGCCGTCAGCATCAGGATCGGGCGGTCGTCACCGTCCGCGCGCAGCCGCCGCGTGACCCCGAACCCGTCGACGCCCGGCATGTTCACGTCGAGCACCAGCGCGTCCGGCTGTTCGCTGGACACGAGCGCGAGCGCGGCGAGTCCGTGCTCGGCGGTCACGACCTCGTAGCCGTGCATCCGCAACGCGCGGTCGAGGGCGTCACGGACGGCACGGTCGTCGTCGACCACGAGGATCTTCATCGCCGTCAGCCTAGGTGTCCGGCGCCGCCCCGCCGCGCGGCCGCCACCGTTATCGTCGCGTCCGCACCTGATAGCGGCCTGAGTCCCCGCGCCGGGTCTCTCGACGTCGAGCGGTACCGTGCGCCTCCCAGCACGACCGGACGCGGTGGAGGTGGTGTGGCGAGCGAGGCGACCCGAGCGGCGTTCCGGCGCGGTGTCCTCGACATCACCCCGGTGGTCCTGGGGATCATCCCGTTCGGACTCATCGCCGGCGTCGCGGCGGTCGACAACGGCATGGGTCTCGGGGAGGCGCTCGCGTTCTCGACGCTGGTGTTCGCCGGCGCGTCGCAGCTCGCGGCGATCGACCTGCTGGGACAGGGCGCGCCGGCGCTCGTCGCCATCGGGACGGTCGTCGTGATCAACCTCCGGATGCTGATGTACAGCGCCTCGCTCGCCCCGCACCTCGCCCACGAGCCGCTGCGCCGGCGTGCCGGCGCGGCCTACGTCCTCACCGACCAGGCCTACGCGATGTCCCTGGCGCGCTTCGTCACCGACGACGAGGTGCCCCGCCTGCCCTACTACCTGGGGCTCGCGCTGCCCCTGTGGGTCAACTGGCAGCTCATGACCGTGGCCGGCGCGCTGCTCGGGGCGTCCCTGCCCGAGGCGATCCCGCTCGGCTTCGCGTTGCCGCTGGTGTTCCTGGCGCTTGCTCGCGCCAGCGCTCTACGACCGTCCGACGGTCGCCGCGGCCGTGTCGTCGGGCACCGTCGCGACCGCCGCCGCCGGGCTGCCCGCCAACCTCGGGATGCCGCTCGCCGCGGTGACCGGCGTCGCGGTCGGGCTCGTGGTGGCGCTGCGGACGCGGCCGGCGACCCGGGAGGCGGCCCCGTGAGCGGACCGGACGCCGCCTGGCTCGTCGCCGCCGTCGCCGGCGTGCTCACCTTCGGGATCCGGCTGTCGTTCCTGGCGGTGGCCGGACGGCTCGCCGCGGTCCCGCCGGTGGTCCGCGAGGCGTTGCGGATGATCCCGCCGGCCGCGCTCGCCGCGCTGGTGGTACCGGCCGTGCTCCGCACCGACGGGGTGCTCGACCCGGTGAGCCCGCGGGCGCTCGCGGGGCTCGTCGCCGCGGTCGTCGCGTTCCGGACGAAGAACGTCCTCGCGACGATCGGGGTGGGGCTCGTCGCGATCGTGCTGCTCGACCTCGTCCCGGGCCTCTGACGGGGCGGGTCACGAGGGACCCCGCCGCGGGCGATCGCGACGGGGTCCGTCCTCGCTCGATGCTGGCCGCTCCCTCGTCGACCACCGCCCGTCGGGACCTTGGTGTCCCGCCGCGGCGGTGCCGGTCGACCGTGCCGGCCCCTTGACGGGCCGCCGCGGTCAGGAGCGGCTGCTGTCGAGCTATCGGCGGGAAGGACCTCGGAGTTGAGGCCCGGTCGTGCGCGGCCGGCGCAGCCGACCCTTGTCACCCGCCCCCTGGATGCGTAGCGTCCTCGACGACCCGGACCGACCACGCGGCCGCGCCGGACCTCTGCGATCCACCGGACCACCGGAGCATCGATGCGCGCACACGGCTGACCCTCGACCGTCGCCGACGCGCCGCTGCGCGTCGCCGGACGCGGAGCAACCGCCGTGCCATCGATCCACCTCCGTGGGCTGTCGTACGCCCACACCACCGCCACGCCCGTCCTCGCCGGCATCGACCTCGACCTCGACGACGCCGCCGGCTCGTGGGTCGGCGTCGTGGGCGCCAACGGCGCCGGGAAGACGACGCTGCTGCGTCTGCTCGCCGGACACCTGGAGCCCACCGCCGGCAGCCTCGTCGTCCTGAGCGACCACCCGCCACTGTTGGTCCACCAGGCCGTCGACACGCTGACGGCTGACGTCGCCGGGTTCGCCACGGCGTGGGACGGCCACGCACGGCGCCTGCGGTCCCGGCTCGACCTCGATCCGGACGACGTCGTCGTGCCCCAACGCTGGCGCGCCCTCTCGCCGGGGCAGCGCAAGCGGTGGCAGGTCGCCGCCGCGCTCGAGCAGGAGCCGGACGTGCTGTTGCTCGACGAGCCCACGAACCACCTCGACGGCGCCGCACGCGAGCACCTCCTGGCCCTGCTCGGTGCCCACCGCGGCCTCGGACTCGTGGTGAGCCACGACCGTCGGGTCCTCGACGAGCTGACCGCCCGGACCCTCCGGCTGGTCGACGGACGCGCCGACCTGCACGCCGGCGCCTACGGTCTCGCGGCTCCCCGGTGGCGGGCCGAGGAGGACCGCCGACGGGAGGAGCACGCCCGCGCCCGGCGCGAGGTCGAGCGGCAGCGCCGCATCCTCGCCGAGGTCCGGCACGACCGTCACAGCGCCGAGGCGGCGCCCCGGCGCGAGCGCCGCCTCGCCGGCGCGTCCGAGCCGGACGCACGCGAGGCGGGACGCAAGTTCGCGCAGCGCAAGGCCGAGGCCGCGCTCGCCGCCCGGGTGACGCAGCTGCACGCACGCGTCGACCGGGCCGAGGCCGAGGCGGACGCGGCCGCGGTGGGCCGCGATCACCGGGGCGCGGTGGGCTTCGCGCACCTCGTCTCGCGACGGCCGGTGATCGCCGAGGTCACCGGCGACGTCGCCCACGCCGGCGGGGAGACGTGGCTGCGAGACGTAGCGGTGACGCTGTCACGCGGCGACCGGGTCCACCTCGACGGGGCCAACGGCGCGGGCAAGACCACCCTGCTCCGGGCCGTCCTCGACCGCCTCGCCGAGGCCGACGAGACCGTCGCCGCGCTGCCGCAGGAGCTCGACGACCCGGCCGCCGAGCTCGAGCGTCTGCACCGGCTCGACCCGGCGATGCGGGGTCGGGTGCTCGGGACCGCGGCCCGGCTCGGCATCGACCCCGACCAGGTGCTCGCGAGCGGGCAGCCGTCCCCCGGCGAGGCCCGGAAGCTCGCGCTCGCCCACCTCCTGGCGGGCTCGGCGAGCGTCCTGGTGCTCGACGAGCCGACCAACCACCTCGACCTCCCCGCCATCGAGGCGCTCCAGGACGCGCTGGCCGCCTTCGCCGGCGCGGTCGTGCTCGTCACCCACGACGACCACCTCGCCACGGCGACGACGTCGACGGTCTGGGACGTCGCCGGCGGCCGTGTCCAGGTGACCCCCGCAGGCAGGAGCGACGGGTAGCCACGTGCGCGGCGCTCCGTCTCCCGGTAGGTGCCCGGACGCGGTTCCCCCCTACACTCCCGCCGCCGCGCCGCCTCCCTCGAGAGCTCCGCTCGTGTCCCCCACCCCCCGCCGAACGTGGTCGAGCGTCCTCGCGCTCGCCTCCGCCGGCGTGCTCGTGGGCCACGTCCTCGGCTACGGCGCCGCCGAACTCCTCGGCGCGGCCAGCGGCGTGGGACACGGGCACCTCGACCTCCTGCTCGACGTCGCCGTCCCGCTGGCGACCGCCGCCCTGGCGCTCGCCGCCCTCGCCGACCCGCGGCGGGACGGCGGGACCAGCGCCGTGAGCTACCGCCGGCTCGTCGCCGTGCAGACCGCTCTCTACCTCGCCCTCGAGTTCGCGGAGCACCTCGGCGCCGGCCACGGCCTGTCGACGCTCGCGACGGCACCGGTGGTCGCGGGTCTCCTCGCCCAGTTCGTCGTCGCGATCGCCATCCACGCGGTGGTCCGCGGCGCCCGAGGGCTCGTCCACCGGATCACCGAGGGCCTGCGTGCGGTCACGCGCACCCCGGTCGTCCTCGCCCCTGCCGTCCGGTCGGCGGTGCTCCACGGCCGCACCGACGCCCACCTCCTCGGCGCTCGCGCGCCACCCCGGTCTCGCTGATCGACCGTGCACCGCGGCCCACGCGGTGACACCTGCGCGCCCCCGCGCGCCCGGCGCCCCTGCGCCACCAGATCACGAGACACGGTCGCCACGCGGCCGAGGAGGATCCACGCATGCGTTCCACCCACCGTGCCACCACCCGTTCCACCCTGCTCGCCACGTTCGTCGCCGGGGCGCTGCTCGCCGCCTGCGGCGACGCCACGACCCTCGAGGCCACCACCGACGCCGGCGCCGGCGCCGCCCTGCCGACGACCGCGGTGCCGTCACCCGAGGGCACCGCGACCACCGACCCCGACCCGGTCTCGGCGGCACCCGAGGTCCCGACGGTGGCTCTCGCCGTCACGCCGGACGCGATGTCGGGCGTGAACGTCGAGGTCACGACGACCGGGTTCCGGTTCGCCCCGGAGCACGCCTCCACCGATCCCGTGGACGGGGAAGGCCACGCCCACCTCTACGTCGACGGCGAGAAGGTCGCCCGCCTCTACACCCCGTGGTTCCACGTCGCGGGGCTGGCGCCGGGCGAACACACCGTCACCGTGAGTCTGAACGGCAACGACCACGAGACCCTCGAGATCGACGGGGCGCCGGTCGAAGCCTCCACCACCGTGACCGTGCCCGAGCCCGGCGCGGCCATGACCGGCCACGACGGCAGCCACGACGGCACGGGGATGACCGTCACCGTGGAGGCGACACCGGACGCGATGGCGGGCGTGAACCTGCACGTCGTCGCGACGGGCTTCACCTGGGCGCCGGCGCACGCCTCCGGCCAGCACATCGCCGGCGAGGGCCACGCGCACGTCTACGTCGACGGCGAGAAGGTCGGCCGGCTCTACGGGGAGTGGCTGCACCTGTCGCTCGAGCCCGGGACGCACGACATCGAGGTGAGCCTCAACGGCAACGACCACCAGGGATACGCCAGCGCGGGGACGCCGGTGGCGGCCGCGACCACCGTCGAGGTCGGCGAGGCCATGGCGCACTGACCCACACCGTGCCGGGGGGGCCGCCAGCTCCCCCGGCGCGCTGGGTCGAGGTCACATCACCAGGTTGAGACCGCCGTCGACGAGCACCACCTCGCCGGTCGTGTAGGTGCTGTCGACGAGCAGTGCGCACGCGTCGGCGACGTCGTCGGGGGTGCCGACGCGTCGCGCCGGCGAGCCGGCCTCGACCGCCGCGTGCATGTCGGCCCAGTCCTCGGTCCACGGCGTGGCGATGAGGCCGGGCGCGACCGCGTTCACCCGCACGCCGGTGCCGGCGAGCGCCTTCGCGAGGAGCCGGGTGAGGTGGTTCAGCGCAGCCTTGGACACCGCGTACGGGATGGAGCTCCCCATCGGCCGGACGCCCGCGATCGACGTGATGTTGACGACCGACCCGCCCCGCTCGCGCAGGGCCGGCAGCGCCGCCTGGGTCACGTTCCACGTCCCCACGACGTTGACGCCGAGGATCTCGTCCCACACCTCCGGCGTCACCGCATCGACGTCGCTGTGCGGGATGTTCCGGGTCGTGCCGGCGTTGTTCACGAGCACGTCGATCCGGCCGAAGGCCTCGAGCGTGGCCTCCACCAGCCGGCGGGCATCGGCGAGGTCGGCGACGTCGCCCTGGACGTAGATGGCCCCGCCGAGCTCGGCGGCGAGCGCCTCTCCGGCCTCGACGCTGGACCGGGAGTTCACGACCACGTGCGCGCCCTCGGCGGCGAAGCGTCGGGCGACGGCCGCCCCGATCCCGCTCGACGACCCGGTGACCACGACGACCTGCTCGGACCTGTCCACGGCGACCTCATCCCTGTCGACCCGCACGCCCGACGGCGGGTGGTCGACGCTAGGCGGTCACGAGCTCGACCGGCGGCAGGTCGCCGGCCGGCTCGAAGCCCATCACCAGTCCGTAGAAGGCGAGCTCGCTCTCGAAGGCGTTCACGATGTTCTCGGCACGTCGGAACCCGTGCTGCTCGCCCTCGTAGGCGATGTAGGCGTGCGGGATGCCAGCCTCGGACGCAGCCGCCACCATCGCCTCGGCCTGCTCGGGCGAGACGACCTGGTCCTCCAGTCCCTGCAGCAGGAGGATGGGCCGCGACAGCTGGTCGGCGCGGTACAGCGGCGAGCGTGCCCGGTAGACGTCGCGCGCCTCGGGCAGCGGACCGACCAGGCCGTCCAGGTACCGCGACTCGAACTTGTGGGTGTGGACCGCCAGCAGCTCGAGGTCGGCGACGCCGAACAGCGAGGTCCCGCAGGCGTAGGGGTGGCCGGGCGTGGTGAGGACCGCGAGGGTGGTGTAGCCGCCGGCGCTGCCGCCGCGGATCGCCATCGCGCCCCCGTCGACCCGGCCCTCGTCGGCGAGCGTCCGTGCGACGGCGATCGTGTCCTCGACGTCGAGCTCGCCCCAGCGGCCCTGGAGCGCGTCCCGGTAGGCGCGCCCGAACCCGGAGCTGCCGCGGTAGTTGACGTCGGCGACGGCGATCCCGCGGGTCGTCCAGTAGGCGATGTCGGCGGTGAGGGTCGGCGCGACGTGGCCGGTCGGCCCGCCGTGGGTACGCACGAGGAGCGGCGGTCGGGCGCCCTCCGGGCCGCGGACGTCACGGTGGGCGGGGAGCCACAGGAACGCGTGCGTGGTGTCGCCGTCCGGGGTGGTCACCTCGACGAGCTCGGGCGCGGCCCGGTCGGCGGCGGTGATGACCGGGAGGTCGTAGCGCGCAGCCTCGACCACGTCCCCTCCGGGCTCCCACACCGCGATGACGGTCGTGCCGTCCACCCCCGTGGCCAGCACGGCGACACCGTCACCGAACGGGACGACCTGATCGATGCGACCCGTCGGGAGCGGGGTGGGCTCCTCGGAGCCGTCCGTGGGGTCGAGGACCACGAGACGCTGCGTCCCCTGCCCGGTGACGTTGCAGACGAGCCGGCCGTCGGGCAGCGGCGCGAACGACCGCTCTCCGAACTGCCAGGCCGGCGCCCCGCAGTCGGCGCCGAACGACGACACGCGCGTGACCGTGCCGCCGTCGTGGACGTGCACCTCCCAGAACCCGGTGCGGTCGTCGGAGAACGCGAGCCGCCCGTCCGGCAACCACACCACCGAGCACGCGGAGGTGCCGTCGCCGCCGGCGATCCGCCGGGGCTCGGCGAGCCCGTCGCCGGCGAGGTCGGCGACCCACAGCTCGGCGGCGTCCCACGGCATGTGCGGGTGGTCCCACGCGAGCCAGGCCAGCCGCCGGCCATCGGGCGACAGCCGCGGGGACGCGACGAAGTCCCGGCCGGTGACGAGCACGTGCACCTCCCCCGAAGCCGGGTCGAGCGCCACGATCTCGTTCACCGCCTCGGCGCCGGCGCGGTGGGTCTCGCGCACGAGCACGACGCGGGTGCCGTCGGGGTCGGCGTCACCGTCGGCCCAGCGCACGGCGGCGGGCTGGTCCGGCTCGGGGGTGACCGGACGCGGCTCCCCGGAGGTCACGTCGTGGAGCCGCTGGTCGTCCCAGCGGGAGGCGAGGACGCCGTCACCCACGGCGACGAACGAGGCGCCGCCGTACTCGTGGACCCGGGTGCGGGTGTTGAAGTCGCCCGGCGTGAGGTCGGTGACGCGCTCGCCGTCCCACCGCACGAGTGCCTGCCGCCCGCCCTCGGAGGGTCGGGCCTCGGTCCACAGCAGCGCGTCCCCGGACGCGTGGAGGTCCCCGGGCCGGACGTTGCCGGCCGCGAGCTCGGCCGCGGAGAGCGGCGACGGCCAGGTGCCGTAGGGCAGCGTGGTGGGCACGACGGCTCCGTTCGACGAGGTCGGACCTCCCACCGTAGACGAGGCCGGAGACGACGAAGACCCCGCTCCGGGAACCGGGGCGGGGTCGTCGTTCAGCGCGTCGATAGCGCAGGTGCATCGCGTGATCGTGGCGGGATGGGACCCGTGCCGGGTCGCCCTTGTCGGCGGTCCGGTGGTCGCCCATCCCCGCCACCGGGCCCTTGTCAGCCCCGTGGCGGTGCGGTGATCACACGAAGTGGGCGAGCTCGCAACGAAGTCGGCACGAGCTCGGATCTGTCGTGAGTGAGTGGAGCTGCCGGGAGTCGAACCCGGGTCCCGCGGTCCCGATGCTCGAGGCTCTACGTGCGTAGACCACCGGATGGTTTCGGGTGCGGTGCTCCGAGGTCAGACAACGTCCGCAGCCCTACCCGTCTGAAGGTGTTCCCGGTCAGCCGACGGTGGGGCCTTCCGGGTGGAGCCTCATGTCGTCGCCCCGACCCGCCTATGAGGCGTCAGCGGCGGGACGTCGCTGTTGTTATGCAGCGAGTGCCAGGTTGTCGTTGGCAGCTATAGGTTCCGACGAGGGATTAACGAGTTCACATCGGGTTACTCGGCACGCTCCCCTGGCACCGGCTCGACCACGGTCGAGACCAGTCAGCCCCTCGACGTGACATCACCAGTGACGTCACGGACGACGGCACGGGCGAGTCACGGGGGCCCGCACGAGGCGGGCGTTCCAGTGGCGCATCGACGCTCTGAAGTTGTCAACGCTGTCTCCAGCGGGCCCACGAACGTACCACGACCGAGCTCCTCGCGCCCGGTCTCACCGTCCGGACGTCCACCCCGGACCGTCGGCGGGAGCGGTGCGGTGTCAGGCGTGGCGGCGGCCCTTGAGGGCGCGGTCGATCTCGCGCTTGGCGTCGCGGGCCTTCACGTCGCTGCGCTTGTCCGCGACGTTCTTCCCCCGCGCGATGGCGAACTCGAGCTTGGCCCGGCCAGCCTTGAAGTAGATGCGGGTGGGGATGAGCGACACGCCCTTCTCGCGCACGGTCTTGCCGATGCGGTCGAGCTCGTGCCGGTGCAGCAGGAGCTTGCGCTCGCGCACCGGGTCGTGGTTGTTGCGGTTGCCGAACTCGTACTCGGGGATGTGGCACTGCATGAGCCACGCCTCGCCGTGGTCGTCGATCTTGACCCACGCCTCGACCAGGGACCCCTTGCCGTCGCGCAACGACTTGACCTCGGTCCCGACGAGCTGGATACCGGCCTCGAAGCGGTCGTCGAGGTGGTAGTCGTGGCGCGCACGACGGTTCCCGACGGCGAGCAGGGTGCCGTCGCTCTTCGCGGACTTCGGGTTCTTGGCCATGGGTGGGCGAGCGTAGCGGCGGACCACCGCCCTCCCGGACGGCTCAGGCCGTGCGCTCGACGGCGACGTCGGGAGCCCGCAGCCACAGGTCGCGTCCGTCCACCGACAGCCGGACCACGAGGTCGAAGGTCGTGCCGGGCTCCAGAGCCGGCCCGCCGCGGGCCACGAACTCGTAGCCGGACGGACCCACGAGTCCCCGGAGGTCCAGCTCCGCGAAGGCCTCCGGCTCCCCGTCGACGACCGCGACGACCTCCTGCACCTCGAGGTCATCCGGCAGCACCTCGCCGGAGGCCAGCGCCACCGTCGCGTTCACGCACAGCGCGGCGCAGGGCCCGGCCTCCGACCCGACCGTCGGCATCTGGTCGCGCCACGCGTACGGGTTCAGCGTGAGGGTCTCGCCGGCGAGCGGGACGGTCGTGGGCGCGGTGACGGGGTCGACGTCGCCGCCGACGACCTCGTCGCCCCCGCAGCCGGCGAGCGCCAGGACGCCGAGCACCACGACGACGGCCAGACGGGAGCGGGCGGGCATGTGCGGCCTCGTGGTCGGGGCGTCACGCCCGGCGGAGGCTAGTACCACTCCATCGGGTTGCGCGGTTCGCCGTTGACGCGCACCTCGAAGTGCAGGTGCGGCCCGGTGCTGTTCCCGGTCGAGCCGACCTCGCCGATCTTCTGCCCCTGCGAGACCACCTCGCCGGCCGACACGGTGAGGCGCGACTGGTGGCCGTAGAGGGTCGCGAGCCCACCGCCGTGGTCGATCACGACCGCGAGCCCGTACCCGCCCCGCCAGCCGGCCGAGACGACCTTGCCCTTGGCGACGGCCACGATGGTCTGCCCCGTCGGCGCCCCGATGTCGATGCCGGTGTGCATCCGCCGCGTCCCGTAGATCGGGTGGGTCCGGTAGCCGAACTCGGAGGTCTTGCGGCCGTTGGTCGGCCACAGGAGGCCGCCGCGTCCGGGACGCGTCCCGCTGTACTGGGACTTCCTGAGCTCCTCGGCGAGCTTCTTCGACTCGGCCTCGAGCGAGTCGACCAGCGCCTCGTAGTCGGCCTTGGTCGCCTCGAGCGTGGTCACGAGCTGGGCGCGATTGGCCCGCTCGGCCGTGACCATCGCGGTGAGCTTGCGCTGCGCCTCGGTCGCGCGCTCGACGTCGACCTTCAGCCGCGCCGCCGCGGCCTCCTGCGTCGCGAGGTCCTCGCGGAGCGCGTCGGCCTCCTTGCGATCGGAGGCGACCGCACGGGCGGTCTCGGTGACGGAGTCGATCATCGTCCGGTCGGAGCGCATCACCGACCGGACGTAGTACATGGTGTTGACGAAGTCCTCGACGTCGTCGGCACCGATCAACGCGGAGGCGTAGCTCACGTTGCCGTACTTGTACGCCGTGGCGATGCGCGCGTCGAAGCGCTGCTCCCGGTCGGCGAGGTCGGCCTCCGTGCGGGCGAGCCGCTGGGTCACGGCCTCGAGGGTCCGGGTCGCCTCGGCGGTGCGGGCCCGGGCCGCCTCGTAGGACGCCTGCGCCGCCGCGAGCTGGGCCTCGTGCTCGCGCAGCTCGGCCTCGAGGGCGACGAGCTGGCGGTCGGCTGCGTCGAGCTGCTCGACGGCGCTCCCGACCTGCTCGGTGACGGTGTCGAGACCCTGCTCGGCGCGAGCGAGCTCGTCCTTGGTCTCGGTGATGCGCTCGTGGAGGTCACCCTCGTGGGCGCCCCCGACGGACACCACCATCACCAGCGACAGGAGCGCCGACAGGACGCGGACGCGACGGGTCACGCTCGCCCTCCTGACAGGCTCGTAGTTACGCGGCGGGGATCAGCGCAGCCACAGTAACAGCAGCGCTCTCACGGAACAACGGCCGTCACGTGCCACGCCGCGGCGCTGACACTACACCCATCGGCCGTCGACCCCGGCCGGTTGAGCCCCGGACCTGCGGGGACCTGCGCCCGGCCGGGCCCACGGTCAGACGTCGAGGAAGCGGCGGAGTGCGAAGACCGAGCTCAACGCGGCGATGACGACCCCGGCCGCGAACAGCGGGAACGCGACCGCCACCGTCTCCTGCGAGCCGATGAACGCGACGAACTCGATGTCCTGCCGCAGGTTCTCGGTCACGCGCGGGACCGTGACGAGGAGCAGCAGCCACGAGACGAGTGCGCCGGCGAACCCCGCGAGCACGCCCTCGAGCACGAACGGCAGGCGGATGTACCAGTTCGACGCGCCCACGAGCTTCATCACCGAGGTCTGCTCGCGACGCGCGAACGCGGCGACGCGGATGGTGTTGGCGATCAGGACCGAGGCGGCGATGAGCTGGATCAGCGCCACCGCGAAGGCCGACCCGCGGATGACGTTGGCGAACTTGAGGAACTCCTCGAGCACCTCGCGCTGGTCGATGATGTCCTCGACCCCGGGCCACGCCTCGTACTTGTCCCGGATCACACCGAACTGCTCGGGGTCCTCGAGCTTCACCCGGAACGACGCCGGCAGGGCGTCGGGCGTGACCGTCTCGACCAGCTCCGGCTCGTCCTTGAACTGCTCCTTGAAGCGCTCGTAGGCCTCCTGCTTGGACTCGAAGAAGACCTGGTCGACGACCGACTCCTGCTCGAGGGAGGTCTGCAGCTCGGTGCGCTGCTCGGGGGTGATGTCGGCGCAGCTGCGTCCGTCGCAGAGGAAGATCGAGACCTCGATCTTGTCCGCCCAGTCGCCGGCAGCGAGGTCGACCTGCTTCGACAGCAGCAGGCTGGCGCCGAGGAGGGTCAGCGAGACCGTGACCGAGAGGATGACCGCCACCGTCATCATCAGGTTCCGGCGGAGGCCGATCAGGGCCTCCTGCAGGATGTAGCGCCAGCGTGCGGACATCGTGACTCCTACGAGGTGGTGCGCGTGGGCGCGCAGGCGGAACGGGCGCGCCTGGCGGTGGTGGCTGGTGTCAGCCGGCGTAGCCGTAGACGCCGCGCGACTGGTCGCGGACGACCACGCCGTTCTCGAGCTCGATCACCCGCCGACGCATCGAGTCGACGATGTGCTGGTCGTGGGTGGCCATCACGACCGTCGTACCGGTGCGGTTGATCCGGTCGAGCAGCTTCATGATCCCGATGGAGGTCTGTGGATCGAGGTTGCCGGTGGGCTCGTCGCAGAGCATCAGCCGCGGGCCGTTCACGAAGGCGCGCGCGATCGACACCCGCTGCTGCTGGCCGCCGGACAGCTCGTGCGGCATCGCGTCGGACTTCTCGGCGAGGCCCACGAGCTCGAGCACCTCGGGCACGCGGCGCGAGATCGCCGACTTGGGCTTGCCGATCACCTCGAGCGCGAACGCGACGTTCTCGTAGATCGACTTGTTCGACAGGAGCTTGAAGTCCTGGAACACGTACCCGATCTCGCGCCGCAGCAACGGGACCTTCCAGGGCTTGAGGGTGCCGAGGTTCTTGCCCGCCACCCAGATCTCGCCCGTGTTCGGCTGTTCCTCGTGGGTGAGGAGCTTCATGAACGTCGACTTGCCCGACCCGGACGGACCGACGACGAAGACGAACTCGCCCTTGGCGACCTCGATCGTCACGTCGGAGAGGGCGATGACCTCGCCCTTCTCGCCCTTCTTGTAGGTCTTGGTGACGTTGCGGAGTGTGATCACAGGCTGTCTCGACCGTCGAGGGGTCGCGGTCTCCTCACGGCCGGCGACACCCGGGTCACGGGCCGCCGGCGAGCGCCGGGGGACGGCGGCTGACCGCCGCCCGAGGGTAGCACCGGGCCCCCGCTACTCCGCCGCGGCGGACGCCGCCGCGCGGCGCCGGAGCTCGGCCTCCATGAACTCCTCGAGCGCGTCGCCCCCGTCGAGCACGGTGGCGGGGTTGCCGTGCTCGTGATCGGTGCGGTGGTCCTTCACGATCTGGTTGCCGTACATGAAGAAGCTGCGGATCTGCGACCCGAACCCGACGTTCTGCCGGTCGCCCCGGAGCTCCGCGAGCTCCTCCTCGCGCTTCTGCCGCTCGAGCTCGGCGAGCTTGACCTTGAGCACGCGCATCGCGGCCGCGCGGTTCTGGTGCTGCGACTTCTCGTTCTGGCAGCTGACGACGATGCCGGTGGGGATGTGGGTCAGCCGGACCGCCGAGTCGGTCGTGTTGACGGACTGGCCGCCGGGGCCGGACGAGCGGTAGACGTCGACGCGGAGGTCCTCGTCGGGGACGTCCACGTCGGTCTCGGCCTCGGGCAGCACCGGCACGACGTCGACCAGCGCGAAGGAGGTCTGCCGGCGGCCCTGCGAGTCGAACGGGGAGTTCCGGAGCAGCCGGTGCACGCCGTGCTCGGTCGACAGCCAGCCGTAGGCCTCGGGACCGCGGACCTCGAACGAGGTGGACTTGAGGCCCGCCTCCTCGCCGAAGGACTCGTCGAAGACGTCGACCGTGTAGCCCCGGGTCTCGGACCACCGCACGTACATCCGCTGC
Organism: uncultured Actinomycetes bacterium; assembly: GCA_963741855.1. Lineage (GTDB taxonomy): Bacteria > Actinomycetota > Nitriliruptoria > Nitriliruptorales > Nitriliruptoraceae > CAVUJQ01. The sequence continues at coordinate 91,138 of CAVUJQ010000013.1, read as the reverse complement.
AGCATCTGGGCCCAGTCCATCGCGTCGACGCCCCCCTCGCCGGCCTTGATGGAGACGATGGCGTCGCCGTCGTCGTACTCACCCGACAGCAGCGTCGAGACCTCGAGGCGGTCGATCTCGCGCCTCGTCTCGTCGAGGCTGCGCAACACCTCGGCGGCGGTGGAGCCGTCGTCCTCCTCCTGGGCGAGCTCGTTCAGGACCTCGAGGTCGTCGAGCCGGCCCTGCAGCGAGTCGTAGCGGCCGAGGTCGGCCTCGACGCGGGAGAGCTCGGTCGTGATGACGCGCGCCGCCTCGGGGTCGTCCCACAGGTCGGGGGCGGCCGCCTGCTGCTGGAGCTCCTCGAGCCGGGCGCGCTTGCGGTCGACGTCGAGGTAGCCACGGATGTGGTCCACACGTCGACGCAGCTCGTCGAGGGCGTCGGCGTGGTTGTCGGGCATGGTCGTCGGCTCGCTGCTCGGGGGAGGTCTCTGGGAGGTCTCTGGGGAGGTCTCTGGGGAGGTCTCTGGGGCCGCGCCGGGCCCTGGGGCCGTCGATGCTACCGAGGGTGCGTGCAACCGAGGCGGGGCCTCGTGCGTCTCAGGGGGCGACGCGGGTACCCGAGGGCCCCGAGCCGGACCAACCGGACGGGGGTCGAGCGGCCACTCGCTGTGACCGAACGCCGGCAGGCTGTTGTCACACCGGCTCCGTACGGTCATCGACAGCGCACGAGAGACGGGCCCGGGAACGGCCCAGAGGGGAAACGACGACCACCATGGACCAGCTCATCACCGTGCTCATCGCGATCGCCATCGTGACCGGCGCGACCAGCGTGCTCATCCCGATGCTCTCGGCGACGCCATCGCCCGAGCGCAAGGCCGAGCGCGACGCCGCGCTCGAGGCGCAGCTGATCGCCTGACGTCCGGTCAGGGGGCCCCGGGGACACCCGGGGCGTCCGGCCCGGTCTCCCGTCCAGCGCCGGCGTCGCCGGCAGCGGGCTCACCCGTGGGGGTCGCGGTGAGGTCCCCGCCGGCGAGGTAGTCCGGCACCGCCCGGCCCACCCGCGCGAACGCCCCACCGAGGGTCCGCAGGAGCAGGAGCCCCGTCGACTCGGCCCGCACCCGCCGCACGGCCCGCTCGCCCGCCCGTGCGGCCGCGATCCGCTCGCCCTCCCCCCCGAGGTGCCGGCGTCCGAACTCCCGTGCGGGGAGGACCTGTGCGACGACGGCCTGACACACCGGGCACGTGGGCACGTGGCGTGCCATGTCCACGCCGGCGACCGGTTCCCCGTCGACCGCCCACGCGGCGGCGTCCTCGGGGAGGACCCCCTTGGGGCAGCTCGCCGTCACCTCGGCACCTCCTCGTCCGTGGCCGTCGTGCCGGTGCCCGCACCGGCGTCGTCGTAGCGGGCCAGCACCGCCGCGATCTCGCTCCGCGCCCGGAACAGCCGCCCCTTGACCGCCTGGACGGTCGTGTCGAGCACGTCCGCGAGCTCCTCGTAGCTGAGCCCCTCGACCTCCCGCAGCACGAGGCACGCGCGCTGGTCGGGGGTCAGCGCGTCGAGCGCCTCCACGACGACCTCGAGCCGCTCCCCCGCCTCGGCCCGCAGCGCCGGGTCGAGCTCCGACCCGCCGGGCGGCTCGGGGACCTCGGCGGTGGCGTCCTCACGCCGGCGCGTCACGCGGTTCAGCGCGAGGTTGGTGACGATCCGGTACAGCCAGGTCGAGAACCGCGCGTCGCCGCGGAACGCCCCGAGCGACCGCCACGCACGCACGAGCGCCTCCTGGGTCACGTCCTCCGCGTCGGCGCCGTTCCGGCAGATGCGCAGCGCCACCCGGTAGGCGGCGTCGCGGTGGCGTCGGACGAGCTCCTCGAAGGCCGCGAGGTCCTCGCCGTCCCGGGCGCGGGCGACCAGCTCGGCGTCGTCCGGGGCGTCGCCGTCGATCCGCTCGCTCGTCTCCGCGGCCGGCCTCCCTGTCGGCCGCGAGCCTAGTGGCCCGACCCGCACGGGCGCGCGGAGCGCACGCCGAGGCCGGCGCCGCGGAACTTCGATCTCGACGTCGGTGTCACATCCGCGCCGACGCACCGCGCGTCGGCCCCCGGGGAACCGGGTGGGCCTCGGGACTCCCGAGGGAAGGGAAGTGGACTCAGATGGACCTCGACGCGCTCCGCGACGGGATCGACCAGGCGTGGACGACCGTCGCCGCCTTCACCCCCAAGCTCGCCGCCGCTCTCGTGATCCTCCTGATCGGATGGCTCGTCGCGAAGCTGGCTCGCACCGTCACCACCCGTCTGCTCACCACGCTCCGCTTCGACGAGGCCGTCGCCCGCACGGGCGTCACGGCTGCGGCCGACTCCTCCGGCTACGACCCGACCGGGCTCGTCGCGGGCGTGGTCGGCTGGTGGCTGCTGTTCGTCACCTTCCAGCTCGCCGCCGAGACCCTCGGCGCCTCCGCCCTCTCCACCCTCCTCGCCGACCTCGTCGGGTTCGTGCCGCTCGTCCTCGTGGCCGCCGCCATCGTGATGGTCGCCGCGGCGTTCGGGCAGTTCGTCGCCGGCGCCATCGCGACCAACCTCGGCGCCCGCGGGGCGGTCGGGGCGCGCCTCGCCTACTGGTCCATCGTCGCCTTCGGTGCGGTCGCCGCGCTGAACGTGGTGAACGTGGCCGAGTCCGTCGTCAACGCCGTGTTCTACGCGGTGCTCGGGACCCTGGCGCTGTCGGCGGTCATCGCCTTCGGCGTCGGCGGCATCCCGGTCGCCCGCGACCTCACGAGCCGCTGGGTGGCGCGCGCCGGCCGCGACGTCACGCTCTACGGGGTCACCGACGAGACGAGCGTCGCCAGCTGACCGCCGCCGGCACGCTCGGACGGCCCGCTCCCCGACGGGGGCGGGCCGTTCCACGTCCGCCCGCTCAGCGGTCGTCCAGCAGCCGGGGCGGCGGGACGTCGCTCGGCCGGCGACCGGGGCGCGAGCGGTAGGACGGGACGCCGACCGCCGTCACGCACATCGGCTCGTGCCCGTCACCGAAGAACCGGCTCACGTCCTCGTCGTAGAAGGTGAGCCCGGTCGCTGCCGAGCCCCAACGTGAAGGCGGCGAGCTGGGCCCGCCCGAGCGCGATCCCGCCCTCGAGCAGGGCCGCCCGGTAGCCGCGCTCCCCGCCCTTGCCGAGCAGGCGGTCGAGCTCGACGGTGTGGAAGAGCGTGTAGGCCGACTCCCCGCCCAACGGCTGCTCGAGACACAGCTGGGTCGCCTCCCCGCGGAACGTCCCCGGCCGCTGCAGGTCGAGGCCGACGTCGCGCCAGCGGTAGGCACCCGACGCGACCCCGTCGACCGCGTGCACGATGGCGTGGTGCGCGAGGAGCGTCTCGCCGGGCAGCACGAAGTCGGCCGGCACGTCCTGCGCCACGACGCTCATGGGCCACGTCAGCGCGGCCGTCGGGATGCGCGCCCGGGCGAACCGGCGGGTGGCCCCTCGGCGCAGGATGACCTCCTCGAGCGTGTCGTAGGCGGCGACGACCGGCGGCGCCTCGCGGACCGTCGCCGGCTCGAGCCGGAGGTCCTGCATGGTCCCGCGCCAGGTCTCGACCGCGGCCGTGCTCATCAGGTCCGCGACCCGGTGGGTGGCGAGGAGGTCCGGGTCGCGCACCGCCCGTGGCGACGACGCGACCGTGCGGTGCGGCAGGTGGTCCGGCCACCCGAGGACCGGCCCGCGCGACGGGTCGGGGCGTCCGACCGGCACGACCGCCAGCGGCACCTCCTCGTCCTCGTCGAGGCCGAGCAGGTGGGAGACCTGTCCGTCCACGAAGCCGGTGAGGATCCGGGCGGGCTCGGCCATCCCCGTGGCCAGGGCGAGGAGGTTGGCGAGCATCGTCCCGGCGTCCCAGTAGACGTGGCGGTACCCACGCAGCCGGTACTTCCACATCGTGCGGTACGGGATCGCGGTGAGCACCAGGCTGACGGGGGCGCGGGCGACTCCCTCGTCGGCAGCCGCCTCGGCGAGCAGGGCACGGTGGTCGCCCTCGCGGAGCAGCCGCAGCGCGAACTCCAACGGCTCGAAGTGGTAGACGCCCGCCGGCAGGTCCTCGTCGAGCCCGCGGATCACGACGTAGGTCTCGATCGGGTACAGCGCGCCCGCCGACGAGGCCGCCCGGAAGTCCAGGCGGCGCCCGTCACGCTCCCACCGACGCGTGACCCCGGCCGTGTAGAACAGGAGCGCCGCGAGCCACGACCCGTCGAGCGGCTTGCGGTTCGGCGGCGGCTCCCCCGACAAGGCGTCCAGCGCCGGCCAGTCCGTCTCGGCGAGGTCGACCGTGAGCGGGATGGGTGGCAGGTCGGGGTAGAGCTTGTACGGCACCGGCTGGTTGGTCCAGTCGAGCTGGTGCCCGCTGGACCGCACCGACCGCCACGTGTGCCGCGTGCGGTCGTGGTAGCTGCGCGCCAGGTCCCCGGTCATGACGGCGACGGTAGCCGGGTCGGGACCGGCCGCCACGGCGGTAGCCTCGCCGGCCACGCACCCGGCCACGAGGAGCCACGTTTGACGGTCTCTGCCAGCGACCTCCGGACCCTCCCGAAGGTGGAGCTGCACGTCCACCTGGAGGGATCGGTGCACGCCGAGACCGCCATCCGGCTCGCGCGACGGCACGGCGAGGACCCCGACGACGTGCTGGTGCTCGAGGACGGCGGCTACCCGAGGCGCTACCGCGACTTCGTGCACTTCGTCGACACGTTCCTCGCCACGTCGCGGCAGCTGCGCTCCCCCGCGGACCTCCAGACGGTGGCACGCGACTTCGCCCGCCACCAGGCCGACCAGCACGTCCGCTACACCGAGGCCACCTTCACCGCGGTCACCCACGTCGACAACGGGATGGCGCCGGAGGCGATGTGGACGGCGCTACGGGACGGCTTCGCCGAGGTCCCCGAGACCGAGGTCCGCCTCATCGTCGACGCGGTCCGCGACCTCGGGGTCGCGCACGCCGAGCGGACCGTGGCGCTGGTCGAGGCCGCCGACGACGCGCCCATCGCCGCGTTGGGGCTCGCCGGCATCGAGGGCTCCACCGCCGAGCGCGAGTTCCGGGTCCTGCGCGAGGCCGCCGACCGGCTCGGGCTGGGGCTCGCCGTCCACGCCGGCGAGACCGGCACCGCCGCCAACGTCCGCGCGGCGGTCGAGGAGCTCGGCGCCGACCGCATCGGTCACGGCATCGCGGTCCTCGACGACCCCGCGCTGGTCGAGCAGCTCGCCGCGGCGGGCACCGTCTTCGAGGTGTGCCCCTCCTCCAACGTCTCGCTGGGGGTCGTCGCCGACCTCGACGTCGCACCCGTTCGCCCGCATGCGGGAGGCGGGTCTCGCCGTCACGGTCAACTCCGACGACCCCCCGTTCTTCTCGACCACCCTCACCGACGAGCTCGCCCACGCCGTCCGGCTGGCCGCCCTGGGTCGCGCCGACGTCGCCGAGCTGCAGCGGCGCGCGGCCCAGGCCGCGTTCCTGACGCCGGCGCGTCGGGACGCGCTCGTGGCCGAGATCGACGCCTGGGAGGCGGCTGGCTGAACCTCCGCTCACGAGCCCCCGAGGGCTCGAGCCACGGACGGCGGCGGGGCGTCAGCGGCGGACCAGGCCCCGGACCCGCGCGGCGAGGTCGGACGGGTCGAACGGCTTGCAGACGTAGTCGTCGGCGCCGGCCGCCATCCCGCTGGCGATGTCGGCGGGGCCGGCCTTGGCGCTCACCAGGATGATGACGGGCCGGTCGTCGCGGGCCGCGAGCTGCCGGCACAGCGCGAAGCCGTCGATGCCCGGCATCATCACGTCGAGCAGCACCACGTCGTAGTGGCCGTCGGCGAGCTCGTCGCTGGCGTCGGCGCCGTCGTAGACGAGCTCGACCTCGTGGCCGTCCTCCGACAGCCGGAACTTCACCAGCGCCGCGATGGCGCGGTCGTCCTCGGCGTAGATCACGCGAGCCATCCGGTCGTCCTCCTCCGCGCCTGACGTCAGCCGTCGGCAGCCTCGGACCGGAGCACGACGTCGAAGCTCAGGAGCTCGTTGCCCGTGGCGGCCGGCCCCTGCCCCTCGGGACGCTGCCGGTGCCCCTCCTGGAACTGGCGGCTCTCCATCCAGCTCGCGAAGGCGTCCTCGTCGCTCCACCGCGTGTAGACGTAGTAGCGGTTGGAGCCGTCCGTGGGACGCAGCAGCTCGAAGGCTTCGAAGCCCGGCGTCCGGTCGACCTCGCCGGCGCGGCTGGCGAAGCGCTCCTCGAGCACCTCACCCATCCCCTCGGGGACCTCGAGTGCGTTGATCCGTACGACGCTCACGTGAGCCCTTCGTCCTCGGTGTCGTGGTGCCGCGCGCTGGCGGGCACGCGCGGGACGCGAGGGTAACGGCCGGCCGGGTGGACGAGACCGGCCGGACTACCACCACATCGTGCCGGGCCCACCCTTGAACGGGCCGACGATGCGGGAGGTGATCCAGCCGCCGTAGAAGTCACCCTCGCCGGCGCGGACCCGCTCGCCGTCGACCCACGCCCCGTCGACCGCCTGCGGGTAGAACGCGATCGCTCCGCGGAGCGCGTCGAAGCCGGGTGCGGGGTCGGGGTAGGTCCAGGCTGCGGAGCGTCGCACCTCGCTGCCGACGACGATGTCGAGGTAGGTGGCCTCGCCCTTCCACTCGCAGACGGTGCGGCGGGACACGGGGCGGACGTGGTCCGCGACGACGTCCTGGCGGGGCACGTAGTAGACCGGCGGGTGGGAGGTCTCCAGCACCCGGACCGCCCGGCGGCTGTCCGCGACGACGGCGCCGGCGACGAGCACGACGACGCGTTCGTCGGTCGGCGCAGCGACCGGCGGGCGGGGGTAGTCCCAGACCGACTCCTGGCCGGGCCCGACCGGGTCGGGGCGTGGGTGTCGCACGTCGGGTCTCCTCGTCGTGCGGGGTTCGTCCCTCCGCGGGGCCCTGGATGACCGTCGCGGACGCCTAGGCTGGCGGGCGGCCCGGCGGGCGGCGCCCGACCTCCCCGCCTCGCTCCCAGCGTGACACGCATCCCGGACAAGGCCGAGCACCGGCGACGGTGGGCCGCCATCTCGACCGACGACCGCCGTCGCATCATGAAGGCGGTGAACCGCGGCCAGACCCTCGAGTCGCGCAGCGAGGCGGTCCTCGCGGTCGGCGTCGCGCGCCAGCAGAAGCGGTTCTGGTCGCGCTCGTGGCTCCTCGGTCCCGTGGTGGCGCTGCTGTTCTCCGGCCAGGGAGCGGCGGCCTACCTCGCCAACGCGCTCGCCGCCGCGCTGATCATGGGCGGGATGTCGTGGTTCTGGTACCGGCGGGCGGGCCGCTCCGAGGCGGCCAACCTCGCCCACCTCGGCATCCACCCGGACGCGGCGACGTCGACCGTCGCGGCCTCGGGGCCGGAGGACGATGCGGACGAGCCTGACCGCGCCGGCACGCCCCACGCGGCCAACCCGCCGAAGCGGTCCCGCGCCCAGCGCCGGAAGCGCCGCTGACCCCTTCAGCCCCGAGGTCCGTACCGAGAACATCTCCTCAGGGAGAACTTCTCGGTACGAACCTGGTGAGGCGGGCAGCTCAGCGGCCGAGGACCTCGCGCGCAGCGGCGGCGACGGCCTCGGCGGTGAACCCGAACTGCTCGAACAGGACCTCCGCCGGCGCGGACGCCCCGAACCGGTCCAGTCCCACGATCCGACCCGCCGGGCCGACGTAGCGGTCCCAACCGAAGGTCACGGCGGCCTCCACGGAGACGCGGGCGGTGACCGCCGACGGCAGCACGGACTCGCGGTAGTCGGCGGGCTGGGCCTCGAACCGCTCCCACGACGGGAGCGAGACGACCCGGGCGGCGATGCCCTCGCCGGCCAGCGTCTCGGCCGCAGCCGCGCAGAGCTGGACCTCGGAGCCGGTCCCGATGAGGATGACGTCGGGCGTGCCCTCGGTGTCACGCAGGACGTAGCCGCCCCGGTCGACCGCCGCGACCGCACCGTCGGGCTTGTCGCCGAGGTGCGGCAGCCCCTGGCGGGTCAGGGCGATGAGGCTCGGCCCGTCGCCGGCGATCGCGCTCGCCCACGCGCCGACGGTCTCGTCGGCGTCGGCGGGGCGCAGGACGGTCATCCCCGGGATGGCCCGCAGCGCCGCGAGGTGCTCGACCGGCTGGTGGGTCGGGCCGTCCTCGCCGAGCCCGATCGAGTCGTGGGTCATGACCCACACCACGCGGGTGCCCATGAGCGCCGACAGGCGCAGCGCGGGTCGGGCGTAGTCGGTGAAGATGAGGAACGTGGCGGCGTACGGGAGGATCCCGCCGTGGAGCGCCATGCCGTTGCAGATCGACGCCATCGCGTGCTCGCGGACACCGAAGCGGAGGTTGCGCCCGCGTGCGGTCCTCGGCCGAGAAGTCGCCACCGCCGGCGATGTCGGTGTTGTTGGAGCGCGGCGAGGTCGGCCGAGCCGCCGAACAGCTCGGGGAGCGTGTCGGCGAGGGCGTTCAGGACCTTGCCGGAGGCCTGCCGGGTCGCCATCTTCTCCGCCAGCGCCGGCAGCTCGTCCTGCCAGCCGTCCGGGAGCTCGCCGGCCATGCGGCGCTCGAGCTCGGCGGCGAGGTCGGGGTGCTCGTCGCGGTACGCGGCGAAGCGGCGGTCCCAGTCACGGCGCGCCAGCGCCCCGCGCTCACGCTGGTCGAACGCGGTGGCGACCTCGTCGGGGACGGTGAACGGCTCGGTGTAGGGCCAACCGAGCTGCTCCTTGGTGGCCGCGACCTCGTCGACCCCCAGCGGCGAGCCGTGCGAGCCGCTGGTGCCGGCCTTGTTCGGCGAGCCGTACCCGATGACGGTCCGCACGGAGATGAGGCTCGGGCGGTCCTCGGCCCGCGCGCGCTCGATCGCCGCCCGGATGCCGTCGACGTCGGTGCCGTCCTCGACCCGGTCGGTGTGCCAGCCGTAGGCGTCGAAGCGGGCGAGCACGTCCTCGGTGAACGCGATCCCCGTGCCCCCGTCGATGGTGATGTGGTTGTCGTCGTAGAGGTAGACGATGTTGCCGAGCTGGAGGTGGCCGGCGAGCGACGCCGCCTCGGACGCGACGCCCTCCATGAGGTCACCGTCGGAGACGATGCCGTAGATGGTGTGGTCGACGATGTCGTGGCCGGGACGGTTGAACTCCGCGGCGAGCCGACGGGTCGCGATGGCCATGCCGACGCCGTTGGCGAAGCCCTGGCCGAGCGGACCGGTCGTGGTCTCGACCGCCGGCAGCAGGAAGTTCTCCGGGTGGCCCGCGGTGGGCGAGCCCCACTGCCGGAAGTTGCGGATGTCGTCGAGCGTGGGCTGCTCGTAGCCGGACAGGAACAGGCTCGCGTAGAGCAGCATCGACCCGTGCCCGGCCGACAGGACGAAGCGGTCGCGGTCCCACCAGCCGGGGTGGCCCGGGTCGTGCTCCATGACCTCGGTGAACAGCACGTAGGCGATCGGCGCGGTCCCCATCGGCATCCCCGGGTGCCCCGAGTTCGCGGCCTGGACCGCGTCCATCGCCAGGGTCCGGATGGTGTTGATCGAGAGCGACTCGAGGTCGGACGACGACTGCGCGGGGGACATCGGGAGCTCCGGGTACGTCGGGGGGAGGCGTGAGGAGGCGGGGGGAGCGGGCCGTTCGGGCCCGGACGCGCGCGAGGGTAGGCGCTCCCCGAGACCGGAGCACGACCGGGCGCGCCCTATCCTCGGCCCGCACACGCCGACGAGGACCACCGATGCCATCCCTCCCCCAGCGCGTGACCCTCCGGGTCGCGCTCGAGAACGCCCCGGGGATGCTCGGCCGCGTGTCGACCGCGATCGACGACTGCGGGGCGGAGATCGTCGCGACCGACCGGATCGAGGGCCAGCGCCACGTCATCTTCCGCGACCTCACCATCGACGTCCGCGACGAGCAGCACGCCGAGGAGGTCGCGGCGGCGGTCCACGCCGTCGATGGTGTCGAGATCCTCGCGATGACCGACGACGTCATCGAGGCGCACCTCGGCGGCAAGATCGAGATCCACAACAAGCTCGAGGTGAACGACGCCCGGGACCTCGCGCTCGTCTACACGCCCGGCGTCGCCAAGATCTGCCGCGCCATCGCCGAGGACCCCGTCGCCGCCTACCGGATGACGATCAAGTCGAACGCGGTCGCGATCATCACCGACGGCTCCGCCGTGCTCGGTCTCGGCGACATCGGTCCGCTCGCGTCCCTCCCCGTGATGGAGGGCAAGGCCATGCTGCTGAAGTCCTTCGGCCAGGTCGACGCCTACCCCATCCTCATCGACGAGCGCGACCCCGACGCGTTCGTCGAGACGGTGGCCCGCATCTCGGCCGGCTTCGGCGGCATCAACCTCGAGGACATCGCCGCCCCGCGCTGCTTCGAGATCGAGGGCAAGCTGCGGCAGCGGCTCGACATCCCCGTGTTCCACGACGACCAGCACGGCACCGCGGTGGTGGTCCTCGCCGCGCTCATCAACGCCGCGCGGCACGTCGGCCGGGACCTCCCCGGCCTCAAGGTCGTCGTCCAGGGCATCGGCGCGGCGGGCGTGGCCATCGTGAACCTGCTCACCGCCGCCGGCGTGCGCGACATCGTGCCGGTCGACCGTGACGGCATCCTCGAGCCCAAGCGCAAGGGGATGGACCCCATCCGCCGGCGCGTGGCCAAGCAGTGCAACCCGCGGGAGCTGACCGGCGACAAGGACGTGGCGCTCGCCGGCGCCGACGTGTTCATCGGCGTCTCGGGGCCGAACACGCTCCCGCTCGCGCTCGTCGAGACGATGAGCGAGGACCGGATGGTGTTCGCCCTCGCCAACCCGGTCCCGGAGATCATGCCCGACATCGCCGGTCCGCACGTGCGGGTCATGGCGACCGGACGGTCCGACTTCCCCAACCAGATCAACAACGTGCTGTGCTTCCCGGGGCTCTTCCGGGGGATGCTCGACGCGGCGGCGACCAAGGTCACCGACGAGATGAAGATCGCCGCCGCCGAGGCCATCGCCGCCATCGTGGGCGACGACCTCGCTGCCGACTACATCATCCCGTCGCCGTTCGACCGCTCCGTCGCACCCGCGGTCGCGGACGCGGTCGCGATGATGGCGCGCGAGCAGGGGCACGTGCGCCCGGGCTCGCGCGGCTCGCTCGAGCGCGAGACCGAGGCCCAGGCGCACGAAGCCGCCCGCCGGGCGGTCCAGCGCGCGGTCGCCCGCCGGTTCGAGGCGGGCGACGCCGAGGAGTGACCGGAGACCCCGCGGCTCGCGGGTTCGTACCGAGAAGTTCTCCTCGAGGAGATGTTCTCGCTACGAACCCGATGGTGATCCGGCGGATCAGCGGCGGGCCAGCAGGTCGCGGATCTCGCGCAGGAGCGTCACGTCGTCGGGCTCGGCGGTCTCGCCCGGCTCCGGCTCGGCGTTGCGTTCCTTGAAGCGGTTGTAGGCCTTCACCACGAAGAACAGCGCGAGCGCGACGAGCGCGAAGTTCACGGTCGTGGTGATGACCGAGCCGATCGAGCCGGCGCACACCTCGTCGCCGACGACCGTTCCGGTCGCGGGGTCGAGGCCCGCCTCGCAGGCGAAGGTCCCGACGGCGTCGAAGTTGGGCTGTCCGACCAGCAGCCCGACGATCGGCATGAGCACCCGACCGACGATGGCGTCGATGATCGGCTTGAACGCGACACCGAGCACGAACGCCACGGCGAGCTCGATCACGTTGCCGCGGTTGACGAAGTCCTTGAACTCCTGGAGCACGACCAGTCCCCTTCCCACCCGGCCGGAGCCGGCTCCCTCAGTCGAGCGAGCGAGCCCAGCCTGCCACGATGGGCCCCAGGCCGCTGACGATCTCGGCGGCGCTGTGCGGACGGCCGTCGGGCGAGGCCTTGCCGGTGACCTTCAGCGAGTGGTCGCCGCCCTCGACGACGTGCAGGGTGGACCGTCGCGGGCAGCTTCGGTCGGTGGAGGTCGAACAGCTCCGGCGAGCCGAACGTGTCGCGGGTCCCCTGCAGGAACAGGCAGGGCACGTGGACATCGGGCCAGTGCTCGGTCCGGAGCCGGTCGGGCTTGCCCGGCGGGTGGAGCGGGTAGCCGTAGAACAGGAGGCCGAGGACCTCCATCCCCGCGGCGACAGCGAGCGAGGCGACCCGGCCGCCGTAGGACTTCCCGCCGGCGATCCACGACCCGTCGGGGTCGAGCTCGGCCCGGGCGGCGGCCAGGATCGCGCGGTAGCCCGGCACGGCGCGGTCGGCGCGCGGCGGGCTCGTGCGACCGGCCTCGCGGTACGGGAGGTTGACCCGCACCACGCGCATCCCCTGGAGCGCGATCGCCTCGGCGAGCGCGATGAGCGGCGGGCGTGTCGAGGTCCCCGCCGGCGCCGGGTGCCAGCAGCACGTTCGGGCCCCGTGACCGCAGCCGGTCGGTGCACGACGGCGGTGACGGCGTCGACGGGCTCGTCCGGGACCGCGAGGCGCAGCCGGGTGGTGCTGACGCTCACGCCTGCTCCTCCAGTCGCCGCGTCGCCAGGTCCGTGGCGGCGCGCCGGTCGATCTTGCCGTTGTTCCCGCGCGGGAGCTCCGCGACGACGACGGCTGCGGTCGGTCGACGGTAGCCAGCCACGGTCGACCCGGCCCACGCGAGGAAGTCCTCGACGTCGACGTCGTCGCCACCGGGCACGAGGAGCGCCACCGGACGCTCCCCCAGACGGTCGTCGGGGACGCCCGACCAGGGCGACGTCCCGGATGCCGTCGTAGTCACGCAGGTCCGTCTCGACCTCGGCGGGGAAGACCGAGAACCCGCCGACCTTGATCCGGTCGCGGCTGCGTCCGGCGAAGCTGAACACGCCGCCGGGGTAGAGCCGGGCGTGGTCCCCGGTCGCGAACCAGCCGTCCGGGTCGGGCCCCGCCTCCGGGCGGCCCTCGTAGCCCGACAGCACGCTCGCACCGCGGAACTGCAGCTCGCCCTCGTGGCCACGGCCGACCGGCTCGCCGTCGGCGTCGACGACGCGCGCCTCGATACCGGGGAGGACGACCGCCAGCGCCGGCAGGTCGAGCCGGCCGGTGGGCGAGGGCGGGAGCACGCGGACGGCGGCGGCGCCGGACAGCTCGACCATCCCGTAGATGTCGATGAACGCGGCCGTGCCGACCCCGCGCCCGGCGACGCGGACGGCCGCCCCGTAGCCCTGGAACCGCCGCGCCCGGTCGGTCGGCATCGCGTCCGCGGCCGAGCCCCACAGCTGGATGCTCGACAGGTCGCGCTCGGCCGCGCCGGCGGCCTCGAGGTCGGCGTACATCGTCGGGACGCCGATGAAGACGTTCGGTCGCCGGCGCTCGACGAGCTCGAGCACCTCGCCGGCGTCGAAGCGTTCGCGGTGCAGCAGGGGCACGCCGGCGCACAGGGCGCCGAGGAACACCGAGAAGCCCATGATGTGCGTGAGCGGCAGGGCGGCGAGGACGAGGTCGCGGTGGCCGCGCGGTCCGTGCGTGCGACCCACCGGGGCGGCCACCAGCCGGCCCAGCGCCGACAGCAGCCCGTGGCTCGTGAGCGCCGCCGCCTTGGGGGTCCCGGTGGTCCCCGAGGTGGTGAGCAGGAGCGCCGTGGCACGGGGGTCGCGCTCTACGGCGCTCCACCTCCGCCGCCGGGTTGGCGTGGAGCCACGCGGCGATGCCGGCGCCGGCCTCCCGCGTGCCGGTCGTCGTCCAGTCGAGCGCGGCCAGCTCGGCGGCGTCCCGCAGCCCGTCCGCGACCTCGTCGTCGGCGAGCACCGCGCCGGCGTCGGACGCCGCGGCGATGGCGGCCACCTCGGCCGGACGCAGCCGCGGGTTGACCGGGACGGGCACCGCACCCAGACGGGCGAGCGCCAGCGCGTGGAGGACCGTGTCGGCACGGTTGCCCACGAGCACCAGGACGCGGTCGCCCTCGTCGCGGCCGGCCGCCCGGTGGGCCGCGGCCAGACGTGCGACCGCCCGCTCGAGGTCCGCGGCACTGCGCACCGCACCCTGGTCGAGCCCGGGCGTCGTCGCGCTGTCCTCGAGGAGGATGCGGTCGCCGTAGCGCTCGGCGAGCACGGCCGTCAACGATCCGAGGTGGACGCCGCGTCCGGACACCAGCGCGGCGACCGAGCGGTCGAGTCCGAACACGGTGGTCTCCTACGGGGCACGGCGGCATCGGTGCATCGGTGGTGGGGAGGGGCCCGGGACGCGCGGGGCGGCGTGACGGCGCACTACCGGGCGGCGGGACCGTAGCGCCCGACCCGGCCCCGTTCACCTCCGCGGCGACCGGCGGCCCCCGCACACCCCGGGCAGGAGGACACCCCGCGGGCGTGGAACCTCCGCAGCGAGATCCCCGCGGCCGGCCACCGGCCACCCCTCCCCGCGGGAGCGACCTCGACCCGACCGAGACCCGGCCGGGCGGAGCCTGCTCCGCACCCGCTGCTCCAAGACCTGGAGGGGACCCATGAGGATCCGTACCGCCATCGTCGCCCTCGGCATCACCGCCGCCGCGACGATCGCCGCCGCCACCCCGCCCACGCTCTCCGTCCCGCAGGCCGCGCCGTCGGCTGACGGCACCGACGTGACCGGCACGGTCGCGTTCGCCGAGGCCGGCGAGCAGTGCGTCATGGACGCCGAGGACGGCTTCGTCACCGCGTTCAGCGACCCCGACGTCGCCGACGCGCTCGGCCTCGACCTCGTCGACGCCTGCATCACCCCGATCGACGGAGGGCTCCGCTTCACCTGGGTGATGGGGAGCGCCCTCCCGCCGACGGTCCCGCCCGAGGGCATCCGCTACAACTGGGCGTTCGGCTTCGAGGACGGCCAGACGCTGCAGCTGCAGGCCAAGCGCACCAACCTCGTGAGCGTCACGACCGCCGAGGACCCGGTCGGTCACGCCCTCCACGCCAGCGACACCGCCGGCTGGTTCCAGGTCCGTGGTGCCTGCCAGACGAGCTACCAGGGCACGCCCGTGGCCGGCTGCTTCCACCTCGCGTTCGTCTCCGGCGGGTTCGACGTCGACAACGGCCGTGTGTGGATGGACCTGCCGTTCGACCCGCACGACGCGAAGAACCTCGCCTACGCCCCGCTGTTCACGCCCGGCAGCCGGATCTCGGAGGCGCAGTCGGCCTCGATGTCGATCGCCGCGTCCGGCCAGGCCGGCGTGTCGAACACGAGCACCAGCCAGTACATCAACGGCTGGGGCGGCTACACGATCGGTGAGGTCGTCCGCGTCGGCGTCGGCGACACCGGCTCGTCGGCCACGTGGGTCGGCGCCACCGTGACCGACGGCGCCTACCGCGCCCACGTCCCCGCCACCGGCTCGCGCGCGTTCGCCGAGGCCTGCCAGGGGTTCGTCTGCACCAAGTCCGCGAGCTGACCGCTCACGCACCACCGGACGGAGGCCGCCCCACCACAGGGCGGCCTCCGTCGTCTCGGGAGCACGGGTGGTCCGCCCGGGGCGCGCACGGCTTCGTCCGCGGCCCGCCACGCGGTTACCGTCCCCGCCACCGCCGGCACCCACCCAGGAGCGAGCACCCGTGCACACACCCGTCCTCGGCATCGTCGGTGCGGGGCAGCTGGCACGGATGACCTACCAGGCGGTGGTCGGTCTGGCCCTGCCGGTCCGGATCTTCGCCGACCGCGAGCACGACTCCGCCGCGACGGTCGCCCGTGACGTGATGGTCGGCTCGTGGGACACCCACGCCGACCTCGAGACGTTCGCCCGCGACTGCGACGTGGTGACCTTCGACCACGAGCTCGTGGACCCGGCCATCCTCGCGGCCCTCCAGGACGCCGGCCACGTGCTCCGGCCCGACCCCGCCGCCTCCCTGTTCGCCCAGGACAAGCTCCACCAGCGTCGCGAGCTCGGCGCCCGCGGCTTCCCGGTGCCACCCTTCACGGAGGTCACCTCGCTCGACGACCTCACCTCCTTCGCCGACGCGCACGGCTGGCCGGTCGTCGCCAAGAGCCGGCGAGGCGGCTACGACGGGCGCGGCGTGTGGGTGGTCGCCGACGCGGACGAGGCCGCCGAGCTCTGGCGCGACACCGCCGGCGCCGGCGTCGGGTTGCTCGTCGAGGCGCACGTCCCCATCGAGCGCGAGATCGCCGTGGCCGTGGTCCGGCGCCCGTCCGGCGAGCACGTGACCTACCCGGTGACCGAGACCGTCCAGCGCGACGGGATCTGCGTCGAGCTGGTCGCCCCGGCCGACATCGGCGACGACCTCCGCGCCGCGCGCGACCGAGATCGCCGACGGTGTCGCCGACGCCATCGGGCTCGTCGGGATCATGGCGGTCGAGCTCTTCGTGACCGCCGACGGGCTGGTGCTGAACGAGCTCGCCCTGCGGCCGCACAACTCGATGCACTGGACCATCGAGGGCGCCCGCACCTCGCAGTTCCAGAACCACGCCCGCGCCGTCGTCGACTGGCCGCTCGGTGACGTGGGGATGACCGCACCCGTCGCGATCACCGTGAACGTGCTCGGCCCCGCGGACGGGTCCGACCCGCGCGACCGGCTCGTCGAGGCGCTCGACGTCCCCGGGGTGGCGGTCCACCTCTACGACAAGGACGCGCGACCCGGACGCAAGCTCGGCCACGTCACCGCGGTCGGCGACGATCCGGCCGAGGTCCACGCCCGCGCGTGGCAGGCTGCCGACCGACTCATGCGACAGGAGAGCGACCGATGACCACGACCGCCCGCGTCGGCATCGTGATGGGCAGCGACTCGGACCTGCCGGTGATGCAACCGGCCGCCGACGTCCTCGACCGCTTCGGCGTGGCGTACGAGCTCCGGGTCGTGTCCGCGCACCGGCGGCCGCACGAGATGCTCGAGTACGGCGCCACCGCCGCCGAGCGCGGGCTCGACGTCATCATCGCCGGCGCCGGCGGTGCTGCCCACCTGCCGGGGATGCTCGCCTCGGTGACCGACCTTCCGGTGATCGGCGTGCCGGTCAAGCTGAAGAGCCTCGACGGGCTCGACTCGCTGCTGTCCATCGTGCAGATGCCGCGGGGCGTGCCGGTGGCGACGGTCTCCATCGACGGCGGCGTGAACGCGGGCCTGCTGGCGGTCCGCATCCTCGCGACCTCCGACGCCGACCTCCGCGCCGCGTTGGCCGAGCACCGCGACGAGATCGCAGGCCAGAGCCGCGACGCCGACGAGCGCGTCCGCGTCGTCCCCAGCTGAGCCACCGCGCCGCGGGCGAGCCGGCCGGCCGGCCGGGTCGTGCCCGCGCCGGGCAGGCACCACGTCCGGTTAGCCTCCGGCCGACCTCCCGAGGAGCGACGCGTGACGGAGACACCCGGGGCAGCCGCCGACGCGGCTCCCAGTGATGGCGACGACGAGCCCGACACGCCGCAGCACCGGACCGCGCTCCCGCTGCTGACCCTGGGCGCGCTCGGGGTCGTCTACGGCGACATCGGGACGAGCCCGCTGTACGCCATGCGCGAATCGTTCGAGGGCAGCGGTCACCAGCTCCAGGTCACCCACGACAACGTGCTCGGGATCCTGTCGCTGATCGTCTGGTCGCTGATCATCATCATCTCGATCAAGTACCTCGTCTTCGTGATGAAGGCCGACAACGACGGCGAGGGCGGGATCCTCGTGCTCACCTCGCTCATCCCCCACCAGGACTCGGCCAGCAAGCGACGCCGTGCGCTGGTGATGCTCGGGCTGTTCGGCACGGCGCTGCTCTACGGCGACGGGATGATCACCCCCGCCATCTCGGTGCTGTCCGCCATCGAGGGCACCGAGGTCGCCGCACCCGCGCTCGCCGACTACGCCGTCCCCATCGCGATCGTCATCCTGATCGGGCTGTTCGCGGTGCAGCGGTTCGGCACCGGGTCCGTGGGGCGGGCCTTCGGGCCGGTGATGGTGCTGTGGTTCAGCGTCCTGGGCCTCCTCGGCATCGTCCACATCGTCCAGGAGCCCGCGGTGTTCGCCGCGCTGAACCCGGTCTACGGCTTCCAGTTCTTCCTCGCCAACGGCATGACCGGCTTCCTCGCGCTCGGCTCGGTGTTCCTCGTCGTGACCGGCGGCGAGGCGCTGTACGCCGACATGGGCCACTTCGGACGCCGCCCGATCGCGGTCGGGTGGTTCTCGCTCGTGCTCCCCGGACTGCTGCTCAACTACTTCGGCCAGGGCGCGTTGCTGATCGGCAACCCCGAGGCGATCGACAACCCGTTCTACCGGCTCGCGCCATCGTGGGCGTCGATCCCGCTCGTCGTGCTGGCGACCGTGGCGACCGTCATCGCGTCGCAGGCGCTCATCTCGGGGGCGTTCTCGCTCACGATGCAGGCGTCGCAGTTCGGCTACCTGCCACGCGTGAAGGTCACGCACACCTCCGCCAAGGAGCGTGGCCAGATCTACGTGCCGATGGTGAACTGGGTGCTGATGGTCTCGTGCGTCGGCCTGGTCCTGGGGTTCAAGTCCTCGACCAACCTCGCCGCCGCGTACGGCGTCGCGGTGACGCTCACGATGATCATCACGACGCTCCTCTTCTACCTCGTCCTCCGCGAGCACTTCGGCTGGACCGCGCCGAAGGCGATGTCGCTGTGCGGGGCCTTCCTCGTGGTCGACCTCGCGTTCTTCGGCGCGAACATCCCCAAGATCCCCCACGGCGGGTGGTTCCCGCTCATCGTCGGCGGGTTCGTGTTCGCGCTGCTGACGACCTGGTTCACCGGTCGCCGGGTCGTCCGACAGCGTCACGCACCGCGGCCAGACGCCGCTGCCGGAGTTCCTCGAGGAGATCAGGAGCCGCGAGCACCAGCACGTCTCGGGCACGGCGGTCTACCTGTTCGGCATCCCCGACCGTGCGCCGCCGCCGCTCATCTACAACTTCCGCGCCAACCGGATCTTCCACGAGCGCATCCTGGCGGTGAACGTGGTCACCGACCGGGTACCGCGCGTCCTGCCGGTCGAGCGGGTCGACGAGACCGACCTCGGGCACGGGGTGACCCAGGTCCAGCTGCACTACGGGTTCATGGAGGACCCGCACGTCGCCGAGGACCTCCAGCACCACCTCGGCGTCATCCCCGAGGACACGACCTACTTCCTGGGTCGCGAGACGCTCGTCATCACCCCGATGCACAGCATGGCGCCGTGGCGCGAGCGGTTGTTCGCGTTCATGCGGCGCAACTCCACGAGCGCGGCCAACTACTTCAACCTGCCGCCCGACCGGGTGCTCGAGATCTCCACCCAGGTCGAGATCTAGCCGTCCCGGAGCCGGCGCCCACCGCGGCCGCGATCGCGGTCAGGGGGTGGTGATCTGCTCGGCCTTGGACTCCCGCAGGAGCGCCCGGAGGTCGTCGAGCGAGGCCTGTCCGGTGATCGCCACGATCTCGTCGCCCCCCTCGAGGACCGTGTCGCCGCGTGGCACGATGACGTCGCCGCGCCGGCGGACGCTCGTGAGGACCGTGCTCGGCGGCCACGAGATCTCGCGGACGAGCGTCCCGTCGACCGCCGAGCCGGGCTCGACCGGGATCTCGACGAACCGCACGCCGACCATGTCGCGCAGGTGCGAGCGCGAGTCGCGGTGCTGGTCGCGGACGGTGCGCGCGACGGCGTGCTGGTAGGCCTGGACGAGGTCGGAGCGTCGCAGCAGGCCGACGAGCCGACCGTGGTCCTCGGCCGCGACCACCGGGATGCGACCGACGTCGAGCGCGGCCATCCGCCGGAGCCCACGGAAGACCGGGTCGGTCGGGACCACCGTGACGACGTCGCGGGTGCAGACGTCCTCGACCGTGACGCGCCGCGGGGGGTGCGCCGACGCCGACGCCGACGCGTCGAAGCGCTCGACGTCGGCCAGCGTCACGACGCCGACCAGCCGGTCCCCCTCCCGCACGACGGGGAAGCCGTGGTGGCCCGATCGCCGGAACCGCTCGCGCAGGTCGTCGAGCGGGAGGTCGGCGGCGACCGTGTCGGCGCGCCGGGTCATGACCTCCTCGACCCGGACCGTCTGCATGATGTCGACGTCGTCGGGCTCGGCGTAGACGATGCCCTTGTTGCGCAGCGGCTTGGTGTAGACCGACTCCGACGAGAACCGGTCCGCGAGGAAGGTGGCCAGACCGGTCGCGAGCATCAGCGGCAGCACGAGCTCGTAGTCCCCCGTCACCTCGAAGATGATCACGATCGCGGTCAGCGGGGCCCGGGCCGCCGCCCCGAAGGCGGCCGCCATCCCCACGAGCGCGAAGGCTCCGGGCTGGACGTTCGCGGCCGGGAGGAGCTGGTCGGCGACGTGCCCCACCGAGCCGCCGAGCGCCGCGCCGACGAAGATCACCGGCATGAACGTGCCGATCGCGTTGCCCGAGCCGATCGACAGGCAGGTGGCCACGAGCTTGGCGACGGCGAGCAGCAGCAGGAAGCCGGCGGCGGCGTAGCCGACGCCGATCTCGCCGTTCAGCATGCTCTGCACCGGGTCGCGGAGGCTCGTCACCGGCGGGATGTGCTCGCCGGTGCCGAGCACCTCCGGCATCCCGAGGGCGACGATCCCGAGCCCGAGGCCGCCGAGCGCGAGCCGCAGAGGCGGCCACACGTCGAGGCCGGCGAAGAAACGCTTGGCGAGGTCCTCGCCGTACAGGAACCCGAGACCCACGAGCACCGCCGCGAGCCCCAGCAGGCCGTAGAGGAGCAGCTCCCGGGGGTCGTTGACGTGGTAGGTCGTGGTCGGCCGGAACACGACGTCGGGGCCGATGAGCTGCCGGGCGGTCACCGAGCCGGCGACGGACGCGACGACGATGGTCTGGAACGAGCGCGCCCGGAACCCGCCCATCAGCAGCTCGATGGCGAAGAGCATCCCGCCGATCGGGGCGTTGAACGACGCACCGATGCCGGCCGCCGCACCGGCGGAGACCAGGGTGCGGAGGCGGTCCTCGTCGACGGCGAAGAACCGGCCGACGATGGAGCCGAGGGAGCCACCGATCAGCACGATCGGGCCCTCCCGACCTCCCGCCGCGCCGGTCCCGAGCGCGATGCCGGAGGAGACGATGCCGGCGAAGGGCGTGCGCCCGCGGAACCGGCCCCCGCGCAGCGCGATGGTCTCCATCGTGCGGCCGATGCCGCTGCCGCCCGTCTCGGGTGCGACGTAGGTGACGAACAGGCCGACCGCGAACGCGCCCAACACCGGGACGAGCATGATGTGCAGCCGTCCCGGGGTGTCGCCCCAGGCGATGTCCTGGATCCAGAGGAGCAACGCCACGAGGACCGCGGCCAGCGCGCCGGTCCCTGCGCCGATGAAGGCGGCGAGCCCCAGCATCAGGCCCTCGCCGTGGACGTGCCGGAGCAGGCTCCGCCGCGCCGCGAGCAGCGGCGTGCGGACGCGCGAGGGCACGGAGATGTCCATCGTGTCGGG
Organism: uncultured Actinomycetes bacterium; assembly: GCA_963741855.1. GTDB lineage: Bacteria > Actinomycetota > Nitriliruptoria > Nitriliruptorales > Nitriliruptoraceae > CAVUJQ01. Next base: position 69,847 of record CAVUJQ010000013.1, on the reverse strand, counting down.
AGGGTAGGGCGCGTCGCGGCACCCGTTCGCACACCCCCGACGCCGACGTAACAGCTCGGTAACCGCGCGCCACCCCGAGGCGCTCACGCACGCCGGCACGCGAGGCACGGCCGGTAGTGTCGTCACGTGACGAAGATCCTGCTGGTCGAGGACGACCCCGCCGTGAGCGAGCTCCTCACCCTGTCGCTCGAGGGCGAGGGCTACGCGGTCCGGGCCGCGCACGACGGCACCCAGGCGCTGGCCGGCTGGGAGCTGTGGGCCCCGGACCTCATCGTGCTCGACCTGATGCTGCCCGGGATCGACGGCATCGAGGTGTGTCGGCGGGTCCGCGCCCGCGACGAGCAGGTGCCGATCGTGATGCTCACGGCGCGGACCGACGCCATCGACGTGGTGACCGGGCTCGAGTCCGGCGCCGACGACTACGTCACCAAGCCGTTCGACACCCAGGTGCTGCTGTCGCGCATCGGCGCGGTGATGCGCCGTACCCGGCGCGACCCCCTCGCGGCCGGGGTGCTCCGGCTCGGCGACGTCGAGGTGGACGTCGGCGCCCGTCGGGTGACCCGCGCCGGCGAGCCGGTCTCGTTGACCCCGACCGAGTTCAAGCTCCTTGAGCAGCTGGTGCGCCACGCCGGCCAGGTCCTGTCGCGCGAGGACCTCCTGCGGCTCGTGTGGGGGTACGACTACCTCGGCGACTCCCGCCTGGTCGACGTCGGCATCGGACGGCTGCGGGCCAAGATCGAGACGGACCCGAGCGACCCCACGCTGGTGTTGACCCGGCGCGGCTTCGGCTACTACGCGCCGGGTGCCGCGTGACCGACCCCCGCCCGGTGGACCATCGGGTGCGGTCGCGCGGCCTCCGGGGCCGGGTGTCGCTGGCGCTCGGTGCGTCCATCGTCGTGGCGGTCGCCGCGGTGGCGGGCGTCGCGCTGGTGCTCCTCAGCCGGAGTCTCCACGCGGCGGCGGACCGCGCCGCACGCGACGAGACCCGGGGCGCGGTCGCGCTGGTCCGCTCCGAGCTCGACGACCCGTCGCCGGCGTCGCTCACGTCGATCGACCAGCAGCTCGCGAGCGTCGGCCAGTTCGAGGTGGTCCTGGTCCGCGGTGAGCAGGTGGCCAGCAGCCGCCGCGGCCTGGGGCTCGTCGACGTCCCCGCCAGGGCGCGCGAGCCCGGGTCGGAGTCGATCGTGGTCCCCACGGTGGCCGACGGCGACGCGTGGCTCGTCACCGCGACCGGCGTCGACCCGCGGACCTCGCTGTACCTGTTCTTCCCCGAGGCTGGCACGACCCGGGACGTCGCGGTGGCCGGGCGGGTCATCCTGGCGACCGCCGCCGTCGTCGCCCTGCTCGGGGTGCTCGTGAGCGCCTCCATCGGCCGACGGGTCCTCGCGCCGGTGGAGCGCACGGCGGCGGCCGCGCGCGAGCTCGCCGCCGGCGCGTTGGCGACCCGCGTCCCGGCGGTCGAGCGCGACCCGAGCGACCTGGTCGCGACCTTCAACGAGATGGCCGCAGCGCTGGAGCAGATGGTGGCGAGCCTGGAGGCGTCGGCCGCCGCGCAGCGTCGCTTCGTCGCCGACGTCTCCCACGAGCTGCGCACCCCGGTGACCGCGCTGTCGACCGCGACCGACCTCGTGGAGCCGCAGCTGGACCGGCTCGACGGCGCGGCCCGTCGCGCCGCCGAGCTGCTGGTGGTCGAGGTCCGGCAGTTGCGCGACCTGGTCGACGACCTGATGGAGATCTCACGGCTCGACGCGGAGCCCCACCCCGATGAGCCCGAGCCGGTCGAGGTCGGGGCGCTCGTCCCCCGCGTCCTGCAGCAGCGCGGGCACGAAGAGGTCACGTGGACGGTCGCACCGGGGACCGTCGCCGCCGGCGACCCGCGGCGGGTGAGCGTCATCGTCGGCAACCTGATCGACAACGCCGTCCAGCACGGCCGGCCGCCCGTCGAGGTCGCCGCGACGGTCCACGACGAGACCGTGCGCATCGACGTCCGTGACCACGGCCCCGGCGTGCCGGCCGCGCACCGGACCGCGATCTTCGCCCGGTTCACCAAGGCCGACGAGGCCCGCACCCGCAGCCGCGGGTCCGGGCTCGGGCTCGCGATCGTGCGCGAGCACGTCCGGCTGATGGGCGGGGAGGTCACCCTGGCCGACCCCGGACCCGGGACGACCGTCTTCCGCGTCACGCTGCCCCGGTGGCACGACGAGGGCGGCGGCTGAACGGGCAGTCGGGCCACCACTGTTACGCGACCGATACGCCCAGCGACGAGACACCGCCGGGAGGGTGCGACCATCGTCTCTCCCCGAGTCGCCGGCGAGGCCCCCCGTGAAGCCGTCCCGCTCGAACGTCACCCGCGTCCGTCGTCCCCGGACGTGGAAGCACGTCGCCCGGGCACTGCTCTTCCTCGCGGGCCTCGCCGGCGGCGTCCTCCTGTCCTACGCGATCTCGAGCGGCGGGGACGGGTTCCAGATCGGGGCGTCCGAGGTCCGGGGGGTGCTGATCGGCGCGGTGTTCGGGGTGATGCTGATGCAGCTCGTCCAGCACGAGCCCCGACGGCCCCCCGGCGCGCGCCTGCCCGAGGGCTTCGGCTCGAGCCTCGACCAGCTCCGGACGTCGTCCGGCGGCGTCGCGGAGCGGCAGCAGGACGACGACGCCGACGACAACGCGACCGCCGAGCACCCGGCCGAGCCGAGCTCGCGCTGACGCGTCAGGCGTCCTCGAGCGAGCCGGTCCGTTCGCGCTGGCTCGCGATGACGCCGTGGCCGGAGGTCAGCAGCAGAGACACCACCGTCGCGATCAGCGTGGTCGGCAGCAGCTGCAGACCGGCCATCTCGCTCACGACGATCGTCGACCCGAGCGGGGTCTTGGTCACCCCCGCGTTGGTCGCCGCCATCAGCGCCGTGATGAGCACGATCTCGTCCACGCCGGGGACGACGAGGTGGCCGAGCCGGCCGAGCGCGGTCCCGACGAGGAACAGCGGGATGATGAAGCCGCCCCGCCACCCGGACGTGATCGTCACCGCCGACGCCACGAGCTTCGCGCCGGCGATCAGCGCGAAGCCGCCGACGCCGAACCCGGCGACGAGGAGCGGGTCGATCTGCTGCTCGCCGAAGGTCAGGGCGTACGGGGTCGCGAGGCCGAGCAGCCCGAGCACGAGCCCACCGAGGGCGGGGCGGATCGGCAGCGGTACCCGCGACAACGGGTGTCGGAGCCACTCGACGAGGTAGGTGAACACGACCGCCACGGCCGCGCCGGCGACGCCCGCCCCGAGCGCCCACACGAGGTCGACGGGGTGCAGTCGGGGCGTGGGCGGGAAGTCGAAGATGGGCGCCAGGCCGATCCCGCCCAGGGCGACCGAGACCCCGTAGCCGGTCAGGGAGCCGATGATCGCCGGCAGCAGCGCCTCGTAGTACTCCATCCCCCGCCGGTGCAGGATCTCCAGTGCGAAGATGCTCGCGCCCAGCGGGGTGGCGAACAGCACCGTGAAGCCGGCCGCCATCCCCGTGATGGCGAGGATGCGGACGTCGTCCGGAGACCGGCCGCTCCGGGTGCCGACGAGCGATCCGATGGTCCCGGTGGTCTGGACCAGCGGCGCCTCGGGGCCGGCCGCCCCGCCGACGGCGATGCCGAGGAGGCTCACGGGGACGAGGCTCCGCAGCGACCGGGGCTCCTCGGGGCGCCCGCTCACGTGGATGTTGTCGACGAGCAGCTCGACGTCGCCGGGGTTGCCCAGCCAGCGCGTCAGGAGCCCGATGACGAGGCCGGTCACCGTGAGCAGCACCAGTGACGTCAGCGCCGTGTGGTGCTCCGGCCACAGGACGCGCTGCAGGCCGCGAAGGGCGAACAGGTAGAGCGCGCCCGCGGCGCCGCCGGCCGCGCCGACCAGGACCACGGGGCCGAGCAGCTGCCGCCGCCAGGCGAACAGCTGCGGCGGGTTGAGGCGCAGGCGACGACGGGTGTCGCCGTGGGACGACATCCCGGCGTCAGGCGACCGCGGCGGCCGCGGCGCGGCCGGCGGTCCGACCGCTGAAGATGCAGCCCCCGAGGAAGGTGCCCTCGAGCGCCCGGTAGCCGTGCATGCCGCCACCGCCGAACCCGGCGACCTCGCCGGCGGCGTAGAGCCCGGGGAACGGCTCGCCGCCGGGCTTGAGGCAACGGCCGTCGAGGTCGGTCTCGAGCCCGCCCAGGGTCTTGCGCGTCAGGATGTTGAGCTTCACGCCGATGAGCGGCCCGGCGTCGGGGTCGAGCAGCCGGTGCGGTGACGCCACGCGGATGAGCTTGTCGCCGAGGTAGTTGCGAGCGTCGCGGATGGCCGACAGCTGCAGGTCCTTCGTGTAGTCGTTGGCGAGCTCGCGGTCGCGACCCTGGACCTCCTCGCGGACGGTGTCGAAGTCGAGCAGCGGCTCCTCGGTCTTGGCGTTCATCCCCGCGACGAGCGCCTCGAGGGAGTCCGCGATCACGAAGTCCGCGCCCTTGTCCATGAACGCCTGCACCGGCGCCGGCGCGCCCGAGGCGAGCCGCGACTTGAGGAAGAACTTGAGGTCCTTGCCGGTCATGTCGGGGTTCTGCTCCGAGCCCGACAGCGCGAACTCCTTCTCGATGATCTTCCTCGTCAGGATGAACCACGAGTGCTCGTAGCCGGTCTTCAAGATGTGCTCGAGCGTCCCGAGCGTGTCGAAGCCGGGGAACAGCGGGACCGGGAGCCGCTTGCCGGTCGCGTCGAGCCACAGCGACGACGGGCCGGGGAGGATGCGGATCCCGTGCTTGGTCCAGATGGGGCTGTGGTTGCGGATGCCCTCGACGTAGTGCCACATCCGGTCACGGTTGACGATGTTGGCGCCGGCGTCCTCGGTGATGCCGAGCATCCGACCGTCGACGTGGTCGGGCACGCCGATGACGACGCTCTCGTCACGCGGCATCGGGCCCACGCGGTCGACAGGCCAGTTGCGTCGGACCAGGTCGAGGTTGCCACCGATGCCGCCCGAGGTGACGATCACGGCCTGCGCCGACAGGTCGAACGCGCCGACCTCGTCGCGGTTGCTCGGCTCGCCACGCTCCATCGCGTCGGGGGCGAGGACCGCGCCGCTGACGCCGGTCACGACACCGTCGGTCACGGTCAGGGCGTCGACCCGGTGTCGGAACCGCAGCTGCACGAGGCCCTTCGTGACCGCTTCGCGGACGCGCCGCTCGAACGGCTCGACCACGCCCGGCCCGGTCCCCCACGTGAGGTGGAACCGCGGGACCGAGTTGCCGTGCCCGATGGCGCCGTAGCCGCCCCGTTCGGCCCACCCGACCACCGGGATCCACTTCATGCCCTGGGCGGCGAGCCAGGAGCGCTTCTCCTCGTGGGCGAAGTGGACGTAGGCCTCGGCCCAACGCCTGGGCCAGTGGTCCTCCTCGCGGTCGAAGCCGGCGGTGCCCATCCAGTCCTGCAGCGCCAGCTCGATCGAGTCCTTGATCCGCATCCGTCGCTGCTCGGGCGAGTCGACGAAGAACAGCCCGCCGAGCGACCAGAACGCCTGCCCGCCGAGCGACTGCTCCGGCTCCTGGTCGAGGAGCAGCACCGTGCGACCCCGGTCCGCCAGCTCCGCCGTCGCGACGAGGCCCGCGAGCCCCGCTCCCACCACGATCACGTCCGCGTCGATGGCCACCGCGTCGTCCTCCGGTTCGTCGGTGCGCGACACCCTAGGAGACCGACGAGACCGGGTGTCCCCTGACCGTCCGGGCCGTCCACTCGCCACGGCCGCGCCGCGCAGCCTCAGTCGCGCCGGCCGTCGCGGCTCAGCCTCGGGAGGAACGCCTCGGCCTGCAGGGCGGCGATCGCGACAACGGGCAGGTCGACCGGGTCGCGGTAGAGCAGGACGCGCGGCTCCCAGAGCGGGTCGAACTTGTCGTTGAAGCGGTACAGGGACTCGATCTGGAACCAGCGCGACAGCAGACGCAGCCCCGGGACCAGCGGTCGCTGCCACCACCGCAACGGCACGTCGGCCGCCAGCAGCGCGCGCATCACCGCGAAGTTGAGGGACAGCCGTTGCTCACCTCCCGCGGCGAGGGCCTGCGCCGTCCGGACGATGAGGAAGTCGTTGAGCCCGTTCGGGGACCGTCGTCGGCGCCGCATGACGTCCAGCGAGGCACCGCCCGCGCACGGCACCAGCTGGAGGAAGGCCGCCAGCTCGCCGTCCGCGTCCCGCGCACGGGCGATGCGGACATCACCGTCCTCCCGGTCGGCGATCCGTCCGAGCGCCATCGCGAAGCCACGCTCCGGCTGGCCCCCGCGCCACGTGTCCGACAGGTGACGCAGCTCCGCACGCTCCGGTGGGGAGAGCTGCGACACCGCGACGAGGTCGAAGGTGTGGTCGCGCGCGATCCGGTTCACCGCCTGCCGCAGGCTCTTGCGGTCCTGCCCGCTCAGCCGCACCGTCGACACGTCGAGCACCGCCTCGTCGCCCAGCGCGATCGCCTGCAACCCCGCGGCCTCCCACGCGGGCCGGAACCGTTCGTGCACGCCGACGACCGCGGGCCTCCACCCGTGGTCGTCGCACCGCGCGACGAACGCGGACAGCACGGTCGCCGCCGCCCCCTCGGGGCCGACCGGGTCACCCGAGCCGAGCCCGACCCCGGACAGGTAGCGGTACCCGATGGCTGCCCCGTCCCGCACGACGTGACGCTTGTCGTCACGGAGCAGGAAGTAGTCGAGCGTGCCGGTGCCGGTCCGGACGAGCTGCCGCAGGGTCGCCTCCGGGGTCGTCGGCGCACGGTCGCGGGCGGGCCGGAACAGCACGAACAAGAGCCACCCGAGCGTCACCGCGCCGATCGTGGCCAGCCCGTCGTCGAGGACCCGGTGGCCGGTGTCCCCGAGACCCACGAGGCCGGTCGCCGCGTCGGCCAGCCACCGGCCGGGGGTGACGGCGCCGGAGGCCCGCAGGCCGACGACCGCGGCCGCGAGCACCCCCAGCGCGACCTCGACCAGGATCACGAACGGCAGGCGCGCGAGCCGGAGGCGACCCACCGGGTCGGGGCGCGCCTGGAACCGGTCGTGCAGGACCAGGAGCACCACCAGCGCCGCGAGGGAGAGGGCCGCGGGGACGAGGTGGGAGCCGACCGCCTGGAGGGCCAACGTCACCGAGGTGACCCCGACAGCGACCCGCCACGCCACGCGCTTGCCCCGCGCCAGCTGACGGCTCAGCAGCACGAGCAGGCCCGCGGCCCCCACCGTCACGACCCGCCCGGCGTGGATGACCAGACCCGACGCGGTGCCGAGGTCCCGCGCCCGCTGCGGCAGGTCGGTGTCGAGGACGAGCACGAGGTTCAGCAGCCCCACGGCGAGGAGCGCCAGGCTCACCCCCCGGTCCAGCCGGCGGACGTCGCGGTCCCGAGGATGGCGCAGCCCGTCCGTGAGGCCGCGGGGCCCGCGGCGAGGCGCGATCGGTGGCACGGGCACCCCTCGTGACGTGGGTGGCGACGCGGGCGTCAGGCGGGGTCGACCTGGCGCAGCACGACCACCCCGATGGGGGCCGCGAGGAGGTCGGTGATCGCGGCGCGGTAGTCGCGGAAGTGGTCCGAGCTCCGGTGTGCCTCGAGCGCGGCGTCGTCCCGGTACCGCTCGAAGATGTGGAAGCTCGTCGCGCCGTCGTCGGTCTCGGAGCGGAGGAGGTCGTAGGTCTGGCACCCGGGCTCCGCACGGGTGCTGGCCGCGACGGTCCGGAGCACGTGGAGGACCGCGTCCTCCTCCCCACGGACGGGCTCGAAGCTGGCGAAGACGAGGATCGGGTCGGCTGCCACGACGTGCTCCGTTCGGTCCGGGGGCACGACCGTAGGCGCTGGCACGGGAGGGTCACCCTCCGGTGGCATGGTCGGGAGTCGCACCCGGGTCCCGCCGCTCCCGCGGTGGGACCGGGACCCCGCCAGAGCGCAGGTGGGGGGCCACCAGCTGGACCTGTCCAGCCACCATGCCGTGCGTCCCGCTGCGTCGAGCGGGACGAGACGATCATCGCCCGGCCCCACCGTGGGCGCCCAGGGTCGGACGACCCGGCCCCGCCGGGACGGACCGACCGGTCAGCGCCAGAGCCAGGTGACGTGGGCGGCGTAGGCGAGCAGCAGCACGCTGCCGAGCGCACGTCCGAGGCCGCCCCGCCGCCACGCGACGCCGGCGAGCAGCAGGGCCAGCCCGCCGGCGAGGAGCGCGGAGCCGGTCAGTCCGCGCACCTCGAGCGGGGCGACGAGGGCGGCGACCCCGAGGGTCACGGTGGCGTTGTAGATGACCGACCCGACGATCCCGGCTGCCGCCAGCTCCGGGATCCCGCGCCGGATCGCCGCCGGGCACGAGCGCGACGAACTCCGAGGTGGTGGCGAGCGCCACGACCGTGAGACCGACGACGGACCCCTCGATGCCGAACCGCGCGACCAGCCGCTCGGCGCCGGCGACCGCGAACCACCCGCCGGCCCCCATGACCACGACGCCCAGCAGGACCAGCAGCAGCGCCCGCGATGAGGGTGCCTCGTCGACCTCACCACTCCCCTCGGCGTCCTCGGCGAGGATCTCGGCGAGCTCCCCGAACGCCGGCACCTCCCGCTCGCGCCACCAGATGGCCGCGACCACGGCCGCGTACAGCGCCACCAGCGCGGCACCCTCGCCCCGCCCGACGACGTCGTCGAGGAGCGTCACCCAGGCCGCCGCGCCGGCGACGGCCGCCGCGGTCGCGTACTGGGCGCCGCGCCGGCCCAGGGCGAGCGGCGCGGCCAGCGCGAGACCGCCGAGCACCAGCGTCAGGAGCGTGACGTTGGCGCCGATGGCATCGCCGCCGGCGATCCCCGGCTGGCCGCGCAGCACCGCCAGCACCGCGGTCACCAGCTCCTCCGGCTCGGCGCCGGCGAGCAGCAGACCGACCGCGAGGCCCGAGACGCCCGAGCCGGCGCCCCGCGCCCGCGGCGTGCTCGGCGAACAGCTCGGCGCCGACCGCGAGGAGCACCGCCGCGCCGGCGAGGAGCAGCAGCGTGACCGGCATCGTCGTCTCCCGTCAGGCGGACAGCTGGCTGACCTGGCTCCGGCCGAGCGTGTCGATCCCGTCGGCCAGCGCCGCGATCGCCGCGTCCGCGTCGGGGATGGCCCGGACGTGCCCGTCGTCGTCGACGTGCAGGAACCGGTCGAACCCGCGCAGGAACGCGCGGTCGTGCGACACCGCGACGACCGCGCCGCGGAAGTCCTCCAGCGCCGTCTCGAGCGCCCGGCACGAGATGATGTCGAGGTTGTCGGTCGGCTCGTCGAGCAGCAGCAGGTTCACGCCGGCGAGCTCGAGCAGCAGGATCTCGAGCCGCGCCTTCTGCCCGCCGGAGAGCGTGTCGTAGTCCTGCCGGGCGGTCCCGGCGAGCCCGTAGCGGCCGAGCACCGCCATCGCCCGCTGGAGGTTGCCGGTCTCGGCCGAGACGATGTCGACCGGCGTGCGGCCGGTGAGCGCCGGGTTCGCGGTGACCTGCGCGAAGTAGCCCGCCTGGACCCGTGCGCCGGTCCGCACCTCGCCCGCGTGCGGGGAGGCCGGGTCCTCCCCGAGCGCGCGGATGAGGTGGGTCTTACCGGTCCCGTTCGGACCGACCAGGGCGACGCGCTCGCCGTGGTGGATCTCGTCGTCGAACGGCCGGACGAGGCCGGGGACCGCGAGGCCGGCCAGCATCAGCATCCGCTTGCCGGACCCGCGGCCCTCGAGGCGGACGCCCACGGTCTGCTCGGTGGACGGTGGCGGCGGGGGACCGGCGTCGACGAACCGCTTCCAGCGGCTCTCGGCGGCGCGGGCCTTGGGCGCGAACACGTCGCTGTAGCGCGCCCGTTCCTTCAGGATCCGGACGAGGTCGCGCAGGCGTCGTTCCTCGTCGTTCCAGCGCTGCAGCTCGTCGCCGAGCGACTCCTGCCGCGCCTCGAACGCCTCGTCGTAGGTGGCGAAGGTCCCGTGGTGGACCCAGGCGCCGCGGGACTCGAGGGTCACGATGCCGCTGCGGGGCGGCGGCGAGGAGCTCGCGGTCGTGGCTCACGAGCAGGACGGTCTGGCCCGACTCGCGCAGCTGCTGCTCGAGCCGGCGCTTGGCCGGGATGTCGAGGTAGTTGTCGGGCTCGTCGAGGAGCAGCACCTCGATCGAGGAGCCGAGCAGCACGTCGAGGACGAGCCGCTTGCGCTCGCCACCCGACAGGGTCCGCGCAGCACGCTCGCCGAGGTCGTCGATGCCGACGCCGAGGATGCGCCGGGCGGCGGCGTCCCAGGCCGCCTCGAGCTCGTAGCCCCCGAGGTCGCCCCAGAGCGACAGCACCTCGCCGAGCTCCACGCCGGCGGCGAGGTCCCCCGCCGCGAGCGCGTCCTCGGCGGCGGCGGTGCGACGGCTCAGCGCGTCGAGCGGCGCTGGCGCGAACGTCCCGAGGAGCCGCCGGACGCTCTGGTCGGGGTCGTCGAAGCCGACCTCCTGGGGCATGTAGCGCACGCTCCCGGTCACCGCTGCGGCGCCGTCGTCGGCGTCGAGCTCGCCGGCGAGGATCCGCAGGAGCGTGGTCTTGCCGACACCGTTGTCGCCGATGAGCGCCGCCGTGACCCCCTTCGGGACCACGAAGGACACCTCGTCGAAGCCCGTGGCCGCGCCGGGGTGGAGGAAGCTGAGGCCGGTGACGCTGATCACGGCGTGCTCCCGGACAGGACGGTGGCGGTGGCCCGGCGGGTGCCGAGCCGGCGAACACTAGCGTCCTCGCCCCTCCGGCTCACCCGCCGTCGCGCGTCAGTCCGGTGTGCGCGCTGCCGCCTGGTCGGCCGACGGCTGGAGCTGCCGCAGCCGCTCGGCGACGAGCTCGACGAACCGGTCGGCGGCGGCCTCGGCGATCCGGTGGCCACCCGCCACGTCACCGGCCGCGCCGAGCAGCCCGAACGGCGGCTCGTAGGAACCGACCAGGCTCACCTTGGTGACCGGTGGCTCGAGCGTGACCGACGACAGCTCGAGGTGCGCCTCGACGTAGGGGAACAGCGACGCCTGCTCGGTGGCGTGCCACGAGATGGGGACCCGCGCGCGCAGGATCGCGACCGGCTCGAACTCGCCGACCTCGATGGTCACGTCGCGTCCGATCTCGAACCCCGCGATCGGCACCTCGAGCCGCGTCACGACCTCGCGGGCGTGCTCCACCGTCTCGTCGGTCGCGGCCTGCAGGAGCTCGCCGGCGTCGGCCGCCAGGAGCTCGATGGCGTCGTCGTACGGCACCGCGACCTCATCCTCGGCGTACAGCGCGCGTTCCACGGGGTACCTCCTTCGTGCCGGGCCCCGTGCCGGACCTCGTGGCGGGTCGGGAGCGACCGTACGACCCGACCGGGCGCCTGTCGCCTGCTGGACGGCCCTCGGTGGCGGTCCGCCTGACCCGCGGCGCCGACGGGCGGACGCGGGTGAGCGTACGTGTCATAGTGGAGCGAGGCCGGTCCGACCCTCGGCCCCGGGAGCGCACACCGATGGCCAACAAGGACAAGGGTGGCAAGAGCGTCAAGACCGCCGCGGCGAAGAGCCCGAAGGAGAAGCGCCAGGCCAAGCGCGACAAGCGCGACGCCAGCGGCAAGGGGAGCCACGCCTAGACCCGTCCCGACCCGCGAGGTGCGGCGCCTCGTCGCCGCGTGCGCGGTCGTCGGTCTCGTGCTGCCCCTCGGTCTCGCCGGCTGTGACGCCGCCCGCCCCGACCGCGGTGCCGGGGCCGACACGACCGCGGCCGGCTCGGAGGCGGTGCCCGCTCGCCGGCGCACCTCGCCCGCGCCCCCGGCGGGGGGCGAGCTCGTCGTGTGGGCCCACGGTGACCTGACCGTCGAGACCGTCGCCCGGTTCGCGACCGTGCCGGGGGTCACGGCGGCCGCCCACGTGCGCACGGACACGCTCGGCCTCGTCCGGGCGGTCGATCGCGACGGGCGGGTGGTCGAGGAGCACACCGACGGCTACCGGGTGCCGGTGACGGTCGCAGCCGTCGACCCCGCCAGCTACCCGGCGACGCTGCCGACCGACCACCCGGGTCGCGCGGCCGTCAGCCACCTCCGTCCCGGGCAGGTGCTGCTGAGCGAGACCGGCGCGGCGCTGCGCGGCATCGGGGTGGGCGGACACCTGTCGACCACCGCCGTCGGTGATCTGGAGGTGGTCGGGGTCGTGCCGGACGGCACGGTCGGACGAGCCGAGATCGTCGCCCACGCCGACGACGCGGATGCGCTCGGGCTCGGGCCCGACGGCACCGCCTACCTCACCCACGACGCGCCGGCGGGGCCCGCGACCCGGGCCGTCATCGCCGCGGTCGAGGCGCTCGTCCCCGACGACCTCACCGCCCGGGTCGTCGACGTGGGGGCGGGAGGCGAGGATCGGCGACCCGCCCCGCGCGTGCTGTCGCTGTCGGAGGTGAAGGCCCGCTTCGGGGAGTTCGCCTACCGCCCGCGCGAGGGGGACCGTGAGGTCGACCTCGCCGGCGGGTTCGAGGACCGGATCGTCATCGTCGAGGTGCCGCTCCTGGGGCGGGTCCGGTGCCACGAGGCGATCGTCGCCGACCTGACGGCCGCGCTGACCGAGATCGCCGCCAGGGGCTCGGGCGGAGCGATCGACCCGTCACGCTACGCCGGCTGCTTCTACCCGCGGCGCATCCGGGCCGGGGACGAGGCGATGTCGCACCACGCCTGGGGCATCGCCCTCGACATCAACGTCGACCTCGAGGCGGACGGGGGCGGCGACCGGCCGCCGGCGGCCGTCATCGCCGCGTTCGAGCGGCACGGGTTCCGCTGGGGCGGCGACTTCCTGGTCCCGGACAACCACCACTTCGAGTGGGTCGGGACGACGTCGGACGACCCGGCCACGCAGGCCGGGTCGTCCGGGTCGAGCGGGGGGTGAGCTCAGGCGGCGGTGGTGTCCGCCGCAGGCCCGGGACCGAAGCCACCGGGACCGGAGCCACCGGGACCGCGGTCACCAGGACCGTGGCCGCCGTGGCCGCCCCGACGCCCGCCGGGACCGGGCCACACGCCCGCCTCGGCGGCCTCGAGGATCGCGTCCGCCTGCTCCTGGGTCAGCTCGCCGGCCGCGACGGCCTCGTCGAGCCGGGCCTCGAGGTTCGCGAGACGCTCGGCCTCGTGCTCGGCCCGCATCTCCTCGCGCACCGTGGTGAGGGCCGCGGTGACGTCGTCGACGTCGAGCCCGAGCTCGTCGGCGAGCGCCTGGGCGAACTCGGCCTCGTGCTCGGCGCGACGGTCCTCGCGCGTCTGCTCCTGGGTGGTCGTGTCGCTGGGCGTCTCGCTCGCGTCCTGGGCGAAGGCCGGCATCGCGCCGACCGCGATCGCGCCGGTCACGGCGAGGGCCGCGAGCGCCTTCCGGTCGAACCTCATGGTCCTGCTCCTCTGTGCGGGGGTGGGGTGGTGACGAGCTGAGCGTGTCACCACCCCCTGAGGAGCCCCTGAGCGGCGCCTGAGAACCGGATGAGAACCTCCGTGCCACCCGCGGAGGGTCGTCAGGCGGCCAGGTCGGCGGTGCTGGGCGCGACGACGTGGCTGTCCGCAGGCGCCGGTCGCGGGTCGCGGCGACGACCCGGCAACGCCAGGCGGACGATGCTCCGCACGACCGAGCCGAACTGGCGCCGCAGGCTCCCGGTGTTGTACGGCAGCCCGTAGCGCTCGCAGATCTCGCGCACCTCGACGGCGATGTCGGCGTAGCGCCTGGCCGGCAGGTCCGGGAACAGGTGGTGCTCGATCTGGTGGCTGAGGTTGCCGGACAGGATGTGGAACAGCGGCCCGCCGTCGATGTTGGCCGAGCCCAGCATCTGGCGCAGGTACCACGCGCCGCGGGTCTCGTCCTCGATGTCCTCGGGCTGGAACTGCGCGACCCCGTCGGGGAAGTGGCCGCAGAAGATGATGGTGAACGCCCACAGGTTGCGGACGAGGTTGGCGGCGGCGTTGCCGGCGAACACGAACGGGGCGATGGGGAACGCCAGGAGCGGGAACAGCAGGTAGTCCTTGCGTGCCTGCCGCGCCGCCTTGCGTCGGATCAGCTGGGCGAAGTCGGACACGTCGTCCCACGCGGTCTCGCCGCTGCGGAGACGCTCGACCTCGAGGTCGTGGAGCGCCACGCCCCACTGGAAGAACACGGCGAGGAGGAACGCGTAGACGGGGTTGCCGAGGTCCCGCGGCGACCACTCCTGCTCGTCGCTCATCCGCAGGATCCCGTAGCCGATGTCACGGTCCATCCCCACCACGTTGGTCCAGGTGTGGTGGAGGTAGTTGTGGCCGTGGCGCCAGTTCGACGCCGGCGCGGCCGTGTCCCACTCGAACTGCTGGGAGTGCAGGGTCGGGTCGTTCATCCAGTCGTACTGGCCGTGCATGACGTTGTGACCGATCTCCATGTTGTCGAGGATCTTCGACAGCGACAGGGCGGCCACGCCGGCGAGCCACGCCGGCGGCAGGAAGGAGAGGAACAGCGCGCCGCGTCCGGTCACCTCGAGCCCGCGCTGGAGCTTGACGAGCCGGCGGATGTAGCGGGCGTCGTCGTCGCCGAGGTCGGCGAGGACGCGTTCCCGGATCGCGTCGAGCTCGGCCCCGAGGGCCGCGATCTGCTCGTCGCTCAGGTGGGCGTGGGGGGAGGCGGTGGTGGGCATCGGGTGGGCTCCTGGGAGGTGGAGGGTGTGAGGTCAGAGGTGGCGGGTGTGAGGTCAGAGGTCGATGGCGACGTCGCCGAGCGGGACGGTCACGCACAGCTGGACGTCCTCGTCGCAGCCGGCCGAGACCGCACCGTCGCGGACGTCGCGGACCACGCCCTCGGGCTTGCGCAGGACGCAGGTGTGGCAGATCCCCATCCGGCAGCCGGACGCGGGCGAGAGCCCCGCGGCCTCGGCCTGCTCGAGCAGCGTCCGGCCGTCGCTGGTGATCCGGGTGCCGCTGCGGGTGAAGGTGACGGTGCCCGCCGGCGCGTCCGGGTCGGGGTCGTAGCGGGGCGGCTCGAAGCTCTCGGTCCGCAGCCGGTCGCCGATCCCCTCGCCGGCGAACAGCTCCGTCGCGGCGTCGACCAGGGCACGCGGGCCGCAGACGTAGGTGAGCGCCGCCACGCGGTCGGGCGCGACGGCGTCGAGGTGGTCGCGGGTGAGGTGCCCGCTGAGGGCCGTGGTGGCCGGCTCCTCGCGGGTGGTGACGACGTGGAGGTCGAGCGCGGGTACCCGTCGGGCGAGCTCGGCGAGCTCGGCGGCGTAGATCACGTCGGCGCCGGTGCGCGCGTAGTGGAGGAAGGTCACCGCGCCGGTGTGCCCGCGGTCGACGAGCGTGCGGAGCATCGACATGACCGGGGTGATGCCGCTGCCGCCGCTCACGAGCACGAGGTGGTCGGGGAGGCTCGCCGGGAGCGTGAACTCCCCCTCCGGGTCCGACACCGCGACCACGTCACCGGGGGCGAGGGCACGGGCGAGGCGACCCGAGACGCGGCCACCGGGGTGGGTGCGGACGGTGAGCTCGATCAGCCCGTCGCGGCGGTCGGCCGACGACGCGAGCGAGTAGCTGCGCGTGTGCCGGGCGCCATCGATGTCGACGCCGAGCCGGACCCACTCCCCCGGCTGGTGGCCGGGCCAGTCGGTGGGTCGCAGCACCAGCGTGGTGGTGTCGGCGGTCTCGCGCCGGACGTCGACCACGGCCGCACGGCGCTCGTCGAGCGACCACAGCGGGTTCACCAGCTCGAGGTAGGTCGAGGGGCGGTGCGGCGAGGTGAGCGAGCCGACGAGCGCGGACCCGGCCGCGCGGCGCGCCAGGCCCGGGAGGCGGGCGAAGCGCGTGGCGACCGGGCCGGCGGTGCGCGATCGGGCGGTGCGGGGGAGCGTGGCGGACATCCGGGGGGTCCTCGCGGGCGGGGGTCGACGACGGCACCGCCCTGTCAGCACCCAGTGTTACAGCGTTCGCTGTAACAGTCAAGAGTGTGACATCTACTTCTGTCCAGATGTGCCCTGGCCGCTACTCCCCCGCCATCGACTCCTCCACCCGGTGGGCGATGACCTCGGCCATCACCTGGTTGAACACACCGAGCAGCGCCTCGCCCGCGAGCGGCCGGATGCGCTCGACCGCCTCGCGGATCGCCGGCCACTCGCCCTCCGGCCGTCCGCGGGCGTCCCACGGGGCGAGCACCGCCTGGTCGAAGACGGCGACGTACGCCTCGGCGACGGCCTGTGCGTGCTCGCGGATCGTGACGAGGACGTCGAGCGCCCGGTCGATGTCGACCCCGCCCATGGCGCGGAGCTCCGCGCCCGCGGCGAGCACGCCGGGCACCAGCACCCGCCACGCGTCGGGGTCGTCGGTGGGTTCGACGAGCCGGAGCTCGATGGCGCGGGCGACGACGTCGCCCTCGAGGTCGTCGACGCCGAGCTGGCGTGCGAGGTCCTTCACCTTGACGGTCACCGGCTCCTCGGTGATCCAGCCGTCGAGGAGCGCCCGCTTGAGCTGGCGCAGCTCGTCGGAGCCGACCGAGCCGGCGCCGCCGAGGAGGAACCCGATGGCCTGGAGGTTCAGGCCCTCGGCCTGGAGCTCCTGGATGAGCCGCAGACGCTCGACGTGCTTGTCCTCGTACAGCCCGACCCGGCCCTTGACCGTCGGCGCCGGCAGCAGCCCCCGGGTCTGGTAGTAGCGGATGTTGCGGCTCGTGACGCCCACCTCGTGGGCGAGCTCGTCGATGGTCAGGCGGGAGCGCTTCGACATCAGAGGACCTCGTCGTCGTCGCCGGCGCCGCACGCCGACAGCAGGCGCTGTCACGGTAGCCGCAGCCCCCGCGAGGCCCGAGATGGTGGCGCACGCAGAACGTTTAGTGTTACGCTAAACGTCTATGCGCCTCGAACTCGGACGCCGGACGGACTACGCGGTACGCGCCGTGGTGGACCTCGCACGTCACCACGAGCCCGGCGAGCGTCGCAAGGCGCGCGAGATCGCCGACGAGATGGACATCCCGCGCAGCTACATCGCGCAGATCCTCGCCGAGCTCGTCCGCGTGGGCATCGTCGCGTCCGTGGCCGGCCCCGACGGGGGGTACTCCCTCAGCCGGGAGCCGGGCGAGATCTCGCTGCTCGACGTGATCGTCGCGGTCGACGGCGAGCTGGCGTCCACGAGCTGCGTCCTGCGCGGGGGCCCGTGCCGGTGGGACGACGTCTGCGCCGTGCACGTCCCCTGGTTCCGGGCCCAGGCCGCGCTCCGCGGCGAGCTGCAGCAGGCGACCTTCCAGGACGTGGCCGAGATCGACGCCGCCCTCGAGGCCGGCGCCTACGAGATCCCGGCGGACCTCGTGGTCCCGGTGGAGCCGGCCCACTGACGAGCCCTCGCGGCTGACCCCCGACGTCGCGGTCGAAGGCGTGGGGAGTTGCGACCGCTGCCGCACGGGTATAACCTTTAGTCAATACATAAACGTTATGCCCTCAACACATACACGATCGATCCGAGGACCTCATGGGCACCGACGACATCCCCACCACCCTCAGCACGAGCCGCGCCTTCGCGCTCGTGGCTGCCGCCGTCGCCATCAGCGTGGCCGCCTCGCTCATCGCGACCGGCGACGGCGGCACCGCCGCGTCGGCCACCGAGACCGGCTCCGCACCGGCGGTGACCCAGCCGGTCGCGGCCTCCACCTCCTCGGCCGCGCCGGGCTTCGACGCCGACGTGCTGCCGACGTTCACGCCGAAGGCGGACCTGCAGCCGGCGCCGGCGGACGAGGTCAACGTGGCCGTGGCCCCCAACGTGCCGCCCGCCGCGACCCGCTCGGGCCAGGCGATCGTCGACGTCGCGTTCGAGGTCGTGGAGGGCGTCTCGACGATCGACCCCGCCAAGGGCACGCGCACGATGACCTGGGGCTACCGGCTCCTCGAGGGTGACGACGGCGTCGTCGTCGGCACGCCCGGACCGATCATCCGCGCCCGGGTCGGCGACATCCTCCGCTTCACCATCACCAACCCGGCCGGCAACACCAACCCGCACAACATCGACCTGCACGCCGTGACCGGGCAGGGCGGTGGCGCGGAGAACACCACGGTGGCGCCCGGCGAGACCCGCACCATCGAGGCGCGGATGCTCTACCCGGGCTTCTTCCTCTACCACTGCGCCTACGGCGACGTGCCGGCCCACCTCGCGCACGGGATGTACGGCGGGATCCTCATCGATCCGGCCACCCCGCTCCACGAGGTCGATCACGAGTGGTACGTCGTCCAGTCGGAGTACTACCTCGGCGCCGAGGGTGCCGACGGCCTCCCGATGCAGGACCGCGCCGCGATCAGCGCCGAGGCGCCCACCCACGTCGTGTTCAACGGCGCGGTCGGCTCCCTCACCGGCGACAACGCGCTGCAGATGGACGTCGGGCAACGGGCCCGCATCTACTTCGCCAACGCCGGGCTGAACCTCGACTCGAACTTCCACCCCATCGGCTCGCACTGGGACGCCGTCTACCAGGAGGCCGCGCTCCTCAACCCGCCCCTGCGCGGGTCACAGACGACCCTCGTCGCCGCTGGTGGCGCCACCGTCGTCGAGCTCGTCGGTCAGGTCCCGCAGACGGTCGTGCTCGTCGACCACGCCCTCAGCCGCGCGTTCGACAAGGGAGCCATCGGCCAGATCGTCATCGCCGGTGACGAGAACGCCGAGATCTTCGAGGAGGTCGAGGCCGGCACCGTGACGACGCGGCCCACCGCGCCACCCACCGAGGAGGCTCCGGCCACCGCCGCCGGCGACGGCGCCCAGCACGAGGTGACGATCCTCCCGACCGCCGGCCAGTTCCAGGAGGCCGACTCCCCCGACGAGTTCGCCGGCGACGAGAACCCGGCCGACTACTCCGAGAACGTGCTCGAGATCGCGGTCGGTGACACCGTCACCTGGACCAACACCGACGAGACGATGATGCACACGGTCACCGCCGTGGACGGGTCGTTCGACTCGGGGATGGTCGCCAGCGGCGCCACCTTCTCGCACACCTTCACCGAGGCCGGCGAGTTCGAGTACTTCTGCACGCCCCACCCGTGGATGCGCGCCAAGGTCGTCGTCCGCTGAACCGACCCGAACCCGAGAGGGGAACCACGATGGACAGCCTCACCCTCGCCACCGATGACGCGGACGCCACCGCCATCGACGCGATCGAACGACACCACGCCGAGCTCGCCGCCGCGCTCCACGGACGCGTCGGTGCCCTGGTCGACGCCGCCGGCGGTGACGACCCGATCGCGGTCGCCCACGCCCGGGAACGGCTGACGACCTGGGCCACCGCCGAGCTCGTCCCGCACGCCGAGGCCGAGGAGGAGACGCTCTACCCGGCCGCGCACGAGACGGTCGAGGGGCGACTGCTGGTCTCGGCGATGGTGGACGAGCACGCCACCCTGGTCGGACTGGTCCGACGGGTCGAGACCGAGGACGGGGTGGGAGCCGCCGCGGCGGCCACCGCGCTCGAGGTGCTGTTCACGAGCCACGTCCGCAAGGAGAACCTGCTGCTGCTGCCGCTGCTGGCCCAGCACCCGTCGGTGTCGCTCGCGGCGCTACTCGACGACATGCACCACGCCGTCACCGCGACCACGCCGGAGCCGGCGCCGGCGCCGGCGACCGCCGCGGCGCACGGCGGCGGGTGCGGTTGCCACGAGGTCGATGACGAGGTGCCCGAGCTCGACGCCCGGAGCATCCCGCACGCGATCCGTCACCCGATGGTCTTCGCCGCCCTCGACGAGGTGCCCAGCGGCGGAGCGATGGTGATCGTGGCCCCCCACGACCCGCTCCCCCTGCTCGACCAGATCCAGGCGCGCACGCCGGACCGGTTCACGATCGAGTACCTGCAGCGGGGCCCGGGCGCGTGGCGCCTGCGGTTCACCCGCACCGCCTGACGGGGGGCACCCGGTTCCGGTCCTGGCCCGCCCGCCGCGGCGGCTCAGAACCGGAACCGGGTGACGTCGGTCGGGAACGCGAACCACGCCATGGCCTTGGCGGGCACGAGCACGCCGAGGCCACCGGCGCCCTCGCCCGACCACGCATCCGGCTCCGGGGCGTAGCCGTCGTCGCCGTACTTGGCGGTGAACGCCGCCGACAGCACCTCGGCGAGGTCGCGGGCCGGGGGGGACACCGCCGTGGCCGTCCCCTCGACGATGACCGCCTGCGTGCCGTCCTCGAGGTGCAGGACGGTCCGCGGGTCGGCCGCGCGGTTGCGGGAGTGGACGGTCGTCGGGGCGCCGTCGTAGTAGAAACGACGGTCGTGCCACACGCCCCAGCGCGGGACCACGTGCGGCCGGCCGTCGGGGCGGATCGTCGCCAGCCAGTAGACGCGGGCGGCGACGAGGCGCGCCTCGACCGCGTCCCAGTCGAGGATCCCCTCGAGCGTCTCGGGGACGCCGTAGCCGTCCGGCATCACCGGCCGGTCCCGTAGCACCATCGCGGTCCTCCACTCCCCCGGACCGAGGTCGGACCTCGGTCAGATCGTGCCGACGGGCACGCCGGCGCGGATGATCGTGCGCCGATCCGGCCCCGCCCACAACACCCCCGGGTCCTCGAACGGGTCGCCGTCGAGGATCACGAGGTCGGCGGCCGCTCCCACCTCGACCCGGCCGAGGTCGGTGCGGCCGAGGATGTCGGCGTTGACCGAGGTCGCCGACCGCAGCGTCTCGAGCACACCGGTGACCTCGCTCTGGAGGCGCAGGCCCTCCAGCTGCTCGTCCTCCATCGGACCCATGAGGTCGGTCCCGAACCCCACCCGCACGCCGGCGTCGCGCGCGAGCTCGACCGCGTGCCGGCCGGCGTCGAGCACCTCGCGGTTCTTCGCCTGCGAGATGGGGTTGAGCCCCAGCTCCGCGCCGCGGCGGTCCATCGCCTCGTAGGTGGCGAGCGTCGGGACGAGGAACGCGTCGGCGGCGGCCATCGCGGCGGCGGTGTCGGCGTCCAGGAGGTTGCCGTGCTCGATGGTGCGCACGCCGTTGTCGATCGAGTGGCGGATGGCCTCGGGTGAGTAGGCGTGGGCCGCCACGTAGCTGCCGCGGCGGGCCGCCTCCTCGGTGACGGCCCGGACCTCCTCGGCGGAGTACTGCGGCACCCGGATGGGGTCGGTCAGCGAGACCACCCCGCCGGAGGTCATGATCTTGATCGCGTGCGCGCCGCGGCGGAACCGGTCCCGCACCGCCCGCCGGAGGTCGTCGACACCGTCGACCACCTCGGAGGTGTGAGCGCCGGTGCAGCACACGTCGAGGTCGCCGGGGCGGGGGTCGCCGTGCCCGCCCGTCTGGCTGAGCGCGGGGCCGGTGTAGAGGTAGCGCGGCGACGGGAACAGCCCGCCCTCGATCGCCCGTGCCAGGCCGGGGTCGCCGCCGGCGACGTCGCGCACGGTCGTGAACCCGCGGGACAGGGCGGCCCGCAGCCGCTGGGCCCCCGCCAGCGCGACGTAGCTGAGCGGGGTCGTCTCGGTCGTGAGGATGTCGAGCGCGATCCCGTAGGCGTGGCAGTGCGCGTCGATGAGGCCCGGGACGACGGTGCCCCCGCGCGCGTCGATCCGGTGCGCGTCGGGCCCCGGGTCCTCGCCGATCGCGACGATGCGCCCGTCCTCGACCGTGACGGTCCCCTCGCCGAGCTCGGCGGAGGACCCGTCGAAGATGCGGGCGTTGGTGATCGCCAGGCGGGGCGGACGCTGCGACATGGGGCCTCACCGGTCGTATCGGGGGCCACGGGTCGCGGTGGCCGGGGAGCGCATCCCTACCACGCCGACGGCCGTGTCCGCAGCCGGTCGGCCCCACGACCTACGCTCGCCCCGGCCACGCCGCCGCCCGACGCGCCGCGGCCCGGAGGGACGGTCGGCGTGGACGGCACGAGCACCGGCGCGCTGGTGGTCCAGGTGCTCGTCACGGGGCTGGCGGCCGGTGCGACCTACGCGCTGGTCGCGTTCGGGTTCGCGCTGCTGTACCGGATGACCGGGGTGCTCCAGCTCGCCCACGGCCACGTCGTCTCGCTCGGGGTCCTCGTGGCGCTCGCCGCCCTGGGCGTCCTGGGAGGTGGCGTCGTCACGACGCCGGCGCGGGCGGTGGTCGCGGTGGTCGCGGCGGTGGTCGCCGCCGCGGCGGCCAGCGTCGCGATCCCGGTCCTCGGCTGGCGCGGCCCCGGCGAGGGGCGCTCGCGGGTCGAGTGGCTGGCGCTCGTGGTCGCGGCCGCGTTCGCGATCGAGGCCGGCCTCGTGGCGGCCAGCCGGCGGCCCGGCTACGCCTTCCCCGAGCTGCTACCCGGCGGACGGGCACGTGTGCCGCTGCCGCTGGGGGCGTCGGTCACCGGCCACGACCTGTGGCAGCTCGGTCTCGCGCTGGTGCTCGCGGTCGCGATCGACGTGGCGATGCGCCGCACGGCGGCCGGGACGCTCGTGTCGGCCGTCGCGTCCTCCCCCCGGCTCGCGCACCTCGCCGGGCTACCCGTGCGCCGGGCGGTGCTCGCCGCGTTCGCGCTCGCCGGCGCCCTGGCCGCCGTCGCCGGCGTGCTGGTGGCCGACGGCTCGTCGGTGGGACCCGACGACGGGGTCGCGCTCGGGCTGTGGGGCATGGCGGCCGCCGCGGTGACCGGCTTCGGGTCGCGGCGCGCCATCCTCGCGGTCGCGCTCGGGCTGGGTGTGGCCGAGGCAGCGCTGGTGACGCTGCCGCTGCCGGGGGCTGACGGTCTCCGGCTGGGTCCCGCCGCCGGCGCCGCGCTCCCGGCGGTCGCCACCCTGGCCGCGCTGGCGCTCCGTCGCGGTGCCGCGACCCGGGACGAGCCGGCGTGAGCGGGCGCACGCGTCTCCTCGCGCTCTGCGGCGTCCTCGCCGTCGCGGTCGGCGTCGCGGTCCTCGCCGGACCGGCGCTGCTGCAGCGCGCCAGCGCGGCGGTGCTGCTGGTCGCCGTCGCGGCGGGGCTGGCGGTGACGGTGCGTGGGGCCGGCGTGCCGTCGCTGGCGCACGGCGCGTTCGTCGGGCTCGGGGTGTACGCCGCCGCGATCGCCCGCCACCGCTACGGCGCCGACCCGGTGGTCGCGATCCTGGTGGCCGGTGTCGTGGGACTGGTCGCCGGGCGGCTCCTCGCCGCGGCCGTGGCGCCGCTGCGGCCGGCCTTCGCGGCGCTCGTCACGTGGCTGATCGCGTGGGCCTTCAGCGGGGCGGTCGCCGACCTGCCGGGCCTCACGGGCGGGAGCCGCGGCATCGTCCTCGGTCCCGCCCGCACGAGCGTGCCGGTGCTCGGCGTCGACCACGTGCTCGGTCCGGTGGCGTGGTGGTGGGCCAGCGTGGCCGTGGTCGCGGTCTCGCTCGGGCTGCTCGCCGCCCTGCGGGCACGCTACGGGGCGGCGCTCGCGCTGGTGCGGGCCGACCCCTCGGCGGCGCTGGCCCAGGGGGTGCCGGTGGCCCACCTGCGCGCCGTGGCGTTCGCGACGCCGGCGCTGCTCGCGACCCTCGCCGGCGCGGTCCTGGTCCACGTCGAGGGGGTCGCCGACCCGGGTCGCGCCGGCGTGCTGCTGTCGGCGCAGCTGTTCGTCGTGGTGCTGTTCGGAGGGACCGCCGGCCCGCTCGGGCCGCTCGTGGGGTGGAGCGTGCTCGCCGGTGTCGGCTGGCTCGCCTCGACCGCGCTGGGCGCCGTCTCCCCCGGTCCGTCAGGGCTCGAACGGGTCGCGCCGGCGGTGGCGGCGACCGTCGTCGTGGCGCTCCTCGCCCTCGCCCCCGACGGGGTGGTGAACCGGCTCCGCACGCGCCGGTCCGCACCCCAGGACCGCCCACGCCCCGCCCCGACCTCCACGGGGGCCACCCCCGCGCCGGAGCAGCGGAGTGGTGCGGACCTCGTGGCGCGCGGCCTGGTGGTCGAGCTGGGCGGGCGGCGGGTGCTCGACGCGGTCGACCTCACCGTCCCCGCGGGGTCGTGCGTCGGCATCCTCGGACCGAACGGCTCCGGCAAGACCGTGCTCCTGCGGGTCCTGTCCGGCGCGCTGACGCCGGACGCCGGGACCGTCACGCTCGGCGGGGCGGCGCTCGTCCCCACGCCCCGCGCCGACCCCGCCCGGCGGCGACACGCCGGCGTGGCGCGCGCGCCCCAGCGTCTGGTGGACGCGCCCGACGTCACCCCCCGGCAGCTCGTGCTCGCGGCCCTCGAGAGCACCCGTCCGCGGTGGTCGCTGGCGGCCCTGCTGGCCACCCCACGGGCCCGATCCGAGGCACGCGCGAGCGCCGGCGAGGCCGCGGCGCTCCTCACCGACGCCGGTCTGGGTCCGGCCGCCGACACGCCGCTGGGCGCGCTCGACGTCACGACCCGGCGGCTGGCCCAGCTCGCGGCCGCGGGTGCCGGCCGTCCACCGGTCGTGCTGCTCGACGAGCCTGCGGCCGGGCTGGAGCTGGCCGGGGTCACGGCCGTCGCCGCCCGCATCGAGGCACTGCTCGCGGCCGGGACCGCGGTGGTCGTCGTCGAGCACGACCGACGGGTGCTCGCGGCCGTGGCCGCCCGCGTCGTCGGGCTCCTCGAGGGCGGCGTCGTCGCGGTCGGCAGCCTCGACGAGGTGCTCGCCGACCCGGCCGTCCGGGCCGGGTGGCTGGGCGAGGGAGCACCGCCGGCGCGCGCGCTGCCGACGGCCGGGACGGCGGGCGGCGACCGGTAGCCTCCGCCCGATGCGACCTCCCGGCTCCACGTCCCGGTCCGCCCGCCGCCTGCTGGCCGGTGGGCTGGCCCTCGCGAGCCTGCTGGTGGGGTGCGGGGAGGGTGCCGACGCCGGCGACGCCGAGACGGCGCTGGTCGTCGTCGACGTCCCGCTGCGCGACCAACCCGAGCTCGCCGAGTCGCTCGTCCGGGGCGCGCAGCTCGGCGCCGAGCGGGTCAACGCCGACGGGGGCATCGCGCTCGCCGACGGCTCGGTGGTCCAGCTCGTCGTCGAGGCGGTCGACTCGGGCGCGTCCCCGACGACCACCCGCGCCAACGTCCGCGACGCGATCGACCGGGGTGCGGTGGCCGTGATCGACGAGGGCACCGGCGTCGACGCGGCCTGGGAGGACGCGCTCGCGGCCGGGCTCCCGATCGGCATCGTGCACCTCGGCGCGGCCGAGCTCGTCGACGCCGAGACGCGGCCGAACGTGTTCCGGATCGCGCCGACCGACCGCGGCGTGGCCTTCCGGCTCGCCGAGTACCTCCTGCCGAAGGGCGTCCGCCTCGTGACCGTCGTCGACGACTCCGTCTACGGCGCCGCCGGGGCCCGGGCGCTCGAGCCGGCGCTCGCCCGCAACCGCGACCAGGTGGCCGCGGAGCTGGTCGTGCCGGCCGGCGCGGACCCGGCGGCGCAGGTCATCGAGGCGCGCCGTGCCGGGGCGACGGCCGTGCTCGTGTGGGCGTCCCCGGCGACCGTGGCCGAGGTGGTCCGGGCGGTCCGTTCGAGCGGCTGGGAGGTGCCGCTCTACAGCGCCATCAGCGCCGAGGACCCGCTGGTGCGCCAGCGGCTCGCCGACCACCCCGAGTGGCTCGACGGCCTGACCTTCGCGATGTCGCGGCTCACCGCCGAACGCGGCCCCGCCCCGTTCGCGGCGTTCCGGACCGCCTACGAGGAGCGCTTCGGCCCCGACCCGGTCGGCGTCACCACGCCCGACGGCGCGGAGGTCCTACAGCTGCCCGACTTCCCGATGTACCCCTACGACCTCGTCCGTGTCCTCGCCCGCGCCATCGAGCGGGCCGGCGTTGCGGAGCCCGGCGAGGCGCTCCTCACCGCGCTCGAGCAGGTGGAGGTCTCGGGCGCGAACGGTGACGAGCGCAGCTTCAACGAGTTCAGCCACGAGGGCGTCATCGACGACGACGTGTTCTTCGCGGTCTTCGACGGGATGACGTGGCGGCCGGTCAGCGACGATCCGCTGTCCTCGACGTTGCCGACGCTGGACCAGACCCGCTGACCCGCGCGATCAGCTGTGCCACCAGAGCGCCCCGCCCGAGGCGAGGAGCAGGGCCAGCGCGGTGAGCGCGAGCCCGCGGGACGGGGCTGCCGGCGGCGGACCCTCCTGGGGGCCGGCGGTAGGCGCGGGGGCGGGCGCGCCGGCGACGACCCGGAACGTGGCGCTGACGGTGGTCTCCACGAACCCCGGCAGGAGCGGGAGGTAGTCGCGCTGACGCTCCGAGCGCGCCACGACGGCGACGAGCCGGTCGAGGTGGTCCCGCCGGGCCGCCGCGTCGGCCGCCGACGCGCCGGCGGGCACCGCGGCCGGGTCGGGGACCTCGTCGGGTCCGATGGGGACGAGGGTCAGCTCGAGGTCGGGCTCGACGGGCGCCGGACCGGACAGGACGAGCGCGCCGTCGGGCTCGTCGTCCGACGGCAGCACCACGTCGATCGGGAGTGGCTCGCCGGCGAAGGTGACGGTGCCGACGACGCGGACCGGCACGGTGACCTCGCGGACCGAGGGCCGCGGTGCCGTGGTCACGGGGATGCTGGTGGGGACGCCCGCCTCGCCGGGATGGACGCCGTCCCCGGCTGCGAGGACCTCGCGGACGGTGGCGAGGGCCGCCCGGAGCGGGCCGGCGTCGGGCACCGCGAGCTCGTGGGCCACGGTGGTGGTCGTGGCGTTGGCGATCCGGAGCTCCACCACCCCGTCGCGGACGGTCGTGGTGACCGCCGCCGGGAAGCGGTCAGCGACCTCCGGGCCGAGCGTGACATCGGTCGTGAGGGTCTCCGTGCCGCCGGCGAACCCCTCCCAGAGCACGGTCCCCTGGCGCAGGCCCGGGGCGTTGTCGCTCTCCGGCAACGGGGTCACGGCCACCGCACCGGAGGGCATCTCGAGCACGTAGTCGCCGGTGCCGTCGAGGGTCAGCGTCTGTCGTTCCCGGACCGGTCCGACGGCGCCATCCGGGGCGACCTCGACCCGCACCGCCTCCTCGACCGTGACCGGTCCCGGGGCGTGGTTCTCCACCGGGCCGAACTGCCCCGCGTCGATGGCGGCGAGGAGCAGGCGTGACTGCCGTCCGTCGACCCCCGTGGGGAGCGCGACGACCGCCGGCGCGGCGAGGGCGAGCGACAGCCCGGCGAGGGATGCCAGGGCCGCCGCTCGCCGCACGACGGGGGTCAGGCGGGGCGGTTGGTGACGTGGACCGCCGCACGGTCCTCGCTGCCGCACCGCATCCGCAGCTCGACGATGCCGGTGCTGGCGCCGTCGGCGGACTCGTAGGTGATCTCGGCGTCGTCGCGCTCGATCTCGTCGAAGGTGATCTTGTAGCCGGCGCCCTCGAGCTCGGACTTCATCGTCTCGTAGGCGCTCTCGAGGCCACCGTCGAAGTAGCCGTCGGCGGTCGCCGACGGGCCGGCCTCGCCGCTGTCGACGAGGACGAGCCCGGACGGCATCGGGAAGTCCGCCGGCAGCCCGGTGGCGTCGGCGGCGAGCGCCTCACCCTCGCAGGCGCCCTCGGCGCCCTCACCCTCGGCTTCGGCTTCCCGCTCCTGCTCCTGCTCCATCTCCTGGGCCGACTCCTCGCCGGCGTCGTCGTCGCCGCCGCAGGCGGGCAGCAGCAGCACCAGCACGGCTGCGAGGGCCGGCAGTCGGGTCCATCTCGTCATCACGTGTGCGTCTCCGGGACGTCGTGGGATCGGCGTGGTCGTGGTGGTGGTTCACCCGCCGGGCGGGCGGTCGAGCCGATCCTCGCGCCAGGGGTTCGCCGCACGGGCGGACGCTACCTGCCGCGGCGCGCGGACCGGCCGTTCCGCAGCCGCGGTCAGCCGTCGAGGTTGACGGTCCCGACCATCCCGCCGGCGTAGTGACCCGGCTGGTGGCAGGCGTAGGTGATGTCGCCGGCGTCGGCGAAGTGCCAGGTGATCCGCTTGGTCTCGCCGGGCTGGAGGATGAGGGCGTTGGGCTCGTCGTGCATCTGCATGCCGGACCCGGCCATGTCCTGCATCTCCTGCTCGTGCTCCTGCTGCAGCTCCTCGTCACCGATGACGAACTCGTGCACCGCCGAGCCCGGGTTGGTGACGACGAAGGTGACCGTCTCGCCGGCGCTGACCTCGACCGAGTCGGGGTCGTAGGCGAGCTGGTCCAGCGCCTCGATCTCGATGGTGCGATCGGCGTCGGCCTCGTCGGCGGGCTCCCCGAACGCGAACGACTCGTGGTCGCCCTCGGACATGTCGCCCTCGGACATGTCGCCCTCGGACATGTCGCCGCCCATGCTCTCGGACATCGTCGCCTCGGAGCCGGACGAGGTGTCGTCGTCGCCTCCGCCGCACGCCGTCAGCACGAGGGCGGCGAGGGCGAGGACCACGAGGAGGATCGACGGGCCGCGGGTCGGCAGGGAGCGGTGTGTGGGGCTCATGGGCAGGTCCCTCCTGGGTGGCGCCTGCCGCGTCCCAGGGCGCTCGGTGACCCTCGGCGGGCGCGTGACGTCGGTCACCCTAACCCGCCGCGAGGTCTCCCCCGGGGCGGCGGCCACGCCCGTTCGGCGCGCAGCCGTCAGCGCGCGTCCACCTCGCGCGTCGCCGGGGTCCGGCTCGAGCCCCAGGCGGCACGGAACGACACGCGCCCCCGCGTGGCCAGCACGCCACCGCGGTAGATGCGGCCGGCGATCGGCAGCAACACGAGGATCGTGCTGACCGCGAGGACCGCGGCGAGGAGCATCTCCCACACCGAGGTCTCACCGCTGGCGGCCAGGACGGGCTGCACGATGGGGGCGGTGAAGGGCACGAGGCCGGCGACCGTGGCGAGCGTCGAGGTCGGGTCGCTGAGCGCGAACTGCGCCGACATCAGGGCGAGCACCAGCACGACGATCACCGGCATCACCGCGCTCTGCAGGTCCTCCACGCGCGAGACGACCGCGCCCGCCATCGCGAACAGCGTCGCGTACAGCAGGTAGCCGAGGACGTACCACGCGACGACCAGCACGAGCGCGCCGTACCCGGAGGTCGGGAGGTCGATCGCGCCGGTGACGGCGATCCCACCCATCCCGACCCCGACCAGGAGCAGGATCTGCACGAGCCCGAGCGCCCCGAGGCCGAGCACCTTGCCGGCCAGGAGCTCGGTGGGTCGCAGCGTCGCCAGCAGCAGCTCGACCACCCGGGACTGCTTCTCCTCCACGATGCCCTGGGCGACCCACTGGCCGTACATGATGAGCAGCCCGTAGAGCGCGAACACGCCGACGAACGCGACGAGCACCGCCGGCGAGAACGGGTCGACCGCGTCTCCGCTCTCGGTCCGGCTGCGGACCGTGAGCGGATCGATGGCGAACAGCTGCTGGCGCTCCGCGGCGTCGAGGCCGGCACTCGTGAGGCGTTCGTCGACCTGCACGGCGTTCGCGGCGCTCGACAGCAGCGCCTCGAGCGGCCGGTCGAGGGAGCGCTCGACGAGCACGGTGTCCCGCGCGAGCAGGACGGCGGAGACCTCGCCGGCGTCGATGGCGGCCGCAGCGGCGGCCTCGTCGGGCAGCGGGGTGACCTCGAGCTCGACGTCGAAGGCCGACTGCTGCGCGAGCGCGAGCTCGGCGACCTCGGCGGCGTCCGGACCGACCACGCCCAGCCGCGTGGGGCCGCTGTCACCGCCGAGGAGCGGCGCGGCCACGGAGAGGAGGATCAGGCCGAGCACGACCGCGTTGGAGACGAGGAACGCCTTGCTGCGCAGCCGCTCGGTGAACTCGCGGACGGCGACGAGGAGGACGTGGCTCACGGTGCGACCTCCGCGGGGATCCGGGGCTCGGAGGGGTCACGTCGTTGGACCACCTCGCGGTAGAGCTCGACGAGCGTGGGTCGGACGGCGCCGAAGTGCCGGACCGCCCCGGCCCGCCGGGCGGCGTCGAGCACGGCCTGGTCGTCGGTGGCGTCGGCGAGGCGTAGCAGCAGCCCGTCACGGTCCCGGCTCAGGACCTCGACACCGGCGAGGTCGGGAACCCACCCCGGCTCGCCCTCGACGTGGACCCGGTAGACCCGCTGACGGTCGTGGGCGCGCAGCTCCTCGACGGTGCCGGCGGCGACGAGCCGTCCCGCGTCGATGATCGCGACCGCGTCGCAGAGCCGCTCGACGAGCTCGAGCTGGTGGCTCGAGAACACGACCGGGACGCCGGCGCGGGCCCGCTCGAGGAGGATCTCGCTGAGCGCGTCGACGCCGGTCGGGTCGAGGCTGCTGAACGGCTCGTCGAGCACGAGCAGGTCCGGGTCGTGGACGAGCGCGGCCGCGAGCTGCACCCGCTGCTGGTTCCCGAGCGAGAGCTTCTCGACCGGTTCGTCGCGCCGGTCGCCGATCCCGAGCCGGTCGAGCCACCGGTTCGCCGCGGCGGACGCGTCGCTGGCCGACATGCCGTGGAGCCGTCCGAGGTAGGTGAGCTGCCGGACCGGCGGGGTCTTGGGGTAGAGGCCGCGCTCCTCGGGCATGTAGCCGAACCGGGTCCGTGCGGCGCGGTCGACGGGACGACCGTCGAAGCGGACCTCGCCGGCGTCGGCGTCGTCGACGCCCATCACGATCCGCATCGTGGTGGTCTTGCCGGCCCCGTTGGAGCCCACGAAGCCGAACATCTGGCCGCGCTCGACCGTGAACGACAGCGCGTCGAGCGCGGTCAGGTCACCGAAGCGGCGGGTGAGTCGGTCGAGCGTCAGCACGTGTGGGTTCCCCTCGTCGCGTGGTGGAACGGCCTCGCGGTGCGGCCGAGCGTAGGGAGGTCGGCGCTGCGGGGAGGCCGGTTGGTCCGGACACCGGTGCCGAGGGTCGGGAGCGTCACGGTCCGGTGGCGTCGCGCCGCTCGACGAGCCACGCCCCTGCGACGAGCGCCAGCGCCCCGTACCCGACCGATACCAGGCTGGCCGCCAGGACGCCGAGCTGGCCGTCGCCGCTCACGGTCATGGCGTTCCCCGCCGCCACGGGCGCCCACCGGGCGAGGTCGGGGAGGAACCCGCCGAGCAGGCTCTCGACCACGAACATCCAGATGAGCACCGCGACGATGGCACCGACCTGGCTCCGGACGGCCGTGCCCACCCCGACGCCCAGGATGCCGCTCAGGACCACGGCCCCCGCCGTGCGTGCGCCGAAGGCGACCACGTCGGCGTCGACGGGCACCGTGACCCCCGCGGTGGCGGCGTACACCCACACGACCGCGGAGGCCACCGCGAGCGCGGCCACGGCGTAGACGCCGGCGGTGACGGCGACCGCGACCGCCTTGGCGACCGTCACCCGCCAGCGACGCGGCTCGGCGAGGAAGGTCGTGGCCGCGGTGCCGTGACGGAACTCCGACGAGGCGAAGGTCACCCCGAGGAGGAGCGCGAACACGCCGACGACGCTCACCACGCCGAGCAGCGCGACCAGGTCGTCCGCGGACGCGATGGCGGAGCTCGCTCCCTCCACCCGCAGGCCACCCGGTGACGGCCCCCACAGGGTGACGCCCATCGCGAGGACGACGATGCCGAGTGCCGCCGCGAGCATCCCCGCTGCCAGGCGGGTCCCCGTGACCTTCGCGAGCTCCGAACGGATCAGCCGCGTCACGGTCGGACCTCCCCGCCGCCGGTCAGCTCGAGGAACACCGCCTCGAGGTCGTCGCCCTCGGGCCGGAGCTCGTGCAGGACGACGTTGCCCGCGGCGGCGAGCCCGCCGACCTCCTCGATGGCGAGGCCCGTCACGAGCGTCCCCGCTGCGGTGTCGGTGACCGTGCCGCCCGCTCCCTCGAGGAGGGGCACGAACCGTCCGAGGTCCGGCGAGCGCAGGTGGACGCGGTGGTCGCCGGCGAGAGCCGCCACCGGTGCGTGGGTGACCAGGCGTCCCCGGGCGATGACGACGACCTCGTCGGCCACCTTGGCCACCTCGGCGAGGATGTGGCTCGAGACGAACACGGTCCGGCCCTCGTCGGCGAGGTCGCGGAGGAGCGTTCGCATCCACCGCACCCCCTCCGGGTCGAGGCCGTTGGCGGGCTCGTCGAGGACCAGGATCCCCGGGTCACCGAGGAGCGCGCCGGCGAGGCCGAGCCGCTGGCGCATCCCGAGGGAGTAGCCACCGACGCGACGGTCCCCGGCGCCGAGCAGGTCGACGAGCGCGAGCACCTCCTCGACGCGGGACGCGTCCACGCCAGCCGCGGTGGCGCGCACGCGGAGCGCCCGACGGCCGGTCATGGCCGGGTGCGCCTCGGTCCCGTCGATGAGCGCCCCGACCTCTCGTGCCGGGTGGTCGAGGTCGCGGTACCGACGACCGGAGACGGTCGCGCTGCCGGCCGTCGGCGCGACGAGGCCCAGCAGCGCGCGCATCGTGGTCGTCTTGCCGGCCCCGTTGGGGCCGAGGAACCCGGTCACGCGGCCGGGACGCACCTCGAAGGACAGGTCATCGACCGCCAGCGCCGCGCCGTAGCGCTTCGTCAGCCGGTCGACGACCAGGGTCGGGGAGGTGGCGCGCGTGGGAGCGGCGTCGAGCATGGGAGCGGCGTCGAGCATGGGAGGAGGTGGCCGATCATCGCTTGCCACCCATCGTCGTCCACCCCGCGAGGCAGCGACAAGGTCGTGCGGCCTCCCGCCCGTGCCCGATGGTCCCGGCCGCCGGGTTCGCCGGCGCCGGTCACGCGGGTGGGTCCGCCGCGGGCGCGGTGGAGGTGACGACGCGCGCCACGAACCGCGCCAGCACCGTCGCGAGCTGGTCGCGGCGGACGGGGTCGTCGGGGTGGACCTCGGTCGGGGTGACGCCGGCGAGGAGACCGGCCGCCGACACGGCGTCGAGCGCCGGGCCGTGCAGACCGGCGCCGTCGGTCCAGCGCGGGGCAGCAGCGACGAGCGGCGTCCCGGTGGCGACCCGGAAGGCGCCGGCGAGGAGCGTGGCGAGCTGGCCCCGGGTCACGAGCTGGTCGGGATCCGCCTGTCGTGGCCCCGTCCCCCGGAGCACCCCGAGCCAGGCCAGCTGGTCGAGGGCGACCTCGTCGGGAGCTCCCGCATCGTCGTCGAACGCGTCGGGAGGCGCCGGCGAGAGCACGTCGCTCGCCACGACGGCGATCGCGCGGGTGAGCGCGGTGGCGACCTCGCCGCGGGTGACCGTCGACGTCGGCGCGAACGTCCCGTCGGACCGTGGCGCCAGGATCCCGAAGGCCCAGGTGCACGCGATGCCCGGCCCGTGGCCGCTCTCGGCGTCGACATCCGGGTACCCGGTGACGGGCGGGTACGGGCAGGTCGGCAGCACGGTGGCGACCGCGTCGAGCTCGGCGTCGATCCCGCTGACCACGACGCCGGCGGTGACCTCCACGACCTCGGTCGTCGCGTCGGGCTCGTAGATCGCCGGTCCCTGGCGATCGTCGAACCACTCCTCGCCGTAGCCGTCCTCCGGGGAGCAGAGGTCGAAGCCGAAGAAGACCCGGTACCGGCCGGGCGCCACGCCGTCGAACACGTAGCGGCCGGGCTCGTCGGCGGATGCGCCCAGCGGGTCCGCACCCGACGTGGTCGAGCCGCGGAACAGGCTGGCGCCGAGCGTCGGCTCGGCGGTCCACAGCGTCACGCACGCGCCGGCGACCGGCTGGCCCGTGTGGGTGGCCCGGACCCGTCCGGTGACGGCGCCGCCCGCTCCGAGGGTGACCGTCGCCGCCGACGTGGCCCGCCCGGCGGTCGCGGTCACGGTCGTGCTCGCGGCGACCCGCGTGGGGCTCGGGCTGCAGTCGCGGGCCTCGACCTCGACCGTCCCCGGCGGGAGGCTGGCGAGCCGGTAGCCGCCGTCGGCGGACGTGCGGGTCCGCCCGAGCACGGCCTCATCGGGACCTCTGGCGAGGACGCACGCGGCTGCGACGCCGGCGCCCTCGGGGCCGAGGACGCGTCCGACCACCACCGCCGCCGTGGCGAGGGCGAGGTCGAGGTGGTCGTGGACCGTTCCGGGCTCGATGAGCACGGCGTGGGAGGCGTCGGGCGAGGCCACCCCCGGCCACCAGGTCGCCGCGTAGCCGGCGACGGCGGCCTCGCAGTCGTTCACGGCCAGGAACAGCGGTCCCGCCGCGAGGTCGGTGAGGGTCCAGCTGCCGTCGGCAGCCGTCACGGTCCCGCCGGGTCGGCCGTTGCCGTCGGCCTCGACGCAGACGCCGGCGAGGGGCGCTCCCGTCGCCGCCGACGTGACGGTCCCCGACACGACGCCACCGCCGAGCGCGACGGTCCGGTCGGCGGACGCGGAGACGGCCCCAGCGGTCGACGCCGAGAGCGCTGCAACGGTGACCACGACGAGGCCGGCACGGAGAGGACGTCGCACGGGAGACCACCGATCAGTCGGTCGTCCCATCGTCGCCCGTGGCCGGCGCACGGCCAGTGCTACCCGGCCCTCCGGCGGCAGGCGATGGGCCTCGCTCGACGCCGGCCACGGCGGACGGCTGCCCGTCCGTCGGGCCCCCCGGGTCGGCGCGCCGACCGCGGCGGCGTACGGTGACAGGACGCGACGAGGTGGACACGCCGGAGGTGGGTGAAGGTCACGACCACGGGTCCCCGGCGGAGGCCGGGCGCGCCGGCGCACGCCACCAGCGTCGGCTCCTGATCGCGTTCGGGCTCATCGCGACGTTCTTCGTCGTCGAGCTGGTCACCGGTCTCGCGACCAACTCGCTGGCGTTGCTGTCCGACGCGGGGCACATGTTCACCGACGTGCTCGGGCTCGGGATGGCGCTCGCGGCGATCCACGCGGCGAACCGCCGCAGCGCCGACGAGCGCCGCACGTTCGGCCTCTACCGGCTCGAGATCCTGGCGGCGCTCGCGAACGCCGTGCTGCTGTTCGGCGTGGCCGTCGCGATCCTCGTCGAGGCCGTCCGCCGGCTCTCCGACCCGCCCGAGGTCCTCGGCGTCCCGATGCTGGTCGTCGCCGTGCTCGGTCTGATCGTGAACCTCGTCGCCTTCTGGCTCCTGCGGGAGGGCGCGGAGGAGAGCATCAACGTCGAGGGCGCCTACCTGGAGGTCCTCGCCGACACCCTCGGGTCGATCGGCGTCATCGTGGCGGCGGCGGTCATCGAGCTCACCGGGTTCACCCTGATGGACCCGATCTTCGGGGTGCTGATCGGGCTGTTCGTGCTGCCGCGGACGTGGCGGCTCGGCCGGCGCGCCGTGCGGGTGCTCATCCAGGCGGCGCCGGACCACGTCGACGTGGACGAGCTGCGGCGCGACCTGTCGGCGCTCGACGACGTGACCGAGGCCTACGACCTCCACGTCTGGACGCTCACCTCCGGCATGGAGGTCGGCTCCGTCCACCTCCGCCTGCGGGAGGGGTGTGACGAGGGTGCGGTGCACCGCGTCCTCGACCGCGCCAGCGAGCTGATGAAGGCCACCCACGGTCTCGACCACGCGACCGTCCAGGTCGAGCCGGCGTCGCACGTCGACTGCGACGACCACGGGGACCCCGTGTGGTGAGCGGTGCGGGCACGCCGGGCCCGTGAAGGGACGTGACGTTCGGGCTGCTGTGGGAGGCACGTCGGCCCTTCACCTGACGCCCGGTCCGTCCCACGCTGGACCTCACGCCTCCCGGGTGCAGCCGTGGGGCTCGCCGCGCGAGGCCGGAGGACGCGATGCCCGAGCGGACCGGATCGCTCCTGACCGAGGCACACCCCCGCGACCTGCCCCCGGGGCCGACGGCGGTCCGTGCCCGGCACGCCGCGACCGCCGCCGGCGTCGGCGTGCCCGTCCTCGCCGGGCTCGCCCACGGCTGGCTGGCCCCTCGCGGGCCGTTGCACGCCGGCGAGGCGGTCGGCTGGATCGTGGTCCTGCTGGTCGTCGGCGTGGTCGCCGGCGAACGCAGCCGGACGCGCTGGGCGGTGCTCGGCGTCCCGCTCGTGTTCCTCGCGGCCGTGGAGGCCGCACGGGTCGGGGCGGTCGGCGCGACCGTGGACGCCATCGACCTCGGGTCCGCCTACGGCGTCATGGCGCTCGTCGTCGGCCGGGTCGCGCACGGCCTGCTGGTGCTGCCGGCGCTCGTCCTCGGCGTGATCGGGGGGGTCGCCGCCGCCCGACGGATCGACGGGACACCGGGCCGCGGTCACGTCCTGGGTCGCGCCGGTACCGGGCTCCTCGCCCTGGCGGTCGTCGCTTCGGTCGTGGCGATCTCCCGCCCCGCGTCCACGGCTCCGATCGTCGGTCCGGACGGTGAGCCGGTCGCCGGCAGCATCGCCGAGCTCGTCACGGTCCGGATCGGTGGACGCGACCAGTCGATCCTCCTGCGCGGTCGATCCGCGACCGCACCGGTGCTGCTGCACCTCGCCGGCGGGCCGGGAGGTACCGACGTCGGCGCGATGCGCGACGACGTGGGTCTGGAGGAGCACGTCGTCGTCGCGACGTGGGACCAGCGCGGCACCGGCCGCTCCTACGCCGCCATCGACCCCGTCGGCGAGATGACCCTCGACCGGATGGTGAGCGACACGATCGCGGTCGCGGCCTACCTGACCGAGCGGTTCGACCAGGACCGCATCCTCGTGAGCGGGAACTCGTGGGGAACGATCCTCGGGACGCTCGCGGTCGAGCGTCGGCCGGACCTGTTCCGCGCCTACATCGGGACCGGCCAGATGGTCGACGTGCGGGCGACCGACGTCATGTTCTACGAGGACACCCTCGCGTGGGCCATCGACCGTGGCGAGGACGAGCTGGCGCGGACGCTCCAGCGCCAGGGGCCGCCGCCGTACGTCGACCCGACCTGGTACGGCCCGGCGGTGAGCCTGGAGCACCGCTGGAACGCCTACCCGGGGGTCGATGACCTGAACGAGATGCCCTTCAACACGTTCGTGCCGGAGAACACGCTGCTCGACCGGCTCAACGCCGCCCGCGGCCTGCTCGACACGTTCGTGCTGCTCTACCCCCAGCTGCAGGAGCTCGACCTGCGCACCGCCGTCCCGCGGCTCGAGGTCCCGGTGTACGTGGTGACCGGGCGTTACGAAGCGCGGGGGCGCCGGGTCCTCGCCGACGAGTGGTTCGCGTCGCTGGACGCGCCGGCGAAGGAGCAGGTGGTCTTCGAGCGGTCGGGGCACCGCCCGTCGTTCGAGGAACCCGACGTCTTCGCGGCGCTCGTCGCACGGGTGCTCGCCGAGACCGACGGCAGCTAGAACGCGGCGCCGAAGAGGACCTCGCCGTCCGGCCCGGTCACCTCCACGCCGGCGAGGTCGGCACGCACGATCGCGGTCGCGGCACGTACGCGTGCCCCCCGCGCGGCCGTGGGTCCCCAGGTCCCGGCACGCTCACGACGTCCGTCGTCGGAGACCGCCCACACGACGTAGGTGTCGCGCGCCGGCAGGTCCGCGACCTCGAGCTCGAGCGTCGTGCCCCACTCCCAGGCGTAGGCCGCGATGGTCCCGTCGGTGCCGAACGCGTCGGCCGCGACCGGCGCGACCGGGGCGACCAGGCGGTCTGGAGGTGTCTGCCAGGGCGCCCACACGAGCGCACCGATCACGAGGGCGGCGGCCGTGCTGAGCCCGGCGAGGACGCGCCACCGGACCACCTCCCGGCGGAGGCGGCCGGCGGCGCCGGCGGCCGACAGCAGCACCCGCGGGGCGAGGTCCGCCGGGGGCAGGAGCCGGTCGTCGCCCGCCTCGGCGGCGTCGATGCGGTCGAGCAGCGGCCGGACGGCGGAGAGCCGTGCGACCTCGTCGCGGCAGACCGCACAGTCCTCGAGGTGGCCCTCCACGGCGTGTCGCTCGGCGGAGTCGAGGACGCCGAGCACGTAGGCGCCGAGCTCCTCACGCGGGTGACCGGGGACCGTGTTCACCGCACCACCCCCCGCTCCTCGAGCTGGAGCCGGAGGCTCCGCAGGCCGTAGTAGAGCCGCGACTTGATGGTGCCGGGCGGGACGCCGAGCCGCTCGGAGGTCTCGCGCACGGTGTAGCCGCGGTAGTGGACGTCGACGATCGCCTGCCGGTGCTCGGGCGACAGCCGGGCCAGCGCCTCGGCGAGCTGCCAGGCCTCGAGCGCGGCGTCGACCTCGTCGACCGTGGCGACCGGTGGCAGCTCGTCGAGGGGACGCTCGCGGGGGCGGACCGCGGCGCGACGGTGCCGGTCAGCGACGAGGTTGCGGGCGATGGTGAACACCCAGGCGGCGAGCGACCCGCGGGACGGGTCGAACCGCTCGGCGTGCCGCCAGGCCCGCAGGAGCGTGTCCTGCACGACCTCCTCCGCCGCGTCGCGGTCGCCGAGGAGCCGCAGCGCGAAGACGAACAGCGGACCGGCGAACGCCGCGTGGAGGTCCTCGATCGGCGCGTCGGCCGTGACGGGCTCCTGCCGTCCCATCGCGCGTCCTCCTGCCGGGCGTCCCCGTTGCCTACCACTACGCAGCATGGCCGCCCGCGGTTCACCGCGCGTCGATCCCGGGTGAACCGGATGCCGCCCCCGCGCGTAGTGGTGGCTGTGGAGGAACCGATCGAGAGAGG
Source organism: uncultured Actinomycetes bacterium (assembly GCA_963741855.1). Classification (GTDB taxonomy): domain Bacteria; phylum Actinomycetota; class Nitriliruptoria; order Nitriliruptorales; family Nitriliruptoraceae; genus CAVUJQ01. The sequence continues at coordinate 31,602 of CAVUJQ010000013.1, read as the reverse complement.
ACGGACGGTGCGCGGACGAGCGATCCTGTGGACGGCGGTGGCGACGGTGACGGCGTTGGCCCTGGCGGCGTGCGGTGGCGGGGACGGAGATGCGGACGTGGCGGCCTCGGAGCCGACGACCGTCGCCACGTCCGAACCGGCGGCGGCACCCACCACCGCCGACACGTCCGACGAGGCCGGCAACGGCTACGGCAACCCGCCCCGCGAGACGACCACCGCCGGGAGCACCAGCGTCGCGGTGGCCTCGACCTCGCTCGGCGACGTCCTCGTCGACGGGGACGGCATGACGCTGTACGCGTTCCTGCCGGACGAGGGGGCGTCGGCCCCGACCTGCACCGACGGTTGCGCGGAGGCGTGGCCGCCGCTCGCCGGCCCGGCGGACCCCGGCGACGGCGTCGACGCGTCCATGCTCGGCACGGTGGAGCACCCGGTCGGGATCACGATGACGACCTACGCCGGCTGGCCGCTCTACCGCTTCGCCAGCGACAGCGAGCCGGGCGACGTCAACGGCCAGGGCGTCGGCGGGAACTGGTACGTGATGGCCCCCGACGGGACGCTCATCCGCGAGTAGGGCGGCCGGAGGCCTGGGACCCGGGACCCCGGGCGCCGGAACCCACGCGCGGCCCCGCGTCCGCGGCTGCGCCGCGGGGCCGCCGCCCGGTCGTCGTGTTCTCTGTGCAGTTGTCAAGGAGCGCGGAGGGGCGGAGGGGTAGCCGCGGGCCGGCGGGCAGGCTGGCGCGGACCGTGGGCCGGTCGTCGTGTCGCTCTCGGGTGTGGGGCGGGTCGGGCCTAGTCGGGTGGGTGCCAGGTGACCCGGCCGTTCTCGATCCGGCCGATCAGCCCGAGCCGGTCGATGAGCCGGTGGTGGGCGTGACAGGCCAGCGCGACCTCGGCGACCGACACGCCGGCGCCGTGGCGCCAGCGCCGGTCGAGGTGGGCGGCCTGACACATCGACGGGGGCGCGTCACAGCCGGGGTAGGTGCAGTGCCGGTCGCGGGCCACGGTGCCCTTCCACACCCCCACCGAGGTCGACCGGGACTGCCGGCCGATATCCAGCGGCAGGCTGTCGGGTCCGGTCACGATCCGGGTGATGGTGGAATCCGGCCAGCATCCGGCGGACGTCGGCGGCGGTGATCGGGCCGGTCCAGGTCGTGTCGGCCATGCCGGCAGCCGCGCAGAGCTCGGACCAGCCGATGGTGACGGTCACGTGCGGACGCGACCCGTGGTCGGTGGTGGTGAGGCCGTGGTCCAGCGCGGCGCGGGCCATCGCGACCAGCGCGTCCGCGGTCCGCTGTGCCGGACTCCGGGGCGGGGTACCGGGGGCGTCGAAGGTGCGGAAGGCGTCGATGCCGGTGGCGACCGTCTCGGCATCCAGCCCGGACAGGGTGGCCCACAGGGTGGTGGACCCGTCCGGCTGCGGGGACACGGACGGCGGCCCGGCGGTCGTGGAGCCGGTCCGCGTCCGCTTGCGCCTCCTCGGGAGCCAGCTGCGGCCAACCGGCGGCGACACACCCGGCCGTACTCGACCGGGCCGAGCCCGGCCGCCTTCTCGACCAGCTCGGTCTCGACCGCGGTCCGTTCGTCGCCGGTCAGGTGGCGGAGCACCGAGGCCAGCAGCCGGGCGTGCTCCGGAGTCAACGCCCCGTCACGCGCCGCCTGACGCGCGACCGGCAGCGTCTCGAGCTCGCGGTCGGTCTTCAGCATCCGGGTGGCACGGCCCGGGTCCCACCCGAGCCCGGCCGCGAGATCCTGGGCGGTCTGCCGGCGGGCACGCTCCCCCGCACGCGGATCGTCCGGGTGGGCCTCGGCCGCACGGCGTGCCTGCCGGCGACGCCAACGCCCCGGCCGCCTCTCCCTGGCGGGCGGACAGCCGACGCACGCACCGCTCCAGCACTCCGAGCTCGGTCCGGAGCTCGTCCTCCGACAGCTCGTCCAACCGCACCGACACGACCGCGTCGACCGCGCCCTCGAGACGCTCGTGGCCACCCGGCCCCTCGACCCCGTACACCGGCGACGCCTCCGCGGCCAGCACCAGCCGGGCCCGACGCCGGGACACGGCGTGGAACCGGGTGACGGTGGTGGACGCGGCGGTAGCGAACATGGAGAGGAACCTACGGAGGGGGTGTGACATCTCCCGCCCGCCACCCCGAGTTCTCTCCACACCCGTGCATCGAACGCACGTTCGAGTCCGATACACACGGTATGCCGTGGCCTACGACGCCGAGAACTGGCGCTCGCGTCACGTCCCGAGCGACGTCCCCCTGGCGGTCATCAGCACGGCGGCGACGAGGGTCGTCACGCCCGCGAGTGCAGGCACCAACCAGATCGTCGGCAGTGCCACCGCGCCGCGGCTACGAGCGCCTGGACGCCCGGCCGGCGAGGACGGGCCAGGCATCCCTTGACGTGCACCGCCGAACGGTCGTACCGTCGGCTGAACAGTTGTTCAGACCGACCCGTCCAGGATGACCGCTGATGGTCGAGGCACACGGCGACGACCGCACGGCCAAGGCGCGGATCCGCGACGCGGCGATCACGTGCGTGGCGACGCACGGGATCGAGGCCACCACGGTCCGCCGGGTCGCCGCCGAGGCGGACGTCTCCCCCGGGCTCGTGATGCACCACTTCGGGTCGGTCGACGGGCTCCGCGCGGCCTGTGACGAGCACGTGGCGGCGATCATCCGGCAGCAGAAGCGCGAGGCGATGGCCGAGGGTCCCGGCCTCGACGTGATGGCGGTCCTCCGCGAGGCCGACGGCCGCTCGCTGGCCGACCTGAGCGGCTACCTCGCCCGCGTGCTCGTGGAGGACACCCCCGCCGTCGCGGCGCTCGTCGACGAGCTCGTCGCCGACGCCGAGGGCACCCTCGCCGACGGCGTCGCCAGCGGCAGCGTGCAGCCCAGTGACGACCCCCACGGCCGGGCGGCCGTCCTGACCATCTGGTCGCTCGGCGCGCTCGTCCTGCACCGCCACCTCGCACGCCTCCTCGGGGCCGACCCGACCGACCCCGGCTTCACGGCCGACCCGGCGGCTGCCGCCGCCTACCTGGGTCCCGCCACCGAGCTCCTGCGCGGGGGCCTCCTGAGCCCCGCGTTCGCCGACCACGCACGACGCGCGCTGGCCGAGGCCAGCCACACGGAGGGGACACGCCCGTGAGCACCGACACCGCCATCCACACGGAGGGCCTGACCAAGCACTACGGGGATGTCGCCGCGCTGGTCGACCTCGACCTCGACGTGCGCGCCGGCGAGGTCCTCGGCTTCCTCGGGCCCAACGGCGCCGGCAAGACGACGACCATCCGCACGCTGATGGACGAGATCCGTCCGACCGCCGGACGCGCCACGATCCTCGGGATGGACACCCACGCCGACAGCGTCGAGCTCCGCCGTCACGTCGGCTACCTGCCGGGCGACCTCGCGATGTACCCGCGGCTGACCGGTCGCGACACGCTGGCGTTCTTCGCCAACCTGCGCGGCGGGGTCGACTGGGGCTACGTCGACGAGCTCGCGGACCGGCTCGACGCCGACCTGTCGAAGAAGGTCGGGGACCTGTCGACCGGGAACCGCCAGAAGGTCGGGCTGGTCCAGGCGTTCATGAACCGACCACAGGTGCTCATCATGGACGAACCGAGCACCGGCCTCGACCCGCTGGTCCAGCACGAGTTCCAGTCGATGCTGCGCGAGGTGGTCGCGGAGGGCCGCACGGTGTTCCTCTCGAGCCACACGCTGTCGGAGGTGGAACGCGTGGCCGACCGGGTCGGCATCATCCGTCACGGTCGGCTGGCGGCGATCGAGACGGTCGCGACGCTGCGCTCCCGTGCCGTCCGTCGGGTGTCGCTGGAGCTCGGGGCCGAGGCGGATGCAGCCGTCTTCGAGGCCGTCCCCGGCGTCCGGGACGTCACCGTGGACGGCCACCGGGTGTCGCTGTCGTTCGAGGGCAAGATGGACCAGCTCCTGAAGACCGCGACCGACCGCTACGAGGTCGTCGACGTCACCACCCACGAGGCCGACCTCGAGCAGATCTTCCTGGGCTACTACCGCGACGAGGCGGTGACGGTGTGAGCGTCGCGACCATCACCACCAAGGCCATCGTCGACCGCTGGCGCGGGACCGTGATCGGTGCGGTCACGATCGGTGTCTTCCTGCTCGGCGGGATGGCCGCCTACCGATCGATCGACCTCACCATGTACGAGCGGATGCCGCAGGCCGTCCGCGACCTCATGGGCATCCCGGCCGGCGCCGACGTCGCGAGCCTCGCCTACGGCGCGATCTACTCCTTCTACGGCGCGCTCATCCTCGCCGGCATCGCCATCGCCGCGGGCTCCGCGGCCATCGCCGGCGAGGAGCGCAGAGGCACCGCGGCCATCCTGCTCGCCAACCCCGCCAGCCGGACGCGCGTCGTCCTCGGGAAGGCGGCCTCGCTCGTGGTCCTCATGGTGGTCGGCGCCGTCATCCTCTGGCTCGCCGGCGCCCTCTCCCCCGGCTCCTCGACGTCGACGTGACCGGCAACCACGTCGGGGCGCTGACCGTTCACATCTTCGCCGTGGCGGTGTTCCACGGGCTGCTCGCCCTCGCGCTGGGGGCGTGGACCGGGAGCACCGGCGTGGCCTCGGGGGTCACGGCCGGCGTCCTCGCGGTGTCGTTCTTCGCCGTCGGCCTGCTCCCGATGATCGAGGGCGCCGCCGACCTCGCCCGGCTCTTCCCGTGGTACTACCTCGATGCGAGCGGACCGGTCGTGAACGGCGTCGACGCGGGCCACGTCGCGATCCTCCTCGGCGGGTCGGCGGTGGCGCTCGGCGCCGCCGTCGTGGGCGTGAACCGGCGCGACCTCCGCCAGCCGACGGTCGGCTCGTCGCTGCTGGACCGGGTGGCGGGGAACCCGCTCGTACAACGCCTGCTCGACCGGCTCGGTGGGTCGGTCCGGGTCTCGCGCATCTGGGTCAAGACCGCGACCGACCACCAGACCGTGACCGTCATCTCGGCCCTCACCATGTTCTGGATGATGGGCGTCATGATGGGGCCGATCTACGCCACCATCGACGACGCGATCGCCGGTGTGGTCGCGGACATGCCCGACGTCCTGCTGGCGCTGGTCGGCAACGGCGACATGACCACCGCCGCCGGCTACTTCCAGGTCGAGACCTTCAGCATGATGGCGCCGGCCGCGATCATGGCGGTGACGATCACCGTCGGGGCGCGGGCGCTCGCCGGCGAGGAGGACCGCCGCACGATGGGGCTCCTGCTGGCCAACCCGATCACCCGCTCCCGGGTCGTGCTCGAGAAGTCGGTGTCGATGGTGATCCTCGCGGGCGTCGTGGGGGTCTCGACGTTCGCCGGCGTCATGGCCGGGTCGGCCATCTCCTCGCTCGGGCTCGACCCCGGCAACGTCGCCGCCACCTCCCTCCTCGCGACGCTGCTCTCGCTCCTGTTCGGCGCCGTCGCGCTGGCGCTGAGCGCCGCCACCGGACGGGTCCGCACCGCGGTCACCGGCGCGGTCGGGCTCGCGTTCGCGATGTACCTGCTCGACTCGTTCCTGCCGCTGTCGGACGACCTCGCCCGGTTCGCGGCGTGGTCGCCGTTCCACTACTACCTCCGCAGCGACCCGCTCAACACCGGGATGGACTGGGGCGACGGGGCGCTGCTCACGGCGCTCTTCGCCGTGCTCGTCGCCGCCTCGACCGCGCTCTTCGGCCGGCGCGACCTCCGCCAGGGATGAGCCGACCGGCCTGGACTAGCGTTGGACGGGCTCGTCACCGAGCGGTGCCTGACGCGCTGGGAGCCACGTGACCGCATCCGACCCGGGCGTCGTCGCCCAGCTCTACGACGCCTTCCGACGGCGCGACGGCGCCGGCATGCAGGCGTGCTACGCGCCGGACGCGACCTTCCGTGACCCGGTGTTCGACCTCGCCGGCGCGGATCGGATCGGCGGGATGTGGCGGATGCTCCTCGCCGGTGGGGGCGACCTCACGGTCGAGGTGTCCGACGTCGCCGAGGACGACGTCGCGGGAACGGCACGCTGGACGGCCGACTACACCTTCAGCCGGACCGGTCGCCGCGTGCACAACGTCGTCCACGCCACGTTCGTGCTCCGGGACGGCCGGATCGAGCGCCACCGTGACGACTTCGACCTGTGGCGGTGGTCGCGGCAGGCGCTCGGACCGACCGGGGTGGTCCTCGGGTGGTCGCCGGTCGTGCGTCGGCGGGTGCAGGACACCGCCCGCCGCGCGCTCGACCGCTTCCTCGAGAACGGACCGGAGGACCCGCCGGCCGACGACGGGACGGCCGGCTCGTGACCGAGGCCGAGCGCCAACGCTGGGACGCGCGCTACGCGAGCGGCGACTACCAGGCGCGGCCGTTCCCGTCGCCGCTGTTGACCGAGTGGCTCCCGCGGCTCCCCGGCGGTCACGCGCTCGACGTCGCCACCGGCACGGGTCGCAACGCCCTGGCGCTGGCGGAGGCGGGCTACGACGTCCACGCCGTGGACGTGTCGGCGGTCGCGATCGGCCGCGCACGCTCCGAGGCCGATCGCCGTGGGGTGCAGGTCCGGTGGGAGGTCGCCGACCTCGACGAGCTGGCGCTCGCGGCCGGGTCCTACGACCTCGTGACCGTCTTCCGGTACCGCAACCCCGAGCTCTGGCCGCGGCTCGTCGAGGCGCTCGCTCCCGACGGCTGGATCGTCGTCGAGCACCACCTGCGGACGACGCTCGACGCGGCCGGACCCGAGGATCCGGCCTTCCGGCTCGAGCCCCAGGAGCTCCTGCGCGTGTTCGGGGAGCTCCGCGTCATCCGCTACGAGGAGACCCTCGAGCCCGGCGACGACCCCGCCCAGACCTACGCGCTCGCGCGGCTGGTCGCGTGCAAGGGCGATCCCGGCTTCTGACCGACGGATCCCGGCGCCGACACGCCGACGCCCCCACCCGTTCCGCGTGGTGCGGACGGGCGGGGGCGCCGGTCAGGCGGAGCGGTCGGTCACTCGACGACGAACTCGCCGACCATGCCCTCCATCGCGTGGGGCGCGCCGTCGCCCAGCTCCGGCGGCGGGCCGTCGCCCTCGGGGGCGTTGAACGCCTCCTCGACCACGGCCGGGTCGGCCCCGACCGGGATGAAGCAGGTCATCACGTACCGGCCCGGCTCGGTGAGGGTGAGGTCCCCGTCGACGAGCGTGGCGTCCTGGCCGGGGGCGCCGGCGGCGACCCCGACGAAGGTCATCGACGCCATCGCCTCCTCCGGCGGGAGCTGCAGCAGCTCCTCCACGCTGCGGCTCTCGTCGTCGGCGAGCCGCATCACGGCCATCTCGTGGAACTCCTCCTGGGAGCCGTTGTGGAACACGAGGGTGGAGCCGAGCGCGACCGTCTGCGGGAGTCCCTCGAAGCCGTAGTCGACACCGGTGACGGTGACCGCACCCGAGCCCTCGGCGGGCTCGATCCCCCCGTCGGTGGCCTCGGCGCTGGAGCAGGCGGCGAGCGCGACGCTCACGGCCAGGGCGCCGAGGACGGGTGCGACACGGACGCGGGTGCGGGCGGTGGTGCGCGTGGTGCGCGTGGTGCGGGTCATGGCGGATTCTCCTGGGTGATCGTCGAACGAGCGTGGTCGGGTGGTGCGGGTGAGTCGGTCCTGCTCGGTGCCACCACGCTCACCCGACGGGGTTGGGCGGCGCTTGGACGAGGGTTGAGCCCGGGTAGCCGGCGGCGCCGAGCCGCTGACACAGCTCGGTCGGCGCGGTGACGGCGGGGTTGAAGAGCACCGTGGCCCGCCGCTCCCGGAGGTCGACCTCGACGGCTCGTACGCCCGGGACGGCCTCGAGCGCCGCGATGATCTCCGCCCGGCAGGCACCACAGTGGGCGCCGGGTACGGCGAGCTCGACGGTCGTCACGGGGTGCCTCTCGGGGTGGGCTGGGGTGAGCGTCGGGGGTCGACGTTGGGCGTGGGTTGGGTCTCGTCCGAGCCCTCCCCGACCGCGGGCCACGGCTACGATCCGCGGCGGTCCCCGAGGCCGCGGTCGGGTCGCGGTGGGGCGTTCGGGGGTGGCGATGGAGTTCGCGGTGCTCGGGTCGCTCGCGATCCGGTCCGGTGGCGCGGACATCCCCCTCGGCGCACCCAAGCTCCGGGCGCTCCTGACCGCGTTGGTGCTCGACGTGGGCCGTGTCGTCCCGGCGGAGCGGCTGGTCGACGACCTCTGGGGCGAGGACGCGAGCCCGCAGGCGATGGTCTCGCTGCGCTCGTACGTGTCGAACCTGCGTCGGTTGCTGCCCAGCCCCGACGAGACGCCGCTGATCGCGACCCGAGGTCCGGGCTACGTCCTCGAGGTGGACCCCGGTGCTATCGACGCGGTCCGGTTCGAACGCCTGGCACGCGAGGGCCGTGAGCTCGTGGCCGCCGGCCGGCACGACGATGCGCTGGAGGTGCTCGGGCAGGCGCTGGCGCTGTGGCGGGGACCGGCGCTGGTCGACGTCGCCGACGAGCCGTTCGCCCGCGCACCCGCGGCCCGCCTGGAGGAGCTCCGGGTCGTCGCGGCCGAGGACCGCCTCGACGCACTCCTCGGCGCCGGCCGCCACGCCGAGGTCGTCGCCGAGGCGGAAGCGCTGGCGGACACCCACCCGCTCCGGGAGCGCGTGCGCGGGCAGCTGATGCTCGCGCTCCACCGCTCCGGCCGGGCCGCTGACGCCCTCGCCGTCCACCGGTCGTTCCGGGAGCACCTCGCCGACGAGCTCGGGCTCGACCCGTCGGCCCAGCTCGACGCGCTCGCCGAGGCGATCCTGCGGCGGGAGCCGGCCCTCGACCTCGGGCCGCGCGCGCCCGCGGCGCAGGCACCGGCCACCGTGCTCGTCCCGCCGGCGGCACCTGCGCCCGCCCCGCCGCTCCCGGCCGCCGACGACGACGCCCTCGTCGGTCGCACGAGCGAGCGGGCGCGGATCGTCGAGGCCGTGGCACGGCTCGCGGACGGCAAGGGCGGTGTGCTGCTCGTCGCCGGCGAGCCGGGCATCGGGAAGACCGCCCTGCTGCGCCGGCTCACGGCGGAGTCAGCCGCGGCCCGGCTACCGGTGGCGTGGGGCCGGTGCCAGGAGAGCCAGGGGGCCCCGCCGTTCTGGCCCTGGGTCCAGGTGCTCCGTGCGCTCGCTGAACCGCTCGACGACGACACGCTCCTGCGCGTGACGGCCGGCTCCGCCGCGCTCGTCGCCCACCTCGTGCCCGAGGTCGCCGCTCGGCTGCCCGAGGTCCCCGAGCTCGCGGCCGGCGATCCCCACGCCGCCCGCTTCGCCCTCCAGGACGCCGCGACGACCTTCCTCCGACGCATCGCGGTCGGGACGGGGCTCGTCGTCGTCCTCGACGACCTCCACTGGGGCGACGTCTCGTCGCTCGAGCTGGCGTCGTTCGTGGGGGCCCACACGGGTCCCGACGGCATCCTCCTCGCCATCTCCTACCGCGACACCGACGCCGCTCGCAGCCCCGGTCTCGACGACACCCTGGCGGCCCTGTCGCGCGAGCCGGTCGCGACGAGCCTCCGCCTGACCGGGCTCGGTCGCGGGGAGGTCGCCGAGCTCGCGGCGGCCGTCACGGGTGACGCCGTCCCCGACGACCTCGCCGACGAGATGCACCGGCGCGCCGGCGGCAACCCGTTCTTCGTGCGGCAGCTCGCGCAACTCCGGGCCGAGTCCGACGACCGGCACGACGCCGACGCCGTCCCGGTCGGCGTCCGCCACGTCATCGTCCAGCGGCTGAAGCTCCTGCCAGCCGAGATCCGCACGACCCTCGACGTCGCGAGCGTGTTCGGCCAGGACGTGGACGCGCGGCCGCTCGCCCACAGCCTCGACCTCCCCCTGGCGACGGTGCTCGATCACCTCGACGCCGCGGCCGCCCACGGCCTCGTCGAAGGCACGAGCGGCGCGACCGGGTGGCGGTTCGTCCACGCGCTCATCCGCGACACGCTCTACGGCGAGCTGGCACCCAGCCGGGCCATCCGGCTCCACGCCGCGGCCGCCGACGCGCTCGAACGCACCTCGCCACAGCGGGTCGGCGCCATCGCCGAGCACCTATGGCAGGCCGCGGACCTGGTCGAGCCCGAGCGTCCCATCCACTGGCTCCGCGCGGCGGCCGACGACGCCCTGGCCGTCTACGCCTTCGAGGAGGGCGAGCGCTACCTCCGCCAGGTCCTCCACCTCCTGGCCCACCAGCCCCACACCGACGCGGCGCTCGAGCTCGAGGTGCGCGTCCGCCTGGTGCAGGTGCTCGTCGGCCTCCACGGCTGGGCGTCCGACACCGTCCCGGTCGTCGCCGAGCGGGCCCGCGAGCTCGCCATCGGCGTCGGTGTGGCCCCCGAGCTCACGTCGCTGTGGTGGTCGCGGTGGGCGTTCTCGATGACCCGCGGCGAGCTCACCGACGCCCGCACCCGCTCGCGGGAGCTCCTGGACGACGTGCGCGACGCCGGCTCCCCCGCCGAGGTCGCGGCCGGTCACATCGCCGTCGCCTACACCGACCTCTTCCGGGCTGAACCCGCCGACCACGTCCGCCACCACCTCGACGCGGCGGCCCGCGCGGAGGCCGGGGCGAACCCGGACACGCTGGGCCTCACCCCCGAGCGGCTGCCGGTGGCGCGCCGGATCACGGTGGCGCTGCTCGCCGCGTTCGAGGGCGACGTCGAGCTCACCCGCACCGTCCTCGACGACGCCGTCGCGGTCGCCCGCGCTCACGGCACCCCCTTCTCGGAGGCCTACGCCCGGATGTTCGGCGGCTTCGCGTGCGCTGCCCTCGATCGGCCCGAGCTCGCACACCGGTACACCCGCGAGGGCCTCGAGCAGTCCGTGGCGATGGGGCTCGAGCACCTCGCCAACCTCACCATCCCGACCGACGCCTGGGCGAGCGCCCGTCTCGGTGACGACCCCGTGGCGGCCGCCGCCCGCATCACGGCGGCGGTCGACGCGCTCGTCGCCGCCGGCCACCTGCACGCGGTGCCGCAGTGGCGGTTGCTCCTGGCCGAGGTGCACGCGCTCGCCGGCGATGTGGACGCCGCCCGGGCGGCGCTCGCGGACAGCCGCGAGATGTCCGCCCGGATCGCCGAGGACGTCTACCGCCCCCAGTGGGAGCGGGTCGAAGCGGTCCTCGAGGGAGCCGCGGATAGCGCCTGACGGACCGGGCCGATCAGCCCGCCGGCGCCGGCGGGGCCTCCGGGGCGATGCCGTGGCCGGTCGGGTCCTCGGGGACCGACGGGGCGGTCTCGCCGACGGCGACCGCGGCGGCCATCTCGCGGGCGAGCTCCTCGGCGATGCCGGTGCCGCGGAGCTCCAGCGCGGGCAGCAGCCACGAGATCGCGAACGCGACGACCACGACCGGGACGGCCCAGCCGAACACGGTCGTGAGCGACCCGGCGACCCCCTGGACGTAGGCGGCCTGGGTGGCCTCCGGCAGCTGCGCGATGGCGGCCGCGCCCCCGCGGCCGAGGTCGGCGAGCTGGGCGGCGGCGTCGGGCGGCAGCAGGCGGGCGAGCTGCGAGGTCAGCTGGGTGTTGAACAGCGCCCCGAACACCGCCACGCCGATCGAGCCGCCCACGGAGCGGAAGAAGTTGACGTTCGCCGTGGCGACACCCATGTCGCGCGCCGGGACCGAGGACTGCACGGCGAGGACGATCACCTGCATCACGAACCCGAGCCCGATGCCGAGCACCACCATGTAGGCGGCCACGGTCGTGCCGGTCGTGTCGGGCGACATCGTCGACAGCAGTCCCATCCCGACGACCGCGATGCCGGTGCCCACGATCGGGAACACGCGGTAGCGGCCGGTCCGACCGATGACCTGGCCGGCGCCGACGGACGCGGCGACGAGCCCCAGCATCAGCGGCACGAGCTGCAGCCCCGACGCGGTCGCGGACGACCCGCTCACGACCTGCAGGAACAGCGGCAGGAAGCTGATCACGCCGAACATGCCGAACCCGGCCACGAACCCGATCCCCGCCGACACGCTGAAGGTCCGGTCGCGGAACAGCCGCAGCGGGAGGACCGGCTCGACCGCCCGCTGCTCGGCCCACAGGGTCGCCAGCAGCAGCACCACCGCGGCCACCCCGAGCGTGACGATCGTCGTGGAGCCCCACGCGTACTCGGCGCCACCCCAGGTCGTGAGGAGCACGAGGCAGGTGACGCCCGAGCTCAGCAGCGCGAACCCGAGGTAGTCGATGGTCCGCGCCATCGGGGCGCGCACGTTCGGGACCGTGAACGCGGCGACCACCAGCGCGACGATCCCGAGCGGCAGGTTCACGTAGAAGACGTAGCGCCACGACAGCGTGTCGGTGAAGAACCCGCCGAGGAGCGGTCCGGCGACCGACGCCCCACCGAACACCGCACCGAAGTAGCCCTGGTAGCGGGCGCGCTCCCGGGGGCTGACGACGTCGGCGATGATCGCCTGGGCGAGCACCATCAGCCCGCCGCCACCCACGCCCTGGATCGCCCGCCACGCGATGAGCTGGCCCATCGTCTGCGACGTGCCCGACAGGAGCGAGCCGACGAGGAAGATCGCGATCGCGGCGAGGAAGATCGGCTTGCGGCCGAACTGGTCCCCGAGCTTGCCGTACAGCGGGGTCGTCACCGTGACGCCGAGCAGGTAGGCGGTGACGACCCACGACAGGTGGTTCAGCCCACCGAGCTCCCCGACGATCGTGGGCAGCGCCGTGGCGACGATCGTCTGGTCGAGCACCGCCATCAGCATCGCGAGGATGAGGCCGGTGAAGACCAGCCACAGCGGGCGGTGGTGGATCGGGGCCGCCGGCGGGCGGGCCGGGACGGCGTCGGTCACGGGTTCGGTCACGGTGGGACCTCTTCGACGAAGGCGGCGGGGCCGGAGCGGCCGGTGTGGGACGGGGGTGTCAGGCGCGGTCGGGGGTCCCGGTGAGCGCGTCGACGAGGTTCTCGAGGAGGCGGGCGAGGTCCGCCCGGTCCGCGGCCGGCCAGGTCGACAGGAGGTCCGCGACCGCGTCGCTGCGTGCGGCGGACACGGAGGCGACGACCTGCTGGCCCGCGTCGGTCAGCTCGACCTGCCACGCGCGGGCGTCGGCGGGATCGGGCGTGCGTCCGAGGTAGCCGCGTTCCTCGAGGGTGGTGACGTGGCGGCTGGCGGTGGGGACGGTCACGCCGAGCCGCTCGGCGAGCTCGGAGATCCGCAGCGGCCCCCACTCGCGCACCGAGCTCAGGACCACGTAGTGGCTGCGGTCGATGTCCACGCCGGTGCTCCGGACGACCGCCTCGTAGGCGCCGGGGAGGCGGGCACGACGGACGACGGTCGCCAGCGACTCGGCGATGCGAGCCGCGGCGAGGGTGTCACGCGAGGAGGTCGAGGAGGGCATCGCGGGACCGTACCCGCCGATGGTTACGTGCCGCAAGTAAACGTTGACGGGTGCGCGACTCCCGGACTCGCCTAGCGTGGCGGGCCGCCGACAGGAGCGCGCCGTGACCGGACCACTCGACGGCATCCGCGTGGTCGACTTCTCGCGCGTGCTCGCCGGGCCGTTGTGCACGATGTACCTCGGTGACCTCGGCGCCGAGGTCGTGAAGGTGGAGCGGCCGGGCAGCGGCGACGACACGCGCGGGTGGACACCCCCGGTGACGGCGGAGGGGCGCAGCACCTACTACCTCGCCGTGAACCGCAACAAGGCGAGCGTCGAGGTGGACCTGTCGTCGCCGGCTGGCCTCGCGGACGCGGAACGCCTGATCGCCGGCGCCGACGTGGTGGTCGACAACTTCCGCGCCGGCACGTGGGACCGCTTCGGTCTGACCCCGGAACGCGTCGCGGCCCTGAACCCGCGCCTCGTCCACGCGTCGATCTCCGGGTTCGGTCCCGGGACGGACCTGCCCGGCTACGACCTCCTCGCGCAGGCGGCGAGCGGGCTGATGAGCATCACCGGCGACCCCGACGGCCCGCCGACCAAGGTCGGGGTCGCGATCGTGGACGTCCTCGCCGGGCTCAACACCGCCGTCGGCATCCTCGCCGCGCTCCACGAGCGCGACCGCACCGGTCTCGGCCAGCGCCTCGCGGTCGACCTGCTCGGCTCCGCGCTCGCCGGCCTCGTGAACCAGGCGTCGGCCGTCCTCAACGCCGGAGCCGAGCCCCGGCGGATGGGCAACCGTCACCCGAGCATCGTCCCCTACGAGCCGGTCGAGACCGCCGACGGCTGGCTCGCCCTGGCGGTCGGGACCGACGCGCAGTTCCGCGACCTCTGCCACGCGATCGGTCGGGCGGAGCTCGCGGCCGATCCCCGGTTCGCGACCAACCCCGATCGGGTCGCCAACCGCGACGCGCTGATGGGGACGCTCGGGGCCACCTTCCGCGAGCGGAGCGCCGGCGACTGGCTGGCCGTCCTGCGCGACGCCGACGTCCCCGCCGCCCCGGTGCTCGACATCGCCGGCGCGCTCGCCTTCGCCGAGGACCTCGGCGGCGACCCCGTGGTCGAGCTGGAGCACGCTGACGGCAGCCGCAGCCGCAGCATCCGGAACCCGATCCGGATGGCGGACGGTCGGGTGAGCTACCGGCTCGCGCCACCCGACCTCGGCGAGCACGGCGGCGCCGGCGCTCTCTGACCGCTCGGCACGATCGCGGTCGCCACCGTCGTCAGGTAGTCCTCCGGTGCGGCCAGAGCAGCGGCGTCGGCGGCCGGCGTGAACTGGTCGGCCGTGTGCGACGGGCCCAGGTCGACCGCGATCGTCAGGCGACCGTCGAGGTCGGCGGTGACGGAGCAGACGCTCGCGCCGGTCGGCTCCTGGCGGACCTCGTAGGACCGGTGCGGCTGGTACCACGGGGCGGTCGTGACGACCGCGTGCCCGCTCCCGGACAGCCGGAAGCCCGACGGCTGCGCGTCGGCGAGGGTGGCGAACTCCCGGACGGAACGCTCGACGGCGACGTCGAAGCCGTGGACCGAGAACGCCGGCGCGATCGTCGTGTAGGAGAACGGCACGGGTGGGGCCGGGTCGCGCTCGGCCAGCGCGAGCCACCGTGGGACCGCGATCCGCAACCCCTCGGCCCAGTACGGCCAGGTGTGGACGCCGGTGCCGTAGTCGTCGAAGCGGTGGGCGATGCCGAGCTCGTCGAGCCGGTCGTGGAGGCTGAGGCCGGTCACCCGGATGGCGGCCTCGCCGGCGTCCGGACCGGCGTCCTCCTCCCCCGGCAGGCCGTTGCCGTGTCGCAGGAGGAGGTCGGTGTCGGCGAGGTTCGCGGCGAGGTCGACCGGGTTGTTGCCGCGCCAGACGACCTCGTCCTCCACCCGCGACCCGAAGATCGCCCCGGGAGGCACCTGGTAGGTCTGCGCGCTCTGGCCGTCGACGCCGACGACGCCGGAGATGCCGAGGGTGAGGAGGTCGACGAAGCCCGACAGCTCGGCGGCCGCCCCGAACCGGTCCGGGTAGAGCGCGGCGTAGGTCATGGCGCCGTAGCCGCCCATCGAGTCGCCGGCCACGAAGCGGTGGGAGCGGTCGGGCGAGACCCGGAAGGTCCGGTCCACCCACGGCAGCAGCTCGCGGATGTGGAACGTCTCCCACCGCTGCGGCTCGAACCCGGTGTCGTCGACCCAGTCGGTGTACCAGCCGACCCGGCCGCCGTCGGGCATCACGAAGACGAGGTCGTCGTAGCGGTCGAGGTCGACGTGGGTGGACCAGGTCGTGGCGTCCTCGCTGCGCCCGTGCAGCAGCAGCGCCACGGGCCAGTCCACGTCACGACGCTCGTCGTAGCGGGTCGGCAGGTGGACCCGGACGGTCACCTCGCGCTCCAGGGCGGGGCTCCACAGCGTGTACGCCGACAACCGTGCGGTGAGCTGCTCGCGCCCGACGACCTCGAGCTCGCCGGGCTGGCTGGCCACCGCAGGGTGGGCCAGCGACACGAGGGTCGCGACGACCAGCAGGAGGGCGGCCAGCGGCTGCGACGGACGCAACGTGACACCGGAGGCGCGCGGGGAGGGGGTCGGCACGGCGGGGCTCCTCGTGGCGGGCGGGCACGACAGGTCCACGGACTTCCACGCGACGGCCCGGGCCACCTCCCCCACCCGGGACCGTCCCACGACCGCTCCGGGCGGTGAGCGCGCGTGGGTGGAGCGTCCCGGAATGGTTCTACTTCGAACGAAGTTGTACGATGTGGAACGACTCCCCAGACCTGCACGACCCACCCAGACGGAGCAGCCGATGAGCACCACGACCATCCCCGAGACCCTGACCGGTACCTACACCCTCGACGCGAGCCACAGCCGCATCGGCTTCGTCGCGCGCCACGCGATGGTCACCAAGGTCCGCGGCCAGTTCACCACCTTCGAGGGCGCCGGCCACTTCGACGCCGAGGACCCCACCAACTCGCGTCTCGAGCTCACCATCCAGGCCGACAGCATCGACACCGCCAACGCCGACCGTGACGGCCACATCCGCAGCAACGACTTCCTCGACATGGCGAACCACCCGACGATCACGTTCGCCTCGACCGCGGTCGAGGTGACCGGCGACGACACCTACCGCGTGACCGGCGACCTCACCATCCGTGGGGTCACCAAGCCCGTCGCCGTCGACTTCACCTTCACCGGCGCGGCGATCGACCCGTTCGGCAACCAGCGCATCGGCCTCGAGGGCACGACCACCATCAACCGCAAGGAGTGGGGCGTGAACTGGAACGCCGCGCTCGACGCCGGCGGCGTGCTCGTCTCCGAGAAGGTGACGCTCGAGTTCGACGTCTCCGCCATCCAGGACCAGGGCTGACCTTCCTCGTCGGGAGCATGACGTCGCACGCCGAGCGCGGCGCGGTGCATGCTCCCGACAGCCCGTTCGGAGCACACGATGACCACCCGCACCGACATCGGAACCGGCACCGGGTCCCCGGCCGCGTCAGCGCGGATGCCGGCGCTGTTCCTGAGCCACGGGGCGCCGCCGCTCGTCGACGACGCCCGGTGGGTCGGTGAGCTGCGCCAGCTCAGCGCCACCCTCCCCCGCCCGTCCGCGCATCCTCGTGGTGTCGGCGCACTGGGAGGCCGCCCCGCTCATGCTCGGGGCGACCGAGACGGTGCCGCTCGTCTACGACTTCGGCGGCTTCCCGCGCCGCTTCTACGAGGTGACCTACCCGGCGCCGGGCGCTCCCGACCTCGCCGACCAGGTCGCCGCCCTGATGCCCGACGGTCAGGAGGTCGTGCGGACCCAGCGCGGGCTCGACCACGGCGCCTACGTCCCGTTGACGGTGATGTACCCGGACGCCGACGTCCCCGTCCTGCAGATGTCGCTCCCCACCCTCGAGCCCGGTCGGCTGCTCGAGCTCGGCCGGCGGCTGCAGCCGCTGCGCGAGCAGGGCGTGCTCGTCGTCGGCTCGGGGTTCACGACCCACGGGCTGCCGTTCCTGTCGCGCGAGCACTGGGCCTCGCCCGACGCGCCCCCGCCCGGCTGGTCGCGCGAGTTCGACGACTGGGCCCGGGAGGCGCTCGCCGCCGGCGACGTCGAGACGCTCGCGGCGTTCCGCGACCGCGCTCCCGGCATGCCGTACGCACACCCGACGATCGAGCACTTCGCCCCGCTGTTCGTCACGCTGGGCGCCGGCGGCGACCCCGAGACCCCACCGACCCAGACCATCGACGGGTTCTGGATGGGCCTCGCGAAGCGTTCCCTGCTGGTCGCCTGACCCCGAGGTCAGCAGCCAGCGACCGAGGTGGGTACAGCCCCCTGGACCCGGACCGACCGCAGGAGTGGCCGGAGTGCGCATCCGGTACCGGCGGGTCCCGTCCGCTTCGGCAGGAGCCTCCCAGCTCTGACACTTCCACGCGCGTACGCGGGTTTCCGTCGGCGTCGCGGCCGGCGTTGGGGCGATCGGGCGACGCGGCGGACACTTCCACGCGCCCACGCGGGTTTCCGTCCGGCGGAGCTGCTCTTCCACCACCTCCCCGGGTGGGACGACTGGTACCGCAACGTCACGCGGACCTTCGCCCACCACGGCTACGTCGCGCTCTGCCCGGACCTCTACTGCCGGGACGGGCACGGTGAGCCCGACGCCGTGGTCGACTGCTGGGGAGGCCGGGTGGTGGTGCCGGACGACGAGCTCACCGAGCGCCAACCGGTGGCGCCGGTGGACCTCACCGCCTCGCTCCCCTGCCCCGTCCTGGGCCTGTTCGGCGACGAGGACGCCAACCCCGCGCCGGCGGACGTCGACGCGCTCGAGGCGGCGCTGGTCGAGCACGGCAAGACCTACGAGTTCCACCGCTACGCCGGCGCGGGGCACGGCTTCTTCTACCACCAGCGTCCCTCCGCCTACCGCGCCGAGGCCGCCGTCGACGGCTGGTCGAAGGTGTGGGACTTCCTGGGCCGGACGCTCTCGTGACGCCGGCGCCAGGCGGGACGCCGCGAGGAGGGACACGACGATGTGCACGATGATCGCCGAGAGGCTGCCGCTCACCGGCAGCGCCAAGGGCGCCACCGGGTGGTTCCAGGTCGACCACGTCTACCTCGGCTACGACCACTGAGGGAGCAGGTCAGAAGGCGGTAGTGGACCCTGCACGACACACGCCAACCGCCGACCGGGCGAGGACACCACACGATCGGTTCTCCCCTGCCCACGACGCCAGGACGCACCCGGATAGTATGACCAGGTCATACTCGCAGGGAGGGTGTCCATGTCGGTCAAGAAGGTCGCGGTCACGCTGCCCGAGGAGCTGTTCGACATGGTCGAGCGTCTGAGGGACATCGAGCACCGCTCTCGATCCGACGTCTTCCAGGATGCGCTGCGTCGCTACTTCGGCGAACCGGTCTACGAGCCGACAGAGGATGAGCGGCGGCTGCTCGACGAGGCCCTCACCGACCTCGAGACCCGTCCGGCTGCCGTGCGATCGTGGGACGAGGTCAGGGCCGAGATCCGGCCGCCCGACTAGTGGCGCTGGTCCTCACACCCGCCGCGATCGCTGATCTACATGCGACTCGCGGGTACTACGACACAGCCGAGACTGGCCTCGGTGACCGGTTCCTGGTCTCGTTGGACGAGCTGTTCGCGCGGCTGCGGTCGTTCCCGCGGAGTGCTCCACCCGTCGCCGGCTACGCGGATGTTCGGCGGGCGGTCGTCCGCGGCTTCCCCTTCGTGGTGTTCTACCGAACCGGGGCGGATCGGCTCGTGGTGCTGCGCGTGCTGCCGGCGGCGCGGACCGAGGCTGGTCGGCCCGCTGGACTCGACTGACCTCGACGCCTCCGTACGCACATGCCGCCGGTCACCGCGACCCGAGGGTCCGTTCCACGAACGCGGCGATCGCCGCCCGGACCGGCCCGGAGGTCCAGGCCTCGCTGACCCGTGCGTCCCAGCTGGCACCGTGCGCCGCGAGCCCGGCCTCGATGGGCGCGCGCAGCTGCTCCTTGGTGAGCGCCATCGTCGCGGGCGGCACCGCCGCCAGGGTCCTCGCCACGGCCTGGGCGCGGACCAGCACCTCGGCGGGGTCCACGAGCTCGTCGAGGAACCCCAGCCCACACGCCTCGGGCGCCGGGTAGGTGCGGGCGGTCAGGATCGCCTCGTGCAGCCGCGACCCCAGTCGGCGGCGCATGATCTCGACCGCGGACGCGGGGAACGGCACCCCGACCGCGAGCTCGGCGAGTCCCACCCGGACCCGTGCGTCGTCGGGCCCGATGACGCGGTCGCAGGCCGCGGCGAGGACCGCCCCGCCGGCGATGGCGTGGCCGTCGACCGCCGCGACGATCGGTGTCCCGGCCCGCAGCGTCACGAGGAACGCGGCGCTCAGCGCGTCGAGGAACCGCCACGTCTCCTCGACGTCGCCGTCCAGGATCCGGCGCAGGTCGACGCCGGCGCAGAACGCCCGCCCGTTGCCGGTGAGGACGATGGCGCGGACGTCGCCCTCGTCGTCGAGCTCGGTGACCGTGGCGGTGATGGCCTCGAGCAGCTCGAGGTCCATGGCGTTCACGGCCCCGTGGTCGAGACGGACGGTCGCCACGCCCTGGTCCCGTTCGACGTCCAGCACCTCGTCGACCTCCACGTCCGCGGCCCCTGGACGTACGAGCGTAGTCCGGTTCGACACGGAGCCTAATTGTACGTACATTTCCACGGTCGCGTCGCCCCGAGGCGCCGACGACCTCCCCACCCACGATCCCTCGGAGGCCGATCATGTGCAGCCCCGCCACCTGCCGTACCTGCTCGAAGACGACCTGGAGCGGCTGCGGCCAGCACGTCGACCAGGTCATGCGTCACGTGCCCGACTCCCAGCGCTGCTCCTGCGACGAGCGCGACCGGTCCGCGAGCGGCGGGCTCCTGTCCCGGCTCCTCGGTCGCTGACCAGCCGGCCGCGAGACCGGGCCGGACCGCCGACCGCCAGCGCGGCCTCTCAGACGTTGCGGGGGACCGTGCCGGTCAGGGTGAGCACGCGTCGCATGAACCGGTGGCCGCCGTCGGAGCAGTCGCCGAACATCAGCGGACACCCGCCGTCGATGACGGTGACGCCGTGCTCGCGGCCGTAGACCGTCGCCGCGTCGGACACGCTGCCCGCCCCGAAGGCGCGGTGCATCCAGACGTCCCGGATGCCGAGCTCGACGCACTGGCGCATCGTGCCCTCGGCGTGCGCGGGGCGGGTGGCGATCACGACCGCGTCGACCCCACCCGGGATCGACTTGAGGTCGAGGAAGGCGGGGTCGCCCTCCACCTCGTCGGCGTTGGGGTTGACGGCGAAGACCTCGTAGCCGCGCTCGCGCAGCCGCTGGTACACGACGTTGCCGCCGTGGCTCGCGGGGGTGCGCGAGACGCCGGTCACGGCGATGCGGCGGTGGGACAGGAACGCCTCTGCCGCGTCGCGGATGTCGGTCACGGTCGGACCTCCTCGTCGTCGATCCCGGGCACGGTGTGCCGCGCGGCGTCGGGGCCGCACGGTTCCACGCTGCTCCGGGCGGACGTCCGGCGACACGGCCGACCGGCCCGTTCTCGACGGGACCTGTGGGACGCGACCGACTACGACGGGGCCGCGGCACGCTCCTGCCAGGTCGCGGTGGCCTCCTCGCCGTCGGGGACCCCGGCGCACAGCCGCGGGTCGTCGAACGGCAGCGCCGCCTCGGGCGGCGTGGAGCCGGCGAGGTTGCCCTCGCCGATCAGCAGCCGGCCCGGGTAGGGGTCGCACGGCGGGGTGCCGGGCCACTCCTGCTCGGTCTGGCCGGGAGGCGCGTCCGGGACGGCCGTCCGCGCCGGCGGGCGGAAGTCCGGGTCGGCGTGGCTCACGGCCTCGCCGGCCTCGAGGATCGACTCGGTGTAGCGGTTGGCGGCGTTCCAGAGGAGCCAGCCGTCGATGCCGTTGTCGTAGGCCGCCTGGATCTGCTTCTTCACGTGATCCGGGCTGTGACTGGGGTAGCCCATCCACGGTGCCGAGAAGTCCTCGAGCCACGGCCGCAGCCGCGCGTGCAGACCCTGGATGCGCATCTGCGCCTCCTGCATCGCGTTCCACACGGTCTCGTAGGGGTGCTCGATCGGGTGCGGCTGCAGGCCGTAGTTCCCGGCGTTGTAGTGCGACGGGTAGACCATCAGCGAGATGACGTCGACGTGCTCGGCGATGCGCTCGAGCACCTGGCCGGTCCCGCCGGCGTCCCAGCGGAAGTCGTAGGTCACCAGCCCGAACAGGTCGGCCGAGACGTAGCCCCCGGCGGCGTGGATCTGGTCGGCCGCATCCTCGAGGAAGTGCACGATCTGGTCGCTGTGGCGCCACTCCTCGCGCGGACGCTCCGGGGGCACGCCGGGCAGCTGGATGACGGAGGTGTCGCCGTCCCCGCCGTTGGGGAAGCGGATGTAGTCGTACTGGACCTCGTCGAAGCCCATCTCGATCGCGGCGAGGCCGACGTCGATGCACCACTGCGCCGCCCCCTCCTGGTAGGGGTTCAGCCAGGAGAAGTCCTTGCGGGCGCGCCAGGCGTTGCCGGCGCCGTCCTGCACCGCGAGGTCCGGCCGGGCCTGGGCGACGCGGGTGTCCTTGAAGCAGGCGATGCGCGCGATGGCCCAGCCGCCGGCGTCCTCCAGCATCTGGAGCCGTTCCTGCAGCGCGGCCTCGGTGTTGGACGCCTGCCACTTCCCGCCGCCGCCGGCCTCGGCCAGCGGGTGGTCGAGGTTCCACAGGAGCGTCCCCGACTCGTCCTTGACGTCGATGACGAGCGCGTTCAGCTCGGTGGTCCGGACGAGGTCGACGAGCCCTGCCCAGCGGTCGTCCCAGAAGCTGTAGGGGTGGACGTACACGCCACGGACGATGTCGGGCATCGCGCTAGCGGGCGTCGCCGTCTCCGTCTCGGTCGCCTCCGGGGAGGGCGCCGGGGTCGCCGTCGGGTCCTCGGACGGGGAGGCGGTGTCGGACGGGGCCGCCTCCGGCGTGGCACCGGTCTGCGCCGCGGTGTCGGAGGCCGCGTTCGAGGAGGCGCACGCCGCGAGGACCGCGGCCACCAGCGCCGCTGCCACGGACCGGACCACACCCGACCGGCCGACCACTCTGCTCCTGTGCACCTGCTGTCCCCCTCGACGTCCCCCACGGGTGTCCGCACGGTACCGAGCCCGTGGCGGGGCCCGTGACGCGCGGCCACGCCGTCACGAACGTCGGAGCCGGCCGCGGAGTTCTCCTCCCTGCCGACCGGCCGACAGGGGCCCCCTCAGGAGGTGGCCGGCCGCCTGACGCCCAGGGTCACCGGTCGTGGTGGTGGGCGTCCGGGGAGAGGGTCTGCTCGGCCGGCAGGTGGCTGTGCCCGTGCGAGAGCCGGATCGCCTCACGCAGCCTCGCCTCGTCGTCCGCCGGGGCCGGGACCGCGCCCGTGCGCACCCCGTAGGGCTCGGTGGTGAGGTTGTCGGGCGCGCAGGCCGCGTCCGCCTCGCCGAGCGCCCACGGGTCGCGGCTGCCCGACAGCTCGACCGCCACGCAGGCGACCCACGGCGCGAACGTCGACGAGATCGACACGGTCTCCTCGTAGTGGCCCTCGCCGCAGGTCTCGACCTCGAGCCCGCCGACCGGGACCAGCCCCGGGCCCGCCCCGGCCGCGTCGCCGGGTGCCTCGAGGATGTGGAAGTCGTAGCCGGGGATGATGTAGCCGAGCTCGTCCTGCCCGAGCCCCAGCACGAACCGGTAGGGGTGGCCGTAGGCGCCGGCGATGGTGGGTTCGAACGGGCGTCCGGTGTCGGCCTGCGGGCACTCCGGGCGCCCGAACCCGCCCAGCTCGATCTCCGGCGACAGCTCGCCCGGCACGGTGAGGAACATCGCCGGGCCGAGCTCGACCAGCACCATCTCCGTGCGGTTCTGCGGGCCCACCCGGCCGACCTCGGTGCCCTCCTCGCGCTGGGCCTCGGCACCCCAGGAACGGGCGCCGACGTAGGTCGGCATGTCGAACAGCCCCCGCACGTTCAGCGCCCGCAGGAGGTTGTTGTCGGTGTCGAAGGTGAACTGGCGTCGGCGGGCGGTGAGCCCGTCGACCGGCACGGTGGGTGCGTCCTCCAGCGCCTCGATGGCGGACTCGGCCACGAGCTCGCCGATCCGGTAGGTGCGCTCCCACGAGACGTCGCTGCCGAACCCGGGCACGTCCACACCGAGCGGGGTCTGCAACCCGCCGACCGCACCGGAGAGGTAGAGCGCGGTGCCGCCGAGCTCGCGCTCGAGCGTCTCGCGGGTCGCGTGCGGGAAGTCCGACGAGATGTAGGGGTTGCCGGAGCCCTGCGCCTCGGGGTGGTTCGACCAGTTGACGACGGTCCCGATGGTCTCGCCCTCCGCGTCCTGGAACTGCGCCGCGAGCACGATCGGATCGGTCACGATCGGCGGCCGCGAGTCACGGATGTGGACCGGCGGAGCACCCTCGGCGAGCTTCATCGTCGCCTCCTGGCGCGACGCCCAGGCGTCGTGGATCGCGTCGATCATCTGCGACCGGAGGAAGGCCTGGTAGGCGGGGAACTTGCCGTCGGTGTTGAGGTAGAGCTGGCCCCAGTAGCCCATCGTGTCCACACCCTCGTGGGTGTGGGTGGAGGACACGACCAGCTCGTCGATCTCCATCTCGGGGTAGCGCCGGACGAGCTCCGCCCGGGCCCGCTGGATCTCGACGTTGAACAGACCCACGACGTCGAGGCTCACGACGGCCACGGTCGTGTCGCCCTGGTCGAGGACCATCGCGCGTGCCCACGTGTCGTCGTGCATGCCGAGCGCGCAGATGGCGCCGAAGCCGGCGTTGCCCCAGACGCCGTCCCACTTCCCGGTCGAGTCCGGGTCGCCGACGATCGTCACGCCTCGGACCTCGAAGACGCCCGTCTGCTGCGCGTCGCCGGCGGAGTTCCAGGGCTGGTCCACGAACGGCTCGGGCGCGGCCCCGGACGGCGCCTCGCCGTCGAGGATCGGGCCGAGGTCCTGGTTGGTGAGCCCCGAGTAGCAACCGTCGCCGTCGAGGTCGGTGTACGGCTCGCCCCACACGCCGGTCTCGGGGTGCGGGGTGAGGTAGTCGGCCCACTCGGCCGGCGGCTCGCCGACCGGGGTGATCGGCGCGGGCGCCGAAGCCGACCTGCAGGGCCCCGCCACCGCCGGCGGGCGACCCGGCGACGACGAACGGCGCCGCCAGCAGGCCGGCGGCGAGGAGCAGCGTGGCGCGGCGGGGGATCGAGGTGGGCACGGCGGTCGGCCTTCATGGGGGGGCGGACGTCTGGGTGAGGCGTTCGCCACCGGCCGCGTCCGCCCCTGCTCCGTGCGCCCCCCGCAGCGGGTGGAACCGGGTCGGTCCGGCGCCCGTCTGCCTCCACGACCGTCCCGCGCCGCGCGGGATCCCTCCCGGAGCACACCGCCGATGCCGTCCCCGCGACAGCCCGCCGTACGCCTCGTCGGCGTCGTCCTCCTCGCCCTGCTGGTCATCGGCTGTGGCACCGACGCGGCGCCGTCGACCGGCGACCCGACGCCCACGCCGGTCCCCTCCCCCTCGGTCACCACCCCGGGACCGGTCGCCTCGCCGTCGCCGACGGCCGCACCGCTGGCCGTCGACCTCGCTCCGGGCGGCGCCGCCGTGACGCTCGACAACGGCTGGACCGTCGGCCACTGCGAGGGCGACGCCCCGTTCGTGTGCGCCCACGACGCCGCCGGCGTGCTCGCTCGGGACGGTCGAGCTCGCGAGCTACCCGCTGTCCGACGAGCTCGCGGCCGCCGTGGCGGACGGCACGGTCGCCGACGCCCTCGCCCAGCTCGTCGCCGAGCAGCACGAGGCCATCGCGGCCGACCGTGCCGTCGGCTGCGGCCCCGACTACCGCTACGACCCGATCGAGGTCCCGGCCACGACCGTCGGCGGCGAGCCCGCGGCCGTCTACGCGTTCACCGGCTCGGTCGACGGGCAGGAGGTCGAGCGACAGCGGGCCTACTACACGGTCCACGAGGACCGGCTGTGGGTGCTCGTCGCCCCCGCGACCCACCCGGACGGGTGCATGGCGAGCGACCTCGTCGAGTTCACCCCGGCCGACCTCGCGACCTTCGAGCCGTTCCTCGACCGCATCGTGCGCGGGAGTACCCTCCCCGCCGCCCCCTGACCCCGACGACCAGGACCGCTCCGGTGCCGGACGCCCCCTCCCTGCCCTCGGGCGGACCGGCAGGCCCGTGGAGCTGACCGTCCTCGCCACCGTGGGCCTCGTCGCGCTCGGCCTCGGCGCCGGCGTGCTCGGCACGCTGGTGGGGATCGGTGGCGGCGTGATCATCGCGCCGGTGCTGATCGCGGTGTTCGACCTCGACGTCCGCGTGGCGGTCGCCACGTCGCTCGTCGGCGTCGTCGCGACGTCGGTGGCCGCCGGCTCGGTCCACCTCGGGTCCGGGCTCGCCAACCTCCGTCTGGGCCTGAGCCTCGAGGTCGCCACCACGGTCGGCGGCATCGCCGGCGGCCTCATCGCCACCTCGATCTCGCCGCGGGTGCTCTCGATCCTCCTCGGGGTGGTGCTCGGGGTCACGGTCGGCCTGCTGCTGCGCGGCCGCGACGACCACGACGCCGCGGACGGGCCGGGAGCCTCCGACGACGGCGTCGCCACACCCGACGCGGAGCCGGCCGGCCCTGACGGCCTCGCCGGCACCTACGTCGACGGCTACACCGGTCGGCGGGTGGCCTACCGGACCCACCGCCTGCCCGCCGGCGCGGCCATCGCCGCCGGCGCAGGAGCCCTGTCGGGGATGCTCGGCGTCGGCGGCGGCTTCCTCAAGGTCCCGGCGATGAACCTCGTGATGCGGGTCCCGCTCAAGGTGGCGGCCGCGACCTCCAACTTCATGGTCGGCATCACCGCGCTCGCGAGCCTGTCCATCTACGTCGCCCGCGGCTACGTCTACCCCTACCCGAGCGCCCTCGTCGCCGTGGGGGTCATGGCCGGAGCGCTCGGTGGCACCCGCCTCCAGCACCGGTCGTCCTCGCAGCGGCTGCGGTGGATCCTCGCCGTCGCCCTCGCGGCCATCACGGTGGAGATCCTCTGGGACGCTCTGGGAGGCCGCGCGTGAGCACACCGATGTCCCCGGTCGACCCGAGCCTGCGGGTCCCCCAGCTCGTGATGCGGGTCGGCCTCGCGGTCGCGTTCGCCCTCATGGTCGTGGGCATCGTCTGGCACCTGATCGCGGGCGCGCCGATCGAGCCGATGCGCCTGCGGGCACTCGGTGACGCCGACGCCGCCGCGCAGGTCCTGACCGCGGGGGTGCTCGTCCTCGCGGTCACCCCGGCGGTCCAGCTGGTCGTGCTGGCGGTCGACTGGTGGCGTCGCGGGGACCGGCGCTACGCGCTCGTCGCCGTGGCGGTGCTGGTGGTCCTCGCCGGCGGGGTGCTCCTCGGCGAGGGGTGAGCGCCGGCGCCACCCGTGCGGGAGGGACCGGTCACCCGAGGGCCGCCTCGGCACGCTCGAGCACCGCGACGAGGTCGCGACCGAACGCCACGCCGCACGGGTGCGGTGCACCGGAGCGGACGTGGTCGCCGAGCTCGTCGAGCGCCCGACCGAGGGCGCCCACGGCCTCGACCGGGGCGGTCGCGAGCGTCGCCCACCCGTCGTCGCCGTAGACCGCCGCCTCGGTCCTGGCGGCTGCGGGCGGCACCGTCAGGCTCAGCGTGACCGTGGACGAGACCTCGGGGCCGTGCCGCAGCGCCAGGTGGACCGTGTCTCCGGGCCCCCGCGAGGCGGCGACATCGGTGACCTCCCCCAGGATCGGGACGAGGACGGCGAGCGCGTGCGGTCCGAGGTCCCACAACGCCCCGTGCCGGTGACGCCACGGCGAGGCCGCGTAGGGGCTCCCCGGCTCGGCGATGGCACCGAGCCACAGTGCCCGACCCCCCACCCACGGCCCACCGGCCCGGAGCTCGGCGATCCGTGCGGCCGTGTCGGCGTCGAAGCGCCACGTGAGGAACACCACCGTCGCGACGTCGCGCGTGGCGGCCACGAGCGCATCCGCGGCGGCGAGGTCCAGCGCGACCGGCTTCTCGAGCAGCAGGTGGCAGCCGGCGCGAGCGGCCTGCACGGCCAGCGGCGCCTGGACGTCCGGTGGGACCGCGAAGCTCACGACGTCGACCGCGTCGAACAGCGCGTCGGGGTCCGCGAAGGCCCGCACGCCGTAGCGATCCGCCAGGCGGGCGCGCCGCTCGGGGGTGCGTCCCCACACGCCGACGAACTCGCCGTCGGTCCGGGCCGCGAGCGCGGCCGCGTGGACCTCCCCCGCCCAGTGGCCCGTCCCGACGAGCCCGTAGCGCATCACGTCCGGCGCCGGCGAGGGGTGGCAGGCACGGGAGCGGGTCTCATCGGGTCGTCGTCCTCGGGTCGCGGGACCGGACACACGGCCGGGAGTCTGCCACGCGCGCCGACCCCTGTGGCCTGGTAGGAACCCACCGACACCGGACGGGTCCGAGCGGAGGTGAGCGTGGGCGACCACGACGGACACCAGCACGCCGACGACGACCACGGGCACAGCCACACCACGCTCGACCCGGAGCTCGCGACCCACCGCACCGCCGTCCGCGCCATCTGGGTCTCGGTGGTCGGCCTGGGGGCCACGGCCGCCTTCCAGCTCGCGATCGTCGCGGTCAGCGGGTCGGCCGGGCTCTTCGCGGACGCGCTACACAACGTCGGCGACGTGGCCGGCACCGCCGCGTTGTGGATCGGCTTCGCGCTCTCACGCCGGCCCGCCTCCGACCGGTTCACCTACGGGTGGCGGCGCAGCGAGGACCTCGCCGGCCTGTTCATCCTGGTGGCCATCGCCGTGTCGGCCGTCCTCGCCGGCTGGGACTCGGTGTCCGCGCTCGTGGGTGGCCACCACGTCGTTCGCAACACCGGCGCCGCGTTCGCCGCGGCGCTCGTCGGCGCGGTCGGCAACGAGGCGGTCGCGGTCTACAAGATCCGGATCGGTCGCCGCATCGACTCGGTCCCGCTGGTGGCCGACGGCGAGCACGCCCGCGTCGACGGGCTCGTCTCGCTCGGTGCCGCCGCCGGGCTCGTGGGGGCCTGGCTCGGTGCGCCGATCGCCGACCCGCTGGCCGGACTCCTCATCACGATCGTGATCGTGCGGATCCTGTTCCACACGGGACGCGACGTGCTCGCCCGCAACCTCGACGCGGTCGACCCCGGCCTCGTCGAGCGCATCCGCGAGGTCGCCGGCGCGGTCCCCGGAGTGGAGGACGCTCACCGGGTTCGGGCCCGCCACGCCGGTCGCAGCCTCCTCGTGCAGTTGCACGTCGAGGTGGACCCGGACCTGCCGCTGCGGGACGCACACGCGATCGCCGAGGCGGTCCGGCACGAGCTCTCCACGAGCTGCCGTCGCTGCACGAGGTCGACGTCCACCTCGACCCCGCCGGCGAGCCCGACGCCCACGACCGAACGGCCCACCACTTCGGCAGCGGCTGAGGTCGTCCTGGCTACCGTCGACCGCCCGACCTCCGATAGAAGCTTTACCCTGAATGACGTCTTCGCACGAAGACAAAATCAGCAGAAACAAAGCGGCTATTGAAAATAAATATCGTTTCATGGTTTTCATTTTTAAAAGTTGAAATTGTAAGTGACCGATGGAATGACAGTTCCAATAATCGACAATCGAGTCGCTTCGGTAACCCTGGGATTGTCTTCATTTTGTCTGAAGGTCACCGAATAGGCATTCCTGCGCGCATACACATTGTACAGCGAGAAGTTGAGCGACTCTTTCACTTTGTTGGGTCGCATTCTTTTTCAAGTTGTATGTCAACGAAAAATCGAGCCGGTGGTAATCGGGAATCCGGTAGCTGTTGCGCTCGGAATAATAAAAAATGCGAATTTCCCTGCACATCGTATTTTGCAACCGGATAGGAGGTTGGATTTCCGGTTGCGAATACCCAGTTTGCCGACAAAGTCAATCGCTTGTTCAAATCGTAATTGGCCACAACCGAAATATCATGGGTGTGGTCGTAAGCTTGACGGATAGGCCTTTCCATCGTTGATTCCCGGAATCTTGCGCATGCTTCGCGCAAGCGTGTAACTGACCCAGCCTGTCAGCTTGCCTTCCTGCTTTTTGGCCAACAGTTCCAATCCGTAAGCATACCCATCGCCGTGAAGCAGTTCTGTTTCCATATTTTCGTTCAGGAACAGCTCAGCACCATCTTTATAGTCGATCACATTTTTCATATTTTTGTAATATACTTCTGCGGAAGTCTCGAACATATTGTTTTTGAAATTTCTGAAATATACCCAAGCCCAACCTGATCGGCAATCAAGCGGTTTGATGTATTTGCTGGTGGGCAGCCAGATATCGAGCGGAGTGGGCGAATTGGTATTTGAAATCAGGTGCAGGTTTTGTGCCATCCGGTTGTACGATGCTTTGACCGAACTCTCATCATCAATGTAAATTTCAACGAAAGGCGTGGTTCAAGATTGATGTAGGGAGGCGACCAATTTTCTCCCGCTTTTGTACGATTTTTCACCGGTCACTTCATCTTCGTTAGGCGCATCCGGATTCAGGTATTCGCGTACTTTCCCTTCCCCGATCTGCTGAAAATACGAATAGCCGCAAGCCATACTTCAAGGTGAAACGTCGCGCCAATGGTTTGTTCGTTCGAAACATACAATGCATTTTCAAGCGCATTGTAATTGGTCAGGTTCAAATCCAGTAAAATATGAATCGTCGTTGGCACTGATATTCCCGGGTTCAAAATGATGATAAATCACATTAAACCCAAAATTCAGTTTGTTTTTTGAATTCAGGTACCAGGAAAAATCCTCTTTAAAATTGTAATCCGTGATTTGCGAAGTCCAGTCGAACTGATCGGCATTGTTACCCGGAACACCCAAATTATAATCGTATTGCGAAAAAATCAGCGAAGTATTTGAAAATAACTTTTCACTAAAAAGGTGATTCCAACGTGCTGTTGAGGTCAGGTTTCCCCAACGCATATAAATCGATTCACCCAATCTTAAAATAGTCATCGCCGGTATATGCCGGAGATGTAAATCCGGTCTTTGTCGCCGATCTGAATATTGGTTTTCAGGTTCAGGTCGTAGAAATAAAGCTTGTTCCCTTTCAAGTTGCTTCAATTCCAGCCAGTCGGCCAAGATAATCGGCATAAGTTCGCCGCCCCGAAACAATGAAGCTCCATTTGTCTTTGATGATCGGTCCTTCAACGGTCAGCCTGCTTGAAATATTGCCGATGCCTGCATCAACATGCAAATTCTTCGAGTTTCCGTCTTTCATGCGAATATCGATCACCGAAGAAGCTTTTCCTCCATATTCGGCAGGAATTCCGCCTTTGTAAACCTGAACATCCTTGATGGCATCGGAATTAAAAACAGAGAAGAAACCCAGCAGGTGCGAAGCATTGTAAACAGGCGCCTCATCCAGAATCATCAGGTTTTCGTCCGGGCCGCCGCCACGGACATACAAACCCGAATTTCCTTCTCCCCCGTTCTGAATTCCGGGCAATAAGGTGATGCTTTTAATGATATCGACTTCACCCATGAACGATGGAAGCTTTTTAATCATCTTCACCTGAACTTTTTCCATGCTCATCTCAGATTTTCCACATTCCGTCCTTTCGTTCCCCTGTCACCACGACTTCATCAATCTGCTTCGTATCTTCTTCGAGGAAAACAGTCAGCTCCTGACTTTCATTCAGATCAATGATATGCTACCTGTGTTTGATAACCAATAAATGAAAAACTGATCTTTGTAAATGCCTTTTGGAATGGAATGGAATAAAAACCATAGGAGTTTGAGTTACCCCGGTTTCTGTTTCCGGAATGTACAAGTTGCCCCGATCAAGTCTTCTCCGCTGGCTTTGTCTTTAATGTGGCCGCTCAGAGGTCGCCGTCGGTGCCCCTTCTGGTACCGCCATTTGGGCAAATCCGGTAAAAACAATAAAAAAGAAAATAAGAATAATGTACAATCGTTTCATCAGAACATTGTTTAATTGTTTCATGCTTTTGTTTTCGATAACCACAGTAATTGACAAACGATTTTCAAAGGGTTGCTTTAAAAATCAATTTGCTTAAATTTTTTCTGCTCTGCAAAATTGGTTATATAGTGTGGATCAGACTACGAAAATCAGCGAAAGGCAGAATATTATCGGTAAAAGCATTTATCGTCTGTAAATGTGTGCAATACTATTTATTTGCATCAACATATTGGTCTTTTGTAATGTGAAATTTAATTAGGAATACCTAAAATCACGGCTTTCAAAATAGGAAA
>CAVUJQ010000012.1:0-609947 GCA_963741855.1 uncultured Actinomycetes bacterium | reverse complement strand
ATCTCGTCCGGGCCCGCACCACACCGTCGGCGGTGCGGACCTCGCCGGGTGCCAGGCCCGTCACCGGGGTCGCGAGTCGGAGGTCGGCGCCGGCCCCCACGGCGGCGTCGGCGAGCGCCTCGGAGAGCTGCCCGAACCCGCGGCGCGGGTAGCGGAAGGTCCGGGTGGAGGGGTCCGCGCCGTGGAGGACCCGGCGTAGGACCGCGCCCGGCGTCCCCGCGGTGATGCGTGTGCGGGCCTGCTCGCCGGCGAGCCGGTCGCCGGGGAGGCCCCACAGCTTCTCGGCGTAGGGCCCGTAGAACCGCTCGAGCATCGTCGGCCCGAGGCCGGCCCGCACGACCTCGTCGAAGGTGTCGGTGCGCGCGTGGCGCAGCGGCCCGGTGAGCGCGTCGGCGGCGGCCCGTGCGGCGAAGCCGGGCGGGAGGCCCGTCACGAGGCCGGCGGGCGTCAGCGGGAACGGGAGCCAGCGGCCGGCGAGGCGGATGCGACCGGCTCGCTCACGGACCTGGAGGTCGTCGCCGAGGAGGCGCTGCAGCTCGTCGAGGACCGCCGGCGCGGTCGTCCGGTGCAGACGGTGCGAGCCGTGGTCGACGCGCACACCGGCGACCTCGAAGCTGCCGGCGGCCCCGCCGACCCGGTCCGCCCGCTCGAGCACGACCACCGACCGCCCCCCGGCGGCCGCACGGTGGGCGGCGCCGAGCCCGGCCGGCCGGCGCCGAGCACGGCGAGGTCGACGACGGACACGGGCACCTCGGGGGACGGGGAGGAGGAGACGGCGCGGCGCGACGGGGGGGCCGACGCCGACACGCAGGGAGGCTACGCGGGGGTACGCGGGGCCCCCGCTAGGCTCGGGTCCGTGAGCGCACCCGACCCCGTCGCCGGCCTCCGCCGCCACGTCGCGGTGATGGGCGACCGCGTCCTCGTCGCGCCACCGGACGACTCCGAGCGCCGGTCCAAGGGCGGCATCCTGATCCCCGCCACGGCCCGCTCCATCGACCGCAAGGGCATCTGGGGCGAGACCATCGGCGTCGGGCCCCACGTCCGGCACGTCGAGACCGGCGACGAGGTGCTCTACCTCCCCGAGGACGCGATCGAGGTCGACGTCCAGGGCGAGGCGTACCTCATCGTCCGCGAGCGCGACATCCACGCCGTCGCCTCGACCCGCCGGGACAACGCCACCGGCCTGTACCTCTAGCGCACGGCACCGCCGGCGAGCTCAGCGGCCCGTGTCCCGCTCGCCGCCAGGTCGTTGGGTGCGGTGATCGGCGGCGCCCACCCGTAGGCTGCGCCACGTCTCGACCCCCCGGAGGACCCCGTGAGCCACGGCAACACGCTCCGACGCAAGCTCGCCATCGCGAGCTGGTCGTCGCCGAGCGAGGGCAACATCTACGGCAAGCTCACGGTCGACGCGACCGAGGCGCTCGCCTACCTCGACCACCTCCGCGAGACGACCGGCGAGAAGGTCACCGTCACCCACCTCGTGGGCAAGGCCGTGGCCGAGGCGCTCGCCGCCGAGCCGCACCGCTGAACGGCTACCTCCGCCTCGGCCGCTACCGCCAGCACGACGAGGTCGCCGTCGCCTTCCTCGTCACGATGCCCGACGGCTCCGACCTCGCCAAGGCGAAGGTCGCGCCAGATCGACCGCAAGTCGGTCGCCGAGATCGCCCGCGACCTGCGCGAGCGTGCGGGGCGGCTCCGGTCGGGCGAGGACGACGACTGGGAGAAGTCCAAGGGCATCGTGAAGGCCCTCCCGACGTGGCTGCTGCGCCCGGTGCTGTGGTTCGTGGGCCTGCTGTCGAGCTCGTTCGGCGTGGAGTCGAAGGCCCTGGGCATCGAGCGGTTCCCGTTCGGCTCGGCGATCATCACCTCGGTCGGGATGTTCGGCCTGGACGAGGGGTTCGCGCCGCCGACGCCGTTCGCGCGCGTGCCCCTCTACGTCCTGATCGGGGCGGTCAAGGACCAGCCGACGGTCGTGGACGGCGAGGTCGTCGCGCGCCCGAGCTCACGATCACCGCGACCGTCGACCACCGCTTCATCGACGGCTTCCAGGGGGCCGTGCTCGCGCGCGAGTTCCGGCGGGTGTTCGAGAACCCGTGGGCGCTCGACGGCCTCGAGGGACGTCCGGCGACGGCCTCGACCAACGGACGGGCGAAGACGGCCAGCAAGTCGGCCACCAAGTCGGCCGCCAAGACCGCCAAGAAGGCCACCAAGACCGCCACGAAGAAGGTCGCCAAGAAGGCGGTCCGCCCGCCGTCGGGTCGCGGGGCGTCGTGAGCGTCTCGTCGGGGTAGGGTCCTCACCCCGTCCCTCCCGAGGAGCCCCTGACGCGATGAGCACCTCCGTCGCCTCGTCCTCCGCGGTCGGTCCGCCGCCGGGGATGGCGGTCCGGCTGTCGTCCAACGAGGCGCCGTTCGGGCCCTCGCCGGCGGCCATCGCCGCCATCCGTGACCTCGCTCCCGCGGCTCACATCTACCCGGACGACCAGTCGGTGGCGCTGCGCGACGCGCTCGCCGAGCGGCTCGGGGTCACCCGCGACGAGGTCGGGCTCGGGACCGGCTCGGCCGCGCTGCTCATGGACCTCGTCGCCCACGAGTGCCGCGACGGCGGCGACGTCGTCGCCTTCGAGCGGGCGTTCATCGTCTACCGACTCGCCGCGCGCAACGTCGGCGCCGGCTACGTCGAGGCGCCCACCGGTGGCCCCGCGACGCACGGGGCGGACGGCTACGCCCGCGACGTCGACGCGCTGCTGTCGCGCGTCACCGACGCCACCCGGGTCGTGCTGGTCGACAACCCCGGCAACCCCACCGGCGCCCACCTCACCGGCGACGAGCTGCGCGCGCTCGTCGAGGGCGTCCCCGAGCACGTCACCGTCGCGGTCGACGAGGCGTACAACGAGTTCGCCGTCGGCCAGCAGGGCTTCGCCACCGTCCGCGAGCTCGGCCTCGAGCACCCACGGCTGCTGGTCCTGCGGACCTTCAGCAAGGCGTACGCGCTGGCCGGGCTCCGGCTCGGCTACGTGACCGGACCGGCCGAGCTGGTCGGCTCGCTCGACGCGTGGCGCCCCCGCTTCAACGTCAACGCCGCCGCCCAGGTCGCCGGCCTGGCGGCGCTCGCCGACACCGCCCACCTCGAGCGGACCGTCACCGGCACCCTGGAGGGTCGCGCCCGGATGGCCGCCGGACTGCGCGACCTCGGGATCCCGTTCACCGACGGGCTCGGCAACTTCCTCACCTTCGAGCTCGGCACCGAGGCGGGACCGGTCGTCGAGGCGTACGCCCACCACGGCGTCGGCATCCGGCCGCTCGCGCCGTACGGGATGACCCAGCAGATCCGCGCCACCGTCGGGACCCCGAGCGACGTCGACGCGTTCCTGGCCGCCTCCGCGGACGTCCTCGCCGACGTCCCGGCACGCGCCTGAGCGCCGGCGCCCCCGTGTCCCTCCGCGTCGTCGCCGCGGCGGTCGTCGCCGCCCTGGCGCTCAGCGCCTGCGGCGGCGCCGACACGCCCGAGGTCGACGCGGTCGCCGAGGCGGGGCCCACCACGCCGGCGCGCGACGCTCGCCTGGTCGACGCGGCGTGGCCCGAGGCGGCCGCGTGGATCGCGCGCGAGGCCGACGCGGGACGCCCCACGGTCGTCAACATCTTCGCGGAGTGGTGCGGTCCGTGCCGTGCCGAGGCGCCGGTCCTGCGCGCCGCGATGGCCGCCCACCCCGACGTCGCGTTCCTCGGCGTCGACCACCTCGACCGGCGCGAGGCCGGCGAGGCGTTCCTGCGCGCGGAGGAGCTCGCCTTCGACGCGACCCTGTTCGACGTCGCCGGCGACGTCGCCGCCAACGTGGGTGCGCGAGGGATGCCGACGACCGCGTTCTTCGACCACGAGGGTCGCCTGGTCCACACCTACACGGGCGTCCTGACCGAGCAGCTGCTGGCCCAGCGGCTCGCGGACCTCGAAGCCGCCGCGGCCGGGTGATGGACGCGGCCATCCTGCTCCGGATCGCGCCGGCGCTGGCGGTCGCCACCGTCGTCGCCTGGGCCGCAGCGCGCGACCGCG
The DNA here is from genome assembly GCA_963741855.1 of uncultured Actinomycetes bacterium. GTDB lineage: Bacteria > Actinomycetota > Nitriliruptoria > Nitriliruptorales > Nitriliruptoraceae > CAVUJQ01. Next base: position 605,897 of record CAVUJQ010000012.1, on the reverse strand, counting down.
GGGTCCCGGCCGGCCGGGTCGTCGACGAGGTGCTGCGCGCCACCCTGGTCGGGCTCGTGGCGGCGCGGTTGTGGTGGATCCTCGCCGGCGGGCCGCTGGTGTGGCGCCGGGCGCTGACGACGGTGATGCTGGTCCGCGCCGGCGTCGAGACGGTCGTCGGGGTGCTCGTGGCGCTCGTGTGGGTCGTGTGGAGGAGCGACGACGACGAGCGGGTGTGGCTCCTCGTCGCGGCACCCGCGTCGGCGCTCGCCGGCGTCGCCGTGTGGCAGGCGTCGTGTGGCGTGGAGGACGTCTGCGCCGGCATCCCGGTCGGGTGGGGGGTCCGGCTCGCCGGCTACGCGAGCCGGGTCGCCCCCGTCGGCTACCTCGAGGCGGCCGTCGCGGCCGGCCTCGCGCTGGTCGCGTTCACGGCGCGGCGCCGGCCAGCGGTGGCCGTGGGGGCCGCCGCCGGCTACGCCCTCGCCCGCGCCGGCCTCGGGTTCCTCCGGGCGCCCCTGGCCGGGGTCCCCTCGACCGACCAGTGGTGGTCGCTCCTGCTGGCCGTGGTGCTCGCCGTCGTCGCCGTCCGGCTGCGGGGTCGCGAGCTGCCGACGCCGGCGGTGGCGGCGTGAGCGATCGGCGGGTCGCCGGCGCCGGCGGTGTCGAGCTGGCCGTCCACGTCGACGGCCCGGACGCGGACGCGCCGGCCTTCGTGGTCGCCCACGGGGTGGGGTCCACGTCACGGTTCGTCCGCGAGGCGTTCGCCGGTCCGGTGACCGCCGCCGGCTACCGGCTGGTGTCCTACGACCTCCGCGGCCACGGGGCGAGCACACCCCTGTCGGACCCGGCCGACCACGCGTTCGACCACCACGTCGCCGACCTCGACGCCGTGGTCGCGGCGACGGGGGCGGTGCTCGTCGGTGGGGTCTCGCTGGGCGGACACGCCGCGGTCGCGTGGACCGCGGCGCGGCGCACGCCCCACGCGGTCGTCGCGTGCCTGCCGGCGTGGACCGGTCGAGCGGTGCCGGGGGAGGGGCCGCACGCGGTCGTCGCGGAGGAGGTCGCCGGCATCGGCGTGGTCGGGATGCTCGCCCGCTTCCAGACCGACCGCGCGATGGAGCCGTGGCTGCGCGACGTCCTGCTGCGCGACTGGCGCGAGCACGACCCCGACAGCCTCGAGGCGGCGCTCGTGGCGCTCGACGGCGGCCTCGCCCCGACCGAGGCCGAGCTCCGGCGTCTGCCGACACCGCTCGGGCTCGTGGCGTGGCCCGACGACCCGGGCCACCCGCTGGCCGTCGCCCGCGAGTGGGCCGCCTGGGCACCGCGCGCGGCTCTGGAGGAGATCCGCATCGCCGACCTCGGCCACACCCGGCGCCGGCTCGGTGAGGCCGCCGTCCGCACCCTCACCGCCCTCGGCGTCGCCCCTGGCTCAGGTGCGGGCGCGGGTGGCGAGGATGGCCTCGGCGGCGCGTGACGCCGGCGGGCGGCCGAGCCGGTCAGCCATCCACGCGGTGGTGTCGACCAGCGCGTCGAGGTCGACGCCGGTCGTGACCCCGCTGCCGTGGAGGGCGTAGACGAGGTCCTCGGTGGCGAGGTTGCCCTTGGCGCCGGGGGCGTACGGGCACCCGCCGAGGCCGCCGGCGGAGGTGTCCGCGATCGTGACCCCCTCCTCGAAGGCCGCCAGCGTGTTCGCGAGCCCCTGCCCGTAGGTGTCGTGCATGTGGACCGCCAGGCGGGCGGTGTCGACCTCGCCGGCGAGGGCGCGGAGCATCCCGCGGACGGCTCCGGGGGTCCCGACGCCGATGGTGTCGCCGAGGCTCACCTCGTCGACGCCGAGGTCGAACATCGCGGAGGTGACCCGCACGACGTCGGCGAGCGGGACCTCGCCCTGGTACGGGCAGCCCAGCACGGTCGAGACGTACCCGCGCACCCGCAGGCCGGCGTCCTTCGCGCGGTCGACCACGGGCGCGAACATCTCCAGCGACTCGTCGATCGAGCGGTTGATGTTGCGCTGACTGAACGCCTCGGACGCGGCGCCGAAGACGGCGACCTCCTCGACCTGGTGGGCCAGGGCGCCCTCGAGCCCGCGCTCGTTCGGGACCAGCACCGGGTAGCGGACCCCGTCGACGCGCTCGATGGCGTCCATGACCTCGCCGGCGTCGGCGAGCTGGGGGACCCACTTCGGGTGCACGAACGACGTGGCCTCCACGACCCGGAGCCCGGTGCCGGCGAGACGGTCGATGAAGCCGACCTTGATGTCGGTCGGCACGACCCCCGGCTCGTTCTGGAGGCCGTCGCGCGGACCGACCTCGACGATCGTCACCTCGCTCGGCAGGCTCATCCGTCGTCCTCCGTGGCGGGGTCGAACTCGAGCAGGACGGCGTCGGCATCGACGGCATCGCCGACCGCGACGTGGAGCGCCGAGACGGTGCCGTCGGCCGGGGCCTTCACCGGGTGCTCCATCTTCATCGCCTCGACGACCACGAGGGTCGCGCCGGCGCGGACGGTGTCGCCAGCCGCCACGTTGACGGCGATCACGGCTCCTGGCATCGGCGAGGTGAACGCGGTGTGGCCGCTCATCGCCGACGGGTCGGCGTGGTGGGTGGCCGGGATGAGCGTCAGCTTGCGGGTGGCGCCGGCGACGTGGGCCCACACGGTGTCGCCGTCGCGCACGACGGTGGCGGGGACCTCGTGGCCGTCGATCTCGAGCCGCAGGCCCCCCGCGTCGGTGCGGCCGGTGACGAGCGCGACCGCGGTGTCCTGTTCGCGGCGGACGCGGTAGACGCCCCCGCGCCCGGTGACGTCGAGGTCGTGGTGGTCCTGGCCGTCCCGGAGCCGCAGACGCCAGCCCCCGACCTGCCCGGTGCGCCACGGTCCCAGGGCACGCCAGGGGGAGTGGAGGTCGCCGTCACCGGACCCGCCGGCGGCGGTCTCCCGGCCGTGCTGGAGGATGACCGCGACGGCCGTCAGGAGCTCGTCCGGGACGGGGGAGGGCTGCCAGTCGGGCAGGTGGTCGTCGATGAAGGTCGTCGTGAGCGCGCCGGCGCGGAAGACCTCGTGGTCCACGATGGCGGCGAGGAAGTCGAGGTTGGTCGTGACCCCGAGCACGGTGGTGTGGGCCAGCAGCCACCGCATCCGTTCGATGGCGGCGTCGCGGTCGGGGGCGTGGACCACGAGCTTGGCGAGCATCGGGTCGTAGAAGCGGGTCACCTCGCTGCCGGTCTCGACCCCGCTGTCCACGCGGAGGTCGTCCCCGCGTGGCACGTCGAAGCGGAGCACCGGCCCGGTCTGGGGGAGGAAGCCACCGGCGGCGTCCTCGGCGTAGAGCCGCACCTCGAGCGCGTGCCCGCGTCCGGTCACCTCCTCCTGGGTGATGCCCAGCGGCTGGCCCGCCGCGACCCGCAGCTGCATCGCGACGAGGTCGAGACCGGTCACGAGCTCGGTCACGGGGTGTTCGACCTGGAGCCGCGTGTTCATCTCGAGGAAGTAGAAGTCGCCGGTGTCGGCCAGCAGGAACTCGACCGTCCCCGCACCGACGTAGCCGACCGCCTCGGCGGCCCGCACCGCCGCCCGTCCCATCCGCTCGCGGAGGTCAGCGTCGACCGCCGGCGAGGGGGTCTCCTCGACGACCTTCTGGTGCCGACGCTGGACCGAGCACTCGCGCTCGAGCACGTGGATGACGTGGCCCTGCGTGTCGCCGAAGACCTGCACCTCGACGTGGCGCGGGCCGGTGACGAGCTTCTCGATGATGAGGCGGTCGTCGCCGAAGGCGTTGGCCGCCTCGCGCCGCGCCGCGTCGAGCCCGTCCTGCAGCTCGTCCGGGTCGGTCACCGCGCGCATGCCCTTGCCGCCGCCGCCCGCCACGGCCTTCACGAGGACGGGGTAGCCGATGGCGTCCGCAGCCTCCGTGAGGGCCTCGTCGGTGAGGGCCTCGTCGTGGCGGCCCGGGACGACCGGGACGCCGGCCTCCTCGAGGTGACGTTTCGCGGCGGCCTTGTCGCCCATGAGACGGATGACGTCGGGGGAGGGGCCGATGAACGTGATGCCCGCGTCGGCGCAGGCCTGGGCGAAGTCGGCGTTCTCGGACAGGAACCCGTAGCCCGGGTGGATCGCGTCGGCGCCGGTGCGCTGGGCGGCGGCGATGACGCGGTCGACGGCGAGGTAGCTCTCGCCGGCGGGGGCGGGCCCGAGCCGGACGGCCTCGTCGGCCTCACGGACGTGGGGCTCGTCGGCGTCGGCGTCGGAGTAGACCGCCACCGTCTCGACGCCGAGCTCGCGGCACGACCGCAGCACGCGGCGCGCGATCTCGCCGCGGTTGGCGATGAGGACCCTGCGGAACACCCGTGTCGACTCCCGGTCGGCTCGCCGCGGGACGCTACCAGGGGTCCCCGCCGGCGCCGGCCGGTTGGAGTGCCCAGCCGGCGCCGACGGCGGGGGAGCGCCGTGTTCTCTGTGCAGTTGTCAAGGAGCGCGGAGGGGTAGCCGCGGTGGAGGGCAGGCTGGCGCCAGCCGTCCGTCGACGGGGCGGGTCTACGTGTTGGGGCCGTGGGGTGGCTCGGGCCTAGTCGGGTGGGTGCCAGGTGACCCGGCCGTTCTCGATGCGGCCGATCAGCCCGAGCCGGTCGATGAGCCGGTGGTGGGCGTGACAGGCCAGGGCGACCTCGGCGACCGACACGCCGGCGCCGTGGCGCCACCGCCGGTCGAGGTGGGCGGCCTGACACATCGACGGGGGCGCGTCACAGCCCGGGTAGGTGCAGTGACGGTCGCGGGCCACGGTGCCCTTCCACACCCCCACCGAGGTCGACCGTGACTGCCGCCCGATATCCAGCGGCAACTGTCGGGTCCGGTCGATCACCCGGGTGATGGTGGAATCCGGCCAGCATCCGGCGCACGTCGGCGGCGGTGATCGGGCCGGTCCAGGTCGTGTCGGCCATCCCGGCCGCGGCGCAAGCTCGGACCAGCCGATGGTGACGGTCACGTGCGGACGCGACCCGTGGTCGGTGGTGGTGAGCCCGTGGTCCAGCGCGGCGCGGGCCATCGCGACCAGCGCGTCCGCGGTCCGCTGCGCCGGACTGCGCGGCGGGGTACCGGGGGCGTCGAAGGTGCGGAAGGCGTCGATGCCGGTGGCGACCGTCTCGGCATCCAGCCCGGACAGGGTGGCCCACAGGGTGGTGGACCCGTCCGGCTGCGGTGACACGCTGGCGGCCCGCCGGTCGTGGAGCCGGTCGGCGTCCGCTTGCGCCTCCTCGGGAGCGAGCTCGGCCAACCGGCGGCGGCAGACCCGCCCGTACTCGACCGGGCCGAGCCCGGCCGCCTTCTCGACCAGCTCGGTCTCGACCGCGGTCCGTTCGTCGCCGATCAGGTGGCGGAGCACCGAGGCGAGCAGCCGGGCGTGCTCCGGCGTCAACGCCCCGTCACGGGCCGCCTGACGCGCCACCGGCAGCGTCTCGAGTTCGCGGTCGGTCTTCAGCGTCCGGGTGGCACGGCCCGGGTCCCACCCGAGCCCGGCCGCGAGATCCTGGGCGGTCTGCCGGCGGGCACGCTCCCCCGCACGCGGATCGTCCGGGTGGGCCTCGGCGGCACGGCGTGCCTGCCGCGACGCCAACGCCCCGGCCGCCTCCCCCTGCCGGGCGGACAGCCGACGCACGCACCGCTCCAGCACCCCGAGCTCGGTCCGCAGCTCGTCCTCGGACAGCTCGTCCAACCGCACCGACACGACCTCGTCGACGGCGTCCTCGAGACGCTCGTGACGGCCCGGCCCGTCGACCCCGTACGCCGGCGACGCCTCAGCGGCCAGCGCCACGTGCAGGCGCGGCCGGCGCCGGCGCCGGTACCCGGCGGCGGGGGCGGAAGCGATGGTCGTCGTGGACATGGACAGCAACCTACGGAGGGGGTGCGACATCTCACGGCCCCGCGGCGCCATCCCGTCCACACCCGTGCATCGAACGCACGTTCGAGTCCGATACGCACGATATGCCATGCGGCGACGCTCCAGTCGACGCGGTCCGACCCGCGAGCGGTCGCGCTCCCGGAGTGTCTCGCCGAGTAGCATCGGCGCACCGACGCTCGTGGAGGGAACGGTGGGATCTCGCAGGATGGTGCTGGTCGTCGCGGCGATCACGGGTCTGGTCGCAGCCGCCTGCGGGAGCGGGGACGGCGACGACGGCGCCGCGTCGCCGGCGCCGACGGTCACCGTGACCGTGACCGAGACCGCGACCGCCACGGCGGCGCCCAGCGAGACGGCGACGCCCGAGCCGACCGCCACGGCCACCGCGACGCCGGTCGACGTCTGCGCCGACCCGGGGCTCACGAACCAGGCGTTCATCTTCGTGACCGCGCCCACTCCCGGCATGACCCTCGCCAGCGGTGACACCGTCGAGGGCTGCGCGAACGTGTTCGAGGCGGCCTACCAGTGGGAGATCCTCGACAACGCGAGCACCGTCCTCGACAGCGGGTTCGGCACGGCGTCGTGCGGGACCGGGTGCGTCGGGACGTGGTCGTTCTCGCCGTCGTTCAGCGTCTCACAGGTGACCGTCGGCACCGTCCGCGTGTGGGCCGACTCGGCCAAGGACGGCAGCCCCGAGCACGTGAACCTGATCCCGGTGCTGCTGCAGCCGTGACCCGGCCGGCGTCCGGCCGGTCGACGGTCCGGCGTCTGCCCGCCCGCGGCCACTACGACCGGGACACCATCCACGCGGTGCTCGACGCCACCCGGGTCTGCCACCTCGGCTTCGCCGTCGAGGGTCAGCCCTACGTGATCCCGGTGATCCACGGCCGCGACGGGGACACGCTCTACCTGCACGGCTCGGCCGCCTCCCGCGCGATGCGGGCGGCGGGCTCGGGGCTCCCGGTGTGCGTCACCGCGACCCTGGTCGACGGCTACGTCCTGGCGCGCTCGGCGTTCCACCACTCGCTGAACTACCGCAGCGTCGTGGTCCTCGGTACCGCGACCGCGGTCGTCGACGAGGCGGCCAAGCGGCACGCCCTCGAGGTCATCACCGACCACGTCGTCCCCGGCCGCTGGGCGGAGTGCCGCCCGGTCACGCCGACCGAGCTGCGGGCCACGAGCGTGATCGCCGTGCCGCTCGACGAGGCCAGCGCGAAGATCCGGGCCGAGGGCGTCCACGACGACGAGGGGGACCTGGGCCTGCCGATCTGGGCCGGGGTCGTGCCGATCACGGAGGTGCTCGGCGATCCCGTCGCGGCGCCCGACGTCCCCGAGGGCACCCCGCTCCCCGCCGGCCTCGCGGCACGCCGAGCCTGACACGCGCCCCCGTCCGTCCGGGAGGGCGCTGGGCCGCGACCCGGCCGGTCGGCCGGGGTCGCGCGGCCATCCGTGACGGCCCGGCGACGAACCTCGTGGTGACCGCACGCGCCGGCGCCGGCGCGGCCGCCCAGAGGAGCCCACGCCCGGTATGGACATCCCCGCACTGCTCGCCCAGGCCGCCACGACGGCGCCCACCGAGGTCGACGTGAACCCGGCCCGGGAGACGGCGCAGGCACTGGACGGGATGCTCGAAGGGCTCTTCAACGCGCTCCCGCGGATCGGCGTCGCGCTGGCCGTCCTCCTGGTCTTCACCCTCGTCGCCCGGCTGACCCAGAAGCCCATCGAACGACGGTTGACCGCCGCCAAGACCAAGAGCTTCGGCAAGGTGTTCTCGAGCCTCATCCGGGCTGGCATCGTCGTCGCGGGCCTGTTCGTCGCGATCCCCATCGCCTCACCGAACGTCGACGTCGCGACCATGCTCGGTGGCCTCGGCCTCCTCGGGGTCGCCGCCGGGTTCGCCTTCCAGGACATCCTCAGCAACCTCCTCAGCGGCATCCTGCTCCTCATCCGTGACCCGTTCCGGTCGGGCGACCAGATCGAGGTCAACGGCATCACCGGCACCGTGCAGCTCATCACCATCCGCGAGACGCAGATCGTCACCTACGGGGGCCGGCTCGTGTACGTGCCGAACGCCGACGTCTACAAGAACGCCATCGAGGTCCAGACCGCCCACCCGGTCGTGCGCACGAGCCTCCTCGTCGGCGTCGACTACGACGCCGACCTCCCCCTGGCCCGTGCCGTCGCGCTCGAGGTGCTGAGGAACGTCGAGGGGGTCGTCGAGGAGCCCGCGCCGGAGGCGTACTACACCGAGTTCGGCGCCTCGTCGATCACGCTCGACCTGCGCTACTGGACCGGCTCGCGCCAGGCCGAGATCCGCCGCGTCCAGGACCGGGTGGTCGAGCTCGTCAAGGCCGCCTACGACGACGCCGGCATCGACATCCCGTTCGACATCGTCACCCTCGACGCCAGCCGGGGGCTGGAGGACACGCTGCGCCGGGCGCGTCACGAGGACGCCGGCCTCCGCACCTCCGACGCCGGCCCCCGCGCCGGCGACGGCCGCGGCGGCAACGGCGACGGCGGCACCCCGGGCGACCTCCGGGAGCTCACCCGTGCCGAGCTCTACGAGCTGGCCCAGCGGGCCGAGCTCGAGGGCCGGTCGCAGATGACCAAGGACGAGCTCGTCGCCGCGCTGCGCTCGCTCGATGCCTGAGCGTCAGGGCGGCCTACTCGGACCCGGGGACCCAGGCGGGCCGGCGCCGGTCGAAGAACGCGGCCATGCCCTCCTGGCCCTCGTCGCCGACCCGCAGGGACGCGATGACCTGGATGGTCTGCTCGGCGGCCGCGTCCTGGGTCTGGGCCGCCTCGACCTTCGGGATCAGCGCCTTCACGGCGACCTGCGCGGTCGGGCCGGCGGACAGGACCTCGCGGAGCACGGTCTCGAGCGTCGCGTCGAGGTCGTCCGGGTCGCAGACCTCGTGGACGAGGCCGAGGTGGAACGCCCGGTCGGCGTCGAACCGCTCCCCGGTGAGGAAGTACCGGCGGGCGTTCGACAGCCCGATCTTGGGCTGGACGTAGGTCGAGATCACCGCCGGGGCGATGCCGAGCTTGGTCTCGGAGAACCCGAAGACGGCGTCGCGGCTCGCGACCGCGATGTCGGCGCAGGCGATCAGCCCCATCGCCCCGCCGAGCGCCGCGCCGTTCACGCGCGCCACGACCGGTCGCGGGAAGTGGTCGATGGTGCGGAACAGCGCGTCGAGCTCGCGCGAGTCGGCGACGTTCTCGTCGTAGCTGTAGTCGCGCATCGACCGCATCCAGTTGAGGTCCGCCCCGGCGGAGAACGCGGTGCCCTCGCCCGTGAGGACCACGGCCCGGACGCCCTCGTCGTCGCGGAGGCCGTCGAAGGCCGCCCGGATCGCCCGCATGAAGGCGGGGTTGAAGGCGTTGCGGATCTCGGGCTTGGCGAGCGTCACGGTGACCACCCCGCGGTCGTCACGGTGCTGTCGGAGCAGGTCGGCCACGTCGTCCTCGTCCCACGTCGGCGCATCGGGCCATGCACGCTAGCGGTGCGGGGGCGCGCCGGCGGTGGCTCGGGGCCCCGCCGGCGGACGCGCCCAGCGGCCCAGCGCGTGCGACGAACGGACGGCCCGGTACAGGGAGGGGGGCCGGTGGCCGACGATGGGGGCAGTCCGCCCAGGAGGGTCCCGTGACGCGTGTCCTGATCGTCGACGACGACCCGTCGGTGCGCGAGATCGTCTCGACCGTGCTCGAGATCGTCGGCGGCTGGACGGTCGAGGCGGCCGAGGACGGCCGCGACGCGATCAGCCGGCTCGAGGACGAGTCCGCCCCGACGCCCGACCTCGTCGTGCTGGACGTGATGATGCCCAACGTCGACGGCTTCGAGGTGCTGACCTGGATCCGGGGCCACGCCTACCTGTTCGACCTGCCGGTCGTGATGCTGACCGCCAAGGCCGGGCCGGGGGACGAGGCGGCCGGGTGGCACCGGGGCTGCGACGCCTACATCGCCAAGCCGTTCGAGCCGACCGCGCTGGTCGAGGTCGTCGAGACCACGCTCGCGGCGGGCCCGGAGCTGCGCATCGCCCGCCGGCGTCAGCGCCTCGCCGAGCTCCTCGCGCGCAGCTGAGCGGAGCCGCTACATCCGGAAGACGCCGTAGTCGGGCGTCCCGTAGGGCTGGTTGAACGCCGCCGAGAGCCCGAGCGCGAGCACGGTGCGGGTGTCCGCGGGGTCGATGACGCCGTCGTCCCAGAGGCGTGCCGACGCGTAGTAGGGGTGGCCCTGGGTCTCGTACTGCTCGCGGATGGGCGCCTTGAAGGCCTCCTCCTCGTCGGCCGACCAGCTGTCGCCGCCGGCCTCGATGCCGTCACGCTTGACGGTGGCGAGGACGTTGGCGGCCTGGTCGCCCCCCATCACCGAGATCCGCGCGTTCGGCCAGGTCCACAGCATCCGGGGCGCGTACGCCCGGCCGCACATCGCGTAGTTGCCGGCCCCGAACGACCCGCCGATGACCACGGTGAACTTCGGCACCGACGAGCACGCCACCGCCGTCACCATCTTGGCGCCGTCCTTGGCGATCCCGCCGGCCTCGTACTCGCGGCCGACCATGAAGCCGGTGATGTTCTGGAGGAACACGAGGGGGATGCCGCGCTGGTTGCACAGCTCGATGAAGTGCGCGCCCTTCAGCGCGGACTCCCGGAACAGGATCCCGTTGTTGGCGACGATGCCGACCGGGTAGCCGTGCAGCCGCGCGAAGCCGGTCACGAGCGTCTCGCCGTAGAGCGGCTTGAACTCGTGGAAGCGGGACCCGTCGACGATGCGGGCGATGACCTCGCGGACGTCGTAGGGCTGCTTGAGGTCGTGGGGCAGCACGCCGTAGAGCTCGGCCGGGTCGTACTTCGGCTCCTCGGGCTCGGTGACGTCGACCGGGACGCGCTTGACCCAGTTGAGGTTCGCGATCGCGTCGCGGGCGAGCTGCAGCGCGTGGCGGTCGTCGACGGCGAGGTGGTCGACCACCCCCGAGGTGCGGGCGTGGAGGTCGCCGCCTCCGAGCTCCTCGGCGGTCACGACCTCGCCGGTGGCCGCCTTCACGAGCGGAGGGCCACCGAGGAAGATGGTGCCCTGCTCCTTGACGATGATGGTCTCGTCGCTCATGGCCGGCACGTACGCCCCGCCGGCGGTGCAGGAGCCCATCACGACCGCGATCTGGGGGATGCCCGCCCCGGACAGGGTGGCCTGGTTGTAGAAGATCCGGCCGAAGTGGTCGCGGTCCGGGAACACCTCGTCCTGCTTGGGGAGGAACGCCCCGCCCGAGTCGACGAGGTAGATGCAGGGGAGACGGTTCTGGGCGGCGACCTCCTGGGCGCGCAGGTGCTTCTTGACCGTCATCGGGTAGTAGGTGCCGCCCTTGACGGTGGCGTCGTTGGCGACGATCACGCACTCGACGCCCGAGACCCGGCCGATCCCGGTGATGATCCCCGCCGCCGGCGCGTCGTCGTCGTACATCCCGTTGGCGGCCAGCGGCGCGAGCTCGAGGAACGGCGTCCCCGGGTCGAGGAGCGCCTCGACGCGGTCACGGGGGAGGAGCTTGCCGCGTGCGGCGTGCCGCTCCCGCGACCGCTCCGAGCCACCCTTGGCGGTCTCCTCGAGGGTGGCACGCAGCTCCTCGACCAGCCCGAGGTGGTGGTCGCGGTTGCGGGCGAACTCCTCCGACGAGGGGTCGACGGTCGTGCGCAGGACCTCCACAGCCACCTCTCTCGCGTCTCGGCGTGTGCGGGCCGAGCCTAGGCCACCGACCGGTCGGCGCGGGGTCGCCTCCAGAGCGCACGGCGACGTGCGGGCAGGACGCCCGGACGGGGCCAACCGGGAGGAACGGGGCGGTCCGCCGGCGAAGGGTCCGGAGGTGCCGCGCCCCGCCGGGGCGCGTTCGTCGCTTCGTGGAGGAGCCCGTATGCCCACCGACTCGTCGTCGTGGTCCAAGAGGACCCGGCTCGTGTGGTCCAAGGGACCCGGCCCGTCCTGGTCGCCATCACGGCCGCGCTGGTCGTGCTCGCCGGCGTGTGGCCCGCCGCCGCCCACGAGGAGCGCGAGTCGATCTTCCCCGACCAGAACGCGCCGGTGCCGATCTACCGGCCCTTCGACGAGGCGATCCCGCACCTCGTCGTGTGCAAGCCCGACTCGGCCGAGCGGATCGCACGCATCGGTGACCCGGCGTTGCGCGAGCACAACGAGCACCTGCTCGCCGAGTGCGGGTTCGAGCACATCCAGGCGGCGGTCGACGCGGTCACGACCCGCGGCACCAACATCTACGTCCTCCCGGGGGTCTACCGCGAGGAACCGTCGTGGGACCCGCCGTGCGCCGAGTCCTACGACGGCGGCGTGGTGAGCTACGAGGAGTCGTTCACCTGCGGGCAGGAGGTGAGCCTCGTCACCGTCGCCGGCGACGACCCCGCCGACCCCGACATCATCTGTGACGACCAGCGCTGCGACCTCCAGATCGAGGGCACCGGCGAACGGCCCGGGGACGTGGTCCTGCGGGGCGGGTTCCGCGAGGACGGCGACTGGGTCAAGCACAACGGCATCAAGGCCGACCGCGCCGACGGCTTCTACCTGCGCAACATCGCCGGCGAGCTGTTCCGCGAGAACGCGTTCTACGTGCACGAGACCGACGGCTACGTGCTCGATCGGGTGATCGCCCGCAACAACGACCTCTACGGGATCCTCACCTTCACGTCCGACCACGGGGTCATGAAGGACTGCGAGACGCACCACAACGGGGACTCCGGGGTGTACCCGGGCGCGCCGGCGGACGTGAACGCCGACAACCCGACGACCGCGCCGCTGGACCGCTGGGCGGCCGAGATCGACAACTGCTCGTCGCACCACAACGCGCTCGGCTACTCCGGGACGGCGGGCAACTCCGTCTACGTCCACGACAGCGAGTTCTACGCCAACGGCGCCGGCATCGTGACCGACTCGTTCGTCCCGAACCACCCGGGGATGCCGCAGGACCACCTGTGGATCTCCAACAACCGCATCTACGGCAACAACAGCAACTACTACACGGAGTTCGTGCAGTCGGGCATCTGCGACCGTCCCCCGGCGGAGCGCGGCTACGAGACCGGCACGGTGTGCCCGGCGTTCCCGGTCCCGGTCGGCACGGGGGTCATGATCGCCGGCGGCAACTACGACCTCGTCGAGGGCAACCACATCTACGACAACTGGCGCCAGGGGACGATGCTGTTCTGGGTCCCGGCCGCCTTCCGTGACGACTACGACCCCACCGTCCAGTTCGACACCTCGAACGGCAACCACTACGTCGACAACACGATGGGCCTCACGCCCGACGGGCTCCGGCAGCCGAACGGGGTCGACTTCTGGTGGGACGACCAGGGGACCGGCAACTGCTGGCAGGACAACACCTCGACCGCCTCCGAGGAGGGGACGCCGAGCAGCAACACGACCGACCCGAGAGGGCTGCCCGACTGCGACAGCGGCGGCTCGGTCCTCATCGCAGGCAACGTCGTCAAGTCGGCGGGTCTCGTCCCCTGCTCGCAGTACGACCGTGAGGACAACCCCGACCCCACCGGCTGCGACTGGTTCGAGGACCCGGCCGAGCCCGCCGGCCGCGAGTCGGCGCAGGGCGCACCGGACGACGACGGTGGCGACGCCCCGGGCGTGGTGGCGGCACCCGACGGCGGCGGCAGCGGCGGCCTCCCCGCGACCGGTGGGCCGTTCGGGATCGCGCTCCTCGGCATCGGCCTCGTCGCGAGCGCCGGCTGGATGCGGCGCGCGCGGATGGTGACGCTGCCGTGAGGCGTCGAACCGGTCTCCTCCTCGCGGCCGTGGCGGCCCTCCCGGCCCTGTGGTGGGCCGGGGCGCCGTCCGCCGTGGCGTTGGAGCCCGCGGGTCCGCTGGGCGCCGAGGGGACCGACTTCGCGACCATCGCGACGTTCGGCACCCGCGGGGCCTACGCGCTGCGCTACGTCGACCACGGCTACGTGACCCTGCGGGTACCGGTCCGGAACGACGGCGCGGTGGCGGTGACCATCGACGCCGCCGACCTCGGCGACGACGCGCTGCGCCTGCTCGACCCGGTCCTCGACGGCACCGTCGCCGGCGATCTCCCGGTGACGCTCGCAGCCGGCGAGTCGACCGAGCTGGCGCTCACGGTCCGGATGGACAACTGCGAGTTCTACACCGAGCGGGCGATGGACGTCTTCGACGGGGTCGACCTCGACGTCGAGGTGCTGGGCCGCTCGGTCTCGCAGCACCTCCGGTTCGACCACGACCTCGTCGTGCGCTCGCCGATGATGGTCACCTGCCCCGACCGGGTCCGGAACCGGGACGGCAACCAGCGTCGCTCGTACGACGACTGACGACTACGACGGGGCGAGCTTGGCCTTGACGCGGGGCGACACGCGGCTGCCCTCGGCGCGGTTGCCGACGGCCGCCATCGTGGCCTTCATGACCTTGCCCATGTCCTGCGGGCCGGTGGCGCCCTCGCTCGCGATGGCCTCGTCGATCGCCGCGTCGATCTCGTCGTCGGAGAGCTGCGCCGGCAGGTACCCGGCGATGAGCTCGGACTCGGCCTGCTCCTTCGCGGCGGACTCCTCGCGGCCGTTGGCGGCGTAGGACGCGGCGGCCTCGTCCCGGCGCTTCTTCTCGGTCGCGAGGACCTTCTGGACCTCCGCGTCACTGAGCTCGCCCTGCGGCCCGCGGCCCAGCGACACGCCCTCGTTCTTGAGGGCGGAGATGAGCATCCGGAGCGCGCTCATCCGGTCACGGTCGCGCGCCTTCATGGCGGTCTTCAAGTCGTCGGCGATCTGCTGCTGGAGGCTCATCGGGGTGTCCCGTCGGGTGCGTCGGGTGGGTGGGAGACGGTAGCGCGCAGGGCGTCAGGTGGCGCTCGGCTGTGACTCCGGCTCGCCGGCGCCGAGCGGCGGGCCCGCACCGTCGTCGTCTCCGCCGTCGGCGCGCAGGGACGCGACGATCGCGACGGTGAGGATGCCGAAGATCACGCCGAGGCTCACCGGGATGGGCAGGTGGTAGACGTCGACGATCAGCATCTTGACGCCGACGAACGCGAGGATCGCGGCGAGGCCGTAGTCGAGGTAGCGGAAGCGGTCCTTGAGGCCCGCGAGGGCGAAGTAGAGCGCCCGGAGGCCGAGGATCGCGAAGGCGTTCGACGAGAACACGATGAACGGCTCCCGGCTCACCGCCAGGATCGCCGGCACCGAGTCGACGGCGAAGACGACGTCGGTGGCCTCGACCAGCACCAGCACGGCGAACAGCGGGGTGGCGAGGAGCCGACCGTCGACCCGGGCGAACAGGTGCTGACCGTGGTAGTCGTTGGTCGACGGCACGACCCGGCGGACGAGCTTCAGGACCGGGTTGTCCTCCGGGTGCACCTCGACGTCGCGGTGGCTGATCATCCGGTAGGCGGTGAACAGCAGGAAGGCGCCGAAGACGTAGAGGAGCCAGCCGAACTGCTCGATGAGGGCCACGCCGGCGAAGATGAAGATCGCCCGGAGGACCAGGGCGCCGAAGACCCCCCAGAACAGCACGCGGAACTGGTACGCGGCCGGGACCTTGAAGTAGCTGAGGATCACGGCCCAGACGAACACGTTGTCGATCGAGAGGCTCTTCTCGATCAGGTAGCCGGCGTAGTACTCGCCGGCGACCTGGCCGCCCTGCCACCACAGGAGCACCAGGCCGAAGCTGAGCCCGAGCGCGATCCACACCGACGACTCGATGATCGCCTCGCGCAGCCCGACGGCGTGCGGGGTGCGGTGGACGAGCAGCAGGTCGAGGAGCAGCAGCACGACGATGCCGGCGACCAGGGCCGCCCACACCACACCCGGGACGTCGAAGCGGGCGAAGTCGGCGGTGGACGCCTCGGTGGCGAGCACGAGTGGCACGGGAGCGGTTCTCCGGTCGCAGGGGTGGGTGCGGCCGGAGGTCTCCCCCGCCGGCGTCAGCGGGCCGACGGTGCCGGGCGCGTCGCCGTGGTGACGACACCGTCGTGTCTCAGGGGTACTCCCCTCCGAACGGGCGCAGTCTACGCGACCGTCCGTGGCCTTCGGGGCCACCGGTCCCCCCGGATGACCGGGAGGGAGGGGAGATGACGGAGGCCCCCACGCTCGAGAGCGAGGGGGCCTCCGGGATCGGTCGGCACCGTCAGCGGGAGAGAGGACGGTGCCCGTTGGTGGCGACCCGGGGGAGAGGGAGAGGGGGGGTGGGTCGCCCTCGGGTGCGGCGCGGTGCGGGAGAGGTGCGCTGCACCCGTACCGATCGAGCTGTCAGCTGACGAGTTCCTTGCCCGCGTCGATGACGGCCTCAGCCGACTTCTTCACGGAGGTGGTCGCAGCCTTGACCTGCATCTTGGCGTTGTCGGCCTGCTTGCTCGCGGCCTTGCTGGCGGCGTCGACGGCGACGTCCGCGGTCTTCTTCACCGAGGTGAAGGCGGCCTTGAGCTGCGAGCGGGTCGAGCTGGTCTGGTCGAGGACCTTCTTGACCTGGGTCTCGACCTTGGAGTACCGCTCGTCCTTCTGGAGGTCCTCGGTGACCTTCCGGCCGGCCTTGGCGCGCTTGTCGAAGGACTTCTCGAAGGTCTTGAGCTTGGCGTCGAACTCCTTCGTGACGGTGTCACGACGGGTCTCGAGCTCCTTCTCGGCCTTCTCGCGGAGGTCGCGGACCTGCGCCTCGAGGTGGACGCGCTGGTTGTGGACCTTGGCCTTGAGGTTGCCCTGCGCGGCCTTGGCCTTGTCCGGACCCTGCTCGCGCAGCTCGCCGATCCGCTTGGGGAGCTCGGTGCTGAGCGTCTCGACCGTGGTCGGCAGGTCCTTGGCGCGGATGACGACCTCGTTGGCGAGGCCGGCGACCGCGTAGGCGCTGTCGAGGACGATGGTGCGGGGCTCGCGCTCGAGGAGACGCGGGGTCGCCTTCTTGGTGGACTTCGACGCGGTGCTCTTGGTGGCACGCTTCGAGGTCGAGGTCTTGGCGGGGGACTTCTTGGTGGTCGACGACTTCTTGGCGGTCGACGTCTTGGCGGTCGACTTCTTGGCGGTCGTCGACGAGGCGGTGGTCGTGGTCTCGGTGGCGTCTGCCATCTCGGACTCCTCATCGTGTCGTGGGTTGTGTGCCGGGCGGTGGTCGTCTGGGGCCGGTGCCCGAGCGGTTGGGCGGGGAGACGGAGCGGGAGCCGGGTGAGGCTGCGGGAGCCTTCGGGTCTCCGTCTCCCCACCGAACCGCTCGCGGGCCGGGGGACGGGGGATCGCGGGGCGCGATCCCGTCCAACGCTCACAACAGTACGCGAGGTTGCTAACCATTGCAAGCGTTAGGGTAACCAGAGCAGGCAGATGTGCGTTGAACGCACGGGCCTGTCGGTTAGTGGGGCTCGTGTGGCGGATGTGGTTCCGAGGACGCGCACGTCGGGGCGCCGCCGAGGGTAACGCCAGCAAGCGGCGACCGACGAACCCGCTCGCCGCAGCCGTGGCTACAGGACGCTGTCGCCGTCGCCGTGGAGCGCGCCCAGGTGGAGCCCCAGCTCGGTGCCCAAGAGCTGCCGGACCGGCCCGAGGTCGCACGCGAAGGCCCGGTCGGCGCGGGCGAGGAGCTCCCGCCACCAGTCCGGGTGACTCGTCTGCAGCTCCTGTGGCACGAACACGTCGACCACGTCGCCACTGCCACGCGGGCGCTCCCCGTGGACGCCGACGATCCGGTACCCGTGGCTCACCAGGTCGTCGGCGGGGACGCGCCGCAGGCGTTCGCTGCTGACCGTCACGGTGACGGTGTCCTCGCCGGGGACGACCGGGAGGCTCCTGACCCACGACGTCCCGTGCGCGAACACGCGCACGAGGACCGCTCCGGGCGGCGTCGCGGGCAGCTCCACGGTGCGGATGACCTGTCTCCGGCGTCGGGGAGAGGCATCGTTGCACCGGGTCGGGCCGGAGTCACGTAAGGGGTCCGGCTAGCCTCGCACCGGTCGGTCGAGGTGAGGCGAGGGATGTCGGCGAGGATCGGGCTGCTGGGGGCCTCGGGCTACACCGGCGGCCTCGTGGCCCGCGTCCTCGCCGTGCGCGGCCACCCGTTCGTCGCCGCCGGTCGGGACCCGCGACGCGTCCACGAAGCCGTCGCCGGGCTCACCGGCGTCGAGGACGTCCGCGCGGTGGACGTCGACGACGATCGCAGCGTCCGGGCTCTCCTCGACGCCGTCGACGTGGTCATCACCACGGTCGGGCCGTTCGACCGGCTCGGCCGCGGCGTGCTCACCGCCGCCGCCGACGCCGGCACGCACTACGTCGACTCGACCGGCGAGCAGGGCTTCATCGCCTGGGCCTACGACACCCAGGATGCCCGCGCCCGCGCCAGCGGTGCGAGCCTCGTGCCGGCCGCCGGGTTCGACTTCCTCCCGGGCGACCTGCTCGCGGCGCTGGCGGCGGAGCCCGTGTCGGGCGTGAGGGAGGTGCACGTCGCCTACGCGGTCCCCGGTCTCCGGAGCGGGACGGCCTCGTCGGGGACCCGGCGCACGCTGGCCGGCATGCTCGGCGAGCCGGTGGTGGCGCTCGTCGGCGGCCACCGGGTGGAGGAGCAGCTCGCCGAGACGCGCCGGTTGGCGTGGTTCCCGCGGCCGGTCGGTCCCCGACACGCGGCCGGGTTCCCGGGTGCCGAGCCGATCACGGTCCCGCGCCACCTCCCGGGTGTCTCGACCGTCCGGAGCTACCTCGCCCTGACGACCGCCGCGGCGGAGGGCCTGCAGCTCCTGGGCAACGCCGCCCGGTGGGCCCCGCTGCGCCGCGCCGTCACGCGGGTGCTCGACCGGGGAGCGCGGGGTGGCGGTCCCGACGCGGAGGTCCGCGCCCGTACCCGCTGGGCCTGCGTGGCCGAGGCCGCCGGCGACGACGAGCTCGGACGTGCCTGGGCCTACGGCACCGACCCCTACGGCCTGACCGCCGAGGCCATGGTCTCGGTGGCGGAGCGGCTCCTCGCCGGCGACGCGCCTGCGGGCGTCGTCCCGCCGGCGACGGTCGGCGCGCCGGGGGACCTCCTCGACGACCTCGCGGCGAGGAGCGACCTCCGCTGGCGACGTGCGCGGAGCGACCACCGGCGGAGTTGACACCCCGTCCGATGTGACCGGTCTTCGGGTGTCTCCCTCAACCCCCCGCGAGCGCGCGTCGTCACCTCAGGGGACGGGCGGCCGTGGGGGCCGGACGGGGCGTGTCGAGGAGCAGCCGGATGGCCGAGCGGGAGGACCGCTGGCAGGGCCGTCCCGTCATCGCCCTGTTGATACGGACGGTCGTCTTCCTCGCACCCGTGGCGGTCTCGGTCGCGACCGCCTACGTCCTCAGTCGGGTGCTGCCCCGGCCCGACGGCGGGTTGCCCGCCGTCGCGCTGTGGTGGCTCACGATCGCGGGGATGTCCACCATCGCCCTCTGGGTCGCCGACCGGCTGGCGCGACGGGCACTGCCGCTCGCGGCCCTGTTCAAGCTCTCGCTCGTGTTCCCCGACCAGGCGCCGTCGCGCTACCGGGTGGCGCGACGGGCCGGCAACCTCCGCTCCCTCCAGGAGGAGCTCGATCTCGCCCATGAGCAGGGCTTCGCCGGCGACCGCACCGCGGCCGCCGAGACCATCCTGCGCCTGGTGGCGCACCTGTCCGAGCACGACCGGGCCACCCGCGGGCACTCCGAGCGGGTCCGTGTCTTCACCGACATGCTCGCCGACGAGCTCGACCTGCCGACCGACGACCGCGACCGACTGCGCTGGGCGGCGCTGCTGCACGACGTCGGCAAGCTGACCGTCCACAGCGACATCCTCAACAAGCCCGACAAGCCCACCGAGGAGGAGTGGGTGGTCCTGAAGGCCCACCCCGAGGAGGGCGCGAAGATCTCGGCCCCGCTGCACAGCTGGCTGGGGGAGTGGGCGCTCGCCATCGAGCAGCACCACGAGAAGTTCGACGGCAGCGGCTACCCGCACGGGCTCGCCGGCAACGGCATCTCCTGGGGTGCCCGGATCGTCGCCGTCGGCGACTGCTACGACACGATGACCGCCGCGCGCGCCTACAAGAAGCCGATGTCGGCGGTCGACGCCCGTAAGGAGCTCGCCACCTGCGCCGGCTCCCACTTCGACCCGGTGGTGGTGCGCGCGTTCCTCAACATCTCGCTCGGCCGCCTGCGTCTGGCGATGGGGCCACTGTCGTGGCTCGCGCAGGGCCCGCTCGCGCAGGTCCCGTCGCGGATCGCCGAGCTGGCGGTGCCGGCGAGCATGGCCGCGGTCGCCGGCGCCGGCGTGGCCGCGCCCGTGGTGGCGGGCATCACCGCCGCCGACATCGTCCCGCCGCCCGCCGTCGTGGCCGCCGCCCCGGAGGAGCTCCTGCCGTCGCCGGCGGTGGCGCTCCCGACGTCCCCATCCCCGGCCCCGCCGCCGAGCCCGTCCCCCGAGCCGGTGGTCGAGGCCGCCGTGGAGGCCATCACGGTGGCGGCGCCGCCCTCCCGGGAGCCCGAACCGGAGCCCGGCCCGGCCGTCGAGGTGATCCCGCCCGCGCCCTCCCTGCCGACGCCACCGACCGACCCGGGGCCGGCGCCGGACCCGGTGCCGCCGGCCGAGCCCAGCCCGACCCCGGCGCCCTCCCCGTCGCCGAGCCCCTCGCCGTCGCCGTCGCCGTCCAGCCCGTCACCCGAACCCACCCCCGAGCCGTCGCCTCCCGCAGCGCCCGCGCCGAGCCCGGGCGCGACGCCGGCGCCGGTCGGCGTCGGGCTCACGACGGTGCTCGACGCGGGCGGGTTCGTGGCTCCCGGTGACACCGTCACGGTCCGCACCGTCCTCACGGCGCCGGCCGACGCCACCGTCACCGTCACCGTCCCGACCCCCGACGGGACCACCTTCCGGTCGGCCACCGTGGACGGGGTCCCGGCCGGTGGCCCGGGCAACCCCTTCGCCGGCGGGTTCGCGTTGTCGCTGGCGCCGGGCGAGACCATCACGCTCGAGCTGACCGTCGACGTCGCCGCGACCGTCGCGGACGGGGAGGTCCTGACCTTCGCGGCACGGCTCGACGGTCCCGGGGTCACCACCGCCGCCTCGGTCACCACCACCACCGTGGCCGTGGCGGCGCTCCCGTCCCTGACCGTCACCGCCGATCCGGCTCCGAGCACGGACGTCTACGACGGCTCGGTCCTCACCTACCAGGCCGTGGTGATGAACGACGCCGCCGCGCGTATCGACGCCACCGGTCTCCGCCTCACCGCGCCCGTGCCGGCCGGCGCCACCTACGTGGCCGGCAGCACGCGGCACGACGGCCTCGTGGTCGCCGACGCGGGCGGCGGCACCGGTCCGGTCGTGGGCGGCCTCCCGCTCGGTCGGCTCGGACCCGGGGAGCGTCACACGATCACGTGGCAGGTCCTCCTCGACCTCGACCTCGATCCCGCGACCCGGGTGACGATGGTCGCCACCCTCGACGAGGCGCGGGTGCCGGCCCCGCTCACCGCCACCGTCGAGCACACCGTCGCCAGCGGCGTCGTCCTGACCCTCACACCGACCGCGAAGCCGGGACCCACCGTCGTCGTCGCCCCCGGCAAGAAGATCGTCTACGAGTACCGGATCGCCAACGACGCCTCGGCGCTCGCCCCGGCGAACGGCCTCGAGCTGGTCGTGAGGATCCCGGCGAACACCACCTACAAGGCGGGGTCGGCGGAGACGGGCGGGGGCGGCTCGGTGACCGAGCTCCCGGGGGAGGTGCGCTTCTCGCTGCCGGCCCAGCGCCCCGGCCACGACACCAGAGCCAAGCTCGAGGTCACCGTCGACGACCCGCTCCCGGACGGGACGACCCTCGTCGCCGTTGCCACCCTGGAGGCGCACCAGCTGACGACGCCGCTGACGGCCACGGTCACGCACACCGTCGACGCCGAGCCGATCGTGTCCGTGACGGTGCTGGCGACCCCGGCACCCGGGCCGGTCCTGCCCGGCACGCTGGTCTCCTACCGAACCCGGGTGACCAACGAGTCGGTGGCCACGAAGTCCGCGACGGACCTCCTCCTCGCCCTGCCCACGCCAGGCGGCGCCGGCTACGTCCCCGGGAGCGCCACGCTCGCGGGCCTCCCGGTCGCGGGCGGGGACACGTCGAACCCCTTCGCCGTCGGCGCCGCCCTCCCCGACCTCGCCCCGGGGGAGTCGGTCGAGGTGGAGGTGTCCTTCCGCATCGACGACCCCGTGGCCGCCGGCCGTGCGATCACCGTGACCGCCACCGTGACCGGCCACGACCTCGACCCGAGCGTGACCTCGGTCAGCCACACCGCCCTCGGTCCGGACGTGACCCTCGCCGCCTCGTCCGTCCCCGCGACCGGCAGCCCGGTCAGCCCGGGGGCCACCATCGCCTACCGGCTCGAGCTCACCAACGCCTCCGCCGACGTGGCGGCCACGGAGGTGGTCCTGACCGCCGGTCTCCCGGCCGAACTCGCCTACGTGCCCGGCACGCTCACCGTCGACGGTGTGGCCCCGCCCGCGAGCGCCGACGCGGACCCGCTGACGGGCGGCTTCGCGCTCGCCGGCGGCCTCGCCCCGGCGACGACGACGGTGGTGACCTTCGACGCCCAGCTGCGCACGCCCCAGCCCGACGGGTGGCCGATCGACGTCCCCGTCCAGGTCACCTCGTCGCAGCTCGCGCCCCTGTCGACCTCGCTCACCCACCAGGTGAGCTCCAGCCCGTCGCCCCTGGTCACGGTGACGGCGAGCCCGACCGGCGGGACGGTCGTGGCACCCGGTGACCCGATCGACCTCGTCGTCGTCGTGGGTGACGGCGCGACCGCCACCGAGGGCATGACCAACGTCCGGGTCGTCGTGCCGACGCCCGCCGGCGCGACCTACCGCCCCGGGAGCACGACGGTCGACGGCATCGCCGTCGCCGACCTCGGCAGTGGCGACGGGAGCCCGCTCGCCGCCGGTCTGACCGTGGGCCCGCTGGCGCCGGGCGACCAGGTCGTCGTCCGCGTCGGGTTCGACATCGCGGCCACGGCGGCCACCGGCGACGTCGTGTCGAGCCAGGTGACGGTCACCGCGAGCGAGCTCGACGCCCCGATCGTGACCACCACCACGCACCCGGTCGAGGCGCCGTCGACGGCACCCGCGACGGGCGGCGTGTCGGGTCTGCCGGGCGCGCGCTCGCCGTGGGGCCCGCTCTGGGACCTCCTCTGGGCGTTCTCGGCGGCGGGCTACCTGCACCTGCGGCGCTCGCGTCCCGACCTCCGACCCGTGCTCGTGCGCCCGGCCCGGCGTCCGCGCGGCGGGGCGTCGGACCACGGTGGCACCAGCGGTCAGTAGCCGAACGCGGCGGTCACGATGCTGGCCCACACGATCACGACGACGGTCGTGTTGAAGGTCGCGTGCCAGACGGTCGACGCCAGCACCGCCTGGGCCTGACGGCGCTCGGGGCGGCGGTCGAGGAGCCCGACGCTGCCGGGCAGCTCCGCGGCGAGCTCCTCCGCACCGGGCGGCACCTGCGCCGCACGCGCCCGCGTCGCCGCGGCCGCCGACCGCCGCGTGGGTCGGAACGCCGACGCGACCGCCGGCGGCACGTCGACCCCGTCGGCGCGTCCGTGGGCCCGTCGGTAGATGCGGCCGTAGACGAACCCCGCCGCCCCGATGGCGACGGCCGCCCCGACCGGGACGAGCATGACGAGGTGGGCGGCCCCGAACACCGCCGCGGCGCGCAGCTCCTGGCCCAGCGACGCGTCCTCGAGCCCGGCCCGGAACACCTCCTCCTCCACGAACGCGAGCCACGGGAGCAGCACGGCGAGCCCCCCGAGGAACACGGTGGTCATCGCGATGAGGAGCCAGTCGGGGCCGGTCGCCGGCGCGGGACCCGCCCGCGCTGCCGCCTCCTCCAGAGGCGCGAACACGGCGTTGCCATCGAGCCCGACGACCGACCCGAGCCCGAGGTGCATCCCCGGCACCAGGGTGATGAGCACCGTCGCCAGCACCCCGACGCCGACCAGCAGGGCCAGCGCCCCGAGGACGTGGCGCGGCCGGATCCCGCGCCAGATGGTCACGACGAGGTCACGTTGACGCCACGCCGCTCGCGCGGCCCGGGCCAACGTGAAGAGGATCCAGCCCGAGATGAGCAGGCGGAGGACTGAGGTGGTCACGGGGGCAGGGTAGGCCAGCCCCGGTGGCTGCTCGCGCTGGGTAGTGTCGACGACGACCCACCGACCGCCCGTCCGCTCGACCGTCCGCCCTCCGAGGAGGCCCGAGATGCTCCGCACCGACCGCCGACCCGACCTCGCCGACCGGTTGGAGCCCGCCCGCGAGCGTCTCGCCCACGCCGGCGACCGCGCCCGCGAGGGGGCCGAGGTGGCCCGGGACCGGGTCGCCGAGGGCGCGGAGGTCGCCCGTGAGCGCATCGCCGAGGTCGCCGAGCAGGTCGAGCCGACCGTCAGCCGCTCCGCCTCGGCCGCGGCCAGCGCCGGCCGGTCCGCCCTCGCCGTGGCCAGCACGCTGCCCAGCCTGCTCTCGAAGCTCCTCGGGCTGCTCTCGGTGCTGAGCGCCAGCCTGGCCGAGCGCGGCCGCGAGGTCGCGGCCCGGGTCGAGCCGCCGAAGGCCGAGCGGCGCCGTTCCACGCTCCGGACCGCCGCGTGGTTCGGCGGCGGCTTCGGTGTCGGGGTGGCCGCCGGCTGGGTCCTCCACGCGCGGATGCAGGAGCCGGCCCACGAGGCCGACGACGGCTACGGCCACGCACCCGCCGAGAGCCCGTACGGCGCCGACGCGGCCGCCATCGACGCCCGCCGCGAGAACGCGCCGACCAGCTGACACGCCGCCACCCGAGCCGGCTGTCCACGACCGGTCGTGGACGGGTGACCCGAGGTGTCGGGCCGGGCTCGTAGGCTCCGTCCCATGGCGGACACCCTGTTCAGCGCCGAGGAGCTGACCGGCGAGGTGCTCGGCGTCCTGTACGCCGACACCGCGACCGGCTTCGGCGTCGTGGAGCTCGATCCCGACACGCGCACGCCCAGCGGCCGCTGCTCGGGTCCGCTGTCGGATCTCGTCGAGGGGCAGACGGTCCGGCTCGTCGGGGCGTGGAAGGAGCACCCGAAGTACGGGCCCACGTTCGAAGCCGTGATGTACGAGCAGGTGACGCCGACGACGGTCGCGGGGCTGCGCTCGTTCCTCCTCTCCGAGCGGTTCGCGACCGTCGACGTCGACGACCTCGAGCGGGTCCTCGCGGCCTTCGGCAAGCGCACCGGCACCGTCATCGAGACCGAGCCCGAGCGCCTGACCGCCGAGGCCGGGCTCGACGCCTCGGTGGCGGAGGAGCTCCACACGAGCTGGGTCGCCGGGCAGGCGCTGTCGGACCTCGGACGGCTCGCCGAGCCGGCCGGGATCCCGTTCGACGTCGTCCGGGCGGTCCACGCCCGGTTCGGCGCCGACGCGGCGCGCGTGGCACGCGAGGACCCGTACGCGCTGCTCGAGGTCGACCGCGTGCGCTTCGCCCACGCCGACGCGCTCGCCCGCCACCTCGGTCTCGCGCCCGACGACCCACGCCGCCTCGCCGCCGGTGCCCGTGCCGCGGTCGCGTCGAGCCGCCGGCGCGACGGCCACCAGTTCCTGACCCGCGACCAGGTCACCCAGGAGTCGGCGAGGCTGCTCAAGGTGGACGCGATCCTCGCGGCGGACGGGCTCGAGCGTGCGGTCGCCGACGGCACGCTCGCCCGCGAGCGCATCCGCGTCGACGGCAACCGGGCGGTGGCGATCTACAGCCCCGGCGGGCTACGTGCCGAGCGCCGACTCGCCGAGCACCTGCACCGGCTGGTGACCGCCTCCCACCCGCGGCTGACCGCGTACGCCGACGACGTGGACCCCGCGCCCGAGCTCACCGCCGGCCAGGCGGAGGCGGTCCGTCAGGTGTTCGCGACGTCGGTGTCGGTGCTGACGGGGGGACCCGGCACCGGCAAGACCCGCACCGTCCAGGAGGTGGTGCGTGCCGCCGAGGACGCCGACCTCAACGTGGCGCTGTGCGCGCCGACGGGGCGGGCGGCCAAGCGGATGGAGGAGCTCGTGGGCCGGCCCGCCACCACGGTCCACAAGCTGCTCGAGGCGCGGCCCGTGCCCGGCGGTGGGTTCGTGTTCCGGTACGGCTGGGACGAGAAGCTGCCGCACGACCTCGTCGTCTGCGACGAGGTGTCGATGTGCGACACGTGGCTCGCGGCGGCCCTGGTCGCGGCGGTCGACGACGGCGCGCACGTCCTCCTCGTCGGCGACCCCGACCAGCTGCCGTCGGTGGGGCCCGGCGACGTGCTGCGCGACATCCTGCGCAGCCGGGCCATCCCGTCGACCGCGCTCACGGAGGTCCACCGCCAGGCCGCCGAGTCGCGGATCGTCTCGCTCGCGCACGAGATCGACCACGGCGTCGTCGGCACGCTCAAGGGTCGCGACGGCGACGTGTTCCTCGCCGAGGACGACAACCGCCAGCGGATGGTCGCACGCGTCGTCGAGGCGGTCCGCACGTCGCGCGCCGGAGCTGTTCGGGGTGTCGGTCGACGACGTCCAGGTCATCGCGCCGATCTACCGCGGGCCGGTCGGGGTGGACGCGCTGAACCTGGCGCTCAAGGAGGCGCTCAACCCCGCCGACGGACGCCGCGGCATCGCCGGCTTCCACGAGGGCGACCGGGTCATGCAGACCCGCAACGACGCCGACCTCGACGTCAGCAACGGCGACATCGGACGGGTGGTCGACCTCGACCACGCCGGTCGCAAGCTCCGCGTCGCCTTCCCCCGGGGCGAGGTCACCTACGACAAGGACCAGGCGCGGGACCTGACGCCGGCGTGGGCCATCACGGTGCACAAGTCGCAGGGCGGCGAGTGGCCGGTGATCGTGCTCGTGTGCGACCGTTCACACCGGGTGATGCTGTGGCGCAACCTCGTCTACACGGCCGTGACGCGGGCCCAGCGGGCGCTCGTCATCGTGGGACAGTCGGAGGCGCTGCGCGACGCGGCCCGCCACGACCGCCCCCGCAACCGTCAGACCGCGCTCGCGTGGCGGTTGGAGGACCTGGCGGGTCCGGGCGGGGGGCGCGACGCCGACGACGCGGGCTCCACGACCGACAGCGCTGGCGACCCCGAGCGACCGCCAGACCGACCCCCGCGAGGAGCCGACGTGAGCGACGACACGGTGAGCGACGACACGACCGTCCGGCTGTACCGGCGGCTGCCCGAGACCCCCGACGCCGACTGGTGGGCGGGGCTCGCCGGCGGCAGCCCCGACGGGCGCGTGCTCTACGTCGGCTGCGGCACGGGACGGCTGGCCCTGCCCGTGGCGCGCAAGGCCACCGCGCTCGTCGGCGTCGACCACGACGCGGCGATGCTCGCGGCCTTCCGCGAGCGGCTCGACCGCGAACCCGACCTCGCCGAGCGCATCCGGCTGGTCGAGGCGGACGCGTCGACGCTCAACCTCGGCGACCGGTTCGGGCTCGTGGTGCTGCCGTCGAACCTCCTGAACGGCGATCACCGATCCGTCGGCGCGGACCTCGGCCGTCCGGCAGGCGGCCCGGCACTGCGTCCGCGGCGGGGTCGTGGTCCTGCAGGTGCTGAACCCGTACTGGATGGCGTGTCAGGACCCGACCGCGAGCGGCCGCATCGCGCCGCGCGACGGTGGCCCGGCCATCGACGTCACGATCGAGCAGGCGGGCTTCGACGCGTGGGAGCAGCGTCAGCGGGCCCGCATCGTGTACCGCTTCGCCGACGGCGAGACGCTGGTGGACGAGCTCGACGCGGTCGCGTTGTACCCGCGGGAGCTGCGCGCCCTGGTGTTCCAGGCCGGGCTCGAGATCGTCTCGACCTACGGCGCCGAGCCGGGCACCAGCGAGCTGGGTGTCGACCGGGGGCAGCTGGCACCTGGTGTGTCGCCCCGCCTGATCCCGCCCGGCCTCAGGGGGCCGCGGGTCGCCCGCCCAGCATCGGCGCGTCGGTCGTGTCCGGCATCACGGCCGCGTCGGGGACCATCGCCCACGCCTGCCCGAACCGGCCCATGTAGGCGAACAACCCGCCGCCGTCGTTCTGGACGATCTGGCCGTTGAGCCAGCGCGCCTCGGGCAGGCACACGAGCGCCACCACCTCGGAGGCGTCGTCCGGCGTGGCCGCCGCCCGCAACGGGTGCGTCTGCTCCTCGGCCGCGACCAGCTTGTCGTGGAACGGCCCCGTCATGAGCTTGATCGAGTCGGTGTCGATGTAGCCGGGGAGCACCCCGATGGCCGTCATGCCGTCGGGCCCGAGCTCGCACGCGAGGTAGCGGATGATGGTCTCCATCCCGGCCTTCGCCGCCGCGAGCAGCCCGTGACCGGGGATGTAGCCGACGGTGTCCGCGCCCGAGATGGCCACGATCCGCCCGCCCCGCGGCTGGAGCAGCGGGTGGGCGAGCTGGGCCATCAGCAGGAAGTGCCGGATCGTGATCGCGAAGGTCTTGTCCACCTGGTGCAGCTTCAGCTCCAGTAGCGGCTTGAACGCCGTCGCGGCCGCGTTGGCGATGAGGACGTCGAGGTGCCCGTCGCGCTCGGTGACCCGGGCGAACAGGTCACGGACGCTGTCCTCGTCGATGAGGTCGACCTGCTCGGCGCGGGCGCCGGGCGTGGCGGCGGCGCAGTCGGCGACGACCACCTCGGCCTCGTCGGCCTGGGTCCGGTAGGTGATGACGACCTTGGCGCCCATGCGGGCCAGGCGTCGGGCGGTCGCCGCGCCGAGGCCGCGCGAGCCGCCGGTGACGAGGACGGTGCGGCCCTCGAGCGGTCGCGCCGCCGGCTCGGCGCGGCCGTCGGCGTCCGTCCGTTGGTCCTGCACGGTGTTCCTGTCGCGCGTAGGGCATCATCCGGGGGTGGAGTCTGGCACACGCGACGAGGAGGGTCCGGACGTGACCGCGCCGACCGCGAGCCGCCACGTCCCGCACCGCTACGTCCCCGGCGTGCTCCCCGCTCCCGCCGGCCCGCGTCTGCGGTCCCTGCTCGCCCGCGAGCACGGGCGCGACCCGTTCACCCCGCGGGACGTGCGTGGCGCCGCCCAGCGGGTGCGGACCGTCGCGGCGAGGCTCGGGCTGGGGTGCGACGTCGTGCGTGGGGGCGTCGACGTCGGCGGGGCCGAGCTCGACCACGTCTGGGCGGTCGTCGCCGGGCACGTCGTGGACCTCAGCCTGCCGCTGCGCTCGGACAGCTTCGCCGAGGTGCTCCGCGCCTACGTGGCCGGCGACGTGAGCGACGACGACCTCGATCGCACCGCCCACGGCTACAGCTTCGAGTGGCGCGTCCTCGGCGAGTTCCCCGACCGGCTGCGCTACGTCGGCACGCCCGTGTGGAGCCAGCGGGAGCCCGACGCCTGAGCCCCGACGACCCCGCCACCCCGGTCGCCCCCGCGTCGTCGCGCGCGCGGGTCGTGCGCGTCCTGGCGTGGCTCGCGACCGTGGGGCTGCTGGTGGTCGCCGGCCTCGCGTTGCGGTCCCGGTGGCGCGACGTCGGCGACGCGGGCGGCTGGCCGGCGCTCCTGCCGGTCGTGGTCGCCGTCGTCCTGAACGCCGGCGCGAACGGCCTCCTCGCCCACACCTGGCGCGAGCTCGCCGCCGTCCGTGGGGACCGGATGCCGTGGCGCACGGCCGCGTGGGTCTGGGCCCTGTCGCAGCTCGGCCGCTACGGGTTGAGCGGCGCCCAGATCGCGGGCCGGGCGGTCGTGGCGCGGCGCTACGGGATGACCGCCACGGCCGGCGGTGTCACCGCCCTGGTCGAGGTCGCCTGGCAGGTCGCGATCCACGGCGTCATCGTCCTCGCCACCGTCCCGTGGTGGCTCCCCGGCGCGGACGGCCTCACGTGGGTCGCGCTCGCCGGCGTGGTGCCGGCGGGCGTGCTCGTCCTCGGGTCGGTGGCGCCGATGACGCTGCTCCGGGCCACGGCGCGGTTGCTGTCCTGGGGGCCGGTCGCGCGGCTGACCCGCGGGCGCTTCGCCACGAGCCTCGCCGGCGTCCGGCTCGGCCGCCGCGACGCCGCCCGGCTCACCCTGCTGTTCGTCACCAACACGACGATCCGGTTCGTCGCCTTCGCGACCCTCCTCGGCGCCGTCGGGGGTGCGGTCCCGGGCGAGCTCGCACGGGCCGCCGGCGCCTTCGCGCTCGGGCAGTTCGTGGGCCGGCTCGCCGTCTTCGCCCCCGGCGGCATCGGGCCCCGCGAGGGGGTGACGGCGCTCGTCATGGGGCCGGTGCTGGGGGGCACCGCAGCGCTCGTGCTGGTCGCCGTCACGCGGCTGGCCGAGGTCGCCGGCGAGCTCGTCTTCCTCGGCGTCGCCCGCGTCGGCCGCCCGCCGTCCCCGCTGGCGTCACACGACCCGTGAACCGTCACGCCATCGCGGCTCCGTGGCGGGTCAGGTCGGCGATGAACGTGTGGATCACGCCGCGGACCTCCGCTTCATGACCTAGGAACAGGTGCCCTCCCCGGTCGATGGTGACGAACGAGCCGTGGGGGATACGGGGCAGCTTCGCGTGGACGTCAGCCTGCAGGGCCGTCGAGGCACGCGGGGGGGCCGGGTCCAAGCAGCCGCACCGCTACCGGGGCGATGGCGTACCCGTTGTCGCCCCAGTAGACGCGAGCCAACCCGGGCCCCTCGACGCGGCTGCCGAGGATCCCATGGACGGCAAGGACCGGCTGGCCCGACCCGGCTGTCGGGTACTCGACGTGCCGAGCCGCGATCGGAACGTGGCCGACCGGACCCCACCGACACGGCGTCGTGCGGCCTCGAGGTCCGGTCCGTGGAAGCGTCGAGCAACACGGTGACCATGAGCAGCGAGCAGACGCTCGTCCCCGTCATCGACTGACGGCGACGCCGGACGGGCCGGCCTCGCTGGCGACGTGCGGCGACACCCGCCCCGGGGGGGTCGCCGGCACGTCCCCGGACGGGATGCTCCCGACCCGTCACGCCCCGCCCCGCACGACGTCGACGAAGGCTTCGGCCACCAGACCAGCGTGCCCCGCTCGGCGCAGCAGGCCGACCTGGCGCCGCAGCGACGGTCTGACCCGAGCCACGACGGCTCCCTGGGCCCGGGCGCGCTCGGCGTTCCCTCCGGCACGAACGCGATGCCCGCCCCTGCGAGGGCGAGGGCGGACCGCCTCGCGTTGGTCGACCTCGACCGCGACGACCGGCTCGACGCCCGCCCTCGCGAACGCCGCGTCGATCAACCCTCGGGTCGAGGTCCCCAGCGGCGTGACGATCGCCGGCATGGCCGCGAGCCTTGCGAGGGAGACCGACGCCCCGATCCGCGTCCCGGGCGGGCAGATGACCACGAGTTCCTGATCGATCACGAGCTCGACGTTCAATCGCTCGCTCCGGGGACCGACGTCGGCCAACCCGATGTCGGCACGCCCGGATATCACGAGCTCTTCGACCGCCGCGACCTCGGTCTCCTCAAGGTGGACGTATCCCCGGGAACGCACTACGGAACGCGGCCACCCACGGACTAGGGGGTCGATGACGAGCGTCGGAAGGGCGACGATCCGGAGTGCGCCGGCCCGCAGCCCGAGGACCTCGGTGGCCGCCGCACGGGCCGTCGTGGCCTCAGCGAGGGCCCGCCGGGCCGCGCCGCGAATGCCTTGCCGGCGGCGGACAACCGCACGCCTCGGCCCACACGCTCGAACAGGTCCACCCCGAGTCATCTTCCAGCGTCCGGATGCCCTGGAGCAGGGATGGCTGCGTGACGTGCAGCACGCCCGCCGCGCGCGTGAAGCCCCCGTGGTCGATGGCCGCGATGATGTAGGCGAGCTGGCGCAGCTCCATCGTTCCTCCGGGCGGTCTCCCAAGGGATAGGCAGCACCGATGATACTGGACGTATAGGACAGTTTGACCGATGGTAGGTCGTGCCGTTGTCTGGCAGGCGTACAGCCGAAGCGAGCGGGTTGGCATCGCCACCGTCCGCCCGACGACCCGAGGATGGACGTCCATGTCCCTGGCGCTCCCCGAGTTCGCGGGTCTCCTTGTCCTCGGCGTCGGGGCCGGGACCCTCGGTGCGCTGGTCGGGCTGGGTGGCGGCGTCGTGGTCGTCCCCCTACTAATCCTCGTGTTCCACCTCGATGTCCGCGTCTCGGTCGCGACGTCGCTGCTCGCGGTGAAGATCGCCACCTCCGTGGCGGCGGGGAGCGTCCACCTGGGTTCGGGGCTGGCCAACCTCCGCGTCGGCCTCCGACTCGAGCTCGCGACCGCGGGAGGTGGAATCGTCGGAGGGCTCGTAGCCACGGCGGTGGCACCGGAGGCCCTATCGTTCCTGCTGGGCGTCGTCCTCGCCGCCACCGCCGTGCTCCTGCTCCGCGGGCGCGACAGCGAGGAGCCCCTCGCGGACTCCGACGACGGTCCCCGGGGCCCGAATCGGCCACACCAGGCGGTCGGACGGCTCGCCGGCAGCTACCGGGATGGGTACTCCGGTGTCGTGCGGAGCTACGAAGCGGAACGGGTCACGGCGGAGTCGGCGCTCGCGTTCGCCGCAGGCGGGCTCTCCGGGATGCTGGGCGTCGGCGGTGGCTTCCTCAAGGTCCCGGCGATGAACCTCCTCTATGCGCCTCCCGCTCAAGGTGTCCACGGCGACGTCCAACTTCATGGTCGGCATCACCGCGCTCGCGAGCCTGTTCATCTACCTCTCGCGGGGCTACTTCTACCCGTACCTCGCCGCGCCCGTCGCCGGCGGCGTCATGCTCGGGGCACTGGCCGGCACCCGTCTCCAGGATCGGTCAGCGCCCCGTTCGCTCCGGCGTCTCCTCGGCGCCATCCTGGCGCTGATCGCCGTGCAACTCAGCATCGATGCCTTCGGTGGGTGAACGCCAGGCGCAGACGGACCCTGGACCTCCGCCGGCGCAGCGAGTGGTCCGCTGGGGCAGCGCAGGCGCTGGTTCTCCTCGCCCTGGGCTCCACCTCCGCGCCACGGAGGACCCTTCCGCGCGGGCGGTACGTTCGGGCGAGACCTTCACCACGCCGCACTCGGCGACGCATCCTCATGGTGGGCGCGCTCGTCCTCGCCGCGACCCCGGCCATCCAGATCGTCACCCTCATGGTCAGCTGGTGGTGGATCGCGCCGACGCTACGCCGCTGTCGCTGGGGGCGTCCTGCTGGCGCTCGGGTTGGGTCTCCTCCTCGGCACCGCGGGCTGATCGACTGGGCGTCAGACGGATGGGCGCGGCGGTGACACTCCGGACTCTTGGAGCTCGGCCAGGCGACGGACGTGACCCTTCGCGTCCGGGTACAGCGGACGTAGGTCTGAACAGGTCGTGTAGACGGCCCGCCCGTCATCGATGAGCTCCACCGTTCGCTCGATCTGCGACCAGTCGGTGCTGGGATCGACGAGGCCGACGCCGATCGCCGCCAGCAGCGCGTCGCCGTAGCTGGCGCCGATCGCCTGCGCCGGCACGAACTGAGGGCGACACAGACGTCGGTCAGGATCTGCGTCCACAGCCGTCGCTGGTCCACCACCGACCGCCACGGTGCGGGCCGCCGGGTCGCCTTGTCGAACTTTTCGAGGATCTGCCTGACGCCGAATGAGATGCCTTCGTACGCAGCGCGAAACAGGTGACCGCGGCCATGGCGCAGACGAGTCCCGCGAAGACCCCTCGCGCATCCGGGTCGAAGATGGGTGTGCGCTCCCCGGCGAAATACGGCAGCACCAGCAGGCCTTCGCTGCCGGGCGGGATGGCCGCTGGCCTCAGCGATCAATGTTTCGAACGGGAGCGCCGCCGGTGACGACCTGCAGCCAGCGTCGAGGCTGCCCGCGGTCGATGTGCCCGCGGCCAGCGCGAGCGTGTCCGCGCTCCACCCCCGCCGTGGTCCACAGCACGTGGATCGCTGAAATATGTGCCGATGATCTGCACGACAAACATCGTGGAGCCGTACATCAGCATCCGGTCCCCGGGTTTGCGAACGCCGACCGAGAACGCCTCTGCATACGCGTCGACAGTGCCCGCGACCACCGGCGTTCCCGACCGGCACCCCGGTGGCTCGCCGCCGCTCCGATGACGGCGCCGACGACCTCGCTGGGCCAAACCAGCCGCGGAATCTGAAGATGCCCACAATCCGCTCTGCCCATTCGGTTTCCCAGCGCATCCCGCGTGGCGTACAGCGGGTCGCACTGGCTGGCGGTGTGGTGATCCATCACGTACTCGCCGGTGAGTTTCGGCGGCGATGTAGGAGTTCGACCCGTACCAGCCCGTCGCCGCGGCGAAGACGTCGGGTTCGTGGCGCCGCACCCATTCCAGCTTGGGCCCGACGGCCTGGCTGGACAGCACCGTACCCGCCCGCTCGAGGATCACGTCGGTCACCGAATTCTGCTGTCAGCAAGTCGATCTCGGCCGATGCCGCGGGTGTCCATGCCGTACAGGATCGCGGGACGCAGCGGCCGCAGGGCGTCGTCGCATAACACCAGGCACGGGCCGACACCGCTGACGCATATCGCGAGCCACGGCCGACCCGCGGCACCTGCGCGGTCAGCTCCCTGCTGATGTCGCAGACTTCACGCCACCACATGGTCTCGGCGTCCATCTCCGCCCAGCCGGGTCGGGGCATGCATCGAGTGGTGTCGGACAGCGGTAGCGACGATGCTGCCGTCCGCATCGGTGAGAACGCCCTTGGAGCTCCCCGTTCCCAGGTCGATCCCAAGCAGGAGATCGCTCACAACCATCTCCATCACCGCGTCGTCGGACAACCTCGTCCGATCCTAGTCGTGGGATGGAGACCAGCCCCTTCTCGCGGGCTGCTCAATCCTCAGGTGGGTCGGACGGCTGCCCGCCCAGGAAGTAGCCGGCCACGCCACGGTCGGGAAGGGCGTACGGGTTGGGGCGAGGCAGCCGGTCGGCGACGTCGGCGACCCACTGGACAGCGCCGACGACAGCCGGTGAACGACTTCGGGGTTGTCCGCAGCCACGTCCGTCGTCTCCCCCACGTCCGAGGCCAGGTCGTAAAGCTCCTGGCGCTCGCCCTCGTAGTACTGGATCAACTTCCAACTACCTGCGCGGATGGCTGAGGTGGGAGTGCCGCCCTGATTGCTGTAGTGCGGATAGTGCCAGAAGATCGCCTCGCTCGAAGTGCTCCCCACGAAGCAGCGGGTCGAGGTCCACGCCGTCGAGTGCTGCTCGGCGGCTGTGGCGGCAGCGCCGGCCGCGCAGCAGCGTGGGGTAGAAGTCGGGGCTGGTCGACGGGCCCGTCGACCGTGGCACCGCGGCCGACGACGCCCGGCCAGCGGACGATCAGCGGCTCGCGGATGCCACCCTCGTACATCCAGCCCTTGCCTTCGGCCAGCGGGGCGTTGCAGGTGGGCGAGCCCTCCGCGGTGGACAGGCCGCCGTTGTCCGAGGTGAACACGACGATCGTGTTGTCGGCGTGGCCGCTGCGTCCTCGAGCGCGTCGAGCACGCGTCCGATGTTCGTGTCCAGGTTCTCGATCATGGCCGCGTAGGCCGGGTCCGACTGGCACTGTGCGCCGCGCGCACCCGCGCGTCGACGACTTGTGCCAGAACGGAAAGGCCTCGCCGGGCTCGAACGGGTCGATCTGGTCCAGCTCCGAGATCGGCCGCCTTGCGCTCGTACTTCTCGACGAGGCCGGCGGCGCCTGGATCGGGGTGTGGACCGCGTAGTGCCAGAGGTTCAGGAAGAAGGGACGGTCCTGGTCCGCGTGCTCGATCAGTCGGATGGCCTCGTCGGTCAGTCGGTCGGTGAGGTACTCGCCGTCCGGTCCGTCCTCGAGCGTCGGGCATGCTGCACGGGCTGAAGTAGCCCTGCGCGGGATGCCCCACTCGCAGCCGCCGATGTTCACGTCGAACCCGTGCTGGTCCGGCCAGGTTCGGCGCGGTCGCCGAGTGCCACTTGCCCGACGTGCCAGGTCTGGTAGCCGCCGTCACGCAGGGCGCGGGCGAACGAGTACTCATCGAGTCGGCAAGAACGCGTAGTAGGGCACATCAGTCAGCTGGCCGACGCTGTGTCCGCCGATGTACTGGGTGACGCCGACGCGTCGCCGGGTACTTGCCGGTGAGCAGGCTGGCCCGGGTTGGCGAGCAGACCGGGCAGAGGCGTACGCGTCGGTGAACAGCGCGCCCTGCTGCAGCCAGCGCGTCCAGCGCCGGCGTCTCGTAGAAGGTGCTGCCGTAGCAGCCGAGGTCGCCCCAGCCCAGGTCGTCGATGAGGATGAAGACGATGTTCGGCGGGCGGGTAGCCGCCTCCCCGGGTTTGGCCTCAGTCACGGGGCTCGTGGTGTCGGTGCGCCGGCGGGTCCAGCAACTCGATCACGACCGTCTCCAGTTCACCGTCAAATTCGTAGGCCCCGTCCGCGTCCTTGCGCACGGGCGAGAAGCGGTCCCCTCCCACGTCGAGGCCCTGGAAGGCGACGAAGTGTTCGAAGGTCTCGGGCAGATGCATCGAACCGACCGGCTCGTCGTCGACGAAGAGCTCCGCCGTCCCGGCCGTGGAGTCCGGCTCGATCGTGAATCGCATGCCGACGTGGGTGTCTCCCAACGGCAGCTGTCGCTCCGACCGCAGGATGGCGTGGTCACCGTAGTAGTTGTAGTCGTACACGAGATGACCACCGTCAACCATCAAGCAGTAGCCGCTGTTGACACTGCCGTGGGCGACCAGAACGCCACCCTGATCTGCGTGGCTGCGGCCGATACGAGCGGTAATGCGGAAAGACCGGCCCGGCACGGGCGGGGCCGCGGCCGTTCCGATGTGGTGCATTCCGTTGTGGTACACGAACCGGCGTCGGTCGCGGGGCGAGTGGGGCCGAAAGTTCGCGTTGGCCCGCTCCGCAAAACCGCGGTCGTCCAACGGCAGCACGAGGTTGCGCCGGGCCTCTTCCCACCAGGTCTCGACCAGTTCGTCGAGCTTGCCCTCTTGGGTTTCGGCCAAGTCCTCGCACTCGGAGAAGTCTTCGTCAACGTGATAAAGCTCCCACTGGTCGTCGTCGAAATCCGCGCCCCGTCGGTGGAAGGCGACGGCCTTCCAGCCGTCCTTCCAGATGGCGCGGTGGCCGTCTGTCTCGAAATACTGGGTACGCCGCCGGTCTGCCTGGTCGGGGCGGCGGATCGTGTCGAGCATGCTCACGCCGTCCAGCGGGAGCTGTTCAACGCCGCGCCGGACGGCTGGCGCTTCCAGGCCGACCAGGTCGAGGATCGTGGGCACGATGTCGGTCACGTGGTGAAAGGTGTCCCGCTTCTCCCCGGCGCACTCCTCGCCGGGCAGCTGGACGATCATCGACGTGCGGATGCCTCCTGCGTGGGTGTTCTGCTTGTAGCGCTTCAGCGGCGTGTTGCCGGCCTGCGCCCAGCCGAGTGGGTAGTTGATGTGCGTCGTCCGACCGTCGATCTCTTCGACGCGGGCGAGGTTGTGTTCGACGGTGGTGAAGTGGCCGTTCTCGTACGCGGTGGTGTCGATGACTCCGTGCGGGCCGCCTTCCTGGCTCGCGCCGTTGTCCGAGATGAGCACGACGATGGTGTCATCGAGGCGTCCCAGCTCGCGGAGGTAGTCCAGGAGGCGGCCGACTTCGCGGTCGGTGTGCTCCAAGAAGGCGGCGTAGACCTCTTGGAAGCGCGCGTAGAGGTCCTGCTCCTCGGCGCTCAGGTCCGTCCAACGCTGGACGCCTTCGTTGGGTGGCGGCAGCGCGGTGTCCGCTGGAATCACCCCAAGCTCCAGCTGTCGCCGATAGCGACGCTCGCGGATGACGTCCCATCCCTCGTCGTAGTGGTGCCGGTACTTCGCCACGAGGTCGGCTGGGGCCTGGAACGGGGTGTGCGTGGCGCCCATGGCCAGGTAGAGGAAGAACGGATTCTCGGGCGTGACCGACGTCTGGTCACGGACGAACTCGACGGCGCGATCGACCATGTCCTCCGTCAGGTGGTAGCCCTGCTCCGGGGATGCAGGCGCCGCAGCCTGGTGGTTGTCGTAGTAGAGCTCCGGATAGTAGTGGTCGGTGAGACCCTCCATGAAGCCGTAGAAGCGTTCGAAGCCCCGCCCTAGCGGCCACTGGTCGTAGGGACCGGCCGCCGTGGTCTGGTCCATCGGCGCTAGGTGCCACTTGCCTACGGCCAGAGTGTTGTACCCGGCGTCGACGAGCATCTCCGAAAGCATGGCGGCGCGGTGGGTGACGCGGCCACGGTAGCCCGGGTAGCCGTCATCGACGTGGGAGAGGTAGGCCATTCCGACGGCGTGGTGGTTTCGACCGGTCAACAGACTCGCGCGGGTCGGCGAGCAGAGAGCAGTGGCGTGGAAATTCGAGAACAACACACCGCGCCGGGCCAGGTCGTCCATGGCAGGGGTGCTGATCTCGCTGCCGTAGCAGCCAAGGCTGCCAAAACCGAGGTCGTCGAGGACGATCACCACGACGTTGGGGCGCCCGGCCGACGTCGCCTTCGCCGGCCAGTTCGGCTCGGAGTCTCGGTACGTACGGCCGATGCGTCCGGTGAAGCCTTCGACAGGCTGTTCATTGGTCACGTACTCGATCTCCAATTCCTGGGCGGCGGACGGCTACTGCTCGCTCAACGCGGCGAGCCAATCCGCCTCGCCGTCGTCCCCGTCCCGGGGTTCGAGGTCGACGATGACCCGATGCAACATCCCCCGGTAGCGAAACGGTGGGTCGTACGCGAGGCTGACCGGAGACGGCCAGTTCTCCCCGCACTGTGTCGAGAGAGTGCCCATCCCCCCCGGAATCAACATAGGCACCACGTCCTGAGCGACGGTCACGCCGTCGACGAGCAGTCGGATCACAGGGCCTTCCTCGGCAACATCGAGGACCGCGTCGAGCGCCGTGGCTCCGGGCTTCACGAGGCCCTCGCCGATGACGATGGTGTGGTCTCCAGCGAGGTTCAGGTCGAGGGGTAGGCCTGCCGTCCTGGACGAAGAACACAAGACCCGCAGCGCGCCGACCCCATGCCAACAGAGTGCCCTCGTCCCCTGTCTGCCACGGGGCCACCTCGGCGCGGATCCGAAACCGGCGCGCCGAGAAGTTGGGACCGGTGAGTCCGTTGAGCAGCCGGGTGCCGGGCAGCATCTCGTAGCGCAGTCGGTCTTCCGCGGGGTTCAGCGCAGCCATCCTCGCCTGCATTCGGTCGTCGAGCGGGAGGACGTCATACCGCTCTGCCTCACGCCACCACAGCGCACGCAGCCGATCGGCCAACGCAGGGTATTCGCCGGACAGGTCACGGCACTCGGCGAAGTCGGTGCGCAGGTCGTAGAGCTCCCAGTGGTCGCGGTCGAAGTCGTCGCCCGGCTGGTGAGATGCGACGGCCTTCCAGCCACCGCTGTAGACGCCTCGGTACCCCGCGGTCTCGAAGTACTGCACCGGTCGCGTCGTGGGCGCGTCCGGCTGGGCAAGCGTGTACACCATCGAGGTGCCATGGATCGGCAACTGCTGGACCCCCCGATACTCCTCGGGCGCCGCCACGCCGCACAGCTCGTAGATCGTGGGGGCGATGTCGATCACATGGTGGAACTGGTGCCGGTTGGGGCGAGAACCGTCCAGGCCCGCGGGCCAGTGCACCAGTAGGGGAACCCGGATGCCACCGCCGTAGGCATGGCGCTTGTAGTACTTCAGCGGAGTGTTGCCCGCCTGCGCCCACCCGGTCGGATAGTGGTTGTGCGTGCTGCGACCGCCGAGCTCGCTCGCCGCAGCCATGGTGTCCTCCAGGGGATCCGGTAGCTGCAGGAACCAGCGGTACTCGTTCGGGTGCCGTGCTCGCCCCCTTCCCCGCTGGCGCCGTTGTCCGACATGAGCAGGACGACCGTGTCGTCGAGCAGCTCGGTCCTGCGAAGAAACTCGACGAGACGACCCACCTGGTCATCGGTGTGGGACATGAACCCGGCGAAGACCTCCTGCATCCGGGCGTAGAGACATTGTCGATCGGCCGCCAGGTCGTCCCAGGGGGTCACACCGGCATTTCTGGGTGCCAATGCGGTATCCGGGGGCACGATGCCGAGAGCCTTCTGTCGCTCGAGGATGCGCACTCGTTCTTGGTCCCAGCCGTGGTCGACGCCCCTGATAGGCGTCGATGTAGGGCCGCGGTGCCTGGTGCGGCGCATGGCACGCGCCGAAGCCGAGGTAGAGCAAGAAAGGGTCGTCCGGTCGGGCCGTCCGGTGGTCGGCGATGAACGCCTCCGCCCGATCGACCAAGTCCTCGCTGAGGTGGTAGTCGGGGCGGTCGGGCGGCTCGACCCGATGCTGGTCGTACCAGAGCTCGGGCTCCCACTGATCGTCCTCCCCCCGAGAAAGCCGTAGTAGCGATCGAAGCCACGCTGGGTCGGCCACTGGTCGAAGGGCCCGCGGGGTCATCCTTCGGCGGCGTCAGATGCCACTTCCCACCGCGTAGGTGTCGTACCCGGCATCGCGCAAGAGCTCGCCGATGTCGCCGCGGCCTCGGCTCGACACGCGGCCCCGGTAGCTGGGGAAGCCGGTGTCGAAGGCCGCCAGGAAGCCCATCCCCACCGCGTGGTGGTTCCGCCCGGTGAGCAGGCTCGCTCGAGTCGGGACACAGCGCCGTGGCGTGGAAGTTGTGTACCGCAGACCGCGCTCCGCGAGCGCATCCATGTTCGGCGTGGCGGTCGACGCGCCGTAGCAGCCGAGCTGCGCGAAGCCCACGTCGTCGAGGACGATCACGACCACGTTCGGCCGTCGCTCGGACGGTCGCGGGGGCCACCACGGCCTGGAGTCGGCAACGGTTCGTCCCACCGACCCCTCGCCGGTGTCACCCGGTGGGCGGTTACTCATCGTCGGATTTCCCGCACTCGACTCGGTCACGGGTCGCGCAGCTCGGCCGCGAACTCCGCGTCGGCCACGGCAGCGAGCTCGCTCCCCGTCGTCACGGTGAGCTCGACGAGACGACCATGAGCTCAGCCGGGCGGGCGAGGACGCCGGCCACCGTCCCGGCGGGCGCCGCCCCGACGTAAGTCCGACCACACCCGATCGGGATCCGTCGCAACAGTCCCTCGACCCGGCCCTGGCCGAGCCGCCTGCCATCGAGCCAGAAGGCCAGGTCACCGCTCCGTCCTCGTGCGCCGCCAGCTCGACGGCGAGCCGGTGGCGGCCACTCGAGAGCGTGGCTGGCACGGCGATGGTCTGCGTGGTGACCGAGGACTGCGCGACCTCGAAGGCGAGCTCCCCGTCGTGGAGGTACCACCAGTAGCCCCCGTGCACCCCGCCGACGGCGTACAGCACGCCATCGGGTGTCCCCCCGTCCCGCATGTCCACCTCGGCTTCGAGCCGGAACGACCGTCCGGCGATGTCAGGCGCGACCCCGCGCTCGTAGGGGCCACCCTTCCCCGGGTAGACGCACCCACCCGGCTCGGCCCCGGCCGGCACGGGCGGTCGCGTCGGCCAGCGTGCTGACCTCGCGCGGGTATCGACGGGGAGCACGTCGAAGCGGCCCGCGGCGGCCCACCACAGCTCCTGGAGCCGGCGGAGACGCTCCGGGTGGACGGCGGCGAGGTCCTCGCACTCCGACGGGTCCTGGGCGTGGTCGTAGAGCTCCCACACGAGGTCGTCGAAGGGCACCATCGATGCCGGATCGTGGGCTCCGGGAGCGTCGGGGTGGAGGCGACACACGGCCATCCAGCCGTCGTGCCAGAGACCGCGGTTGCCCCACATCTCGTAGTGCTGTGTGTGCCGGCGCCCGGGAGCCTCGGGGTCCGTCAAGCTGTACGCCATGCTCACGCCGTGGATCGGCTGCTGCGCCACCCCGTTCACGGTGTCAGGCGCGTCGACGTCGACGAGCTCGAGGATGGTGGGGGGAGGACGTCGACGACGTGGTGGTACTGGGTGCGCACCTCTCCGACCGGGACACCTCCGTCCGGCCAGCCCAGGATGAGCCCGTTGGTGATGCCGCCAGCGTGCGTGAACTGCTTGTACCAACGGAACGGGGTGTTCCCCGCTGGGCCCAGCCCCAGGGGTAGTGGTTGTACAGGCGGGGACCTCCGAGCTCGTCGAGGTGCGCGAGCCCGTCGGCCGCGAGCTGCGGCCGATTGTTGCGGAACAGCCCCGCATCGACGCTGCCCTCCGGACCCCCTTCGGCGCTGGCCCCGTTGTCCGAGAGCAACAGGAACAGGGTGGAATCGAGCGTCCCAGCCGCCTCCAGGTGATCGAGCACCCGACCCAGCTGTGCGTCCGTGTGCGACAGGAACCCCGCGTAGACCTCCATCATCCGTGCGTAGGACGCAGCTCGTCCTCGGGGAGCTCGTCCCACGCCTGGACCCCGGGGTTGGGGGAGCGAGCGTTGTCCCAGCAGGGACCACACCGAGGTCGAGCTGACGCTGGAAGATCCGCTCCCGTTCCACGTCCCATCCCGCGTCGAACCACCCGCGGTATGTCTCTGATCACCACGCGGGCACCTGGTGCGGGGCGTGGCCGGCGCCGGTGGCCAGGTAGAGGAGGAACGGGCGCTGCGGCGCCATGGCCTGGAGGTCGCTGATCTGTCGGATGCTCTCGTCGACGAGGTCAGCGGTCAGTGTAGTCGTCGCGATCCCGCTGCGGGAGCTCCACCGGGGTGTTGTCCCGGAACAGCTCGGGTGCGTACTGGTCCGTTGAACCACCGAGGAAGCCGTAGAAGCGCTGGAAGCCCTTGCCGAGTGGCCAGCGATCGAACGGGCCCTGCGCGCCCGTCTCGAACGAGGGCGTCAGGTGCCACTTGCCGACCGCCCTCGTGCTGTAGCCGTTGCGGACGAGGATTTCCGCGATGGTCGCCGCCGACGACGGGAGCTGCATCGAGTACCCGGGGAACCCCGCCAGCCGTTCGGTGACGTGACCGAAGCCGACCGAGTGACAGTTGCGTCCGGTGAGCAGGGATGCGCGCGTGGGCGAGCAGACGGCCGTGGTGTGGAGTCGTGAACCGCAGCCCGTGCGTAGCGAGCCGGTCGATGTTGGGCGTGCGGATGCGACCGCCGAAGCACCCCAGCTGCGCGAAGCCCACGTCGTCGAGGACGACCACGACGACGTTGGTCTCCCGTCATGGGCGCTGGCGGGGCCGTCCGGCCATCGCTCCTCGGACTCCTCGATGGTCCGTCCGACGCGGGCTTGCCCGGTCATACCGACCCTCTGGCGGTAGACGGATCGGCGCGGGGCACACCCAGGATCCGGTCCAGCTCGGACCCGGGGGAGGCCGCCAACAGCGCCCTCGTGAAGGGATGTTGCGGCGCCTCGAAGATCCGGTCCCGCGGGCCCTGCTCGACCACATGTCCGTCCTGCATGACCGCCACGTCCTCGCAGAGGTGTCGGACCACGCTGAGGTCATGAGCGATGACCACGTAGGCGAGACCGAGCTCGTCCCGGAGGTCGGCCAGGAGGTTGATGATCTGCGCTTGGACGGAGACGTCGAGGGAGGAAACCGGCTGATCGGCGACGATGAGCTCCGCCTCCATGGCGAGTGCCCGGGCGATCCCGACCCGTTGGCGTTGCCCGCCGGACAGCTGGTACGGGAGGCGTGTCCTCAGACCCCTCGGTAGGCCGACCAGACCCATGAGCTCGGCCACCCGATCATCGACCTGACCGGGGTCGACGATCCGGTGGACGACGAGCGGCTCGGCGAGGATGTCCCCGATCGGCTGCCGTGGGTCCAGCGACTGGTAGGGATCCTGGAAGACCATCTGGACGGTCCGGCGCAGCTGGAGCCGGCTCGCGCTATTTCGGGGCCACGGCCGGCCGTCGATCCGGATCGCTCCCGAGGCGACCGGCAGCAACCCGACGATGGCCCGGGCGAGCGTCGACTTCCCGCTCCCCGACTCCCCAACGATCCCGAGGGCCCGTCCGCGGCAGGCCTGGAGCGTCACGCCCTCGACCGCGGGCGGCGATGCCGCCGACGCGAACAGCCGACGAGCCCGTGGGCCGTAGACGATGGTGACGTCATCGATCTCGAGGATGACCTCGTTCTGTGGGTGAGGCCGCCTCCTTCGGACGCGTCGCGCGCGCCGGGACCGCAGCCTCCGGCAGCGGACCATCATCGAGCCAGCAGGCGGCGGCCCGCATCGGATCGCCGGCACCATTCCGGATGGTCAAGGGCGGATCGTCCGCGACGCACCGCTCTAGGGCAACCGGGCACCGCGGGTGGAAGGAGCAGCCGGCCGGCCGGCGATCGAGCTCGGGTGGCTGGCCCGGGATCGCCGCCAGCCGATCCTGCACCGGCAGGTCGAGACGGAGGCTCGACCGCATGAGCTCGCGCGTGTACGGGTGCAGAGGTCGGCTCATGACGTCCTGGACGGTGCCGCGTTCGACTACGCGTCCCGCGTACATCACCATCATGGTGTCGCACACCTCCTCGACGACCGCCGTGTCGTGGGAGATGAGGAGCACCGCGGCGCCGATGCGGTCGCGCAGGCTGACGAGGAGCCGCAGGATTGGCCTGCACTTCTGGTCACGTCGAGCGCCGTCGTCGGTTCGTCTGCGATGAGCAACGTCGGCTCGTTCGCGACGGCCATGGCGATGACGACCCGCTGCCGCATGCCTCCCGAGAACTGGTGCGGGTAGTCATCGATGCGCCTGTCGGGATCGTGGACACCCACGAGGTCGAGCAACTCCAGGGCCCGACGCGCCGCCTCCGCCCGCGAAGCGCCGTGGAGGCGGAGCACCTCACGGATCTGCTGCCCGACGGTCATGAGCGGGTTCAGGAAGGCGAGCGGATCCTGGAAGACCATCCCGATCTCACCGCCGCGGAGACGCTGCATCTCGCTCGACGGAAGCGTCGTGAGATCGGTGCCCCGGTAGTCGATGGTGCCAGCGGCCACGCGCGCCGCCCCGGGCAGCATCCCCATGACCGACAGCGCCGTGATGGACTTGCCCGAGCCG
Organism: uncultured Actinomycetes bacterium; assembly: GCA_963741855.1. Lineage (GTDB taxonomy): Bacteria > Actinomycetota > Nitriliruptoria > Nitriliruptorales > Nitriliruptoraceae > CAVUJQ01. The sequence continues at coordinate 561,288 of CAVUJQ010000012.1, read as the reverse complement.
GACTCGCCGACGACGCCGAGGATCTCACCCGAGCCGACCTCGAAGCTCACGTCCTCTTTTTCCCGGACCTCGACGCCGTCGAGATCCAGGTTCACGGTGAGACCGCGGACGTCGAGGACGGGCGCGTGGGGAGGGGGCGGATGCCGGGTCCCCTCGGTGGAGCTGGTGTGGGGGTCCGTCGTCACTCTCGCAACACCGCCTCGTTGAGCGCGTCCGCCAACATCGTGTAGCCGACGACGAGCAGGATCACGACGGCGACCGGAGCGAGCGCGTAGGCCGGGACGTCGAACAGGTAGCTCCCGCCGTCCTTGATCATCGATCCCAGCGAGGGCTGGGGCGACTGGATCCCGAGTCCGATCACGCTCAGTCCCCCTTCGACCATGATCGCCAGGGACATCACGACGGCGAACCGCACGAAGATGACGTCGATGATGTTGGGAAGGACGTGTCGGAGCACGATGCGCGAACGTGGGAGCCCGAGGACGCGGGCTGCAGCGACGTAGTCCAGGGCGACCTGACCAGCCACGGCTACACCCGTCTGTCTGCCGAAGATGGGGAGCGCGACGAGCACGATGGCGATGATGACCGACCGGGTGCCTGGCTCCACGACGATGGCCACGCCGACGCCGACGATGACCGCGGGCATCCCGAGGAGGACGTCGAACAGCCGTTGGAAGAGGTTGCCGACCCAGCGGTTCACCATGACGACGAGACCCAGCAGGCTCCCGGCCGCGGCGGCGATCGGGACGGCGACGAGCGTGATCACGAGGTCGACACGTGTCCCCTCCAGCACCCGGGCCAGGAGGTCACGGCCGACCTCATCGGTTCCGAGCAGGTGTCCGAAGCTCGGCGTCGTCAGCGCATCTGCTCCCTGCTCGTAGGCCCCGTAGTTGAGCAACCACGGCCCGACGATGGCGATCGCCGCGGTCGCCAGGATCAGCCGGTGCTCCGATGCGCGCTCGAGGCGTCCGGAAGGCACGCCGGTACCGGCCAGGGCCCGGCTCTCCTCAAACGGGAGCAGCTCCTCCGACGGCGCCTCCGGATCCGGTCGCGGTGCCTCGTTCACCACGGAAGGCGGGGTCATCGCCGCACCCCCAGTCGCACGCGAGGGTCGATCCGGGCGATGACGAGCTCCGCGAGGAGCTGCGCGAGGATGGCCGCGGCGACCGCCATCATGAGCAAGGTCTGCGCGAGCCGGTAGTCCCGACTCTGGACGGCGTGGATGAGCAGGTTGCCCAACCCGGCCCTCGCGAAGATGGCCTCTGCCACGATGGCGCCACCGAGCAGATGGCCGACACGGATCCCGATCTCGACGAGCGCCGGACCGATGCTGTTCGGCACGACGTGTCGCCACGTGATCCGCCGCGCGCTCGAGCCCTTGGCCAGGGCGGTCAACACGAACTCCTGGTCGCGCGCGCGCCGCATCTCGGTCGCCAGGAGTCGGGCGATCACAGGTGCGGAGGGGAGGGCCATCGCGATGCTCGGGAGGATGAGGCGCCGGAGGGACTCCGCCGGCTCGGCGACGAACGGTGCCTGTCCCCCGGGCGGGAGCACGCCCCACACCACCGCGAACAGGAAGATCAGGATGATGCCGCTCACGAAGGGTGGGAGTGCGAGGAAGAGCGTGGCGAGCTGGTCGATCGCCCTCCCGGCCACGCTCGTACGGGAGTTCGCGAGCGTGATCCCCATCGCGACACCGAGCACGATCAGGATGCAGGTCGCGGCGATCGTGAGCTGGAGGGTGCTGCCGACCCGCTGGCCGATCAGCTCCGCGACCGGACGGCGGACGGTGTAGGACTCCCCGAGGTCGCCGCGTACGAGCTCGGACACCCACTCGACGTACTGCACGGGTAGGGGCCGATCGAGGCCCAGGTCGGCCCGGATGGCGTCCAGCGTCTCCTGTGACGCATCCGGACCGGCCAGCACGGCGGCGGTGTCGCCGGGTGCGAGGTGGAGCAGGCTGAACACCGCCACGGACACGATGAGGAGCACTCCTACCGCCGCCGTGATCCGCCGGAGGACGTACCCGATCACGTGGAGCGCGCGGTGTCGGTCAGCTTGAGCGCGAGCGTCAGGTCCATGTCCACCCCGGTGAGCTCTGCCGCTCCGACGACCGTCGTCGATGCCTGCACGACGGTGTTGTGGAAGGCCTGGTCGAGCATGTAGTCCGTGAGCTCGGAGAGCGCCGACGCCTGAGCATCCGTGTCCGGTGCTTCGACGACCCCCTCGTGCAGTGACTTCCACTCGGGCGGGGTGAAGTTGTGGGAGTTCGCGTCCGCCCGGAACGGGTTGGCGGTCATGAGCGACGTGGTGGGCCCGAGCGAGGTGAGCCCGACGATGGCGACCCAGAGGCCCTCGAACTCTCCGGCTTGCATGTGCGCGGGGAACTCCGCCGCGTCCACGGTGGCCGTACGCGGCTTGAGGCCGATCTCGGTGAGGCCGAACTGCACGATGTCGGCGACCGCGCCGTACGTGGGATCCTGCGGCGAGGGCGTGATGGGCACCTCCGCACCCTCGGCTCCCGCCTCCTGGATGAGGCTCTTCGCCTTGTCGATGTCGTAGGTGTAGTGGTGCACCTGAGCGTCGGTGACCCCCGGCGTGTCGGAGGACCACGGGATCGAGCTCGCCTCCGCGAACCCACTGAAGACCTGACTCACGATGCGATCCCGGTCGAGCGCGTAGGCGATGGCCTGCCTCACACGGACGTCATCGAGCGGTGCGACGCTCGTGTTCGCGCCAACGTAGTAGTCGTAGCCCACGCTGCGCGCGACGCTGAACCCGGACTTCTCGAGCGTGGCCGCATCGCGTGCCACCATCCGCTCGGTGAGATCGAGGTCACCCGATCGCATCGCGGCGAGCATCGCCTGCGCCTCGGTGATGATGCTGACCGAGACCTGATCGACCTTGACGTCTCCTCCCCAGTACGAGTCGAAGCGCTGCAGGTCGAACTGGCTCCCCGGCGTCCACGACCCCCACGTGAACGGACCCGTTCCCACGACCTGCTTCCCGTCGGCGAGACCGTCGAACGTCTCCGAGTCCACGACGGGCAGGGCGCAGAACGCGTCGAGGTAGCTGGCGAACGGCTTGTCGAACGCGACCGTGAGCTCGAGGTCGCCGGTCTTCGTCATGTCCCCTCTCGCGAGGAGCTGTGCGACCTGGGCCCCGGAGCCGTCCTCCATCGCCTTCCCCACGAGGAAGAGGACGTCGTCGGCCGTGAACGCACGGCCCGAGTGGTACGTGATCCCGTCACGGAGCTTGATGACGAGCTGCGTGCGGTCGCCGTTCCACTCCCACGAGTCCGCGAGCGCAGGCACGTAGCTGCCGTCGCGCGCCTTGTCGATGACGACGTCGAAGACCGTCCGACGGATGGGACGGTTGCCCGGCGTGAAGCGGAGGATGCCGTTGGGCAGGATGTCGGTGGGGACCCCCAGCCGGAGGTTGTCGATACGAGCCGCGGCCGTCTCGGTCGCGGTCGCCGTGCCGGTGGACGCCCCGCCCGTCGGCGTCTCCGTGCTCCCCGGCGTCGTGCCGGAGTCGGAGCCGCAGCCGGCGAGCAGCAGCCCCCCGGCCGCCAGCGTTCCACCCAGGAGCGACCGGCGCGAGATCAGCCGTGGCGGGTTGGCGGGCTTCGGTTCCATGGTGTTGCTCCTTCGTGGCCAGACGGTGAGGACGCCGGGGCGGCGCACGCCTCACGGGATGAGCGAGACCTTGATCGAACGTGTGCCGTCGGCGACGAGGTCGAGCCCCTTCTGGAACTCGGCGAGCGGCAGCTCGTGCGTGACGATGCGCTCCATCGGCAGGGCCCCGGACTCGAGCATCCGGATCGCCGCCGGCCAGCAGTGCGGCCCGAGGTGCGCGCCGCGCACGTCGAGCTCCTTGTCGTCGCTGATGATGCTCCAGTCGACGGTCACGTCCGACGCGAAGACGCCGTACTCGACGTAGGTCCCCAGCTTCCGCAGCAGCGTGAGCCCCTGCCCCACCGCGGAGGGGTGGCCGGAGCCCTCGAGGTAGACATCGGCGCCGTAGCCGTCGGTGAGCGAACGCACCACCTCGGCCGGGTCGTCGCGTCCGACGTTCACCGTGATGTCCGCGCCGCACAGCTTGGCCAGCTCGAGCTTGTTGTCGGCGAGGTCGAGCGCCACGACGTGCGCGGGGCTCTTCGCCGCCGCCCCCGCGACCATGCCGAGCCCGATGGGACCGGCGCCGGCCACGACGACCACGTCGTCGAAGTGGATGTCGGCCCGCTCCACGGCGTGCAGCGCGCACGACAGCGGCTCGGCGAAGGCGGCGTGCGCAGCGGGCAGGCTCTTCGACACCTTGTAGACCAGCGCCTCGGCCGGGAAGACCATGTAGTCGGCCATCGCGCCCGGCGTGCGCCGCTTGAACCCGTAGATGTCGTGCGGCTGGCACATCCAGTACTGCCCGCGCAGGCAGTAGCGGCACTGCCAGCACGGCACGATCTGCTCGGAGACCACCCGGTCGCCGACGGCGATGCCCCACCGCGCCGCGGCCTCGGCGTCGCACTCGACCACCTCGCCGACGAACTCGTGGCCGGGGACGACGTCCGTCTCCGCCCAGGCGGGGCGGTTCTCGTCACCCCAGAACTTGCTGGCCCCCGAGTAGCACTTCACGTCCGAGGCGCAGATCCCGACCGCCTCGACGCGCACCAGCGCCTCCCCCGGCCCCGGCGTCGGCACGGGGACCTCCTCGAGCCGGTAGTCGCGCGGGCCGTGGCACACAACCGCGTGCATGGTTCGGGGGGTCGCCTCTGCGAGGCCGGATGTCACGCTCGCCTGCGCCACGAGCCCCTCCCCAACGCTCGGATCCGGCGCCCCATCGGACGCCGCGGGGGCACCCTAGACCTCGTGTGAACAGATGTCCAGCACTTCTGTTCCGGGGCTCGGACCCGGCTTGCTAGACTCCGACCGGCTCCGACGACCGGTTGCGAGCCTGCGGCGCCGGGTCCGCCGCAGCCGCGGACCCAGCCACGTGATGGAACGGAACGGCGACGATGGAGGGCGACGGAACGTCCCGCTTCCCACCGGACCTGGTGTACTCCGCGGCCAGCCTCTACTACCTCGAGGACGTGAACCAGGCGGCCATCGCGACCCGCCTCGGAACGAGTCGCGCCACGGTGAGTCGCATGCTCGCCGAGGCGCGACGGCAGGGGATGGTCCGGATCGAGGTCGTGAAACCGGAGACGTCGGAGGCCGACGAGCTCGCGACCGAGACGGCTGAGGCCCTCGGCCTCGAGGCCGTCCACCTGGCACCGACGGGGCCCATGGCGGTCCGAGGCCACCTCCTCGGACCGGCCCTCTCGGTCGCCCTGGAGGGCGTCGGACTGTCCTCGGGGGATGTCCTCCTGATCTCCTCCGGCAGGACCGTTTACGAGGTGACCCAGGCCGAGCTCCCCGCGCTCCCGAACGTCCAGCTCGCACCGATGATCGGGGGGCAGAACGAACCCGAGGCGTGGTACCAGACCAACGAGATCGTGCGTCGCTTCGCCGAGAAGGTCGGGGGACATCCGACCTTTCTCTACGCTCCCGCGCTTCCGGAGGCTGAGCTCCACGAGATGCTCATGAAGGACGCCTCGATCGCTCGCGTGCTCGAGATGTGGCGGACGGCCCGGTGTGCCGTCATGGGCGTCGGACCACCCCCGCTCAGTCGCGCGTCGATCCCCGACTTCCTCCCGATCGAGGCGTCCAGTCTGCGTGACGCGGTAGGAGACGTGTGCTCGCGGTTCTACGACCGCAACGGCGACGCGGTCTGGTTCCCAGGAGTCGAACGCATGATCTCCACATCGCTCGAGACGGTCCGTTCGATACCGGTGACCATCGCGGTCGCCGCCGGCGACGAGAAGATCCTGAGCCTGGCGGTCGGAGCGAAGGCTGGCTACTTCTCCCAGCTCGTGACGGACGTCGGCACGGCCCGCGGACTCCTGGCCCACTTGAGCAACGGCCCGACCACCGGGGCGCCCGCGTGAGCTCGTGCTGTGGCCCCAGTCGACGCCCGGGTGGCGATGGCTCCGCGCGCGAGATGTCGGGTGCGGACACCGGGATCCCATGGGTGCAGGCCTCGGTCGAGGCGACCACCGTCGCCATCCCCTCAGGGTCGTTCCGGATGGGAGCGACGGGTCCCGGCACACGTCCCGAAGACGGCGAGGGCCCGGTCCGCGACGTGAGGTTGAGCGCGTTCGAGATCGCGACCGGGCCCGTGACCAACGCGGAGTTCAGCCGGTTCATCGAGGAGACCCGCTACGTCACGGATGCCGAGACCTACGGGTGGTCGTTCGTCTTCGGCGCCCTCGTCTCGCCCGACGCCCGCGCGGACTGTTCGACGGACGGGTCCCGGACGCACCGTGGTGGGTTGGCGTCCGCGGTGCGTGTTGGTCACGCCCCTTCGGGCGGGGGTCGGGGTTGGAGGGACTCGACGAACACCCCGTCGTCCACGTCTCGTGGCAGGACGCCGTCACCTACGCCGGTTGGTCGGGTACGCGGCTACCGACCGAGGCCGAGTGGGAGCGTGCCGCACGCGGTGGTCTCGAGCAGGCCACCTACCCCTGGGGCGAGGGTCTGACGCCTGGCGGCCGCCACGTGATGAACATCTGGCAGGGGCACTTCCCGGACCACAACACCGGGGCGGATGGCTACCTGTCGACCTCCCCCGTGGGGATCTACCCCGCCAACGACCTCGGCCTCTTCGACGTCGCCGGCAACGTGTGGGAGTGGACGGCCGATCGGTTCTCCACCTCCTGGCACGTACCCGAGGAAGCCGCGACCAGGGAGGACCCGATCGGCCCTCCGCGTGGCGACCTGCGCGTGGTCCGGGGAGGCTCGTACCTCTGCCACGCCTCCTACTGCAACCGCTACCGCGTCTCGGCGAGGACCGCCAACTCGCCGGACACCTCGCTCGGCCACACGGGCTTCCGCATCGCGAGGTCGGTGCCGGCCTGACCCGCTCAGAGGTGGTCGAGGTCGGCCCAGCTGACGTCCCAGTCGTGGGCGGCGAGGTGCCGGGTCGCGTCCGCGTCGGCGGCCAGGACCCCGACCGCCAGGGTGGACGGAGCCAGCCGGGGTGGGACGGAGCGCAGCCCCGCGGCGGACCACTTCGCGGCCCGGTCGCTCCCGCGGACCGCGATCGCGGCCACCCCGTCGACCTGCGGGAAGGCGGCCGGCAGCCCGGCGACGAGTGCGGCCACCGCGGCGGGCGTGTCGCCGGTGGCGTCGAGCACGTGCAGGAACCGGGCCCCGAACGCCTCGCGGACGCGCACCGCGGCCGCCGCGTCCCCGTCGTCGGTCCGGGTCGCGAGGAGCGTGTAGGGCGCGTCCGGGTGGCGCAGGTAGCGCCACTCCCAGAACGCCGCGTGGCGATCGACACCGGTCGCCGGCGGGGCGGCGCGTGCCACCACGTCGGGGACCTCCGTCGCCGGCGTGGGGACGCTCGCCCGGGGGGAACGGAACGTGAGGGCCGAGACGGCCCGGACGGCCGCCGACGGCAGGTGCCCGCGGCGGGCGAGCCATGCGGTGTCGACGGGGCGGACCCAGACGCGCACGTCGCCGACCGCGCGCATCCCGAGCCGCTCGAGCGGCCGGCGGGAGTCGGGGTTGGACGGGGCGTACAGGGTGCCGGCGGCACCCGTCGCGGCCGCGCCGGCGGTGACCGCCTCGACCAGCCGCGGGAACAGACCGCGGCCGCGCCACGCGGGCCGGGTCACCGCGTCGGCGGACTTGAGGAGCGTCGTCGCGCTGCCGCCGACCCGCGCCGGCAGGGGGAAGCCGCAGAAGTGGGCGACGAGCGTGCCGTCCTCCTCGGCCAGCCACGCGGACGGCGGCCCCGAACGGGTCCTGCCACTGCTGCCACCGCAGGACCCGCTCGTCGCCCTTGGGGTTGCGGGGGAACACCTCCCGTAGGAGCGCCGCGATGGCCGGGACGTCGGCCGGCTCGGCGGGGCGGACGGTGAGGCTCACCGGCCACCCTCGGCGCCCACGAGCTCGGCGTAGAGCGACAGCGGGGCGGCGAGGAACCCCTCGGCGAGGCCGCGGCCGCGGAGCCCGTGGACGCTGCGGTAGCGCTTGAGCGCCACGACCGCGTCGAGGTCGAAGCTGCGCGCGGCGGTGAGGTGGGCGGCGACGGCCGCCCGCAGCCGCGGCTCGACGGTGGTGATATCGACCAGCCGGGTGATCGGCGCCGGGGTCCAGATCTCACCGCCCAGCACGAGCGGGTCCCCGACCGCCGGGCCGGCCGCGACCGCGGCGAGCGCCCGGTTCGCGGCGTGGTGGTCGGGGTGGTCGTCGCCGAACCAGGGGAGGAGCACCACGTCGGGCCGGTGGTCGGCCAGGTGCGAGCGGAGGGCGTCGGCGATCGTCGGCACGGCGCCGGCGAGCCCCCCGTCGCGGAGGCCGAGCAGGACCGGCGCCGGGACCCCGAGGGCCGCGCAGGCGGCCGCGACCTCCGCGCGCCGGCGGGTGGCGAGCTCGCCGGCGGGGAGGTCGACCTTGGCCCCGTCCCCGTCGGTCAGGACGAGCACGCGGACGTCGGTCCCGCTGGCGGCGAGCGCGGCGACCGTGCCGCCGCAGGCGAGCGTCTCGTCGTCGGGGTGCGGGGCGACGACCAGCGCCCGGCGGGCGGACGGCAGCCCGATGGTGGGCGCACCGGCAGCGGCGTGCGACCGCCAGACGAGCAGCTGCCGCTCGGCCGCCGGTGGGAGGCGGTCGGTGGTCCGGGCCAGGAGTCTCGCGAGGGTGTGACGCATGGGGCCCGAGCCTAGAGGGGGTCAGGCCCCCCGGACGGAGCCGGTCGAGAGCGCCTCGGCGAGGAACGGTTCCCAGCCCGGGAGGATCAGGCCCAGCGTCGCCGCGGGGACCCCGCGCTCGAGGAGGCGACGCAGCACTTCGGCGCGGTGCACGGTCAGGTCCACGGTCACGTCAGGTCCCTCCAGCGAGCTCGCGCGCGCGAGGTCAGGCATGGTCGTCGGCTCCTCCGTCGCTCGGGTGGGTCCGCACCCAGCCCCGACGACAGCCCCCAGCGGGTGTCTTCCACCGGTGTCGGCACCCGGGCGGGGACCCTTGACCCCGAAGGGTGACAGATAGTCACGGAGAGTCATGTGGCCGGGGTCCTCCGGCCCCCCGCACGGGGGCGGACCGGCCCTCGGGACACCCGGCGCGTGGCCGTCACCGGCCCCATCACGGCTCGTTGGGACCGACGACGAACCCTCCCACCCCTCCGCTCCGAGGTCACCACCGTGGACCGCACTCCCCGCCTCACCTCCGTCATGGGCGTCGCCCGCGCGCTCCTCGCCACCGTCGACGCGTCCGAGACCGTCGAGGTGCTCGTCGCCGAGTTCGGGTGGGACGTGACCTTCCAGGCGCTGTCGCTGCTGCAGGGACCGGAGGCGACCACCGCGTTCGGGCTCGCCTGGGAGCACCTCGTCACCGCCGATCTGGCGCACGAGCTCGACGGGCTCGCGGGGCCGGCCAACGCCGAGGGGCGGGGCGAGCTCTAGCCCGCCGCCGCGCCCGCGCCGGTCAGGACGACAGCGCGTGCGCGGTCCGCAGGACCTCGCCACAGCCGTCTTCGCCGGCGACGTCGGCGAACCAGCAGGCGCCGCTGACGTGCAGGGTCTGCCGGCAGGTCCGCACCGCGTCGAGCGAGTGCACGAGCGCGTCGCGGAAGGCCGCCTCGGCGGTGGGGCGGTCGAGGTCGTCGGTCGCCGTCGGGGTCACCCACGGCAGCGTCGCGAGGCGCCGGGCCAGCAGCGCGACCGGGTCGGCCTCGGCGTCCGGCAGGACCCGGGTGAGCGCGCGCGCCGAGACGATGACGGCGCCGACCCGGCGTCGGGCGTCCTCGATCTCGGAGGGGGCCGACCGCGCCAGCCGCTCGGCCGGCCGGAGGAACACGTGGTGGGTGCTCACGCCCGGCTCCTGGGCGCGCACCGTCGCGGATGTCCCGCGTCGTCGTTACCGCTACCGCTCACGTCCCGTCCTGATCGACGTCGACCGACACCTTCTCCATCGGCCGTCAGCGCTGTGGGTTGAGCCTACGACCGCGGTCGTGGGTCGCGCGGCATCTCGCGCCGGATCGGTCCCCGCGGCCCCGGTGAAGGGGACCCGGGACCCGGCCGCAGAGCGCCTGCCGCACGACTACGGTGCCGGCCATGCAGCCATCCCACCTCTTCGACGGTTACGACCGCGGCGACTTCTTCGACGAGCTCTACGACGCGTCCGGGGAGGTCCGGCCGCACTACCGGTCCCTCGTCGACCGGCTCGCCGCCATCCGGCCGACCGACCTCGAGCGACGCGAGCGCCTGCGCGACGGCATCTTCCGCACCCAGGGCATCACCTTCACCGTCTACGGCGACGGCGAGGGGGTGGAGCGGACCTTCCCCATGGACCTCATCCCGCGGGTCATCCCGGCCGACGAGTGGGCGGTCATCGAGGCGGGCGTCCGGCAGCGGGTCACCACGCTCAACCGCTTCCTCGACGACCTCTACGTGGGCGAGCAGGCGGCGCTGAACGACGGCATCGTGCCGCGCTGGCTGGTCCGGACCGCCAACGACTTCCGGCGCGAGGCGTTCGGGATCCCGATGCCCCACGAGGCGCGCTGCCTCGTGTCGGGCGTCGACCTCATCCGCGACGACCGGGGCACCTACCGCGTCCTCGAGGACAACCTGCGCAACCCGTGCGGCATCTCCTACGTGCTCGAGAACCGCGCGGCGATGACGCGCGTCCTCCCGGTCGCCTTCGCCCGGAGCAGCGTCCGCCCGGTCGACCAGTACGGACAGCTGCTGCTCCGGGCGCTGCGTGCGGTGGCGCCGCCCGCGGCCGGGGAGCACCCGCGCGCGGTCGTCCTCACGCCCGGCGTCTACAACTCGGCCTACTTCGAGCACGCCTTCCTCGCCCGGCAGATGGGCATCGAGCTGGTCGAGGGCCGCGACCTGGTGGTCGACGACCACGTCGTCTACATGCGCACCACCCGGGGGCTCAAGCGCGTCGACGTCATCTACCGCCGCATCGACGACGAGTTCCTCGACCCGGTCGTGTTCCGACCCGACTCCGAGCTCGGCGTCCCGGGCCTGATCTCCGCGGCCCGCGCCGGCAACGTCACCCTCGCCAACGCCCTCGGCAACGGCGTCGCCGACGACAAGGCGTTCTACGCGTACGTGCCGGCGCTCATCCGCTACTACCTCGGCGAGGAGCCGATCCTGCCCAACGTGGAGACCTACCTCCTCTGGGACCGGGAGCAGCGCGAGCACGTGCTCAGCCGCCTCGGCGAGCTCGTCGTCAAGCCGGTCGCCGAGTCGGGCGGCTACGGCATGCTCATCGGGCCCGCGGCCGAGGAGGCCGAGGTCGAGCGGTTCCGCGAGCTGATCGTGCAGGACCCGCGCGGCTACATCGCCCAGGAGGTCATCCAGCTCTCGCGCCACCCGACGCTCGTGGGCGACCACGTCGAGGGACGCCACATCGACCTGCGGCCGTTCGCGATCGCCGGCGAGCAGGTGGACGTCATCCCCGGCGGGCTGACCCGGGTCGCGCTGCGGCGTGGCTCGCTGATCGTCAACTCCTCCCAGGGCGGCGGTTCCAAGGACACCTGGGTGCTCGGCGACGACCGGGACAACGGCGACGGGAGGGTGCGCTGATGCTGGCACGACTCGCCGAGAACCTCTTCTGGGCCGGCCGCTACATCGAGCGTGCCGAGGACACCGCACGCATGGTCGACGTGACCTACCACACGCTGCTCGAGTCCCCGCCCCAGGAGGTCGCCCAGGCCTACGCCCAGCTGCTCGAGGTCCTGCACCTGCGCGCGCACTACGAGGCGACGGCCGAGGGCGAGGTGGTGACCGCCCTCCGACCCGAGCGCGTGATCGAGTTCCTGGTCCTCGACGACGCCAACCCCGGCTCCATCGTCTCGTCGGTCTCACGGGCACGCGAGAACGGTCGCAGCGTCCGCGAGCTCGTCTCCTCGGAGCTGTGGGAGGCGATGAACGACCTGCACCTCGCCCTGCGCGCCCGCGACCTGCGCGAGGACCTCGCCGACCAGCCCTACGAGCTGTTCCGGATGGTCAAGCAGCGCTGCCAGACCATCAGCGGCGTCGCGATGGAGACGATGCCGCGTGACGACGCGTGGCGCTTCCTCACCCTGGGCCGGCAGCTCGAGCGGGCCGAGATGACCTGCCGGCTGCTGAACGTCCGCTACGGCCAGCTCGTCGACTACGCCGCGTCGGTCGCCTTCCACCACTGGATCGCGGTCCTCAAGTCGGTGTCGGCGCTCGAGGCGTTCCGCAAGCGCTACCGCGCCTCCATGGACCCCACCCAGGTGGTCGAGTTCCTGCTCCTGTCACAGGGGTTCCCGCGGAGCGTCCGCTACGCCCTCGACACCGCCGAACGCCAGCTCGTCCACCTCGGCGGCGGCGGATCGAGCCGGGCGGTGCGGCTCCTCGGCCGCACCCGGTCCTCGCTGCAGTACCGCGACGTGGCCGAGCTGATGGACGAGGGGCTCCACCCGTTCCTCGACCGGGTCCAGGACGAGGTGGCCGGGGTCGCCGACGCCGTCGCCGTGGAGTTCTTCCGCCAGGCCCCCGAGGGCCTCATGCGCTCCGTCGCCACCACCTGAGAGGTCCGCGTGCGCTTCGACATCCGCTACACGTCCCGGTTCACCTACGACGCCCCGATCGCCGAGTCGCAGAACGAGCTGCGCGCCTGCCCGACCTCCGACGCCCGCCAGCAGGTGTCGCACTACCGCGTGATCACGCGACCGTCGGCCCGCACCCACAGCTACGTGGACTACTGGGGCACCCGCGTCGACACGTTCGGCGTCCGCCAGCCCCACACGACCCTGGAGGTGGCGGCCGAGTGCACCGTCGAGACCGGCGCGGTGCCGCCGGTGACGGCCTCACCCCGGTGGAGCGACCTCGCGGACCCCGACTTCCGCGACGAGCACCTCGAGTTCCTGGCGCCGTCCAACCACGTCACCTGGAACGGCGACGTGTCGGCCGCCGCGGCCGACCGGGTCGCGCAGGCCGACGACGACGTCGTCGGCGCGGTGCTGGGCCTCCACCGCTTCATCGGCACCTCCTTCCGCTACGCCCCGGGCGCCACCTACGTCGGGGTCTCGTGCGACGAGATCTACGCCGCGAAGGAGGGCGTCTGCCAGGACTTCGCCCACCTCGTCATCGCCATGTGCCGCTCGGTCGGGATCCCGGCCCGCTACGTCTCGGGCTACCTCTTCGCCCGCGACGACGCCATCGGGGACGAACCCGACGACGAGGAGATCGACGTCCAGACCCACGCCTGGGTCGAGGTCGCCCTCCCCGGCCACGGCTGGTTCGGGCTCGACCCGACCAACCGCCAGCAGGTCGGGGTCCGCCACGTCAAGATCGGGCACGGGCGCGACTACGACGACCTGACCCCGCTCAAGGGCACCTACATCGGTGGCGCCGCGCACGAGCTCGACGCCGGCGTGCACATCCGCCGGATGGCCGCGTCCCAGCAGCAACAGCAGCAGTGACCGCGCTCAGAGGTAGGCGCCGGCGATCGCCTCCCACATCGTCTCGGCCTGGGCGAGGTCGGCCGCCATCGGCTGGATGACCGGCACGGTGACGCCGGCCTCGACGAACGCGGTGATCCGCTCGGCGATGGCGCCGGCGGGCCCGACGAGGAAGATGTCGTCGACGAGGCGGTCCGAGATCGCGGCCGCCTGCTCCTCGCGGTCGCCGGCGTCGAGGACGCCCTGGGCCTCCTCCTCGTAGCCCATCCAGCGGTAGAAGCGGTTGTAGACGCTGGTCGAGATGTAGGGCCCGAACGTGTGCTTGACGATGGCGCGGCCGAAGTCGACGTCGTCGACGACCATGCAGAACAGCCGGGCGACGACCGCGAAGTCGTCGGGCAGGTCGCCGCCGGCGCCCTCGCGCACGAGGTCGAGCATCTGCGGGACGTGCTGCGGACCCATCTGGTTGAGGCAGAGGCCGTCGGCGCCCAGCTCGCCCACCATCCGGAGGCTCTTCTGGTTGAGCGCCCCGAGGTAGAGCGGCACGGGGCTGGCCGGGGTGGCGTGGGGCCGGTAGCCGTGGACCTGGACGCGCTCGCCGTCGTAGGTGGCGCGCTCGCCCCGCAGCATCGGCCGGAGCGCCTCGTAGGTCTCGCGCACCGTCGTGAGCGGCTTGTCGAAGGGCTGTCCCGCCCAGCCGCTCACGATCAGCTCGCTGGACGCGCCGATGCCGAGCGTGAAGCGACCCTCCGACAGCTCCGCGAGGGTGACGGCGCTCATCCCGAGCACCATCGGGGTGCGGGTCTGGGCGGGGACGACCGCGACGCCGAGGTCGAGCTCGGTCGTCACCGCCAGCGCGCCGAGCTGGGTGAACGCATCGGGTCCCTGCACCTCGGCGAGCCACGCGGCGGTGTAGCCGTGGTCCTGGGCGCGTCGTGCCGCGGCGACGCCGCTGCGGGCGTCGACCCCGTTGACCGGCAGGCTGAGGGCGAGGGTCGAGGTCACGGCTGGCTCCGGGCGGTGGCGGGACACGTCAGCGATGTGACCCTAGTCGCCGTGGGTCGAGCGTCGCCGCTCAAGCGGGCGGGCCGGCTGCCGACGATGGGAGGTGTGCGGACGGTGCCGGAGGGTGCCACCGGGGCCCGCACGGGCTGAGGAGGAGGCACCGTGGCCCACATCCTGGTGTGCGACGACGACGAGGGGCTGCGTGAGCTCCTCACCCTGACGCTCGAGCTCGACCACACCGTCACCACCGTCGAGGACGGGGAGCGGGCGCTGGAGGTGCTCGCCGCACCCGACCACGGCGTCGACATCCTGCTCCTCGACGTGATGATGCCGGCGCTCGACGGGTTCGGGACCCTCCGGCGCATCCGGGTGTCCGCCGACAACGCGGACCTGCCGGTGATCATCCTGACGGCCCGCGTCCGCGAGCAGGACTACGTGAAGGGCTACGAGTCGGGGGCGGACGGCTACCTCTCCAAGCCGTTCGACCCGGCTGACCTCGACGCCGCCATCGTCGACGTGCTGGCGCGGACGCCGGCGGAGCGCCTCGCGGCACGCGAGGGGGAGCGTGCCCGCGCCCGCCTGCTGCGCCAGCTCGAGGACCGGTTCGGCTGAGCGACCGCTGACGGGGCACGGACGCGGCCGGCGCGGCCGCTGGCCGGGGTGCGCGGGCTTGCGGCTGGCGGGCACGGCTCGTACATTCCGTAACATCGATGTTCGCGAACACCGATGTTGTGGAAGACCCCCCCGCCGTCCCTCCCACCGTCATGCCGAGGCTCGTCGTGTCCTCCCCCGAGACCAGCGCCGCTCCCGACGTCACCGACGTCGCGGAGCAGGCGTCGCTCGTGGGGCTCCTGGGGGAGCAGCGTGCCACGATCGTCGAGCACCTGCGGCTGGCGGGCGAGGCCACCGTCGCGGAGCTCGCGAGCCTGCTCGGGATCTCCGAGGTGGCGACCCGCCGGCACGTCAACGTCCTCGAGGAGGACGGCTTCCTGAGCTCGCGCACGGTGCACCAGGAGCGCGGACGGCCCGCGGCGAGCTACCGGCTCACCGACAAGGTCCGCGACCTGTTCCCACAGCGCTACGCGAACGTCGCCAACGACCTGCTCGACTTCCTCACCGCCCAGCACGGGCGTGAGGGACTGCGTGACTTCCTGCGTTGGCGGCTCGACCGCGAGACCGCCGAGCTCACCGACATCGTCACCGCCGCGGACCTCCACGAGCGCCTCGAGCAGCTCGCGGGAGCGCTCTCCGAGGGCGGCTACGACGCGCAGGTGACCGCCGACGGCAGCTCCTTCGAGCTGCACCAGCGCAACTGCTCGATCTACGACGTGGCCAAGCACCACCCCGAGATGTGCCAGTACGAGGCCGCCACCTTCTCGAAGGTCCTGGGACGCGACGTCGTCCTGCGGCGGCTGCAGACGCTGGCCGAGGGCTCGCACGCGTGTGTCTGCACCGTGACGCCGAAGCCCGCCGCCGGGGGCGACGCCCCGACCGCGACCGACCAGACCCCGCTCGACCCGACCCGAGACACCCCATCCACGTCCGTCCCGCAGGCGCGGGAACGGAGCCGAGGAGACCGATCGTGAGCCAGACCGACACGCCCGCCACCGCCGCATCGACGGCCAAGGCCGAGCAGACCGACCTCGCCCAGGACCTGAGCCAGTACAAGTTCGGCTGGGCCGACCGCGACGACCAGTACTCGTTCACGTCCAAGAAGGGCCTGACCCGCGAGACCGTCGAGGAGATCTCGGCGCTCAAGGACGAGCCCGCGTGGATGCGTGACATGCGGCTGCGCGCCTACGAGGCGTTCCTGCGTCGCCCGATGCCCAACTGGGGCTCGGACCTGTCGGGGATCGACTTCGACCAGATCTTCTACTTCGTGCGGGCCACCGAGAAGCAGGCCAACACGTGGGAGGACCTGCCGGACGAGATCAAGCAGACCTACGACAAGCTCGGCATCCCCGAGGCCGAGAAGCAGCGGCTCGTCGCCGGCGTCGCCGCGCAGTACGAGTCCGAGGTCGTCTACCACAAGATCCGCGAGGACCTCGAGGACAAGGGCGTGCTGTTCCTCGACACCGACTCGGCGCTGCGCGAGCACGAGGAGCTGTTCCGGAAGCACTTCGCCACGGTGATCCCGCCCAACGACAACAAGCTCGCGGCGCTGAACACCGCGGTCTGGTCGGGCGGCTCGTTCATCTGGGTGCCCGAGGGCGTCAAGGTCGACATCCCGCTCCAGGCCTACTTCCGCATCAACAAGGAGAACATGGGTCAGTTCGAGCGGACGCTGATCATCGCCGAGCCCGGGTCCTACATCCACTACGTCGAGGGCTGCACCGCGCCGATCTACAGCTCGGACTCGCTGCACTCGGCCGTCGTCGAGATCATCGTCAAGCCCGGCGCCCGGGTGCGGTACACGACCATCCAGAACTGGTCCACCAACGTCTACAACCTGGTGACCAAGCGTGCCGCTGCCTACGAGAACGCCACGATGGAGTGGATCGACGGCAACATCGGCTCCAAGGTCACGATGAAGTACCCGGCCGTGTGGCTGATGGGCGAGGGCGCCAAGGGGGAGGTGCTGTCGGTGGCCTACGCGGCCGACGGCCAGCACCAGGACGCCGGCGCCAAGATGGTCCACGCAGCCCCGAACACGACCTCGAACATCCTGTCCAAGTCGGTGTCCAAGGGCGCGGGCCGGACCTCGTACCGGGGCCTCGTCAAGGTCAACGAGGGTGCCCACGGCGCCCGCGCGGCGGTCAAGTGCGACGCGCTGATGCTCGACCCCGAGTCCCGCTCGGACACCTACCCCTACATGGAGATCGAGGAGGACGACGCCACGATCGAGCACGAGGCGACCGTCTCGAAGATCTCCGACGACCAGCTCTTCTACATGCAGTCGCGCGGGATCGACGAGGACGAGGCGATGGCCATGATCGTCCGCGGCTTCATCGAGCCGATCGCCCGCGAGCTGCCGATGGAGTACGCCGTCGAGCTCAACCGGCTCATCGCGCTGGAGATGGAAGGCGCCATCGGATGACGACCGCCCTCGACGCTCTCACCGAGGACTTCCTCGCGGCGCGCTCCGACGCCGCGGGTGAGCCCTCGTGGCTCCGCGACACCCGCGCGGCCGCCCTCAAGCGCTACCTCGACCAGGACTGGCCCGACAGCCGGATGGACGAGTACTGGCGCTCCACGCCGTTCGCGAAGCGCTTCACCGTCGACCTGCCGGTCATCACCGAGGTCGGCGATGGTGACGTGCCCACGTCGCTGACGGCCTCGCTCGACGACGCAACCGCGATCGTGCGGATCGTCGACGGCGTGGTCGTCGAGGCCTCCGTGCCGGCCCACCTCGCCGAGCAGGGCGTCGTCGTCGCGGACCTGTCCGCGGCGGCCGAGACCCACCCCGAGCTCGTGCAGGCCCACCTCGGGTCGCTCACGACCGGCGACGAGCACGGCACCGGCGCGGACGAGGACCGCACGATCACGGCCTCCGACGCCGCCTGGACCGCCGGCGTGTTCGTCCACGTACCCGACGACGTCGAGGTCGCGGCCCCCATCGGCGTCCACGTCCACGTGACCACGCCGGGTGCCCACCTCCCGCGGGTGCTCGTCGTCACGGGCGTCCACAGCAAGGCCACCGTCTACGTCGAGCACACCTCCGCCGAGGGTCTCGCCACCACCACCGTCGACGAGGTCGTCGAGGCCATCGTCGGCGAGGCGTCCTCGCTGCACCTCGTCTCCCTGCAGGAGTGGAGCGGGGCGGTCGCGCACCTGTCGCTGCAGAAGGCCGCCGTCCACCGCGACGGCACCTACCGCCACCTCGCCGTCAACATCGGCGGAGCGACGATCCGGCTGCGGCCCGAGGTCGACCTCGTCGGCGAGGGCGCGTCCTGCTTCCCCGTCGGCGTCTACTTCGCCGACGACGGGCAGTGGTTCGACATGCAGCCCTACATCCGGCACATCGCCCCCCGGGCGAGCTCGGACGTGCTCTACAAGGGGGCGCTGCAGGGCAAGAGCCGCACCGTCTTCCGCGGCAACGTCCTCGTCGGCGAGGACGCCGTGGGGACCAACACCAACGAGACCAACCGCAGCCTCATCCTCACCGACGGGGCCCGTGCGGACTCGACCCCGTTCCTCGAGATCCTGTGCGCCGACATCGTCGCGGGCCACGGCTCCGCCACCGGCCAGATCGACGCCCGTCAGCTGTTCTACCTCGAGGCGCGCGGGATCCCGCGCGACCAGGCGCTGCGGCTCATCGTGTTCGGGTTCTTCCGCGAGGTGCTCGACAGCCTCGACGTCCCGGGGGTCCAGGAGCGCGCGCTCGCGCACATCGAGCGCGAGATCGACGCGGCGGACCTGTCGCGCATCGGCGTCGCGCGCGCCACGGAAGAGGTGGCCTGACGATGGCGTTCGAGAAGGTGGCCGAGCTCTCGGCCCTGACCGACAACATCCCCCACCGGGTCGACGTCGACGGGGTCCCGGTGACCGTCGTCAAGATCGGTGACGAGGTGTTCGCCGTCCACGACACCTGCTCCCACCAGGAGTACTCGCTGTCCGAGGGGATGGTCTGGGACTGCGCCATCGAGTGCGCGCTCCACGGGTCGATGTTCGACCTCCGCACCGGCGCACCGAGCTCGCTCCCCGCCACCACCCCCGTGCCCGTCTTCGCCGCGACCGTCGACGGTGACGCCGTCCTCGTCGACGTCGCCACCCAGCTGAACGACGCACCGTTCCCGGAGCACTGAGCTCCCGCCCCACGACGACCTCACCACCACAAGGACCGCACCCCCATGGCAGACCTCGAGATCCGCGACCTCCACGTCGAGGTCGAGGGCAAGGAGATCCTCTCCGGCGTCACCCTCGACCTCGACAAGGGCAAGATCCTCGCCCTGATGGGCCCGAACGGCTCCGGCAAGTCGACCCTCGCCTACGCGATCGCCGGCCACCCCGCCTACACCGTCACCGGCGGCAGCATCCGCTTCAAGGGCGAGGACATCGCCGAGTGGGCTCCCGACCAGCGCGCCCGCGCCGGCGTGTTCCTCGCGATGCAGTACCCGGTCGAGGTGCCCGGCGTGTCGGTGACCAACTTCCTGCGCACGGCCGTCAACGCCCGTCGCGGCGAGGACGTCCCGGTGCGCCAGTTCATGACCGAGCTCAAGGAGGAGATGGCCGAGCTCCACGTCGACCAGTCCTTCCTCCAGCGCTCCATCAACGAGGGCTTCTCCGGCGGGGAGAAGAAGCGCTTCGAGATCCTCCAGATGGGGCTGCTCAAGCCCGAGATCGCGGTCCTCGACGAGACCGACTCGGGCCTCGACGTCGACGCGCTGAAGACCGTCTCCGAGGGTGTCAACCGCCTCGAAGGCCCGGACCTCGGCGTGCTGATCATCACCCACTACACCCGGATCCTGCGCTACATCGAGCCCGACGAGGTGCACGTCATGCTCGACGGACGCATCGTGCAGTCGGGCGGCCCGGAGCTCGCCGACGAGCTCGAGGCCGGCGGCTACGAGGAGATCGCCACCGCCGCCCGCGCGTGACCTCCGTTTGGAGCAGCTGATGACCCTCGACGTCCAGACGATCCGGAAGGACTTCCCGACCCTCGCGCGGGAGGTCCACGGCACGCGGCTCGTCTACCTCGACTCCGCGGCGTCCTCGCAGACGCCGCGGTCGGTCCTGGACACGATGGACGGCTACTACGAGCGCTACCGCAGCAACGTCCACCGCGGCGTCTACCAGCTCGCCGAGGAGGCCACGGACCTGTTCGAGGGGGCGCGGCGCAAGGTCGCGGCGTTCACCAACGCCCCCGTCGAGGGCACGATCTTCACCAAGAACTCGACCGAGGCCATCAACCTCGTCGCCTACAGCTACGTCCGCCGGCGCCTCGGCCCGGGGGACGTGCTCCTGACCACGATGATGGAGCACCACGCCAACCTCGTGCCGTGGCTCCACGCGGCCGAGGACCTCGGGTTCGAGATCCGCTACATCCCGCTCACCGAGGACGGCCGGCTCGACCTCGACGCGGTGCCGGCGCTGATCGACGACGGTCGGGTGTCCTTCCTCGCGGTCACCCACGTCTCCAACGTCCTCGGCACGATCAACGACGTGAAGGCGCTCGCCGCCCAGGTGCGCGAGGCCAACCCGGACTGCCGGGTCCTCGTCGACGGGTCGCAGGCGGTGCCGCACCTCGCGGTCGACTTCGCCGACCTCGACGTCGACTTCTACGCCTTCACCGGGCACAAGATGTGCGGCCCCACCGGCGTCGGGGTGCTGCTCGGCAAGCCCGACGTGCTCGACGACATGCCGCCGTTCCTGACCGGCGGCGAGATGATCCTCGACGTGCGCCTCGACGGCGTCACCTACAACGAGCTGCCGCACAAGTTCGAGGCCGGCACGATGATGATCGCCGAGGTCGGCGGGCTCGGCACCGCCACCGACTACCTCACCGACCTCGGGATGGACGCGATCCGCGCCCACGAGAAGGACCTCACGCAGCAGGCGCTGGACGCGCTGGCGGCCATCGACGGCGTCACGATCCACGGCCCCACCGACGTCGAGGTCCGTGGGGGAGCGGTGAGCTTCGAGCTCGCCGGCATCCACCCGCACGACATCGGCGCGATGCTCGACCAGGAGGGCGTCTGCGTCCGCGTCGGTCACCACTGCGCGAAGCCGCTGATGCGTGCCCTGGGGGTCAACGCGACCGCCCGCGCGAGCTTCTACCTGTACAACGACGTCGACGACATCGCGCCGCTGGTCCGCGGGATCGAGCGCGCCCGCGACTTCTTCGCCCGCTGACGCCACCCCCGCCGACACCCCCCGCCGACACCCGGAGACGAACCCGTGAGCCTCGAGGATCTGTACCAGGAGATCATCCTCGACCACTACCGCAGCCCCAAGAACCGGGCCCCGGAGCTGGCCGACGAGGACGTCCACGTCCACCACTCCAACCCGCTGTGCGGGGACGAGATGGACCTGCGCATCCACGTCGAGGGCGGCCGGCTCGCCGAGGTCGTCTTCGACGGCGAGGGCTGCTCGATCAGCCAGGCGTCGGCCTCGGCGATGACCCAGGCGGTGAAGGGGCGTGAGCTCGACGACGTCCTGGCCCTCACCGAGGACTTCCGGCTGATGATGCACGGCGACGAGCCGACCCGCCCCGACGACCTCCTCGACGGCATCGCCTTCCAGGGCGTGGCCAAGTTCCCGGTCCGGGTCAAGTGCGCCCTCCTGGGTTGGATGGCGGTCCGGGACGCGGTCGAGACCTACGAGAGCGGCGATGCCCGCCACACCGTGACCCACGGCGAGTGACGCGGCTGCCCACCACGACTTCGACGCGAGGAACGACCCGATGAGCGACACGACCACCACCCCCGGGACCGCCGACACCGATGCCGGCGCGCCCCGGGACACCCTCGAGGACCAGCGCCGCGCCAACGAGGCGGCGACCGCCGACACGACCGAGCGCAACGAGGGCAGCGGGGTGTTCAAGGACGTCCCGGTCGAGGACGACGGCATGCCGTCCGAGGAGGCGCTGAAGAACGGCCTGCGGGCCGTGATGGACCCCGAGATCGGCTACAACATCGTCGACCTCGGGCTCGTCTACGAGGTCACGAAGCCGGTCGACCCCGACTCCGGCGAGTCCGAGGGCGAGGTCCACGTCCTCATGACCCTCACCTCGATGGGGTGCCCGCTGACCGAGATCATCCACCAGCAGTGCTCGGTGATCCTCGGCGCGATGCCCGGCGTCGAGTCGGTCGACGTCGAGTTCACGTTCTCGCCGCCGTGGTCCCCGGACATGATGGAGGACTACGTCCGCGAGGAGCTCCGCGCGATGGGCATGAACGTCTAGCGCTCCGCCCGCGCCGCGGGATCTGTCGTCGATGTGTCGCCGAGGGTGCGACGGAACCCCGACGGATCCTGATGGCCCTCGCTCACGGTTGCCCGAGGTGACGCACCGGCGGCGGCTGTCCGCGTCGCGCACGCGACCGGACAGTCAACGCGTGCGCTGACCCGGTGAGCGCGCGGCGGAGGAGGGGTGACCCGCCGGACCGGCGAAGCCCGGACGTGGGAGGCCGTCAACGGAGACGGCCGACACGAGGGAGATCACCGTGAAGCGTCTGCTCGCCACCGCTGCCGCAGCGACCCTGCTGGTCGCCGCCGCGCCCGCCGCCGACCCGCCGGAGGGCTACGCCCACGAGGTGACCTTCGACACCACCGACGAGGCCGCCGACGCGGTCACGATCGACGGCGGCCTCCCCGGCGGCGCCAACCTCACCCCGTTCCTAGGGCGCCGCCGGCGTCGACCAGAGCTGCGGGACCGGTCTCGACGACTACTGCGAGCTCACCTTCCTCACGGTCCACAACCCCGTCGCCGACACCGGTGACGAGGTCTTCGACTACGACACCGTGACCCTCGACATCGACGTCACCGCGGTGGTCCCGGGGGCCGACTTCGACCTGTTCGTCTACGAGACCGATGAGACCGGCGCCGAGCGTGGTGCCGAGCTCGGCAACTCCGGCAACTTCGGGTTCTGCGCCCAGCTCTGCGGCACCCAGGCCGACCCGGCCTACACGACCAGCTGCGACGGCACCGACGAGTGCCTCACGCTGACCGTCGAGACCACCGAGTTCAGCCCCGACGCCTACCTCCGGGTGGAGGTCGTCTACTTCACGACCCCCGCCGGGTACACCGCGAACCTGGCGCTGCGCTAGCGACCACACGCGACGGGAGCGGGGAGGGGCCGGGCGGTGAGCCCGGCCCCTCCGTCCGTCGGGCGGCCCCGCTGGCGCCCATCGCACGGGGTTCGCACGGTTCCCACTGCCCCGGAAGTACGGACAACCGGCGTGGCGTTCACACTGGCGACCCCGACACACCCCCGTACCCCGTGAGGACCCGATGCAGCCCGTCGTCGACCGGCGCGAACCGCTGACCAAGGACGAGATCGCCCGGTACTCCCGGCACCTCATCATCCCCGAGGTGGGGATGGAGGGGCAGGAGCGGCTCAAGGCCTCCAAAGTGCTGCTCGTCGGCACCGGCGGGCTCGGCTCCCCGCTCGCGCTCTACCTCGCCGCGGCCGGTGTCGGCACCATCGGCATCGTCGACAACGACGTGGTCGACGCCTCCAACCTGCAGCGGCAGGTCATCCACACCACCTCGATGATCGGCCGGCACAAGCTCGACTCCGCCGAGCACGCCATCAACGAGATCAACCCCAACGTCGAGGTCGTCAAGCACCCCACCTTCCTGACCTCGGCCAACGCGCTCGAGATCATCGAGCCGTACGACCTCGTCATCGACGGGACCGACAACTTCCCGACGCGCTACCTCGTGAACGACGCGTGCGTGCTGCTCGGCAAGCCCAACGTCTACGGCTCCATCTTCCGCTTCGAGGGCCAGCTGTCGGTCTTCTACGCGGAGGAGGGGCCGTGCTACCGGTGCATGTTCCCGGAGCCCCCGCCGCCGGGGATGGTCCCGAACTGCGCCGAGGGCGGCGTCCTCGGGGTCATCTGCGGGACCATCGGGTCGGCCCAGGCCACCGAGGGCATCAAGCTCCTGACCGGCATCGGCGACCCGATGATCGGTCGGCTCGGCCTCTACGACGCGCTCGAGCAGCGCTGGATGCACGTCAAGGTCACCAAGGACCCGAGCTGCCCCGTCTGCGGCGAGAACCCGACCGTCACCGAGCTCATCGACTACGAGGAGTTCTGCGGCGTGCCGGCGCACGACCGCGAGGAGAGCGAGGCGGCCGACGACCTCGAGATCCTGCCCACCGAGTACGCCGAGGACTGGGCGGCGCGCGAGGACGTCGTCCTCATCGACGTCCGTGAGCCGCACGAGTACGAGATCAACCGGATCGAGGGGTCCGTGCTGATCCCGAAGGACCTCCTCCCGGGACGCCTCGCCGAGCTCGACGACGCCAAGACCTACGTGATGCAGTGCAAGTCCGGCGCCCGCTCCCGCGTGGCCACCGAGCTCCTGCGCGGCGCCGGCTTCAAGGCCTACAACCTGTGGGGGGGCATCAACGCCTACGCCCGCCAGGTCGACCCGAGCATCCCCACCTACTGAGCCAGCGGTACGGCTCCCGGGATCTCCCCGCGGGAGCCGTACGCGCTGTCAGCTGACGGTGATCTCGGTGTGCATCCCCTGGCGGTAGTGGCCGGGGAGGTTGCAGAAGACGACGTAGTGGCCGGGAGCGAGGTCGGCGATGACCAGCTCCCCGGTGGCGCCGGCCTCGATGTCCTCGACCTCGTCGACCACCGACAGGTCGGTGGCGCCTTCCTCGGCGACGTCGCCGTCATCCCCGACCGGCAGGTCGCCACCGCCGAGGTCCGTCCTCGCGACCACGAACTCGTGCAGCTGGCCGGCCGTGTTCTCGATCTCGAACGTCGTCTCGCCGCTCGCCAGGTTGCTGTCGCTCAGTGTGATGGCGAAGTCCGCGAGCGTCGCCTCGACGGCCCCGCTGGCGTCCGCGTCGTCGTTGCTGCACGCCGGGACGGCGAGCGTCCCCGCGACCAGCAGGATCGCGCCTCCGATGATGGTCCTTCTCATGCCACGCCCCTCTCACCCCCCTACGGCCCTCCGACCCGGCCCCACGCCGAACCGCCGGTGGGAAGCGCTCCGCGCGCCCGATCCACGGTAAGCCCGTGAGGTCGTCGGTGACAGCGGTACGCGGACATCCACCTGGGCACCCGGACGACCGCCGAGCGTGTGCGACCGCGATGACGCGGGGTGACGCTGACGCAGACGGGTCGGGGGTGGTCGGTAGCCTCGCGCCCCCGACCTCCCTCCGCGTCGCCAGGAGCAGCGTGCTCACCTTCCTCGTCCTCGCCACGACCACCGGGGGACCGCTGTCGCCCGACGTGACGGCGCGGCTGACGGCCGTCCCGAGCGACGTCCTCACCCACCAACCCGAGACCCGGTCGGTGTGGCTGGCCGAGATGCAGCACGTCGGGTTCGCTGGCTGGCAGACCCGCGCCGGCGTGGTCGGCGGGTCGCACTGGCACGTCGGCGACCACGGTGTGACCGCCCTCGCCGGCGCGCCCTGGCCCCTCGGTGGACGGTTCGGCTCCGACACCTCGTGGGCGAGCCAGCTGACGGCGCGGCTCCACGGTGCGGACCCCGAGGCGGTGGTGCGCACCCTCGCCGGGACGTTCGGGCTGGTCCGGCTCGGCGCCGACGGGCGCGGCTGGGTGACCGCCGACGTGACCGGCGCCGGTCCGGTGTTCGTCGCGACCGCCGACGGGCTCCTCGCGGTCTCCAACCGCGCCGAGCTCGCCCGCGACGCGGTGACCGGGACGACCCTGCACCCGCGCGACCCGGAGACCGTCGCGGCGCTGCCCTGGCTGGGCAGCTGCGTCGGGGACGGGAGCCCGCTCGCTGGCGTGTCGACGCTCCGGGCCGGCACGTCGGTGCGCATCGACCCGTCCCGCGGGGCGCGGGTCGTCACGGCCGCGCCGGTGTGGCACGACCCGGTGGGCGCGGACGACCTCGTCGCCGCCCTGGCCGCCGAGACGACCGACGCGATGGCGGCCCTCGCGCACGTCCCCGCCCCGCGCCGCGTCATCGACCTGACCGATCCGCGTGATGGGCGGATCCTCCTCGCGGCCGCGCTGGCGGCCGACGTCGTGGGCCGGTTCGAGCTCGTCGCACGCGGCGACGAGCGCGACCCCCACATCGCCGTGGCCCGCCGGCTCGCCCGCGGTGCCGGCCGCGACCTCGTCGTCATCCCACCCGTGTCGAGCGACCTGGCCGCGCTCGACCGCACGTTGCGCGAGCAGGTCGGCATCACCGGGGCGACGGTCCCCGCCGACCTCGACGGTGGTCCGCCCATCCGTGAGGAGGCGCTCGTGGTCGTGGGCACCGGGGCGCGCGCGTTGCGTCACGCCGAGGGGCGCGGGGACCCCGACGCTCCCATCGAGGACCGCCTCGACGTCGACCCCGCCGGCATCCTGACCGTCGAGTCCCGCCGCGAGCTCAACACCTGGCTCCGGGCACGCGCCGACGTCCACCGCGCCGCCGGCGTCGCCGACGAGGACCTCGCCGACGTGCTCGTGCTCGAGCAGCGCCTGCCACGGCAGGGTGCCGCGACGTCGCTCCTGGCGGCGCCCGCGACCGCCGTGGACCCGCTGCGCTCCGCGACCGTCTGCCGGCTGGCCCGCGACGAGGGTGAGCGTCGCCGCGCCGGCAGCCTCGACGCCGACGTCGTCGCGGCGCTCGTGCCGGCGCTGCTCGAGGTCGACGTCACCGTCCCGGACGAGCCGGTCCGTGGCTGGACCCGGCTCTACCCGCTGCTCGAGGGCGAGCTCCTGGGCCGGCCGGGCGGGCCGCTCGACCGCGCGCTCGAGCGCGACGTGGTCCGCGCCGTCCTCCGTGGTGCCGATCCGGACCCCGCGGTGCAGCGGGCGCTCTGGGCCGCCACGAGCGCAGCCGTCTGGGCGTCCCACGGGGAGGCACCGACGGTGGTGCCACGCCGGGTCCCCGAGGTGCGCCTGGCGTCGCGCCCGGTCGGGCGGGCGCCGGTCATCATCACCGGCATCACCTCACGCTCGTTCATCGACCTGGCCCAGCTCAAGGTCCCGCTGGAACGCACCGAGCGCGACCCGCTGTTCGCGGTCCGCGTCGACCGCGAGGTGGCCGAGCTCGCCGACCGGCTGCTGGTGACCGTCGACGCCGCGCTGGGCGACGTCCCGCCGGACATCGACGAACGGCTCGCCTCGTCCGAGACGGCCCGGTTCGCCGACGTGGCCGTCCAGCTCCTGGCCCGCCGGGGCAACGTCCTCGCCGACCCCCGGCTGGGGCTGACGCTGCCGTTCTGGCGGGCCCACGTCGCGGAGCCACAGGTCGTCCTCGTCGCCGAGCGACCGATCGACCTCCTGAGCCGGCTGGAGCGCCCGCTCCCGGCCGAGCGTGTCCTCGCGGCGTGGCTCGACGTGGTCACGGCGGCGCTCACGACCGGCGCCGACGTCCGGTGTGTCGATCCCGACGACATCGCGGACGGTCCGCTCGGGCCCGAGGGTGACGCCGCCGCGGCCCACCCCGGCCAGGACCGGGCGGCCTACGAGGAGCTCCTGTCGGTCACCTCGGTGGTCGACTCGCTGATCCGGGAGCTCGAGGTGGAGGCGGTGCGGCCGATCGTGCGGGAGATCCGCCGGGCCCGGCTCGCCGCTCGCCAGCGTCCGCCGCGCCGGATCGACGAGGCCCGCTTCCCGCTGGCCGCGCTCGACGCCCTGAGCGAGCTGCGCCAGCAGGTGACCGAGCTGGGGGCGCGGACGG
Organism: uncultured Actinomycetes bacterium; assembly: GCA_963741855.1. Taxonomy (GTDB): domain Bacteria; phylum Actinomycetota; class Nitriliruptoria; order Nitriliruptorales; family Nitriliruptoraceae; genus CAVUJQ01. Next base: position 533,534 of record CAVUJQ010000012.1, on the reverse strand, counting down.
CCACCGTGGTCGCCGAGCGCGACGACCTGCGGGCCCGGCTCGACGCCCTCCGCGGGCGACGCAGTGTCCGGTTCGCCGTTGGGGCGGCGCGACTCCTGGGCCGGCCCCCGCTCGACCCCGAGCCCGGACCGGTCCCGGTCCCGGACACGGCGGCCGGCGACGAGGACCCCGCGTCGGTCCCGACCGACTAGCTGACGATGCGGACGCGCGCGGGGGTAGCCGGCGGTGCGCCGGCGGGTCCGCCCGCCGTCCGCAGCGTCGTGGCGTCGTTGGCCTCGACCCGGCGTGCCATGAGCCGGAGCGCGACACGTGCCTCCGCCGTGTCGGCGATCCGCTCGATGCGGACGCGACCGGCGGTCGTGACGACCTCGACGGCGAGGGCACCGGGAGCGTCCTCGCGCTCGAAGGCGGTCACGTCGCCGTAGGGGTGGCGCTCGACGGTGTCGCGGCTGAGGTGGTCGCGTACCACCAGGAGCTGGCGGTCGGTCGCGACCAAGGCCACGTGGGCCCGGGACGCGGCGAGCCGGCCGAGCACCGACCCGAGGAGGTTCTCGTCGTCGTCCATGTGGGCGCCGGCGGTGCGGACGAGACGGTCGAGGCGGCTCACGTCAGGCTCCCGGCCACCCGTGGTGCGGGGAAGCCGGGTGTCCACCTCGCAGCATCGGTCACGCAGCGTCGCCGCTTGACCGGTTCGGCGAACGCCTCGACGGAACGCGCTCCGGTGCGCGCGCCGAGCACGCCCGAACGCGCCCCGTCGGATCTGTCACGCGGATGGGGCCGGAGCGGACCCATCGCCGTGACAGATCCCCCCGGCGGGAGCCGTCAGCGGTCGGGCCACTCTCCGGACCGCTCGAACTCGATGGAGCGCGCCACCTGTCGTGCCTCGTCGACCGCCCGCTCCCGGGCGGTCTCGGCCGCGACCAGGTCGGCGAGCCGCCGGTAGAGCGGGGTGCCCGCGATCCACGGGTCGGCGCCCACGACCTCGCGAGCCTGCTCGTCGGACAGCTCGGCGCGCGTGGTCGCCTCCTCGAGCACCTCGCTGTTGCGCTCGAGCCAGGCGAGGAGGTTGCGACGGTGGCTCGGCGTCAGCGAGACGAGATCGCGCGTGACCCCGGACGACGAGGTCCACGTCCGATCCTGGAGCAGCATCTCCACGTCGAGGTCGCTCGGCGGGCGCTTATGGTCCTTCCGCGCCCGTTCCTGCAGCGTCGCGACCCGCAGGTGCAGCGGAGCGTGGTCGGCGACGTCGAGCTCGCCGGTGGCGACGCGGTCCCCGACCACCGGGTCACGCAGGGCGTGCGCGTAGGCGGAGCGGTGGACGTGGAGCTGCCGGGCGATCCGGTCCAGCGTGCGGCGGTCGGCCGTGTCGAGCTCCACGACGGTGCCGTCGGTGAGCGTCACGACCCGGTCCTGGTTCACCTCGTCGGGGTCGAGGACGATCCGTGCCACGGTGCGCCTCCTCGCGTCAGGAGTCGGGGAGGACCCGGACCTCGTCGCCGACGCGGAGCTCGCCGCCGCGCAGGATGCGGGCGGTGAGTCCGCCGTGTCCACGCATCGCCTGGAACCCGCCCGGCCCGATCGTCTCCTCCATCTGCGAGCACGGGTGGCAGTCGCCGGTCCCCTCGAGCTCGATGGTGCCGATCGTGAACCGACGGGTCCGCAGCGATGCCAGGTTGATGCCCTCGACCACGAGGTTGCGGCGCGTCGCCGCTGGTTCTACCGCGACGCCGGCGAGCGCCGCCACCACCGGCAGGTGCTCGCCCTGGATCAGGGTGACCTGCCGCGTCGCGGTGGCGCTGGGCGCCCGACCGAGGCTGCGGTGGTCGCCCTCGAGGCCGACGCCGGCGACGGCGGTCGTGGCGGTCACCGGGCGGACCTCGCCGTGCACGGCCGTGCGCAGCCCGATCCAGGCCAGGCGCCCCACCTGGGGGACCTGGTCGACGAGCTCGCGGGTCGATCGCACGGCGCGAGCCTACGGGTCGCCGGGTCCGGGAGTGCCGAGCCCGTACGCTCTCGGCCATGCTGGTCTGCTTCCACGACTACACCTCCCCGGCCTCCGCGGTCGCCGTCCTGCGACTGCAGCGTCTGGCCGACGAGGGCCTGCCGGTGGCGTTCGAGGGCTTCGAGGTCGTCGGCGTGGACGTCGCGCTGCCGGTGACGCTCGACGTCCTCGCGCAGCTCGACCGTCACCGGGACGACGCCGCGGCGCTCGGGCTGCGGCTGGAGCGGCCCGCGAGCCAGCCGCCGACCATCGCCGCGCACGTTGTCGGCGACCTCGCCGAGACCGTCGGTCTCGGGGCCGCCTGGCGGCTCGCCTGCTACCGGGGGTTCTGGGAGGGCGCCGCCGACCTCAGCGACGACGCGACCCTCGTCGGGATCGCGGGGACGGTCGGACTGGACCGCACCGCCGTCGCGGCAGCCCTGGGGGACCGGACGCGCCGTGCCGACGCGCGCCGGCGCATGATCGCGCGGCGTTCCGAAGGGGTGGGCGGCGTGCCGGTCCTGCTCGTCCACGGGACCTTCGTGCCGGCCAGCGTGTCGGAGGACGACCTGCGGGCGCTCGTCGCGCTGGCGTGAGGCGGCCCACCCCGCCCGCCGGCGACGATCAGAACCAGCGGACCCAGCGGCCGTGCCAGTCGGCGGCCAGCACGGTGGACCAGGCCGGCGGCCCGCTGCCGTCGCTCGCCGCCAGGGTCAGCTCGGGCCAGCTCGTGCCGTCGTCCGGCACGCCGCGTGGCCGCTCGAAGCCGAGGTAGACGAACGGCGCGTCCCGGGTGGCCGCGCGCAGGCACGTCTCGACGGTGTCGGCGAGGTCCGCGGTCGCGTCGCGGTCGAGCAGGTGACGGACCTGGGAGTGGAACAGGACCGTGGTCGTGCCGTCCTGCGGCCGTCCGTGCTCGCCGGCCCAGGCGACGAGGTCGCCCCGGTCGACGGCAGCGGGCACCGACCGGGCGACGTCGATGGCGGCGTGCAGCCGGTCGTGGCGCTCGCGCTCGTCGGCCCAGACGAACGCGTGGAGGAGCCGCACGTCGTCGGGGTCGGTCGGGTCGAGCGGGTTGAGATCGACGCCGCGGCGCTCGGCGACCGCGAAGGTCGGCGGGCCGAGCGTCCGCGGGGCGCGCCCCTCGGCCCGGCTGTCGAGCACCGGCCCCCCGGTCGGCCCCCACGAGGGCCCGTTGGCGTAGCGGACCCGGTAGCGGTCGAGCCGGAGGTTCAGCCCCGCCGACGTGCCGAGCTCGAGGAGCCGGAGCGGCAGGCCGTGGCCGGCGGCCCGCAGGACCCCCGGTAGCAGCGCGGCGATGCGGCCGACCTCGTTGGTCTGGAGCCGGTGCGTGCCGAGGAAGCTCGACACCTCGTCCTCGTGCTCGACGAGGTAGGCGAGCGCCAGGGCCGCCGGCGCGCCCTCGTCCGCGCCCCGGGCGGGCCGGTCCGGATCGGCGGTCTGGAACCAGGCGGCGTGGGGGAGGGTGGGGTCGACGAGCGCTGCGTGGTGCAGGGCCGCGAGGAGCAGCACCCGGGTCTCGGCGACCCCGCTCGGTCCCTCGACGGTGAGCAGGCGCGGCACGACGCCGCCGTCGAAGCCGCGCTCGGTCGCGCCGGCGAGCCCCGCGACGAGCTGGCCGTACAGCGGCGAGCGCCCCTTGAGGTGCGGGAGCTGCTCGCGCAGGAGCTCCGCCGCCTGCCGGCCGTCCACGTCGTCTCCCCTCACCGGTCCCGTCACGGGGCGACGTTACAGTCCGGGCATGCCGCTGGAGCTGACCACCCCCGCCCACGAGCGGCTCGTCGCCGAGCTCCTGGCCTGGGACGAGCCACGCCCGACGGTCGACCCCGCGCTCGCCCCACGGCTGCGGGCGTTCCTCGAGGACGGGCTGGCCGAGGTCGCCGCGCGCATCCCGGCGGGGGAGGGGGTCTACGTCGGGAAGTGGAGCCTCGACGCGCTCGTCTGCGACGGCTGGTACCGCGCGCGGCAGGACGAGCCGTTCCGGTGGAGCGTCGCGGCCGCTCGCGGCAAGCTCGCCCACCGGGCGATCGAGGTCGACTGGAAGCTCCGCCGGTCCCACGAGGCCGGCGTGGTGGTCGACCACGCGTGGGGGGAGCTCGCCTCCGACCAGCGCGACGACCTGGCCGGGTTCCTGAACACCGTCGACGAGGTCGGAGCTGCGGAGCTGCGCCACGATGCCGCCCAGCTCGTGACCGAGTTCCGCGACACGTGGCCGACCCTGCCGTGGTCCGCCGCGCCGCGGCTGGAGCAGGCGATCCGGGTGCGGCTCGCCGACGGCAGGGTGACGCTGTCGGGCACCCCCGACCTCGTGCTGGGCACCGTCCGCGACGACCGCTGCCGGATGCTCCTCGTCGACTTCAAGACCGGCCGGCGCAAGCCCCAGCAGGAACGCGACGAGCTGCGGTTCTACGCGCTCCTGTCGACGCTCAAGTACGGCGTGCCGCCGTGGCGGTGGGGCGCCTACTACGTCGCCGAAGGCGCCTGGGACGTCGAGGACCTCGACCCCGACGCGCTCGTCGCGGCGGCCCGTCGGGTCCTCGCCGGGGTCGAGCAGGCCGTCCGGCTCCAGATCGAGCGGGCGGCCGAGGCCGACTGGCGGCTGCGCGGGGGCGCCCACTGCGCCTGGTGCGCCCGCGCGGCCACCTGTCCGGCCTACGAGCCGCCTCGCGACGCCTTCGACCGCTGACCGTGACCCCTCACCCGTCCGGGCACAGCACCGCGAGGTTCGCCAGGCACCGGCTGGGGCCGGGCTCGACCGGGGTCGCCAGCAGCTTCGGTCCGGCCACCTGCTTGATGAACACGGGGTTGCCGACCGGCTTGGGACCGCCGAGCGGGTTCTCGCGCGTGGTGTCCCCGGACACGAGGTACACGGTCCCGTCCAGGAGGTGCTCGACGGTGAAGAAGTCGCCGAGGCGGCGGTCACCGGCCTCGAAGTCGACGCTCGCGTTGCAGGTCGTGCCCGACAGGCAGATGTCGCCCACGTGGATCGGGTCGTGCGAGGCGTTGGCGACCGAGAACGTCGGCGGCTGCACGCGCGTGGTCCCGTCGGCGCACGGTACGACCGCGCCGTGGCCGTTGGTCGTCACGGCCGCGAACGCGTAGAAGGCGTTCGGGTCGTAGGCGCCGGTGTCGGGGTCGTCGATGGTCTGGTACCAGACGACGGCGACGCGCCCGTCGTCGCCGGCGGTGATCCACGGCCACATCGCGTCGCCGTCGGGGATCGGGATCGGCACCGGCGTCCCCCAGCTGCCGCCGCTCAGGTCGTCCGGGTCACGCTGGAAGGAGTTGAACCACACGAAGCCGTCGGGTGCGGTGTCGCCGGACCCGTGGTAGCCGCCGGCCGAGACGACGTAGGCGTTGCCGGCGTCGTCGACGGCGGTGGCACCGAAGAACTGGGTCCCGTTCGGCATGCTGGCGCCGTCCTGACGGGTCCAGGTCTGCCCCTCGTCCTCGGAGATCGCGATCCCGTTGGTGCCGACGGGCCCGATGAGGCCCGCGGTCGGGTTCAGCGGGTCCCGGATGAGCTTGCCGGTGGCGGGGAGGTCGAGGGTCACGAGGCTCCACGTGATGCCGGCGTCGGTGGAGCGCCACAGCTGCTTCGGGGAGTTGACGTAGAGGTAGACCTCGTCGGCCTCGCCGCCGGTGAGCCACGGCCGGTCCCCGGAGGCGGCCTCCGGGTTGGCGAGGTTGTAGGAGCGGCCGTAGTCGTCGCTGGAGAACACGGCGACGTTGGCGAGGTCGATCTCGGTGTTGTAGATGCGACCGCCGAGGTCCATGGCGTAGTCGGGGTCGGAGAAGCCGGTGGAGGTGGCGGAGTGCGGCCCCCACGGGAGGCCGGCGGTGCCGACGTAGTCCCACGAGGCGCCGCCGTCGGTGGAGTGCCAGTTCAAGGTCTGGTTGGCGTAGCCGTAGAGGAAGTCGGAGTAGCCCGGTCCGGCCGCGGGGTCCTTGTAGATGTGGGTCGTGCCGGCGTGGGCCGAGACGTTGATGGACCCGTCCGGCGCGACGATCGTCACCGGCTCGCCACCGGCCCGGGTCGCGTCGATGGTGACCCGTTCGTCGAACGCGAGCGGCTCGGGGGTGATCCAGGCACAGTCGCCGGCCTCCTGGGCCGACGAGACCGCCGGGACGAGCCCCGACAGGGCGAGACCGACCACGGCCACGGTGAGCTTGGGTGCGCGCATCCTCGACTCCCTCCTCCGTGCCGGGATCCGTCCGGCACCTCCCTGGACGGCTTCCACGCCGCGGCCGGCGGGACCTCCCGGTCCGCCGATGTCACACCGCGGTGGGAGGATGCATCCATGACCACCCGCTCCTCCGCCGACCTCCGCGCCCGTGACACCCGGCGCTTCATGCCGTTCCGGACCCCCGTCCGCGGGCACGTCTTCGCCCCGCGGCCGCCCGGGACCGACCCGCCCCGGCCGGGGCAGGAGGCACGGCTCCGGCGCGAGCCCGACAACCCCCGTGACCCGTGGGCGATCGCGGTGTGGGTGCCGGCCCCCAGCGGGCCGTGGCGGATCGGCTACCTCGAGCGGGCCGTGGCAGCTCGGCTCGCGCCACGGCTCGACGTGGGCGGGCTCGCCGTCGACGCCCGCGTGGAGGGCTGGCAGGACGAGCCGGGCGGACGCTGGCGTCGCCCGGTCGTGGTGCTGGAGCCACGGGTGGACGACGTGGGCGGGGCCGGCGGCGGGGCGCCGCGCGGACCGGTCGCGGCCCGTGACGTCCGTGGCCACTGGGGTGAGCCGCCCCGCTCGGTCGTCCGGGCCGTGCGCCGGCGCGAGCGCCGGCGTGGCTGAACCGCCGGGCGCTCAGCGGAACACGGCCTGCACGGTCATGAGCAGCTGGTCCGGGACGACGCGCTCGACGACGGCACCGTCGAGGCGGCGCAGGCCGGCGTAGATCCGGCCCGACCGGCGCTTGGCCCGGTCGGAGGCAGCGAGCGCCGGGAGCTCCCCGCTCAGCACGTAGTAGGCGGCGGCCCACGAGATCGAGGCCAGACCTGACCCGGCCACGGTCGTGGTGGCGAAGCCGGCCTCGGCGCCCAGGGTCCGGAGGTCGGCCGGGGCGAAGGTGTGCAGGTTCGCCGCCATCGCGACGAGGTCCCAGAACCGGTGCTCCCGGGCGGCGTCCTCGTCGTGGGCTGACAGCGGACGACCGAGCCGTTCGGCGGCCCAGCGGGCGCCGGCGAGCCCGCGCAGGCTCGCCCGCGCGGTGAGCCCGCCGATGCGGTCCGCCCACGGGGTCGGCTCGGACAGCGCGAGCACCGGCCCGCCGGTCCGGACGACCCGGCGCCACTCGGCCAGGGCGGCGGGGACGTCGTGGAGGTGGTGGAGCACGCCGCGGGTCACGACTGCGTCGAAGCTCCCGTCTCGGTAGGGCAGCGCCGCCGCGGTCGCGCGGACGACGGTGGCCCGGACCCCGAGGGTGGCGGCGTTGACGCGCGCCCGCTCCAGCATCCCGGGGGACAGGTCGGCGAGGTGGAGGTCGTCGGTCTGACCCACCGCGGCGAGCCCGAGCCCGAGGTAGCCCGTCCCGCAGCCGACGTCGAGGACCCGGCCGAGCGGTGCGGTACCGACGAGCCGCTGCGCCTCGCGTGCGGCCTCGCGTGCGGTGTGCTCGTCGTAGCTGATGCCGAAGCGCTCGTCGTAGGTGCGGCACTCGACCTCGTGGAAGGCGAGCTGCAGCTCGTCGGGGGACAGCTCCTCGCCGTCGGTCCGCGCTCCGCCCACGTCGGGTCCTCGTCTCGACCGGGCGGGCAACGCTAGCCGCGGGGCGCCGTCAGTCCCCGGCGGCCTGGTCCGGCGGGGGCGGCGAGGGCGACGGCTTGGGCTTGGGCTCCGACGAGGGCGACGGTTGCGGCGAGGGCGGAGGCGGCGGTGGCGCGGCGCTGGTGTTGCGCTCGATGATCTCGCGCTCGGGGACGTAGACGTTGCTCCAGTCGTCGGTGGCGACGGTTCCGTCCTCGTGCTCGATCTCGCGCGAGACCTTGATCGAGAAGCCGTTCTTGCCCGACTGGATGGTGCGCGAGCTCTGCGGCGGCAGCGCCTTGTTCTCGCGGTACTCGGTGGGGTACGGCTTGGTGTTCGCGGGGCTGCCGTGGATGGCCGTGACCCGGGCCACGTCGGTGTGCCCGTAGAAGCTCACGGTGATGGAGGTCGGCGTGTACGACGTGTGGATGACGATGCCGTTGCCGGTGTCGTTGGTGAACTTCACGTCGATGTCGGGCGACGGGTAGTTGAGGGTCGCCTCGCGACCCATCGGGTAGCGCGAGATGTAGAAGCTGTGCGGCTTGTAGGCGTCCGGCTCGAGGCCGGCGAAGAACACCGCGTTGACGGTGGTCGTGCCGAACTGCGACACGCCGCCGCCGCAGACGTCGACGACCTCCCCGCGCAGGATCATCCCGGCCGGCGCGAACCCCTTGGAGCAGGTCCGCTCACCGGAGATCTGGTTGACCGAGAACTGCTCGCCAGGCTCGACGATGGTGTCGTCGACGAGGTCGGCGAGCCGCTGGATGTTCTTCACGCGCGTCTGGCAGCAGGCGTGGTAGGTCGTGAACGTCGACAGGAGGGTGTCGACGTTCAGGGCGCGTGCCTCCTCGGTGGTGAACTCCGGCTCGACCTCGGCCAGGCGCAGCTCGGCGCTGCGGACGCCCTCGGCCAGTAGCTGCTCGAGCTGGTCGGCAGCGAGCTCGGGGTCGAAGGTCAGGCCGGGCCGTGACCCGACGACCGGGACGTCGACCGGACGCGGCCGCCACGTGACGTCGTCCTTGTCGTCGAGCTTCGCCGCGGGCGTGCGGGGCAGGTCGAAGCGGGCGTCGACCGGAGCCACCTCGAACGCGCCGGTGAGATCGGCGAACAGCGACTCGACCTCGTCCGCGGTCACGTCGAGCTCGACGGTCCAGTCCTCGCCGTCACGGACCTCGGTCAACGACACCAGCGGGGCGAGCTGCGTCGGCTGGAGGGTGACGTCGCGGGTCGGGCTCGTGAGCGTGAGCGGTGCCGCCACGGCACGCTCCGCCTGGCGGGCGACGGCGTCCACCTCGGAGGCCTCGATGCGCGCCGGGAGGATGTCCGCGGGCAGCTCCAGCTCCGCCGGACCGCCCGTCGAGAGCGCGTCGAGGATCGCGGCGCGGGTGTCGTCCTGGTGCACCTCCACACCCTCGGACGGGGGCGTCGAGGCGACCTGGAGCGTCCGCGCGTCGACCGTCACGGCGCCCGGGAAGGGGTCGTGGTCGACCTCGGTCGCGACCTCGCGGACCCACGCGTCCAGCCGGTCGTCGTCGTAGGTCTCGCGGAGGTCGAGCGCGTGGTCGTCCCAGTACGCCGCCACGTGCCGCCAGGTCTCGCCGGTCAGCTCCCCCGAGCGTCCCAGCTCCATCGCCTCGGCGATGGTGGCGTCCACGTCGATGCGGTAGTCGACCGCGTCGGGCGTCAGGGTGAAGGTCCGCTCACCGAGGGTGAACGTGACGGCGTCGGCCTCGCGCCCCGCCACGGTCGGGCCGAGGGCGGCCCGGGCCTCGGCCTCGTCGAGCCCGCCCACGTCGACCCCGGCCACGCTGACACCGGGGAGGATCTGCCCCCGGTGCACGAAGCGCAGGCCGGCGATGGCGGCCGTGGCGAGCCCCAGCAGCACCGCGAGGGTGATGGCCGAGACCGTCAGGATCCTTCGAGCGGACATGGCACCGTCGGTGTCGGAGTCGGGTGAACGTGAGAGGAGCCGGGCCGTGGTCGCCGTGGGGGCGAGCAGCCTGGCTCACGCGGCGGAGGGTACCAGCGGGTCCGGATCCGGCCGCGGGGCCGGTCACCGTGGGCACCCGCACCGCGCCGTGGCGTTGCTAGCCTCCCTCGGACGTGCGGCCCCCCGGGTGTCCGACCCGGTCCGTGGCCCCGCGCCGGTGCCGTACGCCCCCGGGCCCGCTGCCGGTCCGATGCCCGTCGAAAGCCCCGTCGTGACCCCTCGCCTCCGCCGGCTGCTCGCGTCCACCGTCGCCGTCGCGACGATCGTGGCCGCGCCGGTGGTCGCCGAGGCACGCGGCGGTGGGGGCAGCGAGGTTGCCGCGCTCGCCCAGGCGAAGGAGAAGATCGCCGCGATCAAGCGGCAACTCGACGATGCCGCGGCCACGGCGTCCGCCGCCGAGGCCGAGCTCGCCGGCGCGGACGCACGCCTCGCCGAGGTCGAGGACGCGGTGAACGAGGCGGCCGCGGCCCTCGAGCGTCAGGAGGCGGCGGTCGACGAGGCGGCACGGCGGCTCGACGCGCTCGAGGCCGACGCGGACCGGCTCCGCGACGCCTTCGACCGGCGCGCGGCCGACATCTACAAGCGCGGCAGTGGCCTGCCGTTCGAGATCGTGCTCACCAGCGGCGACATGCAGGACGCGCTCGAACGGAGCTCGTTCCTCCGGGTCATCACCGCCTCGGACACCGCCACGCTCGAGGGGATCACCAACGGCCAGGTCGCCGTCGGTGCCCAGCGGGAGCTGCTCGAGGCCGAGCGCAGCCACCTCCAGGTGATGTACCAGCAGCAGGAGGAGCTCCTCGCACAGGTCGCGGAGCTCCGCCGCTCGAAGGCCCTCGCCGCCGCTGCGGCGCGGGCCGAGGTCGACCAGCTCGAGCACGAGAAGGAGGAGCTCGAAGCGGACTCGAAGAAGCTCGAGCGGATCATCAAGGCGCGCGCCTCGTCCGGCGGTCGCGTCTCCTCCCCGTCCACGTCGGGGTACTCGTGGCCGCTCTGCGGCGCGGTCACCTCCGAGTACGGGCGTCGGTGGGGCCGGATGCACGAGGGTCTCGACATCGACGACAACCGCTCCAGCGCCATCCTGGCCGCCAAGGACGGGGTCGTCATCTTCGCCGGGTGGCAGGGCGGCTACGGGCGGCTCACCCTGATCGACCACGGGGGCGTCGTCACCGCCTACGCCCACCAGGCGGCCTTCGGCGTCTCACGAGGGGCAGGTCGTGAGCCGCGGTCAGCGCATCGGGACCGTCGGCAACTCGGGCAGCTCGACCGGCTCCCACCTCCACTTCGAGACCCGCGTGAACAACCGCGCCGTCAACCCCCGGCGCTTCCTGCCCGGCGGTGGGTGCTGAGCGTGCTCGCGACGATCTCGTTCCCCGTCCTGGAGCGGATCCCGCTGTTCGCCGACGCCGCGTTCTCGCCCCACGGGCTCGGCATCGCGATCGGGTTCCTCGTCGGGGCCCGCCTGTTCGTGACCCGGGCCGGCAAGCGCGGCCTCGGCCACGCCTACGTCGAGGACATCCCGGGGACCCTGAACGCGCTGCTGGTGCGCATCGCCGTCGGCGCGATGATCGGCGCGCGGCTGTTCTACGTCCTGACCCACCTCGACACCTTCCTGCGGGAGCCGTTGCGGATCCTCGCGGTCTGGGAGGGTGGGCTGACCTTCCTCGGCGGCGTCGCCGGGGCCGTGATCGCGGTGGTCCCCGTGCTCCACCGCCGCGGCTACCGCCCCGCCCAGGTGCTCGACTCGGCGGCTCCCGGGCTCGCGCTGGGGCTGCTGATCGGCCGCCTCGGTGACCTCGTCATCGGCGACCACATCGGCACGCCCACCGACTTCGTCCTGGGCTGGCGCTGTACGGGCAACTACTGGCAGTCGGCCACCAACAGCATCGGCTACACCGCGCCGCGCCCGTACCCCATCGGCGCCGCCACCGCGCCCACCGCCGGGTGCTTCGACGTCGCCGTCCACCAGACCGCGATGTACGACTTCCTCGCCACCGGCATCGTCCTGCTGCTGCTGCTCGCCTACGAGCGGCGCGAACGGTGGGACGGCTTCTTCGCGGTCACGTGGGTCTACGCCTACGGCGCGCTCCGGTTCCTGTCGGACTTCGCCCGTCAGGACCGGCGTCTGCTCGGGCTCACCGGCTCGCAGTACGCCGTGCTGGCGACCGTCGTCGCGGTGAGCGTGTGGGTCGTCACACGCCGCCCGTGGCATCGCACCCCCTGGGCGTGGGACCTCCGCTTCGCCCACGCCTGGCTGACGCCCCCGGACGGGGACGTGGACGGGGCACCGGCCGGCGACGGTGACGCAGACGCCGACGGGGACCCCTCGGGCTGACCGCCGGCAGGTCCGGCGCGGGACCTGTCCGTCCCGACCGGGTGCGCACGGCGCCGGCGCGCGTATCCTCGGACGCTATGGCGTCGGAGCACGATCGGTTCGAGGAGCTCGCCGTCGGGCACGTGCTCGGCGGCCTCGCCACGTCCGAGGCGGCGGAGTTCCGCTCCCACCTGACGGGCTGCCGCGACTGCCGGGCCCGCGTCTCCGAGCTCCGCGACATCGCGAGCGACCTGGCCGCCGCCGAGCGCGAGGAGCTGGCGCAGACCCGGCTCAAGATCGACGTCGCCCGCCGGGAGCTGGCGCCAGCGGTCCCCGATCCGGCCTGGTCGGTGTCGCTCCGGGCCGTCACGTTGACCCTCGGCGTCGCGGTGCTGCTCGTCGTCGGCCTCGCGTTCTGGAACTTCCACCTGCGCGACCAGAACGCGCAGCTCGCCCGCGTGACCGACCACCGCGAGACGATCCTCGAGGGACTCGCCGTCGGCCAACAGGTGCCAACCGAGCTGTCGGGCGGCGTCACCGGCGTCGTGGTCGTCGTCGGCGAGGACGTCGTGCTCGACCTCGCCGGGCTGCCGGAGCTGGCAGCCGACGAGATGCTGGTCGTCTGGCTCCTCGGCGACGAGCCGACCGACCACTACTGGATGCGCTTCGGCCCCGACGACCTCTCGCGGGGCCGGCTCGCGGTCCGCGACCCGCACCGCGGCACCGCCACGCTGGTGGTCACCCTCGAGGACGGACCGCCGGGGGAGGAGCCGACGGGCGACCGGCTCGTCGAGGCTCAGCTCCGCGTCTCGCGGTCCTCGTCGAAGTAGTCGAGCTGGTCGAGCGGCATCACGAGGGCCGACAGCATGTTCATCAGGTGGGCCACGATCCGCTTGCAGTGACGCTGGAACAACGCCCGCGGGACCCCGTGGCTCGACGGGAGCTCGCTCGTGACCAGCTCGGCGACGGCCGCGTCGAACGCGTCGAGCATGCGGTCGCCCTCGCCGATCAGCTCGCGCGCCCGTTCGGTGTCGCGCGCCGTCATCGCGGCCGCGGTCTCGCCGAGGAAGCTCGACACCAGGTCGCGGATCCGGACCAGCTCGTCGCGGTCGGGCGCGGTCGAGAAGTCGACCCCCTCGGCGGCGAGGTCGTAGATGTTCTTGGCGTAGTCCCCGATCCGCTCCGCGTCCTTGACGATCGACATGTAGGCGAGCACCGCCGGGACGTCGGGCCGGTCCTGCACGGTCGCGTGGACGATGAGCTCGCGACGGATCTCGCGCTCCCCGTCGTTGACGCGCCGGTCGGTGCGTCGCAGGTCGGGGCCGACGAGGTCGATCGCCGCCCCGCCGATGAGCGCAGACGTGGCCGCGTCGAAGGAGTGTCGGTCGTCCTGCAGCATGCGCAGCAGCGTCGACTCGACGTTGGCGAGGCGATCCTCGCCACCGCCCCTCAGGAACCGCATGATCATGGTGGTGCTCCTCACCGCAGGATGGCGATGCCGACCAGCGGCACGACGATGAACACCCCGACGACGTAGCCCGCGACGAGGCTACGGCGCTCGAGGGCGAGTCGGCGAGGCCGGTGGCGAGCCGGATGGGCAGTCGCGCAGACCGGGGACCGGGTAGAAGAGCGCGATGCCCGACAGGTTGAACAGCGTGTGGGTCAACGCCACCACGAGACCCGCCTGGAGGTCCACGGCCAGCGAGGCGATGAGGGCCGTCACCGTCGTGCCGACGTTGGCCCCGAGCGTGATGGGGTAGGCGTTGCGGAGCGTCAGGACGCCGGAGGCCACGAGCGGCACCAGGATCGAGGTGGTGATCGACGACGACTGCACGGCCATCGTCAGGATCGCCCGATCAGGATCCCGATGGCGCCCCCACCGCGCCCGATGGCACGGTTCACCGCCGCCTCGACCTGGCCCGCGATGAGCGTGCGCATGTTCCGGGTGATCGAGGTGAGCGCGAGGAAGATGGCCGCGAGACCCACGACGAGCAGCACGACGCCGACGGTCGTCCCCGAGTCCGACAGCGACGACACCCCGTCGGCCAGCGCGCTCACCGGTGCCTTGACGGCCTCCTTGAGGGCGCTGTCGGAGTCCGAGCCCTGCACACCGCGGAGGTGAGGAGGTCCGCGAGCCACTGCGCCGTCCGCGACAGGAACCCGGTCGCGAGCTCCAGCGGCAGGAACACCGCCACCGCGAGCAGGTTGAAGAAGTCGTGGACGGTCGCACCGGCGAACGCGCGGCGGAACTCCTCGGGCCTCCGGATGTGTCCCAGCGACACCAGGGTGTTGGTGACCGAGGTGCCGATGTTGGCCCCCATGACCATCGGGACGGCCGCGGCGATCGACAGCGTGCCGGTGCCGACGAGTCCCACGATGGTGGAGGTCGACACCGACGACGACTGCACCAGCACGGTCGCGAGGATCCCCGCGAACAGCCCGGCGAGCGGGTTGGTGACCGAGCTCAGGAGGCGATCCTGGAAGCCCGCGCCGAAGCTCTCGATGCCCTCCGACAGCGCCGAGACCCCCACCAGGAAGACGTAGAGCAACCCGAGGACCAGGAGCGCACGGAGCCACGGCGGCAGGCGGCCGGGCGGCTCGCTCACCTCCTCGAGCGCGGCGGTTGTCAGATCGGTCGGCACAGGTCGGTCCGGGGCGGCGCGGGGGCGGGGGCGCGAAGGATGCTCGACGCTCGTGGCGCATCCAAGCCGACCGGCCCGAGCTCTCCGTCGACCCGGTGCCGGTCGTGCGGTCGGGACACGCAGGTGGGGGGCGCCGATCGGCGCCCCCCACCCGGTTCGTCGCGCCACTCCGCCGGAGCGGAGGACGGCGCGGTGCTGCTGGAGGGACCTGGTCACCGTGTCCGGAGGTCGACCTCGGGAGGCGTGCTCCCGGGGCGCGGTGTCCGGGGCGTCGGGCGGGACGAGTCCCCGACCGGCGTCAGGACGGTGCTCGGAGTGGATTCCGCCAGGGGTCCAGCGGCCGGTCTAGCGGCCGAGCACCTCCAGGGTCCCGTGATGACTGCTGCTACTCAAAACGGACCACCTCCTTCCTCTGGTGCGGCGATGGAACCACAGCGGTCGCCTCCGCGCTGCCGGGTGGCGACAACGCGTTCGATGCGCGACAGTCACGACCCGATGGCCGCACACCACCCACCGCCCGACACCGATGCCGACGGCGTCGGACCGACCGGTGCGCTGCGGCGGCTCGCCGCGGCGATCGAGGCCACGCCCGACGGGCTCGAGACCGGTCGACGCCGACGCACGTCGTGCCCGCCGGGACCGGTTGGCCCGCGATGTCCGCAACACCGCCGCGCGCGCCAGCGACCTCGATGCGCCGCTGCTCGTCGTCCTCGGCGGGGTCACCGGCGCCGGCAAGTCCACCGCGGCCAACAGCATCGTGGGCCGGTCGGTGGCCCCGACCGGGGTGATCCGGCCGACGACCGCGACCCCGACCCTGCTCGTGCACCCCGACGACGCTCCGGCGTTCGCCGGCGACCGGGTCCTCCCGGGCCTGGCCCGGGTGGCCTCCGCGGCCGGGCGCGTCGCCGGCGAGGTGCTGGTGGTCGTCGAGGAGACCGCGGTGCCGGTCGGCCTGGCGCTGGTCGACGCGCCGGACGTCGACTCGGTGAGCGACGCGAACCGAGAGCTCGCCGACCGCCTCCTCGACGCGGCCGACCTGTGGGTCTGGTTCACGACCGTCGGCAAGTACGCCGACGAGGAGTCGATGCGCTACGTCCGCCGGGCCGCCGAGCGGCACACGGCGATGCTGCTGGTGCTGACCCAGATCCGCGACGCGGACCGCGCGGAGGTGACGGCGGACCTGGCGGACAAGCTCGCGGCCGCCGGCGCCGCCGGCACACCGGTCGTGGTCATCCCGTGGGTCGAGGTGCGCGACGGGCAGCTCCCCGACGGGGCCATCGCCGAGCTCCGATCGCGGCTGGTCCCGCTCGCCGCCCCGGCCGAGCGCCGGCGGCAGCGGCAGCGCACCCTCGACGGGGCGTTGGCGGCCCTGCCCGACGAGGTCGACGCGGTCGCGGGGGGGATCCGCGACCAGCTCGACGTCGGACGACAGCTCACCTCCGAGGCGGCGGCCGCGTACGCGCAGGCCAGTCGTGACTTCTCGGCCGCGCTCGACGAGGGGCTCCCGCTGCAGGCCGAGGTGCTGTCCCGCTGGAACCGCTTCGTGGGGGGCGGGCGCATCCTCCGGCTCGCCGAGGAAGCCTCCGGACAGGCACGGTCGTGGCTGCGGTCGGTCCTCGACAGCACCGCCGACAGCCGCGACGAGCGGCTCGAGCGGGCGGTCAAGGTGGAGGTCGCCGACACCGTCGGGGACGTGGCGCTCCGGCTGGGCGACCTCGCCGCCGCCGACGTCGCCTCGGCGTGGGCGCAACGCCCCGCCGGCCTCGCCCTGCTCGCGTCCCACCCGGCCCTGGACCGCGCGTCGGCCGGGCTCCGCGACCGCGTCGAGGCCGCGGTGCAGGAGTGGCAGGACCACGTCGTCGAGCTGGTCGCCACCCGCGGCGCCGAGCGGCGCACCCGCGCCCGTTGGGTCTCGGCGCTCCTCAACGTCGCGGCCACGGGTGCCATCGTGGTCGCGCTCGCCCACACCGGTGGCTTCACGGGAGCGGAGGCCGGGATCGCCACCGCGGCCGGCGCGGCGAACCAGACCTTGCTCGTGAAGCTCCTCGGGGCGCAGAACCTGCGGTGGCTCATCGGCGAAGCCCGTGCCGACCTCGTCGCCCGCGTCGACGCACTCCTGGCCGAGGAGCGGCAGCGGTTCGGTCGGGCGGTCGCCGAAGCGCTGCCGGACCCCGGGCTGGTCGGCGAGCTGGAGGCGGCGCTGGCCGCGGTCCGCGCGGCCCGCCCGTGACGGCACGCCCCACGCTGACCGAGCGGCTCGAGGCCGTCGAGCGGGTGCTGGCGCTCGCACCTGGCCGGCTCACGCGCGACGAGGTCCAGGGGCTCGAGGCCGTGCGTGCACGCGCCGGCGAGCGGCTGGCTCGGGGCGACGGCGCCGTCGTGGTCGCGCTCGGCGGCGGCACGGGGAGCGGCAAGTCGTCGCTGTTCAACGCGCTCACGGGGCGGCCTCTGGCGACCGTCGGCGCCCGGCGCCCCGTGACCTCCGAGCCGACGGCGCTCGCGGTGGGTGACCCGGCGGCCACCGGCGCGGTGCTCGACTGGCTCGACGTGCGGACCCGCCACCACACGGACCCGACACCGGAGCTGCCGGACGGGCTCGTCCTCCTCGACCTTCCCGACCAGGACTCGGTCGAGCTCGGCCACCACGCGGTCGTCGACCGGTTCGTCGAGCGCGTCGACGTGCTGGTGTGGGTGGTCGACCCCAAGAAGTACGCCCAGCGGAGCCTCCACGCGAGCTACCTCCGCCCGCTCGCGGCGCACGCCGAGGTGACCCTGGTCGTGCTGAACCGCAGCGACGAGCTCGCCCGGGAGGACCTCGCCGGTGGTCCTCGGCGACCTCCGGGCGCTCCTGGACGCCGAGGGACTCGGGACCGCCCGGGTGCTCGCGACCTCGGCCACCCGCGGCGACGGGGTCGTGGAGCTGCGCGCGGAGCTCGTCCGCGAGGTCGAGTCCCGCCGGGCGGTCGCGGCCCGGATCGCGGCCGACATCGTCACCGCCGCCGGCCAGCTGTCGGCGGGGGCTCGACCCGCTCCCGGGCGACACCGCGGAGGCCGCGCCGGCGTTGCTGGCGGCGATGGCCAGCGCGGTCGGCCTCGTCGGGGTCGCGGAGGACGCCGAACGGGCCTACCTGCAGGACGCCCGGCACGACACGCGGGCGCGGATCTCCGGGTTCCTCCTCGCCGCTCCTCGCCCGGGTGATCCGTCCGCTGCGACGCTGGCGGACCGAACGCGCCCGACGCCGGGTGGTCGCGCTGCGGGGCGAGCCGGGTGAGCTGTCGGTCGGGGTGCGCCACGCCCTCTTGGGCCTCGCCGAGCAGGCCGCCGTCGACGCGGCCCCGCGCTGGCGGGAGCGCCTGCGACGCACCGCCGAGGACGGTGGGCGCCGGCTCGCCGCCGAGCTGCTCCGCGAGCTGGACCGCATCGAGCTCACCCCGCGCCGGCGTCGGTGGTGGGCGCCGCTGGGGTGGTGCTGGACCCTCGTCGAGCTGGTGTTCCTCGCCGGCGCGGGCTGGCTGACGGCTTCCGCCGTCCTGGCCTGGCTGCAGCTCCCGCCGTTGCCCGCACCCGACGTCACGGGAGCGGTGTCGCTGCCGACGACCCTGCTGCTGGGCGGCGCGGTGGCGTGGTGGCTCGTCGCCGCGGTCCGCACCCGCCTCGTCCGTCGCGGTGCGCGCCGGCACCGGGCCGCGGTGAGCGACCGCGTGGCGGCGGAGCTCCGTGACCGCGCCCGCGGCGCGGTGCTCCAGCCGCTCGCCGACGAGGTGGGGGCGATCCGCGACCTCCACCGGCACCTCGGCGTCGCGGCCGCCTGAGCCCGGCTCGCTCCGTCCGAACGGTCGGGGTCCCCACCGCACGCGGTCCCCCCGGACGGGGCGTGCGCCTGCCCACGGCCGACCGTCGTGGTCCGCTGGAGGTCGACGAGCGAGGAGTCCGACGTGCCGCGTGCCATCTGGTCAGGGAGCATCAGCTTCGGCCTCGTCAGCGTGCCGGTGAAGCTCTTCCCGGCGGTCCGGGGCCACGACATCCGCTTCACGCAGCTCCACCGTGACACCGGCGCCCGTGTGCGGCGCCGGCGCGTGGACGAGTCGACCGGCGACGAGGTGGACTACGGCGACATCGTGAAGGGCTACGAGGTCGGCGACGGTCGCTACGTCGTGGTCGAGCAGTCCGAGCTCGACGCGCTCGCACCGACGGCCAGCCGCACCATCGAGATCCGCGACTTCGTCGAGCGCGCCGACATCGACCCGCTCTTCTACGACCGCCCCTACTACCTCGCCCCGGCGAGCGAGGCCGCGGGCAAGCCCTACCGGCTGCTGGTCGAGGCCATGGGGACGAGCGACCGGGTCGCCATCGCGTCGTTCGTGATGCGGACCAAGGAACACCTCGTCGCCCTGCGGGCGAGCGACGGGGTCCTCGTCGCGAACACGATGAACTACGCCGACGAGGTCCAGCCGGCCGGCGAGCTCGAGGGGCTCGAGTTCACCGAGGTCGACGTGAGCGACCGCGAGCTCACGATGGCCCAGCAGCTGATCGACTCGCTCAGCACCGACTTCGACGCCGCGGCCTACGAGGACCGTCACCACGAGCAGGTCGTCGCGTTCCTCCAGAGCAAGGCGGAGGGCGACGAGGTCGCGGTGCCCGAGCCCGCCGAGGACACCGGCGAGGTCATCGACCTCATGGCCGCGCTCGAGCGGAGCCTCCAGGCCGGGCGTGATGCCGGTCAGCGCGCACCGGCAGCCGGCGACGACTACGACGGGATGAGCAAGTCGGCGCTCTACGAGCTCGCGCAGGAGCGCGACCTCGAGGGACGCTCGTCGATGACCAAGGACGAGCTCGTCGCCGCGCTCCGGGCCGGCGACGCCGCCGGTGCCCGCCAGGCGAGCTGACGGAGACTGTGAGCCGAGCGCATCCCGTCTTCGTCGTCCACGAGCACCAGGCGTCCCGTCACCACTACGACCTCCGCCTCGAGGTCGACGGCGTCCTCGCGTCGTGGGCCGTGCCGAAGGGACCGTCGACCGATCCGCGCGAGAAGCGCCTCGCCGTCCGGGTCGAGGACCACGACCTCGACTACGGCGACTTCGAGGGGCGCATCGAGTCCGGCTACGGCGCCGGCGCGGTGATCGTGTGGGACACCGGGCCCCTCACGAACGAGACGCGCGACGACGACGGGGAGCCGGTCGCGCTCGGCGAGGCGCTGCGGGACGGCCACGCACGGGTGCGACTCGAGGGCGACAAGCTGCGCGGGGCGTGGGTCCTGCAACACGCCCAGGTGGGCGGGGACCCCCGGAACTGGTTGTTCGTCAAGGTCGACGACGACGGCGCCGACGCCCGCCGCAACCCCACGAGCACCGAGCCACGCAGCGTGAAGAGCGGTCGGACGGTGGCCGAGGTGGCCGCCGAGAACGCCCCCGACGGCCCCTGACGGGTGCCCGCGCGGTCGCGCGGAGGTGCGCGGCGAGGACGCCGGGGACGGTTGGCGCACGCCTCGACCGACCGGTATCGTGCCGCCCGCTTCCCGGGCGCGTAGCTCAACGGGAGAGCGCTCGCCTCACACGCGAGAGGTAGCAGGTTCGACACCTGCCGCGCCCACCACCACTCCGGCGTCCTCCCTCGGCGACACCTGACGACGCTCGCCCCACCGCCGCCCCTCGCACGGACCCCGTCGGGCTACGGTCGTGCTCCGCGACGGCGTGAGGAGCGGACGTGGACGTGCTGGTGACCGGCGCTCGGGGCAAGGTCGGGCGGCACGCCGTCGCCGCGCTCCAGGCCGCGGGCCACGAGGTGACCGCGACCGACCTGGGCGCACCGGTCTACGAGCGCGAGCTCCCCGGCGCCGCCCCGTACGTGCAGGCCGACCTCACCGACGCCGGCTCGGTCGCCGCGCTCGTCCACGGCCGCGACGCCGTGGTCCACGCGGCCGCCATCCCGGACCCGCTGCACCACCCGCCCCACGTCGTGCTCCACAACAACCTCATGGGCGCGTTCAACGTCGTGGAGGCCTGCGTGGTCCACCGCGTGCCGCGTCTCGTCAACGTCTCCAGCGAGACCGTCCCGGGGTTCGTGTTCGCTGGCGGTGCGCTGATGCCCGAGACCCTGCCGATCGACGAGACGACGCCCGCCGGCGCGCGTGACGTCTACGGCTTCGGCAAGGAGACCATCGAGCGCTGGTGCGACCGGACCGTCGCGCGTGCCCCGTGGCTGTCGATCGTCTCGGTCCGCCCGTCGTGGGTGTCCTGGGCCGGCAACTACGAGCGCAACCTCGGCCCTCTGGTGCGTGATCCGTACCAGCCGTCGCTCAACTTCTGGGCCTACACCGACGCGCACGACCTCGGTGAGGCGCTCCGGCTCGCCTGCGAGGCCGACGTGAACGGTCACGAGGTGGTCTACATCGCCCAGCCCGACGTGGTCGGAGACGCCCCGCTGGCCGACCTCGTGGCGCGCGTCTACCCGGACGCCGGGATCACCGTCCGCGCCACCGACCGTCCCGACGCCTCCAGCATCGACAGCAGCAAGGCGGAGCACCTGCTCGGCTGGCGGGCGACCCGGTCCTGGCGCGACCACCTCGACGAACAGGGCCGTCCCCGGCGCGACGCTCCGGGCGCCGACGACGCGCGGGCGGACTGACCGCCGGGGCGCGAGGGCCCGCGCCGGCGCGGCCGGGTCACTCCACCGAGCGACGCAGCCACAGGCCCGCGGCCGCGGCCCCGCCGGCGACCGCCACGGTCGCCCAGACGACAGCGGCGGGGCGCTCGTCCCGGGCCAGGATGGCCGCGGTCGCGTCGGCGAGGTCGGCGGCGGCTGACGCCTCGAGCCAGGTCCGGACGGGGGCCCCGGTGTGGGCGGCCGTGAACGTGCCGACGCCCAGGGCGACGTCGCGCGCACCCAGACCTCGCGTCGCCATCCGTGTGCCGGCGAGGTCGACGTCGTCGCCGAGCCAGCTGCGCCCGGCGGTCGCGGGTGCGGCGAACAGCGCGAGGCCGATCGCGACCCGCCCGGCGGCGAGCGCCTTGGTGAGCATCCGAGGGTCCACGCGTTCCTCCGTCGTGTCGGCCGGGTCGTCGCGGCCGGATGGGCCTGCAACCATACGGCCGTGCCGTCGCCCACCCGCCCCGTCCGAACGCCCGACCGCCCGGCGTCGCTCGCCGGCGTCGCCGCGTGGGTCGCCGTCGCCGTGCTCCTCGTGAGCGGCTGCGGCACGGCCCCTGCGGCCTCGGTCGCGGTCGGGGACGCGGCGCTCGCGTCGGCGGCGTTCACGCCCGCCGAGGTCGCGCCGCCGGGCGCGTCCGTCGTCGACCGCGCGGAGATCCAGACGCTCCTCGACCGGGCGGCCCGTGGCTTCCTGACCGGCGACGTCGAGGCCGTCCGCGACGTCCTCCTCGACCCCGACTCGCCCTTCGGTCGGCGCTGGCTGGAGCGCGTCGACAACCTCCGCGCCGTCCCGCTCGACCGCTACGAGCTCGAGCTCGACGAGTCGCTGCCCGATCTCGCCACCGACCACCTCCGCGAGGTGAACCGCGACCCCGTCCAGGTCGTCTACGTGGTCGAACGTCACGCGCTGACCGGCTACGACGATCAGGGTCCGGCCGCCGAGGACCTCTTCCTCACCGTCGTCCGCGACCCGGACCGCGGCTGGCGCGTCGCGAGCGACCGCGACGCCGAACCGCTCGGGCTCGTGAGCGTCGACCACCTGTGGGACCACGGCCCCGTGGTGGCCACACCCGACGGGCCGGTCCTCGCGCTCCACCACCCCGACACCGACGTCGGGGCGCTCCTCGACGAGGCGCGGGCGGCGCTGGCGTCGGCGGCGGCGCGCTGGCCGCTGGCGTGGGCAGGCCGGGTCCCGGTCATCGTCCCCCGGGACGAGGAGGAGCTCGCCGAGCTCCTGCACGTGACCTTCGACCTCAGCAACTTCGTCGCGTTCGCCACGGCCACGCCGGTCGGCGAGCTCGGCGCGTTCGACCTCACCGGCGCCCGGGTCGTCATCAACCCCGCCCGGTTCCTCAGCCGGTCGTCGTCGGTGCGCGAGCTCATCCTCGTCCACGAGCTCGTGCACGTCGCGACCCGGGACGTGTCGGGGCCGATGGTGCCGTCGTGGCTCGACGAGGGGCTCGCCCAGGCCGTGGGCGAGCGGCGGTCGACCACGGGCACGCGGCTGCTCGACGCGCTCGCCACCGACCGCGTGGCCCTGCCCACCGACGCGGAGTTCACCGTCGGCGGCCGCGACCGGATCTTCCTCAGCTACCAGCTCGCCTGGTCGTTCGTCGACCACCTCGCCGACCGCTACGGCGTCGACCGGCTGGCGCGGTTCTACGCGGCGGCCGGCGAGGGCAGCGTCGGCCGGCCCGGGACCGAGGCGCGCCTCGTGGACCGCGCCGCCCTCGAGGTCTACGACGCCCCGCTCGCCGAGCTCGTCGAGGAGTGGCGCCGCTCGGGCTGACGTCCACGTCGCGGTGCCGGCGAGGGGTGTGCGCGTGGCAGCGCACCCCCGTCCCGAGGGTCGGAGGGCGTGGACCACCGCCCGTGGAAGACCACGGGGAGGCGGTCGCCCTCGTCCGCCGCCACGGAGGTCCCCTGATGCGTATCCGTCCGTCCCTGGCCGCGCTCGCCGTCCTGCCGCTCAGCGTCGGCTTCACCTCGGCCGCCGTGCCGGTCCCGGTCCTCGCCAGCAGCAACGTCGAGCTCGTCACGACGATCCCGGACGTCGGCGCCATCTCGACGGCGTTCGACCCCGAGGAGCCGGTCATGTACGTCAACACCCTCAACGGGGTGACGACCTACGACATCTCCGACCCCGCCGCGCCGGTCGAGCTCGGACGCATCGCGTTGCCCCACTTCGAGAACGAGGGGATGGACGTCGGCGTCCGCCCCGACGGCACCCGGTACGTCTTCGTCGGGGTCGACCTCTACGCCGTGAAGCCGACGAGCCCCGACGGTGCGGTCACCGACGATGGCAGCTACCTCATGGTGGTCGAGGTCACGGACCCGGCGAACCCGACGCTCATCGCCGAGCTCGACACCGCGACCTCGACGCACACCGTCCAGTGCGCCGACGCCCCCGCGTGCACCGTCCTCTACACCGCCGGGGTGTACGAGCGGGAGTGGGAGGCGATCGACCTCACGGACCCGCACGAGCCGAAGATCTTCGACCAGACGTTCACCAACCCGATCGGTGCGGCCCACCAGTGGACCCGTGACGAAGCCGGCTACCTCTGGGGCGCGTCCTGGGACGGCGCCGCCGCCATGGACGTGACCGACCCGTACGCCCCGCGCACGGCCGCGTCGACGGACGTGAACGCGCAGCTCGGCCGCACCTCCTACAACGACTTCATCATCCACAACGTCGTCCGGCCGCACGCCAACGCGTTCACCGTCGACGACGAGACCGGCGTCTCCGCGACGAAGGAGACGGCCACGCCGCTCGACGGCAACGTGCTCCTCGTCACCGAGGAGGACTACGACGACCCCCGCTGCCAGGGCGGCGCCGGTGAGGGCGCCTTCTCCACCTGGTACGTCCCGCAGGTCGACGCGGACGCGTACGTGGACCGGAACCCGGAGGGCAAGCCCGGCAAGGGCGCGATCACGCCTCTCGACATGTGGAACACCGAGATCCTCGACTCCGGGCAGCAGACCATCGCCGGCGCCTTCTGCTCGGCCCACTACTTCACGTTCCACCAGGACGGCTTCGTCGCCCAGGGCTGGTACCAGCAGGGGACCCGCATCCTCGACGTCCGGGACCCGAAGGACATCAAGCAGGTCGGCTACTTCTTCACCGGCGCCTCCGAGACCTGGCACGCCTACTGGGTGCCCGAGCGTGACGAGACCGGGGCGATCGTCGACGAGCAGAAGACCGACCTCGTCTACACCAACGACGTGGTGCGCGGCATCGACGTGCTGCGGGTGAGCCTCCCCGAGACCGACCCCGTCGACACCGTCCCCGTGGTCGCCCCGATCCTGCCGCAGTGGTTCGTGACCGACGAGGAGATCGCCGGGGTGAGCGCCCCCAGCCAGACCTTCGGCTACGCCTGCCGTCTGGTGCGCTGACCCAGCACCCGCACGACCGCACGGGCTCGTCGGCTGCGCCGGCGGGCCCGTCGCACGCCCGCGACCGCGGTGGCCGCGCCGGCGACGAGGCCGACGGCGAGGAACACGCCAGCGGCGTCGGGCGCCGCCGATCGGCCGAAGCCCCAGAGTGTCATCAGCACCAGCCACCCGACGAAGGCGGCCGTGGCGCCCGCGCGGCCGGAGCTGCGCACGAGGTCCTCGGCGAGCGCCCGCACCACCGACTCGTCCGGGCCCGGCGCGTCACCCGGCGTCAGGGACCGGCGCACCAGCTCGCGCCGTTCGTCCGGCGCGAGCTCGCGCCAGCGCTCGCGTGCCGGCCCCGACCGTGGCCCGCGCGGCTCGAGCCAGCTGGTCGGGACGGGGAGGCGGCGGTCGGGTCCGGGAGGCATGCCGGCAGGGTAGGACCGCCGCCCCGGGGTCCGTCCCCGGATGTTCGCCGTTCCGGTCATCTTCCCGGGACGGACCCGGGGCTGGCGGTCGCGGTCCGTTCTGGCACACTGGCGGACATGTCGGTGCAGCCCGCTCAGGCCGTGGACCTCGTCGGGGTCCGGTCGCGGGCTGCACGCTCCGTGTCTGTGACGACGCGAACGCTCCGCGCCGGGCGGCCCTCCTAGACCACGCTGCCCGGCGCGCTCACGGCCCGCGCTCCCACGCGTCCGCGTCCGTTCGCCGACGACCACCCGCGCGCGCCGTCCTACGCTCCGCACGACCGCCAGGAGATCACGTTGAGCACCATCGTCGTCAAGCACGGGGACACCAGCGCAGAGGTGGAGGCCGGCGCCACCGCCATCCAGGCCCTGAAGGCCCTCGAGGCCGTCAAGGGCCAGATCGTCGCCGCGAAGGTCGACGGCCAGGAGTGGGACCTCGACCGGGAGGTGCCGGACGGCGCCCTCGTCGAGGCCGTCTACGCCGACACCGAGGAGGGGCGCGCCATCCTGCGCCACTCCGTCGCCCACCTCATGGCCCAGGCCGTCACCGACCTCTTCCCGGACGCCAAGTGGGCGATCGGGCCGCCGGTCGAGAACGGCTTCTACTACGACTTCGACGTCGCCACCCCGTTCACCGGTGACGACCTCGAGCGCATCGAAGCCCGGATGCACGAGCTCATGAAGGAGCGGCAGTCCTTCGTCCGTGAGGAGCTGTCGCAGGCGGACGCCGAGGCGTTGTTCGCCGACCAGCCCTACAAGCTCGAGGTCATCCAGCGGGTCGCCTCCGGCGGCGCGGACGTGGACGCCGGGGGCGAGGCGGCCGCGGGGGATGCCCCGGTCTTCACCGTCTACCGCAACGTCCGGGTGGGCGGGGACGGCAGCGCCGAGGAGGCGTGGGTGGACCTCTGCCGAGGACCGCACATCCCGTCCTCGGAGCGTGTGCCGGCGTTCAAGCTGCTCCGCACCGCCGGCGCCTACTGGCGCGGGCGCGAGGACCAGCCGATGCTCCAGCGGATCTACGGCACCGCCTGGGAGTCCAAGAAGGCCCTCGACGCGCACCTGACCATGCTGGAGGAGGCGCGCAAGCGCGACCACCGCAAGCTCGGCCGTGAGCTCGAGCTCGTCCACTTCCCCGAGGAGCTCGGCTCGGGCCTGGCGATCTTCCTCCCCAAGGGCGCGCTCGTGCGCAAGCAGATGGAGGACTGGATCCGCGACGAGGTCCTCGCCCGCGGCTACGAGGCGGTCTACACCCCGCACGTCGCCAACGAGGAGCTCTGGCGCATCTCCGGCCACCTCGAGAACTACGGCGAGCTGATGTTCCCCGGGATGGAGCTCGACGACGGCACCGCCTACCGGCTCAAGCCCATGAACTGCCCGTTCCACATCCTCGCGTACAAGTCTCGGCTGCGGTCCTACCGCGACCTCCCGCTGCGGCTGTCCGAGCTCGGCACCGTCTACCGCTACGAGAAGTCGGGCGTCGTCAACGGCATGCTCCGGGCGCGCGGGTTCACCCAGGACGACAGCCACATCTTCTGCCGGCCGGACCAGGTCGTGGACGAGGTGGCCGCCTGTGTCGAGTTCGCCCGCGACCTGTACCGCGTCTTCGGGCTCGGGGAGCCGTCGCGGGTCGCGATCTCGACCCGGCCGGAGAAGTCCATCCAGGGCCACGACGACAAGTGGGAAGCGGCCGAGCAGGCCCTCATCGACGCGGTCGCGCAGACCGGTCTCTCCTACGAGATCGACGAGGGGGAGGGCGCGTTCTACGGACCCAAGATCGACATCCACGCGAAGGACGCCATCGGCCGCGAGTGGCAGCTCACCACCGTCCAGGTGGACTTCAACCTGCCCGAGCGCTTCGACGTGTCCTACATCGGCGACGACGGGGAGCACCACCGCGCGTTCATGGTGCACCGCGCGCTGTTCGGCTCGATCGAGCGGTTCTTCGCGGTGATGGTCGAGTCGTTCAACGGCGCGTTCCCGACCTGGCTCGCGCCGTTGCAGGTCGAGGTCGTCCCGATCGCGGGCGAGTTCGTGGCGTACGGGCTCGACGTCGCCCGCGCGCTGGAAGCCGAGGGCGTGCGCGTGCACGTCGACGACTCCGACGACACCTTGGGCAACAAGATCCGCAAGGCCCAGACCTCCAAGACGCCGTACGCGCTGATCGTCGGTGCGAACGAAGCGGAGGAGGGCACCGTCTCGATCCGGCCGTACCACGGCGATCAGCGCAAGGGGGTCGACCTCGACGCCTTCGTCGCCGAGATCGCCGCGGAGATCGCCGAGCGGCGGACCCCGGACCTCGACCAGCGGTGACGGAAGCGCGGGGCGGTCGGACGGCCGCCCCGCCGGCGGTGGACGGCGAGGGGATACGGTGGACGGCTTCACGGACAGCGTCGGCGAGGTCGGTCGCGACGCGCGCCGGGACCAGGCCGGGATCGCGGTCGAGGACCTCCAGCGGCTGTGGGCGCCCTGGCGCTTCGGCTACATCTCCGGGGGAGAGGCCATCGACGGTTGCCCCTTCTGCGTCCTCCCGGGCCGCCACGACGACCGCGCGTCCCTCATCCTCCACCGGGGCCGGCACAGCTACGTCATCTTCAACGCCTACCCCTACAACCCGGGCCACCTGATGGTCGTCCCCTACGAGCACGTCGCCGACCTCGACACGTTGGACGACGACGTGGCCGCCGAGGTCTGGACGCTCGGGCGGCGCTGTGTCACCGTCCTCCGCGAGCGGCTGCGGTGCGAGGGCGTCAACCTCGGCATGAACCTCGGGGCCGCGGGCGGCGCGGGCATCGCCGAGCACCTCCACCTCCACGTCGTGCCGCGCTGGACCGGCGACACGAACTTCATCTCGACGGTCGGTGCCGCGCGGGTCCTCCCGCGCGCCCTGGAGGAGCTCTACGACGAGCTCGCCCCCGGCTTCGGGGGCGGGGCGTGAGCGCCGCCGAGCGGCCCGAGTCGACGGTCCGCCTCGACGGCGCCTGCGAGACCGGCGGGAGCTGCGACGACTGCGTGTTCGGCTGCCACGACGCGCCGGCCGCGACCGCCTGCGGCAACGACGGCGGGACCGCCTCCGCCGAGGAGCGGCTGACCGTGGCGGCCAGCGGCGTCGTGATCGCCGTCCTCGCCGCGACCGTGGTCGCCACCGGACGCACGCCCGCGACCCTCGCCCTCGCCGGCGTGACCACGCTCGCCGGGCTCGTCCTGGCGCTGGTCGGTGGCCGCGCGGCCCTGCGGGGCGGGGTCCTCGGAGACCGGCTGCTCGACCGTGGGACGCGGCTCCTGCCCTGGGCCACGGGGCTCCTGCTCGTCGGGATCGCGACCCGCACCGTCGAGTTCCTGGCGGCACACTCCTAGGCTGTCCGTCGTCGCACGCCTCGGACGGTCGAGGGTCCACGCGACGTACCATCTGCGCCCTACCACCCGACCGATGGGGACCCGGTGGCGATCAAGTCGAACTTCAGCCACGTCGTCGACATCGTCGTCGCGCCCATCGGGCGGGGGCTCGCGGCCACCGGCGTGACGCCGAACGTCCTGACCACGCTCGGCATCCTGCTCACGGGCGCGGCGGCCTGGGTGCTGAACCTCGGACGTCCGGTGCTCGCCGGCTGGGTGCTCGTCGCCGGCGGGCTGATGGACACCTTCGACGGTGCGGTGGCGCGCGCGAAGGGCCGGAGCACCCCGTTCGGCGGCTTCTACGACTCGGTGAGCGACCGCGTCTCCGACGGCATCATCCTCGCCGCGATGGCCTGGTGGCTGCGCGACGAGCCACGGCTGTTCGCGCTGACGGCCATCGCGCTGGTGGCCGCACAGGTGACGAGCTACGTCCGCGCCCGGGCCGAGGCCATCGACCTCACCTGCTCCATCGGGATCATGGAGCGCGCCGAGCGGGCCATCCTGCTGATGGCGGCCATGATCTTCCACCGCTGGCTCCTCGAGCCGATCCTGTGGGTGCTGGCGGTCGGTGGCACCGTCACGATCGTCCAGCGGGTCCACCACGTCTGGTGCCAGATCGACCGCGACATCCCCGAGGAGCTCATGGCGCTGACCGCCGGCGACCGCGCCTGGACCCGGGCGTTCACGGCGGCCGCACGCGGGTTCTTCGGGGCGCAGAACTTCGACCGCGCCGTCGACGAGCTGACGGCCTCGACCGCCACGCGTGGTGAGGCGTGAAGGTCACCGCCTCGCTCGAGGATCTGCCCCCCGCACCGCCCGAGACGCTGAAGCAGCGGGCGGTGTACTGGCAGTACCGGGCCGTGTGGGAGGCCGCGGCCCGGCTCCCGCGCGCGGTCGCGGACCGCATCCCGGCCCGCGTCGGGCCGGTCTGGTACCGGGCCGCGTCGGCGGCCCAGCGTCGACAGGTCCGCGCGAACCTGTCGCGCGTCACGGGCCACCCGGTCGGCTCCGACGAGCTCGAGGCGATCGTCCGGGAGGCCTACGTCTCCTACGCGCGCTACTGGCTCGACTCCTTCCGGCTCCACACGATGACCGCCGAGGACGTGCTCGCCCGCTCCAGCGGTGAGGGGCTCGAGCACGTCGACGCGATCCGCGACTCGGGGCGGGGCGGGATCCTCGCGACCGCGCACATCGGGTCGTGGGACATCGGCGCGTTCTTCACCTCCCAGCGCCGGTGGGGCATGACGGTCGTGGCCGAGGTGGTGGAGCCCCGGAGGCTGTTCGAACGGTTCGTGTGGCTACGTCAGCGCGCCGGCATCGACGTCATCCCGCTGGTCCGCGGCGGCGACATGATCGACCGGCTCGTCGAGGTGGTCGAGGCCGGTGGGCTCGCCACCCTGCTGGCCGACCGTGACCTGACCCGCAAGGGCCCGGTCGTGGAGTTCTTCGGCGAACCCTGCCGCCTCCCGCCCGGGACCGCCGTCCTCGCGCGCCGCACCGGGCGACCGGTCGTGATCGGCGGGTTCGTGACCGAGGGCACCGGCTACCGCGGCATCGTCCGACCCCCCGTCGACATCTCGGGGCTGTCGGTGCAGGACGGGACCCAGGTCGTGGCGCACGAGCTGGAGCAGCTCATCGGTCGGTTCCCGTCGCAGTGGCACGTCTTCGTGCGCAACTGGCTGGCCGACCGCGAGCCCGACCACCCCGCCCTGGAGGGCCGCTAGGTGCGTGTGGTCATCGTCTCGCCCTACGACGTCGACGTGCCGGGCGGGGTGCAGTCCCACGTCGAGCACCTCGCCGCCGAGCTACGCCGTCGCGGCGACGACGTCCGGGTGGTGGCGCCCGGCGACCGGTCGCGGGGCGGGACCGTCTGCGTCGGCTCCTCGGTCCGGGTGCCGTTCAACGACTCCGTCGCGCCGATCGCACTCGACCCGCGCGCGGTGCGGCGCACGGTCGAGGCCGTCGCGTCGTTCGACCCCGACGTCGTCCACGTCCACGAGCCGGCCGTGCCGTGGGTGTCGCTGACCGCGAGCCGCCGCAGCGAGGCGCCCACCGTCGGGACCTTCCACGCCTGGTCCGACGACGCCCGGGCCTACAGCCTGGCGCGGCCGCTGCTGCGTCGGGTCGCCCGCGGCCTCGATGCCCGCGTGGCCGTCAGCGACGCCGCCTGCACCTACCACGCGCGGGCGCTGGGCCTGTCCGAGCGGGACTTCACCGTCATCCCCAACGCCGTCGACGTCCAGCGGTTCGCGACGGCGACCCCGATCCGCGGTGAGCTCGCCCCGACCCTGCTGTTCGTCGGCCGGCTCGAGAAGCGCAAGGGGCTCGAGCAGCTGATCCGGGCCGTCATCGTGCTGAAGGCCGAGCGCCCCGACGTGCGGCTCCTGATCGTGGGGGAGGGGCCCGAGCGCGACCGCTGCCAGGCGATGATCCCCGCGCGGCTCCGCAGCGACGTGGTGTTCCTCGGCCGCGTGGACCAGGACGACCTGCCGCGCTTCTACCGGAGCGCCGACATCTTCGTCTCGCCGGCGCTCGGCGGGGAGTCGTTCGGCATCGTCCTCATCGAGGCGATGGCCGCCGGGACCGCCGTCGTCGCCTCCGACATCCCGGGCTACCGCTCGGTCATCCGCGACGAGCGCTACGGGCGGCTGGTCCCCCCCGACGACCCGCGCGCGCTCGCCGCGACCCTGGCGATGCTGCTCGACAGCGCCTCGCTCCGCGACGCCATGGGACGCGAGGCCCAGCGGGCGGTCCAGGACTACGACTGGTCGACCGTGACCGACCGCCTGCGCGACCTCTACCAGCGCGTGATCTCCGCTCGCTGAGCGGCGCCGAGGGTTAGCATCGGCGGCGACCGACCAAGGACGCTGCCGTGCTGCCCGTGCTCATCATCCTCGGCCTGGTGGTCGTCGTCGGCTTCCTCGCCGTCGGGATGTACAACAAGCTCGTCCGGCTCCGCAACGTCGCCGAGGAGCGGTGGGCACAGATCGACGTCGAGCTGCGCCGCCGGCACGACCTCATCCCGAACCTCGTCGAGACCGTCAAGGGCTACGCCGGCCACGAGCGTGAGGTCCTGACGCGCGTCACCGAGGCGCGTGCCGCCGCCGTCTCCGCCGGCAGCGTCGGCGAGAAGGCGCAGGCCGAGGGGATGCTCACCTCGGCGCTGCGGAGCCTGTTCGCCGTCGCCGAGGCCTACCCGGACCTCAAGGCCGATGCGAACTTCCGCGAGCTGCAGGCCGAGCTCGCGTCCACCGAGGACCGCATCGCCGGCTCGCGCCAGAGCTACAACGGGGCGGTCCGCGAGTACGACACCGCGCGTGAGGTGTTCCCGACCAACATCGTCGCCGGGATGTTCAACTTCGAGGCGCGCGAGTACTTCGAGGTCGAGGACCCCGACGCGCGCGAACCGGTGCAGGTGCAGTTCTAGGAGCCAGGGGCGGCGACCGGTCAGCCGGAGTTCCCGGCAGTCGGCCCGCGCGCGGTGCTCGGTCGGCCGGGGCGCGCTCGGTACCGTCCGGCCCGATGCCCGGTCCGACCCTGTGAGACCCTCCGTGCGCCGTCGTCGCCTCCTCGCCACGCTCGTCCTCGCCGCCGCGCTGGCAACGGCCTGCGGAGGCGACGACCCGCAGCCGGCGCCGTCGCCGTCGCCCAGCGCCGCGGTGCCCGCGCCGTCACCGTCCCCCTCGCCGACCCCGACCCCCGTGGCGGTGGCGCCGCTCACCGGCGAGCCGGTCACCGACGCGGCGGTGCTCCAGCGCCCGGTGATGGCCGTCAAGATCGAGAACACCAAGCCGGCGCGGCCCCAGGCCGGCCTCGACGAGGCCGACATCGTCTACGAGGAGATCGTCGAGGGTGGGGTCACGCGGTTCATCGCCCTGTTCCAGTCCACCGTCCCCGAGACGGTGGGGCCGGTGCGCTCGGCCCGGCTCGTCGACGTGCAGGTGCTCCCGGCCTACGGCGGGTTCCTGGCCTACTCCGGCGCACGCGACGAGGTCACCGGCGCCCTCCAGCGGGCGGGCATCCCGCTGTTGATCGACGACGGGGGCGACGCGTTCTTCCGGGACCGCGGGCGTTCCCGCTCCCACGACCTTATGGGTCGCGGGCCCCGGCTCTACGAGAAGGGCACGACCCGCGACGGGGTGCGGCCGGCGGACCCGGTGTTCTCCTACGCGACGACCCCGCCGCCGGGTGCGGTCACCTGCCCCGCGGAGGACGCCACCTGCGGCGAGCGGATCGCGATCCGCATGTCCGCCGCGGCCACCGCGGGCTGGACCTACGACGCCGCCGACGGCACCTACCGGCGCGACCAGAACGGCGTCCCGACCGAGGTCGTGGGGGAGGGCCGCGTCGGCGCGGCCAACGTGGTGGCGCTCGGGATGCGCGTCGGGCCCGGCGGGTGCTGCGACGCCGCGGGCAGCCGCTTCGTCGAGACCCAGGTCGTCGGCGAGGGTCCGGCCATCGTGTTGCGCGACGGACGGCGCTACGCCGCGACCTGGCGCAAGGCGTCGGCGTCCGGTGACCTGACGCTGCTCGACGGCGCGGGACGCCCGTTCCCGCTGAAGCCCGGTGCCACGTGGATCCACCTGGCGCCACAGGAGAACCTGCCGGGCTGAGCGTGCGGGCGACGCGTGCCGTCCGCCGACGGCTTCGCGCCCCCCACCCCTGGCAGTACCCTCGACGGTGACGCAGCGTGCCGCGGGATCGCGCCGTGCGACGCCACCCGCGGGCCCACCGCCCGCCCCCACCCGACGCGACGAACGAGAGACCCGATGGCCGACGAGACCACGCCGAGGACCGGTACGACCCGCGTGAAGCGCGGCCTCGCCGACATGCTGAAGGGCGGCGTCATCATGGACGTCGTGACGCCGGAGCAGGCGCGCATCGCCGAGGACGCCGGCGCCGTCGCCGTCATGGCCCTCGAGCGCGTCCCCGCCGACATCCGCCGCGACGGCGGTGTCGCCCGCGCCTCCGACCCCGACATGATCGACGGGATCATCGCCGAGGTCTCCATCCCCGTCATGGCCAAGGCCCGCATCGGCCACTTCGTCGAGGCGCAGGTGCTGCAGTCGCTCGGCGTCGACTACGTCGACGAGTCCGAGGTCCTCACCCCGGCGGACGAGGCCAACCACATCGACAAGTGGCAGTTCGACGTCCCGTTCGTCTGCGGGGCGACCGACCTCGGCGAGGCGCTGCGGCGGCTCACCGAGGGTGCGGCGATGATCCGCTCCAAGGGGGAGGCCGGCACCGGCAACGTCGTGGAGGCCACCCGCCACATGCGCGCCATCGCCGGCGAGATCCGCCGCCTCACGACGATGGACGACGCCGAGCTCTACGCCGCCGCCAAGGAGCTCCGCGCCCCCTACGAGCTCGTGGCCGAGATCGCCGAGACCGGCCGGCTCCCGGTCGTGCTGTTCACCGCCGGTGGCCTCGCGACCCCGGCCGACGCGGCGATGATGATGCAGCTCGGCGCCGACGGCGTGTTCGTCGGGTCCGGCATCTTCAAGTCGGGCAACCCCGAACAGCGGGCGCGGGCCATCGTCGAGGCGACCACCCACTTCGACGACCCGGCGG
Organism: uncultured Actinomycetes bacterium; assembly: GCA_963741855.1. GTDB lineage: Bacteria > Actinomycetota > Nitriliruptoria > Nitriliruptorales > Nitriliruptoraceae > CAVUJQ01. The sequence goes on along the minus strand of CAVUJQ010000012.1, from coordinate 499,387 downwards.
TCATCGCCAAGGTCTCACGCGGGCTCGGCGAGGCGATGGTCGGCATCAACATCGACACCCTCCCCGACGACCAGCGGTACGCGGGCCGAGGCTGGTGACGGGAGCGCGCTGGTCGGGGCGCGACTGGGTCCCGGGGGAGCGGCTGTCCGGACGCCGTGCCGGCCCGACGCTGCCCGCTGACGCTCCCGTCGTGGGCGTCCTGGCGCTGCAGGGCGACGTGCTCGAGCACCTCCGCGCGCTGGGGCGGTGCGGGGCGCGGGGCGTGCGGGTCCGCCGCCCCGAGGATCTCGACGGCATCGACGGGATCGTCATCCCCGGGGGCGAGTCGACCACCATCGGCAAGATGCTGGAACGCTTCGAGCTGATGGCGCCCCTCCGCGAGCGCATCCGCGCCGGCCTGCCGACCTTCGGCACGTGCGCCGGGATGATCGTGCTGTCGCGCGAGCTCGACCAGGACTTCGCGCAGCCGCTCCTCGGCGTGCTCGACGTCCGGACCCGCAGCAACGCCTTCGGGCGCCAGGTCGACTCGTTCGACACCTCGCTCGACGTCGCCGGCATCGAGGGCGGGCCGATGGACGTCTCGTTCATCCGCGCGCCCGTGGGTGGAGGAGGTGCTCGCCGACGACGTCGAGGTGCTGGCGACCGTCGACGGCAGGCCCGTGGTCGTGCGCCAACGCAACGTCCTGGCCGCCGCCTTCCACCCCGAGGTGACCGGCGACGACCGCCTCCACCAGGCCTTCGTCGACACGGTCCGCGCCCGCCCCCGCCGCTGACCCGCCTCCTCACCGAGGTTCGTACCGGGAACATCCCCTCGAGGGGAACTTCCCACTACGAACCTGGGGGCGGGGCGGTCCAGGTCGGGGCGTCGGCGGCCGCGAACGGGGCCCCGTGCCCGGGGACGATCAACCCCGCGACCTCGAGGACGCGCTCGCGGTTCGCGCGGACGGCGTCGGCGTCGGTGGCCCGCGGGTCCGCTGCGATCGCGCCGCTCCACCACAGGTGGGTGAGCGCGACCACCCCGCCGTCGTCGGTGTCGACGAGCGTCGTGATGTCCTGCGGGGTGTGTCCGGGGGTCTCCATCAGCCGGACGCCCTCGGAGAGCTGGACGCCGTCCGCGGGGCGGCTCCGCCACACGTCGCGGTTGTAGGTGGCCCAGTGGTCGTGGACGTCGGCGCGCTCGGGGAACAGCGCGATGTTGACGGTGTGGTCCGGGTGGTGGTGGGACAGGACGATGTCGGTCACCATCCGGGGGTGCACGCCGAGGTCGAACATCGGCTGCAGGATCGCGGCCCGCTCCGGGACCATCCCCGGGTCGACGACGATCACGCGCTCGCCGTCGAGGATCAGCGAGATCGTGCCGGCGACGCGGTCGCCCACGTAGCCCTCGAACAGGACGTGGACCCGTGCCACCGGCGCTCCTGGTGTCGTCGTGGTCGCAACCCTAGAGGGGTCGCGTCTGGCCCGCGCCCCCGGGCGCCGGTACCCTCCGCAGCCGAGCCTCGCGCCGCGGTTTTGCCGCGGCGCGACGCGTCACCGGTTGCGACCCGAGCCCGAGGGAGGCCACGTTGTCCGGGCACAGCAAGTGGTCCACGATCAAGCACAAGAAGGCGGCCAAGGACGCACGCCGGGGCAAGACCTTCGCCAAGCTCATCCGGCTGATCGAGGTCGCCGCCCGCGAGTCGGGCACCTCCGACGAGACCGCGTCGCCGTCGCTCGCCCTGGCGATCCAGAAGGCCAAGGACGCCGAGGTCCCGAAGGACACGATCCTGCGGGCGGCCAAGCGCGGCGCCGGCGAGCTCGAGGGCGGCAAGACGTTCGAGAACACCCAGTACGAGGGCTACGCGCCGGGTGGGGTCGCGGTCCTCGTCGACTGCCTCACCGACAACAAGAACCGGACCGCCGGCGACATCCGCTCCGCGTTCACCAAGGCCGGGGGGAGCCTCGCCGAGCCGGGCGCGGTCGCGTTCATGTTCGCCCGTCGCGGCCAGGTGATCTTCGAGGCGCCGGGGGCGTCCGAGGACGACGTGATGCTCCTCGGTCTCGACGCCGGCATGGAGGACCTCGAGCAGGACGGCGACACCTTCACCGCGTGGTGCGACCCGTCCGACGCCGCCGACCTGCGCAAGGTCTTCGAGGCCGAGGGCTACCGGATCGAGACGTCCGGGTCGACGATGGTCCCGTCCGCGACGGTGCCGGTCGCCGACGTGTCCGACGCCAAGCGGGTCATGCGGCTGATGGACGTCCTCGAGGACAACGACGACGTCCAGGACGTCTACGCCAACTTCGACATCGACGATGCCGTGCTGGAGTCCCTCGACGACGAGTGACCGTCGGTGCCGCCCCGCCTCCGCGGCAGCCGCCAGCGACGTTGCTAGGGTGAACACACGTTCGATGGACGTGGAGGCGACGTGGCGCGAGGAGCGGTCCGCGTCCTCGGGGTCGACCCGGGGCTGACGCGGTGCGGCATCGGGGTGGTCGAGGGGCCGCCCTCATCGCCGACGCTCGTGGCGAAGGAGCTCATCCGCACACCCCGCGAGGACCCCCTCGAGCAGCGGCTCGACGCGCTCCACCGCGGGGTCGCGGGTGCGATCGCGCGCTACCGCCCCCACGCCATCGCGGTCGAGCGGGTGCTGTTCTCGTCCAACGTCCGCAGCGCCATGGCGACCGGCCAGGCGGCGGGGGTCGCGCTCCTCGCCGCGGCGCAGTCGGGGCTGCCGGTCACGCCGTACTCGCCGAACGACGTGAAGCTCACCGTCGCCGGCCACGGCGGCGCCGACAAGGACGAGGTCGGTCGGATGGTGGCGATCCAGCTCGGCCTCACCGCGGTCCCGCGGCCGGCCGACGTGGCCGACGCGCTGGCCATCGCGCTCACCCACCTCGCCCGCTCGCGGGTCGCCGCGGCGACCGAGGCCACGCCCGCCGGCTCCGTCCTGGCCGACGCCGAGGCCGCGGCCCGTGCCGGTGGGCGCGGCGGGTGGGCCAAGGTGCTGGACAACCCCAACCTCAGGATCGCCGGTGGCACCGCCTCCGGCGCGCGTCGGAAGGTCCGTTGACGTGATCGCCCACCTGCGGGGCCGGGTGGCCGCCCGCGCCGCCAGCCACGTCGTCGTCGACGTCGGCGGCGTCGGCTACCTCGTCCACGTGCCCGGCACCGACCGCGTGCCCCCGCGCGGCGAACCGGTCGAGCTCCACACCTCGCTGCAGGTCCGCGAGGACTCGATGACCCTCTACGGCTTCCCGGACCGGCTCGCCCTCGAGACCTTCGAGCTGTTGCTCACCTCCTCGGGGGTCGGTCCCAAGCTCGCGCTGGCCGCGCTCGCCACCCACCGGCCGGACCTCCTCCGTCAGGCCATCGCCGGCGAGGACGTGGCGGCCCTCACCGCGATCCCCGGCGTCGGCCGGAAGGTCGCGCAACGGCTGGTGCTCGAGCTCCGCGACAAGGTCGGCGGCCTCGACGGCGAGCTGCCCGGCGCCGGCGTGTCCGACGGGACGCACACGCCGCTCGCCGAGGTCCGCGACGCGCTCGTGACGCTCGGCTACGGCGCCGGCGAGGTCCAGACCGCCCTCGCCGACCTCGAGCCCGACGGCGAGGTGTCGGAGCTGCTGCGCCGGGCTCTGCGCACGCTCGGCGGTGCCGCGACGGCGGGGAGCCGACGCGGATGACCGACGACGACCCGCTGCTCGCCGCCGACGTCCTGCCGGGCGAGGACCGCTTCGACGCGAGCCTGCGGCCGCACCGGCTCGACGAGTTCATCGGACAGCCCCGGGTCCGGCGCCAGCTCGAGCTGGTGCTGAAGGGCGCGATCCGCCGGGGGCAGCCGGCCGACCACGTGCTCCTGTCCGGCCCACCCGGGCTCGGCAAGACCACGCTCGCCGCGATCGTCGCCGCCGAGGTCGGGGCGCAGTTCCGCGCCACGTCGGGGCCCGCGCTCGAGCGCCCGGGCGACCTCGCCGCGATCCTGACCAACCTCGAGCCGGGCGACGTCCTCTTCATCGACGAGATCCACCGGTTGCCGCGGACCATCGAGGAGGTCCTCTACCCGGCGATGGAGGACTTCCAGATCGACATCGTCGTCGGCAAGGGCCCCGGGGCGCGCTCGATCCGGCTCGACCTGCCGCGCTTCACGCTGGTCGGCGCCACGACCCGGACGGGCCTCATCGCGAGCCCGCTCCGGGACCGGTTCGGCTTCGCTGCCCACCTCGACTACTACGACCGCGCCGACCTCGAGCGGATCGTCGTCCGCTCCGCCGTGCTGCTCGAGATCCCGGTCGACCCGGCCGGGGCGGTCGAGGTCGCGCGCCGCTCCCGCGGGACGCCTCGCATCGCCAACCGGCTGCTGCGGCGGGTGCGCGACTACGCCGAGGTCGAGGCCGACGGCGTCGTCGACATCGACGTGGCCAAGGCGGCGCTCGAGGTGTTCGACGTCGACGAGATCGGCCTCGACCGGCTCGACCGACGCGTGCTCGAGGCGATCGTCGCGCGGTTCGCGGGTGGCCCCGTCGGGCTCGCCACCCTGGCCACCTCCGTGGGCGAGGAGACCGACACGGTCGAGGACGCGGTCGAGCCGTTCCTCATCCAGATGGGCCTGATCCAGCGCACGCCGCGAGGTCGCGTGGCGACCGCCGGCGCCTACCGCCACCTGGGCGTGTCCCCGCCGGCGGGCGTGGGCGACGCGGACCGGCTGTTCGAGTAGCACCCGACGCACGCGGTCGTGCGTCGACCTCTGGACGGCCGCTACGATGCCCCGCGACGCGCCCGCCACCGGCGGGCGCTGTCCGTGCCCGCCGCTCGGCGACCTGTTGCAGAGACCTGTCGCGTAGGACCCTGCCAGCGCGGGCGCACGGCCCGTTGACGCCGACCCGCCGAGATCCCCATGGACCCGCAGTTCCTGATCCTGCTCGCCTTCTTCGGGGTGATGTACCTGCTGCTCATCCGCCCCCAGCAGAAGAAGCAGAAGCAGCACGCCGAGATGGTCCGGTCCGTCGCGGCCGGCACCGACGTCGTCACGATCGGCGGCCTCCACGGCCGCGTGGTCGCGGTCGACGACGAGACCATCGACCTCGCCGTCGACGCCGACGGCACACTCCTGCGCTTCCAGCGCTCGGCCATCGCCCGCATCGTGACCGACGAACCGACCGAGGTCCCGGACGAGGACGCCGGGAGCGAGGCGTGACCGACGCGGACCGGGGGGATCGGGTCGACGCCGAGGAGCTCGCGCGCACGCGCACCTCGGCGACGATCGACGATGCCGCGGCCGACCGTGCGGACGACGCCGACGCCGTCCCGCCCAGGCGCCCCGACGAGAGCCCGTCGGCGCTGACCGACCCGGCCACCGTCATCGGCGAGTCGGCCGAGTCCGCGATCCTCCGCGGCGTGAACGCCGACACCGCCGTCGAGGAGGCGGAGGCGATCGCCCTCGACGCCACCCGCCGCACCGGCGCGGAGGTCGACGTCCTCACCAAGCTCCAGCAGGACAGCATCACCTCGGCGTTCATCAAGCTCGCCGACCAGTTCCTCGGCGCGCAGGGCTACACCGAGCACGGCTTCCGCCACGCCAACCTCGTCGGCCGCATCGCCTACAACGTGCTGCACCACCTCGGCGCCGACCAGGAGCTGTGCGACCTCGCCGCCATCGGCGGCTACCTCCACGACGTCGGCAACGTCGTGAGCCGGATGAACCACGGTCTGTCGAGCGCGTGGATCGCCTACGACGCGCTGCGTCGGCTCGAGGTCGACCCGTACCGCATCGGGTTGGTCCTGTCCGCCGTCGGCAACCACGAGGAGCAGTACGGCTCCAGCATCGGGCCGGTCGGCGCGGCCGTCATCCTGGCGGACAAGGCCGACGTGCACCGCAGCCGTGTCCGCAAGGACGCTGACACCTCGGCCGACATCCACGACCGCGTCAACGACGCCGTTACACACTCGTTCCTCCGCGTGGACGCGGAGGCAGCGACCATCACCCTCGAGCTCGACCTCGACACCGAACGGTCGACGGTGATCGAGTACTTCGAGATCTTCCTCGACCGCATGATCATGTGCCGTCGGGCCGCCCGGACGCTGGGATGCGAGTTCCGCATCACGGCCAACGGGGTCCCGCTCGGCTGAACGACGCGCCGTGCGCGCGACAGGACAGGCACCGACCGTGCCGCTCCTGGCAGGAGGCAGTGTGAACAAGCGCAACCTCGTCACCTCGCTCGTGGCGTCGCTGCTCGTCGTGGCGGCAGCCGCGGGGTACCTGATCTCGGGTGCCCGGCCGCAGCTCGGCCTCGACCTACGCGGCGGCATCAGCGCGATCTACTCGCCCGTGCTGAACGCCGGCGAGGAGCGACCCGACGACTTCGACCAGGTGCTCGAGGAGACGATCAGCGTCATCCGCTCCCGGGTCGACAGTCTCGGCGTGGCCGAGCCGGAGATCTCGCGTCAGGGCGACGACGTGATGGTCCAGCTGCCCGGCCTCGAGGACGCCGACCGCGCCCGCGAGATCATCGGCACGACCGCGAAGCTCGACTTCCGACCGGTCGAGGAGGTGCTGCCGCCGGGCTCCAGCGAGGGCCCGGACTGCAGCGCGGAGCGCGTCGAGCTCCCGGAGGCCGAGAGCGGCATCGTCTGCGGCGCGGTCGACGAGACCGACCCCGTCCAGGCGGCTGCCGGGGCGACCAAGTACCGCGTCGGCCCCGCCGCCCTGACCGGCGACCGCATCGACGACGCGATCCCGACCCTCAGCGGTGCGGGCGGGGCCTGGGCGGTGAGCCTCGACCTCGACCGTCAAGGGGGCGACGAGTTCGCCACGATCACCGCCGACCTCGCCTGCAAGCGCGATCAGGGCGAGCCGGGCCTCCTCGCGATCGTCCTCGACAACGTCGTCGAGTCGGCGCCGGCGATGAACCCCGGCGTCGCCTGCGGCACCGGCATCCAGGGCGGCTCGGCGACCATCACCGTGGGCGGCGGGCTCGACGAGTCCGAGGTCGAGGCCAAGGACCTCGCGCTGGTCCTGAAGACCGGCGCGCTCCCCATCACCCTCCAGCCCTCCACCTTCGAGACCGTCTCCCCGACGCTGGGTGCCACCTCCCTCCGCAACGGCCTCATCGCGGGCCTCATCGGCCTCGGGCTCGTGGCGATCTACCTGCTCTTCTTCTACCGGGCGCTCGGGGCGGTCGCGATCGGGGCGCTGCTCATCTTCGGGGTCCTGATGTTGGGCCTCATCACCGCCCTCGGCGAGGTCGGGTTCAGCCTCACGCTCGCCGGCGTCGCCGGCATCATCGTCTCGATCGGCATCACCGCCGACTCGTCGATCCTGTTCTTCGAGCGGCTACGTGACGAGGTCGTGCTCGGCAAGACGGTCCGGACGGCGGCCAAGAAGGCGTTCGACAACGCCTTCCGCACCAACCTGACCGGCAACACCACGACGCTCGCCGCGGCGATCATCCTCTACTTCCTGGCCGTCGGTCCCGTGCGGGGGTTCGCGCTCACCCTCGGGATGGCGACCATCCTCGACATCCTCATCCTGTACTTCTACAGCCGACCGGTGGTGGGGTTGCTCGCCGCGAACGGTCGGATCGGCCGCAAGACGGTCCGCGCCGCCGACGTGGCGGTCCCGGTCGCAGGGGGTTCCCGATGAAGACGCCGCACATCGACTTCGTCGGCCGCCGCCGCACCTGGGCGGCCGTCTCGGCCGCGCTCGTGCTGATCAGCATGGGGGCGCTCATCCTCCGTGGGCTGAACCTGTCGATCGACTTCGTCGGCGGGACCTCGTTCGTCCTCGAGGGCATCACCCAGCCGGTCGACGCCCAGGAGCTGCGTCAGATCGCCGAAGGCGCCGGCGCGCAGGACGTCACCGCCCAGACGACCCTGGACGGCGGCGAGGTCACCGGCGCGCTGGTGCGCACCGGCGAGCTCCCGCTCGACAGCCCCGAGGCCTCGGCGGTCCAGACCGCGCTCGAGGAGGCGACCGGCGCGACCAACACCGAGCTGACCTTCGTCGGCGCCTCGTGGGGTGCGCGCATCTCCACCAAGGCGCTCGAGGCGCTGGTGGTGTTCCTCGTGGTCGTGATCCTCTACATCACGGTCCGGCTCGAGTTCAAGATGGCGATGGCGGCCATCCTGGCGCTCGTCCACGACGTGTTCATCACGGTCGGGCTGTACGCGCTCGCCGGCTTCAACGTGAGCCCGTCCACGGTCATCGCCCTGCTCACCATCCTCGGGTACTCGCTCTACGACACGGTCGTCGTCTTCGACCGGGTCCAGGAGAACGCCGGCAGCATCACCGCGGCACGGCGTCGGTACGACGAGCTCGTGAACACCTCGATGAACGAGGTGCTGTGGCGTTCGGTCAACACCTCCCTGACCTCGCTCCTGCCGGTCGGGGCGCTGCTGCTCATCGGCTCCCAGGTCCTCGGTGCCAACACCCTGAACGACCTGGCGCTCGCGCTGTTCATCGGCATGACCCTCGGGGCGTACTCGTCGCTGTTCGTCGCGGGACCGTTCCTGGCGTGGCTCAAGATGCGCGACCCGGAGCAGATCGAGCGCGCGGCCAAGCTCAAGTCGAAGTACGGCATCGAAGGCTCCACCGCGACCCTGTCCCCGGACGAGCTCGCCGCCTCCCAGGCGCCGGTCACCACCGAGTACGTGCGGGGTCCGGGCAGGAAGAAGCGACGGTGAGGATCGACGTCGACAGCGACGCCGTCGCGGGGCTGATCCGGGACATCCCCGACTTCCCCCGGGACGGGGTGTCCTTCAAGGACGTGACCCCGCTGCTGCTCGACCACGTCGCGTTCTCGGCCGTCGTCGACGGGATGGTCAGCCACTTCGGGCGCGGGAGCGTCGACAAGGTCGTGGGCATCGAGGCGCGCGGGTTCATCTTCGCCGCCCCCGTCGCCTACCACTTCGGCGCCGGCTTCGTCCCGGCGCGCAAGGCCGGCAAGCTCCCGGCCGCCACCCGCTCGGTCCGCTACGACCTCGAGTACGGCAGCGAGACCCTCGAGATCCACGAGGACGCGATCGCCGCGGGAGACCGCGTGCTCATCGTCGACGACGTGCTCGCCACCGGCGGCACCGCCGCCGCGGCCATCTCGCTCGTCGAGGGCCTCGGCGGGACGGTGGTCGGTCTCGGGTTCCTGATCGAGCTCGCCTTCCTCGCCGGCGCGACCCAGATCGACGGCTACCCGTGGGGCTCCGTCCTCACCTACTGAGCGCACGTGCGTCCGTGTGGCTCCGCGACGTGAGGACCGCGCAGTACGCTCGGTGACCGCACCTGTCGGTGCGGTGGGAGGGCCGAGCGCTGGCGCAGGAAGCGGGAACCGAGCAGGGCCGTGAGCCACGGCCCGCTCCGCCGCCGCCGCCACGGCCCACCGGCGTCTCGCGGGTGCTCTCGCGCCTGCCGCTCGTGCAGCGCAGCGACATCCCGCCGGAGCTCCACGGCCTGGTCGCCCGGATCCGGGCGAACAGCCCCAAGGTCGACGTCCGCGAGGTGGTCCGCGCCTACGAGTACGCCGCGGTCGCGCACGAGGGGCAGGTGCGCCGCTCGGGTGAGGCCTACATCACCCACCCGGTGGCGGTCGCGACCGAGCTCGCCGACCTCGGACTCGACACCGCCACGATCGCCGCGGCCATCCTCCACGACGTCGTCGAGGACACGCCGGCGTCGCGCGACGAGATCGCGCAGTACTTCGACGAGGAGGTCGCCCACCTCGTCGACGGGGTCACCAAGCTGGACCGGCTGAAGGTCGACTCCAAGGAGGAGCAGCAGGCCGAGACGCTCCGGAAGATGATCCTCGCGATGGCCAAGGACATCCGGGTCCTGCTGATCAAGCTGGCCGACCGCCTCCACAACATGGAGACCATCGGGCCGATGCCGCGCGAGAAGCAGAAGCGGATCGCCCAGGAGACCCTCGACATCTACGCGCCGCTGGCCCACCGCCTCGGCATGCAGCAGTTCAAGCTGCGCCTCGAGGACCTCGGGTTCCGCACGCTCCACCCGAAGCGCTACGAGGAGATCGTGGCGATGGTGGACGAGCGCAACCCCGAGCGGGAGGCCTACATCGAGGAGGTGGTGAACGACGTCCGCGAGAAGCTCCGCGAGGTCAAGGTCCGGGCGGAGGTCACGGGGCGCCCCAAGCACTACTACTCGATCTACGAGAAGATGGTCCTGCGTGGCAAGGAGTTCGACGAGATCTACGACCTCGTCGGCATCCGCGTCATCGTGGGCTCCGTCCGTGACTGCTACGCGGTCCTCGGCCAGCTGCACGCGGCCTGGCGTCCCGTCCCGGGGCGTTTCAAGGACTACATCGCGATGCCGAAGTTCAACCTCTACCAGTCGCTGCACACCGCCGTGATCGGCCCCAAGGGGCGGCCGCTCGAGATCCAGATCCGGACGCGCGCGATGCACCGCACGGCCGAGTTCGGGGTGGCAGCCCACTGGAAGTACAAGGAGTCGGCCCGCACGGGACAGAACGAGCTCCAGTGGCTCGACCAGATGCTCGAGTGGCAGCAGGACGAGGAGGAGCCGGGCGACTACCTCGACGCGCTGAAGATCGACCTCTACCAGGACGAGGTGTTCGTCTTCACCCCGGGCGGCGACGTGGTCGCACTCCCCGCCGGCTCGACCCCCATCGACTTCGCCTACGCCATCCACACCGAGGTCGGTCACCGCTGCATCGGGGGCCGCGTCAACGGCCGGCTCGTGCCCCTCGAGCACGAGCTCCAGAACGGCGACACGGTCGAGATCATGACCTCCAAGGCGGAGGACGCCGGTCCCTCGCGGGACTGGCTCAAGATCGCGAAGTCGCAGCGGGCGCTCAGCAAGATCCGCGCCTACTTCAACCGCGAGCGGCGCGAGGACGCGATGGAGCGCGGCCGCGAGTCCGTGGTCCGGGCGCTACGCAAGAAGGGCATCAGCTACGCCCGCGCCGCCGCGTCCGGCGAGCTGGCCGCCGCCGCCGCGGAGCTGTCGTACCGCGACAGCGAGGCGCTGTTCCGGGCGGTCGGCGAGAACCACGTCTCGGCGACCACCATCGCCAACACCGTCGCGACGAACATGCTGGGGGAGGACGACGAGCCCGAGCCCCCACGGCGCGGGCCCGCGCCGATCCGCATCGGACCCACCACCTCCGACGGCGTCTCGGTCGAGGGCGACTCGGGGATGCTCGTCAAGCTCGCCCGGTGTTGTACGCCGGTCCCGGGGGACGACATCATCGGCTTCGTGACGCGCGGTCGTGGCGTCAGCGTCCACCGCGCCGACTGCTCCAACGTCGGCGACCTCGAGACGCAGGCCGAACGCTTCATCGACGTGGAGTGGTCCGGCGGCACCGGGGCCACGTTCCTCGTGACGATCCAGATCGAGGCCCTCGACCGCAAGCACCTGCTGCGCGACGTGACGGCGGTCCTCGGCGACCTCCACGTCAACATCATGAGCGCCCAGGTGACGACCCGGCGGGACCGCATCGCGGTGCTGCGCTTCTCGTTCGAGCTCGCCGACCCCACCCACCTCGAGTACGTGATGCGCTCGGTCCGCAAGATCGAGGGGGTCTACGACGCCTACCGCGTGGTCCCGCAGGGGGACAAGCGCTGACACCCGGTGGGTCCGGCGGTGGCCGGTGGGACCGGGGCGTGCGACTCGGTAGCCTCGGCGACCGCCGCCCGACGCTGACGCCAAGGAGCACCTCGTGACCGCCCGAGACCGGTTCGTCGTCGGCGTACCGTTGGGTCGCTGGCAGACGAACTGCTTCGTGGTCGGCGACCGCGACCGCGGCACGTGCGTCGTCATCGACCCGGGCGAGACCGGGGCCGAGCAGGTGCCGTCGCTCCTCGACCGGGCGGGGGTCCGCTGCGAGGCCATCCTCCTCACCCACGGGCACCTCGACCACCTCTGGGCCGCGCCGGACCTCGCCCGCACGCTCGACGTGCCGGTCCTGCTGCACCCCGACGACCGCTGGCTCTGGGACCAGCCGGCTGCCGCCTTCGGGATGCCGGAGGCCATGCTCGAGCAGCAGTTCGGGCTCGCCTGGCGTCCCCCGGATGACCGGCTCCGCGACGTGGCCGACCACCAGACCATCACCTACGCGGGCATCGACTTCCAGGTGCGTCACAACCCCGGGCACACGCCCGGCCACGTCACCTTCCTCGGGCGCGGCCTCGACCACGCGTCGGTGTCGTTCGCCATCGGGGGGGTCGAGGAGGCATCCGACGACGTGCTCTTCTCCGGGGACCTCGTGTTCGCTGGCTCCATCGGCCGGACCGACTTCCCACGGGGGTCGACCGCTGCCATGTACCGGTCGCTCGTCGACACCGTCCTGCCGCTCGAGGACGACGTGCTGATCCTCTCCGGCCACGGCCCCGACACGACCGTCGGTCGTGAGCGGGCGACCAACCCCTTCCTCGCCCAGGCGGCCGAGGCGCACCGGTAGTCACGCCCGCCCGCGGCGCCCCGGCTCACCTCGCCGCCGCGCCCTCCCGACCCGACCGACGAGACCCCCGATGGCCACGATCGACGCCAACCCCGCGTCCGGCACGCGCGACTTCCTCCCCGACGAGGTGAGCCGCCGCGAACGGGCGTTCGCCACCATCCGGCGCACCTTCGAGCTGCACGGCTTCGCGCCGCTCGACACGCCCGCCTTCGAGCGGCTCGACGTCCTCACCGGCAAGTACGGCGAGGAGGGCGACCAGCTGATGTTCAAGATCCTCCGGCGGGGGGAGCACGAGGACAGCGGCGAGGCCGACCTGGCGCTGCGCTACGACCTGACGGTCCCGCTCGCCCGCGTCGTCGCGCGCTACGGGTCCCAGCTCGTCACCCCGTTCAAGCGCTACCACGTCGCCCCGGTGTGGCGCGCGGATCGGCCCGGCAAGGGCCGCTACCGCGAGTTCTTCCAGTGCGACGTCGACACCGTCGGCTCCGACTCGCTCACGGCGGACGCCGGCACCCTGATCGCGGTCGCCGACGTGCTCGACCGGCTGGGCCTGTCCGGGTTCCGCATCCAGCTCAACTCCCGCAAGGCCCTGCGCGGGCTCATCGAGGCCTACGGCATCCCCATCGAGCTCGAGGCCGACACGCTCGTCGCGCTCGACAAGCTCGACAAGATCGGCGTCGACGGCGTGGCGGGCGAGCTGCGCGAGCGCGGGCTCGCCCCGGACGCGGTCGAGGCCGTCGCGGCCGACCTCGGCGCCGACGACCTCGCCGAGCGGGTCCGCGACCGGCTCGGCGGGACCGAGCGCGGGCGGCAGGGGCTGGCCGAGGTCGACGAGGTGCTCGCCATCGTCGGGCGGGACGTGCCCGGCGGCGAGCTCGTCTACGCGCCGGTCCTGGCACGCGGGCTGTCGTACTACACCGGCCCGGTGTTCGAGGTGGTCCACGACGGGTTGGCCGCGACCATCGCCGGCGGCGGACGCTACGACGGGCTGGTCGGGATGTTCAGCGGGCAGGACGTGCCGGCCACCGGCGGGTCGCTCGGCATCGAGCGCATCCTGCTCCTGCTCGCCGAGCGCGACGAGCAGGCGACGGCCGCGCCCGACGTCGTCGTGACGGTCATGGACGACGACGGCCGGGCCGACGCCCAGCAGGTGGCCCAACGTCTGCGGGCGCAGGGGCTCGCGGCCGACGTCTACGCCGGCGCGGGGCGGCTCGGCAAGCAGCTGAAGTACGCCGACCGGCGGGGCGTCCGCTTCGCGGTCATCCGCGGCTCCGACGAACGGGCCGACGGTACGGTGGCGGTCAAGGACCTGGTCACCGGCGACCAGACCACGCTCGCCGAGTCCGACCTGGCCTCCCACCTCCACACCGCGATCGCCGACGCCGGCTGACGTGCGTCCACCGACCCCAGATCTCGAGGTTGCACCCGTGAGCATCACCCCCTTCGGCGCCATGCGGACCCACGGTGCCGGCACCCTGCGTGCCGAGCACGTGGGTCAGACCGTGACCCTGGCCGGCTGGGTCGCGACCCGGCGCGACCACGGTGGCGTGGCCTTCCTCGACCTGCGCGACCGCAGCGGGCTCGTGCAGGTCGTCGCCGATCCCGAGGCGAGCGAGGCGCTCGAGGCGGCGCACCGCGTCCGTACCGAGTGGGTCGTGAAGGTGACCGGGACGGTCCGGGCGCGCCCCGACGGGATGAAGAACCCGCGTCTGGACACCGGCGAGGTCGAGGTGGCCGCCGAGTCCGTCGAGGTCCTCTCCGCCGCCGACACGCCGCCGTTCCCGGTCGAGGACGACGTCGACGTCGCCGAGGAGCGCCGGCTCTACCACCGCTACGTGGACCTCCGCCGGCCGCGGATGCTGCACAACCTCGAGGTCCGTGCCCGGATCCTGTCGATCATCCGCCGGGTCATGGAGCGCCACGGCTTCATCGACGTCGAGACGCCCGTCGCTCACGCGTCCGACCCCCGAGGGGGCGCGCGACTTCCTCGTGCCGTCCCGCCTGCAGCCGGGGACCACCTACGCGCTGCCGCAGTCCCCCCAGCTCTTCAAGCAGCTGCTGATGGTCGCCGGCATCGAGCGCTACTACCAGATCGCGCGCTGCTTCCGCGACGAGAACCTGCGCGCCGACCGTCAGCCCGAGTTCACCCAGCTCGACCTCGAGATGTCCTTCGGGGACGAGGAGGACATCTTCGCCCTGATGGAGGAGATGTTCGTCGAGATCTTCCGCGAGGTGCTCGACGTCGACCTCCCGGTGCCGTTCCCGCGCATCCGCTTCGAGGACGCGATGCGCCGCTACGGCTCCGACAAGCCCGACCTCCGTTTCGAGATGGAGCTCGCCCACCTCGACGAGGTGTTCGCCGACACCGAGGTCGGGGTGTTCAAGGGTGTCCTCGCCGACGGCGGGTCGATCGTCGCGCTGGCGCTTCCGGGGGGCGGCGAGCTCACCCGCCGCGAGTTCGACGAGTGGACCGAGTGGGCCAAGCGTCGCGGCGCCAAGGGGCTCGCCTGGGGCGTGGTCGAGGAGGACGGCAGCCTCCGCAGCCCGCTCACGAAGTTCATGTCCGAGGCCGAGCTCGAGGGGGTCGCGCGCGAGACCGGCGCGGCACCGGGCGACGCCGTCTTCTTCGGCGCCGGCCCGCGCGGCTTCGCGCGGCAGCTGATGGGCGCCCTCCGCGTCGCGCTCGCCGAGGAGCGGGGGCTCATCCCCGAGGACCGGTGGGAGTTCTGCTGGGTCGTCGAGCCGCCGATGTTCGACGCGGCCTCCGAGTCCGACGACCCGAGCGCCGCGACGTCGGCGGGCTGGGTGCCCAACCACCACCCGTTCACCTCACCGGCGCCGGAGTTCCTCGACGACTTCGAGGAGCGCCCCGAGGTCGCCACCGCGCGGGCCTACGACATCGTCCTCAACGGCACCGAGCTCGCCTCGGGGTCGGTGCGTATCCACGACGCCGAGGTCCAGCGCCGGGTGTTCCGGTTCCTCGGGATCTCCGACGAGGCCGCCGAGGAGAAGTTCGGGTTCCTCCTGCGCGGGCTTCAGCTTCGGCGTGCCGCCGCACGCCGGCATCGCCCCCGGCATCGACCGGACCGTGATGCTCATCTGCGGCGAGCCGTCCATCCGTGAGGTCATCGCCTTCCCGAAGACGCAGTCCGGCGCGTGCCTCATGACCGACGCGCCGGCGCCGTTCGACGAGCCGACCCTGCGTGAGCTGGGGCTGCGTCTGCGCAAGCCGGCGGGCGCGGACGAGGCCGCCGCTCAGGGGTCGGGCCGGTGAGCGACGGCTACCCCGACCTCGAGCCACAGGCCGCCGACTACGGTGGCGCCGTGGACGAGCGACTCTTCGACGTAGCGACGGCCGGGCCCGACCCGGTCGCGCCGGCCTCGGCGCGCCCCCTGGCCGGCGGGGACCCCGCTCGCCGCACGGATGCGCCCGCGCTCCCTGGCCGAGTACGTCGGGCACACCGAGGCGCTGGCGCCGCTGGTCGCGATGCTGGGCAGCGGCGAGCTGGCCTCCCTCATCCTGTGGGGCCCGCCCGGGGCGGGCAAGACCTCGCTCGCGAGCGTGATCTCCAACGAGGTGGCCGGGACCTGGACCGAGCTCTCGGCCGTCACCGCCGGCGTGAAGGACGTGCGGGCGGTCCTCGCCGAGGCCGACGAGCGCCGGCGGCGCTCCGGCGGTCGCACGATCCTGTTCATCGACGAGATCCACCGGTTCAACAAGGCGCCAGCAGGACGCCCTCCTCCCGGCGGTCGAGAACGGCATCGTCACGCTGATCGGCGCGACCACCGAGAACCCGTTCTTCGAGATCAACGCCCCCCTGATGAGCCGGTGCAAGCTGATCCAGCTGTCCTCGCTCACCGAGGGCGACGTCCGGACCATCCTGCGCCGGGCGACCGAGGACCCCGAGCGTGGCTACGGCGGCGACGTCGAGGTCGCCGACGACGCGCTCGCAGCACCTCGCCTCGGTCGGTGACGGCGACGCCCGCGCGGCGCTGAACGCGCTCGAGGTGGCGGTCACCGCCGCCGCCGGCGACGCCGGGACGCGTCCGCTCGTGCTGGACCTCGAGGCGGTCGCGTCGGCGGTGCAGCAGTTCCGCTACGACAAGGCCGGGGACAGCCACTACGACCAGGTGTCCGCCTTCATCAAGTCGATGCGCGGGTCGGACCCGGACGCGGCCGTCTACTGGCTCCTGCGGATGCTCGCCGGCGGCGAGGAGCCCCGGTTCATCGCGCGACGCATGATCATCTTCGCCAGCGAGGACGTCGGCCTCGCCGACCGGCAGGCGCTGCCGCTCGCCGTGGCGGCCTTCGACGCGCTCGACCGGGTGGGGCTGCCCGAGGCGCGCTTCGCGCTGGCACACGCCGCCATCGCCCTCGCCACCGCGCCGAAGTCCAACAGCGTGACGCGAGCGCTGCGGGTCGGTCGCGAGCTGGTCGAGAAGGCCGGCAACGCCCCCGTGCCCACGCACCTCCGCGACGCCCACTACGACGGGGCGAACCGGATCGGTCACGGCCAGGGCTACCAGTACCCTCACGACCACCCCGGCGCCTTCGTGGCCCAGCAGTACCTGCCGGACGTGCTGGACGGCCGCCGGATCTTCGAGCCCACGAGCCACGGGCACGAGGCGTCCGTCGCCGAACGGCTCGAGGGGCTGCGCCGACAGGACGCGGCGATCCGGACCCGGCAGCGCAGCGGCCGGGGCGTCCCCCAGGCGGGGCGCATCGAAGGGGTGGACCGGGAGCCCGACGAGCACGTGCACGACGAGGGGAGCCGAACGTGAGTGGAGCCGACTGGGCGTGGATCATCGCCGCGTCGTTCTGGGGGGTGCTCGTCATCTCCCTGTGCTTCGTGATGGTCAGCGTCTTCCGACTGATCTCGCAGGTGGGCGAGCTCGTCAAGGGGGTCACCGACCAGACGGTGCCGCTCCTCGGCGGTCTGAACGAGACGGTGGCGGGCGTGAACGTCGAGCTCGCCCGGGTCGACACGATCGTCGCCGGCGTGCAGAGCATCACCGCGACCACGGACTCGCTGGTGGGGGTCGTCCACGCCACGATCTCGAACCCGATGATCAAGGCCGCCGCGTGGATGGCCGGCACCGTCGCCGCCACGAAGAGCGCCAAGAAGCTGAAGGACGAAGTCGGTTGATCAAGCGCATCTTCACCCTGTTCTTCGGGCTCGGCCTGGGCCTGCTCGTCGGTGCCGTCGTCGTCAAGCGTCTCGACGCCGCCACCCGTGCGGTCGCGCCCGGCAACCTCGCCCACCAGGCCGGCCGCTCGGTCGGCGGCCTCTCCCAGGGGCTGCGTGACGCGTTCGAGACGGCCCGGACCGCGGCCGCGGCCCGCGAGGCGGAGCTCCGGGCGGAGTACAACGTCCCCACCGCCCGTGACATCGCCGGCCGGCGCTGACCCGGACCGCCCCCGTCCTCCGCACCGCGAGGCCCCACGTGGACTCACACACCATCCGCGAGACCTTCCTGCGCTTCTTCGAGGAGCGCGGGCACCGTCGGTTCGACTCGGCGCCGCTGATCCCGCAGGACCCCAACCTGCTGCTGACGATCGCCGGCATGCTGCCGTTCAAGCCGTACTTCATGGGTGACGCCGAGCCGCCGGTGCCGCGCGCGACCTCGTTCCAGAAGTGCGCCCGGACCAACGACATCGAGAACGTGGGCCGCACCACCCGCCACCTCACCTTCTTCGAGATGCTGGGCAACTTCTCGTTCGGCGACTACTTCAAGCGTGAGGCGATCCGGTGGGCGTGGGAGCTCTCCACCGAGGCCTACGGCCTCGACCCGGAGCGCATCTGGGTCACCGTCTTCGAGGACGACGACGAGTCCGAGCAGCTGTGGCTCGAGGAGACCGACATCCCGGCCGAGCGCATCCAGCGGCTCGGGGCGGCCGACAACTACTGGTGGACGCACGCGGCCGGCCCCGGCGGCCCCAACACCGAGATGTACTACGACCGCGGGCCGGCGTACGGGCGTGAGGGCGGCCCGGCGGTCGACGACGAGCGCTACCTCGAGTTCTACAACGTGGTGTTCATGCAGCACGAGCTCGACGCCGAGGGGACCATCCTCGGCGACCTCCCCACCCAGAACGTGGACACCGGCCTCGGCCTCGAGCGGATGGCGGTGCTGCTCCAGGGTGTCGACAACGTGTTCGAGACCGACCTGTTCGCTCCGCTGCTCGCCGAGGCCGAGCGGCTGACCGGGGTCACCTACGGCGAGGACGAGTCGGCGGACATGTCCGTGCGCGTGATCGCCGAGCACTGCCGCACCGCGACGTTCCTGATCGCCGACGGTGTCCTGCCCTCCAAGGAGGGCCGTGGGTACGTGCTGCGCCGGCTGTTGCGGCGCGCCGTCCGCCACGCCCGCCTCCTCGGCTTCGAGGGCGAGCTCATGGCGCCGATGGTCGACGTCGTCATCCGCACGATGGCGCCCAGCTACCCGGACCTCGAGCGACAGCGCGAGCTCGTCACCCGTGTGGCCACCGCCGAGGAGGGCGACTTCTCGCGTCGCATCGCCCAGGGGCTGTCGATGCTCGACGAGGTCGTCGCCGACGCCGAGCGCGCCGGCTCGACGACCCTGCCCGGTGCGGTCGCGTTCAAGCTGCACGACACCTTCGGCTTCCCCATCGACCTCACGGCCGAGATCGCCGAGGACGCCGGCTTCACGCTCGACCGCGACGAGTTCGAGCGGCTGATGGACGAGCAACGCGAACGCGCCCGCGCCGGCGCCAAGCGGGGCGGCGACGGGATCCCGGTGGAGGTCTACCGCGAGGCGGCGGCAGCCGTGGGCGCGACCGACTTCCTGGGGTACGACACGCTCACCGCCGAGGGCGACCTCGGGGCGATCGTGACCGGCGGGGGACTGCTCGACGCGGCCAGCGAAGGCGACGAGGTCGAGATCGTCCTCGCCCGGACGCCGTTCTACGCCGAGGGCGGCGGGCAGGTCGGCGACACCGGGCTGCTCGAGACCGCCACCGGCCGCCTCGAGGTCCTCGACACCCAGGAGGCGATCGAGGGGCTGACCGTCCACCGGGCGCGCGTCGTGGCAGGGGAGGTCACCACCGGGCAGGTGGTCGAGGCCAGCGTCGACCGGGACCGTCGGGTCGCGACGGCGCGCAGCCACAGCGCCACGCACGTCCTCCACGCCACCATCAAGGAGGTCCTCGGCGAGCACGCGCAGCAGGCCGGCTCGCTGGTCCAGCCGGGACGGCTCCGGTTCGACTTCCCGCACTTCGAGTCGGTGTCGCGGGACCGCGTGGCCGAGATCGAGGGCACCATCAACGACCGGGTGGTGCGGGACCCGCTCGTGCGCACGGACGTGATGGGCCTCGACGAGGCCAAGAAGGAGGGCGCGGTCGCCAACTTCGGCGACAAGTACGGCCAGACCGTCCGGGTGGTGACGATCGGGGACTTCTCCAAGGAACTCTGTGGCGGCACCCACGTCCCGTCCGGCGCCTCGATCGGCACCATCACGGTGGTCCGGGAGGAGTCGATCGGGTCCAACACGCGTCGCATCGAGGCGCTGACCGGTCCCGACGCGTTCCGGTTCCTCTCGCGGGAGCGGCAGGTGGCCGAGGAGGTCGCCCGGCTGCTCGACACCAAGACCGATGACGTCGTCGAGCGCGTCTCCGGGCTGATGGGTCGGCTCCGGAGCGCGGAGAAGGAGCTCGAGCGGACCCGGACCGCCGGGCTGGCCCAGCAGGCCCGGCAGCTCGCGGACGAGGTCCAGCGCGAGGACGGCCTCGCGGTCGTGACGCGTGCCATCCCGGACGCCACGATGGACGACCTCCGGCAGCTCGCCTCCGAGATCCGCGGCCACCTCGCGGAACGCGCGATCATCGTGCTCGGCACGGCGACCGACGACGGCAAGGCCCAGCTCGTCGCGGTCGTGTCGAAGGACCTCGCCGACGCCGGCGTGGAGGCCCGACCGATCCTGCACCCCGCCGCCCAGGTCGTGGGTGGCGGCGCGGGTGGGAAGGGCGACATGGCCCAGGCCGGCGGCAAGGAGGGCGCTCGCCTCGGCGAGGCGCTCGAGGTCGCCGGCCGGGAGGCGCGCGAGGCCGCGGCCACGTGAGGAACGCCGGCGACGAGCTCCCCGACCGCGGCCGCCTGCTGGCGGTCGACCTCGGCGAGGTCCGGATCGGGCTCGCGATGAGCGACCCGTCCCAGGTCGTGGCGTCGCCGCTGGAGACCCGGCCGGTCGCCGACCCCGACGACCGCGCCGGCATCGTCGCCGACCTCGCCGGCGTCGCCGCCGACCACGAGGTGGTGGGCATCGTCGTCGGCCTGCCGCGTACGCTCGACGGGCGTGAGGGCGATGCTGCCCGACGGTGCCGGCTCACCGCCGACGAGCTCCGGCGACAGAGCGGCCTCCCGGTCCGCCTGTGGGACGAGCGCTTCACGACCACCGAGGCCGAGCGGGTCATGCTGGCCCAGGACGCCTCGCGGCGGGAGCGACGGGCGTCGATCGACCGGGTGGCAGCGAGCCTCATCCTCCAGGGGGTCCTGGAGTCCCGTCGACGTCGGCACGAGGACCGTCGCTGAGCGCGACGCGAGGATGGCGGCCCGCAGTGGCCGGAGAGGAGTCGGGAACGTGGCGCTGAGCACCGGATCGAAGGTGTTCCTGGTCATCCTGCTCGTCGTCTTCGGGGCCGTCGGCGGTGGCCTCTGGTACGTCAACGACCAGATCTCCGGCGTCCCGGGGGAGGGCGACCCGGTCACCATCCAGGTCGCCTCCGGTGCCAGCGCCAGCAGCATCGGCGCCGTGCTCGCCGACGAAGGCGTGGTGAAGAACGCGCTCGCCTTCCGGCTCATCGCCCGGAGCCGGGAGCTCGACACCAACCTCCAGGCCGGCAGCTACGACTTCGAGACCGGGATGTCGGTCGACGAGGCCATCGACATCCTGCTCGCCGGCGCGGCCGAGCCCGACCAGCTCCGGTTCACCGTGCAGGAGGGCCTCGCGGTCGAGCAGATCCTGGCGCGGCTCGACGAGCAGTTCGATGACCACACGGTCGCCGACTTCCAGGCCGTCCTCGACGAGCGGCTCGAGGCGGGCCAGAACGGCGACGGGCTGCTGCGTCTGCCCGACTGGGTCCCCCCGCTCCGCGAGTTCGGCACCGAGGTCCGCGAGCCGTTCGAGGGCCTGCTGTTCCCGCAGACCTACGCCGTGTTCGCCGACGCGACCCCGCTGCAGATCCTGCAGAAGATGGTCGACCTGCTCGACGAGACGATGGCGGCGGTCCCGGCCGAGGAGGTCCAGCGCGCCGAGGCCGCCGGGCTCACCCGCTACGACGTGCTGACCCTGGCGAGCCTCATCGAGCGTGAGACCCGCGTCGACGCCGAGCGCGCCACCGTCGCCGGGGTGATCGTGAACCGCCTCGAGGCCGAGCAGCTGCTGCAGATCGACGCGACCGTCCTCTACGCCCGGGGCGAGCACACCGAACGGGTGCTGACGGCCGACACCGAGATCGACGACCCCTACAACACCTACATCTACCCCGGCCTCCCCCCCACGCCGATCTCGAACATGGGGGCGGCCTCGCTGCGAGCCGCGTTCGCGCCCGAGGACGTGAGCGCGCTGTACTACGTCGTGAAGGCCCCGGAGTGCGACGGCACCCACGTGTTCGCCGACACCCTCGACGAGCACAACCGCAACGTCGCCGCCTTCCGCGAGGCCGGCCGCTGCCAGAGCTCGTGAGACGACCCGGCCCGTGGCCGACCGCCGCCACCCGTCCGGTGGTCCTGCTGGGGTGGCCCGTCCGCCACTCGCTGTCGCCGGTGATGCACAACGCGGCGTTCCGGGAGCACAGCCTCGATCTCGTCTACCTGGCGCTGCCGACCCCGCCCGAGAGCCTCGGCCGCGTCGTCGACGCGCTCGGGGCGGTCGAGGCGGTCGGGGCCAACGTCACGGTGCCCCACAAGGAGGCCGTCCTCGACCGCTGCGACGAGCTGACCGTCGAGGCGGAGCTCGTCGGGGCGGTGAACACGCTGGTGTGGACGGCTCGCGGGATCCTGGGTGACAACACCGATGCGGTCGGGGTGGGGCAGGTCTTCTCCGAGGAGCTCGGGATCGGCGGCGGGAGACGGCGCCGTGGTGCTGGGCACCGGGGGCGCCGCACGGGCCGTGGTCGTCGCCCTCGGGCGTCTCGGCTGCCCCGTCACCGTGGTCGGCCGACGCGCGGACGCGGCCCAGACGCTGGCCGACCTCGCCGAACGGGCCGGGAGCACCGAGGCCGACGCGGTCGACCTCGACGACGAGGTGTTCGTGGCCTCCGCGATCGACCGGTCACGGCTGGTCGTCAACGCCACGCCGCTCGGGATGGCCGGCGAGACGCTCCCCGGCCCCTTCCACGCGCTGGGAGACCGACACATCGCCTACGACCTGGTCTACAACCCCCCGGAGACACCGTTCCTCGCCGCGGCACGCCAGGCGGGCGGCGAGGCGCACCACGGGCTCGGGATGCTGGTCGGACAGGCAGCGGCCTCCTACCGGCGGTGGACCGGCCGGACCGCGCCGGCCGCCACGATGTCGGCCGCGGCCATGGCGGCGCTCGCCGTCTGACCTGGCCGCGCGCACCGCGTACGCGACGTAGGCTGGCCCCCGAGGCCTGACCTCAGAAGTCAACTCAAGCCACGGGCGTGGCCTGCCGACCTGTCGGATGGTGGGCTCGCGCCGACGGCGCGGACCACCACGCTCGCGGTCCGGGGCGACCAGCGATGGTCCTCCACCGCGGGAGCACCGAGGGAGGACGGGACATGCCCGAGTCGAAGGCGCAGCGGTTGGCCGCCGCGCTCGACGAGTTCATCCGGAGCTCACCGGACGTCGAGGCGGCAGCGGTCGTCTCCTTCGACGGGCTGCCGATGGCGAGCGCCCTCCCGGACACCATGGAGGAGGACCGGGTCGGTGCGATGAGCGCGGCCCTCCTGTCGTTGGGAGAGCAGGCCGCGCTCGGCCTCGGCCGAGGGCAACTGAACCAGGTGTTCGTCGAGGGCGAGCACGGCTTCGTGTTCCTGATGAGCGCACAGGATCAGGCGGTGCTCGCGGCCGTGGCACGTCGCACGGCCAAGATCGGGTTCATGCTCTTCGAGATGCGCCGCGCCGCCGGACGCATCGGCGACGTGCTGCTCGAGGGCCGCGACGAGGCCGATCCGTACGCCGGCATCACCGAGACCGGCGAGCCCGCCAGCTCGTGGCAGTGACGCCGGGGTAGCACCAGTTCGATCCGACCGAGGGGAACGGGCACCGCGGCCGAACCGCGGAGGGACGTGAAGGGGGTGGCGCATGCTCGAGGGAACCCTCGAGAGCTTCACCTTGCCGGACATCTTCCAGCTGCTGGCGTTCACCAAGAAGACCGGGTGCCTGCAGCTCGACGACGGGTCCTCGCAGGGACGCGTCTACCTCAAGGACGGCCAGGTCTACTACGCGGTCTCCAGCGGTGGCCGGCTGGCCCTGGGTCGCCGACTCGTGGGCGCGGGGCTCGTCGCCACCGACCAGCTGAAGCAGGCGCTCGACGACCAGGAGGAGGCCGCCCGTGACGGGCGCGGCCTCCGGGTCGGCCAGATCCTGGTCCGCAACGGCGTGGTCTCCGACGAGACGCTCGAGACCTTCGTCCGCGAGCAGATCCAGGACGCCGTGTTCGACCTCATGCGTTGGTCGACCGGCGCGTTCGCCTTCGACAGCGGCGAGGGATCGGCGATCGAGGAGCCCATCGAGCTCGCGGTGTCGGTCGAGAACCTCATCATGGAGGGCTCGCGCCGGCTCGAGGAGTGGGACGCGGTCCACAAGAAGATCCCGTCGCTCGACGCGGTGGTCGCGATGGCGCCGCTGCCCGGCGACTCCGGGGTGGAGGTGAGCCTCCAGCCCGAGGAGTGGCGGCTCCTGACCCTCGTCGACGGTCGACGCACCGTCGGCGAGCTCGTCGAGGTGTTCGGGCAGGGGGAGTTCCACACCTGCAAGGTGCTCTACGGGCTCGCCGGGGCGGGCCTGCTCGAGATCCGGGACCCGGCGGTCGAGGGCCCACCGTCGATCGCGGCGCTCCTGACCCAGCAGGAGCTCCTTCGCTCGCTCGAGGACGACGCGCCGGCGAGCCGGCAGGACACGGCCGGGTCGCATGCGGGCGACGGTCCGGCCGTCGACGACACCTCCTCGCCCGCTTCGGCGGCTGCCGAGCTCGAGCTCGAGCTCGACCCGGCGGCCACCCGTGCCACCGACGACGAAGCCGAGGTCGACGTGTCCAGCGCCGCCGGATCGAAGAAGGACGCCGCCAAGCTCAAGGCCAAGCCCGCCGCGAGCCGGGCCGAGCCCACCGGGGGCAAGGCCGGGGCCGCGCCCGACCAGCGGCTGTCGACGGACCCCTCCATCGATGAGGACCTCGTCCAGCGGCTCATCGACGGTGTGAAGGGCCTGTAGTGGCGCGCCGTGACCGCTCCGACGTCCGCACCGTCAAGGTCGTGGTCACCGGCCCCTTCGGAGCCGGCAAGACGACCTTCATCCAGACGATCTCCGAGATCACCGTCCTGTCGACCGAGCGCCAGGTCAGCGACCACACCCGGTCGGTCAAGGGCCACACCACCGTCGCGATGGACTTCGGCAGGATCACGGTGGACGGCAACCTGGCGCTGTACCTGTTCGGCACGCCCGGGCAGGAGCGGTTCGACTTCATGTGGGAGATCCTGGCCGAGGGGATGCTGGGCTTCGTCCTGATGGTCGACCACGACCGCGAGGAGTCCCTCGCCGAGGCCGCCCGCATCATGGAGTTCTTCACCGACATCGCCGACGTGCCCTTCATCGTGGTCGTCAACAAGTCGGGCGACGACCGTGCCGCTGCGGAGACCTCCGCCCGGAAGGCGCTGTCGATCCCCGAGGACGTCCCGGTCGTCGCGCTCGACGCCCGAGACCGCGACGACGTGAAGCGCGGCCTCGTCTCCCTCCTCTACGCGGTGCTGCAGCAGCTCCGCGCCAAGGGCTCGGGTCCGGCGCTGGCAGGGAAGGCCCGGCGGTGAGGCAGCTCGGGCAGATCCTCGTCGAGGACGGTCTGATCTCCCCTGTCCAGCTCGAGGAGGCCCAGGACCTCCAGCGCACCCTCGGCAAGTCGCTCGGCCGGGTCCTCGTCGACAAGAACTACGTCACCGAGCGCGACCTCGTGGCGGCGCTGGCCAAGCAGATCGGGATGGAGTTCGTCGACCTCCAGTCCTACGACGTCGACGCCAACGCCGTCAGCCGCATCAGCGACACCATCGCCCGGCGCTACAACGCCATCCCGATCAAGCTGGAGGACGGCCGGCTGGTCGTGGCCATGAGCGACCCCGCGAACGTGTTCGCGCTCGACGACATCCGGACGATCACGGGGCTGGACGTCAAGCCCGTGGTCGCGACGCGCGACGACATCCTCGATGCCGTCAAGCGGTACCACCGGATGGCCGAGGAGATCGAGGCCATCGCCGACGACCTCGGCGGCGCGCTCGGCGAGGACGACAGCTCGCTGTCCGAGCTCCGGGCCGTCACCGAAGAGGCCCCGATCGTCAAGTTCGTCAACCTGCTCATCACGCAGGCCGTGAACGACGGCGCCTCGGACATCCACATCGAGCCGGGGGAGCGGGACCTGCGCGTCCGCTACCGCGTCGACGGCGTCCTCCACGAGGTGATGCGCTCGCCGAAGTCGATCCAGTCCGGCGTCATCTCGCGGCTCAAGATCATGGCCGAGGTCGACATCGCCGAGCGCCGCATCCCCCAGGACGGTCGTATCGGCCTGGTCGTCGGGGGCAAGCCCATCGACCTGCGCTTCTCGACGCTGCCCACGGTGTACGGCGAGAAGGTCGTGATGCGCATCCTCGACAAGAGCTCGATCATGCTCGAGCTCGAGGACCTCGGCTTCCTCGAGGACAACGAGCGTCGCTACCGCGCGTCCTACACGAAGCCGTACGGGATGATCCTCGTGACGGGCCCGACCGGGTCGGGGAAGTCGACGACGCTGTACGCGACGCTCAACGTGAAGAACAGCCCCGAGATCAACATCATCACCACCGAGGACCCGGTCGAGTACCGGCTCGCGGGGATCAGCCAGGTCCAGGTCAACAACAAGGCCGGGCTGACCTTCGCGAAGGCGTTGCGGTCGATCCTGCGACAGGACCCCGACGTGGTGCTCGTCGGTGAGATGCGTGACCACGAGACCGCCCAGATCGGCATCGAGGCGGCGCTCACCGGCCACCTCGTCCTGTCGACGCTGCACACCAACGACGCCCCCAGCGCGATCACGCGGCTCACCGAGATGGGCATCGAGCCGTTCCTCGTGGGATCGGCGACCGACTCGGTCCTCGCGCAGCGACTCGCGCGACGCGTCTGTTCGAAGTGCACCGAGATGGTCGAGTCGGACCCGATCATCCTCAAGGAGGCCGGCTTCGGGGACGACGTAGTGGACGCACGGCCCCCGATCCCGAAGGCCATGGGGTGCCAGGCGTGCAGCAACACCGGCTACAAGGGCCGGCTCGCGGTCCACGAGGTGATGACCGTCACCGAGGAGATCGAGCGGATGTGCGTCGCTCGGGCCTCGTCGGAGGACATCAAACGCACCGCCATCGAGCAGGGCATGCGTACGCTCAGGGACGACGGTCTCGCCAAGGTCCTCCTGGGGAGGACCACGATCGAGGAGGTCAGCCGCGTCATCGTGTGAGCGGTGACACGGTCGAGGGGCGAACGGCGCCCCCGCAGGGAGGGAACGTGATGGCGAAGGGCCTGGGGGACATCCTGGTCGACCAGGGGGTCCTGACGTCGGACCAGCTGCACCACGCCGAGACGCGCCGCGCCGAGGCCGGCGGGTCGCTCGCCAAGGTGCTCGTGGACCTCAACCTCGCGAGCGAGTCCGACCTGGTCCGGGCGCTCGCGACCAAGCTCGGCATGCCCTACGCGGACGTCGACGGCACCAACGTCGAGCCCGACGCGGCCCAGATGATCTCCCGCAGCCTCGCCACCGAGCTGGTGGCGCTCCCGGTCCGGTTCGGCTCCGGGGACGAGCTCGTCGTCGCGGTCGCCGACCCGAACAACCAGGTCGCCAAGGACAAGATCGAGGCCGAGACGGGCCTGCCGGTCCTGCTCGCGCTGTCACCGCGCCGGCCGCTCCTGCAGGCCATCCAGCACCTCACGGTCGACGACCCCGTCGCGGCGGTGCCCGCGGCGCCGCAACCGGACGTGGCGAGGCCGGCGGTGGCCGGCAAGTCCACCGTCGCCTCCGAGGAGGACTCCTCGATCGACCTCGACGCGCTGCTCGGCGAGCTCGTCGAGCGGGGCGGGTCCGACCTCCACCTGACCACGCACCTGCCGCCGACGATCCGCGTCGACGGCGACCTGACACCGCTCGAGCACTACCCGGTCCTCGACGCCGAGGAGCTGCGCAAGCTCCTCTACGCCATCATGACCCAGAAGCAACGCGAGGAGTTCGAGAACAACCTCGAGCTCGACATGTCCTACTCGGTGCCGGGCCGCGCCCGGTTCCGCGTGAACGTGTTCATGCAGCGCGACTCGGTCGGGTCCGTGATGCGTGTCATCCCGTTCGAGATCCAGACCCTCGAGCAGCTCAAGATGCCGTCCCAGGTCGGCAACTTCGCCTACCTGCCGCGAGGGTTCGTGCTCGTCACCGGCCCCACCGGGTCCGGCAAGTCCACCACGCTCGCGTCGATCATCGACCTCGTGAACACCAACCGGCCGGTCCACATCATGACCGTCGAGGACCCCATCGAGTTCCTCCACCGCCACAAGCGGTCGGTCGTGAACCAACGTGAGGTCGGCACCGACACGCTGTCGTTCGCCGCCGCCTTGAAGCACGTCCTCCGTCAGGACCCCGACGTGATCCTCGTCGGCGAGATGCGCGACCTCGAGACCATCCACATCGCCCTCACCGCCGCCGAGACCGGCCACCTCGTCTTCGGCACGCTCCACACCCAGGACGCGCCGCAGACCGTCGACCGCGTGATCGACGTGTTCCCGCCGCACCAGCAGGAGCAGATCCGCGTCCAGCTCGCCGGCGCGCTCCAGGGGGTGGTGTGCCAGCAGCTGTGCAAGATGACCGACGGCAAGGGCCGGGTCGCGGCGACCGAGATCATGGTCGCGACCCCGGGCATCCGCAACCTCATCCGCGAGGGCAAGACCCACCAGATCTACTCGGCGATCCAGGCCGGGGCACAGCACGGCATGGTCTCGATGGACCAGTCGCTCGCCACGCTCGTCAAGCAGGGCAAGGTCTCCTACGACGAGGCGCTCGAGAAGTGCAACAACGTGGCCGAGTTCAACCGGCTCGCCGGGCGCAGCTAGCGCCGATGGCGGGGTAGTGAGGAGCAGAGACGATGGCGACGGCGACCGCGACGACGTTCACCTACCAGGTGCGCGACAAGTCCGGGAAGATGATCTCGGGCACGCTCGAGGCCGACAACCAGGGTGCGGTGGCGCAGAAGCTGCGCTCGATGGGCTACTCGCCCGTGTCCATCGACAAGGTCAAGGACAGCGCCCTCAGCAAGGAGCTGTCGATCCCGGGCTTCGGGGCGAAGGTCAAGCTCCAGGACCTCGCCATCTTCTCGCGCCAGTTCGCCACGATGATCAACTCCGGGCTGTCGCTGCTGCGGGCGTTGACGATCCTGTCGGAGCAGACCGAGAACAAGGAGCTCTCGCGCGTCGTCGACGAGATCCGCACCGAGGTCGAGTCCGGCAAGTCGCTGTCGGCGGCGCTGCAGGTCCACGAGAAGGTGTTCCCCAAGCTCTACGTCGCCATGGTCCGTGCCGGTGAGACCGCCGGCATGCTCGACCAGGTCCTGATGCGGGTGGCGGAGACGCTCGAGAAGGACGTGGCGCTGCGGGGGAAGATCAAGGCCGCGCTGACCTACCCGGTCATCGTGTTCATCCTGGCGATCCTGCTCACCTCGGTGATGCTGATCTTCATCGTCCCGACCTTCGTGTCGATGTTCGAGAGCCTCGGCGGCGAGCTGCCGCTGCCCACCAAGGTGCTCATGGGCGCCTCGAACTTCATGACCTCGATCGCCGGGCTCCTGACGTTCGTGATCGGCCCGACCGTCCTGTGGCAGGCCTACAAGCGCATCCGCGCCACCGAGGAGGGCCGCTACCGGCTCGACGTCATCAAGCTCAAGCTCCCGGTGTTCGGCAACCTGTTCCACAAGATCGCCATCGCGCGGTTCTCGCGGAACCTCGGGACCCTGCTCCGCGCGGGTGTCCCGATCCTGCAGGCGCTCGAGATCACCTCGGACACCGTCAACTCCGGGCCGGTCTCGAAGGCCGTGAAGGCCGTCCAGGCGGGCGTCCGCGAGGGCGAGGCCATCGCCACCCCGCTGACCGAGCACGACGTGTTCCCGCCGATGGTGGTCCAGATGATCGCCGTGGGGGAGGAGACGGGTGCCGTCGACACGATGCTCGAGAAGATCGCGGACTTCTACGACCAGGAGGTCGAGTCGACCACCGAGTCGCTGACGGCGCTCATGGAGCCGCTCATGATCGCGGTCCTCGGCGGCCTCGTCGGGTCGATGGTCATCGCGCTCTACATGCCGATCTTCAAGGTGATCGACCTCGTCGACGCCTGACGTCGAGCGCGTCCGCCGCGGTGGGGCGTGCGCGACGTGCACGGGTGCGGCACGTTCCCGGTGGGCGTGGGCGTGGTGACGGAGGGTCACGCGGCGGCCGTCCGGCGTTCACCGAGCGTCCCGGAGGTGCCTACACCGGGCTAGTCCGGTGACGGTGCGTGGTCTCGTACGCTCACGGAACGTGACACACGCCACACCAGCCACACGGTCGGTGACGCAGCGTCCACCGCCGCGGGGCTTCGGGCGCGCTAAAGGTTCACCTCGTCAGGGACGAAGACCCTGGTGACAGGCCGCGAGCGCGAAGAGAAAGGCGACCTCGTCGAGAGGCGAGCGAGCAACACCACGGGACCTCCCTCCCACCACATTCATCGGGAGAAGGTCAGCCGAGTTGCCTCGCGCAAGCGACCCAGGGCAGCACCCGGGAGCTTGTGCAGGCGGATCCACCCGCCGGCCGGTCATCAGGTACGTACATCGCCATCATGAAAGGGCACCAGATGCTCCGCAAGCTCCGTGAGTCCCTCGAGGACCACGAGGAGGGCTTCACGCTCATCGAGCTCCTCGTCGTCGTCATCATCATCGGCATCCTCGCCGCGATCGCCATCCCGGTCTTCCTCAACCAGCGTGAGAAGGCGTGGGACGCGGCCGCGAAGTCCGACGTCAAGAACATGTCCACCGCTCGAGGAGACCTACCTCACCGGACAAGAACGAGTACGCCGACACCGTGACCGACGACCACGGACGCCGACCCAGTGGACCGCTCGAGGACGTCGGGCTTCTCCCCGTCCGCCGACGTCGCAGCACGCGCCTGCGCGGGACGGGAAGGGCTACGTCGTCGTCGCCAAGCACAAGAACAGCGACAACTACTGGTACTTCGACAGCGACGACGGTTCAGCTGACCAGCACGACGACCGGACCTCCTCGACAGCCGGCGACGATCACTGCGACCCGGCCGCCGTCGACGATCCGGCGTAGCGTTCGGTCGAACGGCGACGGCGAGGGCGACCCGTGCAGGTCCGCCCATCGCCGTGCGTGTCGGGAGTGAGTCCGTGACCGGTCTTGTGTGCGTCGCCGTCGCTCGGGGCGGTGCTGGGGTCGTTCGCGAACGTGCCGATCCACCGGTGGCCGCGGGGCGGCACCGTGCTGGAGCCCGCCCGGTCGGCCTGCCCGGCCTGCGGGCACGACATCCGCTGGTACGACAACGTCCCGGTCGTCTCGTGGCTCGTGCTGCGGGGCGCTGTCGGGACTGCGACGAGCCGATCGCGGCCCGCTACGCGCTGGTCGAGGCGGTCATGGCGGTGCTGTTCGGCGCGACCGCCGCGGTCCACGGGCTGGCGTGGCTCCTCGTGCCGCTCCTCGTGGCCGTGTGGGTGTTCGTGGTGGCCGCCGTGATCGACCTCGAGCACCGCATCATCCCCAACCGTCTGACCTACCGCGCCGCCCCGCGTCCTCCTCGTCCTCCTCGCCGGCGTGAGCGTGGCGACGGGGGAGTGGGCGGACCTGCGCCGGGCCGTGGTCGCCGGGCTCGCCGTGCCGCTCGCGATGCTGGCGCTGTCGGAGCTGTTCCGGCTCCTCCGCGGCGTCGCCGGCATCGGCATGGGCGACATCAAGCTCGCGCCGTCGATCGGCCTCGTGGTGGGCTACCTCGGCGGCGGGGAGCTCGTCGTCTGGTTCTACGCGACCGCCGTCTCGGCGGTGGTGGTGGCGGTCGGGCTGGTCCTCGCCGGCCGGGCGAAGCTCGCGACGCGCATCCCCTACGGGCCCTACCTCGCGCTCGGCGCGCTGACCGCGATCCTCGCCGGCGAACCGCTCGCCGCGGCCGGCGCCCGGTGGCTCGGCGTGGCCTGACCGGCACCCTCCGTGAAGAATCACCATGATGTGAGACTTCAGGTGTGGCCAGGAGTTGCCGAGGCATACTCTTGACGTTGATTGTGGTTCGTGTTACTTCTGTGACGCTCGGTGAGGTCCTGAGGGCCGCGGGCGCGCGAGACGGGGAACCGGCGGGCGAGTGAGGACCGAGCGATGACGAGCGAACGACCGGGTGTCGCGGGCGCCGACCCGCTCCTCACCGTCGCCGAGGTGGCCGACGTCCTCCGCGTCAGCAACATGACCGTCTACCGTCTCATCAAGGGCGGTCAGCTGGCGGCCATCCGGGTGGGCAAGAACTACCGCATCCGGCAGGGCGACCTGGACGACTACCTCAACGCCGGATCGGTCCGGGCCGAAGAGACCAACGGGTAGGGGCCTTCCGTGGCGAGGAACAGCGTGATCGGCCTCGACATCGGCACGCGCACCGTGCACGTGTCGGAGGTGACGGCGTCGCGTGGCCAGCCGACGGTGGTCAACTTCGGGGGGCTCGACCTGCCGACCGGCTCGGTCCGTGAGGGCGAGATCCTGGACGTGGCGGCGGTCGCCGCGGCCATCCGGCAGATCGTGTCGACCAGCGGCATCAAGAGCAAGCGGGTGCAGCTCGGCGTCGCCAACCAGCGCGTGGTCGTGCGCCAGATCGACCTCCCCTGGATGGAGGAGGCCGAGCTGCGTCAGTCGCTGCGCTTCCAGGTCCAGGAGTTCATCCCGATCCCGGTCGAGGACGCCGAGCTCGACTTCCACGTCCTCTCCGAGTTCCAGAGCGACGGCGACACCCGGATGCTGCGCCTGCTGCTCGTCGCCGCCCACAAGGACATGGTGGCGACCCACATCCAGGCGGCGCAGGAGGCGGGCCTCCGACCGGTCGGCGTCGACCTCAACCCGTTCGCGATGCTGCGTGCCCTCGCCACCGAGTCCGCCATCGAGACCGCCGGCGAGGTGCTGATCGACATCGGCGCCGGCGTGACCAACATCGTGGTGCACGAGGGCGGGATCCCGCGGTTCGTCCGGATCCTGGTCCTCGGCGGCGAGAGCGTCACGGAGGGGCTCGCGAGCGGCCTCGGGCTGACCACCGACGACGCCGAGATGGTGAAGAAGACGACCGGCCTGTCGCCCACCGGTGACGAGCCCACGCGTCGCATCATCGAGGACCAGGCCAACCAGTTCATCGACGAGGTCCGCAGCTCCCTCGACTACTACCAGGCCCAGACCGGCAGCGCCCGTGTGGGCCGGGTCGTGCTGACCGGCGGCGGTGCGCTCCTCGCGGGGCTGGCGGACCGGCTGGCGACGGCGATCCGGCTGCCGGTCGAGATCGGCAACCCCTTCGACCGCTGGCCCGTCTCGGGGGTCGAGATGACCCCGGACCAGCTCGCCCAGGTGGGCCCCGTGCTCACGACCTCCGTCGGTCTCGCCCTCGGGGGTGTGGAGTGAGCGTCCGCGTCAACCTCCTCCCCGGCGAGGTCGCCGAGCGCAACCGCCAGGCACGCCAGCGCGCGCTGGTCGGCGCCGGCGCGC
Source organism: uncultured Actinomycetes bacterium (assembly GCA_963741855.1). Lineage (GTDB taxonomy): Bacteria > Actinomycetota > Nitriliruptoria > Nitriliruptorales > Nitriliruptoraceae > CAVUJQ01. The sequence goes on along the minus strand of CAVUJQ010000012.1, from coordinate 466,025 downwards.
TCGCGGCGGTGGGCGTCCTCGGGGTCCTCTACGTCCTCCAGGTCAACCGCGTCTCCGACGCCCAGGCACAGCTCGAGGCCGAGCAGGCCGAGATCGCGACCCTCAACGCCGAGATCGCGAGCCTCCAGGAGTTCGCCGAGCTCGCCGACCGGGCCGAGGCGAGCGCCGGCGATCCTCGCCGCCGCCCTCGGGAGCGAGGCCGGCGTCGCCGGCGTCCTCCAGGACCTCGCCGCGGTGATGCCGAGCGACGCCGAGCTCGGGTCCCTGACCGTCAACCTCACCCCGACGCCGGGCGTGCCGACCCTGGGCGAGGTCATCACGCCCTTCGGCACCGTCAGCCTGGGGGGTCGCACCCTCGGGGGCCACGCACCCGGCCTCGAGCGGCTCCTGCTCGAGCTCGAGAAGGTGTCGTCGTTCTCGGGCGTCTACTTCACCTCCTCGACGGTCGACGAGGAGGGCATCTCGTCCTTCACGATCGACATGAACCTCGGGCCCGAGGTCCTGACCCGACGCTACGCCGAGGGACTGCCGGAGGAGGTGCGATGAACCGCCAGACGACGCTCCTCGCCGTGCTGGGGTTCGTGCTCCTGCTCGTCGTCGCCTACTTCTTCGGGTTCAAGCCCAAGAGCGACGAGCTCGCCGTGATCCGCGAGGACATCGACGCCGCCGTCGCCCAGCAGGCGACGCTCGAGGCCCGCATCGCCGGGCTCGAGGCGATCCGCGCCCAGGCGCCCCGAGATCGAGGCCACGCTCGCGACCGCCGAGAGCATCATCCCCCGGGACGCGGCGCTGCCGAGCGCGCTCCGTCAGCTCCAGCTCGCCGCCGACGACAGCGGCGTGACCCTCCTGAGCGTCTCCCCGAGCCGACCCTCGGCGGCGCCGGGCGAGCTCGCCGAGCTCGCCGAGATCAACCTGTCGCTGTCGGTCGAGGGCAGCTACTTCCAGCTCGTCGACTTCCTCCGCCGCATCGCCGACCCGTCCATCACCCCCCGGGGCATCACCTGGTCGGCGCTCGCCGCTACGCCGTCGGAGTACCCCACGCTCGCGATCTCGCTCACCGGGAAGATGTTCGCGCTGCTGCCGGCGCCGGTCGCCGCGGAGCCCGCGACACCTCCGGCGACCGAGGCACCCACCGACGCCCCGACCGAGGAGGAGGCCGCATGAGCGAGACCGCCGTGGCCTCGATCCGACAGCGCCCCCTGGTCCTCGCCGGCATCGTCGTCGGTGCCCTGGTCCTGCTCGGGCTCCTGTGGGTGCTCGTCCTGTCTCCGGGCGACGGGGCCGAGGATGAGACCTTCGACCCCCGCGCCGGGTTGGGGGCGGTCGCGCAGCCCACCGAGCCGACCGATGAGGCCACCGAGGCGCCGGTCGACGAGGTCCTCGTCGGGCCGATCGAGACCTACGAGATCTTCCTCTCGCGCGACCCGTTCGAGCCCGTCATCCCCGACGCGATCCCGGTCGCCGGCGGCGACGGCACCGACACCGGCGGCGGCACCGGCACCGACGGCGGGACCACCGGGGGCGGTGGCACCGACGGCGGCACGACCGGTGGCGGCGGCACCGACGGAGGCGGGACCACCCAGAACGCGGTCCTGATCGACGTGTTCGTCGACGACGGAGGATCCCCCCGTGCGACGATCCGCGTCGACGCGGTCATCTACACCGTCGGCGAGGGCGACACCTTCGCCGACGGCTACCAGGTCGTGGCCATCACCGAGACCTGCGTCACGCTCACCCACGACGGACAGAGCTTCACCCTCTGCGAGGGCGGCGGAGGCGGCACCGACGGTGGCGGAGGCGGGAGCGGCTCCGATCCCTGCACCGGCACCGAGGAGGTCGTCTGCGAGGGTCGCGTGGTCTCGCTCGTCGACGTGTTCGTCGCCGACGACGGCTCCGCGCGTGCGGTCGTGCAGGTCGACACCACCCTCTACGAGGTCGGCGAAGGCGACACGTTCGCCCAGAACTTCCAGGTGCTCGCGATCGACCCGCCGTGCGTGACGCTCCTCTACGGCGACGACGCCTTCACCCTCTGCGAAGGCGAGCGGACGCTCAAGTGACCGCACCCGGCCGCCGTGGCCGACGCCGTTAAAGTGTCGAGCCCGTCGTGACGACACTCCCAACGAGAGGACCCGTCCCGACCACGGTCGGCGGGTCCGGTCGGTCGTCCGTTGGCGTCCCGGCCACGACCCCCGGAGGCGGAAGATGACGAGGCGACGGCGAGCAGTCGCCACCGACGCCGCCCGCCCCGGCGAGGCCGGCTTCACGCTCATCGAGCTCATCGTCGCGATGTTCATCCTCGGGATCGGCCTCTTCGCCACCGTGGGGGTCGTCGCCACCTCGCTCGTGACCTCGCGAGAGGCACGGTTGCTGGACAAGGCGACCGCGGTGGCCAACGAGTCGGTCGAGCGCTACCGCAGCGCCCGGTTCGACTCCCTCGCCCTCGGCCCCGACTACGTGACCTACCCCGGGAACAGCGCCGGCGACGTCATCGAGGGCTCCCCGATCGCTTACGACGCCAGCTGCACGGTCTGCGAACCACACCGCGAGACGATCACCCGTGACGGGCAGGCCTACACGGTGACCCGCTACGTCGTCGAGGTCGACGACCCGGTCGACGGCACCGGCGGCGCCGACGCCGACAGCGAGCTGACCGACTACAAGCGCGTGATCGTGACCGTCGACTGGGAGGGGGTGCGGTCCGGATCCCACACGGTGCGCACGAACATCATCCGCGACGCCGCCAAGCCGGCCATCGAGGCGCAGGGACTCACGTTCCGGGTCGAGGACGAGCTCGGCGACGTCATCGAGGACGAGGGGCTCAACTTCCCCATCACCGTCACGCTGAGCGACACCACCACCCGCGCGGACGAGACCGACGAGGGCATCGCGGAGCTCTTCGGCATCCCGACCGGGGCCCACACCTGCACGGTGCACCAGGCCAACCCCGAGTGGCACCCGTTCGGTGACCCCGCCGCCGACGAGAAGACCGTCCCCTGCAACGTGACGACCGGGTCGGTGACGCTGGTCGAGACGCGCTGGACCATCAGCGCCTGCACGACCACCGCGAACACCGGCCCGGCGACGATCACGGTCTCGGAGCAGTCCGGGACCGCCATCGCCGGCGCCGAGGTCACGCTCACGCCGTCCGGCGGTGGGACGAGCATCGGTCCGGTCACGAGCGATGGGTCCGGCGTGGCGAGCTTCACCGGGGTGGCCGAGGGCCTCTACAACGTGGCGGCGACGGCGACCGGCTACGACCCCGGCACCACGGCCGTCTGCGTGGGCGGATCCGGGGTGGCGACCGCCACGATGAGCCCGACCGCGACGTCAGGGCCCTCCGAGGGCGCGACGACGGGCCAGCTGCGGGTGACGATCACCAACAAGTTCAAGAAGGACGTGCGGTTCCGGCTGAAGATCAAGGCCAAGTCGCCGGAGCCGGCCGGCTGGCCGGGCGACACCTACGTCCCGGTCGACGGCATCCTGATCGCCCGGGACGGCAGCTACACGTTCGTCTACGACCTCGAGCCGGGGTACTACGACATCGAGGTGCAGGACGGCGAGCACCTGAACGGTGACGGCACGCCGAAGTGGGACAAGTCCCACGCGTGGAAGGGCGAGGAGATCCGGACCGGCGAGGTCAGCGAGTTCTCGAAGGACATCAAGTGAGCTCGCGCCTGCGGGACGAGGAGGGCCTGACCCTCATCGAGCTGCTCGTCGTGATGGCGCTCTTCGGCGTCCTCCTCACGGCGATCCTGTCGGTGTTCACCGCCACACAGCGGGCGGCTGCGATGAGCGACCGGGAGATCACCGCACAGCAGCGCACACGGGTCAGCATCGACCGCCTGTCGCGCTGGCTCCGGCAGGCCGCCTACCCGCTCGGCGAGTCACAGGTCACGAGTTCCATCCTCGACCGCGCCGACGAGGACCGCGTCACCTTCCGTGCCGACCTCGACGGCGACGAACTCCCCGAACGCGTGCGTCTGGAGCTGTCCGGCACCACGCTCACCACCGAGGTGCTCGAGCCCACGGCCTGCGCCTCGACCTGCACCTACCCGCTCTGGACCTCCATCTCGCCCCGACCGCTCAGCGCCGACGTGATGAACGGGGTCCTCAGCAGCGGCGAGTGCGACGGCCTGACGGCCGACGTCCCGCTGTTCACCTACTACGAGCGGACCGCCGACGGCGATCTCGTGCCGATGGCCCAGCCCATCAGCGAGGCGCTCTACTCCCGCATCGCGGCCGTGGGGGTGGAGGTCGTCATCGCCGTCGACGGGCAGGAACCCCGCTCGTGCCGGTCGGTCTCGACCGTGGCACACATGCGCAACTGGAGAGGTGTCTGATGACGACCCGGTCCGTGGCGTCCCGCCGCGAAGAGGGCGTCGCCCTCATCTCCGCGATCGCGTTCCTGTTCATCCTCGTGCTGCTGTCCTCGATGGTCTTCGCCGCCGCCCGGAGCGCCCAGCAGGGCTCGCGCCAGACCCGCGACGTCACGACCGCCCTGGCGGCCGCCGACGCCGGCGCCGAGAAGATCATCTTCGACCTCGGGGTCAGCGGCGCGACGACGCCGTGGGACACCTACCTGCCGGGTGCGGGCGTCACGCGCGAGGACTGCCTGGAGCCGGAGTCCGCACCGGCCGGCTGCAACCCGGTCACGGGCAACATCGGCGGCGCGGCGTTCACCGGGACGGTCCTCGACGTGCCGGGGGCGTCGACCCAGCGCCTCGTCACCGTGACGGGCGAGTTCCCCGCCGGGAGCGGCGACCGGGCGACCGTGCGGGTCCACGTCGAGCGCAGCTCACCGGTCGCCTTCGACTACGCGATGTTCGCCGACGACAACATCAAGATCCACCACCACGGGGGCTCCTTCGTCGCGCCCGCGGTCACGACCAACGCCGTGCACTCCAACGCGAGCGTGACCCTGGACGCCTCGTCGCGGTTCCGGGTCGAGCAGTTCAGCGCGGTCGGCGACCTCGAGATGGCCAAGGGTGTCGCGTCGGTGGGCAACCACAGCCGCCTCGACGCCCACACGAAGGCCCTCGGCGGCAAGTTCGACCAGACCGGGTACTCGTGGCGGTACAACATCGGCAACGGCGACCTGTGCTACCCGGGCGCCTACACGCCGCCGGCGAGCGGGGGCGACAGCAACAACGGGTGCCTCACGACCGAGAAGTTCTCCGGCAACGCGACCATCATCGGTGACATCTTCGCCCGTTCGGTGACCCTCACCGGACGTGGCAACGTGCCGGGGTCCGCGGCTCCGGTCACGACCGTCACCGGCGTGACCATCCCGGCCGTCAACGGCGACCTCTACGTCGATGACGGCGGGTCCGCCAAGCTCAACACCACGACGGTCTCGGGCCCAGCCGGCACCATCGACACCGTCTGCGGCGGTCAGTGCGGCAAGGGCGCGGCGGCCGCCGGCGGGCAGATCGGCGGGAAGGTCGAGATCACCGCCGAACCCCCCGCCGCCATCGAGTTCCCCTCGATCGACTACGAGTCCACCTACAAGCTCCGGGCACTCGGCCAGCAGAACAACGCCTGCCTGTCCGGCCCGTGCTCGCTGCAGGACGCCGGCAAGCAGCACGTGTTCAACAACGTGAACACCTTCTTCGACTACATCACGAACCCCACCAACGGCTTCTACATGGACATCTCCGACGCGGGGGTCCACACGCGCTGCACGGCTGTCTCCGGTGGGTGCCCTGGCGGCGGCAGCGGCTACGCGGAGTACATCCTGCTGCGCGGCGACTGGTACGTCACCGGGGGCGTCAGCTGGGACATGGACGCCATCCACGATCGCGCGGTCGCCAAGGGCATGACGTCGGCCTCGCGTCAGACGCTGCCGGTCGTCATCGCCGGCTCGCTCATCTCCCCGCAGACCGGCATCGACATGAAGGGCCGGGTCTACATGGTCGGCCTCGCGAGCAAGACCGACTTCCTCGAGCGCACCACGACCAACAACGACGGCCGCGTCAAGGTCAACGTCGCCAAGTTCCTGTCCAACGACAAGCGCGACGCCGGCTTCCCGGTGCTCGAGCCGGCCGTCCTCGCCGCCGCCGGCAAGATCGGTGCCGACGACGACGACCGCGACGACCCGTGGGAGTCGAGCTCGACCCTCGAGATCGAGAAGGTGAACGCGATCTGGGTGCGGGGCCTGGTCTACAGCGGCGTCTGGAACTCCGGGTTGCAGAGGTCCGCCGCGGCCGACCAGCACTGGCACAACCTCGACCCCAAGAACTCGGTCCGCATCTACGGTTCCCAGGTGGGTGGCGAGCTCCACGACTGCAACAACTTCGAGTTCACCTACGACCCGATCGTGAAGAACGCCTTCGGGTTCGGCAGCGGCACGACCTCCGGCGTCCAGGTCATGAGCTGGGACGAGGTGTGAGCTCGCGGGTCACCCGACCCGCGGCGACCGCCGCGGTCGTCGGGGTGCTCGTCGCGCTCGGCGTGGCCGTGGGAGCCCTCACGACCGGTCGACGCGCCCGCGTCCGTGACGGCGGAGACCGCGGCGTCGACGGTCCTGGAGATCTACCGGGCCGAGGAGCCGAGCGCGGCGCTGCTCGAGGCGGCCGCGCCCGGCTCCATCCCGGAGGACGAGCGGGCCGATGTCGCCGCCGGCGTCGACGCCACGCTGGACCCGGACGTGTCGGTGACCGACCAGGACGCGGTGACCGCCCGCGGCATCCGAGCTGCAGCGCGTCTACACCTCCGACGGGCTCGTGTGGTGCGTGCGCCCGGACGGGGCCGTGCTGCTGCAGTGTCGGATCGGGGCGGTCGACGTTGGGAGGATCTCGAGCGACGCCCCACTCGAGCTCCTTCACGGCTCGATCGACATCTACCCGGATCGCATCGACATCGTCCTGCAGGTCGCGACCACCGACCCGGCCGGCTACACGATGACGGGCCACACCGACCTGTTCGCACGCCCCGCCGGGGGTGGCGAGCTGGTGGCACCGCCGGTGACGATCGCTGACTACAGCCTCCTCGACGGGGTGGAGCGGGTGCCGACCGACGACGAGGACATCGAGCTGACGACGGAGACGGACCTGCTGCTCTACCACGCGCTCCCCGCCTCGACCGAGGCGGAGGAGTTCGTGGGGCACCCGTTCCTCGAGCTGGCGTGGGAGGGCGACGCCCTCACGGTCGCGCTCCAGGGGCCCGACTGGTTCACGTGAGCGGGAGAGCACCGCCCGGTGCTCGCTACGCTCGGGCACCGCCCACGTCCGACCGGAAGTCCCGTCCGTGCCTCGTCTGCGTTACCTCACCGCCGGGGAGTCCCACGGTCCCGCGCTCGTCGCCACCGCCGAGGGCCTCCCGGCCGGCATGACGGTGACCGCCGAGGCGATCTCGGCCGAGCTCGAACGCCGCAAGCTCGGCTACGGCCGCTCGCCGCGGATGAGCTTCGAGGAGGACCGCCTCGAGCTGCTCGCGGGCGTTCGCCACGGCCGCACCCTGGGGTCGCCGGTGAGCGTCGTGATCCACAACACCGAGTGGCCCAAGTGGGTCGACGCGATGGACCCGGCGCCCCGCGACGACGTCGAGGCCATCCGCTCGACCGGGCGGGGGACGCCGCTCACGCGGCCGCGCCCCGGCCACGCCGACCTCGTGGGGGCCATGAAGTACGACTACGACGACGTCCGCGATGCCCTCGAGCGGGCCTCGGCGCGCGAGACCGCCGCTCGGGTCGCGGTCGGGACGATGGCCAAGGCGCTCCTCGCCGAGGTCGGGGTGACGGTCGTCAGCCACATCGTCGACATCGGTGGCGTGACCGTGCCCGACGACGCCCCGCGCCCGGACGCCGGCGACCTCGACCGCATCGACGCCGACCCGGTGCGGTGCGCCGACGAGGCGACCTCGAGGCAGATGCGGGCCCGGATCGACGAGGCCTACGCGCACAACGACACCCTCGGTGGGGTCATCGAGGTCATCGCCTACGGGCTCCCACCGGGGCTCGGGAGCCACGTCCACTGGGACCGCAAGCTCGACACGCGCCTCGCCGCGGCGGCGATCAGCGTCCAGGCCATGAAGGGGGTCGAGTTCGGCGACGGGTTCCGGTTGGCCGCCACGCCCGGCTCCCGGGCGCACGACGAGATCGAGCACACGCCGGACGGCGGGTACCGGCGGCTCTCCGACCGTGCTGGCGGGCTCGAGGCCGGGATGACCACCGGACAGCCGCTGCGGATGCGGGTCGTGATGAAGCCGCTGTCGAGCCTGACCCGCCCGCTCCGGACGGTCGACATGGCGACCCACGAGCCGGCCGAGGCGATCACGCAGCGCTCCGACACCTGCGCGGTCCCACGCGCCGGCGTGGTCCTCGAGGCCGTGGTCGCGATCGAACTCGCCGACGCGCTGCTCGAGAAGACCGGCGGCGACACCGTCGCCGAGGTGCAGCGCAACCTCCAGGGCTACCTCGACACGATCGCCCAGCGGTGAGCCGCAACATCGCCCTCTACGGGATGATGGGCGCCGGCAAGACGACCGTCGCCGTCCGCCTCGGCGAGCTGCTGGAACGTCGCGTCGTCGACGTCGACGCCGAGATCGAGGCCTTCGCCGGCGACCCCATCCCCGTCATCTTCGCCACCCAGGGCGAAGCCGGGTTCCGCCGCATCGAGTCCCGCGTCGTCCAGGAGGCCGCCAGGTACACCGACCTCGTGGTGGCGCTCGGCGGGGGAGCGGTCCTCGCCGACGACAACGTCGCCGACCTCGCCCTCACCGGCGTGCTGGTCGAGCTCCGCACCACCCCCGAGGTGCTCGTCCAGCGTCTGCGCACCGAGGCCGACGGGCGCCCCCTCCTCGCCGGCGACGACCTCCCGGAACGGGTCCGCGCGGTCGTCGCCGAGCGGGCCGACCGCTACGCCGAGGTGGCCGACCTCACCGTCGACGCCGGGCAGACCCCCGACGCGGTCGCCCGCGACATCCTCGACTGGGCGCTCACCGCAGGCGACGTGCTGACCCCGTCCGAGCACGAGCAGGTGATGCGGTGACCGAGCGCATCCACGTCCCGCTCGCCGACCGCGCCTACGACATCGTCGTGGGCCGCGACCTCCTACGTCGCCTCCCCGACCTCGCCCCGCTCCCCGGCAGCACCCGCACGGTCGCGCTCGTCACCCAGGCGGCTATCGCCGCCCACCACGCCCCGCCGCTGGTCGCCGCGCTCGAGGCGGCCGGACTCGAGGTCGTCACGCTCGAGGTCCCCGACGGCGAGGTCGCCAAGGACCTCGCCACGCTCGAACGGCTCTACGCCCGGCTCGCCGAGGTCCCGCTGACCCGCGGGGACGCCGTCGTGGCCCTGGGCGGGGGCGTGGTCGGCGACCTCGCGGGCTTCCTCGCCGCGACCTGGAACCGGGGTGTGCCCGTGGTGCAGGTCCCGACCACGCTCCTGGCCCAGGTCGACGCCGCGATCGGCGGCAAGACCGGCGTCAACCTCCCGCACGGGAAGAACCTCGTCGGGGCGTTCCACCAGCCGCGCGCCGTCGTCATCGACGTCGACACCCTCGCGACCCTCCCACGCCGGGAGCGCACCTCGGGCCTCGGCGAGGTCGTGAAGTACGGGCTCATCCGCGACCCGGAGATCCTCGACCTGCTCGAGGCGGACATCGACGCCGCCAACGCCGGCGACCTCGAGCTCCTCACCGAGCTGGTCCGCCGCAGCGCCGCCGTCAAGGCCGCGGTCGTGGCCGCCGACGAGCGCGAGTCGGGGGAGCGGGCCCACCTGAACCTCGGCCACACCTACGGCCACGCGGTCGAGGCGCTCACCGGCTACACCGAGGTGCTCCACGGCGAGGCGGTCGCCATCGGCACGTGCATGGCGCTCCGGCTCGGGGTCCACGAGGGCGTCACCGACCCGTCGCTCGTCGATCGGACCGAGGCCCTGCTCACACGGCTCGGCCTGCCGACCCGGGCCCCCCGCCTCGACCGGGACGCCGTCTGGGCGACCATGGCCCGGGACAAGAAGGCGACGCGGGACGTGCGGTTCATCCTGGTCGCAGACCTCGGGCGCCCCGCCCTGCACACCCCCGACCGCGGCCACGTCGATCGCGCCATCGACGAGGTCGAGACCGCCTGACGCCCCGCTCCTGGCGCGGCGTGGCAGGATGCGCCCGACCCGAGACGAGGAACCACCATCGCGCGTCTGTTGCTCCTGCACGGCCCGAACCTGTCGCAGCTCGGGAGCCGCGACCCGGCCCACTACGGCTCGGCCGACCTGGCCGCGGTCGTCGCCGTCGCCAGGGAGACCGCCACCGAGCTCGGCCACGATCTCGACGACGAGCAGCACGAGGCCGAGGCGGACCTCGTCCGTCGGGTCCACGCGGCCCGCACCGACGGCACGCAGGCGCTCGTCGTCAACGCCGGTGCGCTGACCCACTACAGCTACGCGCTGCGCGACGCGCTCGACGTGCTCGACCTCCCGAAGGTCGAGGTCCACCTGTCGAACGTCCACGCCCGCGAGCCCTTCCGGCGCACGAGCGTGATCGCGGCGGCCTGCGACGGGTCGATCGCCGGGTTCGGCATCGACGGGTACCCGCTGGCCGTCCGCGCCGCCGACGCGCTCCTGCGCCGATGACCTCGCCCGACCTCCCGCCCGCCGACCACGCGGCGCGCCAGGAGCGTCTCCGCGCCGAGCTCGACGCGTGCGGCGTGACCAGCCTCGTGGTCACCACCCCCGCGAACGTCCGCTACCTCACCGGCTTCAGCGGCTCCAACGGCCAGGTCCTGATCACCCCCGCAGCCACCCTCCTCATCACCGACGAGCGCTACGACGAGCGGGCGCGGGCCGAGGCGCCGACCGCCGCCCTGATCCTCGACCGCGACTGGCGCGGCCAGGTCGCGGGCCACCTCGCCGACGCCGGGGCGGAGCGGGTCGGGTTCGAGTCCGCCCACCTCACCTACGGCGACGCGCACGAGCTCATCAGCGACCTCGGCGGACTCCACATCGAGGCGGTCGCGCTCGAGGGGGCCGTGGAGCGGCTCCGGATGGTCAAGGACGACGCCGAGCTCGCCGCCCTCGCCGCCGCGTGCGAGCTCACCGACGCGGCCTTCGACGCCATCCTCGACGCCATCCACCCCGGGCGGACCGAGGTGGAGCTCGCGCGCCTGCTCGAGCGCACGATGGAGGACCTCGGCGCCGAGGGGCCGGCGTTCCCCTCGATCGTGGCCGCCGGGTCCAACAGCGCGATCCCGCACCACCGGCCGACCTCCCGGGCGCTCGAGCGGGGCGAGCTCCTCAAGCTCGACTTCGGCGCGCGCGTCGCCGGCTACCACGCCGACATGACCCGCACGGTGAGCCTCGGGGAGCCGTCCGATGCCGAGCTCGTCGCGGTCCACACCCTCGTCCGCGAGGCGCAGGAGCGGGGCGTCGCCACGGTCACCGCCGAGCACACCGCCGGCGAGGTCGACGCGGCCTGTCGGGAGCCCATCACGGAGGCCGGCTACGGGGAGCGGTTCGTCCACGGCACCGGCCACGGCGTCGGCCTCGACATCCACGAGGCGCCGTGGGTGTCGGACGGGGCCTCTGGTAGGCTCTCCGCCGGCTCGGTGGTCACGGTCGAACCGGGTGTCTACCTCCCCGGCCGGGGCGGGATCCGCATCGAGGACACCGTCGCGGTCGCCCCCGACGGATCCCCGCGCCGTCTCACCACCTCTCCGCGCGACCTCCTACGGCTGTAGCGGCACGCGCCCGGACCCAAGGCTCGCTTCGATGGTCTCCACCAACAACCTGAAGAACGGCATGACCCTCAAGGTCGACGGCAAGCTCTGGCAGATCGTCGAGTGGAACCACCACAAGCCCGGTAAGGGCGGCGCGATGGTGCGGACCAAGCTCAAGGACGTCGAGCAGGGCAAGGTCGTGGAGAAGACGTTCCGCGCCGGCGAGGAGGTCGAGCAGGCGATCGTCGAGCGCAAGACCCTGCAGTACCTCTACCGCGAGGGCCAGGACTACGTGTTCATGAACACCGAGACCTACGAGCAGCGCCACATCACCCCCGAGGCGCTCGGCGACGCGGCGAACTGGATCCTCGAGGGCGACTCGGTGGAGGTGCAGGAGTACGAGGGCCGGATCCTCGGCGCCGACGTCCCCGCGTCCGTGGAGCTCGAGATCACCTACACCGAGCCGGGCCTGGCGGGCAACACCGCCACGAACACGACCAAGTCGGCGACGCTCGAGACGGGCGTCGAGGTCCAGGTGCCGCTGTTCATCGAGCCGGGCGAGAAGATCAAGGTCGACACGCGCACCGGCGCGTACATCTCCCGCGCCTGATGTCCGACACCGACCACCCGGCAGCCGTCGAGGGGGACTCGGTCGGAGGACGCGACGCGGCCGAGCCCGCCGGTCCACGCGCCGGCACGCGGAGCCCCCGCCGGTCCCGCGAGCGCGCGCTGAAGGTCCTGTTCCAGGCCGATCTGCGTGGGGAGTCCCCGCTCGCGGCGTTGGCGCGCGTGGTCGCCGACCCCGCCGACCTCGCGCTGCTCGACGACCTCGACGCCGGCGCGGGCGACGGCCCCACCACCGCCGACGGCACGCTCCCCGGCGACACGGTCGACCCCGAGCCCCTCGACGGCTTCGCCCGCGCCCTCGTCGAGGGCGTGAGCGACCACCGTGACGAGATCGACCGTCTCATCTCGCAGTTCGCGCGGAAGTGGTCGATCCCGCGGATGCCGGTGGTGGACCGCAACGTCCTCCGCCTCGCGACCTACGAGCTGCTCTACGACACGACCCCCGCCGCCATCGTCATCGACGAGGCGGTCGAGCTCGCCAAGGCGCTCTCCACCGACAACTCGGCGGGGTACGTCAACGGCGTCGTCGACGCGATCCGCCGGAGCCTCGACCGCCACTGAGGTGCCCCGTCGTCGGCAGTTGGTGCCGACCCGGTGCGTTCGGTACGGTCCCCGGCGGTCGACACCGCCCTTCGGTGCGCTTCCTTTAACGACCGGTCCCGTGAGGCCGGGAAGGAGCCAGAGGTGGAAGAGTTCCGTCGTGCCCGCCGGTCGCCCCGCGCGACCGCCGCTGGGGCACCGGCCTCCGTTCCGGGTCCGTGTTCGGCGCCGGCGTGAAGCGGGTCCTGTCCGCCGACGACCTCGCCCGTGCGCTCCGACGGCTCGCCCACGAGCTGATCGAGGCCAACAAGGGCGCCGACGACCTCGTCCTCATGGGCATCCGCACCCGGGGCGTCCCGCTGGCCAAGCGGCTCGCGGTCCTGATCGGCGACATCGAGGGCACCGAGGTGCCGTACGGGTCGGTCGACGTGACCCTGTACCGCGACGACCTCGCGCGCCGCGGTCCCATCCCGCTCGGGGAGACCTCGTTCCCCTGCGACCTCGATGGCCGCACGGTCGTGCTCGTCGACGACGTGCTGTTCACCGGCCGGACCGTTCGGGCGGCCCTCGAGGCCGTCCTCGAGTACGGCCGACCCGACGCCATCCGGCTCGTCGTGGTGGTCGACCGCGGCCACCGCGAGCTGCCCATCCGCGCCGACCACGTGGGCAAGAACCTCCCCACCGCGTTCGGCGAGCAGGTCCGGGTGCTCCTCGACGAGATCGACGGGGAGGACGCGGTCGTCTTCCTCGAGGCCGACGACGTGGAGGTCCAGCCGTGAGCCCGATGACCCCGCTCCGCAACCTCATCTCGATCGAGGACCTCGACGTCGAGCAGGTGAACGGCATCCTCGACACCGCCGAGCAGCTCCGCGAGATCGCCGAGCGCCCCATCAAGAAGGTCCCGACGCTGCGGGGTCGAACGGTCTGCAACCTCTTCCTCGAGGACTCGACGCGGACCCGGCTGTCCTTCGACATCGCGGCCAAGCGGCTGTCGGCGGACGTGATGAACTTCTCCGCGAAGGGGAGCTCGGTCAGCAAGGGCGAGTCGTTCAAGGACACCGCGCTGACGCTGAACGCGATGGGCATCGACGCGGTCGTCGTGCGCTCGCACAGCTCCGGCGCCCCCCTGCAGCTCTCGCGCTACCTCGACGTGCCGGTCCTGAACGCCGGCGACGGGTGGCACCAGCACCCGACCCAGGCGCTGCTCGACCTCTTCACGATGCGCCGCCACCTCGGACGGCTCGAGGGGCTCAAGGTCGCGATCGTCGGCGACATCCTCCACTCGCGGGTGGCGCGGAGCGAGGTCCAGGCGCTGCGCCTGATGGGCGCCGAGGTCACCCTCGTGGCGCCGCCCACGCTGCTCCCGCCGGCGGTGGAGACGTGGGGGGTCGCGGTCACCGGGTCCCCGGACGACGTGCTGAGCGAGGTCGACGTCCTCTACATCCTCCGCGTGCAGCGCGAGCGGATGCACCGGGGCTTCTTCCCCTCGAGCCGCGAGTACGCCCGCTTCTGGGGCATCGACGGCGCCCGCATGGCGATGCTCAAGCCGGAGGCCATCGTGATGCACCCGGGGCCGATGAACCGCGGGGTGGAGGTGACCGGCGACGTCGCCGACTCCGACCGGTCGGTGATCGTCGAGCAGGTGACCAACGGCATCGCGATCCGGATGGCCTGCCTCTACCTGCTGCTCGGTGGCCGCGACGACTCGGTGGAGGACGCACGATGAGCGAGCTGCTGCTGAAGGGCGGTCGTGTCCTCGACCCCTCGCGCGGCGTCGACGAGGTGGCCGACGTCCACGTGGTGCGCGGCGAGATCGCGGCGGTCGGTGCGGACCTCTCCGCCGACGGCGCCGAGGTCGTCGACTGCGCGGACCTGTGGGTCATGCCCGGCTTCGTCGACCTGCACACCCACCTGCGTGAGCCGGGCTTCGAGGACGCCGAGGACGTCGCGACCGGGTCAGCCGCCGGCGCCGCCGGCGGGTACACGGCCCTGTGCGCGATGGCGAACACCGACCCTGTCTGCGACTCGGCCGCGGTGGCCGAGCAGGTCTGGCGGCGCGGGATCGAGGTCGGGCTGGTCGAGGTGTTCCCGGTCGGGTCGGTCACCCGCGGCATGCGAGGCGAGGAGCTGACCGAGTTCGGCGAGCTGTCGCGAGTCGGCGGCCCGTGTCGACATGTTCTCCGACGACGGCAAGCCGGTCGCCGACTCCCTGATGATGCGGCGGGCGCTGCAGTACGCGAAGGCGTTCGACGCGGTGATCTGCAACCACGCCGAGGACCCGGACCTCACCGCTGATGCCCAGATGAACGAGGGCGAGATGTCCTCGGTCCTCGGCCTCCCCGGGTGGCCGCACGAGGCGGAGGAGATCATGGTCGCCCGCGACCTCATCCTCGCCGCGGGGCTGGGTGCGCGGCTCCACGTCCCCCACGTCTCCACGCGCGGGACCGTCGAGCTCATCCGGGCCGCCAAGGCCCGCGGCGTGCGGGTCACCGCCGAGGTCACGCCCCACCACCTGACCCTCGACGACACGCTCATCGCCAGCTACCGGCCCGACCTCAAGGTCAACCCGCCGCTGCGCACCAAGGCCGACGTCGACGCGCTCCGTGAGGCGCTCGCCGACGGCACCATCGACTGCGTCGCCACCGACCACGCCCCCCACCCGCCCGAGCAGAAGGACCAGGAGTGGGAGCACGCACCCTGCGGGATGCTCGGGCTCGAGACCGCGTTCGCGGTCGTGGTGACCGAGCTGGTGCAGACCGGCGCGCTGGACCTGCTGACTGCCGTCGCCCGCTTCACGACCGGTCCCGCCGGCGTCCGTCGACGTGGGCGAGCACGGCCGGGGGGTGGCGGTCGGGGGCGTGGCTAACCTCACCGTGATCGACCCCGCCGTCCGCTGGACCGTCGACGGCCGGGCGCTGCACTCCCGGGCCCGCAACACCCCGTTCGAGGGACGCGAGCTCACGAGCCGCCCGGTCCACACGCTCCTCGGCGGCCGCTTCACGCTCCGCGACGGCAAGGTGATGGCGTGACCCCAGACGTGACCGTTCCCGCCCTCCTCGTCCTCGAGGACGGCACCGCCTTCCGCGGCCGCTCCTTCGGCGCCCCCGGCACCGTCTGCGGCGAGGCCGTGTTCAACACGGGCATGGCCGGCTACCAGGAGGTGCTCACCGACCCGTCCTACCGCCGGCAGATCGTGGCCATGACCGCCCCGCACGTCGGCAACTACGGGATGGCCGACGCCGACGCGGAGTCCGACCGCATCCAGGTGGCCGGGTTCGTGGTGAAGGAGGCCGCCCGCCGCCCGAGCTCGTGGCGCGCCCAGGGCGACCTACGGAGCGCGCTCGTCGACGCCGGCGTCGTCGCGATCGAGCGCATCGACACCCGGCGCCTCACCCGGCATCTCCGCGACCGCGGCGCGATGCGGTGCGGCCTGTCGACCGAGGTGCTCGACGTCGACGCGCTCCTCGAGGAGGTCCTGGCGAGCCCCGGGATGGTCGGCGCCGACCTCGCCCGCGAGGTCACCACCGCGGAGCCCTACGTCGTGGCCTCGACCGCCGGCGCCGCGCGGTTCCGGGTCGCCACGCTCGACTTCGGCATCAAGCGCAACATCGTCCGCCAACTCGCCGCCCACGGCTGTGACGTCCACGTCCTGCCGGCGACGACCACCGCCGACGAGGTCCGCGCGCTCGAGCCCGACGGGCTGTTCCTCTCCAACGGCCCCGGCGACCCGGCGGCGGTGACCTACGGCACCGCGACCACCTCCGAGCTCCTCGGTGAGCTCCCGGTCTTCGGTATCTGTCTCGGGTCCCAGCTCCTCGGCGCGGCGCTCGGGGCGGACACCTACAAGCTCGTGTTCGGCCACCGCGGCGTGAACCAGCCGGTGCTGCGCCGAGCCGACGGTGCGGTCGAGATCACGAGCCACAACCACGGCTTCGCGGTGCGCGCCTCGTCGCTGGGCGAGCAGGTCGGCGAGCTCACCTTCGACACCCCCGCACACGGCCGGGTGGAGGTCAGCCACATCAGCCTGAACGACGACACCTGCGAGGGCCTGGTCTGCCACGACCTCGCGGCCTTCAGCGTCCAGTACCACCCCGAGGCCGCACCCGGTCCGCACGACGCGGCGTACCTGTTCGAGCGGTTCACCGCGCTGATGGAGCGCGTCGCGGCCCGCTGACCCGACCCCCCCGACCGACACCCGACGACCGACCACGCACGCCAGACGCAGACAACGGAGGACAGCGGTGGACGAGACGACCGGAAGCGACCCCAAGGAGGTCGTGCGGACCCACCCCGTCCGGGTCCGCGTGTTCGCCCGCAACGGCGCGGTGATCACGGGGCTCGCGCACATCAAGCCAGGGGCCTACCAGCGCCGCGTCTCCGACGTGCTCAACATGGGACAGGTCCGCTACGTCGCCGTGACGGACGCCTCCTACGCCATGCCCGGCAAGGACACCACCCTCACCGACTGCGTCCTGGTCAACGTCGACGACATCGTGATGGTCGACGTCGCCCCGCCGCAGCCGGGCGACGAGGACGCCAGCGAGCCGCTGCTGCCGGGTACCCCGACCTGACCCGGCGCGGCTGCGGCCGCACCCCACCCCCCGACCGGCCCCCCGATCTGCCCCACGACCCACGAGAGGCGCCGATGCCCCGCCGCAACGACCTGAGCTCGGTCCTGGTCCTCGGATCCGGCCCGATCGTCATCGGGCAGGCCTGCGAGTTCGACTACTCCGGCACCCAGGCCTGCAAGGTCCTCCGCGAGGAGGGTCTGCGCGTGATCCTGGTGAACTCCAACCCGGCCACGATCATGACCGACCCGGACACCGCCGACGCGACCTACGTCGAGCCACTGACCGTCGACGCGGTCCGGGCGGTGATCGCGGCCGAGCGTCCGGACGCCCTCCTCGCGACGCTCGGCGGCCAGACGGCGCTCAACCTCGCGGTCGAGCTGTCGGAGGCCGGGATCCTGGAGGAGTTCGGGGTCGAGGTGCTCGGCGCTGACCTCGAGGCCATCCAGACCGCCGAGGACCGCCAGGCGTTCAAGGACGCGATGACCGAGATCGGGCTCGAGTCGCCGCGCTCGACCTACTGCCGCACGCGGGACGAGGCCTTCGGTGCGGCCGACGAGTACGGCTACCCGGTCGTGCTGCGGCCCTCCTTCACCCTCGGTGGCAAGGGCGGCGGGATCGCCTACGACGCGGACGAGCTGGAACGGATGATCCGTCAGGGGCTGCAGGACTCGCCGACCCACACCGTGCTCGTCGAGGAGTCGGTGCTCGGGTGGAAGGAGTACGAGCTCGAGGTCATGCGCGACCGCGCCGACAACTGCGTGATCATCTGCTCCATCGAGAACATCGACGCGATGGGCGTGCACACCGGCGACTCGATCACCGTGGCGCCGGCGATGACGCTCTCCGACGTCGAGTACCAGCAGATGCGCGACGCGGCCTTCGCGGTCCTGCGGCGCATCGGGGTCGAGACCGGCGGCTCCAACGTCCAGTTCGCGGTCGACCCGGTGTCGGGTCGCCAGGTCGTGATCGAGATGAACCCGCGGGTGAGTCGCTCGTCGGCGCTCGCCTCGAAGGCCACCGGCTTCCCGATCGCCAAGATCGCCGCCAAGCTCGCCATCGGCTACACGCTCGACGAGATCGCCAACGACATCACCCGCGAGACCAAGGCGGCGTTCGAGCCGAGCATCGACTACGTCGTCACGAAGCTCCCGCGCTTCGCCTTCGAGAAGTTCCGCGGCACCGACGACACGCTCACCACGAGGATGAAGTCCGTCGGTGAGGTCATGGCGATCGGGCGGACCTTCAAGGAGTCGCTGAACAAGGGGCTGCGCAGCCTCGAGGACGGCCAGATCGGCTTCGGTGCAGCTCCCGGCTTCGACGTCGACGACGACGTGCTCGAGGAGCGCCTGCGCCGTCCCACCTCCACCCGGCTGCAGTACGTCGACGAAGCCCTGACGCGCGGCTGGACCATCGAGCGGGTCAGCGAGCTCACCGGCATCGACCCGTGGTTCGTCGACCAGTTCGCCCAGCTGATCGAGCGTCGCAAGGAGCTGCGCGGCTGCGAGCACCTCTCCGCGGTCCCCGACGACCTGCTCCGGGCGGCCAAGCAGGACGGCTTCTCCGACGCTCACCTCGCGCTCATCCTGCAGACCACCGAGGAGGCCGTGCGGGCCCACCGGCTCCGCGCCGGCATCACCCCGGTGTTCAAGACCGTGGACACCTGCGCCGCCGAGTTCGAGGCGTACACGCCCTACCACTACTCGACCTACGAGGACGAGGACGAGGTCCGGGCGTCGGACCGCCAGAAGGTGATGGTGCTCGGGTCCGGGCCGAACCGCATCGGCCAGGGCGTCGAGTTCGACTACTGCTGCGTCCACGCGGTCTACGCCCTGCAGGTGGCGGGGTACGAGACCATCATGGTCAACTGCAACCCCGAGACCGTCTCCACGGACTACGACACCGCCGACCGGCTCTACTTCGAGCCGCTCACGTTCGAGGACGTGATGGCGGTCTGCGAGCGTGAACAGCCGCTCGGCGTGCTCGTCCAGCTCGGGGGCCAGACGCCGCTCAAGCTCGCCCAGCAGCTCGCCGACGCCGGCGTGCCGGTCCTCGGCACCAGCCCCGAGTCGATCGACGCGGCCGAGGACCGTGGCAAGTTCGGCGCGCTCATGAAGGAGCTCGGCCTCGCCATGCCGCCCGGTGGGGTGGCGCGCTCGTTCTCGGAAGCGAAGGACATCGCCGAGGGCATCGGCTACCCGGTCCTGGTGCGCCCGTCCTACGTGCTCGGCGGACGCGCGATGGAGATCGTCTACGACGAGCACCTGCTCGAGGAGTACCTCACCCACGCCGTCGCCGCGTCGCCGGACCAGCCGATCCTGATCGACCGCTTCCTCGAGGGAGCCATCGAGGTCGACGTCGACGCGGTCTTCGACGGCACCGAGCTGTTCGTCGGTGGCGTGCTCGAGCACATCGAGGAGGCCGGCGTGCACTCCGGCGACTCGGCCTGCACGCTTCCGCCGATCACGCTGGGTCGCAGCCAGGTCGAGCAGATCCGCGACTACACCGAGGGCATCGCACGCGGGCTCGGGGTCCGCGGGCTCCTGAACGTCCAGTTCGCGCTGAAGGACGACGTCATCTACTGCATCGAGGCGAACCCCCGGGCGAGCCGCACCGTGCCGTTCACGTCCAAGACGACCGGCGTCCCGCTCGCCAAGGTCGCCGCGCAGGGTCATGGTGGGCGACAAGCTCGCCGACCTCCGGGTCGGGGTCGACGGGGCGCCGCCGCTCGTGCCCGAGCACGACGCGGTGTCGGGACCGCGGCTGCCGCACATCGCCGTGAAGGAGGCGGTGCTGCCCTTCGACCGGTTCCCGGGGGTCGACTCGCTGCTCGGCCCGGAGATGCGCTCCACCGGCGAGGTCATGGGCATCGACCGCCACTTCGGGGCCGCGTTCGCCAAGTCCCAGGCGGGGACGGGCTCGATGGTCCTGCCGACCTCCGGGCGCGTGTTCGTCTCGGTCGCCAACCGCGACAAGCGTGCCATCGTGTTCCCGGTCAAGCGCCTCGTCGACCTCGGCTTCGACATCGTCGCGACCGAGGGGACCGCCGACGTGCTCCGGCGCGTCGGGATCCCGGTCGAGGTCGTCGGCAAGGTGTCGCAGGGGCACCGCGAGATCATCGACCTGCTGCAGAACGGCGAGGTCGGCCTGGTGCTCAACACCCCGTTCGGCGTCGGGCACCCGCGGCGACGGCTACGAGATCCGCGAGGCGTCGGTCACCAACGGGGTGCCGTGCATCACGACCCTCGCCGGCATCCTGGCGGCGATCCACGGCGTCGAGGCGCTGCAGGCGGGGCCGCTGACCGTCACGTCGTTGCAGGACTACCAGAGCCGAGGCCGACCGGCACCGCGCCGCGGAGCTCGGCGCATGAGCCACACCCTCCACAGCCGCAAGTCGCTGGTCCTCGGGCGCCCCGGCGACACCCCCGTCCGGGCCACCTGCGAGATCCTGGCACGACGGCGGGAGGGCGCCTACTGGACCGTCTCGCTCTCCGCTCCCGAGATCGCCCAGCGTGCCCATCCGGGTCAGTTCGTCAACGTCGCCGTCGAGGCGCCGGCGAGCCTGCTGCGCCGACCGTTCTCGATCTCGCGCGTGTCCCGACAGGGGCCGGCTGCCGGCACGGTCGACTTCGTCTTCGACGCCCACGGCCCCGGCACCGAGTGGCTCGTCGACCGCGCGCCCCACCAGCTCCTCGACGTCATCGGCCCCCTCGGCAACCACTTCCCGCTCCCACGCCAGAAGGTGTCCTGCCTCCTCGTCGGGGGCGGCTACGGGGTCGCGCCGCTGTTCTTCCTGGCGGAGGAGCTGCGCCGGGAGGGCATGCGCGTCGACATGATCGTCGGGGCCGCCACCCACGAGCGCATCTTCAACGCCATCGAGGCCAAGCGCATCACCGCCTCGGTCACCTTCACCACCGACGACGGCTCCTTCGGCGAGCACGGGCGCGTGACCGACGTGCTCGAGCAGGTCGCCGGCGACTGCGGGACCGGCGTCGTCTACGGCTGCGGCCCGATGCCGATGCTGCGGGCGCTGGCGGAGCGGTGCGAGGAGCTGCAGCTGCCGTCGCAGGTCGCCGTCGAGGAGCACATGGCCTGCGGCGTCGGCGTCTGCTGGACGTGTGTCGTGCCGACCCGCGCGAAGGACGGCTCGGTCCGGATGAAGCGCTCCTGCATCGACGGACCGGTCTTCAACGGCGCGAAGGTGGCCTGGGACGCCTCCCGCTGGGACGTCGGACCCGCGCTCGCGCCGGCCGACGACGAGCCGCCGCCCGAGCCGGTCCGCCTGACCGACGACGACCTGTGGGGTGAGCGATGAGCGACGTCCGTCGCGTCGAGGCGCCCGCCGTCGCCACCGGTCCGGAGGTCGGGATCCCCGCCGGCGACGTCGACCTGCGGGTCGACCTCGGCGGGGTGACCCTCGCCAACCCGATCACGACGGCGTCCGGCTGCTTCGCCTCGGGGCCGGAGATCGACCGCTTCTTCGACATCGGCGAGCTCGGCGCCATCGTGGTGAAGTCCATCACGCTCGAGCCGCGCGAGGGGCTCCCCACGCCGCGCATGGCCGAGACCGCCTCCGGGATGCTGAACGCCATCGGCCTGCAGAACCCCGGCGTCGACCGGTGGCTCGCGAAGGACCTCGCGTGGCTGCAGGGCAAGGGCGTCCCGGTCGTCGTCTCGATCGCCGGCAAGAGCGTCGACGACTTCCGCGAGGTCGCCCGGCGGCTGCGGGGCCGCGCCGGCATCGTCGCGGTCGAGGTCAACCTGTCGTGCCCCAACGTCGAGCACCGCGGCCTCGTGTTCGCCTGCCACGCCGACCCCGCCGGCGAGGTCGTCCGGGCCGTCCGCCGCGAGCTCCCCGACCTGCCGGTCTTCGCCAAGCTCACCCCCGACGTGACCTCCATCGTCGAGATCGCCGAGGCCGTCGTGGCCGCCGGCGCGACCGGACTGCTCGCTCATCAACACCACGCTGGGCATGGCGATCGACCCCGAGAGCGGACGTCCCCGACTCGCGAACACCTACGGCGGCCTGTCCGGCCCCGCCATCAAGCCGATCGCGATCCGGGCGGTCCACCAGGTGCACACCGCCCTCCCGGACGTGCCACTCATCGGCATGGGCGGCATCCGCACCGTCGAGGACGTCGTCGAGATCGTCCGGGCCGGTGCGACCGCGGTGGCGATCGGGACGGCGACGTTCGTCGACCCGTTCGTGACCCAGCAGCTCGTGACGGGACTGCGCGCCTGGATGGCGGCCCGTGCGATCCCGGACCTGTCCCACCTGCGCGGCCGCGTGTTCCCACGGACATGAGGCCGCCGACGACCCGCCGAGCCTCCGAGCGCCACCGCCCGAGCACCCTGGGAGCACCGTGACCGACAACCCCATCGTCGTCGCCCTCGACGTCCCCGACCTCGACCAGGCGGTCGACCTCGCGCGCCGGCTCGAGGGCGAGGTCGGCGTCTTCAAGGTCGGGCTGGAGCTGTTCGGCGGTCACGGGCCCGAAGCCGTCCGGCGCATCGGCGCGTTCGGTCCGGTGTTCCTCGACCTCAAGCTCCACGACATCCCGACGACGGTCGAACGTGCGGCCCGCCGGCTCGGGACGGCTGGGTGTCGCCATGCTGACCGTCCACGCGACCGGGGGTCCCACGATGGTCGAGGCCGCCGTGGCGGGCCTGGCCGAGGGTGCCCGTGGCGGCTCCGGTCCGACGCCGATCGTGCTCGCCGTCACGGTCCTCACGAGCATGAGCGACGACGACCTCGCTGCCGTGGGGATGCCGCCGGCGGCCCAGCAGGTCCCGGCGCTCGCCGAGATGGCCGTCGAGGCCGGCGCCCCCGGGCTCGTCTGTGCCCCCCGCGACCTCGCCCGGGTCCGCACGAGCGTCGGCGACGATGCGGTGCTCGTGACACCCGGGGTGCGTCCCGCCGGCGGCAGCGACGACGACCACGCCCGCGCGGCGACGCCGGCGCAGGCGATCGCCGACGGGGCGAGCTACCTCGTGGTCGGGCGGCCGATCACCCGTGCGAGCGACCCGGTCGCGGCCACGCGGGACATCCTCGCGACGCTGTAGCCGAGCGTCAGACGCCGTAGGCGGTGCGGTAGGCGGCGATCCGCTCGAGGTCCTCCTCATCGAGCACCGGGACCCCGTCGACCTCGACCGTGCGCAGGTGTGACACGACCTCGTCGATGGTGACGATCGCTGTCGTGGCCATCCCGAACTCCTCGCCGACCTCTTCCAGCGCCGAGACGTCGTCGCGGGTGCCGCGCTCGCGACGGTCGACGCTCACGACCAGCCCGACCAGGTCGATGTCCGCGGCGGCACGCAGCAGCGGGACGGTCTCGCGGATCGATGTGCCGGCGGTCGTGACGTCCTCGACGATGACGACCCGGTCGCCGTCCTGCAACGGGTGCCCCACGAGGACGCCACCCTCGCCGTGGTCCTTCGCCTCCTTGCGGTTGAAGCAGAAGGCCACGTCGCGGTCGTGGTGCTCGGCCAGGGCCATGGACGTCGTCACGACGAGCGGGATGCCCTTGTAGGCCGGGTCCGAAGAGGACGTCGACGTCGTCGCCGAAGGCGTCGACGATCGCTCGCGCGTAGTAGCGGCCGAGCCGGGCGATCTGGCTCCCGGTCCGGTACCGTGCCGGCGTTGACGAAGTACGGCGTGGCGCGGCCGCTCTTGGTCACGAAGTCGCCGAAGCTCAGCACCCCGACCTCGACCATGAACTCGGTGAACTCGCGCTGGTAGGGCTCCACGGGCATCCGCTCAGATGGGGGTGCGGATGCTAGTGGCGCGTGACGTGCCGCCCGTTCGCCGGAGCGCTCGCCGACGGTCCCCTCGGCGCGCGGGACGGGTGGTTGTCGGACCCGTCCGAACGAGTCATCTGGACTCCGCGCTGTGGACGCAGGCGGCGGCGGGGCGGACGCTGAGTGGCGTGGCCGTCCACGGTGGGCGGTCGCGGTCCGCGTCTCCTGGGGAGGGGAACGATGTCAACGGTCGCTGCTGGCATGTCCGCGTCGGAGGGTCGGGCACGCCCGGTCCACACGCGCACCGAGGTCCTGGGGCTCCTGCTCATCGCGGGGTCCGTCCTGTTCACGACCGCGTCGGGGCTCATCACGGGCATCCCGTTCTCGGATGCGTCGTTCTTCATCGTGCCGATCGTCCTCGCGGCCGTCGGTGCGGCCCTCGCGTGGCGGTTCGCGACGTGGGGGCAGGTCGCCGGTCTGGTGCTCGGGCTCGCCGGTGGCGTGATGGTCTTCTGGTTGTTCTTCGGGATCTTCGTACCGGCGTCGTTCGTCGAGTTCACGACCGCCGTCGGCTTCACCATCGGCGTGTTCCTCACCATCGGAGGAGGGGTGGCGGCCATCCGGCGCCGCGCCGACCTGCGCGTGGAGGCGACCCCGGGGGAGCAGCGCATCGACCGCATCGCCCTCGGGGCGGTCGCGCTCGCTCTCGTCGTCTCGCTGCCGCTGTGGCTGGCGGGGCGTTCCACCGTGAGCGCCGAGGCGGCCGCCGGCCTGCCTGCCATCGACGCGACCAACTTCGCCTACTCCGGCGCGACGACGGCCACCGCGGAGAACGGCCAGGTCCAGGTCGTGGTGCACAACGACGACGCGTTCCTGCACACCTTCACGATCGACTCGCTCGGTGTGAACGAGACGATCCTGCCGGGGAGCACGAAGGTGATCACGTTCGCGGCCGACCCCGGTCAGAGCCTGACCTACTACTGCGAGCCGCACTCGAGTGACAAGGGCAACGACCCCGAGGACATGGCGGGGACGCTGGCCATCGAGTAGCGGGAGCGCGGTCCGACGACGCCTCGCCCGACGCCCTGGCGACACCGACCTCAGGGCGTCGGGCCGCTGCGCCGGTCAGTAGTGGTACGGGTACCCGGTCCAATCCGGCGTGCGCTTCTCGAGGAAGGCGTCGCGGCCCTCGGCGGCCTCGTCGGTCATGTAGGCCAGCCGCGTCGCCTCGCCGGCGAAGACCTGCTGGCCGACGAGGCCGTCGTCGGTGAGGTTCATCGCGTACTTGAGCATCCGGGTCGCGGTGGGGGACTTGCCGAGGATCCTGCGGCCCCAGTCGAGGCCGACCTGCTCGAGCTCCGCGTGCGGGACGACGGCGTTGACGGTGCCCATCCGGTGACCATCCGCGGCGGAGTACTCCTCGCCGAGGAAGAAGATCTGGCGGGCGAACTTCTGGCCGACCTGCTTGGCCAGGTAGGCCGATCCGAACCCGCCGTCGAACGAGGCCACGTCGAGGTCGGTCTGCTTGAAGCGGCCGTGCTCGTCGGAGGCGATCGTGAGGTCGCAGACCACGTGCAGCGAGTGGCCGCCCCCGGCCGCCCAGCCGTTCACGAGCGCGATGACGACCTTGGGCATCATCCGGATGAGGCGCTGGACCTCGAGGATGTGGAGGCGGCCCGAGCGCGCCGGGTCGACGCCCTCCGGCGTCGTCGGTGTCGGAGTAGCGGTAGCCGTCACGGCCGCGGATGCGCTGGTCCCCGCCGGAGCAGAACGCCCACCCGCCGTCCTTGGGTGACGGGCCGTTGCCGGTGAGGAGCACGCACCCGACGTCGGAGCTCTGCCGCGCGTGGTCGAGCACCCGGTACAGCTCGTCGACGGTGTGCGGCCGGAAGGCGTTGCGGACCTCGGGCCGGTCGAAGGCGACCCGCACCACGCCGGCGTCGACGGCACGGTGGTAGGTGATGTCGGTGAGCTCGAAGCCCGGGACGGGCTCCCAGGCTCGCTCGTCGAAGATCTCCGAGACCATGGCGGCGCGCGTCTCCCGGTCGGGGCGGTCGGTCGGTGCGTGAGCCTACGACCTCACGCGAGCGACCGGCGCGGCGGGCGCGGCGACGGGGTCCGCGGGGTCGTACTAGCCTGGCGAGCCAACCCCGAACCCGCCCGAGAGACGCCCACGATGCCCCTGCCCGAGCTCGATCCGGAGCAGCGCCGCGCGGCGCTGGAGAAGGCCGCACAGGCCCGACGGATCCGGGCCGAGCTGAAGCAGATGCTGAAGGCCGGGGAGGTGACGCTGCGGCAGGTCATCGACCGGGCCGAGACGGCAGAGCCGCTGGCCAAGATGAAGGTCGCCGACGTCATCGAGGCGATGCCGTCCTACGGCAAGGTCAAGGCGCGCAAGCTCATGGAGAAGCTCGACATCGCGCCGACCCGGCGCATCCGTGGGCTCGGACCCAAGCAGCGGGCGGCCCTGCTCGCGACGTTCGAGGAGGATGCGTGACCGCACGTGCCCACCAGGCTCGAGGGTCCACGCTGACGATCGGCGGCCGCGCCGGCACCGGCACGAGCACGCTCGCCCGCGCTGCTCGAGCACCGCACCGGGCCTGCCCTACGTCTACGGCGGGCAGATCTTCCGCGACGCGGCCGCGGCCCGCGGGCTGTCCCTCGCCGAGTTCGGGCGGCTCGCCGAGGAGGACCCGACCGTCGACCGCGAGCTCGACGACCGCCAGGTCGAGCTCCTGCGCGAGGGCGGGCTGATCCTCGAGAGCCGCCTGGCCGGCTGGCTCGCGCACCGCCACGGCGTGCCGGCGCTCAAGGTCTGGCTCACCTGCGACGAGGACGAGCGCATCCGCCGGATCACCGACCGCGACGGCGGCGCGACTCGACGCCCAGCGGGTCCGGACGGGCGAGCGAGAGGCCAGCGAACGGCTCCGCTACCGCACCTACTACGCCCTCGACCTCGACGACCTCACGCCCTACGACCTCGTGCTCGACTCCACGCACCGGTCGCCGGAGTCGCTCGCCGACGACGTCCTCGCCGCCCTCGACCGCGGGGCCACGTGCACCGGGTCGACCGACGAGGCGACCTGACAGGCGCGCAGGGCGCGCTACCATCGCGCACACGTCCCGTCCCTGGCCCGCCCCCCGCCGGCCACGCACGTCACGACGCGTCACACGTCCCGTCCCCGATCCCCGCGGTCGCGCCTCGCGCCCCGCCGGTGGAGGTGAGCACCATCGCACGCATCGACGACCTGATGGACAAGGTGGACTCGAAGTTCACGCTCGTCCACCTCGCAGCCAAGCGCGCCCGCGAGATCAACGCCTACTACTCGCAGCTCGGTGAGGGCCTCGGCCAGCACGTGCCGCCGCTCGTGGCGACCGAGTCGAACAAGCCGCTGTCGATCGCGCTCGAGGAGATCGCGACCGAGAAGATCGAGGGCGTCGAGCCGGGCGAGCAGCCGGCCGACGACCCGCTCGGCCTTCATCGACGCCGACGCGGACGCCTAGGCCCCCCGCATGACCGCACCCTCGGACGACACGGCGGCACTCACGGGTGCGCGTGTCGTCCTCGGTGTGTCCGGGGGCATCGCCGCCTACAAGGCGGTGCTCGTCGCCCGGCTCCTCGTCACCGCCGGCGCCCAGGTCGACGCGGTGCTGACGCGCGGTGCGACCCGGTTCGTCGGGACCGCCAGCTTCGAGGGCATCACCGGCCGGCCCTGCCGCACCGAGGTGTGGGACGACATCGACGTCGAGACCCACGTGGCGCTCGCCCGCCAGGCCGACGCCGTCCTCGTCTACCCCGCGACGGCGCACACCCTGGCCCGGGCGGCCACCGGTCTGGCCGACGACCTGCTCACGACCAGCCTCCTCGCGGCGACCTGCCCGGTCGTGGTCTGCCCGGCGATGCACACCGAGATGTGGCAGCACCCCGCCACCCAGCACAACGTCGCCACGCTCGCCGAACGCGGCGTGCACGTGGTGGGCCCCGCGACCGGCCCCCTGATGGGTGGCGACGCCGGCGCCGGCCGGGTCGTCGAACCCGACGAGGCGGTGGCGGCCGTCGCCCAGGCGCTCGGACGCACCGCCGACCTGCGGGGACGCACGGTCGTCGTGACCGCCGGCGGGACGCGCGAGCCGATCGACCCGGTGCGGTTCCTCGGCAACCGCTCCAGCGGGAAGATGGGCTTCGCCATCGCGCGGGCGGCCGCCCGGCGCGGCGCCACGGTGCACCTGGTCGCGGCCCCCACCCACCTCACCACGCCGGCCGGCGTCGAGCGTCACGACGTCGTCACCGCGCTCGAGATGCGCAAGGCCGTCGTCGACCTCGCCTCGACCGCCGACGTCGTCGTCAAGGCCGCCGCCGTGGCCGACTTCCGCCCCGCCGCGGCCGCCGAGCACAAGCTGAAGAAGACCGACGGCGTCCCCACCATCGAGCTCGAGGCGAACCCGGACATCCTCGCCGAGCTCGGCGCGTCCCGGGCGGCGTCGGGTCTCACGAGGCCGGTCCTGGTCGGGTTCGCCGCCGAGACCCGCGACGTCGAGACCTACGGGCGGGACAAGCTCGAGCGCAAGAACGCCGACCTGCTGGTCGTCAACGACGTGTCCGCGCGTGACGCCGGGTTCGAGGTGGACACCAACCGGGTCGTGATCCTCGCCCGCGACGGCGGGCGCACCGAGGTGCCGCTGTCGTCGAAGAGCGAGGTCGCCGAACGGCTGCTGGATGAGGTCGTCGCCCGCCTGGGTTAGGCTCGTCGCCGCACCAGGCCGTACGGGGATGGGCCGCGAACCGGGCTCGACCTCGCCCTCACCGTCTCGGCACGAGGGCCGCGCGCGCCGGAGTCCCGGCCGCCAGCGCGACCCTCCGCACGTCACCCAGGAGGCACCCCGTGTCCCGTCGCACCCTGTTCACCTCGGAGTCGGTCACCGAAGGCCACCCCGACAAGATGGCCGACCAGATCTCCGACTCGATCCTCGACGCGATCCTGACCGAGGACCCCGACGCCCGCGTGGCGTGCGAGACGCTCGTCACCACCGGGCAGGTCATGGTCGCCGGCGAGATCTCCACCGACACCTGGGTGGACATCAACGACACCGTGCGCAGCACCATCCTGGGCATCGGCTACAACTCCGCCGAGATGGGCTTCGACGGCCACACCTGCGGGGTGTCGGTGGCCATCGACCAGCAGTCGCCCGACATCGCCGGCGGGGTCGACACCGCCTACGAGCTGCGCTCCGGGACCGCCAACGCCGGCGCGTCCGAGGACCCGTACGCGAGCCTCGGCGCCGGCGACCAGGGGATGATGTTCGGCTACGCGTCCGACGAGACCGACACGCTGATGCCGCTCCCGATCCACCTCGCCCACCGGATCGCCGAGCGCCTGACAGCCGTCCGCAAGGCCGGCGAGGTCCCCTACCTCCGTCCCGACGGCAAGACCCAGGTGACCTGCGTCTACGAGGACGGTCGACCGGTCGCGATCGACACCGTCGTGCTCTCGACCCAGCACAAGGACGGCATCGACCTCGAGACGCTGCTGCGGCCCGACATCGAGGAGCACGTCATCCGGCCGCTGCTCCCGGACACCGTCGACACCTCCGACGTGCGCATCATCGTGAACCCGACCGGCAAGTTCGTCCTCGGCGGCCCGCACGCCGACGCCGGGCTGACCGGTCGCAAGATCATCGTCGACACCTACGGCGGCATGGCCCGCCACGGCGGCGGAGCCTTCAGCGGCAAGGACCCGTCGAAGGTCGACCGGTCGGCCGCCTACGCGACCCGCTGGGTCGCGAAGAACATCGTCGCGGCCGGCCTCGCCGCGCGGTGCGAGCTCCAGGTCGCCTACGCCATCGGCGTCGCGAACCCCGTGTCGCTGATGCTCGAGACGTTCGGCACCGAGTCGGTCGACCCGGACCAGATCCTGAAGGCGGTCCAGTCGGTCTTCGACCTCCGGCCGGCGGCCATCATCGAGGCGCTCGACCTGCGCCGTCCCGGCTACCGGACCACCGCTGCGTACGGGCACTTCGGGCGCGAGGGTGTGCGCTTCACCTGGGAGCGCACCGACCGGGCCGACGCGCTGCGCGCCGCGGTGGGGGCGTAGCCTCGGTCGTCGCGAGCCACGCGAGGGCCGCGCCGGGACGGGAGCGGGAGTGACCGCGGGGTTCGCGAAGGTCTACGTCGAGGTCGAGCCCTTCCACCTCGACCGGACCTTCGACTACGCGATCCCCGACGACCTCGCCGGGGAGGTCCAGCCGGGCTCACGTGTCGAGGTGGTCTTCGGCGGACGCAAGCGGCGCGGCCTCGTCGTCGAGCTCGCCGACACGGCGGAGGTCGCGGTCGAACGGGTCCAGCCGGTCCGGCGGGTGCTGGGGCCGCACGCCTGGATGCGTCCCGAGGACGTCGCCATCGCCCGGTGGGCGGGGGAGCGCTTCGGCGCACCCGTCGCCGACGTGATCCGCCACGCGCTGCCGAACCGGACCGTCGACGTCGAGCGCCGTGCCGAGGCGGCCGGATGGTTCCCGCCCGGACGGGCCGCGCGTGCGTCGTCGGACCCGGCGCCGTCGGACGGGGTGCTCGACGCCGGCTGGGGGGTCTACGGCGACCGCGGTCGCGCGCTCGTGGCCGCGGCCCGCGACGGTCACGGGTCCTTCTACTGGCGGCCGCTGCCGGGCGAGGATCTCGGCGCGCGACTCGCCGAGCTGACCCAGGTGACCCTCGCCGCGGGACGCGACGTGCTCGTGGTCGTCCCGGACCCCGCCTCGCCCACCGGTGACGCGGTCGTGGCCGCCGCGGGGGACCTCGCCGTCGACGCCCGTGGCGGGCCCTCGCCGCGTCGGACCTACGGGATGTGGCTGCAGGCGAGGTGCGGCTACGCGCGCGTCGTGGTCGGCGAGCGCGGGGTCTCGTTCTGGCCGCTGGAGCGTCTCGGGCTCGCGGTCGTCGTCGACGAGGCCAACCCGGCGCTGAAGGAGCGGCGCTCACCGCGCCACCACGCACGCGAGGTCATCCTCGAGCGCGCGCGCCGGGCCGACGCGGTGGGGCTCCTCGTGGGGACGGTGCCGTCCGCGCCGGCGTGGCGGCTCCTCGCCGACAAGCGGATCGAGCCGGTGGTCCCCGCCCGCGATCTCGAACGAGACCGCGCCCCGGTCGTCCGCGTCGACACGGGGGAGGGGCGCGCCCGCACCCGCCTGTCCGCCCCGGGGACCGACGCCATCAAGCGGGCGCTGCGTCGCGGGCACTACGGGGTGGTGCTCGCGGCGCGCCGCGGCGAGGGTCGCGCGCTCGTGTGCTCGGCCTGCGGGCACCGGCTCCGCTGTCCGACGTGTGACTCGTCGCTGTCACGCCGGCCCGGTGACCCCCGGGTCCACTGCTTCGGCTGCGGCTGGGTCTCCGCCGGCCGACCCCGCTGCGTCGACTGCGGAGGGGAACGGTTCGCGCCCCTGGCCGCCGGCGCCGAGCGGCTGGGCCAGGAGCTGGCCCGGACCTTCCCGGACGTCCCGGTCGCCGTCCTCGAGGGGTACGCGCAGCCGGCGCCCCCGCCGCCGGCGGTGCTCGTCATGACCCGGGGCTCGGTCCTCGACGCGCCCCCGGGTCCGGTCGGGGCGGTGCTGCTCCCCGACCTCGACGGGATGCTGCGCCGGCCGGTGCTCGACGCGGCCGAGGACGCCCTGCGGCTGGCGATGCAGCTGGCGTCGTGGACGGTCGCCGGCGGGGAGGAGGCCGGCCGCGGGGTGCGCGCGAGCGACCGTGACCGGCCGGCGCTCGTGGTCGTGCAGACGACCGATGCGGACCACCCGGCGATCCAGGCCCTGGTCCGGTGGGACCCCGGCGGTTTCTGGCGCGCCGAGGCGGCGACCCGCGCCGAGCTCCGGTTCCCCCCGGCGGTGCACGCGATCCGGCTCGATGTCGGCGACGGGGCCGAACGGGTCGCGGCCGAGCTCCGGGAGGGGCTCGCTCCCGGCGACACCCTCCTCGGTCCGCTGCCACAGGGGGGCAGGGCGAGCCTCCTGGTCAAGGCCGACGACCGGGTGGTGACGCTCGCCCGGATGGCCCCGCTGCGGCGCGCGTGGAGCAGGGACGGCCTCGACGTCCGCGTGGACGTCGACCCCGTCGACGTCCTCTAGCGGGCACCAGCCCGGGCAGAGCGTGCCGTACCATCCCGGCGACGCGTCCCTGCTGCCGTCCCGACGAATCGAGCACCGACGTGGCCATCCTCGAGGTCCGCATCTTCGGTGACCCCGTGCTGCGCCAGAAGGCGCACGAGGTCACCGACTTCGATGGCCGTCTGGCGACCCTCGCCGAGGACATGATGGAGACGATGCGGGCCGCGCCCGGGGTCGGGCTCGCGGCCAACCAGGTGGGCGTGCTGAAGCGCCTGTTCACCTGGGAGGTCGACGAGGAGGGCGGTGCGGTCGTCAACCCCGCGATCGTCGACGCCGACGC
The DNA here is from genome assembly GCA_963741855.1 of uncultured Actinomycetes bacterium. Taxonomy (GTDB): domain Bacteria; phylum Actinomycetota; class Nitriliruptoria; order Nitriliruptorales; family Nitriliruptoraceae; genus CAVUJQ01. The sequence continues at coordinate 433,469 of CAVUJQ010000012.1, read as the reverse complement.
GGACGAGGTCGAGGAGGACGACGAGGGCTGCCTGTCCTTCCCGGGCCTGTTCTACCCGGTGACCCGGCCGCTGCGGGTCGAGATCGCCTACCAGGACCTCGGCGGCGAGGACCACCGCGTCCAGCTCGAGGGCTTCAACGCCCGGGTGTGGCTGCACGAGCTCGACCACCTGAACGGGATCCTGTTCATCGACCACCTGGCCGAGCACGACCGCAAGGAGGCGATGAAGCGGATGCGCGAGTACCGCCTCGAGAACGGCATCGACGCCGCGACGACCGCGGCCGCCCCCGGGAGCCTCCTCCTGGGCCGGAAGCCGCGCTGATGCGGATCGCGTTCTTCGGCACCCCCGAGGTGGCCGTGCCGGCGCTCCACGCCTGCGTGGCCGCCCCCGACGTCGAGGTCGTCGCGGTCGTCACCAACCCGGACCGCCCGCGCGGCCGGAGCTCCCGGCCGGTCCCGCCGCCGGTCAAGGAGGCCGCCCTGGGCCACGGGCTCACGGTGCTGCAGCCGGTCAAGCCGGTCGAGGTCGTCGACCAGCTGCGCGCTCTCGACCTCGACGCCGTGGCCATCGTCGCCTACGGGTCGTTGCTGCCGCGGACGGTCCTCGAGGCGGGGGGGCGCGGCTTCGTCAACCTCCACTTCTCGCTCCTGCCCCGGTGGCGCGGTGCCGCGCCGGTGCAGCACGCCATCCGCGCCGGCGACGAGGTCACCGGCGTCACGACCTTCGTGCTCGACGAGGGCATGGACACCGGCCCCGTCATCAGCCGGGTCGAGGTGCCCATCGGACCGGCCGAGACGGCCGGTTCGCTCCTGGACCGGCTCGCTGCCATCGGCGGGCCGGTGCTGGTCGACTCCGTGCGGGCCCTCGTCGAGGGCACCGACCTCGTGCCCCAGGACCCGGAGGGGGCGACCCTCGCGCCCAAGGTGACCCCCGACGACGTCGGCATCGACTGGACCGCCCCGGCCCGGACCGTCGTCGACCTCATCCGCTCGGCCAACCCGGCACCCGGCGCCCACACGACCTTCCGCGGCGACCGCCTCAAGGTCTGGTTCGCCTCGCCCGCGACCGATGCGCCCGACGGTGCACCGGGGGAGGTCGTCGCCAGCGGCAAGGACGGCGTGGTCGTCGCGACCGGCGACGGGGCCGTCCGGCTCGACGAGGTCCAGCCCGCCGGCAAGGCGCGGATGGACGGCGCCGCCTTCGCCAACGGCTACCAGCCCGACGTGGGCAGCCGGCTCGGGGACTGACGGTGTCCGACGCCGCCGACGTGGGCCTGCCGGCCCGCCGTGCCGCCCTCGCCGCGCTCGCCGCGGTCGAGGAGCGGGGCGCCTACAGCAACCTCGCCGTCCCCGACGCGGTCGCCGGCCTCGCCGACGCGCGAGACCGCGCCTTCGCCTCCCACCTCGCCTACGACACGCTGCGGTGGGAGGGCACCCTGGACTGGGCGCTCGCCGGCGTGCTCAGCCGACCGCTCGACCAGGTCGAGGCGCCGCTGCGGCGCATCCTCCGGCTCGGTGCCCTGCAGCTCGTGCGCTCGGGTGTCCCGACGCCCGCGGCGGTCTCGACCAGCGTGGCGCTCGCCCGGGAGGCGGTCCCGGGGGGCCGCGCCACGGGGGCTGCGGGGTTCGTCAACGGGGTGCTCCGCAACCTCGCACGACGGGCCGACGCGCTCCCCTGGCCGGACGCGGCGGTGGACCCCGTCGGGGCACTGGCGCTCCGGACCGCACACCCCGCGTGGGTCGTGGCCGATCTCCTGGACCGGTTCGGTCCCGAGACCACCCGCGCCATCCTCGACGCCGACAACGACCCCCCAGGCCTCACCCTGCGTGCCACCGGGGACCGCGGCGGCCTCGTCGCCGAGCTCGTCGCGGCCGGCCTCGACGCGACCCCGACGCCGCACGCCCCCGAGGGGGTCCGGGTACCGGGGGCGGACCCGCGCCGGCTCCCCGCCGTCCTCGAGGGCCGCGCGACACCGCAGGACGAGGCATCGATGCTGGTCACCCGCGCCACGCGCGTGACCGCCGGCGACCACGTGCTCGACCTGTGCGCCGGCCCCGGCGGCAAGGCGGCCCACCTCGCGCAGCTCGTGGGGGAGGAGGGCCGGGTCATCGGCATCGAGCTCCACCCCCACCGGGCCCGGCTGATCGACGAGACGGCGCGCCGCCTCGGGGTCCGGGTCGACGTCCGGGTGGGTGACGCGACCGCGCCCCCGCTCGCCGCCGACGAGACCTTCGACGTGGTGCTGCTCGACGGTCCCTGCACCGGCCTCGGGACCGGCCGGCGACGGCCGGAGGTGCGCTGGCGCCGCGCGGCGACCGACGTGGCCGACCTCGCCACCCTCCAACGGCGCCTCCTCGACGTGGCGGTCCGCCGCACCCGTCCCGGCGGGCACCTGACCTACTCGGTGTGCACGTGGACGGCGGGGGAGACCACGGCGGTCGTCGAGGACCTCCTGGCGGCCGAGGGGGACCGGCTGACGCTGGTCGAGCAGCGCCAGCTCCTGCCCCACGCCGACGGGACCGACGGCATGTTCGTGGCGACGTTCCAGCGCCGTTGACCCCGCACGCACGCCGCATCGGCCGTCGCTCACCGCGCCTGCGGTGGCGGCCCCGCACGCATCGCTAGCATCCTCCCGTCCGTTCCCCCCGACCCGCTGGAGCCTTCCGTGCCGAGGGAGCTCATCCTCGCCCCGTCGATCCTGTCGGCGGACTTCGCCCGACTGGCCGACGAGATCGCCGAGGTGGAGTCCTCGGTGCAGTGGCTCCACGTCGACGTGATGGACGGTCACTACGTCCCCAACCTCACGATCGGGCCGGACGTGGTCCGCCACCTCCGCAAGGCCTCGTCGCTGCCGTTCGACACGCACCTGATGATCACCGACCCCCGCCGGTACGCGCCGCTGTTCATCTCCGCCGGAAGCGACTCGGTCACCTTCCACCCCGAGGTGGACGACGACCCGCAGGACCTCATCGACCGGCTCCACGAGCTCGGCGCCCGGGTCGGTGTCTCGATCAAGCCCGCCCAGCCGTTGTCGATGGTGGAGGAGCTCCTGCCCTCGATCGACCTGCTGCTGGTCATGACCGTCGAGCCCGGCTTCGGGGGCCAGGCGTTCATGCCGGAGGTGCTGCCCAAGGTCACCGAAGCCGCGGCCTGGCGCGACGAGCACGGCGGTGCGTTCCGCATCGAGGTCGACGGCGGCATCACGGTCGACACCGTCGGCGCGGCGGTGGCCGCCGGCGCCGACACCTTCGTCGCCGGGTCGGCCGTCTTCGGCGCTGACGACCGTGGGGCCGCCGCGTCGGCGATACTGGACGCCGCGCGGCGATCCCGCGCCGCGTCCTGAGGGGGACCCACGTGAACGACAAGATCCTCATCGTCGACGACGACGAGGACATCCGTACGTTCCTCGAGGTGACGCTGACGCTCGGGGGCTACGACGTCATCCTCGCCGGCGACGGGGAGCAGGCGGTCGAGATGGCGCTGCTGGAGGCCCCCGACCTCGTCCTCATGGACGTCATGATGCCCCGGCTCGACGGCTTCGACGCGATCCGTCGCATACGCGCCGATGGTCGGACGAGCCACCTGCCGGTCATCGTCGTCACCGCCAAGGCCCACGCCGACGACAAGGTCACCGGGCTCGGCCACGGCGCCGACGACTACATCACCAAGCCCTTCGACCCGGACGAGCTCATCGCCCGGGTCGAGGCGACCCTGCGTCGCTCCAAGGAGATGCGCACGGTCTCGCCACTCACGGGTCTGCCGGGCAACGTCCGCATCGAGCGGGAGCTGGCGCGGCGCATCGAGTCCGGTCGCCGGCTCGCGCTCCTCTACGCCGACCTCAACCAGTTCAAGGCCTACAACGACCACTACGGGTTCATGCAGGGCGACGAGGTCCTGCGCGCCTTCGGCCGCATCATGGTCGAGGCCGCCGCACGCGCTCGGGGACCCCGAGACCTTCGTGGGTCACGTCGGCGGCGACGACTTCGTGGTCGTCGTGGCACCGGAGCGGGCCGAGGCGCTGGCTCAGGCCATCTGCGAGCGCTTCGACGCGGCCGTGCCCGACTTCTACGACCCCGACGACCTGCGCGTCGGCTACATCGAGGTCAGCGACCGGCGCGGGAACGCGACCCGGTTCGGCCCGGTGTCGGTCTCGATCGGCATCGCCACCGACGACAACCGCACCTTCACCCACCCCTCACAGCCGGTGGCGGTCGCCACCGAGATGAAGAGCTACGCCAAGTCCGCCAGCACCGGGATCTCCAACTGGGCGGTGGACCGCCGCAGCGAGGACGCGGGCCGCGCCGCCGACGCCTCGGTCCGTGGCACCCGGTTCGAGGACGACACCCACGCCTGACGGAGTCGCCCGGACGGAGGGTGCGCGCTCTCCGGTACACTCGGGCGCGTCCCGCACCACTCGGGACCAGCGTCTCCGGGGATGGGTGCAACTCCCTACCGGCGGTCACAGCCCGCGACCCGTGACGACCGCAACGACGGTCGCCACGGTTGATCCGGTGGAACTCCGGAGCCGACGGTCACAGTCCGGATGAGAGGAGACGCGGGCTCCGCCGCGTCGCCATCGACGTCGCGACGGGGGTCGCCCGCGTGCCCGCTCATCGCCCCCACGAGGCCAGCGACGCACGAGGTGCCCCGTGACCGCCACCACCGCAGACCAGGCCGCGATGGCGCGTGCCCTGGTGCTCGCGGAGCGTGGACGCGACACCGTGCGCCCCAACCCCATGGTCGGGTGCGTGCTGGTGCGCGAGGGAGAGGTCGTGGGGGAGGGCTACCACGTGCGCGCCGGCGGACCCCACGCCGAGGTCGTCGCGCTCGACGCCGCCGCCGGGGCCGCCGCAGGTGCGACCGCGTACGTGTCGCTCGAGCCCTGCAACCACACCGGACGGACCGGGCCCTGCAGCGAGGCCCTCCTGGCCGCCAAGGTGCGCCGGGTCGTCTACGCACTGGCCGATCCCGACCCGGTCGCCGACGGTGGGCACGAACGGCTCGCGGCCGGCGGGGTCGAGGTCGAGGGCGGGCTCCTCGAGGAGTGGGCGCTCGCCCAGAACGAGGTGTTCGTCCACGCGGCACGGACCGGTCGGCCCTTCCTCACCTTGAAGCTCGCCCAGACCGTCGACGGCGCGATGCAGGTCGCGGGGCGTCGCTGGCTGACGGGCGCGGTCGCGCGGACATCGGTCCACCGCGCTCGGTCACACCACGACGCGGTGCTCGTCGGTTCCGGCACCGTCCTCGCGGACGACCCGGAGCTCACCGTCCGCCACGTCGCGCCCAGCGCCGCCGGCCAGCCCCGCGCGGTCGTCCTCGACGGCCGCGGACGGACGCCCGCGACCGCGCAGGTGATCCGTCCGGGGACGATCGTCGTGACGACCTCCGACGCACCGGCCGCCTGGCTCGACGACGTCACCGACGGCGGCGCCGAGGTGGTCCGCGTGCCCGCGGGAGCCGACGGCGGGGTCGCGCTCCGGCCGGCGCTCGAGGCCCTGGCGGACCGGGGGGTGCGCGCGCTGTTCGCCGAGCCCGGCCCGACCCTGACCGCGAGCCTGGTCCGCGCCGGGCTCGTCGACCGGCTCGTCGTCCACATCGCCGTCAGCCTGGCGGGGCCGCACGGCCTGCCACGACTGGCGCCGTGCGCCGAGCCTTGCGCCGACGCCGGCTGGACCTGGCGGACCGAGCGCACCGGCTACCTCGGGGCGGACCTCGAGGTCGTGTGCGTCCCGCGGCGCCGCAACGAAGAGGAGTCCTGAGTGTTCACCGGCATCATCGAGGAGGTCGGACGCGTCGCGGACATCGAGCGTCACGACGGGCACGCCCGGCTCGCCATCGCCTGCAGCACCGTGGTGGCCGACGCGGAGGTCGGCGACTCCATCGCGGTGAACGGCTGCTGCCTCACCGTGTCGGGCTGGCACGACGACGGGTTCGTGGCGGACCTCATGGCCGAGACGCTGCGGGCGACCTCCCTCGGGGAGCTCGTCGTCGGCGCCCCCGTGAACCTCGAGCGCGCGATGTCGGCGGCGGACCGGTTCGGGGGGCACCTGGTCCAGGGCCACGTCGACGCCGTCGGCGAGGTCGTCGCCCGCGACGAGCAGCCGGGGACGGTGTTCCTGTCCGTGCGGGCGCCCGCCGAGGTCGCCGCCTACCTCGTCCCGAAGGGGTCGGTCACCGTCGAGGGCACGAGCCTCACCGTCGTCGACGTCACCCCCGACGGCGACGGCTGCGGTCTTCCGCATCGGGCTGATCCCGCACACCCTCGAGGTGACGACGTTCGGGTCACGCCAGGTCGGCGACCGCGTGAACCTCGAGGCGGACGTCATCGCCAAGTACGTCGAGCGGATGCTGGCCGCCGGCGTGCAGACCCCCTACCAGCGCTAGGAGCAGCCGTGGCGTTCGCGAGCATCGACGAGGCGGTCGAGGTCATCCGTGCGGGTGGCATCGTCATCGTCGTGGACGACGAGGACCGCGAGAACGAGGGCGACCTCGTGATGGCGGCGGAGCGGGCGACCCCCGAGACGATGGCCTTCTTCGTCAACCACACCAGCGGCGTCATCTGCGTGCCGATGATGGGGGACGACCTCGACCGGCTGCGGATCCCGATGATGGTCCGCGAGAACGAGGACCCGAAGGGGACCGCCTACACCGTCAGCGTCGACGCCACCGAGGGCACGAGCACCGGCATCTCCGCCGGCGACCGGGCGCGCACCCTGCAGGTGCTCGCCGACCCGGACTCCACGCCCGAGGCCGTGACCCGCCCGGGCCACGTCTTCCCGCTGCGCTACCACCCCGGCGGTGTCCTGCGCCGTCCCGGACACACCGAGGCGAGCGTCGACCTCGCACGCCTCGCGGGGCTGCGTCCCGCGGGCGCCATCTGCGAGGTCGTCAACGCCGACGGGACCATGGCGCGGCTCCCCGACCTCGAGCGCTTCGCGGCCGAGCACGACCTCCTGATCGTCTCCATCGCCGACCTGGTGGCCTACCGCCGGGAGCGGGAGACCCTCGTCGAACGGGTCGCGGTCGCCAAGCTCCCGACCCCGTACGGCGAGTGGCGGATCCTCGGCTACCGCTCCACGGCGGACGGCACCGAGTCGGTGGCGCTCATCCTCGGCGAGCCGGAGGGCAAGCAGGACGTGCTCGTCCGGATGCACTCCGAGTGCCTCACCGGCGACGTCTTCCGGTCGCTGCGCTGCGACTGCGGACCGCAGCTCGACCTCGCCATGGCCCGCATCGCCGACGAGGGGGAGGGCGTGATCGTCTACCTCCTCGGGCACGAGGGGCGCGGTATCGGCCTCCTCCACAAGCTCGAGGCCTACCAGCTGCAGGACGCGGGGCACGACACCGTCGACGCCAACCTGGCGCTCGGCCTCCCGGCCGACGCGCGCGACTACGGCACGGGTGCGATGATCCTCGTCGACCTCGGCCTGTCGACCCTGCGGCTGCTGACCAACAACCCCGCCAAGCGCGCGGCGCTCCACGGCTTCGGGCTGTCGATCACCGAACGGGTCGGCATCGAGGTCACCCCGAACGCCGCCAACGAGGAGTACCTGCGCACCAAGGCCGAGCGGATGGGTCACCAGATGGCCGGGACCGGGACCGCGGTCTCGACCGGTGTCGGCGACATCGCCCGGCAGCGCGACACCGCCCCCGCGGCGGTGGAGGTGCCGCACCGCAGCGGCATCGGCATGGCACCACCCCCCGCAGACGACGAGCCCGACGACGGACCGACCGGCCACGCCGGGCCCGGCCGCACCGAACGTGACGCGAAGGAGACCGCGTGAAGCCCGACATCACCGTCCACACCGGCCGCCTCGACGCCTCCGGCCTGCGGGTCGGCATCGTCGCCGCCCGCTTCAACGAGGCTGTCGTCGAACGCCTCGTGAGCGGCGCCACCGACGCGCTCCTGCGCCACGGCGCGCTGCCACAGGACGTCCACGTCGCCTGGGTCCCGGGGGCGTTCGAGATCCCCGTGGTGCTCCGCAAGCTCGCCGGCGCCGGCACCTTCGACGCGCTCGTCGCCATCGGGGCGGTCGTACGCGGCCAGACGCCCCACTTCGACTACGTCGCGGGCGAGGCGACCCGCGGGGCCTCGGCGGTCAGCAACGAGTTCGGCCTGCCGGTCGCCTTCGGGGTCCTGACGGTCGACACCTGGGAGCAGGCGGTGGACCGCGCCGGCGGGAAGATGGGCAACAAGGGCGCCGACGCCGCCCTGGCCGCCGTGGAGACCGCCAACCTCCTGAAGGAGCTGTGACCCCCAGGCGGGGGGCTACCCGGAACCCACGCTAGAGCCGGCAGGCGGCGAGCTCGGTGGCGAGGATGCCGCGGGCACCGAGCTCCCACAGCTCGTCCATGATCCGGTTGGTGTCCTTGCGCAGCACCATCGCGCGGACGGCCACCCACCCCTTGTCGTGGAGCGGCGAGACCGTGGGGGACTCCAGACCCGGCGTGATCTCGCAGGCCGCCTCGACGGTCTCGACCCGGACGTCGTAGTCGATCATCACGTACTGCCGGGCCACGATGACACCCTGGAGGCGGCGCACGAGCTGCTGGACGGCGGGGGAGCGGTCCCGCCCCTGACGGTGGACGAGGACCGCCTCCGACTCCAGCAGCGGCTCGCCGAACACCTCGAGCCCGGCGTTGCGCAGCGTCGTGCCGGTGGACACCACGTCGGCGATCGCGTCGGCGACGCCGAGCTGGAGCGCGGTCTCGACCGCCCCGTCGAGGCGCACCACCTCGGCCTCGATCCCGGCCGCGCGCAGGTGGTCCTCGACCACCCGGGCGTAGGAGGTCGCGACGCGCTTGCCGGCGAGGTCGGCCACGCCCTGGAACGCCCCCGGCTCGGCGGCGAAGCGGAACACCGAGTCACCGAAGCCGAGTTCGAGGATCTCCTCGGCGTGCGCGCCGGAGTCCCGCAGGAGGTCCCGGCCGGTGAGCCCCACGTCGAGCTGGCCCTCGCCGACGTAGGTCGCGATGTCGCGTGGCCGCAGGAAGAAGAACTCGGTGTCGTTGCCCGGGTCCTGCAGGACCAGCTCGCGGCTGTCCTTGCGTTGGCGGTAGCCCGCCTCCTTCAGCATCTCGCTGGCGGCGTCGGACAGGGTGCCCTTGTTCGGCACGGCGACACGGAGCATCGCGCTGGCCCCTCTCGGGTAGGTCGTGCGGCGGGACGGGACGGACGGGACGGCTCAGAGGTGGGCGTAGACGTCCTCGAGGCTCAGCCCGGTCGCGAGCATGAGGACCTGGAGGTGGTAGAGGAGCTGCGAGATCTCCTCGGCGGTGCGCTCGCCGGACTCGTGCTCCGCGGCCATCCACACCTCGGCCGCCTCCTCGACGATCTTCTTGCCGATGGCGTGGACGCCGTCGTCGAGCTCGGCCACGGTGCCGGATCCGGCCGGGCGGTTGCGGGCCTTGTCCTCGAGCTCGGCGAAGAGCTCCTCGAACGTCTTCACGTGCGCCTCACAGGGGGTGGTCGTGGTCGGGCGGCGAGGGTACGCGAGGCGGAGGGCCCCCCGGCAGCCGCTAGGCTCGCTGCCCGAACCCGTCCGCGCCACCTGCGACCACCCGGAGGAAGCCAGCGATGCGTCGTGCCGTCCAGACCCTGACCCTCGCGCTGACGAGCCTCGTCCTGCTCGCCGTCCCCGCGTTCGCCACCGAGGAGACCGCCACGGTCACCTCGGAGGGCTTCGGCTCGGGCCAGTGGGACGGTCTGCTCCTCGCCGCCATCCTCGGCGTCGTCCTCGGACTCGTCCTCTTCATCGACGCCTACGCGGGCAGCCCCGACAACGTCCACACGGGGCACGAGGGGCACGACGGCCACTGAGGCCGGTCGCAGGCCCCGCGTCACGCCGTACGGTGGGACGCGACGTGACGCCCACCCGACAGGATCACCCGTGAGCGAGCACCCCACGTCCGGCGGCCAGCTGCCACCGGGCGCGCAGCAGCCCTCCGAGGAGGAGCTCCGGCAGTACCTCGGCGAGATGCGCCAGGCCCACGTGGGCGAGATCGTCGCCCAGGTCCTCTCGGCGCTCCTGAACGGGGCGCAGGTCAAGCTCGGTCGGCGCGATGCACGCCTCCTGATCGACCTCGCCGACGGCATCAACGCCAAGGCCGGTCCGCACCTCGAGGAGGGCTTCACCCGCGAGGTCGGTGACGTCCTCTCCCAGCTCCGCCTCGCGCAGGTGGAGACCGAGGAGGAGCTCGCCAAGCTCCAGGCGTCCGGACAGGCCCCGCCCGAGGCCAACGACGTCGGCCCGACGTCCGGAGCTCGCTCCGAGGCCCCGTCGGCCGCGCCCACGGACGGGCAGCCCGCGACCGCGGCGGAGGAGCCCGGGACGGGCTCGGCGGCCTCGCGGCTGTGGACGCCGGGCGGCTGACGGACGCGGTGGCGCGCTCCAGCCACGGCTGGTAGCCTGCCGCGGGTGTGGACCCGTTCGTCGGGTCCACACGCACGAGCACCAGACAACCTCAGAAGGCTCAAGTGGGGACCACGCGTCCCCCACCCGGCAGGTCGCCACCTCACCGGGTCGCCACACGCCCCACCCCGGACCCCGCCCTGCGGGCCGCGTCCCGGCCGGCGTGTCGTGACGAGACGGCGACCTCCCCGAGGTCGCCGTCGCTGTATCCCGCCCCGCGGGATCCCGGTGGTCGCCCCTCGGCCGGGCCCGCACCCGCGGTGAGCCACACCCGACCGCCAGGGAGGCGCCAGCATCAACGAACAACAGCAGCAGCAGCGGCTGAACGCGGACATCAAGGTCCCGCGGGTCCGGCTCATCGGGGCCGACGGCGAGCAGGTCGGCATCGTGCAGCTCGCCGACGCGCTCCGCGCAGCACGGGAGAAGGACCTCGACCTCGTCGAGGTCGCACCCAACGCGGACCCGCCGGTCTGCCGGATCATGGACTTCGGCAAGCACAAGTACCAGCAGGCGCAGAAGGAGAAGGAGGCGCGTCGCAAGCAGTCCCAGATCTCCATCAAGGAGATCAAGATGCGCCCCAAGATCTCGGACAACGATTACAACACCAAGTCGGGTCACGTGCGCCGGTTCCTGAAGGACGGCTCCAAGGTCCGCGCCACCATCATGTTCCGCGGCCGCGAGATGACCCACACCGAGCTCGGCAAGAAGCTCCTCGACCGTCTGGCCGAGGACATGAAGGAGCTCGCCACCATCGAGGCCTACCCCAAGGTGGACGGCCGCAACATGCTGATGGTGCTCGCCCCGGTCAAGGAGAAGCCGAAGCCCGACGACAGCGCCGCCCCCGCCGAGGCGGCCGCCGACGCCGACGAGGGCTGACCCACCCACCCAAGCCACGGTCGCCGCGGGGGAGCTCGCACCCCCGGGCGACCGCGCGCCGTGCCGCTCGCCGGCCGGCCGACAACCCACCGCGAGGAAGTCACGACATGCCCAAGCAGAAGACCCACAGCGGCGCGAAGAAGCGCTTCCGCGTCACCCGCACCGGCAAGGTGATGATGGCGAAGAAGAACCGCGCCCACATCCTCGAGAAGAAGAGCTCGAAGCGGAAGCGCCGGCTCGCCGGCGACACCGTGCTCGACAGCAAGAAGCAGGCCAAGAACATCAAGCGGTTGCTGAACCAGTGACGCAGGAGGACTGACACATGGCACGCGTCAAGCGCGGCGTCCACGCCAAGAAGAGCCACAAGGCGGTCCTCGACCGGGCCAAGGGGTTCCGCGGAGCCCGCAGCCGGCGGTTCAAGGTCGCCAAGGAGGCGGTGTTCCACGCGGAGCGCTACGCCTACCGCGACCGTCGTCGCCGGAAGGGCGACTTCCGCAAGCTCTGGATCACCCGGATCAACGCGGCGGCCCGGCTCGAGGGCATCAGCTACTCGCGCCTCATGCACGGGCTGAAGCTCGCCGAGGTCGAGGTCGACCGCAAGAACCTCGCGGACCTCGCGGTCCGCGACCCCAAGACCTTCGGTGAGCTCGTCACCGTCGCCAAGGCGGCGCTGGACCAGGCTGCCTGAGGACCACGTCCCACGGGATCGGGCCGGGAGCACACGCTCCCGGCCCGACCCGTGGGCCGGCGGCGTCACGGCCGGGATCTGGTCGGAGGAGCGGCACGTGGACGAGACCATCACCTCCACCCGCAACCCGCGGGTCAAGGCCATCGCGGCGCTGTCCCGTAAGAAGGTGCGTGACGCCGAGGGTCGCTACCTCGTCGAGGGCCCCAACGCGGTCGGCGAGGCGCTCGCCGACGGCGTCGTCGACGAGGTGCTCGTCGCCGATGACCTCGACCCCGGCCCGTACCGGGGGCAGGGTGTCCAGGTCACGGTGGTGAGCCCCTCACGTCCTCGAGCGCATCGCCGACGCGATGACCCCCCAGGGCGTGGTCGCGGTCGCCCGCATCGCGACCGCCGAGCTGGCCTCGGTGGTCGGCCGGGGCGTGCTGGTCGTTGCGAGCAGGTCGCCGACCCGGGCAACGCCGGCAACATCGTGCGGACCGCCGACGCCGCCGGCGCCGCCGGCGTGGTCCTCACCACCGGTTCCGTGGACGTGTTCAACCCGAAGGCGGTACGCGCCGCGGCCGGCTCGTTGACCCACCTCCCGATCGTGGTCGACGTCACGGTCGCCGAGGTCCTCGCCGCCTGCCGGGCAGCCGGCCAGGAGACCGTGGCGCTCGACGCCGGCGGCAGCGACGACGTCTTCGACCTCGAGCACCGCACCCGACCGGTGGCGCTCGTGTTCGGCAACGAGGCCCACGGCGTTTCGCCCGCCACGCTCGCCGCGGTGGACCGCACGGTGGCGATCCCGCGTCTCGGACGCGCCGAGTCCCTAAACTTGGCCACGGCCGTCGCCGTCACCGTGTACGCGGCGGCGCGGGCGGACCGACGCCCGCGCGGTGGCCGCAGCGGGGACGGGCAGGAGCGTTGATGCAGGAACGGACCGACCGCGCGGCGCCGGACCTCGGCGCCTTCGACCTGCTCCCCGAGGCGGTCGTGGTGGTCCGTGAACCCGACCGCGTCATCACCCACGTCAACGAGCGCGCGGTCGGCCTCCTCGCGGTCGACCTCGGTGCGGTGGGGGAGCCGTTCCACAAGGCCGTCCCGCTCGTCGACGACGCCGGCAACGCCTGCGGCGCGGCGCTCATCCCCGCCGGGCTCCCCGGCGGCCGCGTGTCGGAGCGGGTGCTGCGGGTCGTGCTCCCGGACGGTCGCAAGCGGCCGGTGTCGATGTCCGGGCGCCACGTCCACGGCGCCACGGTCCTCACCTTCCGCAGCGCCGGTCGGCGCGAGCGCGTCGACGCCGCCCGCAGCGACCTCGTCGCCACCGTCTCCCACGAGATCCGCTCGCCGCTCACGAGCGTCAAGGGCTTCACCCGGACGATGCTCCTGAAGTGGGACCGCTTCAGCGACGAGCAGAAGCGGACCATGCTCGAGACCATCAACGAGGACGCCGACCGGGTCACGCGGCTCCTGAAGGAGCTCCTCGACGTCTCCCGGATCGACGCCGGCCGGGTCCAGCTCCACCGCCAGCGCGTCGACGTCGCCGGCATCGCCCGCGGCGTCGCCGACAAGGTCGAGCACCGACCCGAGGGCACCGGCCGCGACGTGGTCGTGACCGTCGCGGACGGCGTCGCCGCCCATCTACGCCGACCCCGACAAGGTCGAGCAGATCATCACCAACCTGGTCGAGAACGCGCTCAAGTACGCCCCCGACAGCGAGGTCCGCGTCGCTCGTCGCGCCACGCGGGGACGCGGACGGCGTCCAGGTCACGGTCGCCGACGACGGGCCCGGCATCGCCGGCGACCAGGACGCGGCGGATCTTCGAGAAGTTCGGGCGCGGACGCGACCAGCGGCGGGCGGGCACCGGGCTCGGCCTCTACATCACCCGCGGACTCGCGCAGGCGATGGGCGGGGACGTCACGTGCGTGTCGACCCTCGGGGAGGGCGCGACCTTCCACGTGCGGCTGCCCGCCGGCAGCCTCGGGATGGACACCGAGTGACGGTGTGGCGCCATCTGCCCACCGCTGGGCAGGAGGACCTCGGCGAGCTCTACCTCGACCTCGAGGTCCCCGCCGGTGAGGACCGCCCACACGTCTACCTCGGGATGGTCGCCTCGGTCGACGGCGCCGCCACGGTCGCCGACCGGACCTCGGCGCTCGGGGGCGAGGCCGACCGGCTCGCGTTCCGACGACTGCGCGAGACCTGCGACGTCATCCTCGTCGGGGCGGGCACCGTCCGCGCGGAGGACTACGGACCTCCTCGGGCCCACGAGGGGACGCGTCGAGCGTCGCGTCGCGCGGGGGCTCGCGCCGCTGCCGACCATCGCGGTCGTCACCCGCAGCGCGGACCTCGACCCCGGCGCCCGGCTGTTCGCCGACCCGCAGCAGCGGCCGCTCATCGTCACCCTCGACGACGCCGACACCGACCGCGCTCGACGCCGTCGCCGACGTCCTGCGCTGCGGCCGCGACGACGTCGACCTCGTCACGGCGCTGCGGCAGCTCCGCGACCGCGGGCGCGCGACGGGTGCTCTGCGAGGGTGGGCCGTCGCTGAACGCCGCGCTCGTCGAGGGCGGACTGGCCGACGAGCTCTTCCTCACCCTCGCCCCGCTGTTCGTCGGCTCCGGCGGGCCCGCGCATCGTCGACGGGCCGCTGCCGGGACCGCGTGCCCTGGAGCTGGTCGAGCTGCGCTCCCACGCCGGCGAGCTGCTGCTGCGCTACCGCTTCACGTAGGCCGGCGGGGAGGCGAGGGCGCTCGCGGCGACCGCCGCGCTAGTCTCGGGCGCGGTCACCGCACGGAGCGGGCTGAGCCGAAGGGGAGCGAGCACATGAACGACGCCGTACAGAAGTACCTCCACGCCGCGACGGGGCTGACGAACCTCACCAAGGCCAAGGCCGAGGGGATCGCCAAGCAGCTGGTCAAGCAGGGCGAGGCGGCCACGGACAACGTCGGCGAGCTCGTCGAGGACCTGCTCGAGAAGCAGCGCAAGAACCGCGAGGCGGTCACCGCACTGGTCAAGGCCGAGACCCAGCGGGCCATCCGGGCCATGGGGCTCGTCACGACCACCGAGGTCGAGCGACTCCAGAAGCAGGTCGCGGACCTCAAGCGCGAGGTGGCGAAGGTCGAGTCGAAGGCGGCCGCCTCCGGCTCCGGCTCGACGGCCAAGAAGAGCGCCAAGAAGTCGACGGCCAAGAAGTCGACGGCCAAGAAGAGCGCGAAGAAGTCGACGGCCAAGAAGGCCGCGAAGAAGTCGACGGCCAAGAAGGCGGCGAAGAAGTCCTCGTCGTGACCGACGACCGGCTCCGCCCGCTCCAGGAGCGCCTCGACGGCATCGAGGCGCTCCCGCTCGAGGAACGACCGCAGCTGTTCGAGCAGATCCACCAGGCGCTGGTGGCCGAGCTCAACGCGCTCGAGGAGGTCTAGGCCGTCGCGGCACCGCCCCGCCGCCGCCTCGACGCCGAGCTGGTCCGGCGTCGGCTCGTCAGCAGCCGGACGGAGGCACAGGAGGCGATCGCGGCCGGGCTCGTGACCGTGGACGGCGGTCCCGCGCTCAAGTCGGCGACCCAGGTCCACGGTGGGCAGGCGATCGTGGTCGCCGCACCGCCGCGCACCTACGTCTCGCGCGGGGGCGACAAGCTCGCCCACGCGCTCGAGCGCTTCGGCGTCGACCCCACCGGTCGGTGGTGCCTCGACGCGGGGGTGTCGACCGGCGGGTTCACCGACTGCCTGCTCCAGCACGGCGCCGCGCACGTCGTCGCCTTCGACGTGGGGTACGGCCAGGTCCACGAGCGCATCCGGACCGACGACCGCGTCGACGTGCACGAGCGCACCAACATCCGCGACGTGACGCCGGACGACGTCGGCGAGCCGCCTCCCGAGCCTCATCGTCTGCGACGTCTCGTTCATCGCGCTGCGCACCGTCCTGCCGGTGCTGCGGACGCTCGGTGGCGACGACGCCGAGGCCGTGACGCTGGTGAAGCCCCAGTTCGAGGCCGAACGCGAGGAGGTCGGCAAGGGCGGCGTCGTCCGGGACCCGGACGTCTGGCGACGCGTCCTCGGTACCGTCGCGGATGCCGCCGGCGCACTCGGATGGACGGGCGTGGACCTGACCGCCTCGCCCCTGCAGGGTCCGGCTGGCAACATCGAGTTCCTCGCCCACCTCACCGTCACCCCGCCGCCCGACGACCTGCCCGCCCGGGTCGAGCGGGCGGTCACCGAAGGGCTCGCCGTGCGGGCCGGCCACGCCCCCTGACCCAGGAGCACCCGTGCGCATCGGCCTCGTCGTCCACTCCGGTCGGGACGCCTCCCTCGAGGCGGCGTCCGAGGGCGCCCGGCTGCTCCGGGACCTCGGCGTCGAGGTGGTCGTGGCCGACGAGGGCGACACGCCCGAGGCGGTCCCCGCGGACGTCGTCGACGCGGCTGCGTTCGCCACCGACCTCGACCTCGCGGTCTCCTTCGGCGGTGACGGGACCTTCCTCCGTGCGGCCCACCTGTGCCGCGACGCCGGCGTGCCGGTGCTCGGCGTGAACCTCGGGCGGCTCGGGTTCCTCGCCGAGGTCGAGGTCGACGACCTCGGCCAGGCGCTCCGGGCGGTCGCCGCGGGCGAGTTCCGCATCCAGGACCGCACCACCCTCGAGGTGGTCGTCCACGACCCCGACGACCAGCTGGTCGACCAGGGATGGGCGCTGAACGAGGTCTCGATCGAGAAGACCGCCCGGCAGCGGCTGCTGTTGATGGACGTCCACGTGGGGGACACGCTGTTCGCGAAGGTCCCCGCCGATGCCCTGGTCGTCGCGACCGCGACCGGGTCCACCGCCTACGCCCTGAGCGCCGGCGGCCCCATCCTCTCGCCGCACGTCGACGCGACGCTCGTCGTGCCGGTCGCACCACACACCCTGTTCGACCGGACGCTCGTGGCCGGGCCGGACGAGGAGATCCGTGTCCACGTCCTGCCCGACCAGGAGCCCGCGATCGTGTCGGTCGACGGGCGCGTCCCGGTGGTGGTGCAGCCCGGCGGCGCCGTCGTCGCCCGCGGCGGTGGTACCCCGGTCCGGCTCGCCAGCGTCGGCTACCTCGACTTCTACAGCCTCGTGCGGCGCAAGTTCGGTCTCCACTGAGGTCTGCGCGTCCGACGGGCCGGGCGCCCCGGGCGCCACGCCCTCCCCGGGGTGCACACCGGGGGTGAACAGGTGTTCGGACGTGTCGGTGGGACGGTCTACGCTGCGGGGGTCCGGATCGGCAGCGCGGCCAGGGGCTCAGCACGGTGATCGACGAGCTGCACATCCAGGGGCTGGGCGTCATCGAGGACGCCACCCTGCGCCTGGCGCCGGGGTTCACGGTCATCACCGGCGAGACCGGCGCCGGCAAGACGATGGTCGTGACCGCTCTGGGCCTGCTCCTCGGGGAGCGGGCGGACACCAGCCTCGTCCGGACCGGGAGCGCCCGGGCGCTCGCCGAGGCGCGTATCTCCCCGGCGCCGGCGACCGCGGGGGAGTGGCTCGAGGACGACGCGGACGAGCTCGTCGTCTCGCGCGAGATCCCCGCCGAGGGCCGTTCGCGGGCGCGCATCAACGGTCGGCTCGCGCCCGTGTCCGCGCTGTCCGAGGTGCTCGGGTCGGTCGTCGAGGTCCACGCGCAGCACGAGCACGTCCGGCTCGCCGCGGCCCGACGTCCAGCGTCGGCTCCTCGACCGGTTCGCCGGCGACCCGCACGCCCGGACCTTGGCCCGCTACCGCGAGCTCCACCGGGACTGGCGCAGCGTGGTCGACGCGCTCGACGGGCTCGAGGCCGACGCCCGCGAACGCGCACGGACGATCGACCGGCTCCGGTTCGAGCTCGACGAGATCGAACGGGCCCACCTCGACGTCGACCGGGACGCGAGCCTCGACGCCGAGCTCGAGGTCCTCGAGCACGCCGAGGAGCTCCAGCTCGCCGCTGCCGAGGCCGGCGCCGCGCTCGGTGAGGACGGCGCCGCGGACCCCCTGGGCGTCGCCGTGGCGGCGCTGCGGAAGGTGCACGTGGAGGACCCGGCGCTCGACGAGCTCCGGCAGCGGGCGGTGGCGCTCGCCGCCGAGGCGACCGAGCTCGCGTCCGACCTCCGCGTCTACGGCGAGTCGGTCGAGGCCGATCCCGAGCACCTCGAGGGCCTGCGCGCGCCGACAGCAGCTGATCCGGACGCTCCAGCGCAAGTACGGCGACGATGTCGCGGCCATCGTCGAGTACGGCCGGCAGGCCGCCGACCGAGCTCCTGTCGCTCGAGGACGCCGAGACCGACGCCGCGGCGCTCGAGGACCGCGTCGCGCGAGCTCGAGGTCGAGCTCCGCGGGCTCGCCGAGGACCTCCGCCGGGGGCGCACCGCGGCCGCCGGGCAGCTCGCCGTCGCCGTCGACGGCCACCTCGCCGACCTCGGGATGCCGCACGCCCGCTTCGCCGTCGAGGTCGTGCCGACCGAGGACGATCGTCTCGGCGCCGACGGTGGCGACCAGGTGACGTTCACGCTCGCGGCCAACCCCGGCGAGCCGGCGCGCCCGCTCGCCACCGCGGCCTCCGGCGGGGAACGCAGTCGCGTGTCGCTCGCGGTCGAGGTCGCGCTCGCCGACGTCGACGACGCGGCGGTGCTCGTCTTCGACGAGGTCGACGCCGGCATCGGCGGGGCGACGGCGATGGCGGTCGGCGAGAAGCTCGCCCGGCTCGCGGCTCGCGGCGCCGCCGCAGGGGGCCGGCAGGTCGTGTGCGTGACCCACCTGGCCCAGCTGGCCGCGTTCGCCGACGTGCACCACGTCGTCGAGAAGGGGCTGCGCGGAGGCCGGACCGTCACCACCACCCGGCTGGTCGAGGAGGCCGACCGGGCGGGCGAGCTGTCGCGGATGCTCGGCGGTGACGCGACCCGGGAGGTCGGGATCGAGCACGCACGCGAGCTCCTCAGCGAGGCCGGTCGCCGGCGCGCGAGCTGACCGCGGCGAGTTCCCGGTGTGGCCGGTCCGCACACGGTGCGGCCTCGTTGGTCGTGCCGGGGGTGTCCCGGTACGGTCGCGCGAGCTTCCGACGCCCCGAACCACCGAGGGACCACCCGTGCACGGCATCGACGGCCCGAGCGAGCGCTCCCGCTCCGGTGGCGCGGACCTCTCGAGCATCCCCGGTGTGGGCGGCGGCGTCAGCCTCCGGGTCGACCAGAGCCGGGGCGGGTCGCACCCGCACGGTCGTCGCCGGCGTGTCCGGCCGGCGGTCATCGGGCTCGCTGCGCTGATCCTGCTGCCGGCCGCGCTGGCGGGGAGGCTGGGCCTGGGGGAGCGTAGCCGCGGCGGCTCCGGCCGACGCCACCTTCCACCTCGCCGAGGCGCCCGCCGCCCCCGCCGAGCCGGCGGTGCACCTCCAGCCCGAGATCCCGCCCCCGCCGGTGTTCGCCCGGTTCGAGGAGCTGTCCCTCCACCTCCCGAGCGAGGACGTGCTCCTGCTCGGCTACCACGAGGCGTCGTTCCCGGACGCGCTGGCGCTCACCCCCGTCGGCGACGCCATCGCGAACGAGAACCGGACCAAGTTCACCGCTCCGCCGACCGACCCCGACGGCCCGGAGTACATCGTGCTGTCGTCGCGGGGACGCGGGCACCCCGCGACCTCCGCGGTCGACCTCGTGCTGCGTGACGACACGCCGGTGCTGAGCATGGTGACCGGCACGGTGACCGACGTGCGTCCCTACGCGCTGTACGGCAAGTACCCCGACACCCGCATCGAGATCATCCCCGACGCGCGGCCCGACCTGCGGGTCGTCGTGATCCACGTCGCCGACGTCGGCGTCCAGGCGGGCGACCACGTCGAGGCGGGTGTGACCCGGCTGGCGGGTGGCCCGAACCGGTTCCCGTTCGCGAGTCACATCGACCGCTACTTCGAGAAGGACCGCTGGCCGCACGTCCACGTCGAGGTCAAGCGCGCCGGCTGACCCGGTCCGCGCCCGTTCGTTGAGCGCCGCTCCGCCGCCGGGTACCGTCGCCTGGGCCGCACCCCCCGCGGTCCACCAGCGGCCCGGGCAGGCCCGCCCGGATCCGCCGGACCCGACCGCGACGTCCGTCGTGGTGGCGCATGGAGGCGTGTGGTGTCGCACCCGGACCAGCCGGTCAAGTACATCTTCGTCACGGGTGGCGTGTCCTCCGCCCTCGGCAAGGGCATCACGGCCGCGTCGCTGGGTCGGCTCCTGAAGGACCGCGGCCTGCGCGTGACCATCCAGAAGCTCGACCCGTACATCAACGTCGACCCCGGCACGATGAACCCGTTCGAGCACGGTGAGGTGTTCGTCACCGAGGACGGCGGCGAGACCGACCTCGACCTGGGGCACTACGAGCGCTTCATCGACGAGAACCTCCACCGCGGCTCGTCGGTGTCGTCCGGCCAGATCTGGTCGGCCGTCATCAACAAGGAACGGCGCGGGGACTACCTCGGCAAGACGGTCCAGGTGATCCCGCACATCACCAACGAGATCAAGGACCGCATCACCACGCTCGCCGACGACGTCGACGTCGTCATCACCGAGGTCGGTGGCACCGTCGGCGACATCGAGGGGCTGCCGTTCCTCGAGGCCATCCGCCAGCTCCGCTTCGACGTCGGTCGCGAGAACATCTGCTACATCCACTGCGCCCTGGTGCCGTTCATCGCCGCGGCGGGCGAGCTCAAGACCAAGCCCGCCCAGCACAGCGTCCGCGAGCTGCGCTCGATCGGGATCCAGCCCGACGTCCTGGTCCTGCGCGCCGACCGCGAGCTCGACGAGACCCTCAAGCGCAAGGTCGCGATGCAGTGCGACGTCGACCTCGATGCCGTCATCGCGGCCGTCGACCGGTCCTCGCTCTACGAGGTCCCGCTCGCCATGCGTGACGAGGGGCTCGACCTCGTCGTCGCCAAGCGCCTGCACCTCGACCTCGCCCCGCTCGAGATGGAGGACTGGCGGGCCCTCGTCGGGCGCGTCCGCGCCGCCCGGGAGACCGTCTCCATCGCGCTCGTCGGCAAGTACGTCGAGCTGCCCGACGCCTACCTGTCGGTCGTCGAAGCGCTCCGCCACGCCGGCCTCGAGCACGGCGCCAACGTCGCGATCCGGTGGGTCTCCTCCGACGACCTCACCCGCGACACCGTCGAGTCGCTGCTCGGCCGCTGCGACGGCGTGTGCGTCCCCGGTGGCTTCGGGATCCGTGGGGTGGAGGGCAAGATCCTCGCCGCGAACTACGCCCGCGTGCACGAGATCCCGTTCCTCGGCCTGTGCCTGGGGCTCCAGTCGGCGGTGATCGAGTTCGCCCGCAACGTGGTGGGCCTGCCGTACGCGCACTCCTCGGAGTTCGAGCCGAACACCCCCGACCCGGTCATCGACCTGATGCACGACCAGCGCGACGTCGAGGACAAGGGCGGGACCATGCGCCTCGGCTCCTACCCGGCCAAGCTCCTGGCCGGCAGCCGGACCGCGGGCGGCCTACGGCGGCGAGCCGGTCGTCTACGAGCGGCACCGCCACCGCTACGAGTTCAACAACCGCTACCGGGCTCGTTTCGAGGAGGCCGGGCTGGTCTTCTCCGGCGTCTCGCCCGACGACCGCCTCGTCGAGTTCATCGAGCTCCCCGACCACCCGTGGTACGTGGCCACCCAGGCGCACCCGGAGTTCAAGTCCCGGCCCAACCGCCCACACCCGCTCTTCGACGGGTTCGTGGCCGCGGCGAAGGAGCGGCTCCACGAGACCCAGGGCCGGCTCCCGGTCGAGCTCGACGAGCCCACCCTGTCCGAGCTCGAGGCGGCCGTCCAGGTCGAGCGCGTCGACGACGGGGAGCCGGCCGACCGGTGAGCGACCCCGCCTGGTACGAGACGCTGTCGCACGAGACGGTCTACGAGGGCTACTCGACCGTCCACCGTCGACGAGGTCCGGATGCCTGACGGCACCGTCGCGGTGCGCGAGTACGTCTCCCACCACGACGCGGTGGCGCTCGTGCCCCGTGCTCGACGGCGGCGACGTGCTCCTGCTACGGCAGTACCGCCACCCCGTCGGCCGCTACGTCCTCGAGCTGCCCGCCGGGAAGATGGACGTCGAGGGCGAGGCCCCCGAGGAGACGGGCCGGCGGGAGCTCGTCGAGGAGGTCCAGCACGAGGCCGCCGAGCTGACCCACCTGGTGACCTTCGAGAACTCGGCCGGGTGGACCACCGAGCGGACCCACCTGTTCCTCGCCCGAGGGCTGACGCCCACATCGCCACCGGACGACTTCGCCGCCGGCGGGTGAGGAGGCGGACATGGAGGTCGTCCGGCTCCCGTTCGCCGAGGCCCTCGCCATGGCACGGGCGGGCGAGCTCACCGACGCCAAGACCGCGCTCGGGCTGCTGCTGGCGGCGCCCCACCTGGCGGGGTGACGGGACCTCGTCGTATGACGAGGTCCTGGTGCCGCCACCGGGCCGATGTCGACCGTGCGCTGGCGTGAGCCTGCCGCCGACCGCGGGGGCGCACCACTAGGCTCGGCGGGCCCGAGCCCGTCGACGAGGAGCCTTGACGTGAGGATCGGCGTCCCCCGCGAGGTCAAGAACAACGAGTTCCGCGTCGCCATCACGCCGGCGGGCGTGCGCGAGCTCGTCGTGCACGGCCACGACGTGCTGGTCGAGGCCGGGCGCCGGCGTCGGGTCCTCCATCCCCGACGAGGCCTTCACCGCCGCGGGCGCCGGATCGCGCCGGACGCGGACGAGACCTGGGGCGGCGCGGACCTCGTGCTCAAGGTGAAGGAGCCGATCGCGGAGGAGTACCACCGGCTCCGCGACGACCTGACGCTGTTCACCTACCTCCACCTCGCCGCCGACCGGGCGCTCACGGACGCGCTCATCGACGTCCGGCGGCACCGCCATCGCCTACGAGACCGTGGTCGGCCACGACCAGGGGCTGCCGCTGCTCGCACCGATGTCCGAGGTCGCGGGGCGGATGGCGCCGCAGGTCGGTGCGGCGTCGCTGGAGCGTGAGGCGGGCGGACGCGGGATCCTCCTGGGTGGCGTCTCCGGGCGTCGCGCCGGCCCACGTCGTCGTCATCGGCGCCGGGCACCTCCGGCCGCAACGCCGCCTGGCTCGCGAGCGGCCTCGAGGCCAACGTGGTCGTGCTCGACCTCGACATCGGCAAGCTCCGCTACATCGACTCCGTCCACCAGGGCCGGATCACGACGCTCATGTCGAACACGCTCACGCTCGAGGAGCAGGTGCAGCGGGCCGACCTGCTGATCGGGGCGGTGCTGGTCCCGGGCGCCAAGGCCCCCGAGGTCGTGACCGAGGACATGGTCCGGTCGATGAAGCCCGGGGCGGTCATCGTCGACATCTCGATCGACCAGGGTGGCTGCGTCGCGACGAGCCACGTCACCACGCACGCGGACCCGACCTACGTCCAGCACGGGGTGGTCCACTACTGCGTCGGCAACATGCCCGGCGCGGTCCCGCACACCTCGACCTACGCGCTGACCAACGTGACGATCCCGTACGCGGTGCGGCTGGCCGACGGCATGCGTGAGGCGTTCAGCCGGGACGCGGGACTCGCCGAGGGCGTCAACGTCGCCCAGGCGCAGGTGACCAACCGGGGCGTGGCGGACGCCCACGGCCTGACCTACCGTCCGGTCGCCTCGGTGCTCGGGCCTGTAGGCGCATCGCGAGGGGCAGCCGGTGGGCAGACCGGCCGTCCCCGCTGCCGCTCGTCGGGGTCTACCTCGACCACCTCCGGGTCGAGCGCGGCCTCGCCGACAACACCCTGCAGGCCTACCGACGTGACCTGGGGACCTACGCGACGTACCTGACCGAGCGCGGGATCGACGACCCGCGGCAGGCCACCGCCGAGGACGTCGAGGCGTTCGTCGGCTGGCTGCGGCAGCGGCGCACCCCGCGGACGGCGCGCTACGCGCCATCGTCCATCGCGCGCGCCGTCGTCGCCGCGCGGGGCCTGCACCGCTTCCTCGCGCGTGAGGGGCTCGCGGCGGAGGACGTCGCTGCCGAGGTCGCGACCCCGTCGACGATCCGGTCGCTGCCGAAGGCGCTGTCGATCGAGCAGGTCGAGCGGCTGCTCGACGCACCCGTCGGCCAGGATCCGCCGGCGCTGCGGGACCGGGCGATGTTCGAGCTCCTCTACGGCGCGGGGCCTGCGCATCTCGGAGCTGACGGCCCTCGACGTCGATGACCTCGACCGCGTCGACCAGCTGGCCCAGGTGCACGGCAAGGGCGGCAAGGACCGGGTCGTGCCGTACGGCGGCGCCGCAGCCGATGCGCTCGACGCGTGGCTCGTCCGGGGCCGCCCCGGCTCGGCCCGACCGCCCCGGCGCTCTTCGTCAACACCCGTGGCGGCCGGCTCACGCGTCAGGGAGCGTGGAAGATCCTCAAGGGGCACGCCGACCGGGCCGGCCTCGGCGACGCCGTGTCCCCCGCACACCCTGCGACACTCGTTCGCCACGCACCTCCTCGACGGCGGGGCGGACGTCCGGGTCGTCCAGGAGCTCCTGGGTCACGCCAGCGTGACCACGACCCAGATCTACACGCTCGTCTCGAGGCGACACCTCCGCGATGTGTACGACCGTGCACACCCTCGCGCGAAACGGGGCGAGTAGTCTCGCGCCAGATGGAAGGCTGAAGACCGTGCCGATGGACCAGGACACCAAGGACAAGCTCCGCAGCGAGCTCGAGAGCGAGCGTCGCCACCACGTGGAGCTGCTCGACGAGTACGGGGCGGACCCGTACGGCGACGAGGTGCGCGATCTCGACATCGGCAACGACGGGTTCGCGGACTCCGCCCAGGCGACCGAGGAGCGCAGCGAGCTGCCTGGGCCAGATCGACGCCGCCCGTCACCGCGTCCACCAGATCGACACCGCGCTGGAGCAGATGGACGAGGGCACCTACGGCATCTGCGAGGACTGTGGCAACGACATCCAGCCGGAGCGGCTCGAGGTCCGTCCGCTGTCCGTGAAGTGCGTGGACTGCGCGGCCAAGGCCAGCTGACGCTCGGGGCACACGAGCGTCGAGGACACCAGAGGGAGGGGATCGCCCCTCCCTCTCGTCGTGTTCCGCCTAGTTCCTCCCAGGAAGGCAGGCTGACGAGGCCCTCGACTGACCATCAAGTAGACATCTAGGGAACATCTGGGATGAGTTCGGCACCCGTGGGGGACCTCCAGGTCGGGCCCGGTACCTCTTGCCGGCCCGCCCGCCCGTCACTACGGTCGCCCCTCCGGGGCGGGGAGTCGACGTGGCGACCCATCGAGAAGTCGACTCGACGACCGCGTTCGTGGCAGCGGAGGACCCGAGCGCAGGCTCGGGCGGAGGAGGGGTCAGGCTCGTGGCGCAGCGCAACGGGGTCCGGGACCGCGATCGGCTCCGGCCGGGTGGTGGGCAGGAGGTCCGTAAGCCGGCCCGGGTGATCGCCCTCGCCAACCAGAAGGGCGGCGTGGGCAAGACCACCACGACCATCAACCTGGGCGCCGGGCTCGCCGAGCTCGGCAGCCGGGTCCTGTTGGTCGACATGGACCCCCAGGGGTCCCTGGGGGTGGGGCTGGGTGCGGAACCGCACGCCCTCGAGCACACGATCTACAACCTGCTCATGCAGGACGAGGGCGTGTCCCTCGACGACGTGCTGCTGGACACCAGCGTCGAGGGCATGCACCTGCTCCCCGCCAACATCGACCTCGCCGCAGCCGAGCTGCTGCTCGTCCAGGAGGTCGCACGGGA
This sequence comes from uncultured Actinomycetes bacterium, assembly GCA_963741855.1. Lineage (GTDB taxonomy): Bacteria > Actinomycetota > Nitriliruptoria > Nitriliruptorales > Nitriliruptoraceae > CAVUJQ01. The sequence continues at coordinate 407,820 of CAVUJQ010000012.1, read as the reverse complement.
GCAGGCGCTCAAGCGTGTGGTCGACCGTCTGCGCTACCGCTACGACTTCATCCTCATCGACTGCCCCCCGAGCCTGGGGCTGCTCACCATCAACGGGCTGACCGCCGCCGACGGGGTCGTCATCCCGCTCGAGTGCGAGTACTTCGCCCTGCGGGGCATGTCGCTGCTGGTCGACACGGTCAAGAAGGTCCAGGCGCGACTCAACCCTCAACTCGAGCTCGAGGGCATCGTGGCCACGATGTTCGACGGCCGGACGCTGCACACCCGGGAGGTGCTCCAGCGTGTCCAGGAGGCGTTCGGCGACGTCGTCTACAAGACCACCATCAACAAGACCATCCGGTTCGCCGAAGCGCCCTGTCGCCGGCGAGCCGATCCTGACCTACTCCCCGCGGTCGAAGGGCTCCGACGCCTACCGCGACCTCGCCAAGGAGGTGCTCGCCCGTGAGCAGACGAGCTAGCCTGCCCGGCGCCGACGAGCTGTTCCGCACGACCGACGCCGACGCTCCGCAGCCCGCGGGCCCAGGTCGCCGGGACCGCGTGGCGGCGAGCTCGCCGGCCGACGACGGGGCGTCGGGGCGTGTCGCGCACGACCAGAAGATCACCGTCTACCTCACGAGCCAGGAGCTCCTCGACCTCGAGCAGACGCGGCTGCGGCTGCGCGCCGAGTTCGGGCTCGCGGTCGACCGCGGCCGCATCGTCCGGGAGGCGGTCGCGGAGCTCCTGAGCGACCTCGAGGAGCACGGCCCCGACGCGGCGATCGTGCGGCGCCTGACCTGAACGCGGGGGAGCGGTCGACGTCGCGCCGTACGGATACATCATCGATAGGTCGACAAAGCGCTGTCGATAGGTCGACAAGGCGACCTCCGACGGATGCCGCCACGGAAGAGGAGTCGAGCCCGTGACCTCCCTGGACGTGCCCGTCCTCATCGCCCGCAAGCGCGACGGCGGTGAGCTCTCGGGGCAGCAGATCGAGGACCTCATCCGGGCCTACATGGCCGGCGGCGTCGCCGAGGAGCAGATGTCGGCGCTCCTCATGGCGGGCGTCATCCGGGGGTTCAGCGACCGCGAGGCGGTCGCGCTGACCGACGCCCTGGTCGCCTCCGGCGAGACCGTGGACCTCTCGGGCCTCCGCGGTCCCACCGTCGACAAGCACTCGACCGGAGGGGTCGGCGACACGACCACCCTGGTCGTGGCCCCGCTGCTCGCCGCCGCCGGGCTGCAGGTGGCCAAGCTCTCCGGGCGCGGGCTCGGGCACACCGGCGGCACCCTCGACAAGCTGGAGTCCATCCCGGGCTTCCGGGTCGACCTCAGCCCCGAGGAGATGCGCGCCCAGGTCGAGTCCATCGGGCTGGCCGTCGCCGCTGCCACCCAGGATCTCGTTCCGGCCGACAAGCGGCTCTACGCCCTCCGCGACGTCACCGGCACCGTCCCGAGCCGGGCGCTCATCGCCTCCAGCGTCATGAGCAAGAAGATCGCCGGGGGAGCGAGCCACGTCCTCCTCGACGTCAAGGCCGGCGACGGTGCCTTCATGGAGCGCGTCGAGGACGCCGTGGGGCTCGCGGAGCTGTGCGTCACCATCGGTGAGGCGCACGGTCGCCGCACGGGCGCGCTCGTCACCGACATGTCCCAGCCGCTCGGCGACGGGGTCGGTAACGCCCTCGAGGTCGCCGAGGCCGTCGAGGTCCTGCAGGGCCGGCGTCCGGGCCGGCTCGAACGGTTGTGCCGCGAGCTCGCGGCAGCGGTGCTCGAGCTCACGGGCGAGCCTGCTACCGACGCCCGCGCCCGGATCGACCGGATCGTGGACTCCGGCGCCGGCCTGGAACGGTTCAGGGAGTTCGTCGCAGCCCAGGGAGGAGATGCCAGGGTCGCCGACGATCCCTGGGAGGTCCTCCCAGCCGCTCCGGTGGTCCGCTCGTGGACGCCGGCGGGCGGGCGGGTGGTCCGGATCCGGTGTCGCGAGCTGGGGGAGCTCGCCTCGTCCCTCGGTGCCGGCCGTCACCGCAAGGAGGACGCGGTCGACCCCGCCGTCGGGCTGGTGCTGTCGGTCCGGGTGGGGGACGCGGTCGCCGAGGGTGATGTGGTCGCCACCGTCCACGCGTCCTCGGAGGACGACGCCGATCGTGCGTTGGCCCGCCTGGCGGAGCTCGTCGTGTTCGGCGAGGAGGACGTCGCGGCGCCACCGCTCGTGCACGCCCGCGTCGGTCTGACCTGACCTCGGACGCGGACCGGCCTGCGAGAACGCCTCAGGATCGCGTGTGCCGTCCGTTGCACGTCCAGGACAGGCCCGGGTACGCCCCCGGCGGCCACCTGGCGCCCACCCGGGGGCCGGACGCGCCGGGGGCGACCGCGAGCGGCTGTCTCAGACCCCCGCGACCCGACGCGGCGTGCGCTGCACCCGAGCGAACCGGGGCGCCGCGTCCGCCGTCAGGGCGGCGAGACGCCGGACCGACCGCGGGGTGAACCCGGTGCCCCCGACGACGACGATGGCGAGGCAGCCTCCCCGGTCGGCGACCGCCGCCCCCATGACGTCGTCGGTCCACGTGCCCGGGACGCCGGCGAGGAACCCCCGCGCGTGGTCGGCGGGGGAGAGCAGCAGCCCGTGCAGCTCGTCGTTGATGGAGGCGAGGAACGGCTGTTCGGGGGGGACCGCCCGACCCGCCTCCGCGGGGCGGAGGCCGAGGTGGTCGACGACCCGCCAGCGGTCGTGGTCGTCCTGCGCCCAGACCGCGGCCGTGACCGGCTCGAACGCGTTCAGCAGCTCCGCCAGCAGGGCGACCACGACGTCCGGCTCCTCGGCGGGCGGGGCGTCGTCGAGGATCAGGATCTCGTCCGCTGTCGGCAGCTCGTCCGCCGTCGGCAGCTCGACCGACGGTCGTTCGTAGCCACCGAAGACGACCACCACCGCGTCGTCGTCGGCCTCCTCCCGCTCCTCGGTCTGCAGCAGCGTGGGATCGGGGGGTGCGGGCTGCGCGAGCAGGCCCGGGTCGATCCCGAGGCCGGGGGCGACCGCCGGCGCTCGCGACACGTCGAGGGATCGAGGTATCGCTACATCGACATGTCGTTGTATCGGTCCATCGACAGCTGCGGGCGGCGGGACGGTCTCGGGGGCCGGTTCGTCCACCGGGGCGTCCGTCGTCCGCCGGCGGGGTGGTCGCCGTCGACGCGTAGGGGGCGCTGCGGGCTCTCGGAGCTCGTCGTCGGCCTCGGAGGCGACGGTGAGCTCGTCCTGGCCGGCGGGGGTCACGAGCCCCGTGATCGTGTCCCGGAGCTCGCTCACGGTGAAGGGCCGGACGAGCACGACGAGATCGGTCGCGCGTTCCTCCGGCGCCACGTCACCGACGACCACGACCGGGACGGCGAGCCCGCGGTCCGACAGCCGCTCGGCCGCCACGAGGCCCGCGGTCGTCGTGGGCGACTCGATGACGAGCACGTCCACCGCGTCGACGTCGAGCACCGCGTCCTCGTCGGCGACCGCGTCGACGTCCCAGTCCGGGGCCAGCATCGTGAGCGCGAGCAGCAGCGCGTTGCGGTCGGTGAGGGCGAGGACGTGGAGCGGCAACCGGAGCTCCCGGGTCAGCGCAGCAGGGTGTCCCTGATCTGGATCGCGGCGGGACCGATGATCAGGATCATCAGCATCGGGAAGATGCCGATGAGCAGGGGGCCGAGGATCTTCACCGGGATCTTCTGGGCCTGCTCCTCGGCCCGCTGCCGCCGCTTCGTGCGGAGCTCGCGGGCCTGGACGTGGAGCACGTTGGCGATCGGGATCCCGAAGATGTCCGCCTGGATCATCGCCAGCACGAACGACCGCAGCTCGGAGACGGTGGTCCGGTCGCCGAGGTCGCGCAGCGCGTCCGAGCGGCTCTTGCCGAGCTGCATCTCCTGGACGACGCGGTGGAACTCCTGGCCGAGCGGGCCCTCGATCTGGCGACCGACACGCTGCAGCGCGGAGTCGAAGCCGAGCCCCGCCTCCACGGTGATGGAGAGGAGGTCGAGCGAGTCGGGGAGGTGCCGACGGATGAGCCCCTGTCGCGTGTCGGCCTGGTGGCGGACCACCCACTCGGGCACGTAGTAGCCGACGGCGGCGGCGAACACGGTCAGGACCGCGGTGCGGATGAGCCCGAGACCACCGAGGGCGCCGAGGGAGACCACCGCGAGCGCGAGCCCGGCCGTGCCGATGACCTTGGCCGCCAGGAAGCGCTCCGCATCCCAGCCGGCGGGGCTCCCAGCGACCTTGAGCTGCGCGTCGAGCCGGGTCAGCACGCTCCCCGGCGTGAACCGGCGGAAGCCCCGTCCGAGCCGGACGAGGCCGGGGACGAACACGCGGGTGGTCACCGGAGCGGCGAGCTCGCGGGTTCGGAAGTCCGCGCCGGCGACGTCGATGGTCCGCATCGTGCGCAGGCTCCGGTAGACCTGGCGCCGCTCGGTCGCGTAGTCCTCCACGGCCAGCAGGAGGAGGAGCGCCGCAGCGAAGCCCGCCGACAGACCGATCACGATGACGGGCATGGTGTCCTCACACGTCGATCCGGATGACCTTGCGGATGCCGACGATCCCGAGCGTCAGGAGCGTCAGGCCGACACCCAGGAGGGTGCGGCCCATCGAGGTCGTCCACAGCAGGCTCACGTAGTCGCGGTTCACGGACAGCATGTAGAGGCCCATCAGCGGCACCAGCGCGATCAGGACCCAGGCCGACAGCTTCCCCTCGGCGGACAGGGTCCGGACCTGGCGGCGCACCTGCTCGCGCTCGCGGAGCGTGTTCGCCACCGTCTCGAGCAGCTGGGCGAGGTTGCCGCCCACCTCGCTCTGGATGTTGATGGCCATGACGACCCAGCCGAAGTCCTCGCTGTCGGTCCGCTGCGCCATGCCCTCCAGGGCCTCCGACAGCGCCATCCCGAGCCGCGTCTCGGTCAGCGCCCGCGCGAACTCCTCGGACGTGGGCGCGGAGGCCTCGCGGACGACGGTGTCCACCGCCTGGACGAGGCCGTACCCCGCCCGGAGCGACCCCGCCAGGAGTCCCGAGCGTGTCGGGGAGCTGGTCCATGAACGCGGCCGCCCGTCGCGTCACGCGCCGCTCCAGCACCAGTCGCGGGGCGACCGCACCCAGGACGGCCCCGACGGCGCCCATCAGCGGGCTCGCGCTGAGCGACCAGCCGAGCGCCCCGCCGGCGAGCCCCGCACCCGCCTGCACCACGAGGAACTCGCTCGCCCGCAGCGGCCAGGCCGCCTGGTCGAGCCGGCGCTGGAGGGCGTCCTCGAAGCCGGCCGGCTTCGGCACCCGATCGACCAGCCGGGCCGCGCGCCGCGACATCGACACCGCGTCGAACCCGTGCGACCGCGACCGCGACGCGCTGCCGGTGCTGTAGACCCGGAGCGAGCGTTGGAGCTTGCGGGTGTCGGTCTCGTCGCGGACCGACATCGACGAGGAAGCCGAGCAGCACCGCGAGCGCGAGGAACGCCGCCCCGAGGCCGACCCACAGCGCCGCCGGCCGTGCCAGCACGCCCGGCTCGGGGAGCTCCGCCGGCACGGGTCCGCTGCTCGTGACCCGACGGGGGTTGGTGACGGTGGCGCGGTCCTCGCCGGTCGCGTCGCCCGCCGTCACGGCGACGAGCAGGTCGAGCTCGTCGGACTCGACGGGCGTCCGCGCGTAGGTGATGACGTACTGGCTCGCCACGGCGGCGGCGGCGGTGTCGAAGGCGCCAGCCAGGTCGGCGCTCGCCCCGGCCTCGATGACCCGGCCCCCGGACGCGTCGGCCAGACCGGCCAGCGCCGCGCGGTCGAGCGCCTCGGTGGCGAGCGCGACGGTGGTGACGGGGGCGTCGATGGCGGCCGCGGCCGCGGAGGCGTCGGGGAGGGTGGCTGCCGAGACGGTGTCGCCACCGTCGCTGAAGACGACGATCTGGCGGACGCCGTCGAAGTCGCGGAGGGCGTCCACCGCGACGAGGATGCCGTCGTAGAGGGCGGTCTCACCCTCGGCGGCGAGGCCGGCCAACGCACCGGTCGAGGCGGCCGGCGCGTCCGACAGGGGTGCGACGAGCGTGGCCGTCGGTCCGAAGGCCACCACCCCGACGTTGCCGCCCGCGGAGGTGATGGTCGCGACGAAGTCGGTCGCCGCCGCCCGTGCGGACTCGAGCGGGGCGCCGGCGGTGCTCCCGCTCACGTCGACGACCAGCATCACCGCCAGCGCCGACGGCTCGGACTCGAGGAGCGGGAGGACCGTCAGGTCCTCGACCGGGGTGCTCCCCTCGACCACGCGGAAGGCGGAGGCGTCGAGGACGCTGCCGTCGACCGCCGGGCCCGTCACCGAGATCAGGAGGCGGGTCGCACCGTCCGGCGTGAGCTCGGCCTCGCGCAGCGCGACCTCGAGCGGCTCCTGCGCGAGTGCGGGCACCGCGGCGCCGACGAGCGCGATCGCGCTCAGCCCGGCGGCGAGGAACCCGCGCGTCCTCATCGCCGTGCGCGCTTCGCCGGCGGTCTGGTCGTCGCCCTCGGGCGTGAACCACTCCGCGGGGAGCTCGATGCCGACGTCGCGGAGCCGCTCGGTGAACTTCGGGCGGATGCCGGTGGGCTTGACGTGGCCGAGGAAGCGTCCGTGCTCGTCGCGGCCCGCCTTGTAGTCGAACAGGTGGAGGTCCTGGAGGACGACCACGTCGCCCTCCATGCCGAGCACCTCGGTGATGTGGGTGATGTGCCGTGTGCCGTCGGGGAACCGGGACTGGTGCACGACCAGGTCCAGGGCGGAGGAGACCTGCTCCCGGATCGCACGCATCGGCAGGTCCATGCCCGCCATGAGCGACATCGTCTCGATGCGGGCGAGCGCGTCGCGGGGCGAGTTGGCGTGGACGGTCGTCAGCGACCCGTCGTGGCCCGTGTTCATCGCCTGGAGCATGTCCAGCGCCTCGCCGCCACGGACCTCGCCGACGATGATCCGGTCGGGACGCATCCGGAGGGCGTTGCGGACGAGGTTGCGGATGCTGACCTCGCCCTTGCCCTCGATGTTCGGGGGCCGGTACTCGAGCCGGACGACGTGCGGCTGCTGGAGCTGGAGCTCGGCGGCGTCCTCGATCGTCACGATCCGCTCGTCGTGGGGGATGAACGACGACAGGACGTTGAGGGTCGTCGTCTTGCCGGCACCGGTCCCGCCGGAGACGAGGACGTTGAGCCGACCCTCGACGCAGGCGTGCAGCAGTCGTGCGGCCCGGCTCGACAGGGTCCCGAACGAGACCAGGTCCTCGGCCTCGTACGCCTCGGCGGCGAACTTCCGGATCGTGAGCGACGCCCCGTCGACCGCGACCGGGGGGATGATGGCGTTGACGCGGGAGCCGTCGGGGAGGCGTGCGTCGACGTAGGGCTGGGACTCGTCGATGCGGCGGCCGACCTGGCCGACGATCTTCTCGATCGTCCGCCGGAGGTGTCCGTCGTCGAGGAACTTCGCGGTCGACAGGGTCAGCTTGCCGTCACGTTCGACGAAGACCTTGTCGGGCCCGTTGGCCATGATCTCGGTGACGGTCTCGTCGTGGAGCAGCGGCTCGAGCGGCCCGTAGCCGAGGATGTCGTCGATGGTCTCGGTGATGAGGCGCTGCCGGTCGACCGCCGACAGCGGGGTCGACTCGTCGGCCATCACCTCCTTCAGCTGCGCCCGTACCCGCGTCTCGAGCTGGGCGGCGGTGAGGTTGACGTCGTAGAGCTTCGGCCCCATCGCCTGGATCAGCGCCTGGTGGATCTTGCGCCGCAGCTGCGCGAGGGGGTCCTCCTTGACCGCCTTCTCCGCCGGCGCATCGAGGATCACCAGTCCGCCGTCGCCCTGCACGGTCGACTCGGGTCCTCGTGACAGTCGCTCGTAGAGTCCCACGGTGGTCAGCTCCTCCCGAGGATCGACCGGCGGGTCCGGGCGGTCGTCGAGGTGGTCGGCATCTGGATGCGCTCGGCCAGCTTCGCGATGCTGGCGACGACCGAGGAGCGCTTGTTCTCGGCCGCGAGTGGGATGCCCTGGTTGATGGACAGCGGGACGTCCCGGCTCGACGGGATGGCGATGTCGACCTGGGTGCCCAGGGACTTCTCCACCTCCTGCAGCCGCAGGCCGACCTTGCTGTCCGCCCGGTTGAGCACGATGTGGATGCGGTCGCGACCGATGCCGAGCTGCGAGAAGGTCTGCAGCGCGAGCTTGAGGTTCTTGACGCTGGGGACGTCGAGGCTGGCCATCAGGACCGCCTCGTGGCTGATGTCGAGCGCGGCGATGACCTGGTCGGTGAACAACGCCGGGCCGTCGACGATGACGTAGGGGAACTGCTCGGCGAGGAGGGTCAGGATGCGCTGGACCGCCTCGCCGCTGATGGTCTCCGCCAGGGCCGGCTCGAGCGGTGCGGACAGCAGGTGCACCCCCGAGCGGTGGGGGGTGAGGTAGCCGGACAGGGCGTCGCCGTCGAGCCGCTCGAGGTTCTCGGCCGCGTCGTAGATCGTCCAGGCGGGCATGAGCTGGAGCATGATGGCGAGGTCGCCGGACTGCAGGTCGAGGTCGACGAGCGCGACCGGCTGCCCGGTCTCCTTGTGCAGGAGCATCGCGAGGTTCGAGGCGACCACGCTCTTCCCGCAGCCCCCCTTGGTGGAGAACACCGTCACGATCTTGCTGTGGCTCGTGGGCTCCACCGCCGGGGCGGGACCTCCGGCGAGCCGGGCGGCGAACCCGAACGACCGGTCGAGCGCCTCGTGGAGCTGCTCGACCGTGAAGGTGTCGGCGAGGACGTCCCGGACGCCGGCACGCATCGCGGCCTGGAGGAGCTCCGCGGTCAGGCTCCCGGTCACGAGGATGGTCGAGAGCGCGGACCCGCGGGACTGCAGCCAGCTCGCGGTCTGGAGCGCGTCGTCCAGCCGGGATGTTGGGGCCGAAGATGACGGTGCCCGGATCCTGGGTGCGCATCGCCAGGGCGTGCTCGAGCTCCTCGGTGCCCTCGACCTCGAGCAGCTCGTGGTCCTTGGGCAGGAACTTGATCACGCTCGCGCGGAGCGAACGGTCCGGGTCGGCCATGACGATCATCGGTGTGCGGCCTCACTTGGTGAACAGGTTCTCGGCCGTGCGGCCGGTGGTGGTGAGCTCGCTCGGAGCGCCCTCGGGCATCAGGGTCAGCTGCAGCTCGCCCTCCCAGTTGGCGAAGGCGAGCCGTTCGGCGTCCTCGGGGCTCAGCGCCAGCGTCGCGAGCACGCTCGCCGGCGCCTGCTCCTGGGCCGCCACCTGCTCCTGGGTCAGCGGGCCCGTGCGGTTGCCGATCGCGAGCACCTCGACGCCCATCAGGATGAACTGGACGCGGACCTGGGTCGCCTCCTCGGTCCCGGCGGCCGGGGTTGGTCGGGTCGACCGGCTGGTCGGGCGCGGTCGGGTCCGGGACCTCGACGCGGGCGATGACGCCGATGCGGTCGCCGGGCTCGACGAAGCCGGCGACGCCCTGCGGCACCCCGACCTCGATGGAGATGGCGTGGGTGCCCTCGGGGATCTCGAGGCTCGGCGCGCGGCCTCGGCCGGGAGCACGAAGCGCTCGGCGACGATCTCCTCGCCCTTGGAGATGTTGGCGATCGCGACCCGTCCCTCGATGTCGCCGAGGGCGCCGATGGCGCCGCTCGGGACGTTGCGCCGGGGGACCGGCTGACGGACCACGAGGCCGGCGTCGATCGCCTGCTGGGCGCTCGTGCCGGCCGGGATGGTGTCGGTGGCGACGAACGCCTCGACCGGCTCACCCTGCGCGAGCGTGCGGTCCTCCACCCCGCGGATGTACTGGCTCAACGCCACGGTGGCGAGCACCGCCAGCGCGAGCGCGAAGACGATCGCCACCGTCCGCTTCGTGACCCGCAGTCTCGCCGTCGCCATCGTCGTGTCTCCCCATCGCCGCGCCGGTGGGTGGCGCGGTCACCCCTTGCAGTTGCTCACGTCCTCGGCGCCGCACAGACGCACGCCGGTGATGTTGAGGTCGCCGGCGTCGGTGCCGGGCCCCCCGATCACGCCCTGGTCGGTCGCGTCGGCGATGAACTCGATGCCGAGCTCGTTGTTGTTCCCCTGCGCCACGGTCGTGCGCAGCACGGCCTGGACGAAGCCGGTCGGGTGGAACTCGATCTGGCACGAGTTCGCCCCCGGGCCCCCCGGGGTGCAGAGCTCGCCCGTGCTCGGCTTGATCGCGGAGAGCTGGTCGTAGACGACCAGCGTCCACTTGTGGGGGCAGTCCGCGGCCGCGGTGCCGATCGGACAGCGTTGGTCGACGCAGCCGCCGCCGGTGCCCTCGACGCAGTGGATGATGCTCGTCACGTTGCCGGACTGCGACGGGCAGTTGTCGGTGCTCCACACGCCGCCCTGGTCGGGCCGGCAGTTGTGCCCGTCGACGTACTGGTGGGTGTAGACCCGGCACGGGTACCGGTCGGTGAACCGGTCCTTGATCTCGGCGGCGCCGCCGCCCGACTCGGTCGGACAGGGCGTCGCGTTGCCGCCCCCGTCGAAGTCGATCCAGAGGAAGTCCCCGCTCGTGGTCCAGCCCTCGGGGTTGCAGACGGTCTCGAACGTGGCCTGGTTGACGGGGATCCGGTAGGTCGTGCCGGGGTTGCCGGCTCCGACCACGACGGCCCCGGTCGTGACGCCGGCCTTCCACGCGCTGTAGGCGGTCCGCGGCGGCGACACCGCCTCCTCGATGCACAGTGGTAGCGGCCGGAGGTGGTCGGTGGCGACGATGGGGCCGAACTCCGCGTGCGACCGGGCGAAGACGTCGGAGGTGCCGCCCCCGCCGAAGATCCCGGCGAACGCGAAGCGCGTCCGGTCCGTGGCGGCCACCGTGACGTGGCCGTAGCGTGCGCCGGCCACACAGGTGACGTCGAACTGGGCCGGGTTGGCGGGGTCGAACACGGTGGTGGTCGAGTTGGCGGCCACGATCGCGGACGCGACCGTCCCGGCGCCGGCCTCGTCACAGGCGCCTGTCGCGACGATCTGCTCACGGGCGTAGCCGGCCGCGGCGAGCGCGGCGGCGTCGGTGTCGGTGACGAGGCTCCGCCGGTTCCACCACAGCTGCCCCGCGTCGACCGCCAGGGCCGCCACGCCGAGCATCGCGAACAGGCAGATGGCGAGGATGACGGCGGCCGCCCCGTCCTCGTCGTCATGGCGCCGCCGGAGCCCGGGTGTCACTCGCATCGGAACGCCGCCTTGGAGGAGAAGTCGGGCCCGACCGTGCCCAGGAACGGCACGGAGAGGGCGTGGTCGGCCGGGGTCGTGACCTTCACGACGACGGTGACCGTGGCGCCGGTGTCGCCGTCCCGACAGGCGACGGTGCTGCCGGTGATCGGCGTGGCGTCGCGGGTGACGGTGACGGTGAGGGCGGCGGCGGTCGCGGCGACGTGCTGCTCGGCGAAGGCCCGTGCCGCGACGTCGGTGTAGGTGCTGCCGACGGCGGCGAGGCGGCCGCCCTCGCGGGCGGCCGCCTGGATCGACTGGGAGCGGAACAGCTGGATCCCGAACACGATCATCCCGAACACCATGAGCACGAGCAGCGGCATGATGAGCGCCATCTCGACGGCCGCCGCACCCGCGTCGCCTCGTCGCCGCGTGCCCATCAGCAGGCCCCGTTGGTCCGTCGGCCCTGCATCGCGTCTCGCCGATGCACGTGTAGTCCGCGGCCGACTCGCGGCCGATGCTCGACACCGCGACGATCAGCACCGCGGCGATGAGTGCGAGCATCAGCCCGTACTCCACCGCCGTCGCCCCCGCCTGTGACCGCCAGTCCACCGCGCACCTGCTCTCCCGCGGACGGGCCCCTCAGGGCCCGTCCGGACGTCGTGCCACAGCTCAGCCAGAGGTCAGCAGCCGTGCCAGCCGGCGTTGCTGTCGGTGCCTGCCATCGCGCTGTTGACCGCCGTGAAGCACCCCTTGGTGGTGCTGCCGAGCGTGCTAGACGGCGCCGATGATCACGGCGGCGATCAGGGCGACCATCAGGCCGTACTCGACGGCGGTCGCGCCGGCCTGGTCGAGGTGGAGCTTCTTCGTGATGGCGTGGAGCATGTCCACGATCCGGTCCTTGGTCATCTCAGTTCCTCCGTGTGGGAGTCGGTGGCACTCGCACCACGGTGGTCCGGAGCCCCCACCCCGATCCGCCCGGCTCGCGCCGTGTCTCTTGGCGCTCTCCACGCTACGGACCGCACCCGGTGACGACCTGAGGCGGTGGGCGGGACCGGGGGTGGACGGTGGTCGTCGGAACGGGGGACCCCGGTCCCGTCGACAGACGGGGGCAGGAGGGGCCAGGGTGTGCACCGCCCGTGACCCGGGTCCCGACCTGGCGGCACCGGCCCACGGGGGGCGCCGGACCGGGCAGAGTGGAGGCGACGAGACGGAGGGGCGTGGTGGGCGAGACGCGCGTGACGGGGTACGGGCGACTGCGGTCGGTGGCGAGCCTCCTGGCCGACCTCGATGACCAGCTCGAGCACGGGACGGCGACGGCGCTGGTGCCGGTCGCGACGGGGTTCCGGCCGCTCGACCGGATCCTCGGCGGAGGGCTCCACCCGGGGGCGCTGACGATCGTCGGCGGCGCGCCCGGCGTCGGCAAGACCATCCTGGCCCTGCAGTGGGCCCGCCACATCGCTCGGGACGGCCGACACGTCGCCTACGTCTGCTACGAGCACGAGGAGTTCGAGCTGCTCCTCCGCCTGGTCGTGATGGAGGCGGGTGAGCTCGCGCCCGAGCTCGCCGAGACGGTCGGCGACGACCTCGCGACCTCGGCGGCGACCGCCGGCTCGAGCCTCCTCGACGTCCTGTCACGCTCCGGGGTCGGCCAGGAGGTCCTCGCGGCGCTCGGCGCCTACGCGGACCGACTCCACCTGGTCCGGGCTTCGGGCGCCCACACCGGGATCGCCGAGCTGGCGGCCATGGTCCGCGAGCTCGCCGACGAGCCCGTCGCCCTGTTCGTGGACTACCTCCAGAAGGTCCCGGTCGTCCCCGAGCCGGCGAACGAGGCCGAGAAGGTCACGCTCGTCACGGAGGCGCTGAAGGACCTCGCCCTGACCGAGCAGGTCCCGGTCGTGGCCATCGCGGCGGTGGAGATGGCCGGGCTCAAGACGCGACGCGTGCGCATGCACCACTTCCGAGGTTCGTCCGCGCTCGTGTTCGAGGCCGACGTCGCGTTGGTCGTGAACGAGAAGGCCAACGCCGTCTCGAAGGTCCACCTGGCCTACGACCCCGTCCGCGCCTCGAGCTTCCACGACTGGGTCGTCCTCACGGTGGAGAAGAACCGTGGCGGTCCGAACCTCGTCGACCTCGAGTACCGCAAGGACTTCGCCCGGTTCCGGTTCGAGCCGGACGGGGCGATCGTCACCGACCAGCTCGTGGACGAGCGCCTCGACGACGACGGGTGACCGGCCGCGCCGTCGACCGGCGCAGACCGACCTCCCGCGTCAGCCGGCGAGCGACGGGGTCGTGGTCACCAGCCCGCGCTGGTAGGCCACGGCGACCGCCTGCGCGCCGGTCCGCACGCCGAGCTTGCTGTAGATGCTCGTCAGGTGGTTCTTCACGGTCTTGACCGACAGGAACAGCGTGGCGGCGATCTCGGCGGGCCGCGAGCCGGTCGTCAGCAGTTGGAGGATCTCGTGCTCCCGGTCGGTGAGCGCGGTCATCGAGCCGTGCGAGGACCGTCCGGCCGCGAGGTCCATGACCCGGCGGGCCACCGTGGAGCTGAGGTAGGAGCCGCCGTCGCGGACGGCGCGGACGGCCTCGAGCAGCTCGTCGATGGACGCCGACTTCGACACGAACCCGGCCGCGTTGATGGCGATCGCGCGACGGAGCGACGCGTCGTCGTCGTGCATCGACAGGAACACGATCTTGAGCTCGGGGAACTGGCGGTGCAGGTCGGTGCCGACCGTGAGCCCATCGCCGTCCGGCATCGCGATGTCGAGGAGGAGCATGTCCGGCTGGGTGCGCCGGACGACGGCCAGTGCCGACGCGGCGTCGGCCGCCTCACCGACGATCTCGAACCCGCCCGCGTTGCGGATGGCCTTCACGATGCTCTGGCGTACGAGCGTGTGGTCGTCCGCGATGACGATGCGTGTCATGCCTGCACCTTCCCGATGGTTCCCATGGTGTGTCGTGCCTGACGGTCCCGGACGGGACGGCGCCCGTTCGGGCAGCGGAGGCGCACGACCGTGCCGCCTCCGACCCGGTCCCGGATGGTGAGCTCGCCGGCGATCGCGGCGGCCCGTTCCTGCATGGCGCGCAGGCCCACCCCGCGACCGGCCTGCGGTCGCAGCCGTGCCGGCAGCCCGCACCCGTCGTCCTCGACGACGAGCTCGATCAGCTCCTCGTCGACCTCCAACGAGACCGTGACCCGGTGCGCGTCGGCGTGGCGGGTGGCGTTGCTGATGGCCTCCTGCGCGACCCGCAGGAGGTCCGAGCGCAGCACCGGGTCGACGTCGCCGTCGCCGGTGGACTCGAACTGGACGGTCGGCCCGCCGGAGCTTCCGAGGTCGTGGATGTGGCGCCGCAGCGCCTCGGTGAGGCCGTCGTCGGTGGCCTTGGACCGGAGCCCGGCGATGGTCGCGCGGACGTCGTCGAGCGCCCGGCCGGCGACGCGCGCCAGCCGTTCGGTCTCGCTCCGCAGGGTCTCGTCGTCGCCGCTCTCGAGCGCGAGCAGCTGCAGCTCCATGCGGATGTGGGCCAGGGACTGCGCGACCGAGTCGTGCAGGTCGTTGGCGATGCGCTTGCGTGCCGCATCGGCCGCACGCGCCGACGCGGCGTCGAAGAGCCGCGCGTTGTCGAGCGCGAGGGCGGCGTCGGACGCGAGCGACACCAGCGCGTCCCGGCTGCGCCGGGGGGTGGACAGCTCGTCGTGGCCGACGAGGAAGGCACCGAGGACCTGGCCGCGGCTGACCAGGGGCACCACCGAGGCGAAGCGCACGTCCTGGAGGTCGGTGCCGAGGGAGCTCCGCAGGGTCGAGGCCGCGACCAGGCGGATGTCGGCCGCGCCCACCAGCTCGCGGATCCGCGCGGCGGTCACCGGTGCGTGAGCGCCGTCGGCGCCGGGCTCGCCGCCACGTGGAGGACGTCGTCGTCGCCCTCGAAGACCATCGCCGCGGGGGTCGAGGTGACCGCGCGGATCTCGGCGAGGGCGGCGGCGGTCACGCTGGAGACGTCGAGGCCGGCGGGCATGTCCTGGGCGACGCGCTGGAGCGCCACCAGCAGCTGGTTGGCCTCCTTGAGCACCGCGCGGCCGGTCCGGTCACCCCGGACGAGCCGCGTGGCGAAGGCGGCGGCGACCCCCACGAGGGGGGCGAGCGCCAGCACCGGCACGAGGACGTCGGCGCTCAGGAGCTCAAGGCGCCCCGAGCGCTCGAGCGAGACGACCTGTGCCAGCGAGACGGCGGCCCCCGCTGCGGCCCCCCAGCCCACGCCGGCGCGGACCCCGGTCACGGCGACGACCGCGAGGACGAACAGGAAGTACGGGGTGGCCACGCTGCCGAAGCCGAGCGTCAGCGCGACCGCGACGGCGAGGTCGATCATCCGTACCCAGGTGCGACCGAGGTGGCGCGTCGTGAGCGCGACCCACGCAGCCAGGACGAGGTAGCGCACGAGCAGGAGGTCGCGACCGAGCGCGAGCGCGAGCAGGGGCGCGATCGCGGTCGCCGCGAGCCGGACCCACCCGGCCGCGTCGATGCCGAGAGGGAGCGCGGCGAGCCCGACGAACCGCCGGGGCACGACGCCGCGAGCCCTCTGGCGGGATCGGGCCGTCCCTGGAACGGGCCTGTGCCCGTCCACCCCACTCGTCGTGCGTCGCGCAGCCCCCTGCCAACGCATCGCACGCCACGTGGTGCCCATCGGCTCGGAGTCCACGGGAGTCCTCGCGTCCGGCACGTTGCGTGCTGATGTCCCTACCCAACGTGCCGGGTCTCATCCGGGCTGTCTACGGGGTCAACGGCGGGATGACTCCACGTGACCACCTGGGGCTGACCCGATCGTGTCCGGTGTGCCGGGTAGGCCGGCTCGGGCGCCCGCGGACGTCGTGCGCTGGACGCCCGGGTCCGGCGTTGCCCCTCGCCGGGGTGGGGGGGATACTGCCGCGCCCGACGACCTGGAGGACCGGTGTCGAGCCGAGCCGAGGACGAGCACGAGGGACCGCCACCACCGCCGGGCCCGCCACCACCGCCGCCGCCACCCACGGGTCGCGGCCCCCGCGCGGGAGGGCCGGGCGGGCGGCTCGTCCCCGCCCACGCGCTGACGTTGTCCGACATCCTCGACGGGGCGGTCCGGTTGTTCCGGGCCACGGCGATGCCGGCGGTCCTGGCGGTCACGGTGGTCTACGCGCCCATCAACCTCCTGTCCGCCCTCGGGGGAGATGCCTCCTTCCTCGATCCCACCGCACCGCCCCCGTCCCGGGGAACGCTGGTCCTCACCGTCCTCGTCGCGCTCCTGACCGTGCTCGTCAGCCCGCTCGTGACCGGTGCCCTGACGTGGCTGGCGGTCGAGCGCGACCGTGGAGGGGACCCGACCTGGCTCGCGGCCCTCGGGGTCGCCGGGTCCCGGTACGCGACGCTCCTGGGGGCGGTGCTGCTCGTCGCCCTGTTGGCGGTCGGGGCCATCCTGGCCGCGGCACTGCCCGCGCTCGTCGTAGGGCTGGTCGCGGTGCCGCTCGGGATCGCCGCTGGGGGTGGTGCTCGTGCTGCCGCTCCTCCTGGCGCTGACCGGGCTGCTCTACGTCGTGGTCCCGGTGGTCATCCTCGAGGGGCTGGGGGCTCGCGGCGGCACTGCGGCGGTCGGCCCAGCTCATCCGCCCACGGCTGTGGCCCACCGTGGGGACCGTCCTCGTCGTGGGTCTGCTGGTCGGCTTCGTGGCCGGCCTCCTCGCCGTGATGGGCGCGGCGGCCGGGAGCCTGCTGGGACCGGTGGGGTTCCTCGTGGCCGCGGCCGGTGCCACGCTGGGGAACGCCGTCACCGTGCCCCTGAGCAGCTACGTCGCCGTGCTCCTGCACGCCGATGCCCGCGCCCGCCGTGGGGCACCGGAGATCCCCCAGCGCGCCTCGGGCCGCCCCGTTGAACCATCGATGAAGCGCTACATCGGTTGAGCGACTTGTCGACCTATCGAGGTAGGAGACGACGCCCGGCGTCCGCGATCACCCGCAGGAGCATGCTGGTGAGGGCGGGGGCCGGGTGGCTACGCTCGCGGCCCTGCGGCCCCCGGCACACCCACACGCAGAGGCTCCCGGCTCCCGGTGGGACCTGCGCCGCACCGAGGCAGCGATGACGTACCAGGTGAAGCTCGAGGTCTTCGAGGGACCCTTCGACCTGCTCCTGCACCTCATCTCCAAGCGCAAGCTCGAGGTCACCGAGGTCGACCTCGCCGAGATCACCGGCGACTTCCTCGCCTCGCTCCAGAGCATCGATGAGCTCGACCTCGAGACGGCGACCCGCTTCCTCGTCGTCGCCGCGACGCTCATCGAGCTGAAGGCGGCGCGCCTGCTCCCGAGCGAGGAGGCGGACGAGCTCGAGGACGTGCTGGGCGAGGTCCGGGACCTGCTCTACGCACGGCTCCTCGAGTACCGCGCGTTCCGTCACGCGGCCGGGGGGCTCGCCGCCCGTCTCGAGGCCAACCACGGCTACGTGGGTCGCGAGGTCGCGCTCGACCCCGACCTGCAGCGGCTGGTCCCGGAGACGCCGCTGCCGCTCGACGTCCGCGGTCTCGCGGCGCTCGCGGCGATCGCCACCGCGCCGCGGCCGGAGCCGAGGGTCGACCTCAGCCACATCCGCAAGAGCTACATCAGCATCCGCGACGCCGCGCGCCTGGTCCTCGCCGCGGTTCCGTCCGAGGGGGCCACGAAGACCTTCCGGGCGCTCGTCGAGCACCACGGACGCGGGGACCGGGTCGTGTTCTTCCTGGCGCTGCTCGAGCTCTACAAGCTGGGCCACCTCGACCTCGCGCAGCCCCACTTCCGGGCCGAGATCGAGGTCGCCCGCCGCGAGGGTGGGCACGACCTCGAGAGCCTGACCGACGACTACGAGGGGACGGCGGAGGATCCCGACGCACCCGACGTCGGTTCCGACGAGGACGTTGACGCCGACGACGCGGCCGAGACCGCACGGAGCAGCCTGTGATGGACGAGACGACGGTCGCGACCCCGGCACCCACGGTCGACAGCGACGCCGCGGAGGCGGACCTCCTCCGGGGGCTCGAGGCGGTCGTGTTCCTGGCCGAGGAGCCGGTGGAGGCACGCGCCCTCGCCGACGCGCTCGAGCTCGACGTCGACGACGTCGAGCGGGGCCTGCGGACCCTGGCAGCGCGCTACGAGGAGGAGGAGCGCGGCCTCGCCATCCGCCAGGTCGCCGGGGGCTGGCGGATGTACACCGCGCCGTCCGCGCAGGCGGTGGTCGAGCGCTACGTCCTCGCCGGCCGCAGCGGACGGCTGACGCAGGCCGCGCTCGAGACGTTGGCCGTCATCGCCTACAAGCAGCCGATATCGCGCCAGGAGATCAGCGACATCCGTGGGGTCAACGCCGACGGGGCGGTGCGCTCGCTGGTCGCCCGCGGCTTCGTCCAGGAGGCGGGGCGCGACGAGGGCCCGGGGCAGGCGATCCTGTACGGCACGACCCCGGTGTTCCTCGAGAAGCTGGGCCTGGACACGCTCGAGGGGCTCCCGCCGCTGACCGACTTCCTCCCGGAGGCGCCCGCACCCGACGAGCCGGGGGTCGACCGTCTGCGCGAGGCGCGGAAGCGTCTGGCAGCCGGGGAGGAGCTGCCCTCCACCGGCGCTGCACGCTGGGAGCTCGACGCCGACCCGTCCACCAACACCGGCGCGGACGACGCCCCCGAGGAGGGCGACGACGCCCTCCCGCCGATCGCCCCGCGCGGCGACCGGCGCGGCCAGGACCGCGAGATGGACGAGCTGACGGCCCGGCTCGAGGCGGCCGCCCGGTCGGCCATGAGCCAGCTCCGCGACGCCGTCGAGGCCACCGAGCGCGACGATGCCGACGAGGACGGGGACGACCCGGCCGGCGCCGGCGACGGGGCACCCGACGACGACGCGTCGGGGGCCTGACCTCGCGTCCCGCCGGCGGGTCGGGTACACCACCACAGCCCGGCCGTACCCCCGACGGCCGGCGCCCCCGAGAGACGGCGGGAGACCACCGTCGAGAGGAGCTTCGTCGTGAGCGACGCGTCCCGCACGGAACGCATCCAGAAGATCATGGCCGCCGCTGGCGTGGCCTCCCGTCGTGCCTCCGAGGAGCTCATCCTCACCGGGCGGGTGACCGTCGACGGCGAGGTCGCCGAGCTGGGGATGAAGGCGGACCCCGCCACGGCCGAGATCCGGGTCGACGGCGAGCGCATCAACGCCGACCCCGACAGGGTCTACGTGATGCTGAACAAGCCCCAGGGCGTGGTCACCACCGCCGACGACCCGGAGGGGCGACCGACGGTCGTGGAGCTGGTCAACCTCCCGCAGCGGCTGTTCCCGGTGGGCCGGCTCGACATGGACACCGAGGGGCTCCTGCTCCTCACCAACGACGGTGAGCTCGCGCACGCGCTGACGCACCCGTCCTACGAGGTTCCGCGGGTCTACGTGGCGCTCGTGCCCGCCCCGGTCAGCAAGAAGAAGCTGGCCGACCTCCGGGCCGGCGTCGAGCTCGAGGACGGGCTCGCCCGGCCCGTCTCGGTCCGTGTCGTCGAGGAGCAGCACAGCAAGGCCCTCCTCGAGGTCGTGATGGCCGAGGGCCGCAAGCGTGAGGTCCGCCGGATGCTGGCCGAGGTCGGGCTCCCCGTCGAACGGCTCGCCCGCATCGCCTACGGGGGGGTCGAGCTCGGCGAGCTCCGCCAGGGGAAGTGGCGGTTCCTGACCCAGCTCGAGGTCGGCCGCCTGTTCGCCGCGGTGGACGAGGACCAGGACAACGCGCAGCGTCGCGCCGAGAAGGCGGCCCGCAAGCGGGTGAAGAAGGACGAGCGCCAGCGCCGCGGCGGGCCCGGGGGAGCCCAGGGGCAGCGTGTGGACGTCCACGACGGCCGCAACCGGAAGGGGCGGGGATGAGCGAGCGCGTCCGTGCCTTCCGAGGGGCCACGACCCTCGACGTCGACGAGCGTGACCACCTGATCGAGCGCACCCAGGAGCTGATCCGGGCGCTGTTCGACCGCAACGCCCTGCGCGAGCAGGACCTCATCAGCATCGTGTTCACCGCCACCGACGACATCCACTGCGCCTACCCGGCGGAGGCCGCCCGCGAGGCCGGCATCACCCACGTCCCGCTCCTCTGCGCGCGAGAGCTCGAGATCCGCGGCGGCATCGACCGGTGCATCCGGATCCTCGTCCACGCCTACACGACGCGCACGCCCGTGGAGCTGCGCCACCCCTACCTGCACGATGCCCGCCAGCTCCGCACGGACCTCCCCGGGTGAGCGCCGTGATCGCTCCCCTCCGGTGCGCGTCAGAGGTCCGGACGCGTCACGCGGCCCGCCGGGGCCTACACCCGGCCGTCCCGGGCAGGCCTCGGCCTGGGCGCCGCCCGGAACGCCGCTCCTGCGCGCTCCTGGTGCGTTCCCGCAGGTCACGGGCCGCGACGCAGCTGGCGGCCGGCCCGTGAGCAGCGCAGCGAGCCACCTCGAGGGGCCACCACGCCGGTCACCGTTCGCGCGGATCTGCGTGGTCGGGTGCGGGCTCATCGGCGGGTCGTTGGCGCTCGCTGCCCGGGGCGTGCCGGGCGTCGACGAGGTCGTGGTCACCGACGCCTCGGCGGCCGTGGTCGACGAGGCGCGCCGGCTCGGGGTGGGCGATCGCCAGGAGGGCGACCTCACGACCGCGGTGCGGGGGGCCGACCTCGTCGTCATCGCCACGCCCGTCGCGGCCACCGCCGGCGTCTTCCAGGAACTGGAACCTGCGCTCGGTGAACGCACGGTCGTGTCCGATGTGGGCTCGGTCAAGACCAACGCTCTACGTGAGGTCGAGGCTCTGGACCGTGGAGGTCGGCCTCACGGTGAGGGGCGCGAACGCCCCTCTGAGGGGCCACTGCGGGCATCACGGTTCATCGGCGGCCACCCGATGGCCGGGTCGGAGCGTTCGGGCGTGTCGGCCGCCGATGGGACGCTCTTCCAGGGCGCGACGTGGCTGCTGACCCCCACTCCGCACACCGACGCGACCGCGTTCGAGGCCCTGTCGACCTTCCTCCGCCTCCTCGGGGCACGCGTCCTCGCGGTCGAGCCGGAGCTCCACGACCGGCTCGTCGCGATCGCCAGCCACCTGCCCCAGGTGCTCGCCTCCACCCTCATGGACGAGGCCGCCGAGGCCGCAGCCCGGACCGGCGAGGCGGTGCTCGCGGTCACCGCCGGCGGCTTCCGGGACGCCACCCGGGTCGCCGGGAGCGACCCCGACCTGTGGGTCGGGATCCTCCGCGAGAACCGCGTCGCCCTGCTCGAGGCCCTCGACGGGTTCGTCGAGCGTCTCGCGGGGGTGCGGACCGCGGTCGCGGAGGGGGCGTGGGACGACCTCCGCGGCTACCTCGACCGGGCCCGGACGGCCCGCGGCCGCCTCCCCAGCAAGGAGCGGGTGGGCCACCTCGTCGACGTCGTGATCCCGGTCGACGACCGGCCGGGCGTGTTGGCCGAGGTGACCACCGCCCTGGGGGAGGCCGGGGTCAACATCGAGGACCTGTCGATGCGGCACGCGAGCGCCGTGGACCGCGGCGCGCTGCTCGTGGCCGTCGACGGGCAGGACGCGGCCGCGCGTGCCCGGGCGATCCTGGAGCGACGCGGTCTCCCGTGCCACCTGGAGCCGCGGTGACCGATCTCACCACCCCGGCGGTGATGGTCGATGTATCGACACATCGACGTCGACGTATCGACACCTCGACATCGAGCGACCCGGGAGGCCGCCTGTGACCGTCGTCGACCGCGTCCGGGTCCACCCGGGACGTCTCGCTGGCCGGGTCCAGGTCCCGGGGGACAAGTCGCTGAGCCACCGTGCCCTCCTCCTCGGCGCGCTGGTCGGGCGGCCCGTGGCGGTCTCGGGCGTCGCCCCGAGCGGCGACGTGGCCTCGACCGCGGCCGCGCTCGTGACCCTCGGCGCGACCGTCGACCTCGACGCCGACCCCACGACCGGACAGCTCCGGGGCCACGTGGCCGGACCGCTGGGGGAGGCCGACGACGTCATCGACTGCGGCAACTCGGGCACCTCGCTCCGGCTCCTCGCCGGCGTCGTCGCCGGCATCGACGGCGTGGCGGTCCTCACCGGCGACGCCTCGCTCCGGCGGCGGCCCGTCGACCGGGTCCGGACGCCGCTCGTGCGGATGGGCGCCCGCATCGACGCCCGCGCCGGCGGGCGCCTGCCGCCGTTGGTCGTCCGCGGGGGGCATCTGGCAGCGATCTCCTACGACAGCCCGGTCGCCAGCGCCCAGGTGAAGTCGTGCGTGCTCCTCGCGGGGCTCGCGGCGACCGGGACGACCACGGTGACGAGTCCGCTCCGCAGCCGGGACCACACCGAACGGATGCTGCGCCACCTCGGCGTCGAGGTGACGACGGTGGCGCACGACGACGGTCGCGAGGAGGTGCGCCTCACCCCGGCGCCCCTGCGCCCCGCCGCGATCGACGTGACCGGGGACCCGTCGAGCGCGGCCTTCTGGCTGGTGGCGGGTGCGCTCGGGAGCGGACCGGTCACGGCGACGGGGCTGTGCGCCAACCCGGGCCGGTTCGGCGTCGTCACGGCCCTGCGCGCGCTCGGGGCCGAGGTCGGAGTGGCCGAGGGGCCCGTCACCGCGGGGGAGCCGGTCGCCGATGTCACGGTCCGGCCCGGGGCGCTCACGGGCGGCGCGCTGTCCGGGGTGACGGTGGTCGACGCCCTCGACGAGCTGCCCGTGCTGGCCCTCGCCGGGGCGATGAGCCGC
Organism: uncultured Actinomycetes bacterium; assembly: GCA_963741855.1. Lineage (GTDB taxonomy): Bacteria > Actinomycetota > Nitriliruptoria > Nitriliruptorales > Nitriliruptoraceae > CAVUJQ01. Next base: position 384,963 of record CAVUJQ010000012.1, on the reverse strand, counting down.
GATGGCCTCGAGGTGCGCGACGCCGGCGAGCTCCGGGTCAAGGAGTCCGACCGCATCGCCACCCTCGGCGCCGCCTTCCGGGCCCTCGGGATGAGCTTCGAGGAGCGCCCCGACGGGTACCGTGTGCCGGGTGGTCAACGACCCGCTCCCGGGCGGGTCGACGCGCACGGCGACCACCGCATCGCGATGACCGCGGCCATCGCCGGGACGGTCGCCACCGGGCCGGTCGAGATCACCGGGTTCGGCGCCGTCGGGACCTCCTACCCGGGCTTCCTCGACCACCTGCGAGCGCTCGGGGGGACCGTCGAGCTGCTCGACGGCCGCGACTGACCCGCCCGATACACGACCCCCACGCCGAGCGGAGAGGCCACCGTGTCCACCCCCGAGCCCGCCCACGTCCCGACCACGGGCGGCCCGATCGTCGCCATCGACGGGCCGGCCGGCTCGGGGAAGTCGACGGTGGCCGCGCGCGTGGCCACCGCCCTCGAGGTGCCGCACCTCGACACCGGAGCCCTCTACCGGGCGGTCACCCTCGCGTGCCTGCGCGCCGGCATCGACCTGGCCGACCCGGAGGCGTGCGCGGCCGCGGCGGCGGGGCTCGACCTCGACCGCCGCGACGGGCGCACGTTCCTCGCCGGCGAGGACGTCGAGGACGAGATCCGCGGCGACGCCGTCACCGCCGCCGTGTCGCAGGTGTCCGCCCACGCCGGCGTCCGCGACGCGATGACCCCGATCCAGCGTGGGGTCGCCACCGAGCGGGGCGCCGTGGTGGAGGGCCGCGACATCGGCACGGTCGTGTTCCCGGACGCCGACCTCAAGGTCTTCCTCACCGCGACGGTGGAGGAACGCGCGCGTCGCCGCGCCGAGCAGCTCGGCGTCGAGGACACCGCGGAGCTCCGTCGCGAGCTCGAGCGGCGCGATCACCAGGACGGCTCCCGCGAGGTCGCCCCGTTGACCCGCGCCGACGACGCCTGGGCGCTGGACACGACCGGGATGGAGCTCGACGAGGTGGTCGAGGCGATCGTCGACGTCGCCACGCACGCCTGGCACGAGCGCGTCGCGCCGCCGGAGCAGCGCGTCGACCCCCTGGCCGTGCGTCGCGCGCTGCCCCGCGTCGCCATCGTCGGACGCCCGAACGTCGGCAAGTCGACGCTCGTCAACCGCGTGATCGGTGACCGCGTGACCATCGTGGAGGAGAAGCCGGGGGTCACCCGCGACCGCACCGAGCACCTCACGAGCTGGCTCGAGCGCCCCTTCATCGTGGTCGACACCGGCGGCTGGGAGCACGCCGCCGAGGGCATGGCCGCCCGGATCGTCGAGCAGGCCGAGCTCGCCATCGCCGACGCCGACGTGGTGGTGTTCGCCGTCGACGTGACCGTCGGTGCGCTCGAGGACGACGAGCGCTACGCCAAGCTCCTCCGACGCGCCGACAAGCCGGTGCTCCTCGTGGCGAACAAGGTCGACTCCGACAAGCAGGAGCCGATGGTCCACGAGCTCTACGGGCTCGGTCTCGGCACTCCCCACGCCGTCTCGGCGCGGCACGGACGTGGCGTCGGCGACCTCCTCGACGAGATCGTCGCCGCGTTCCCCGACGCACCGGGCGACATCCCCGACGAGAGCCACGTGCCGCACGTCGCGCTCGTCGGCAAGCCCAACGTCGGCAAATCGTCGCTGTTCAACCGGCTGCTGGGGGAGGAGCGTTCGATCGTCGACGCCGTCCCGCACACCACCCGTGACAGCGTCGACACGATGATCGAGGTCGACGGCGAGCCGTGGGTGTTCGTCGACACGGCCGGGATGCGCCGGCGCTACCGCCACGGCGAGGACACCGAGCTCTACTCCGTCGACCGGACCCGCCGGGCGATCGAGATGGCCGACATCACGCTGTTCGTCATCGACGCCTCGGAGCCGCTGGGCGAGCAGGACCAGCGTCTGGCCGCGCTGGTCCGCGACGCGGGTCGCGGGGTGGTCCTGGTCCTCAACAAGTGGGACCTGGTCGACGAGGACCGGCGCTACTACCTCGAGAAGGAGCTCGACCGCCTGCTCGGGTTCGCGAGCTGGGCCCCGCGCGTCAACGTCTCGGCCGCGACCGGGCGGGGCGTCCTACGCCTGATGCCGCACCTGCGGACCGTGTGGGGCAACTACCAGCGGCGCATCCCCACGCGCGAGCTGAACCGCTTCGTCGAGGACGTGACGGCCCAGGTCCCGCCACCGACGCAGGGCAGGAAGTCGCTGCGGGTGAAGTACGTCACGCAGGCCGAGGTGGCGCCCCCGCGGTTCGTCGCGTTCACCAACGGCAAGCTGCCCGCCACGTACCGCCGCTACCTCGAACGCCAGCTCCGCGAGCGCTACGACTTCACCGGGGTGCCGGTCGCGATCGACGACCGGCCGCCGCGCGAGCGCGAGCACCGACGGTGACGGCCCGCCCCCAGGTTCGTAGTGGGAACTTCCCCTCAGGGGATGTTCCCGGTACGAACCTCGGTGAGGAGGCGGCCTCGGTCGGCACCCGCACGGCGGCGGGGACCGGTTGGTGCCGTGGAGCCGTGTTCGGTAGCGTCCCGGACTCCAAGCCCACGCTCGTGGGTGACGGGCTGTGGCGCAGTCAGGTAGCGCACTCGTCTGGGGGGCGAGGGGTCGCCGGTTCAAGTCCGGCCAGCCCGACCACACGGCGCCCGGGACCCTGAGGTTCCGGGCGCCGCCGTCGTGACGGCACGACAACGAGGGGCGCGACGTGCGGTTGAGGATCTTCGACATCGGGGCCAAGGACGGCCCGGAGGTCGTCTCCGACCGCATCCTCACCGTCCCGAACGTGCTGTCGTTGCTGCGGCTCCTGGTGCTGCCGTGGGTCTTCCGCGAGCTCCTCGCCGAGCACTGGATGTCGGCGTTCTGGTGGCTCGCCACCTTCGCGTGGACGGACTGGCTCGACGGCTACGTCGCGCGGCGCTTCGACCAGGTCACGAAGCTCGGCAAGGTCCTCGACCCGATCTCGGACCGGCTGCTGTTCATCGTGGTCGGGGTGGGGATGATCGTCTCCGACGTCGTGCCCTGGTGGGTCATCGGGATCCTGCTGCTGCGCGACCTCGTCGTCATCGCCGGCGGGCTCTACCTCGCGGCACGGAAGGTCGCGCCGCTGGCCGTCACCCGGGTCGGCAAGGCCGCCACCTTCGGGCTCATGTGGGCGCTGCCGAGCTTCATCCTCGCCGCCGGGCTCGGCGACGGGCCCGACGACCCGCAACGGGCGTGGCAGGCGTTCGCGTGGTTCGCGTGGGCGACCAACACGGTCCTCTACTACCTGGCGCTGGGGCAGTACGTCATCGCCGGTCGCAAGGGCCTGGCGGGGCTCAGAGCCGCCCGGGACGCCGGCTGACGACCGGGCGACCGGGACCTCCCGGCCGGGTCGTCCGCTAGGGTGCGAGCCGCTCGTCCGCGCCGGCTCACCGGCACCACCGATCGGAAGGGGAGGGTCGTGTCCGAGGGTCCGTTGCCCGAGGGTCTCGGCTACACGGATGACCACGAGTGGACCCGCGATGACGGGGACCACGTGGCCGTCGGCATCACCTGGTTCGCGCAGGATCAGCTCGGCGACGTCGTCTACGTCGACCTGCCGTCACCCGGCGCGGACGTCGAGAAGGGTCAACCGTTCGGCGAGGTCGAGTCGACCAAGTCGGTCTCTGACCTGTTCGCGCCCATCAGCGGCACCATCGTCGAGCGCAACGACGCCCTCGAGGACCGTCCCGAGCTCATCAACGAGGATCCGTACGGCGAGGGCTGGCTGGTGACCATCGCGCCGTCCGACCGGTCCGAGCTCGACGACCTCCTCGACGCGAAGCGCTACGCCGAGCTGACGGGCTGAGCGGCACCGACGGGGCCGGTCCGCGGTGAGGTCCCGGCTGCGTCCCGTTCACGCACCGTCTACCCTCCGCGTCCCAGCTGCGGACGGGTCTCGACCTCGAGCAGAGGGTGGGGGTACGACCCCGGGACGCCGCGGACCGCTCCGGTCCGCGAGCCGATGACCCAGGAGGCGTCGACGATGTTCTGCACGCAGTGTGGCCAGCAGCTGCCGGCCGACGCGCGGTTCTGTCCCGCCTGCGGCGCGCCGGTCGACGGCGACGGCGCAGGGGAGCCGGAGTCCTCCACCGACGCCATCGAGGTCACCACCGCGGCCATCGACATCGGCACCTTCGACCAGACCGAGCACCTCGAGGGGGTCCCCGAGCTCGCCCCCGGGACCGGCATGCTGGTCGTGGTCCGCGGGCCCAACGCCGGCTCGCGGTTCCTGCTGGACCGGGACACGACCACGATCGGTCGGCACCCCGACAGCCACATCTTCCTCGACGACGTCACCGTCTCGCGTCGGCACGCGGAGGTGAAGCGGCAGGACACCGACCTGTCGGTGTCGGACCTGGGCAGCCTCAACGGGACCTACGTGAACGGCGACCGGGTCGAGACCCGGCTGCTCACCTCCGGCGACGAGGTCCAGGTCGGTCGCTTCAAGCTGCTGTTCGTGGGAGCGGGTCCGCGCTCGTGAAGACGTACACGATCGGTGAGGTGCTGAACCGTCTGAAGGACGAGTTCGACGACATCACCATCAGCAAGATCCGGTTCCTCGAGTCGGAGGGGCTCATCACCCCCGACCGCACCGAGTCGGGCTACCGCAAGTTCACCGAGCCCGACATCGACCGGCTGCGGTACGTGCTGCGCTCCCAGCGCGACCGCTACCTGCCGCTCAAGGTGATCAAGGACCACCTCGACCGGCTCGACGCGGGGCTGCCGGTCGAGGAGGCCGCCCCCGTCGTGCCCGCTCCCGACCCGGAGGCGCCCGCTGCCGTCGCGCCCGCCGAGGCCGCGCCGGGCGACGCGGCGGCCCCGTCGCCCTCGATCCTCGCCGCCGGGGCCACCGACGTGCAGCTCACCCTCGCGGAGCTCGCGGACGCCTCCGGTCTCGAGACGGCCGACATCCAGGCGTTGCGCGACCACGGGCTCATCGCCGGCGACAGCAGCTTCGACGGCGACGACCTCCAGGCGGCCCGCGCCGCCGCCTCGCTCCTCGCGGCCGGCCTCGAGGCGCGCCACCTGCGGATGTACCGCCAGTTCGCCGACCGGGAGCTGGCGCTGTTCCAGCAGCTCGTGACGCCGCTCCTGCGCCAGCGCAACCCCGGCTCGCGCCAGGCGGCCCAGGAGCAGACCGACGAGCTCGCCGCCCACGGCGCGAGGCTGCACCGCATCCTCCTGGGCCGCGAGCTCCGGGCGCTGTTGCGCACGTGACCCCCGCCCTCCGCCTCCCGGCGGCGGTGGCGGCCCTCCTCTCGCTGGTGCTGCTCGCCGGCGCGCCGGCGACGACCACCCCCCGGGCCGCGCCGGGGCTGCACCCGCCGCCGCAGCTCGCGACGGCGTCGGTGCCGGACGGCTGGCCGTCCCCGCCGGCCGCGAGCGCGGTGGCCTACGTGCTGCTCGACGCCGACACGGGCCAGGTCCTCGCCGAGCGCAACGCCGACCAGCGTCGCCCGGTCGCCTCGACGGTGAAGGTCCTGACCGCCCTGACGGTGCTGAACCGGGCGGACGCGTCCGACGAGGTCCGGATCCCGGCAGCTGCGGCGCGCGTCGGTGGCGCGTCGGTCGGGCTCCGAGCCGGCGACGTCTGGACCGTGGGACAGCTCCTCGACGCCCTCGTGGTCCGCTCCGGCAACGACGCGGCGACCGCCCTCGCGATCCACGTCGGCGGCTCGGTCGAGGGCTTCGTCGCCCTGATGCGCGCCGACGCACGAGCGCTCGGCCTCGACGGGCTGACGCTCACCAGCCCGTCGGGCCTCGACGACCGCAACCGGCTGTCGGCTCGCGACCTCGCCGTCATCAGCCGGGCCGCGATGACCGACCCGCGGTTCCGCACGGTCGCGGCACGGCGCAGCGCCGACCTGCCCGGACCCGGCGCGGAGGAGACGCGCAACGAGCTGCTGCTGACCTACCCGGGCGCGACCGGGATCAAGACCGGGTTCACCGACGCCGCCGGCTACGCGGTCGTCGGGTCGGCCGAACGCGCCGGCCGTGAGCTGATCGCCGTCGTCCTGGGCAGCCGCTCGGCCGGCACGCGGTTCGTCGAGGCGGCGTCCCTCCTCGACCACGGCTTCGACACCTTCGAGGTCGTCGCGACCCTCTACGACGCACGGCTGCGCGTCGCCGGCGGCTGGGTCACCCTCCACGCCGAGCCGCTGTCGGTGACCGTCCCCCGCGCCACCCCCGGGCTCACCACCATCCTCCCGCTGCCGATCGAGCCGCCGCCGGACGGTGACGAGCGGGCGGTGACCGTCGCCTGGCACGGCGAGGAGCTCGGCACCCTCGACGTACGCACCACCGGACCGGACGTGGGGGAGGCGACCGGAGGCGGGGCGATCGGTCGCTACCTCGTCGACCGGGCCTACGCCGCGATGCGGGCGGCCACCTCCACCGGAACGTGGTCGCGGTGACCGCGCCGGTCGAGGTCCGTGTGACGCCGGAGGCGCTGGCCCGGCGCGTGCAGGCGCTGGCCGACGACATCACCGAGGCCTACGCCGGCACCGACCCGATCGCTCGTCACCGTGCTCCGTGGCGGGGTCACCTTCCTCGCCGACCTGGTGCGCCGGGTCCGGCTCCCGCTCACCGTCGACTTCCTCGCCATCAGCGACTACGGCCCGAGCGGACGGGCCCGCATCGTCTCCGACCTCGACGTCGACATCGGGGGGCGCCACGTCCTCATCGTCGAGGACGTCGTCGACACGGGTCTGACCCTCGCCTACCTGCTGCAGGTGCTCGCGACGCGGTCGCCGGCGTCGTTGCGGATCTGCACCCTCCTCGACCGCCGCGTGCGACGGATCGCGGAGGTCCCGCTCGACTTCGTCGGCTTCGAGGTCGGTGACGAGTTCCTCGTGGGCTACGGGCTCGACATCGACCAGCGGCTCCGGGCGGTCCCGGCCGTCCTGGCGGTGCACGATCGCGAGGCGCTCCGGGCCGCCCCCGAGGCGGTCGTCGCCGAGGCCCTGGGGCCCGACGCGCTCGCCCGGTGGGAGGGCGCCGGGGGAGCGCAGCCGGGCGACGAGGTCCGCTAGCCTCGGCCACGTCCGCGGGCGGCGTCCCGCCCCCCGTCCGGGACCGATCGAGGAGGACTCGGTGATCGAGATGGAGCTCGTCGGCGTCCGCGTCGAGCTACCCGCGAACCAGCCGATCGTCCTCCTGAAGGAGAAGTCGGGGTCGCGCTACCTCCCGATCTGGATCGGGGCGGTCGAGGCGACCGCCATCGCGTTCGCGCTCCAGGGTGTCGACACGCCCCGACCCCTCACCCACGACCTCATGGTCGACGTGATGGGCGAGCTGGGTGTCGAGCTCGACGCCGTCCACGTGACCGAGCTCCGCGACGGGACCTTCTACGCCGAGCTCCACCTGCACCTCGGCGAGGACCACTACGTCGTCTCCGCCCGCCCGTCGGACGCCATCGCGCTCGCGAGCCGCCTCGAGGAGGTGCCCATCTTCGGGGCCGAGGACGTGCTCGAGGAGGCCGGTCTCGAGATCGACGAGCACGACGACGAGACCGGCGAGGTGGACCCCGACGAGGAGGTCCGTCAGTTCCGGGAGTTCCTCGACAACATCACCCCCGAGGACTTCCGGGAGCAGTGAGGGGCGCGGGCGTGCGCGAGGGGCGAACGCGCTGCGCGAGCTCGACCGCGGCCCGGGAGGCCACCGATCGGCGCCTGGTGGAGCATCCGCGTCGATCCGGGGGCCGGTCTCGACCTCAAGTGGAGGGTTCGGGTGGGGTAACCCTCCACAGGTCGTTGACACCCGCTCCGCGACCGGCGTAGCCTCACGCCGGTAGTTCCACGCGTGTCGAGCGCTCGGACCGCCCGGGGTGGCAGCCCCGGACCGGACGCTCGGCGGGCCGGCCGGGAGCCGATCGGGACGCACCGTGAGCGGGAGGCAGAACCCGCACGCGGCCGCGGCGATCGACCCGCACCGGCCGCGTGGCGGACCCGACGCGGGTGACCGCGCCGGGAAGGGGAACCCCCGAGGGGTTCGGCGAAGGGTCGAGGTGCGATGACAGCCGACGAGGTGACGTCGGCGGGGCCGGACGGCTCCGCTCCGGATGGGCAGATGCGGCTCGACGTGGGCGACGACGCGCTCGCGCGATCGGGCTACCGGGGGCCGACGGTCTGCAAGATCGTCGGGATCACGTACCGACAGCTCGACTACTGGGCGCGGACCGGCCTCGTCACCCCGTCCGTCCGCCAGGCCCAGGGCAGCGGCTCCCAGCGGCTGTACTCCTTCGACGACGTGGTCCAGCTCCGGGTCGTGAAGCGCCTCCTCGACACGGGCGTGTCGCTGCAGCGCGTGCGGATGGCCATCGAGGAGCTCGCGGCACGCGGGCAGTCGGTGGCCGACGTGACCCTCGTCTCCGACGGCACCTCGGTGTACGGCGTGGACGACAACGCCCAGGTCATCGACCTGCTGCAGCGCGGCCAGGGCGTGTTCGCCATCGCCCTCGGCCCGGTCGTCGAGCAGCTCAAGGGCGAGGTGACGGCGTTCCCCAGCGAGGCCATCACGGCGGCCGGGGACGCACACGACGACGTCGCCAGCGTGACCCCGATCGCGCGGTAGGGGCGTGTCACAGCCGGACGCGCCGGCGGCCCCGGACGGCTCGGAGCGTCGCATCGGTGACGTCCGCGAGCCCGAGCCACCGGCTGTCCGCGGCCCGCCAGGCGGGCGTGCCCGACGTCTCCGACTTCGGGCTGGCGGACCTGGCCGGGCCGGCGGAGGTCGAGCCCGGGGCGCGGCTGCCGAGCGACGCTCGTCCGGTTCCAGCACCGCTCCGAGCGCCAGTTCGCTCGGCTGCTCGACTTCCACCACGTCTTGCGTGGGAGTACGAGCCGCGCGGGTTCGCGATCGCCTGGGACGACGACGGGACCGTCACGCGGATGTTCCGGCCCGACTTCTACCTGCCGGCCTTCGACACCTACATCGAGATCACCACGTCGTCGCAGAGGCTCGTGACCCGCAAGAACCGCAAGCTCCGGCTCCTGCGCGAGCACCACCCCGAGATCCGCTGCAAGCTGTTCTACCAGCGTGACTACCTCGAGCTGGCCCACCGGTTCGGACTCGACGTCGGTGGGTCCGACGAGGAGGAGTGACCCTGCCGGCGCGGCGCACGCCGGCAGGGATCCGCCCTGGCTGTCAGCCCGCCTGGAGCTTCTCCTTCATCAGGTTCAGGATGCCGCCCTTCAGGACCTGGTCGATCTGGCGGGGCGACAGGGTGTGCTTCATCGTGAACGTCGACCCCTTGGTCTCGTTCTGCACGGTGACCTCGCCGCCGCCGTCCTGCAGCTGCGCGCGCAGGTCGGTCAGCTTCAGCATGTCGCCCTGGTCGATCGCGTCGTAGTCCGCGTCCTCGATGAACTCGAGCGGCAGCACCCCGAAGTTGGCCAGGTTCTGCCAGTGGATGCGGGCGTACTCCTTCACGAACGCGACGCGCAGGCCCAGGTAGCGCGGGGCGATGGCCGCGTGCTCACGCGAGGAACCCTGCCCGTAGTTGACGCCGCCGACCACCGCGTGGCCGTCGCCGTCGCGGGTCTCCATCGCGCGCTCGTGGTAGCCCTCGTCCACGACGTCGAACGCGAACCGCGAGATCTCGGGGATGTTCGACCGGAACGGGAGCACCTCGGTCCCGGCCCGCAGGATGTGGTCGGTCGAGATGTCGTCACCCATCTTGAGGATGACGGGGAGCGTGAGCTCGTCCGGCAGTGGCTCGAACTCGGGGAGGGTGGAGATGTTGGGACCCTTGCGGAGCTCGAGCCCCGGGGCCTGGTCCGCCGGCGGCGGCTCGTGGAGCATCTCGGTGTTGATGATGATGTCGTCCGGTTCGCTGACCTCGGGGTAGCTGATCCCGAACTTCTGCTCGAGGTCACGCGGGTCGGTGATGACCCCGGTCAGCGCCGACGCCGCGGCGGTCTCTGGCGAGCAGAGGTGGACCCGGTCCTCCTTCGTGCCCGACCGGCCCGGGAAGTTGCGCGGGGTGGTCCGGAGGCTGATCGTGTCCGTCGCCGGCGCCTGCCCCATCCCGATGCAGCCGTTGCAGCCGGCCTGGTGGAGGCGCGCGCCCGACTGGATGAGGCTCAGCAGGTGGCCGTCGCGGGCCAGGTTCTCGAGGATCTGGCGGGAGGTGGGGTTGATGTCCCACGACACGCCGTCGTCGACCTGCCGGCCCGCGGCCTTCACGATCTCGGCGGCGATGGCGAAGTCGCGGTAGCCCGGGTTCGCCGACGACCCCACGTAGGCCTGGCCGATGGGCTCGCCGGCGACCTCGCTCACGGGGACGACGTTGTCCGGGTTCGAGGGGAGCGCGATCAGCGGCACGAGCTCGGACAGGTCGACGGTCTCGGTGTGGTCGTAGGTGGCGTCCTCGTCGGCGACGAGCTCGACCCAGTCGTCCGGGCGACCCTGACGGGTGAGGAAGCGCTTGACCTCGTCGTCGCTCGGGAACACCGAGGTGGTGGCGCCGAGCTCGGCGCCCATGTTGCAGATGACGTGGCGGTCCATGCAGGACAGCGACGCGAGACCCGGCCCGTGGTACTCGACGATGCGGCCGAGGCCGCCGTCGGCGCCGTGCCGGCGCAGCAGCTCCAGGATCACGTCCTTGGCCGAGACCCAGTCGGGGAGCTCGCCGACGAGCTCGATCCCCCAGACCTCCGGCATCTTGATCCGCAGGGGCTCGCCGGCCATCGCCATCGCGACGTCGAGCCCGCCCGAGCCGATCGCGATCATGCCGATGGCACCGGCCGCCGGCGTGTGCGAGTCCGACCCGGCCATCGTCTTTCCGGGCTTGCCGAACCGCTCCTGGTGCACCGGGTGGGAGACGCCGTTGCCGGGACGGGAGTACCAGGCCCCGAACTTCTCGCACGCGGACTTGAGGAACAGGTGGTCGTCGGGGTTCTTGTTGTCCTCCTGGATGAGGTTGTGGTCCACGTACTGGACCGACACCTCGGTCTTGACCCGGTCGAGGCCCATCGCCTCCAGCTCCAGCATCACCAACGTGCCGGTCGCGTCCTGGGTCAGGGTCTGGTCGATGCGCAGCCCGATCGGCGTGCCGGGCGTCATCTCACCTTCGACGAGGTGGTCGGCGATGATCTTCTGTGCGACGTTCTGGCCCACGGGGTGTGTGTCCTCCCGGCTGGTTCGGACGGTGACGGGTGCATCACCTCCGACCGTAGGCACCTGCCCGGCGCTCCGACACGGCCACGGCACGGCCGGTCGGTCATCACGACCCGCCGCCCCGCCACCCCCTGGGCGGGGGTCACCACAGGCCGGCGAGGTGGTCGGCGACCGGGTCGACGACGACCTCGTGCGCCACAGGGGCCACCGGGGTGTGCTCGTCGCCGACCGCGACCGGCTCGAAGCGGTCCGCCACGCCGGCGAGGAACCGCGACACCTGGGCGTAGCTGTGGGCGTCGTCCTGACCCGTCCGGCGGTGGTAGAAGCGCAGCGGGAAGCTCACGTCGAGCTCGTCCTCGGCCCGGGTGAGCGCGACGTAGAGCAGGCGGCGCTCCTCCTCGACCTCGTCGGCGCTCCCGAGGGCCATGTCGGACGGGATGTTGCCGTCGGCGGCGTGGATGACGTGGACGCGGGACCACTCGCCACCCTTGGCGGAGTGGATCGTCGACAGGACGAGGTAGTCGTCGTCGAGGTGCGGCGGCTGGGCGAGGTCGCTCGTCGAGGCGGGCGGGTCGAGGGTCACGTCGGCGAGGAAGCGGGCCCGCGTCCGCAGCTCGCCGGCGAGCTCGGCCAGGTGGTCGAGGTCGGCGAGCCGCGGGGTCACGTCGCGGTAGCGACGCGGGAAGGTCCGCTCGCACACGCGGCGCAGCCGCTCGATCTGGACCGCGACCGGGAGCTCGTCGCCCCCGTCGCGGCGTGGCCGACTCGGTCCAGGCGGTCACGAGCTCGGCCAGGTCGGCGTCGGTAGCGGCGAGGGACACCTCGCCGGCGAGGAACCGCGACAGCGGGTCGCGGCCGGCGTCGGTCCCCGGTCCGTCGGTCACGCCGAGCGCCTCGGTCGGCGCGGCGCACGGTCGCAGGCCCGACGCCCTCGAGGAGCTGCAGGCTGCGGCTCCACGCGAGCTCGTCGTAGGGGTTGTCGAGCACGCGCAGGAGGGCCAGCAGGTCCTTCACGTGCGCCCCCTCGAGGAACTTCAGGCCCCCGTACTTGACGTAGGGCACGTCACGTCGCTGCAGCTCGAGCTCGAGGCCGTCGGCGTGGTGGCCGGTGCGGAACAGCACGCACTGGTCGCGCAGGGCCACCCCGCGTTCCCGCGCCGCGAGGACACGGTCGACCACGTAGGTGGCCTGGGCGGTCTCGTCCCGGCAGGTGACGAGCTGCGGCCGCGGTCCCTCGGGCTTCTCGGTCCACAGGACCTTGCCGTAGCCCTCGCGTGCGCCCTCGATGACGCCGTTCGCCGCCGCGAGGATCGCCGGCGTGGAGCGGTAGTTGCGCTCGAGGCGGACGACCCGGGCGGTGGGGTAGCGGGTGGGGAAGTCGAGGATGTTGCGGATCGACGCGGCCCGGAACGAGTAGATGCTCTGCGCGTCGTCGCCCACGACGGTGAGGGAGGGGTCCTCGCCGAGCATCGCCCACAGGACGTCGGCCTGGATGGTGTTGGTGTCCTGGTACTCGTCGACGAGCACGTGGTCGAACATCCGGCGCAGCACCGGACCGGCGGTGGGGTGCTGCGCCAGGGCGCGCCAGTACAGCAGGAGGTCGTCGAAGTCGAGCACCGCGAGACGTCGCTTGCGCTCGGTGTAGGCCCGGAACACCTCGGCGATGGCGTCGCGGTGCTCGCGGCACCACGGGAAGGCGGTCTCGAGCACCCGGGGCAGCGGGTCGCCGGCGTTGACGGTGCGGGAGTAGATCGAGACCAGGGTCTCCTTGCGTGGGAACCGCCTGCCGCCGGTGTGGCCGTCGCCCTCGCCGAGGCCGAGGCCGGCCCGGACGATCCCGATGAGGTCGGCCGCGTCGGCCTGGTCGAGGATCGAGAACCCGGGCGGGAGCCCCAGCGCCGAGCCGTGCTGGCGCAGCAGCCGGTTCGCGACCGCGTGGAAGGTCCCGCCCACGACGCGCCCGGTCGTTCGGTCACCGGTCATCGCCCGGGCGCGCTCGACCATCTCGCGGGCCGCGCGGCGGGTGAAGGTCAGGAGCAGGATCCGCTCGGGCGGGGTGCCGTCGGCGACGAGCCGGGCGACCCGGCACGCGAGCGTGCGGGTCTTGCCGGTGCCGGCGCCGGCCGCGATCAGCAGCGGACCGTGCGCGTGCTCGACCGCCGAGAGCTGCTGCGGGTTCAGCCCCGCGAGCCAGGGTGCGTCGACGTCGGCGTCGGCGGGGGTGGGGGCGAGCGCCACGGTGACCTCCAGGTCGGCGTCCGCCCGGACGCTACGCCGGGGGTGCGACACGCCACCGTGAGCTCCGTGAGCAGCGGGCCATCCGTGAGCACCTCCTGCCGGCATACCGGGAGGAGCTGCTCACGGTCGGGGTCGAGCTCACGGTGCCCACAGAGCTCACGGTGCTCACGGTCGCGGCCGGGCGGGGCGCCTCAGAGGCGGTCGCGGATCCAGGCGATGTCGCGGGCCTGGCCCTCGCCGTCGTCGCCGTCGGGGGTCTCGACGACCACCGGGGCGCCGGCCTCCTTCACGACCGCGACGAGGAGGTCGGGGTCGATCTGCCCTTCGCCGAGGTTCTGGTGGCGGTCGCGGCGGGAGTCGAACTCGTCCTTGGAGTCGTTGAGGTGCACGAGGTCGACACCCCCCGTGATCGCGGTGATGCGCCCGACCGCGTCGAGGAGCGCCTCGCCGCCGGCCCACGCGTGGCAGGTGTCGAGGCAGAACCCGAACGGGGTCTCCACACCCTCGAGCGCGTCCCAGAGCCGCGCGATGCGGTCGAACTCGCGCGCCATGGCGTTCTCGCCGCCGGCGGTGTTCTCGATGAGGATCGGCACCTCCGACTCGAGGCGCTCGAGGGTCTTGCGCCAGTTCGTGAACCCCTCGGCAGGGTCGTCGTCATCCCCCACGTGGCCGCCGTGGACGATCACCCCGGCCGCCCCGATGGCCTCGGCGGCGCGCACGTGGTTGGTGAGGTTCTGCCGGCTCGGGTGCCGAACGCGGTTGTTCGTGGTGGCGACGTTGATCACGTAGGGCGCGTGGACGAACACGCTGATGTCCGACGACCGCAGCGCCTCGGCGTCCTCGCGAGCAGGTGGCTTCTTCCACCCCTGGGGGTCCGAGAGGAAGATCTGGACGACCTCGGCGCCCCGCTCGGCGGCAGCCGCCAGCGGGTCCGAAGGGGTGACGTGGGCTCCGATAGGCATGCGCCCGAGCCTACCGAGCGGGCCCGACCCACCCGACCTCGGCCCACCCGCCACCGCTCCGCGCCGTCATCGCGCAGCGGCTGCACCCCGCCCCACCCCCGGCCCTACGCTGAGCGCCGACGCGCCGCCGGGCGATCCCCGGCCGGCCTCCCCGCGACCCACGGCGCTACGCGAGGACCTCACGTGACCGACCTCTCCTCCCTCGAGCAGCGCGACGCCTTCGTGCGTCGCCACATCGGCCCCGACGCGTCGGAGCAGCAGACGATGCTGGCGGCCGTCGGCGTCGGCAGCGTCGAGGAACTCCTCGCCAAGGCCGTCCCCGAGGCGATCCGGCACGACGAGCTGCGGCTGGGTGAGCCGGTGCGGGAGCACGAGGTCCTCGCCGAGCTGCGCGAGCTCGCGGGCCGCAACACCGTCCTGCGCTCCTGCATCGGCATGGGCTACACGGGGACCATCACCCCGCCCGTCATCCGCCGCAACGTGCTCGAGAACCCCGCCTGGTACACGGCCTACACCCCCTACCAGCCCGAGATCAGCCAGGGCCGGCTCGAGGCGCTCCTCAACTTCCAGACGATGGTGAGCGACCTCACCGGCATGGAGCTCGCCAACGCCTCGCTCCTCGACGAGGGGACCGCCGCGGCGGAGGCGATGGCGATGTGCCACCGGATCTCCTCGGCACGCGGCGATGTCTACCTCGTCGACGCCGACTGCCACCCCCAGACGATCGCCGTGGTCGAGACGCGGGCCCGGCCCCTGGGCATCGAGGTCCGCACCTTCCGTCCCGGCGTCGACGACCTCGACGCCGAGGCGTACGGCGTCCTGCTCCAGTACCCGGGCTCCTCCGGGACGGTGCGCGACCACCGCGACCTCATCGCCGCCTGCAACGACGCGGGCGTGCTCGTCACCGTGGCGGCCGACATCCTGAGCCTCGCGCTCCTCACCCCGCCCGGCGAGATGGGCGCCGACGTCGTGGTCGGGTCGACCCAGCGCTTCGGCGTCCCGATGATGTTCGGCGGCCCCCACGCGGCCTACATGGCCACCCGGGAGGCCCACAAGCGTGCGCTCCCGGGGCGTCTGGTCGGAGTCTCGGTGGACCGGCAGGGCCGTCAGGCGTACCGCCTCGCCCTGCAGACGCGCGAGCAGCACATCCGGCGCGAGCGGGCGACCTCGAACATCTGCACCTCGCAGGTGCTCCTCGCCGTCATGGCCGGCATGTACGCCACGTACCACGGACCCGAGGGACTGCGGACCATCGCGCGTCGGACCCACGCCCTCACGGCGATGCTGGCCGCAGCGCTGCGCGACGCCGGCGTGGAGGTCGTCACCGAGGCGTTCTTCGACACGCTGACCATCCGCGTCCCGGGCGGGGCGGCAGCCACCCTCGAGGCGGCCGTCCTGGCGGGCTACAACCTCCGTCCGGTCGACGCCGACCACGTCGGGGTGACCTTCGACGAGACCACCACGCGCGGCGACGTCGAGGCGATCGCCGGGGTGTTCGGGGTCGAGGTCGACGTCGACGCGCTCGCGGTCGACGTGCCCTCCGCCATCCCGACCGCGCTCCGCCGGACCAGCGACTACCTCACCCACCCGGTGTTCAACCGCCACCACTCCGAGACCGAGATGCTGCGCTACCTGCGCGCCCTGGCGGACAAGGACGTGGCGCTCGACCGCTCCATGATCCCGCTCGGGTCGTGCACGATGAAGCTCAACGCCACCGCCGAGATGGAGCCCGTCACCTGGCCGGCGTTCGCCGACCTCCACCCGTTCGCGCCCGCTGGACCAGGCCGAAGGGCTCCTCGCGCTCATCCACGAGCTCGAGGATCAGCTCGCCGAGATCACCGGCTACGACCGGGTCTCGCTGCAGCCGAACGCGGGGTCGCAGGGCGAGTTCGCAGGTCTCCTCGCGATCCGCTCCTACCACGAGGCCAACGGGGACACCCAGCGCGACATCTGCCTGATCCCGTCGTCCGCGCACGGGACCAACGCCGCATCGGCCGTCATGGCCGGGATGCGGGTGAAGGTGGTCGCCTGCGACGCTGACGGCAACGTCGACGTCGACGACCTCCGCGCCAAGGTGATCGAGCACGGGGACACCCTCGCGGCCCTGATGGTCACCTACCCGTCCACGCACGGGGTCTACGAGGCCGCGATCCGCGAGATCTGCGCCCTGGTCCACGAGCACGGCGGACAGGTCTACCTCGACGGGGCGAACCTCAACGCGCTCGTGGGGGTGGCGAAGCCGGGCGAGTTCGGCTCCGACGTGAGCCACCTCAACCTGCACAAGACCTTCTGCATCCCCCACGGGGGCGGCGGCCCGGGCGTGGGACCCATCGGCGTCCGCGCGCACCTGGCGCCGTACCTGCCCAACCATCCCGTGGTGCCCGAGGCGGGGCCGGCGACCGGTCCCGGCCCGATCTCGGCGGCGCCCTGGGGGTCGGCCGGCATCCTCGCCATCTCGTGGGCCTACATCCGCCTGATGGGGGCGGCGGGCCTCGCCGACGCCACCGAGGCCGCGATCCTGAACGCCAACTACGTGGCGGCGCGCCTCGCGGGCCACTACCCGGTGCTCTACACCGGAGGGAGCGGCCTCGTCGCCCACGAGTGCATCATCGACCTGCGCGACATCGAGCGCGACACCGGCATCACCAACGAGGACGTCGCCAAGCGCCTCATCGACTTCGGGTTCCACGCCCCGACGATGTCGTTCCCCGTGGCCGGGACGCTGATGATCGAGCCGACCGAGTCCGAGGACCTCGACGAGCTCGACCGGTTCGTCGACGCGATGGTCCGCATCCGCGACGAGATCCGCCGGGTCGAGGCGGGGGAGTGGCCGGCGGAGGACAACCCGCTCGTCAACGCCCCGCACCCGGCCGAGGACCTCCTCGGGGACTGGGACCACCCCTACGGCCGCGAGGAGGCCGCCTACCCGGTGCCTGCGCTGCGGACGCGGAAGTACTGGGTCCCGGTGGGTCGGATCGACAACGCCTACGGCGACCGCAACCTCGTCTGCGCCTGCCCTCCGATGGACGCCTACGACGGGTGAGCGGACCGACGGCCGTGTCAGGGACTTGGCATCGCCCGGTCAGGTCGTTACGGTCCGCCCGTCACGTAACCGACCGTGGCACACAACGTGATACGCGTCTACACCATCGGCGGCCGACGCCTGGTGGTCCTGCCCCACGACACCGACGCCGACGTCCGCGACGAGGCCGTGTGCCTCGCCCGTGAGGCCGGCGTCGACCGCGTCCTCGTCATCGACCGGGCCCCGGACGGGGACGAGACGGTGATCGAGTCGATCGCGCTCCCGCTCGACGACGACGCCGGTGACCACGCCGCGGACGGCGCCGGCCCCGCCGTCGCCGAGGCCCAGCGGATCGCACGCGACGCCGCGTCCGGCCGCGGCGAAGCCCCCGCCACCCGGGGCCGCAGCGGGGCGCTGAGGCCCCGGCGGTCCCGATCGTGCCGTCCCGGCCGATGCGGCCCGTCCGATGCTGCTTGACTGTGGCGGGACGCGACGGTCGACCGGGGATGCGCGCGACGTGGAGCAGCACGAGGCGCTGGTGGAGCCGGTCGACCGGTTCGTCACGGTCGCCCGTGACGCGCTCGTCGACCTCGCCCACACCGCCGGCTCGCGGCCGGACCGCCGACACCTCGCGGCCGGACGCCGACGGCCTGACCCGCGACGCCGTCACCGACGCGGCCACGCTCGTGGCGGCCTTCGTCGACGCCGACGGGGTCCACACCGACGCCGAGCTCTGGGCCTACCTCCGGGCGATCGGCCCGCACGACCCGTCGCTCGTGTGGGCCACGCCCGACGACCTCCGTGCGGCCGGCGTCATCACCGGTCAGCGCAGCCAGCTCGAGCGCTCGTCGGGCCTGTTCGACCTGCTCGTGGACGCCGACCGGCGTGACGGCGGCCACCGGTCCTGGCGCTACTTCCGTGCGGCGATGCAGCTCGCCCACACCGTCGCGAGCCTGGACGTGCACACGTCCCAGGCCGAGCTCGACGCGCTGGCCCGCTACCGGGCGGTCCTGCTGGGTCGGATCCACGAGGCCGGGATCGAGCGCCCTGCGCCGGGGTTCTTCGAGGTCGCGGCCGAGCTCGTCGAGGAGGCCCGCCGGCGCGTCGCCGGCGAGCCGCCCCGGCAGGTCCCGGACCGTCCCGGGGCCCCGGACCGTCCCGACGACCCTCGCGCCGCCCCGCCGCCCGCGGAGGTCGCCGCCGGCGCGGCGCCCGCGCCCGAGCCCGAGCCGCTCGCGCCGCCGCGTCCGGTCGAGGAGCTCCTCGCCGAGCTCGACGAGCTCATCGGGCTCGAGCCGGTGAAGGCCGAGGTACGGCTCGTGACCAACCTGCTGATCGTGCAGAACCTGCGCGCCGAGCGCGGGCTCCCGACGGTCAACGGCTCGCGCCACCTCGTCTTCACCGGCAACCCCGGCACCGGCAAGACCACGGTGGCGCGGCTGCTGGCCGAGATCTACCGCAGCCTCGGGGTGGTGGCGCGCGGGCACCTCGTCGAGACCGACCGGTCCGCGCTCGTGGCCGGGTTCGTGGGGCAGACCGCCACGCGGACGCGCGAGGTCATCGAGTCCGCCCTCGACGGGATGCTCCTGATCGACGAGGCGTACGCGCTGGCCCGCGGCAACGACAACGACTTCGGCCGGGAGGCGATCGACACCCTGGTCAAGATGATGGAGGACCTCCGCGATCGGATCGTGATCGTCGCGGCCGGCTACCCCGCCGAGATGGCGACCTTCATCGCGGCCAACCCCGGGTTGCAGTCGCGCTTCCCCAAGACCATCCACTTCCCCGACTACACCTCCGAGGAGCTGGTCGCGATCTTCGCCGTGATCGCCGATCGCAACCACTACGAGGTGGCCGACGACGTCCGCGGCGCGATCCGGACCTGGTTCGAGGCCCAGCCGCGTGACCGTGGGTTCGGCAACGGCCGGCTCGCGCGCAACCTGTTCGAGGCGGCCGTGGGGCGGCAGGCCACCCGGCTCGTCGATGTCGCCGACCCGACCGACGAGGAGCTCGTGACGCTGACCGTCGCCGACGTCATCGGCACCGAGGAGGACGCGTGAACCCCGTCGTCGCGCGCGTCGTGGCCGTGCTGGCCGCCACGGCGATGGTGGTCGGGGCGCTGGCGCTGCGCGACCAGCTCGACGGAGGCGATGGCGGCCCGGACGTGACGGTGTCGCCCGGCGGCCGACCGACCGCCGACCCCGGCGGGGACGACGGCGCTGAGCGGGTCGTGTGCGCCGACGACCTCCGAGCCGTCTGCGAGGCGCTCATCGACGGGGTCGACGGGGTGTCGCTCGTGTTCGAGGGAGCCGGCGTCACCGCCGAGCGGTTGGCGGGGAGCGAGCGTCCCGACCTCGACGCCTGGATCGTCCTCGCTCCCTGGCCGGCGGTGGTCGACGACGCGCGGCAGCGAGGCGGGCGCGACCCCCTGTTCACCGACGCCACGACGACGCTCGCCTCGACCCCGCTCGTCCTGGTGGTGGCGGCCGACCGGGCGGCCGTGCTCGACCAGCGCTGTGGGACCATCACGTGGGCGTGCGTCGGCGAGGTCGCCGGCGGTTCCTGGGCAGCCGCCGGGGGCGAGCCCGCCTGGGGCGCGCCCAAGCCCGGGCACGCCGCGCCGACGACCGCAGCGGGCCTGCTCGTCACCGGCCAGGCCGCCGCCTCACGGCTCGACACCACCGCGTTCTCCGCCCGGGACCTCGCCGCGGACGCCTTCCGCGGCTGGTTCACGACGCTGGAGCGCGCCGTGACGACCTTCACACCGTCGTCCGGGAGCCACCTCCGGCAGCTGCTCCAGTTCGGTCCCAGCACCGTCGACGTGGTCGGGACCACCGAGGCGGAGGCGGCGGCGCTCCTGCCGCTCGTGGGCGACCGCGCGGCCAACGTCCGCGTGGTCCACGCGGCGCCCCTCCTCGTCGCCGACCTCGTGGTGGCCGAGCTCGACGGGGGGCTCGCGGACCGCCTCGCCGGCCGGGTGGAGATCCTCGCCGGCGCGGGGTGGCGGACCGGGGACGCGCCGCCGAGCACGTTCGGTGACTGGCCGGTGCTCCCGACACCACGCGTCCCGCTGCCCTCGGCGGGGTCGTTGGAGGCACTCCAGAGCACGTGGCGCGAGGTCGTCCGGTGAGGTCACGGCCAGGGTCTATCGTTGACGGAACGGGGCAGGGGAGGGGTCACGGGTGACGACGATGCCACGACGGACGGGCCGTTCGACGGCACGGTGGGTGGCGGTGCTCGCCGGCCTGGCGCTGGCGCTGTCCGCGTGTACGGCCGAGCTGGGTCAGGGCTCGCTGGACCCCGACGACTCCGCCTTCCCCGACGGCGGCGACGACCCGCTCACACAGGACCCGGGCGACTGCGTCGTGGTCGACATGGCGGTCTCGAGCGAGAAGATCGACCTGATGCGCGACCTCGCCGTGGAGTTCAACGGCGACGCCGAGCTGGACGGGCGCTGCATCTTCGTCCGGCCGCAGTCCAAGGCGTCCGGCGGGGCTGCCGCGCTGCTGTCGACCGGCTGGGACGAGGCCGTCGAGGGCCCGCGCCCGGTCATCTGGTCGCCGGCGTCGAGCGCCTGGGCCGCGGTCGTCAACCAGCGGCTCGCGGAGGCCGGCCGGCCCGCGATCGCCACGGACCCGCGCCCGTTCATGCAGACCCCGCTCGTGATCGCGATGCCCAAGCCGATGGCCGATGCGCTCGGCTACCCGCAGACCCCGATCGGCTGGACCGACATCCTCGAGCTGGCTCGGAGTGACGAGGGCTGGGGCGCCTACGGCCACCCCGAGTGGGGGCCGTTCCGGCTCGGCAAGACCAACCCGAACTTCTCGACCTCGGGCCTGTCGGCGCTCATCGCGCAGTACTACGCCGCGACCGGCAAGACCCGTGACCTCACCCTCGAGGACGTCAACCGCCCCGACGTCCGCCAGTTCGCCAGCGACGTCGAGTCGGCGGTCGTCCACTACGGCGACACGACGCTGACGTTCCTCAACAACTGGTACCGCAACGACGCGCGCGGGACCGCGCTCACCTACGCCTCGGCGGCCGCCGTCGAGGAGGTCAGCGTCGTCCAGTACAACCGCGGCAACCCCGACGCGGTGCTCCAGCCCGGCGAGGTCCCCGAGGCGCCCCGCGACCCGCTCGTCGCGATCTACCCCAAGGAGGGGACGCTGTTCAGCGACAACCCCTTCATCATCCTCGACGCGGAGTGGGTCGACGCGGACGAAGCCGCGGCTGCCCGGCTGTTCGAGGAGTTCGTCCAACAGCCCGAGAACCAGACCAAGGTGCTCGACTTCGGCTTCCGACCCGGCAACATCGAGGTGCCGATCGGCGAGCCCATCACCGCCGCCAACGGGGTCGACCCGGATCAGCCGCAGACCACCCTCGCCGTCCCCGACCCGCCGGTCATGGTGGCGCTCATCGACCGCTGGGCCGAGACGCGAAAGGCGGCCCGCGTGCTCCTCGTCGTCGACGTGTCCGGCTCGATGGGTGACCCGGCGGTCGACGGCGAACGGGTCACCAAGCTCGACCTCGCCAAGGAGGCGGCGATCGAGGCGCTGGACCAGTTCGCGCCGCAGGACGAGGTGGGCCTGCGCATCTTCTCCACCGACCTCGGCCCCGCCGAGACGCCCGAGTACGTCGACCTCGTCCCGATCGAGCCCATCGGCAGCTCCGCCGAGGCGCTGCGGACCCGGATCCGGTCGCTGATCCCACACCAGGGGACGCCGCTCTACACCGCCACGTCGGTCTCCTACCGCGACCTCACCGAGACCTACGACGACACCAAGATCAACGCGCTGGTGCTGCTCACCGACGGTCGCAACGAGGACGTCAACACCGACCTCGAGGGCCTCCTCGCGGAGCTGTCGGCGGGGTCGGAGGGTGGCGGCTCGCGCCCGGTCCGCGTGTTCACCATCGCCTACGGCGGCGACGCGGACCTCGGCACGCTCCGACGCATCGCCGAGGCCACCAACGCCGCGGCCTACGACGCCAGCGACCCCGCCTCGATCGACAAGGTCTTCACCTCGGTCATCAGCAACTTCTGATGCCGAGCCTGAAGGACCGCATCCTCACCCCCGCGGGGGCCCAGGCCGTCACCGCGCCCGGCGCCGTCCTCGCGGCCGGGCTCGGGGCGAGCCTCGCCATCGTCGCCGGCGCGCCCCTGGTGGCCGTCGGGGTGGTGGGGGTGGCGGCCTACGCCGGCGTCGTCGCGCTCCGGCTGCCCAAGGGCCCCGACCGACCGCGCGTGGACCCGTCGCGGCTGGGTGAGCCGTGGCGGGCGTTCGTGCTCGAGGCGATCGACGCCCGTGACCGCTTCGACCGGGCCATCGCCAGGACGCGGTCCGGACCGCTGCGACAGCGGCTCCAGGCCATCGGGGACCGCATCGACGAGGGCGTCGGGGAGTCCTACCGCATCGCCGAGCACGGCGAGGCGCTCGAGGACGCCCTGCGCCAGCTCGAGCCCATCGGGGTGGTCACGGACCGCCTCGAGCAGGTCGAGGCCGACCTCGCCGGCGAGCGGCGCGACGACGTCCGGCTCGAGCAGCTCGCGGAGTCGCTGCGATCCCAGATCGCGTCGACCGAGCGCATCGGGGCGGTGGCCCGGGACACCCGTGACCGCCTGCGGCTGCTCGACGCGCGGCTCGACGAGGCGGTGGCCCGTGCCGTCGAGCTGTCGCTGTCGGCGGGGGACCCGGCCGAGGTCGGCGGGCTCGGCAGCGACGTCGACTCGATCGTGACCGAGATGGAGTCGCTCCGGCTGGCGTTGGAGGAGACACGGACGGCGTGACCGCCCCGCAGCCACCCTGCTAGAACCCACAGGGGACACGACCAACGGAGGGACGACGATGGCGAACCTGCTCACGCGCGTGTGGAGGTACCTGACCGCGGCGCTGACGGGCAAGTTCGACGAGCTCGCGGACCCGAAGGTCCAGCTCGAGCAGGCGATCGCCGAGGCGCAGGAGCAGCACCGCCGCCTCAAGGAGCAGGCCGCCAACGTCATCGCCAACCAGAAGCAGACCGAGCTCAAGCTCGAACGCTCACTGGTCGAGCTCGAGAAGCTCAACGCCAACGCCCAGCAGGCGCTGCTGATGGCCGAGGAGGCGGCGAAGAAGGGCGATACGGCCAAGGCCACCGAGTACGAGCTCGCCGCGGAGTCGATCGCCACCCGGCTCATCGCCGTCGAGCAGGAGGTCGAGGACCTGAAGGCCCTCCACCTCGACGCGGTCCGCTCCTCCGAGCAGGCGAAGGGCGCGGTCAGCCAGAACTCGACCGTCCTGCAGCAGAAGCTCGCCGAGAAGCAGAAGCTCTTGAGCCAGCTCGACCAGGCCAAGATGGCCGAGCAGATGAACGACGCCATGGCCTCGCTCACCGAGTCCGTCGGCCAGGACGTGCCGACCTTCGACGAGGTGCGCGACAAGATCGAGCAGCGCATGGCCCGCGCACAGGGCCGTCAGGAGCTCGAGGGCACGACCGTCGAGGCGCGGATGCTCGAGGTCGAGCACGCGACCCGCAACGTCGAGGCTCAGAAGCGGCTGTCGGAGCTGCGATCGAAGCTCGGCCTCACCGAGACGACGCTGCCGGCGACGGAGACGGCGCCCGCGGAGGCCACCGAGGAGCCGGGCGAGGGCCAGACCGCCACCAGCTGACGGCCAGCGGTCAGCCGCGCTCGCGCTGCCGGGGGTCCACCGCCGCGGCGACGAGGTCCACGACCGCGGTGGCGACCACGACCACGGCCACGAGCGCGGTGGTGGCACCGACGACCACGGCGCGATCCTGGCGCTGGAGGGCGTTCCAGAGCACGGTCCCGACGCCGCCCACGTCGAAGATGCCCTCCACCACGATGAGGCTCGCGATCAGCTGGCCGACCTGTGCGCCGGCGAGGTGGATCGACGGCGCGATCGCGGGCCGCAGCGTGTGGACGAGCGTGACACGCTGGCGGGACAGCCCCTTGGCGGTGGCGGTCCGGACGTGTGGCTCGTGACGCTCGCGGTCGAGGTCGTCGCGCACCTGACGGGCGAGGACCGCGCCGAACCACAGCGCGAGGGTCGCGACCGGCAGCACCCAGGTCGTCCACCCCTGGGCGGCGAACCCGACCGAGCGTGGGAGCCAGCCCAGCTGGACGGCGAGGACCGCCTGCAGGAGGTAGCCCAGGACGACGACCGGGATGGCGGCGAGCCCCAGCGTCGTCCAGCGCACCAGCCGGTCCTGCCACCTCACGCCACGCGAGCCGACGACGATCGCGGCGGTCACCAGCCCGAGCTCGGTGACCAGGGTCCCGCCGAGCAGGGTCAGCGAGCGCGGGATCGCGGGCAGCATGAGCTGGGTCACCTCCCGGCCGTAGTAGCTCACCCCGAGGTCGCCGTGGAGCAGCCGACCGAGGTAGCGCAGGTACTGCACGAGGTAGCCCTGGTCGAGCCCGTAGGCCGCCCGGAGGTCACGCAGCACCGCAGGGGGCGGTGGGCGGACCCCGAAGATGGCCCGGATGGGGTCGCCCGGCAGGATGAACATCGCCGTGAAGAACAGCGCCGAGGCCGCCAGGAGGGTCGCCACCGCCTGGAGGCTGCGCCGTGCCACCCACCGCATCGCGGAAGCCCCCCTGCCCTGTCGACGACCACCTGCGAGCGGCGCACGGTAGCGACGTCGACCCCGGGGACCCCACGCCGCCGGCGACGTGGGCGCTCCGCGCAGCCTCAGCCGTGGGTCATCTCGAGCCACCGCAGCAGCGTCCGCACGCCGGCCCCCGTCGCCTCCTTCGGGAGGTGGTAGCGGGCCTCGTCGCCCCAGCCCGCCTCGCCGAGGTCGAGGTGGACCCAGGGCTGGCCGTCGACGAACTCCCGCAGGAACAGCGCCGCGATGGTGGCGCCGGCGCGGTCGCCCCCGCCGGTGTTGCGGAGGTCGGCCACCTCGGAGTCGAGGTTCTCGCGGAGGTCGTCCCACAGGGGCAGGTGCCAGGTCGGCTCGCCGGCGGCCCGCGCGGCGGCGAGGATCTGTCGGAGCAGGTCGTCGTCGTTGCTGAACGCGCCGGTGGCGCGCTTGCCGACGGCGTGGGAGACCGCCCCCGTGAGCGTCGCGACGTCGACGATGGCGTCCGGCGCCTGCTCGGCGGCGTAGGCGAGCGCGTCCGCCAGGACCAGCCGACCCTCGGCGTCGGTGTTCATGACCTCGACGGTGGTCCCGTCGCGGGTGGTGATGACGTCGGACGGCCGCTGGGCGTCACCCGACGGGAGGTTCTCGGCCAGCGCACAGAGCCCGGTGACCTCGACCGGGAGCCCCATCGCCGCGACCGCGGCCAGCGCCGCCACCACGACCGCCGCCCCGCCCATGTCGTCCTTCATCGTGGCCATCGCCGTGTAGGGCCGCTTGAGCGACAGCCCCCCGGAGTCGAACACGATGCCCTTGCCGACGAGGACCACCGACGCGATCGGGTCGGCGGGCGTGTAGCGCAGCACCAGCATCCGGGGGGGCCGCACCGACCCCCGTCCCACCGCGAGGATGCCGCCGCAGCGCTCACGCTCGAGCCGGTCGACGTCCCAGACCTCCGTGCTGACGTCCTCGCCCACGAGCTCGGCGGCGCGGTCGCAGAACTGCTGGGGGCTCTGGACGCTGGCGGGGGTGTTGACGAGGTCGCGGACGACGCACTGGGCGTGGGCGTGGATGGTGGCGGCTTCGACCGCCCTCCGGGCTCCGTCGAGGAGCGCCGAGGGAACGACCAGCGTGACCTCCTGGAGCCGCACCGGGGTCGGGTCGGAGCGCTGCTCGAGGTAGCGGTAGGCCCCGAGGAGGACCCCCTCGGCGGCAGCCCGCGCCGCCGAGATCGAGACGTCGGCGAGCGGGAGGGTGGTGGCGATCCGGGTCGCGCGTTCGGCCAGGGACCGGGCCGCGGCGCCGGCGGCGCGACGGATCTGCTCGTCGTCGAGCTCGTCCATCCGACCCAGGCCCACGAGCGTGATGCGCCCGACCGGGAGCCCGGGTGCCGCCAGGTCGAGGGTCTCGCCGAGACGTCCGCGGAAGCGGTCGTCTCGGGGGATCTCGTCGAGGCCGATGGCGGCCAGCGCGGCCTCGGCCCCGGGGCCCTCGATGCCGCCCTTG
Source organism: uncultured Actinomycetes bacterium (assembly GCA_963741855.1). Lineage (GTDB taxonomy): Bacteria > Actinomycetota > Nitriliruptoria > Nitriliruptorales > Nitriliruptoraceae > CAVUJQ01. Next base: position 358,488 of record CAVUJQ010000012.1, on the reverse strand, counting down.
AACACGGGCACGACGACCGCGTCGACGGTGCTGCTGAGCGGGTCGTCGGTGGTGACGTGCACGCGGGGGAGGTCGGCCACGACAAGCGCTCCTGGCGGGACGGGTCGGACCCGCCACCCTAGTGGTGCGGAGCCCGCCTGCCTCGTCGGCCATCGCGGCCACCGGACCACGGCGCCCACCTGTCCGCGCGGGTGCCGTAGTCTCGCGCGGATGACCGACGAGACCCTCGCCGACGCGCTGCGACAGCACGGCTACCGGGTGACCCCACCCCGGCGGCTGGTCTGGGACGTGCTGCGTCGTGCCGACCGCCACCTCACCGCCGAGGAGGTGGCCGAGCAGGTCGCGGAGCTCCGCGGAGCGGTCAACATCGCGTCGGTCTACCGCGCGTTGGCGGTCCTCGCCGACCTCGAGCTCGTGCGGGAGTCGCGTCTGGGGGAGGCCAGCACCGGCCCCGCCTACTGGGAGGTGGCGCACCCGGACGAGCACTTCCACCTCGTGTGCGACGTCTGCGGGGACGTGAGCCACCACCGCGGTCGGCTGGTGGAGGAGATCGCCACCCACCTCCGCGACGGCCACGGGTTCGCCCCGTCGCAGGTCGACCTCGTCGTGACCGGGACCTGCGCCGCCTGCCAGGCGGCCGCCTCCTAGCCGCGGCTCGGCCAGCTCGACGTCGAGGGTCTCGAGCGCCACCGTGAGGTGCTCCCAGTCGTCACCGGTCACGGTGAGGAGGGTCAGCGCCACCGTGTCCGCGTGGCCGGGTGGGAGCCCCGCCGCCCGGAGCCCGGTCGCGGCGACCTTCTCGATGGCGCCGCGGGCGATCCGCGGCGAGCGCTGGTACTGCGTGCGCAGCCCCTCGACGCGCCCGGTGTTCGCGCGGACGAGCGTCACCGCCCGCCGGGTCCGGTCGAGCGGTACCTCCCGGAGGCTGTCGGAGAGCTGCTCGAGCGCGTCCGCCTTCGGGGTCGATGGAGGCGTCGGCGACGGAGGCGAACAACGCGACCAGAGCGACGCGGGTGGGCTCGCTGAGCGCGCCGAGCTGGGGGCGGACACGGTCGAGCGCGCGGTCGACCGGGTGCGCGTCCGGCGCGGGCGCCTCCTCGACGGTCTCGGCGGCGGGCTCGCCGAACAGCGGCGGGAGGTCGTCCTCGTCGGTCGCCTCGTCCGCGACCTCGCTCGCGGCCGCCTCCCCGCCCTCCTCAGGTGCCTCCTCGGGCGCCTCCTCGGCGGCCTCGTCGGGCTCGTCCGGCGCCGCGGGGACGAGGAGGGTGGGATCGGCGGCGACGATCTCGCTCGCGGTGGCGGGCTCGTCGCCGAGGACGGGGGCGATCTCGACGGTGGGGTCGTCGTCCGGCTCCGCCTCGTCCGACTCCACTTCGCCGGCTCGGGCTCGTCCGGCTCGGGGGCGTCCGGCTCGGGGGCGTCCGGCTCGGGGCGTCCGGCTCGGGCTCGGCGGGCGGCATCTCCGACTCGGGAGCGGCCTCCACCACCACCGGCTCCGGGGCGCGCGCGGCTCGGGGGCGTGCGCGGGCTCGGGGGCGTGCGCGGGCACGGGGGCGGCGCTCACCACCTCGGGGACGCGCTCGGGCGTCGACAGCTCGCCGGTGAGCGCCCGTGCGAGGACACCGCCGGTGGCGAGCGCGAGCGGCGTCACGGCCACCGCGCCGATGACCGCGCCGACGGCGGCGACGACCAGCCCGGATCCCGCGCCACACCCAGCGCCGAGCACCCGGTCGAGGCCACAGTCGCCGCCCGCCGTCGCCAGACGGACCAACGAGGCGAGCAGGAGCCCTCCGGCGGCCACCACGGCTGAACCCAGCCACCGCGCCGGCGTCGCGCGCGAGCGGCGCCCCACCGCCGCTGCCCGGGCCGTGCGACCCGCAGCGTGGGTGGCGGCGAGCGCCTCCCCGACCGGGGATGGCCCCAGCGCGAGCACGCTCACCGCGACGGCCAGACCCAGGACGGGGTGGACGAAGCTGCCGACCACCAGCCCGCCGGCGACCGCGCCGAGCGCCCCGGCGGGTGCCCCGCGGTCGGCGCGGAGGACGTCCGCGACGCGACGTGGGTACCGGGCCACCTGCGACGGCCAGCGCCGCCCCGCGTCGACGGCGTGCGCGATCGCGACCAGTACCGGGAAGGCGAGCGCCGCCGCGGTCAGGGCGACCGTCACGAGGCGGGGGAGCAACCCCGCGGTCGGACCCGGTCCCGCGTCGCCCCCGGGCACGAGCACGGCGGCGACCGCCACGGCGGCGACGGCGACCACCGCGCCGGCGACCAGCCGACGGTGACCGCGGCGCCAGGCGCGGTGGGCCCGACGCAGGGTCGCCGGGTCGACGCCCGTGGGGGAGGGGATGGCGGGGGGAGGAGTCATCGAGCGGGTCTACCTGTCGCGGGGTCGGGCACGCGGGGGCCCGGTGGGAGCCGGCGGTCACTGTACGGCCGCGTCCGGGTCGTCCCCGCCCGCGGCGGGACCTCGCCGCGTCCTCGTCGCGGTGGGTCGCAACGGTGTGACGGTGCGCGTACCGTCGTCACACATGAGCACCTCCGAGACCCACACCCGCATCCTCGACGCGGCCATCGCGACGCTGTCGCGGCACGGCCTGTCCCGGCTGTCGCTGGAGGACGTGGCACGAGAGGCGGGCGTCTCGCGGCAGACGCTGTACCGCTACTTCGGGAGCCGGGACGCGCTCATCACCGCGACGATCCTCCGCGAGGAGGAGGCGTTCATCGCCGCGATGGTGGCCGCCGCCGAGCGCCACCGGGAGTTCCGGCCGGCGCTGGAGGCGGCGATCCGCACGGCCCTGACGGTCGCGCGGGCGCACCCGCTCCTGGACCGGCTGCTCGAGACCGAGCCGGAGGCCCTCCTGCCGTTCCTGACCATGGGGCAGGGGCCGGTGCTGTCGGCGGCGCGGCCGGTGGTGCAGCGGCTCCTCGCCGAGCGGCTGGAGTCGCTGACGGACCACGAGCTGGCGCGCATCTCCGACGCGGCCACACGGCTGATCGTGAGCTACGCCATCAGCCCGTCCGACGACCCCATCGACGACGTGGCCGCGGGCCTCGCCGACCTCATCGCCAACGGCGTCAAGCCCCGGTGAAGCCGTTGTCCGCCAGCCACTCGCCGGCGACGTCCTCGGGGTCCTGCTGGTCGATCTCGACCTTGGCGTTGAGCGCGGTCAGGTTCTCGGTCGTGAGCTTCGCGGTGATCGAGTCGATCAGGTCCTGGAACTCCTGCCCGTACGCGTCGACGATCTCCTGACGCACGACGGGGACGATGTTCTGCGGCAGCTGCATCTGCAGGTCGTCCTCGAGCAGGACGAAGTCGTTGGCGGCGACGACGGACTGGGTGGTGAACAGGTTCCCGCCGTCGATCTCGCCGCTCTTCAGGGCCTCGACGGTGATGGGGCCCGCCACGTCGAGCGGGACGAACTCCATGTTGTCGAGCCCGTAGATCTCCTGGTAGCCCTTGAAGCAGGACAGCCGGTCGGCGCACTCCGAGCCGCCGCCGAACCGGAAGGTCCCGGGGAAGTCGGCGATGTCGCTGATCTTGGTGAGGCCGTGCTCCTCGGCGGTGGCCTTGGTGACCGCGAGCCCGTCGACGTCCTGGGCGTCGGCCATCTCGAGCGCGGTGAGGTCCTTCTCCCCGAGCGCCGACTGGAGCGCGTCGTAGACCTCCTGCGGGTCACGCAGCTCGACGTCCGAGCCCTGCTCGAACCGCAGGGCGTTGCCGGTGTACTCCACGACGAGGTCGAGGTCGCCGTTGGCGAGCGCCGGCGCGACCACCTCGCGCGAGCCGATGTTCTCCTTGACGCTGACGGCGTAGCCGGCGTCCTCGAGCGCCTGGGCGTAGACCTGTCCCAGGATCCGGTTCTCGGCGAAGTTGACGGTGCCGACGGTGATCTCGGGCCCGTCCTTGGCGTCGCCGCCGCTGTCGCCACCCCCGCAGGCGCCGGCGAGGAGCGCCACCACGGCGAGGAGCGCGGCGGTCAGGGTCGTGCGTCGGACGGTGCGCAAGGGGTTGCTCCTGGTGCGGGTCACGGGGGTGCCGGTCGGGGGTCCGGGCGCGTGCGGCACGGATCGCCCGTTGGGGTCGCCCGCAGCCTAGGCAGCCGACGGCCGGCGGGGGACCTTCACGCCGCCCGTCCGGCCGCGGCGACGTCGGCCGCGTCCGCTCGCTGCAGCCCGCGTGGGGTGAGGCGGCGCTCCAGACGGGTCAGGACGAACTCGATGACGAGCGCGAGTCCGGCCACCAGCACGACGCCGGCGAGCATCTCGCCGTAGTCGAACTGCTGGAACCCGTCGATGACGAACCGTCCGATCCCGCCGCCGCCGGCGAGGGCGCCGATCGGGGCGGTCGCGACGACCTGGACCGCCGTGATGCGGATGGCGGTGAAGATGACCGGGACCGCGATCGGGACCTCCACGTCGCGGAGCAGCTCGCGTTCGGTGAGGCCCTGGCCCCGCGCCGCCTCGACGAGGTCACGGTCGACCTCGCGGACGGCGGTGTAGGTGTTGGTGAACAACGGGTGCAGCGCGAGGAAGAACAGCGCGAAGACGATCGGCCAGAACCGGAGCCCGAGGTCGAGCCACCGCAGCGAGATGAGGACGCCGAACACCAGGAGCGCCAGGGTGGGGATGGCCCGGCCCACGTTGGCGATGGCGGCGCCGATGGCCTGCCCGCGGCGGTAGTGACCGGCGAGGACCCCTGCGGGGATGGCGACGAGCCCGGCGGCGACGAGCGGGATCAGCGAGATCTGGAGGTGCTGGAGCACGCGTACGGGGATACCGCCGTTGCCGGTCCAGTTGGCGCCATCGCCGAACCAGCGGACCATCTCGAGGAGGGTGTCCACTACAGACCCCCCGCTCGGCGCGACCACGGGGTCAGCAGGCGTTCGACCAGGAGCAGCAACGCATCCAGCACGATCGCGAGGATCATCGGCACGACCGCGCCGACCACGAGCTTCGGGACGAACATGTTGCTCTGGAAGCCGTCGAAGATGAAGAACCCGAGCGACTCGGTGCCGATGAGCGCGGCGATCGTGGCGAGGCCGACGGTGGTGACGGTGGCGATGCGCAGGCCGGCCATGATGACCGGGAGCGCGAGTGGCAGCTCGATCTCGAGGAACAGCCGGTTGCGCCGGTACCCCATGCCGAGCGCGGACTCGCGCACGTCGTCGGGGACGCCGTCGAGGCCGGCGACGGTGTTGCGGAACAGGATCAGGAGCGTGTAGAGGACCAGCGCGAGGATGGCGGTGCGGTCGCGGAGCCCCGTGAACGGGATGAGCAGCGGGAACAGCGCGATGCTGGGGATGGTGTAGAGCACACCGGTCACCGTCGTGATGGGACCGTAGAACCGCCGGTTCCGTGTCGCGAGGACCGCCAGCATCATCGAGATCACGAGCCCGATCCCGACCGAGACGAGCGTCAGCCACAGGTGGGCGAGCGTCTTCTCCCAGATGTCGTCGAGGTGGTCCCCGATCCAGCTCCACCGGATCGAGGTGTCGCCGGCCTGTGCCAGCAGCGGGCTCACTGCACGATCTCGCGGTTCAACCGGGCGAGGGTGATCATGCCCAGGTAGGTCTGCCCCTCGCCGAGCACGACCGCGACGCCGGTGCGCGAGCGGACCAGCGCGTCGAGGGCCTCGCGCAACGTGGAGTCCGGTCCGACCGCGACCCGGAAGCGCCGCGTCTCGACGTCCCCCGCGTGCTCGAGCCCGTCGAGGTCGCTCACCCACGCCCAGCCGCGCAGGTCGGCACCGTCGCGGATGCCGATCCAGTCCTCGCCGGCCTCCGCGGCGACGCGGCGTGCGACGCTGACGCTCGCGCCCGCCTCGACGCAGTTGCCGTCACCGAGCTCGCCGAGGTCGGCCACGTGCCGCAGCGACAGCCGCTTGAGACCGCGCTCGCCGCCGAGGAAGTCCTCGACGAAGTCGTTGGCCGGCTCGGACAGGATCTCCTCGGGGGTCCCGTACTGCTCCAGGTGGCCACCGACGTTGAGGATCGCGATGCGGTCGCCGAGCTGGATCGCCTCGTCGATGTCGTGGGTGACGAACACGATCGTCTTGCGCAGACGGTCCTGCAGGGTGCGGAGCTCGCGCTGGAGCCGGGTGCGCACGATCGGGTCGACGGCGCCGAACGGCTCGTCCATGAGGAGCACGGGCGGGTCGGCCGCCAGGGCGCGGGCGACCCCGACGCGCTGGCGCTGGCCGCCCGACAGCTCGGCCGGGTACCGGTCGGCCATCGACGCGTCGAGGCCCATCGTGACGATGAGCTCCTGCACCCGCTGGTCGATGCGGTCGCGGTCCCAGCCGAGGAGGCGGGGCACGGTGGCGATGTTGGCCGCGATCGTCTTGTGCGGGAACAGCCCGATCTGCTGGATGACGTAGCCGATGTCACGCCGCAGGACGTGGGGCTCCTGCTCGCGGATGTCGCGGCCGTCGACGGTGATCGTGCCGGAGGTGGGCTCGATGATGCGGTTGATCATCTTGAGGGTCGTGGTCTTGCCGCAGCCCGACGGTCCGACGAGGACGACGATCTCGCCCTCGGGGATGTCGAGGTCGAGGTGGTCCACCGCCGGCGCCTCGGTCCCGGGGAACACCTTGGTCGCCTGGGCGAGGCGGATCATGACGTCGGACACGCAGCTCTCCTGTGGTCGCGCCCGAGGCTAGGCGGGCGCGCTGAGCGGACGCCAGGTCCGCGCACCTGCCTTCGTCCCGCGCCCCCTAGGCTCGTGGCCTCGCGACGATGGAGCAGACGTGACCGACGGCCCGGACCGGTTCCCCGTGGTCGACGCCCTGCTCGACGGGGCGCGGCTGTGGGGCTGCGAGCTCGACACCACCTACCGGGTGCTGGCGGCCACGGTCGAGCCCCAGGTCGATCGGCACCCGGACGGCGAGGTCGAGGACCGGCGTCTGCAGGTCCTGTTCCACCCGGTCCAGCGGGTCGCGGCGTCGCTCGTCCGGGTCGCGGAGGACGGCCGGGCGACCATCGAGCGGTTCGACCAGGCGGCGCTCCCCGCGGTCGTCGACCGCTTCGACGGCCCCGAGCTCACGGGGCCGCTCGTCGACGGGCCCGTCCCGGACCCGTCCTCGTGGGCGCCGGAGCTGTCCCTCGGCGGCACCAGCACGGCGATCGACGGCCGCTCCCACCACCTCGAGCTCGCCGTCTCGGGCGCGGACGGGCGACGGCTGCGCCTCGCGGCGTGGTTCGACGAGGTCGAGGTCCGCCGCCCCGACGGCAGCACGGTCGACCTCACGACCGGCTGAGTGCAGCGCTGAGCGTCCTGGTCAGGAACCGATCGAGAACAGCGCGTCACCGAGCAGCCGCACGAGGTGGATGCCGGGCACCGTCCGTCGCAGGGTCTCGCTCAGCGTCCGCGCGAGACCGGGGCCCGTGCCATCGGTCGTGACGTCCACGTCGGGGCCCACCGCCGGGGCGGGGTCGGCCGGAGGGAGCTTGCCCTCCCCAGCCGCGCTGACGACGTCCACGGCCTCGGTCGGGAGGTCGGGCAGCTCCGGCAGGCGGGGGAGCCGGCGGCTCTCGACGGTCCGGTCGGTGAAGGTGGAGTGGGGCCGGGCCACGAGGTCGACCTTGCCGGCGCCGGCGGCGCGGAAGACCCACGGGACGGTGGAGCGGGCGTCGGTCTGAGCGGTGTCGGTGAGGACACGCACGTAGCCGTCGGCGCGGACGGACACCTGGGTGGCGTCCCAGGTGAGCCCGACCCGGATGCGCTCGGGGACGCGGTCGTGGGCGACCGGCGAGAGGCCGGTGTAGTAGGCGCCCAGGATGTCGTCGTAGGCCATGCCGCGCTCGGCCTTGCCCTTGGCGCCGTACTGGCTCATGCCGACGCCGTGCCCCCAGCCGAAGCCGTGGACGATGACGTTGGCGGGCGTGAGCTCGAACTCGAGCCGCGACGACGGCAGGGTCGCCGGCATCGGGCCGCCGTCGCCGCGCCGGCCGGGGAAGTGGTCGGGGAAGAGCTTCGGTGCCTGCTCGGAGAACCAGGCACGGAACCGGGACGCCTCGATCGCGACCTCGTGGCCGTCCTCACGGGTGAGGACGATCCGGTCCGTGCCGGTGCCGTCGGCGAGGTCACGCCGCACCGCGCGGACGGGCACGGCGGCCGACAGCGTCTCGCCGCGGGACAGGATCGCGTTGAACATCTCGCGGGAGAAGGTCGCCGTCCACCGCGACAGCGGCGAGACCGCGTCGTCGGGGTCCTCCACGGCCTTGAGGTACGGCCGCGGCCCGCTCTTGGGGAAGACGTCCTCGTTGTTGCGGGTGGCGCCGCCCGAGGTGGAGAAGAACCGCGCGAGGATCGGGCGGTCCTCGTAGGCGAGCACCTCGCCGGAGGTGGTCGCGACGGCCTCGGCCCAGCGGTGGCCGACGTCGGGCGTCTCGACGACCTCGCGGCCGCGGAAGACCTGGCACGCGGTCGTCGCGCAGATGTCGAAGTCGAGCCCCTGACGCAGGTAGTAGCCGCGGCGCTCCGACGACCAGGCGTAGGTGCGGGCGGCGACCGCCTGGCTCTTGAGCGCCTCCATGTGCCAGCCCGCCGGCATCTCGCCGAGCCCCTCGACGTAGGCGTCCATCGACAGCTCGTTGATGACCTCGAGGCGGCCGTCGGGACCGGGGATGACCTCGATCGTGTCCTCGAACCGGCCGAGCCCCGGGATCGTGAGCGTCGTACCGTCGGCGGCCTCGATCCGGAACCCGCCCGGGCGGACGTCGGGCGCACCCTCGGCCGCACCCTCGCCCCGCGCTCGCGGACGCGCCGAGCGTGCAGACGAGCGTCGCCGCCACCGTGGCGGCGATGGCGGAGGAGGTGCGGCGGCGGTGGGTCACGTGGTCCTCGCGGGGGCTGCGGGGGGTGCTGGGGTGCCGGGACGTCGGCCCCGTCCCACCCCGAACGCACGTTCGTCACACCCCGTTCCGCCACGGTCCCTCCCCGTGCGATGAACGGACGTACAGGGCGAAGCGGGAACTCCGCCCGGGACCGGGTGGTGGACGCCGGCGCGGGCCGGGCACCTACGCTCCCGGCCGGGGGAGCGGCGGACGCGGGCGAGGAGCGGGACGTGGCGGAGCTGCGGCGACTGGTGGTCGGCGGTGCCCGCCGCGCGTGGGAGCGGGCCGGGTTCGACGTCGAGGACGGGGAGGTGCACCTCGACGGCGTCACCCTCGTCCTCGGTGGCGGTGACGACCCGATCCCGGCGTGGGGCGTCACGGGCGTCGACGACGACGTCGACGGGCTCGTGAGCGTGCCGGCGGGTCCGCCCACGGCGGCGACCGCCCAGCCGAACGGGGTGACGCGCCTCGACCACGTCGTCGCGCTGACCCGTGACCTCGAGGTCACCGACCACGCGCTCGCGGCGGTGGGGATCCACGCCCGGGCGTCCCGCGACGTCCCGGAGGCGGACCCGCCGCGCCGGCAGGTCTTCTACGTCCTCGACAGCGCGGTCCTCGAGCTCGTGGGCCCACGGGAGGGGTCGGGGGCCCGGGGGAGCGCGCGGTTCTTCGGGCTCGCCTTCGTCGCACCCGACCTCGACGGGACGGTGGCGGCCCTGGGGCTCCTGAGCGGCCCGATCCGGGACGCGGTCCAACCGGGTCGCCGGATCGCCACCCTGCGCCACGCCGCCGTCGGGATCCCGGCGCCGATCGTCCTGATGTCCCCCCGCCCGACATCGTGATATAACGAGGTACATCCGTCGGGAGGGAGGGCACACGTGGCGACACGACGGGCACGTAGCGGTGACCGCACCCCGAGCGATCGTCGCCACGTCGGGATGACCCTGCCGTACCCGCTCCGGGAGCGACTCAAGGAGGCCGCAGCCGTCCTGGAGTGGTCGACCGGGGACTGGGTCCTCGCCGCCGCCGGCGAGCACGGAGCGGCCCTCGACGCGGCGCTCGGGGACGTCACCGTCCCGCGACGTACGCGCGTGGACCACGCCAGCTTCACCGCGCTGTACCTGACCGAGGAGGAACGCCGGGAGCTCGACGACCAGGCGGTCGCGTGCGGGCTGAACCGCAGCGCCTTCGTGACCGCCGTCACGCGGCTCGGGCTCGGTGAGGACCTGCAGACGGTGGTCGACGACCTCCGGGGGACGGCGCCGGACGGGGCGGACCCGGGATCCGGGCCCGACTGAGCGGAACTGCGCCGTCGGACCGCCGGGGAGGGTCCACGGTCGGGCCTGATCGGCACGAGTAGACATAACGTCGCTTATCGGGGATGCGGAGGAGCCCTGTTCGGGTCCCTCCAGGGCTGTCAGGTGTCACTTAGTTCGGTCACTGGTCATCGAGTTTGGCCAGACCGTGGCCGGGAACGCTGTGCTGTGAAGACGAGCTACCGAACGTGGACGGGCGCGACCCGCTCCATAATCGGTCACGCGAAACGTGGCCGGACGACCCGCGCCTATCGGTGCCGGCACTGCGGACGCTGGCACCTGACGAGCCTGCTCTAGTCGCCGGTGCAGCCTCTCCAGTCGATCCTCGACCGGGATGTCGCAGGTTGGGCGTACGGTCGGGGTGCTGCGGCGACCCGCCGCAGCGAGGCCGAACGGGGGTTCGCCGTGGATGTGCCACACACCGATCCGACCGGACCCGTATTCGTCTGCTATCGGGAGGACGACGGTCTTCCGTTGGCGGCTGCTGTCGCCGGCGTCCTGCGCAGCGTCGGTGTCCCGATCTGGTTCGCGCCGGACGACATGGGCGCCGGACGGTTCGACCGGACGTTCAGGGACGCGGCGGCCGGCGGCCTGTCGGGCACGGTGCTCGTCGCGACAGCCAACGTCGCCGTTTCGAGCTTCGTCCAGGGTGTCGAAGCACCCGTGTGGAAGGCGCTGATGGAAGACCCGGACTTCGTGTTCGCCGCCGTCAACACCGCCACGACCACCGACGGCACGACCGACTTCGGGTTCCCCGACCGGCTCGTCCCCCAGCCGGGCCAGCGCATCGTCGACTACAAGCAGTACCTGCCGTCCGAACTCGACCATCTCGCAGCCGACCTCGCCGCCCGCCGCGTCGGGCTCCTCAGCAGCCACGGACCGCCCGACGCCCTGTCGGTGGAGATCACCACCCGCGACGTCCCGCACGCCCGGCCGTCCGACTGGCAGCTACGCGCCACGATCACGCCACCTTCGGGAGGCGCGACCGTCCTCGGTCCGGCCCAGGTCGACCCGGTACGCAGACTCACCCGCGAACTTCCGAGACTCGCCGCACGGGCGGGTACGCGCACCGTCAGGGTCCGCGGTGGCATGCACCTCCCGGTCGCCGTCGCCGTCGGACTCGCCCTGCCCGTGACGCGCGGCGTCCGCGTCGTCGTCCACGACGCCGCCGGCAACGAGTGGGACAGCACCGCCCGCGACGGCACGGCCGCACTCTTCAGCCCCTCCCCCACGATGCGCCGGGCCGCGACGGTGCCGGCGTCGCGGTCCTCGTCGACCTGGTGCCCAGGGGCGAACCAGCGCCGGCGTTCGACGCCCTCGTCGCCGAACTCGACGTGCCCGCCTACGTCATCCGTGCGTCGACCCGCGACCGGATCAGCCCCGACCACGGAGAGGCGACCGCGCTGCGGGCGGGCGAGCTCGTCGCGGAGGCAGCAGGCCGGCACCACTCCCCCGTCGTCCACCTTTGCCTGCGCACCCCGGCGCCCGTAGCCGTGCTCCTCGGCCGGCACCTCAACACATACCGGCTGTCGCTGTACGACCTCGAGGACTCCACCGACCCGGCCCGATACCGTCCGGTTCGCGTCTGCCCGTGCCAACGGGCCGGATGGCAACGTCATCACGGAGGGACCATGACGCCCGAAACCGCGTTCGACACGTTCCAGACCACGGTGAACGCCGATCCGGACCAGCTCGCCGAAGCCAGACGGCGCCGCGACCGCGTCCTCTCGTCCATGTCCGCACAGCCCGACACCGACACCGACGGCTGCTTCGTGTCCGGGTCGCTCGCACGGGGCACCCAGCGCGGCCTCATCCACGACGTCGACATCGTCGTCGTCTACGACGCCGCCGAGCATCCGACATGGGGCGACGCTGGCGACTCCGCCGAGGAGGCCCTCGAGCACGCCCGCGGCCAGGCCAAGCAGGCGCTCGGCACCGACGGCGACGACGCCACCGAGATTCGCCACACGCTGCTCCGCAACCACTCCGTCGAAATGCTTCCTGGACGATCCGGACGACCCGAAGGCGTTCACCGTTGACATCGTCCCGGCCTTACGGCTCGACACCGGTCGGTTGCACGTACCCGAGACGCTCTCCGCCGCGTGGATCGAGTCCGACCCCGAACATCTCATCGGCGAGGTCGCCCGACGCCACGCCGCATGGAACAGGTTCGTCCCGCTCGTCCGTCTCCTGAAGCACTGGAACGCCCAGTCCAACTCACAGTGAAAAACCTCGCCGTCGAGGGCTCGCCCTGAAACACCTGCGCGAGGCGCCGACCCGCCAGGACGCCATCCAGAAGTTCTTCACCGCGGCCGCCGCCAACATCATGGACGGCATCGAGGACCCGGCCGGCGTCTACGGCGCAATCCAGCCCGACCTCGACCTCGCCGCCACCAAGGACGTCCTGGACGAGGCCGCCACCATCGCGTGGGACGCCTCCATCCTGGGCGACGACGGCAACGACGACGGCGCCGTCTGCAAGTGGCGCGAACTGTTCGGGCCGGACTTCCCCGAGCCGCCGGGTGGTTGCAAGAAGGGCACCGACGGCATGCCTGCCGTCATCGTGCCGACCCCGCGGCGCGTCGCCGACGCACCCCAGGGCTGACGTGCGCTGGCACGAAGCCCACCATACCGGCTCGCCCGTGAACTCGCCGCCATTCGGCCTACCCGGCCCTCGTCGAGGACGAGCACCTCAGCCGTCCTGACTACGACGACGGGGGAAGGTGGAAGGCCCCGTGCCCGACTGGCCCTTCGACCGTCCCCGACCGCCCGAACTCGACGCCTTCCTCGCAGGCACGTGTCTCGAAGTCGTCATCGTGTGCCTCCAGGCCCACCCCGCCGTCAAGCCCCGCCTCTACCCCCTGACCCCCCAGCCCGACCCACGCGTACGCACCAGGAACGCCTGGCACATCACCGGTGACGTCACTGTGTCTGTCGAAGCGCGCCTACGACTGGGACGGGTCCGAGACCGCCGCCCAACTCGTACCGAAGGCCGCCGGCTGGTTCCTGGAGTACCTGCTCCTGGACCGCGGCCACCTCAAGACGATGACGGAGGTCGGCATCGTCGCCGACGCCCAACTCGACCGCATGTTCACCGCCGCACACGCCCACGTCCGGCCCGACCACGACGGGCCGGCCTGATGCGGCCCATCGTCGGCCGGTCCTGCTCCCTGCGGCCGTCGCCGACGAGATAGTCGCTGCCGGCGAGCCCGGGTCGCTCGTCGTCCGCATCGACCCGATCGAGGACGTCGCTCTCGTCCTCGGCTTCGCACCGGCAGCGGCACGACACCGTCGACCGCCTGCGCCCGTTCGTGCTGACCACTACACGTCCGCGACCGACACCGGTCTCGCAGGAAGGTGCCACGCGGCCGAAGCCGACCTCCACGCCGCCGGGGTCGTGTCGGTCCTGCACGGCGGGGCCGTCCCTGTCGACTTCTTCAAGTCCCAGCTCCGCGGACCCACGAAGAACCTGCCAGGCCACTACCTGACCTACGCCCCGGATGCCGAAGAGCCCTACCGAGATGGCTCGGGGCTCCTCGACGGCGACGTCGCCCGGTTCTTCCCCGTCGAGATCGTCGACGAGGACCACGACCCGCAGACGACCTCGGCGACGCATGGCCCAGCCACACCATCCGAAACGACGATCGGCGTCATCGGGGTCGGAAGCATCGGAGGCGCCGCAGCCGAAGGGCTCGCCGGCTACGGCGTGGAACCGTTACCGCGTCGACTACGACCGGCTCGAACAGCACAACCTCGTCCGGCACGTCCTAACCGCGCACGACATCGGACGCCGCAAGACGTACGCGACCGCCGAACACGTCCACCGCCGACACCCGCACATGACGCCATCCCTACGACCTCGATGTCGTCGACGACGCCGACCAGCTCCGCGACCTCCTCCCCCGGTGGGACGCCGTCGTCGTCGCCACCGACGGTGTCGAGTCACGTCTCGCCGCGAACTGGCTCGCTGTCCACGCCAAGGTCCCGGCCGTGTTCGCGTGCGTGCTCGACGACGGCGCCATCGGCCAGATCGTCCGGGCACTACCCGGGCAGGGGGTCTCGTCTGCACGACCTGCGCGAACGGGCACCTGGGACCAAGCCCGGCATCGACCTCGACTACGGCACCGGCACCCCACACCGGCCCATGACCGCGATCGGGTCCGACCTCGCCTACGTCGGACGGGTCGCCGCCGAGACCGCGTCGCCACCGTCCTCGAACGGCACGGACACCGCGACCAACGGATCGTCGGCAAACACGCCGCCGTCGGCCTGCGACCCGCCCGCGCGTACGCCGACCCGTTCGCCGACCTCGGCCACGGCGACACCAAGTGGACCAGCTTCGACCGACGGCTCGCCTGTCGCGTGGACCGGCCGTAACCGCCTCCGACTTCCCCGCTCGGTGCTCGACTCGATCGGGACGCTCGTCACCGCCCACGACGACCCGAAGACCAGACCGGCGGGATCGTCGTCGGACACGACCGCGGTCGCACGATAGACGTGACCGACATCGGAGGAACAGGCCCGAACGCCGTCCACGAAGCGACCCGGTTCACCCGCAGACCTCGCCCACGCCGGCGACGTCGCCGCCGAAGCGTGGCGGCGGGACCGAAGCCAGTGGATCGGCGAATGCGCGCTCGCACCCGAACGGACGGACGGCCCCGAGCCGTCACGACCTCGGACCTACGCGAGCCTCGTCGGCAACCCGACGCTCCGGCTCGACCGGTTCGTCGCACTCATCGTGACCACCGCCACCGAACGGCCTGCGCGCCTGGCTCATCACCGGTTCCTACGCCCACCGCGTCCGCTATCGTGTCGTCGACGAGCACCGGTGACCCGCCAGCTCCGCACCGTGACGACGCGACCCGGCGACGCCCCTTCTAATGCCGCGGTCGGGTCGGTCGCGCCCAAGGCTGGCTCCGGATCGACACACTTCGGACGCGAGCATGTCGTCGGCCCGGACCAACGCCGCCCGTAGGCGGTCCTGGGCCGCCTCCGACATCGTCGCCAGCGCGCTCATGGCAACGAGATCCATGGTGTTGTCGTCCGGCGTGGTGAACACGGTCGCGACCAGGTGACACAACGGCCCGAGCGCCGAGATCGCCGGGTCAGCAAGCCCGCTCAGCCGCCAGGACGTGACCAGTCCGCCCTCCTCCATGTCATCCGGGACCCGAGCGCGGACGGATGGACCGCGTGGCTGGCCTCGATGCAGAACTCCCGCCAGCCACCGAGGCCCGCAAGGTCCTCCAGGTCGCAGAACTTCGGTCGCGGGTTGGCCAGCAGCGTCGCAGCCCACCCGTTTGGATTTCGGAACAACTACTCGAACTCGTCGCACAGCGCCGCGACCTCGGCCTCTGATCCACCTCGGTTCAGTGGAGGCTCAGCTCATTGGTTTCCAACCGGCTGGTTGGGCTCCGTTGCGTGACGATAAGCAGCTTCGAACTCGACGGGCGAGATGTCGTCGAGAGTGCTGTGGAGGCGCTCGTTGTCGAACCATGACCCACCCAGCGTGGCAGCTCGACGTCGTCGACGTTGCGCCACGGCCCTGCTGGCGGATCAGCTCCGCCTTGTAGAGCATGACCGCCTCGGCGAGAGCATTGTCATACGAATCGCCGACGGACCCGATCGAGGGCACCGCACCGATCTCGGAGAGACACTCGCCGTAGCGCAGAGACATGAACTGGCTGCCCGCATAGGAGTGGCGCACCAGCCCTCAGCATGGCACCGCATGACCAGCGGGCCATCTCGGCGACAAGGGCGATCTAGGTGCGCATGTTGTCGCGACCCGCAAGCCCACGATCATCTGTGTGAAACTCCACGATGAAGGGACGTAGGCCGCGCCCGACCAGGTCGGCACGTAGGTCAGATCCGTCACCCACAACACTCAGCCAGTCGGCGACGAACTGACGGTCGACAAGATCAGGGTGTCGTAGCGCGCCTCGTCAGGTCGGTCGATCGGACATCTTGCTGCGGTCACGCCCTGGATCCGCTGGCGCATCAGAGAGCGACCTGGTCACGGCCGATGACCTCGCGAGCACCGTGCGGCCATCCAGCTACGACGCGGCGCACAGATCGCGACCCACGACGTGAGCAACGGCATGAGCACCGCGTCACGCATCGCCCGGCCGAGAGCGTGCGGTCCTGGCGGCGTAGTAGTCGACGGAGCGAACTGCAGCACGCTGCAGATCAGCTCGATCCCGAGCTCGTCCTGTCGCCCTCGATGCAGCCCCACATCGCCTCCGTCAGCAGTAGAGCCCGCCGCGAAGTCGCTGCCACCAAGGACGCATTAGCCCGGTTGACCTCGCGAAACTCTTCCTCGCACTCCACCGCGCCTTCGCCGTCGTGACGCCTAGCATCTAACCGCTGTCGATCTCAGCCTGCTTCACCCAACCGCGCACCGCTTCATCGTAGCGAGCTGCTGCGCGACGCGCTTCACCGTCCCCTGCGTCGTGCCGAGCTCCGCTCGAAGCGCCATCACCATCCGAACCGCCTGTTCCTTCTCCGACGAGCTGTAGCGACGCCACTGAGCTTGCCTAACTTCCACGTGGAGATGACTCCTCCTAAACCAAGGCTCCCGCGTCTGTACGACCGCACGGGGCGGCAGGGACAGGGTCACCCCGCCTGGAAGGTCACCGGAGCGCGCCGGCGACGGCCGCTCGACCATCCCGCACCCGTGACCCGCGCCGGTCGGCGCCGTTGTCTCACCGGTGGCCCGCGCGACGGGCCCTTCCCTCCCGTTCCCGATCCCGAGAGCCTCCGATGACCCTCGACGTCGGCCAACGCGGCATCGTGGCCGTGCGCCCCTGGCCCTCGCACGCCCCGTTCACGGTGACGTGGTCGTGCAGCCGGTGCGGGGTCGAGCACCCCATCCGCAGCTCCTGGAGCGTGCGCTACCGCCGTCCCGGACGCGACGACCTCGAGTTCGTCGTCTGTCCGGCCTGCGCCGACGCCGTGCGCCCGCTCAACCTGGTGGTCGACGCCGACCGGCTCGACGCGGTGCCCGAGCTGCCCGAGCTGCGGACCACCGTCGAGCAGGTCCGCGCACTCCGCCACCAGGACGCGCCGCAGGTGCGGCTGCGCGACGCCGACGTGCACGAGCTGGCCGCGCGGCGCCACCAGGACGCCCGGGCGCTCGTCGCGCTGCTCGAGGAGCGCGGGGTGCTGGTCCGGGCCTGATCGGTCGCGGACGCGTCCGCCGCGGCGGCCCGGGGCGACCGCCCGCTCCCCCAGCCGGGCTGGGCGCCGGCGGGGCACCTCGTCATATGACGTGGCGCGCCCCGACGGTCACAGCTCGTCGCGGGTGTAGGCGGTCGACAGCGAGTCGGCGTACTCGTTCCACCGGTTGCCCGAGTGGGCCTTGATCCACACGAGCTCCAGCTCCGGGCGCGACGAGAAGATCGCGTAGGCGCGCTTGACGAGGTCGAGGTTCTCCACCGGCCCGGTCTTGCGCTTCCAGCCGCGCTTCTCCCAGCCGGCCGCCCACTCCGTGATCGTCCGCACGCACAGGTTCGAGTCGCTGTAGACCGTCGCCGGCGTGCCCTCGGGGACGAGCGCGGCGCCCTCGATGAGCGCCATGAGCTCCATGCGGTTGTTCGTCGTGTCCGGGTCGTGACCGTGACGCTGGTCGACGACGTCACCGTCGACCACGTAGACCGCACCCCACCCGCCCGGACCGGGGTTGGGGTTGGCGGAGCCGTCGGTGAACACCCCGGAGGTCGGACCGTCGGTGTAGCGCTCGAGGACCTCGACGATCGTGAGGTTCTCCTCGCGGTCGTGGCGGCGACCGCCGCCCGACGATCGGGGCCGCGAGGACGCCGGACGGGACGACCCTGCCGAGGCGGACCCGCCGCCGTGACAGGAGCGGCACCGCTGCGGGCGCCAGCCGGGGTAACGCGCGGCGACCTCCTCCGAGAGCTCGAAGGTGGTGCCGCAGGACGTGCAGGTCAGCGTGTCGGTCATGGCGCGAGGCTAGCTACCGCCCCGCCCCCGCCGTCGCGGGCGCTCCGCCGGCGTCCGAGCCGCCCGTGTCCTCCCCGTCGCCGTCCTCGTCCTCGTCGCGGAACGACCACCAGATCGCGCCCCCGAGGACGGTGGCGATGACGATCAGCGGGACCCACGTCGGGGTGTGCAGGCCGAACGCCTCCTCGACGATCATCTTCACGCCCACGAGCGACAGGATGATCGCGACGCCGGTGTCGAGGTGCTCGAAGCGGCGCACGGCGTCCGCCAGGAGGAAGTACAGCGCCCGCAGGCCCAGCAGGGCGAACGCGTTGGAGCTGAACACCAGGAAGGCGTCCTTGGTCACCCCGAAGATGGCCGGGATGGAGTCGACGGCGAAGACCACGTCGGTGGACTCGACGACCAGCAGCACCATGAAGAGCGGGGTGAGGTAGCGCACCCCGTCGCGGGTCGTGATGAGGTGCGGACCGTCGTACTCGTCGGTCGTACGCCCGAAGCGACGGAACAGGTTCAGCAGCGGGTTGTCGTCCGGGTGGACCTCGATCGTGTCCTGGCGCGCCAGCCGGTAGCCGGTGTAGAGCAGGAACGCACCGAAGAGGTAGGCGACCCAGCTGAACGTCGACAGGAGCACGGCACCGAGCCCGATGAAGATGCCGCGGAAGACGAGCGCGCCGAGGATCCCCCAGAACAGCACCCGGTGCTGGTACTCGTCGGGGACCTTGAAGTAGCTGAAGATCAGCACGAACACGAACAGGTTGTCGACCGAGAGCGACTTCTCGATCAGGTAGCCGGAGAGGTACTGGCCGGCGGCGGTCACCCCGCTGTCGTAGACCAGCGCGATGACGCCGGCGAACGAGACGCCCAGCGTGATCCAGATCGCCGACCAGGTGGCGGCCTCCTTCGCGCCGACGACGTGGGCGTCGCGGTGGACCAGCAGGAGGTCGACGAGCAGCAGCCCCACGATGAGCCCGACGAAGGCGACCCAGCCCCAGAACGGCATCTGGAACCCTGCCGAGCCCGAAGACGAGCTGGCGGCCTCGCTGGCCAGGAGCGGTGACACGGCGACGGGCCTCGGGGGAACGGCGGCAGCGGGACCGCCGCGAGACTACGCCGACCCGGGCGAGGCGCCGCGGTCGGACGACCGTGGTGTCAGGCGTCCTGCCGGGCGCTGGCACCCACCGGGGTGACCCGCCGCTCGGAGGCCTGCAGCCGTTCGCCGAACACGTCCTTCGTGTAGCGCTTCGGCAGGCCGCGGCTGATCAGGAACTCGGGCTCGCTCGCCTCGAGGTCGAAGCCGACGACCATCTCGCAGGTGTCGCAGCGGTACTTCCCCATCCCCTCGAACTCGGACACGAGGTGCTGGTCGCCGTCGCAACGGGTGCACGGACGCTGTTCCGGCAGCGAGGTGCCGGCGATGGTCGAGGCGGTGGTGTCGTTCATGTCGCCCACGGTACCGCTCCCTGTGACCCCCGTGTGGCACCACGGACAGGTTGTCGCCCCGGCGCGCACGCTCATCCGGCGGCGCGCGTGACCACGCAGAGCGCACCGTCGTCGGTACGCACGAGGTGGAGGCGTCGGCCCTGCGGCCCGCGCGGCGGTGATCCGAGCCGTCGCCACCACTCCTCCGGGTCCGCGTCGACCCCGTGGGTGGCGATCTCGATCGGCGCGTCGGCGAGCTCCCGGAGCCGCTTCGTTCGACCGCCCGGGGCGTGCAGGGGCAGCACGTCCTCGACCAGCCAGGCCTCGAACCAGGGCCCGTCGGGGACGGTCGCGGCGGTGAGGAGCGCCCGTCGGCGGGCCAGCCGGTGGGCACCCACCTCCGCGCCGAGCTCGCCGTGGAGCCGCGCCCGCACCGCCGCCGGCGCGGGGTCGAGCAGCACCGCGCCGATACCCGCGACCGGGAGCTCGACCGGCGGTCCCTCCCGGACCCGGCTCTCGCCCACCGGGAGGAGCGTCGCCCGCGCGACCGCGGCCCCGGTCCGCAGCCCACCGGTCCAGAGGCTCGCCTCGAGCAGGCGCCGTCCGTGCTGGATGAACTCGAGCTCGGCGTCCGGCGGCAGGCCCGGGTCGGTGAGGTCGACCGCCGGCGAGACCACGACCCCCGCGCCGGCCGCGCCGGCGACGTGGGCGAGGAGGTCCGGCACGGGCGGCAGGTACTCCCCCAGCCGACGGAGGCGGCGACCCTCGAGCCGTCGGCCCGGGTCGGCGTGGACCCAGGCGCCGGCACCGACCGGGTACGTGAGCACGTCGGCCACGACGGTCTCGACCGTCCGTCCGCGCACGGCGGCGTTGCGGGCCAGCAGCACGAGCCGCGCCGGATCGCGGTCGATCGCGGTCACCGGGCCCACCTCGGCGAGGGCGAGCGTGTCGCCGCCGATGCCGGCGCAGAGGTCGACGATCGCGCCGTCGTCGCGGTAGCGCGCCGCCCGCAGCGCCGACGCGGCCGGGTGGCTCGCCTGCTCGAGGGCGGTCGTCGTGAACACCAGTCGGTCGGCGTCCGCGTAGCGGTCGCGGGCGCGCCGGCGCGCAACGGCAGCGTCGAGGATCGCGCTGGAACGGCCGATATCGAGCCCTGAGGCGCGGATCCGCGCGGCGATGGCGAGCTCGCGCTCTCCGGCGTCGAGGGCTGCGGTGACCGTCGCGAGCTGCTCCAACCCCGCCTCGGAGACGAGCCAGGTTGCGACCTCAGGCGACAAGGAGGCGCTGCTGGCGGGTCCGGCCGACACGGTGACCTCTCGACTGGGGCGGGTACGGGCGAGCGCCGGAAGGCTCGCACGTGACGCGAACCGCACGAAATCCGCCGTTCTCGCCGCGATGCTGCGTAGTCTGCGCGCACGTACCGCGTGCGCGGTACCGGACTCGCTCTGAGGAGGCACGTAGGTATGGCACCTGCGAAGAAGGCGGCGAAGAAGGCCCCGGCCAAGAAGGCGGCGGCGAAGAAGGCTCCGGCCAAGAAGGCGGCAGCCAAGAAGGCCCCGGCGAAGAAGGCGGCGGCGAAGAAGGCTCCGGCCAAGAAGGCGGCAGCCAAGAAGGCCCCGGCGAAGAAGGCGGCGGCGAAGAAGGGCGCCGACAAGCCCATGCTCATCTCCAAGAGCAAGATCAAGGAGACGCTGAAGGGTCACGGCAAGCGGACCGACAGCTCCCTCTTCGACAAGCTCAACGACGAGATCCACCACCTTCTCGAGAAGGCGGCGGGTCGCGCCGACGGCAACAAGCGCGGCACCGTGCGGCCCGGAGACCTCTAGGCCGACGCGGACACGAGGAGGGGCGGCCACCCGGCCGCCCCTCCTCGTGTCCCGGAGCGGGCATCCCGGACGAGGTCCCGACCCCGCTCCCCCAGCGTGACCGCCTGACCGGGCCCGACGGCGTGGGACGCCTCGCGGCCCGTACGATGGGGCCCATGGACCTCATCTTCCTCGACGACGACCTCCCCCGTGACCTGGTCGACCCCGTGATCGTGGTCGCCCTGGACGGCTGGACCGACGCCGGCAGCGGCGGCACCCTCGCCGCGGACCAGCTGCGGGCGCAGTGGTCGAGCACCGGGCTGGGGACCTTCGACTCCGACGCGCTCTACGACTACCGCGACCGTCGGCCGCTCGTCTCGATCGAGGAGGGTGTGCTCGGCGACCCCGAGTGGCCGTCGCTGGACCTGCACCGGATCGATCCGCCGGCGGGCCCCAGCATCCTCCTGATCGAGGGCGCCGAGCCCGACTTCTCGTGGCAGCTCCTGTGCGACACCGTCGTCGAGCTCGCGACCGAGGTCGGCGCCAAGCGCTACATCGGTCTCGGGTCGGTGCCGGGCCCGGCGCCGCACACCCGGCCGGTCCGGGTCGTGTCCACGTCGTCGGACCCGTCGCTCCTGGATCGGGTGGGGCGGCCGCACGAGCGGGTCATCGTCCCGGCGTCGTGCCAGGTCGTGCTCGAAGCGGCCCTGCGCGACGCGGGACTCACCACGCTCGGGCTGTGGGCGCGCATCCCCCACTACGTCGCCGGCGAGTACCCCCTGGGCGCGCAGGCGCTGCTGCAGCGGTTGTGTGACCAGCTCGGCACGACCATCGACTGGAGCGTGCTCGACCCCGAGATCGCCGCCAACCGTCAGCGGCTGGACGTCGCCGCGACCGGTTCGGACGAGATCACCGAGCACATCCAGCAGCTCGAGGAGGCCTACGACGCCGACCTCGTCGACGACGCTGGCACCGGGGGTGGGCTGCCGACCGGCGACCAGATCGCGGCCGAGCTCGAGCGGTTCCTGCGCAACCAGACCGAGGGCTAGCGCCGGCGGACATCCGCTCCGACCTCGACCCGCCCCGGGCGCACGACACGGGCGTAGACCCCGAGCAGCGCATCGTTGTCGCGCCCGAGGGTCCGCAGCACCTCGGGTGCACCGTCGACTCCTCCCGGCTGAGGCAGCGTCACCATGCGGCAGCGTTCGGTCGCGTGGGTGACCTCGACGACGACATCGCCGACCGTCAGCGTCGTCCCGACCCACTCCTGCTCGACGAGGTGCGGGTCGTGGCCGGTGTCGATGAGGAGGTTGGGCCGGAAGCGCCGCCGCTCGACACCGTCGGCACCGAGCCGCTCGGCGAGCCAGGCGAGCGACGACGTCGTGAGGAGGTGGAGCGCCGCGTCGTCGTGGTGCGGGACCTCGGCCTCGATGCGGACGGACGTGGGTCGGCCGAGCGCAGCCGTGACGAGTGCGTCGGCCTCGGGGGTCCCGGCGCGCGCGCTGCCGTCGGGCCCGCGGACGTGGACCTCGTCGCCGACCGTCCGTGCGCGCAGCTCGAAGAGGCCGTCGACGCGTTCGAAGCGGCGGGTGTCCTTGCCGCTGCCGAGCTTGCCGGCGGCGGTGACGACCGCCCAGAGGCGGTCGCCCACCACGCCCCGCTCGTCGACCGCGACCCGGTCGAGCTGCTCGCCCTGCACGGACTTGACCGGGTACCGCCACAGCTCCGCGACGGTCCCGAGCACCGCCTCGTCCCCCACCGTCAGAGCGTGAAGTCGAGGTCGGCCTCGATCGTGGCGACGTCCATCTGGGCCTTCTGGAGCTTGCCGGAGTAGTCCCAGTTCATCGACTGCCAGCGGGTGACCTGGTCGAGCACCCAGATGCCGGACTGGCGCGCACCGTTGCCGGACTTGCCGTTGCCGCCGAAGGGCAGGTGCGCCTCGGCGCCGGAGGTCGAGTTGTTGACCGACATCATCCCGGCGGTGATGCCCTCGCGGAACCGGAACGACGTGCGTGGGGTCGTCGTGTAGATCGAGCTCGACAGCCCGTACCCGTGGCCGTTCGCGAGCGCCATCGCCTCGTCGAAGCTCGAGAACCGGGCCACCGGCACGATCGGCCCGAAGGTCTCGTTGCGGTAGAGGTCGTCGTCGCGGCGTCACGCCGGACACGACGTCGGGTGGGAGTAGACGCCCTCGGCCGGGTTCCCCACGAAGCCGTCGCGCGGGTTGTCCGCGGTGATGCGCCCGGTCCCGGTCGACCCGTGGGTCGTGTGGTGCCGCTCGATCTGCTCGAGCCAGCGCTCGAAGTCGGTCGCGAACTTCTGGCTGATCATCGGGCCGTACAGCACGTCGCCCGGTCGGCGTCGCCGATCGCGGCGCTCCGCGCGGCCTTGTCGAAGCGCTCGAGGAAGTCGTCGTAGACCGTCTCGTGCACGATCGCCACGCCGAGCGACGTGCAGCGCTGGCCGGCGGTGCCGAAGCCGCTGAACAGCGCGCCCTCGACCGCGAGGTCGAGGTCGGCGTCGGGCATGACCACGAGCGGGTTCTTGCCGCCGAGCTCGAGGCATCGGGTTCTGCAGGTGGCGGCCGGCAAGCTCGCCGATCCGCCGCGCCGACCTCGGACGAGCCGGTGAAGCCGACCTTGTTGACCAGCCCCTCGGCCAGCGCCTGCTCGAGCCCGGCGAAGGTGGCCGGACCGTCGGTGAGCACCATGTTGAACACCTCGGCCGGCATGCCGGCCGCGTGGACGATGCCGCGTGAACGCCTCGGCGATCGCCGGCGTGTACTCGGCCGGCTTCCACACGACGGCGTTGCCGGCCACGCAGCGCCGGCACGACGTACCAGGACGGCACCGCCACCGGGAAGTTGCCGGCCGTGATGATCGCCATCGTCGCCGACCGGCACCCGGAAGGTGAACAGCTGCTTGTCGCGCATCTCGCTCGGCACGGTCTGGCCGTACAGCCGCCGGCCCTCGCCGAGGGAAGAAGATGCAGGTGTCGATCGCCTCCTGCACCTCGCCGCGCGACTCGGCGATGGGCTTGCCGATCTCGCGTGTGATCAGCTGGCTCAGCGCCTCCTTGTTGCGCCTCAGCAGCCGGCCGAGCTCGTGGATCGCGACGCCGCGCACGGGCGGCGGGACGGTCCGCCCAGCTCGCGCTGGGCGGCGTTGGCCGCCGCGGGCGGCGGCGACCAGCGCGCCGGCATCGGCGAGCGGGATCGCGCGACGACGTCGTCGGCTCGCCCGGGTTGGTGACGTCGTGGCGTGCCGGCCGTGCCCGGTGCGCTGGCGGCTGTCCGTCGATCAGGGATGCGACGTGTCGGTGTCGTCGGCCATCGGGGTGCTCGCTCTCAGGCTGAGGCGGTCAGGACGCGGTCGAGCGCGGCGACGGCCGGCGTCGAGCTCGTCCGGTCGACGGTGAGGGTCGGACGGAAGCGGAGCGCGTGCGGTGCCGCACGCCCAGCAGCAGCACGTGCTCGTCGCGCGTGCATCGCGCTCGCGACCCGCGTCGCGCGGTCGCGGTCTCGTCGAGGTCGATGGCGCACAGGAGGCCACGGCCGCGGGCGTTGGTCACGATGTCGTGGCGTGCCCTCGAGCTCGCGCAGCGCGCCCGAGGAGCTTTCCCCCGAGCTCGGCTGCGCGCTCGACCAGGCCGTCGTCCTCGATGACCCGCAGGATCTCGGTGGCGCGGACCATGTCGACGAGGTTGCCGCCGAAGGTGGAGTTGATGCGGCCGGCGGTACGCCAGACGTGGCCGTCCACCTCGTCGAGGCGGCCGCCGCGCCATGACCCCGCACACGTGCAGCTTCTTGCCGAACGCGACGAGGTCGGGCTCGAGGCCGAGCTGCTGGTAGGCCCAGGCCGTGCCGGTGAGGCCGGCGCCGGTCTGCACCTCGTCGACGACGAACAGCGCGTCGTGCCGGCGGCACAGCGCCTGCATCTCCTGCAGGAACCGGGCCGGACAGGTGGTGGTCGCCGCCCTCGGCCTGGATCGGCTCGGCGATGAAGGCAGGCGATGTCGTGCGCGGTGGGCCGCGAAGGCCTCCTCGCGCCTGCGCGCCAGCGCCGCGTCCTCGGCCGCTCGGTTGTCGGCCGCGTGCGTCGTCGAGCGGGAAGCGCAGCGCCGGGGTCTCGATGCCGCGGCCAGGCGAACTTCGGGAACCGGGCGATCTTGCGCGGGTCGGTGTTGGTCAGGCTCATCGTGTAGCCGCGACCGACCGTGGAAGGCGCGCCGCAGGTGCAGCACCTGGGTCCCGAGCTCGGGGCTCCGGCCGAGCGACTCGTTGTGCCGGCGACTTCCAGTCGAACGCGGCCTTCAGCGCGTTCTCCACCGCGAGCGCGCCGCCCTCGACGAAGAACAGGTACGGCAGAGCGCGGGTCGCCCAGGACCCGGGCGAAGGTCGCGACGAACTCGCGCCAGCTCGCTCGCTGTAGACGTCGGAGTTGGTCGGCTTGTTGACGCGCCGCGCGCGCAGCAGCCGTGGCTCGAGCGCCTCGGGCGTCGGCAGCGCCGGTGGTTCATCCCGAGCGCGTTGGAGGCGAAGAAGGTGAACATGTCGAGGTACTCGGTGCCGTCGCGCGCGTCGACGAGCGGCGAGCCGCGGCTGCGCTCGAGGTCGAGCACGAGGTCGAAGCCGTCGACGAGCAGGTGGCGCACGGAGGACGTCGAGGACATCGGATGGTTCCAGCACAGCGACTCCCGATCGACACGTGGTACGGGCGGGTCGCCTCCGGTCGTACGCCCGCCACTCCCCCACGACGGTAGACGAGGCCCCCGAGAGACGGTCGCGCGCGGCCGAGCGCGGGGCGCCTAACGCACTCGTCCGGCGACGATCGGCCCCCGATGCCCGACCACTACGCTGCGGGCTCCCACCGTGACGCCCCCGAGGAGCCTCCGTCCGTGCGCATCGCCGTCACCGGGTCCATCGCGACCGACTACCTCATGACCTTCCCGGGTCGCTTCTCCGAGCAGCTCGTCGCGGACCAGCTCGACCGGGTGTCGCTGAGCTTCCTCGTGGACGAGCTCGACGTCCGGCGCGGCGGCGTCGCCGCCAACATCTGCTTCGGGCTCGGGCAGCTCGGCCTGTCCCCCATCCTCGTCGGGGCCGTCGGCCAGGACTTCGACAGCGACTACCGCTCCTGGCTCAAGCGGCACGGGGTGGACACCAGCGGCGTCCACGTCTCCGAGCTCAAGCACACCGCCCGGTTCCTGTGCACGACCGACCAGGACCAGAACCAGATGGCCTCGTTCTACGCGGGGGCGATGGGCGAGGCGCGCTTCATCGAGCTCGAGCCGATCTCGGAGCGCGCGGGTGGCCTCGACCTCGTCGTCATCTCCCCCAACGACCCCGAGGCGATGATCCGCCACACCCAGGAGTGTCGCGACCTCCACCTGCCGTTCATGGCGGACCCTGGCCAGCAGCTGGCGCGGATGGACGGTCCGCAGGTCCGCGAGCTCGTCGACGGTGCACGCTTCCTCATCACCAACGACTACGAGCGGGCGCTGCTCGAGACCAAGACCGGCTGGTCGAGCGCGGAGGTCCTGAGCCGCGTCGAGGTCCGCATCACCACGCTCGGGCCCAAGGGCTGCCTCATCGAGAGCTCGGACGGCACCAGCACCGAGGTACCGGCCGCACCGGAGACCCACCGGGCCGACCCGACCGGCGTCGGCGACGCGTTCCGTGCCGGCTACCTCGCCGGCCTCGCGTGGCAGCTCGGCCACGAGCGCGCCGCCCAGGTCGGCTCGATGGTGGCGACCTACGTGCTCGAGCACGTCGGCACCCAGGAGTACAAGCTGACGCCGGCCGACTTCGTGACCCGCCTCGCCGACGTCTACGGCGAGGACGCGGCCGCCGAGGTGCGCGCGCACGTCGGCTGACCGCGCTGGTCCTCAGGTACCGAGCTGCTCGACGACGTGGTCGACGCAGGCGGTGTAGGACTCGATGTCGGCGAGCGTGACCGCCGGGAACATCCCGATCCGCAGCTGGTTCCGGCCGAGCTTGCGGTAGGAGTCGGTGTCGAGCACCCCGTTGGCGCGCAGGACCGCGTTCACGTCGTCGGCCGCCACGCGGTCGTCGAGGTCGACGGTGGCGACGACGAGGCTCCTCGCGTCCGGGTCGGTCACGAACGGGGTCG
The DNA here is from genome assembly GCA_963741855.1 of uncultured Actinomycetes bacterium. GTDB lineage: Bacteria > Actinomycetota > Nitriliruptoria > Nitriliruptorales > Nitriliruptoraceae > CAVUJQ01. Next base: position 331,024 of record CAVUJQ010000012.1, on the reverse strand, counting down.
CCCAGTCGCGCGCCGCGGCCCAGCCGTAGACGTGGTCGGCCTTGGCCTGGCACGAGGCCACCGCCCAGTCGAGCCCGCCCTGGCCGTTCATCCAGTCCACCTGCTCGGCCCCGAGGAACAGGGTGGCGATGGCCGGGGTGTTGTAGGTCTGGTTCTTGCGGCTGTTCTCGACCGCGGTCTGGAGGTCGAGGAACGTGGGGATGTAGCGGTCCGTCGCGCGCACCTTCTCGATCCGCTCGAGCGCGGCCGGCGAGCAGATCGCCACGACCAGCCCGCCCTCGGACGCGAAGCCCTTCTGGAGGCTGAAGTAGTAGATGTCGGTCTGGGCGAGGTCGACCGGGAGACCGCCGGCCCCGGAGGTGGCGTCGACGACGACGAGCGCGTGGTCGTCGGGGCGCGCGACCTCCATCCGGACCCCGGTGGAGGTCTCGTTGTGCGTCAGCGCCTGGACGTCGACCTCGTCGTCGGCGACCAGCGCGGGACGGCCCCCGGGGTCGGCGACGACCTGGACCGGGTCGGCGAGCCACGGCGCGGCGTCGGTGGCCTTGGCGAACTTCGACGAGAACTCGCCGAAGACGTAGTGGAGGCTGCGCTCCTGCACCACCCCGAACGCGGCCATCTCCCAGAACGCCGTCGCGCCCCCGTTGGCGAGCACGACCTCGTAGCCGGCGGGCAGGTCGAACAGCGCGGCGATCCCGTCCTGCAGTCGCTTCACGAGGTCCTTCACCGGCGCCTTGCGGTGCGAGGTGCCGAGCAGCGCGGCGCCCTCGGTGGCCAGTCGGCCGACCGCCTCGGGGCGCACCTTCGAGGGACCACAGCCGAAGCGGCCGTCGGCCGGGAGGAGCTCGTTCGGGATCTTGATGTCGACAACCACGGGGGTGCCTTCGGTCGCGGCGGGGGCGGGGCGCGAGGTTATCCTCGCCCCGCGCCACCCCCTCGACGAGCGAGCGAGCCGTGTCCACCTCCGCCCTGTCCCGACGGGTCCTCGGTCTCGAGGAGTCCCCGACCCTGGCCGTCACGGCCAAGGCGAAGGCGCTGAAGGCCGCCGGCGAGCCCGTCATCGGCTTCGGCGCCGGCGAGCCGGACTTCCCCACCCCCTCGCACATCGTCGCCGCCGCCGCGCGGGCCTGCGCCGACCCGGCCAACCACCGCTACACGCCGGCACCGGGCCTGCCGGCGCTCCGACAGGCGATCGTCGACAAGACCCGCCGGGACACCGGCTTCGACGCGAGCCCGGACATGGTGACGGTCGCCAACGGCGGCAAGCACGCGCTCTACAACGTCTTCCAGGCCATCGTGGACCCCGGCGATGAGGTCATCATCCCCGCCCCCTACTGGGTGAGCTACCCCGAGCAGGTCCGGCTCGCCGGCGGTGAGGTCGTCGCGCTCGAGACCACCAAGGAGACCGGCTTCCGGGCCAGCGTCGACCAGCTCGAGGCCGCCCGGACCGAGCGCACGAAGGCGCTCGTGTTCGTCTCGCCGTCGAACCCCACCGGGGCGGTCTACCCGCCCGAGGAGGTCCGGGCGGTCGGCGAGTGGGCCGCCGAGCACGGCATCTGGGTCGTCACCGACGAGATCTACGAGCACCTCGTCTACGGCGACGCCGAGATGACCTCCCTGCCGGTCGCGGTGCCCGACGCCGCGGCGCGGACCATCGTCGTGAACGGCGTCGCGAAGACCTACGCGATGACCGGGTGGCGGGTCGGCTGGTCGATCGCCCCCGTCGAGGTCGCCAAGGGCATCAACAAGCTCCAGAGCCAGGTGACGTCCAACGTCAACAACGTGGCCCAGATCGCCGCCCTCGAGGCGCTCGCCGGACCCCAGGACGCGGTCGCCGAGATGCGCGAGGCGTTCGACCGCCGGCGCCGGCTCGCCGTGACGGCGCTGAACGACATCCCCGGCGTCACCTGCGTCGAGCCCCAGGGCGCCTTCTACGTGTTCCCCTCGTTCGAGGAGGTGTTGGGCCGCGACGTCGCCGGCCACCGGGTCGACAGCACGCTCGCGCTCGCCGGCGTGCTGCTCGACGAGGCGAAGGTGGCGGTGGTCCCCGGCGAGGCGTTCGGCGCGCCGGGCTACGCCCGGCTGTCCTACGCCCTCGGCGACGACGACCTCGCCGAGGGCATCGACCGGATCGCGACGCTGCTCACTCCTTGACGTACGGCTCGCCGTCGGCGGCGGGGATCCGGAGCCGTCCGACGAGGCCGGCGACGACCAGCAGCGTCACGACGTACGGGGCGGTGAGCAGCAGCGTCGACGGGATGCCGACGTTCAGCAGCTGGAGCGAGGTCGCGAGCGCGTCGGCGAAGCCGAAGACGAGCGCCGCGCCGAGCGCCCCGCGCGGCGAGTAGCGGCCCACGAGCAGCGCGGCGAGGGCGATGAACCCGCGTCCGCCGGTCATCTCGCGGCTGAACTGGCCGGCGGCGTCGAGGGTGAAGTAGGCCCCGCCGATGCCGGCGACGACGCCGCCCAGGATGACCGCGCGGTAGCGCGTCGCGAGGACCTTGATCCCGACCGTGTCGGCGGCCTTGGGGTGCTCGCCGACCGCCCGCAGCCGCAGACCCCAGCGCGACCGGAACAGGGCGACCTCGGCGACCGCGATCGCGATGAGCATCAGGTAGACGGTGACGCTGTTGCGGAACAGCAACGGCCCGAGGAACGGGATGTGCGAGAGCCCCGGGATCTCGACGGTCGAGAAGCGCGCCGGCGAGTTGAGCGCGGGGTTGCGCGCCAGGACCTGCGAGGTCAGGAACGACGTGAGACCGGTCGCGAGCACGACCAGGACGACACCGACGACGATCTGGTCGGCGCGGAACCGGATCGAGAGCACCGCGAGGAGCGCGCCCACGAGCCCACCGGCGATCAGCGCCGAGAGGAGCCCGATCCAGGGGTTGCCGGTCGCCGAGCTCACGACGGCGGCGGTGAAGGCGGAGGTGAGGAACTGGCCCTCGATCGCGATGTTCACGACGCCGGACCGCTCGCAGAGGACCCCGGAGAGCGCCCCCAGCGCCAGTGGGACCGCCGCCCGGATCGTGCCCTTGAGCAGGCCCAGGACCTGCAGCTGCTGCCCGCGGGCCGCCCAGACCAGGAAGGCGAGGACGAACAGCCCGAGCGCGATGGCGACGGCGGTCGCGGCCCGTTCGCCGAAGCCACGGACGACGAGGGCGACGCCGACCCCGACGATGAGGAGGCCCAGGAAGACCGCTGCCGGTGTGACCGGGACCGAGACGATCGGCAGCGTCGCGAAGGTCTCGGCGCCGAAGGTGTCGTTCAGCTGGAACGCCGCGGACATGCCGCCGGCGCCGGTGGCGAACGCGATGCCGGCCAGGGTGCCCAGGAGGATCGTGAACACGCCGAAGCGACGGTTGCGGCGCTGCAGGTCCGCGGGGGTGGTCTGCTCGCTCATGCGCCCCACCCCTTGGCGACCTGGCCGGTTGCGGTGTCGTCGGCCTTGATGCGGTAGATGGCGCGCACCAGCGCCGGCGCCGCCACGAACAGGATGATCAGCGCCTGGATGACGACCACGAGGTCGAGCGAGGTGCCCGTGGCACCCTGCATCGCACGACCTCCGGCCTTGAGCGCGCCGAACAGCAGCCCGGCCGCGACGGTGCCGCCGACGGTCCCGCGGCCGAGCAGCGCGACGGTGATGCCGTCGAAGCCGAGGCCGGCGGAGAACCCACCGGTGATGCGCCCCTGCACGCCCAGGATCTGGGACGTCCCGGCGAGGCCGGCCATCGCGCCGGCGAGCGTCATCCCGAAGATGACCATCCGGGGTACCGACATGCCGGCGGCGGTGGCCGCGTTCGGGTTCAGCCCGACGGCGGTGATCTCGAAGCCGAAGGTGGAGCGTTCGAGGAGCCACCAGACGATGAGCGCGGCCAGGAGCGCCACGATCAGTCCCGCGTGGAGCCGCAACCCGCTGTCGAAGCGCGGGAGGGTCGCCGAGTCGAGGATGGGCTTGGAGATCGGGTCGGACCGGCCGGGCTCGCGGAACGCGTCGGTCGTCAGCAGGTAGTCGGTGACGAAGATGGCGATGTTGTTCAGCATGATGGTCGAGATGACCTCGTGCGCGCCGGTGCGGGCCTTGAGGAAGCCGGGGATGAAGCCCATGAGGGCGCCGCCGAGGAGGCCGGCGAGGATCGCCAACGGGAGGTGGATGAACAGCGGCAACCCGGCCAGGTTGAACCCGACGACGCCGGCGACCATGCCGCCGGCGAGGACCTGGCCCTCACCGCCGATGTTGAACATGCTCGCGCGGAGCGGGATGGCGACCGCGAGACCCGTGAGGATCAACGGGATGGCGGCGACCCCGGTCTCGGACAGCTGGTAGGTGCCGCCGACGGCGCCCTTGACGAGCGCGCGGTACGCCTCCGACCCCGCCTGCCAGGCCGCCGAGAACGTGTCCCCGGGCCGCGAGCCGAAGTAGCCGAGCGCCTCGCGGACGGACTCGTCGCTGAGGGCGATGATGATGGCCCCGAGGAGCATCGCCGAGACGAACGCGAGGACGGTGACGCGGACGCTGGTGCCCGTGATCGCGGCGATGATGCGCTCGGTCGGGGACGCACCGACGTTGACCGTCGGGGTGCGCGCGTCGCGTTCGGCCGCGGCACGGACCTCGTGGTCGACGTCGGGGTCCTCACCCGGCGCGACCGGGTCCTCGGGGCGTCCCGCGTCGGAGGGGGGCTGGTCGCTCATCGGGTGGCTCCGAGGGCCTCGTCGGGGCTGGCGCCGGCCATCATCAGGCCGACGGCCTCCTTCGAGATCGGCATCGGGAACGGGCCGACCAGCCGGCCGTGGAACATCACGGCGACGCGGTCGGCGAGGGCGAGCACCTCGTCGAGCTCGGAGGAGACGATGAGCACGGCGGCTCCCTCGTCGCGCTTGTCGACGATGCGCTTGTGGATGTACTCGATGGAGCCCACGTCGACGCCGCGGGTGGGCTGCGCGGCCACGAGCAGGTCGATGGGGCGGCCGAACTCACGCGCCACGATGACCTTCTGGGCGTTGCCGCCGGACAGCGACTCGGCAGCCGTGTGGATCGAGGGCGTGCGGATGTCGAAGGCCGCGACGTCGCGCTCGGCGGTGGCGGCGATGGTGGCGAACCGGAGCCGACCGTGGTCGGCGTACGGCGCGGCGTCCCACAGAGACAGCACCAGGTTCTCGGCGATCGAGAACGGGCCCACCAGGCCGTCGCGGTTGCGGTCCTCGGGGATGTGGCCGATCCCGGTCCGCAGGAGCTCCTTGCGACCGACGTCGGTGATGTCGCGGCCCAAGAGCTCGAGCGTCCCGCCGGCGACCGGGTCGAGGCCGGTCACGCCCCGGACGAGCTGGGTCTGGCCGTTCCCCTCGACGCCGGCGATGGCGAGGATCTCGCCGCGCTGGAGCTCGAAGCTCACGCCGTCGACCGCCGGCTCGTTGCGGGCGTTCAGGACCGTGAGGTCACGGACCGACAGGACCGTCTCGCCCGGGGTCGCGGGGGCCTTGTCGACGACCAGGCTCACCGGACGACCGACCATCAGGTTGGCGAGGTCCTGCTCGGAGGCGGTGTGGGGGTCGGCGCTGCCGACGATCCGGCCACGACGGAGGACGCTGATGCGGTCGACGACCGCGCGGTGCTCCTTCAGCTTGTGGCTGATGAACACGATGGAACGGCCCGACTCCTTGAGGCCCCGCATGGCCCGGAACAGGTCCTCGGCCTCCTGCGGGGTCAGCACCGCGGTCGGCTCGTCGAGGATGAGCAGCCGCGCATCGCGGTAGAGCGCCTTCAGGATCTCGACCCGCTGCTGCACGCCGACGGGGAGGTCCTCGACGACGGCCGTGGGGTCCACCGGCAGCCCGAACTCCTCGGACAGCGCGCGGACCTCGTCCTCGGCCTTCTGGCGGTCGAGGAGGCCGAACCCCTTGGTGTGCTCCACGCCGAGGGTGATGTTCTCGGCGACGGTGAACACCGGGACCAGCATGAAGTGCTGGTGCACCATGCCGATGCCGGCGGCGATGGCGTCGCCCGGGCCGGAGAAGGAGCGCACCTCGCCGTCGACCAGGATCTCACCCTCGTCGGCCGAGTAGAGGCCGTAGAGGATGTTCATCAGGGTCGACTTGCCGGCGCCGTTCTCGCCGAGGAGCCCGTGGATCTCGCCGTCCTCGATGACGAGGTCGACCGCGTCGTTGGCGACGACTCCGGGGAACCGCTTGGTGATGCCTCTGAGCTCGAGCTTCACGGGGCGCTCCTCGCGAGGACGCGTGCTCGTGGCGCGTCGACGGGGAGGGCCGACCGGTGGTCGGCGGCCCTCCCCGTCGGACGGCGGTCAGCTGTAGTCGGCCGGACTTGACCGAGATCTCGCCGGAGATGATGCCCTGGCGGATCGTGTCGAGCTCGCCCTGCAGCTCACCCGGCACCGCGTCCTCGAAGTCGTGGAACGGTGCGATGCCCACGCCTTCGTTCTCGAGCGTGCCGGTGTAGATGCCACCCTCGAAGTTGCCCTCGGCGGCGGCCGCGATCGTGTCGTGGACGGCGACGTCCATGTTCTTCACGACCGAGGTGAGCATGAGGTCCTTGAACTGCGACGCCGAGACGTAGCCGTCGGTGTCGACCCAGACGAGCTTGCCGCGACCGGCCTCCTGGATCGCCGCCGCGGAGCCCAGGCCCACCGGGACCGGCGACCGGCATGATGATGTCGGCGCCGGCGGTCAGCAGCTGGTCGGTCGTCTGGCGGCCCTTGTCCTGCGAGCTGAAGTCACCGGTGAACAGCCCGTCGCTGCCGTCCCAGCCCAGCACCTCGACGTTGGTGCCCTTCTCCTGGTTGTGGTAGCGGACGCCCGCCAGGAACCCGTCCATGAAGATCGAGACGGTCGGGATGTTGATGCCGCCGTAGGTACCGACCTTGCCGGTCTCGGTCACCGTGCCGCCGCGTAGCCGGCCAGGAACGCCGCCTGGTCGGTGGCGAAGGTGAGGCTCGAGCAGGTTCGGGTAGGTGTTCTCGTAGGCGTAGTCGACGATGGCGAAGTTCGGTGTCGGGGTTCGCCTGCGCGGCGGCCTCGGTGGCGTCACCCAGGAGGAAGCCGACCGTCACGACGAGGTTGCAGCCCTGGCTGACGAACTGGTTGATGTTGGGCTCGAAGTCGGTCTCGGACTGCGACTCGAGCACCTGGATCGCGACACCGAGCTCGGCCTCCGCGTCCTGCATGCCCTTGTAGGCGGTCTGGTTGAACGAACGGTCGTCGACGCCACCGGTGTCGGTGACCTGGCACGCCGTGAAGTCGACGGGCTCCGCCGTCGGCTCGGCGGTCTCGGACTCGGAGGTCGTCGCGGTGGCGGTCGCATCGGGCTCGGACTCGGGGGACGCCGTGTCCTCCGGTGCGGTCCCGCAGGCGGTCGCGAACAGCGCGGCCGCTGCGACAGCAGCGAGCGCGCGTGTGGTGATCTTCATGGTTCTCCCTGCTGGATGATCCCCCCGCGGATCGGGCGCGAGGGGCGATGTGGCGTGTGGTCGACACGCCGTCTCCGGTGCCCGTTCGGACGTACCGGCCGGTCCGTGATGGTACTACGCGGGTAGTCGGCTCCCCCGGAACCGGGCCGGGTGTGCGCGCACCACAGCAGTCGGTCTCACGCGGCCCGCACGAGCGGTCCGTCCGGCCCCCCGGAGCCGGTCCGGTCAGCCCGTGACGTGTCCCGTCGACTGCCGTGCGTCGGGCACCCCGTCGGCGTTCTGGTCGAGCTCCTCTGCCGACGGTGCCACGGTGCGCAGCCACACGAAGCCGGCCACGCCAGCCACGAGCGACGCCGCGAAGATGCCGATCTTGGCGCTGTCGAGGTGCGGCGAGCCGGGCTCGAAGGACAACGCGGCCACGAACAGCGCGACCGTGAACCCGATCCCGGCCAGGAGCCCGAGCCCGACCATGTGCGACCACGTCGCCTTGGCGGGGAGCCGGCCGATGCCGAGCTTGACCGCCACGAACGATGCCCCGGTGACGCCGACCGCCTTGCCGACGAGGAGGCCGAGGGCGGTGCCGACGAGCACCGTGTCGGCGAACGCGCCGGACAGGGCGTCCCCGGAGATCCGGACGCCGGCGTTGGCGAAGGCGAACAGCGGCACGATCAGGAACGAGGACACCCCGTTCAGCGAGTGCTCGAGACGCGACAGCGGGGGCAGCGACTCGCGGCTCAGCCGACGGAGGTCGAGGAGCAGGGTCTGGACCCGCTCCATCGTGTGGTGGTCGGTCTCGTGGAGCGCGTCGTCGGTGGGGAGGTACTCCTCGACGCGGTCGACGAGGTGGCGCGCGCGGGGCCCGAAGTAGTGCGGGTTGTAGAAGCTCGTCACCGGGGTGAGGAGCGCCAACGCCACGCCGGCGACGGTGGCGTGGACGCCGGACTCGAGCACCGCCAGCCACACGAAGCTGCCGACGACCAGGTAGGGCGGGAGCGCCCGGACGTTGGCCCGACGCATCGCCGCCACCAGCAGGAGCCCCACCGCGGCGGCCACGAGCCAGCCCATCGCCATCTCCTCGGTGTAGAACACCGCGATGACGATGATGGCGCCGAGGTCGTCGACGATCGCGAGCGCCAGCAGGAACAGCTTCGCGGCGATCGGGACGCGCCGGCCCAGCATCGACACGACCCCCACCGCGAACGCGATGTCGGTCGCCATCGGGATCCCCCACCCGTGCTGACCGTCGCCGCCGGCGTTGAACAGCAGGTAGATGCCGGCGGGGACCACCATCCCCCCGACCGCGGCCAGGACCGGGAGCGCCGCGGCCTTGGGGTCGCGGAGCTCGCCCACGACGAGCTCGCGCTTGATCTCGAGGCCGACGACGAAGAAGAAGATCGCCATCAGCGCGTCGTTGACCCACTCCCGGACGGTGAGCTCGCTCAGGTGGTGGAAGGCGAAGCCACCGAACGTGACGTCGATGCGGCTGTCGAAGAAGCCGAAGTAGGCGTCGCCCCAGGCGGAGTTCGCGAGGACGATGGCGACGAGCGCCGCCGCGAGCATGAGGACGCCGCCGCCGGCCTCGGCGCGCATGAACGCGAGCGCCGGTTGGACGAACGCACGCGGGACGAAGCGCCCCGACTCGGCCCAGGACGAGGGCGGGGAGGCCGGGACGTCGGCGGCGTCGGCAGGAGGTGTCGGGGTGGTGGCCACGGGGGGACCTCGCAGGGGGGATCGGGAGGGGCGCCGGGGTCAGACGAGGTAGCGGATCTCGCCGTCGGACGCCTGCAGGACGGCCACGACCGCCTCGTGGAGACGGCCGTGGAGCTCGCGGAAGCGCTCCGCCTCCGCGTCGGCGTCCTCCGGCGAGGCGGGAGTGTCGCCGGTGACCTCGTCGGGGTCCACCTCGGCGGCGACGAGCTGCTCGAAGGCGGCGTCCCAGTCGGTGTGCTCGGCCTCTCGCGCGCAGGTACATCGACGGCGCCTGGAGGAGCGCCCGGTTGAGATCCTGGACGATCGAGACCACCACGTCGGTGCTGGTGCGCACGCCCGGGGTCGCGAGGAGCCGCAGCGCCTGCAGCTTGCGCATCGCGAGGGCCGCGATCATCACCGGGTCCCCGAGCTCGGCGACCGCCGCGTCGACGTCACCGAGGTCGAGCGGGACGCTCGCGGGCACGTCGAACCACCGCCGCAGGGTCTCGAAGAGCTCCTCGGTCACCCCGTGGAGGGCGAGCAGCTCGTCGGGCTTGGGGATGGTGTCCAACGCGAGAGATCTCCACGCGAGAGGTCCGGACCGGTGCGGAGGCAGAGACTACGCCCGGCGTCCCCGCCCGGCACACCGGTGGTCCGGATCAGTTCCCGACGAGACGCAGCTCGTTGCCGTTGTCGAGGTCCGGGCAGTCGATCGCGGGCACCTGACCGAGCGCCGCCAGCTCCTCCGGGAGGTCGAGGACGAGCGGGTTCGCCGCGTAGGCCTCGCGGTCGATGCAGACGATGCGCATGGTCCGCGCGCGTGCCTCGGTCCCGGGAGCGGTCGTCTCGAACCGGGACACCGGCCGCATGACCTGGGTCGTGTCGAGCGACAGGGCGCGGTGGATGAGCGGACGCATCCGCCCCTCGAAGTCGCGCGCGGCGTCGTAGGACTGGGCGAACAGCTGCTGCTCCCCCGGGTCCGCCAGCGCCGTGTCGCGCAGGAGCTCGTGCGCGGTCAGCCAGCGTTCGTTGGCGTCGAGGAGCAGCGTGAGCCCGGCCTGGGCCAGCCCGTAGACCTCGTCGGCGCCGCTGGCGACGCCGGTCTCGTCGAACGCGTCGAGCGGGAAGGCGAGGTCGTGCTCCTCCCAGTCGGCGAGCATCGCGTACGCCTGGCGTTGGATGAGGATGGCCCGGGCGGCGTCCCCGACCGCCTGGGCTTCGGCGACGTCGGACTCCTCGGCGGCGATGAACAGCTCGCGGGTCCGGTCGGCGAGGTTGTCGAGCGCGAACCGGGCGCCGGTGAAGTCGCCCGGGAACTCCGCCCAGGTCTCCTCCGGCAGGATGATCACGTCGTCCGGCGGCAGGTCGGGGAGCTCCCGCTCGATCGCGGCCAGGCGGTCGATGAGCCCCTCAGGGCTGCCGTCGGCGTCCTGGAGCGCCGCGGCCGCCACCTGGGTGCCGAGCGCGGCGAGGGTCACCGCCGCCACCGTCAGGGCGCTCGACAGCACCATCCGGGTCCGTCGCGTTCCCCGCACCGGGTCCTCCTCCGCTCGAGCACCCGCCCGGGTGCCCCGGTGAGGTGTCGGCACGTCGGGGGCCGGACTGCAGTCCCGGCTCGTGCCCGCACCTCGTGCCACGGTCGATGCCGGCAGGTGCGCGTCCCTCGGGGAAGCCACTAGGGACGCGCCACGGCCGCCTGACTCCCGTAACAGGAGGTAACGATAGCCACACCGCCCTCCTGAGTCACCCACCTCGACCTGGACCACACCAGACACACGACGCGCGGCCCCCGCACACCGTGCCGGGGGCCGCGGACGCGGGTGGACCGCTGGGTCAGTACCGGTAGCTGTCGGACTTGTAGGGCCCCTCGACCGGCACGCCGAGGTAGGCGGCCTGGTCGGGGGTCAACGTCGTCAGCGTCGCGCCGAGCTTGTCGAGGTGGAGCCGCGCGACCTCCTCGTCGAGCTTGCGCGGGAGGACGTGGACCTCCTCCTTGTAGCTCTCGTGGTTGGTCCACAGCTCGATCTGCGCGAGCACCTGGTTCGTGAAGCTCATCGACATCACGAAGCTCGGGTGGCCGGTGGCGCAGCCGAGGTTCACCAGGCGGCCCTCGGCGAGCAGGATGATCGCTCTGCCGTTGGGCAGGTGGACGAGGTCGACCTGGGGCTTGACGTTCTCCCACTCGAAGTCGCGCAGCGCTGAGGTCTGGATCTCGGTGTCGAAGTGCCCGATGTTGCAGACGATCGCCTGGTCCTTCATCTCGAGCATGTGCTCGAGGGTGATGACGTCGTCGTTGCCCGTCGCCGTCACGAAGATGTCGGCGTCGCCGACGACGTCATCCATCGTCACGACCCGGTAGCCCTCCATCGCCGCCTGGAGCGCGATGATGGGGTCGATCTCGGTGACGAGCACGGTCGCGCCCATCCCGCGCAGCGCCTGGGCGCAGCCCTTGCCGACGTCGCCGTAGCCGGCCACCACCACCTTCTTGCCGGCGATCATCACGTCGGTGGCGCGCTTGATGCCGTCGATCAGCGACTCGCGGCAGCCGTAGAGGTTGTCGAACTTCGACTTCGTGACCGAGTCGTTGACGTTGATGGCGGGCATGCGGAGCGTGCCGGCCTTCTGCATGGCGTAGAGCGCGTGGACCCCGGTGGTGGTCTCCTCGGAGACGCCCTTGATGTCGGGGAGCAGGTCCGGGTGGCGCTCGTGGACGATCGCGGTCAGGTCACCGCCGTCGTCGAGGAGCAGGTTCGGGCCCCGCCCGTCGGGCCAGACGAGCGTCTGCTCGATGCACCACTCGTACTCCTCCTCGGTCTCGCCCTTCCAGGCGAACACCGGGGTCCCCGCCGCGGCGACGGCGGCCGCCGCCTGGTCCTGGGTCGAGAAGATGTTGCACGACGACCAGCGCACCTCGGCACCGAGCTGCTGCAGCGTCTCGATGAGCACGGCGGTCTGGATGGTCATGTGCAGGCAGCCGGCGATGCGGGCCCCGGCGAGCGGCTGCTCGTCGGCGTAGCGCTCGCGCAGCGCCATGAGGCCGGGCATCTCCTTCTCGGCCATCTCGATCTCGGTGCGGCCCCAGGCCGCGAGGGAGAGGTCGCGGACCTCGAAGTCCTTCTGGTCCTGCGTCGCGTCGCTCACTCGTGTCTCCGTGTTCGTACAGCTGTTGCCACCGACGGGCGTCCACCCGCGTTCGGAGCCGGACGGCTCGCGGGTGTCGGACGTGCGCGGGCACGCCGACGGGGGGACGGGCGACGGGGCGGGATCGGCCGGACTCGGCCTCCACCGCGCCATCGTACGCGGGGCCGGGCGGTCCCGCGTGGGAGGCGCCCTCACCCGAGCGCGGTCGCGAGGCGGTCCAGGAAGCCCGCCACCGCACGATCGGCCTCGTGCTCGATCACCCGGCGGGCGGCTCCGGCGAGCAGCCGCGGGATCGGCAGGTCGAGGTGGAGCCGGAGCTCGACCGTGGCGGTCGTCACCCCGGGACGGGGCTCGGCGAGCTCGAGGCTGCCGTGCGCACGGCCCTCGGCGGCGCCCGGATCCGGGAGGTGGCGGAAGGCCACGCGGCCGGGCGGGTCTCCTCGATCGCGACCGTGAAGGCCGGCCGGACCGTGTAGCCGAGCGCGCCGTGCTCGGTGATCGTCCAGCGCCAGCCGTCCCCGACCGGCTCCGCGTGCTCGACCTTGGGGATGAGCTCGGCCAGACGCTCGACGTCGGACACCTCCGCCCAGACCCGGTCCCGTGCGGCCGGGATCGTGCGGGAGCGCGCCGCCCGGGCGTCGACCCAGGTCACGAGGAGGCGGCCACCAGGCGCGCCACCGGGCGGCGCCCGGCCCGCATGCGCACGTCGTGGTCACGGGCCACGGCGAGCTCGGAGAGGAACCGGTCGCGGGGCACCTCGACCGCACCCATGCTCGCCAGGTGCTCGGTCGTCAGCTGCACGTCGACGAACCGGCCGCCCGCGGCGCGCAGGCGGGTGACGAGCTCGACCAGCGCCACCTTCGAGGCGTCGTCGGCGCGGTGGAACATCGACTCGCCGGTGAAGACCCCCCCGACCTGGACGCCGTAGAGGCCACCCACGAGCTCGTCGCCGTCCCAGACCTCGACCGAGTGCGCCCACCCCAGGTCGTGGAGTCGCCGGTACGCCCGCGCCATGTGCGACGTGATCCAGGTGCCCACCTCGCCGCGGTCCTCGCCGCAGGCGTCGACCACCGCGACGAACGCCTCGTCGACGGTGGCGGTCCAGCCGCTGCGGCGCAGGGTCCGGCGCAACGTCCGCGAGACGCGGAGACCGTCGAACGGGAGGATGCCGCGCGGGTCCGGCGAGAACCACGGGAGCGGAACCCCGGGGTGGGGCCACGGGAAGATGCCCCGCCGGTAGGCGTCGACGAGGGTCCCCGGCGCCAGGTCGGCCCCGATCCCGACCACGCCGTCCTCGTCGGCCTCGGCGGGGTCCGGCAGCAGCCACGATGACGGCGGGACCGGCTGCGGCGGACGCGTGAGCCCCGGCGCCGCCGGCGCGACGGGACGCCGCGTCAGCCGGCGGGGTCGCTGCTCGGGGTGGCTCATGCCCGGGATGCTACCCCTGCGATGTGACCGTTCCGCGGGACTACGGTGAGCGTCACCGACCCGTCGTGACCGTCCACCGCACCCGCTCCGGGAGGCCTCACGTTGCGCCTGCACCTCGTCGACGGCACCTTCGAGCTCTTCCGTGCCCACTTCTCCAAGCGCCCCGACCGCGTCGACGCCGCCGGCGAGGACGTGAAGGCGACCGTGGGGGTCGTGAGCTCCATCCTGTGGCTCCTCGAGGACGAGGCCGAGTCGGTCACCCACCTCGCGGTGGCCTTCGACAACCCGATCGAGTCGTTCCGCAACGAGGAGTTCCCGGCCTACAAGGACTCCACCGGGGTGGACCGGTCGCTGCTGGCGCAGTTCGACCTCGTCGAGGAGGCGATCCGGGCCCTCGGGGTCACGGTCTGGTCGATGGACCGGTGGGAGGCCGACGACGCGCTCGGGACCGCCGCGCTGCGCTTCGCCGACGAGGTCGACCAGGTCCGGATCATGACCCCCGACAAGGACCTGGGTCAGGTCGTGCGGGGCGAGCGCATCGTGCAGGTGGACCGGATGCGCGAGCGGGAGCTGGACGAGGCCGCCGTGACCGAGAAGATGGGCGTCGGGCCCGCCTCGGTGCCCGACTACCTGGGGCTCGTCGGCGACACCGCCGACGGCATCCCCGGTCTCAAGGGGTTCGGCGCGAAGTCCGCCGCCGCGGTCCTGTCGCGCTACGGGCACCTCGAGGACATCCCCGACGACGGGGCCGCCTGGGACGTCGAGGTCCGGGGGGCGGCCCGGCTCGGCGAGACGCTCGCCACGCACCGCGACGAGGCGCTGCTCTACCGCCACCTCGCGACGCTCGTGACCGACGTCCCGCTCGACGAGCGCCTCGACGACCTCGCCTGGTACGGCGTCCCACGCGAGGCGTTCCTGACCGTCTGCGACCGCCTCGACGCCACGACCCTGCGGGAGCGTCCGACCCGCTGGCGGGGGTGACCGCCGGCACCCCTGGGGCGCGGGCCCGCCGTCCGGACACCCCGAGGGCGACGCCGCACCTCCGTAGGATGCGCCAGCACCCACCCCACCCCGCGAAGGTCCGGCGTTGAGCGATGTCCGCGAGGCTGACGCCGCACCCGCCGGTGACGGCGCGTCCCGCCGGCACAGCTCGCTCGTTGCCGCCGGGATCCTGCTGTCACGGCTCGCCGGGTTCCTGCGCGAACGGGCGGTCGGGCACTTCCTCGGCCTGTCCTTCGCCGCCGACGCGTTCGCCGCGGCGTTCAAGATCCCGAACCTGATGCAGAACCTCCTCGGCGAGGGGGTCCTGTCCGCGTCGTTCATCCCGGTCTACACCCGCCTGCTCGACGAGGAGCGGCACGAGGAGGCCGGCAAGGTCGCCGGCGCGGTGGCCGGGCTCTTGTTCGTCGTCGCGGGTGGCATCTCGCTCGTCGCCGCCCTGTTCGCCCGTCCCGTGCTCGAGGTCGTCACCCCCGGCCTCCGGGGCGAGACCCTCGAGCTCGCCGTGGCGCTGATGCCCGTCATCGCCCCCGGCATCGCGGTGCTGGTGCTGTCGGCGTGGTGCCTCGGCATCCTCAACAGCCACCGCAGGTTCTTCCTCTCCTACGTCGCCCCGGTCATCTGGAACCTGGCCCAGATCGTCGCCATCGTGGCGGCCGGCGCCATCCTGCTCCCGGACCTGCTCCAGCCGGGCGCGGCCAGCGACGCCACGCTGGCCGACCTGACCCGGGCGCTCGCGTGGGGGACGCTCGCCGGCGGCGTGCTCCAGTTCGCCGTCCAGCTGCCGAGCGTCCTCCGGCTCACCCGGGGGCTGCGTCCGAGCCTCGACGTCTCCCTCCCCGGCGTCCGGCAGACCATCCGCGCGTTCGGCCCGATCGTGGCGGGGCGCGGGATCGTCCAGCTGCTGTCGTTCCTCGACGTCGCCCTCGCCTCCCTCCTCGCGGGCAGCGCCATCGCCGCGCTGACCAAGGCGCAGATGCTCTACCTGCTGCCGATCAGCCTGTTCGGGATGTCGGTGGCCGCGGCCGAGCTCCCGGCGATGTCGACCGCGTCCGCACAGCAACGCGACCGGTTGGCCGACCGCCTCGACGCCGGCCTCGAGCGGATCGCGTTCTACGTCGTGCCGAGCGCCGTGGGCCTCACCATCCTCGGCGACGTGCTCGTCGGTGCCGCCTTCCGCACCGGCAACTTCCGCCGCGAGGACGTGCTCCTGGTCTGGGTCATCCTCATCGGGTTCTGCGTCGGCCTCGTGGCGAGCACCTCGAGCCGGCTGCTCCAATCCGCCCTCTACGGAGGCGGAGACACCCGCACCCCGGCGATCCTGGCGGTCCTGCGGGTCGTCGTGGCCGGCGCGCTCGGGGTGGCGCTGATGCTCCAGCTCGATCGGGTCGTGATCGACGGCGGGCTGCGGCTCATCGACGGTGCGAGCCTGCCGGCGTTCAGGCCGCTACCGGCCGACCTGCGCGAGGGGACCGGCCTGCCACACCTGGGCGCGCTCGGCCTGTCGCTGGCGGCCGGGGTGTCGGCGTGGCTCGAGTACCAGCTCCTGCGCCGGCGCCTGCGACGACAGCTCGACCGTCCGATCCGCGCCGGCGGGCGGGCACGGGGCGCGATCGTCGCGGGCGGCGCTGTCGCGGTCGTGGTCGCCGCCGTCCTGCGGCCGGTCGTCGACGGGCTGCACCCGCTCCTGGGCGCCGCCGTCGCCGTCCCGACCGTCGGCGTCGCGTACCTCGCGGTGACCCACCGGCTCGGCGTCGACGAGGCGCGGGCGCTCACCCGTCAGGTGCGGAGCCGCCTTCCGCGTTAGGCGGAGGCCTCGGCGGTCGCCGGCGCGAGGGTCGCGACCACCGCGCGGACCGACGCGGCCGGGTCATCGCCGGTCACCACCACGCGGGCCACGAGGTGGTCGAGCCCCGCCTCCCGGTAGGCGGAGAGAGCGGTGGCGGGGTCGTCGTCGGGCGTCCCGTACCAGCCGAGCGCCAGCAGCACGTCGTCGTCGAGCGCGTCGGGGACGGCCGCGGCGCCACCCTCGCGGTAGGCCGACTTGACGGCGGCGACCGCGTCGCCGAACCCCTGCCGCTCGAAGTGGCTGGCGTAGGCCGGCAGCGCGGCGTACTGGCCGATCTCCCGGGCGAGCGCCCGTCGGGCCGCGTCGCGGTCGGCGTCGACCGCCACCCGGACGTAGGTCGCCACGGGCACGGCGTCGGCGGCCCGGCCCGCCGCGCCGGCGGCCTCCCGGACCGCGTCGCCGGCACGCCGGACCTCCGCGGCGCTCGACCAGTTGAGGAGCACCCCGTCGGCGTCGGTGCCGGCGAGCTCGAGCATCCGAGGCCCCATCGCGGCGAGGTAGACGGGTGTGGGCGCCGGGGTGGGGTGGATACCGAGGCGGATGTGCTGCGCGCGGACGACGTCGCCGGCGACGTCCGCCTCCTCCCCCGCGCCGAGCGTGTGGAGCACCCGCATGGTCTCGCGGGCGGCGGTCAGCGGGGTGCGGTAGTCGGCGCCGTGCCACGGCTCCATCGTGCCGGGGTGGCTGACCCCGAGGCCGAGCAGGAACCGGCCGCCGCTCGCCTCCTGGAGCGTGGCCGACGCCATCGCGAGTTGCGTCGCCGAACGCGTCCAGAGCGGCACGACACCGATCCCCACCTCGAGCCGGTCGGTGACCGCGGCCCACGCCTGGCACAGCAGCAGCGAGTCACGCCCGCGCGCCTCGTTGGTCCACAGCGAGGTGAAGCCCGCCGACTCGACCTCACGGGCGAGCTGCTGCTGGACGGGGAGCGTCAGGTCCTCGCTGACGCCGATGCCGGTACGCACGCGGTGCTCCTCGGGTGGTGGTCAACGGTCGTGGTCGTGGTCCTCGTAGTGCGCCAGCGACGGCGGGTCCAGGATCGCCAGGAGCGACTCCTGCAGGAACGCGAGGTGGTCCATCAGGGCGAGCGTCGGCACCACCGGGTCGTCCTCATCGAGGGCATCCCGGTCGAGGGTCTCGACCCCCACGCGGGCCCCGAGCGCGAGACGGAGGTCGTTCAGCACCCCGAGCACCAGCGCGGGCTCGTCGTCGGCGAGCTCGACCCGGAGGTCGCCACGGTGCGGCTCCGCGCGGTCGAGCACCTGGAGCAACGCGTCCAGCCCGGTGATACGGGAGGTGAGCAGCTCGTCGTGGATCAGGCGGCGGAGCTCGGTGTCCGCGGTGTCGTCGCCCCGCACCGTCGGCGGGTAGAACCGCTGCACCGCGGGGTCGGTCGGGTCCCCGGTCTCGAGCAGGGTCCGGAGGTCGTCGCGGAGACCACGCAGGAGCGGGGGCTCCCACGTCGCCAGGGACCACCGGATGCGGGCGCCGTGGCGCCGGAACGGGCGGGTCACGAGGCGCGTTCCATCGTCGCCTGCAGCCCGTGCCCGTGCAGCTGCTGGACGTACATCTCGGCCTTCTCGCGCGGCTCGCTCGCCACCAGGGCCCTGCCCTTGCGGTGCACCTCGAGCATGAGCTTGCGGGCCACCGGCTCGTCGTAGCCGAACACCTTGCGGAACACGTAGACGACGTAGGACATGAGGTTCACCGGGTCGTCCCAGACCACGACGTCCCACGGCCGGTCCGGGTCCACCCGCTCGTCGGTGCGGGTGTCGGCCTCGCGGACGGGCGTCGCCGTGGCGCCGAGCCGGGGGAGGATGGTCGTCGACATCTCGCTCAGGGTCGGGGTCCGGGGCTGCAGGCGTCGGAGGTCACCGTAGCGCGCCTCCGCGACGTTCCCGCGGGGCCGGCGACGACGAGGACCCCGCGCGGGAGGCGGGGTCCTCGGTGCTGTTCGGTGCGGCTCGCGCGTGCTCAGCGGCGCCGGCGACGGTTCTGACGGCGCTGGCGCTCACGCTCCTCGAGCTGGTCCCAGCTGGGCGGGTTCACCATCGTGCGGCCGACCGGGTTGTCCGCGGGCGCGTTCTTGGTGACGGTGACCGAGGCGGCGTGGTTACGCCCCTTGTCGGTCTCGACCGTCTCGAACTCGACCTCGTCGCCGGAGTGGAGCGCGCCGTCGGTCACCGCATCTGCGGTGACGTACAGCTCGGAGCCGTCCTCGGCGGTGATGAAGCCGAACTTGCGCTGTGCGTTGTAGACCTTCACGCGACCGGTGGGCATACGCGGAGTTCCCTTCTGGGTGTCCTGGTGGCACGTCGAGGCGACGGCTGGGCTCGTGTGGAGTCGGCTGGTGTGGCCGGGATGGGCGCGGCGCCGTCGCGGCGAGGGCCCGACGAGGGCGCGCGGCGGGCCGCCGGTCCTCGTGTGGTGCCCGGGAGGGTAGCGGACGTGCGTGGCCGCGGACACCGCAGGGGGCGCCAGACCGTGCGCCGCCCGCGCCACCGGACGCGATCAGCCGTTCGCGGCCGCCCACTGGCGGGCGGCGTCGAGGACCTCCTCGTCCTCGCCGGCGGCGAGCGCGGCGACCGGCGTGCGGCCGCTCGAGGCGCCCCTGGGGCCGGGTGAACCACCGGCCGGCGGCGTCGTCGTCCACCCAGCCCTGCAGGACCCGGAGCGTGTCGAGCGCGGCGGCCACGGGGTCCACCGGCAGGTCCTCGCCGGCGGCGACGAGCGCGTCGACGGCGTCGTCGCCCACGATCTCGCGCAGCTCCATCTCGTCGTCGAGCGGGTCGTCGCGGTACATCCTCGTCCTCCGTTCAGGCGGAGCGCTTGAGCTCGGCGTGCTCGCGTTCGCACTCCTCGACGAACGCCTCGGCCGCCTGCAGCCGGTCCGGCATCCGCGCCAGCTCGTCCGCGATCACCCCCAGACGGAGCTTGAGGGCGTCGGCGATCGGTCCCGTCGTGTGCGACAGGGCCCGGCGGTAGCGGCGGTCGACCCGCTCGGCGAGCGCATCGCCCTCGGCGACGAACCGGCGGATGCCGTCCGCGGTCGTCGCGCAGGAACTCGTCGTAGCGCCGCAGACCGTCGAGCTCGTCGCGAGCCCGCAACAGCGTGAAGTACGCCGCCTCGACCTCGTCGCGAGCCACGTCAGCCGACCGATTCCGCGCGCTTCTTGAGACCCCGCAGGCCCTGGTCCAGGATCTGCTTGGCGGCGCGCTTCTTCATGAACCCGGGCAGCGGGATGTCGACGTCGGCCTCGAGCGAGTAGGTCACGTCGGTCTCGGCACCCGCTCGGTGCGAGCACGTAGGACCCGTCGAGCTGCGAGATGGTCTCGCCCTCGAGGAGGGTCCACTCGACCCGGTTCTCGGCGTAGGTGTAGGCGATCGTGTAGCTCACCTCGACGACCTTGGCGTCGACCTCGAAGCGCGCCTTCGCCGGCCGGCCCTGGCGTCGGTCGCGAGGACCTCGGCCGTCTGACGCCCTCGGCCCACTGCGGGTAGGCGTCGAGGTCGGCGATGACGCCGAGGATCGTCTCGGGGCTCGCGGCGATGCGGGTGGTGTCGCTGACCTTCTGACCCATCGGGGTGGGACCTCTCTTCGACCGGCGCCGCAGCGTGCCGCGGCTCGGTCCGGGAGGGTAGTCGCCGGGCCGCCGCCATGCCGTCCTCCGGGGGCTGTCGGACGGTCACGGCCCGTCGGGCGTGCCCTCCCCCGCCGTGGGGACGGGGTCGATCGCCGCGCTCCCGGAGCTCGTCGCGGACGCGCGCGACGCCGGCCTCCATCTCCCGCAGGCGCGCGCACGTCGCGGGCGACCTGGCGGCGCAGCCGCGCCACCTCGGTCGACGACGGGCCCGAGGAGGTCGTCGTCGGTCCCGCGCCCTCCCACGCGGGGCACAGCGCGCGGAAGTCGCACCAGTCGCACAGACGGTTCGGGGTCGGGCTCGTAGGCCTCGGCGAGGACGGCCCGGGCGGTGTCGGACACCGCCTGGCGCGCCGCGTCGAGGTCGAGGTCGGCGAGTCGGCACGCGGACCTCGACGCCGGGGACCACGAAGTCGAGGCACACGGTGGCCGGCAGCCGGCCGTAGAGGTGCTCGCAGGCGAGCGCGTAGATCGACGAGCTGCAGCGAGCCCGCCACCCGCTCGCGGTTCTTGACCTTGCGGTTGGTCTTGTAGTCGATGACGTGGAGGTCACCGTCGTCGTCGACGTCGACCCGGTCGATGGAGCCGACGACGAGCGCCTCGTCGCCCATGGGGAGCTCGAACCAGGCCTCGGTGTCCGCGGGGAGCCGGTAGCCGGGCGCGGCGCGCCGGTGGTAGCGGCGCAGCACGTCCTGGGCGTGGCGGTAGAAGCCGAGCTGCTCGTCGCGTGGGAGCTCGGCGAAGCCGCTGCTGTCCCACTGGTCGTAGAGGAAGCCGAGGAGGTCGTCGACGGTCGGCACCGCGGGCAGCTTGCGGTCGTAGAACGCCTCGAGGGCGGCGTGGATCGAGGTCCCGAACGACAGGTGCGGTCCGGGCTTGCCCGGGAGCCGGTCGACGTAGGCGTAGCGGAACTTCGTCGGGCAGTTCCGGTAGGTGTCGACGCGCGAGAACGACAGGCGGACGCGTCCGTCGTCGTCGATCAGCGGCGGCGAGGTGGGCTCGAGCTCGTCGTACGCGCCGGCGGGCGCGGCGAGGCGCGTCGAGCCGTCGTCGGGGTCGTCGACCTCGGCTCCGGCGGTGCCAGCGGGCTCGGTGAGGACGGGGGTGGCGATGTCGGTCATGCGAGCGACCGTACCCCCCACGTGTGACGCGTCCGGGACCCTCCGCGTCGCCCTGTGGACGACGCGCGCGGGCGTCCGGACGACACCACCGGGGCGCGGTTCAGCCGTGCACGAGGGCCAGGGCGGCGTCGTGCAGACGGCCGTTGGTGGACACCGCGCTGCCACCGTCGGCGGTCGCGACCCCGTCGAGGTCGGTGAACCGTCCGCCGGCGGCCTCGACGATGGCCTTGACCGCGACGAGGTCCCAGGTCGACACGGCCGCCTCGACGGCGATGTCGGTCGAGCCCGCCGCGACCAGGCAGTGGCCCCAGAAGTCGCCGTAGGCCCGCTGGCGGCCCGTCGTGGTCGGCCGCCCGGAGGAACACGTCGCCGAGCCCACGCTCGGCGAAGTAGGCCAGGCCACCGAAGGAGATCTCGGCGTCCTCGAGACGGTCGACGTGCTCACGCGGATCGGACGTGCGTCCTGGCTCGCCCCGACCCCCACGACCCCGTCCAACCGCGTGCCGAGCGCCGGCGCCGAGGCCACCCCGAGCATCTCGACGCCGTCGACCCGCAACCCGATGAGGGTCGCGAAGATGGGGTTGCCCTTGACGAAGTTGCTGGTGCCGTCGATGGGGTCGATCACCCAGGTCGGCGCGTCCTCGGGCCCGTCGAGGCCGTCCTCCTCCCCCAGCACGGCGTGGTCCGGGTGCACCTCGTGCAGCCGCGCGCGGATGGCCCGCTCGACCTCCCGGTCGACGTCGGTGACCCAGGTCCCGTCGGCCTTGGTGTCGACCGCGAGCTCGCCCGCGGAAGGCGCGCAGGGTCCGCTCGTCGGCGAGGTCGGCCAGCTCGTGCGCGAGCCGCAGCTCGCGGGCGAAGCGGTCGGTCACCAGTCGAAGGTCATGTCGTCGAAGCGCAGGATGATGTCGTTGGGCTGGACGGTGAGGGTGACCTCCTCACGCGGCACCCACAGCGGGATGCACGGGCCCTGACCGGCGTGCCCCATCAGGCAGATGAGGATCTGGCCGTCCTCGTCGATGCCGATGATCTGGCGCGCGTAGCTCAGGAGCTCGTGGAAGTCGGCGTGGCCGGCGCGGCGCTTCTGGTACGCGGCCGCCCAGCGCGACTCGGACCGGCCGTAGTTGGCGACGACCTGCCCGGGCTTCAGCTTGGTGATGGTCTTGATCGACCGCACCGCCTTCAGCGGCTTGTCCTGCTTGGGGAGCTTGCCGAGGCGGATCGCGGCGTCGGGCTCGGCGAGGCGACCGGGCAGGTCCTCGAGCTCGAAGTTCCCCGCCGCCTGGGCCGCCTTCTGCCGCTCGACGGGGATCTCGATCTCGATCTTGTCCTTGGTGGCCACGGGACCTCCGTACGCGGGTCGGGGTGGGGTGACAGGCCGGGCGACGAGGGTACTCGCCGGCGGTGGGCGGGCGCGAGGGCGGGGTGCCGTCGACGGACCGCCGCGGGCGCGCTCACCGCACGCCTGGCGGGATGCTCGGGGTACCCCCGACCGGATTCGAACCGGCGTCACCGGCGTGAAAGGCCGGGATCCTGGGCCGCTGGACGACGGGGGCGTGCGGGGACCGCGGAGGGCCGCGCGGACGCGAAGGCTACCGAACCCGTCGCCGGTGCTCCGACGACGCCGCCGCCCCCCGGGTCAGTGGCTCGCCGCGACCGAGGACGGGTGCGGGGCGCCGGCGTGGCGGCGTCCGGTGACGCCCCAGACCAGCACCCGCCACAGCGCCTCGAGCACGATCGCGCGCGAGATCTTCGACGCGCCGGCCCGACGCTCGGTGAAGGTGATCGGGACCTCCGCGATGCGGAAGCCCGCCCGCCAGGTCAAGAGCGCCGTCTCGAGCTGGAACGAGTAGCCGTCGGAGCGGAGCTCGGCGAGGCCGATGGCCTCGAGCACCGCCCGGCGGTAGGCGCGGTACCCCGAGGTGGCGTCGCGCAGCGGCATGCCGGTGACGGCCTGGACGTAGCGGTTCCCACCGGCGGAGAGCGCCAGCCGGTGGCGCGGCCAGTTCCGGATCCGGCCGCCGGGCACGTAGCGGCTGCCGATGGCGAGGTCGGCGGTGGCCGTGGCGGCCACGAGGTCCGGCAGCTGCGCGGGGTCGTGGGACAGGTCGGCGTCCATCTCGACGAGCACGTCGTAGCCCCGCTCGAGCCCCCACCCGAGGCCGGCGCGGTAGGCCGGCCCGAGCCCGGACTTGGCCGGACGGTGCAGGACGTGGACCCCGGCGTGGGCCGCGGCGAGCTCGTCGGCGAGCTCGCCGGTGCCGTCGGGCGAGCCGTCGTCGACGATGAGGAGGTCCACGTCGACCGGTGCGGACAGCGCCGCGTCCACCAGCTCGGCGAGCGTGGCGCGTTCGTTGTAGGTCGGGATGACGACCAGCGTGCGGGGTGTCACGACGTCTCCTGCGGGGGCCCAGCGGCGGTGCGTGTCCGGATCCGGGCGACGACGGTAGCGAGGACCCAGGCGGCTGCGAGCACCCGGGCCAGTGCGCCGAGCAGGTCACCGGTGGCGAGGAACAGCGTGCGTCCCTCCACGAGCGGGACCTCGCGACGGATGGTCGCCTGGGTGAACAGCTCCGTCCGCTGGTGCACCTCGCCGGTGGGCGAGACGAACGCCGACGCGCCCGACAGCGCGGCGTGGACCACCCAGCGCCCGGTCTCGACCGCGCGGAGCTGGCTCTGGGCGAGGTGCTGGGCGGGCTCGGCGGAGCGGCCGAAGGAGGCGTCGTTGGTGGTGGCGAGGATCAGCTGGGCGTCACGCTCGCCGGCGAGGACGTTCTCGCGCACGAGCCGCGGGAACAACGTCTCGAAGCAGATCGCGACCGCCACCCGGACGTCGCCGACGTCGAGCGCGGCCGGACCGTCGCCCGGGATCCCATCGCGGGGCACCTGCCGGAGCGGCGGGAAGCGGCCGATCAGCGAGCGGAACGGGACGTACTCGCCGAAGGGGACCAGCTGCCGCTTGACGTAGGTCTGGAGCGGATCGCCGTCGGCGGACAGGAGCACCGAGCTGTTGGCGAACGTGTCGGGGCGCTCGCCGCGGCGGTTGAGGCCGACGACCAGTCCCCCGCCGGTGGTCGACGCGGCCGCGTCGACCGTGGGCTTGAGGTCCGCGCCGACCGGGTGGAAGGCGTCGCGGTCGATCGAGCTCTCGGGCCACACCGTGAGGTCGGGACGCCCGCCCTCGGCGACCGCGTGCTCGGTGAGGGCGAGCATCTGGTCGGCGATGGCCACGTCCTCGTCGGCCCCGGACAGGAACCAGTCCTCGGCATCGTTGCCCTGGACCGCGAGGACGTCGAGCGTCTCCCCCGTGGGCGCCGGCGGTTCGACGGTGGCGAGCACCGAGACCAGGAGCGCCGCGGCGAAGCCGAGCAGGGCGGGCTGGGCGTGCGGGAGACCGGCGCGGACGTGCTCGAGCGCGGAGCCGGGCAGGGTGCGCGTGGCGCGGTGCATCCGCCGCCCGACCTCGAAGAGCAGGGTCCCGACGAGGACGACGAGGAGGGTGATCCCGCGTCCACCGAGGAGCCGTGCCGTGGGGAGGAGCCAGGACCCCTGGACGTGGGCGTACTCGATCGAGCCCCAGGCGAACCCGCCCAGCGGGACGGTGCCCCGCCAGGCGTCCATCCCCACCCACAGGAGCGGCACCACCGCCACGGCCCAGGGGCCGCGGACGACCGGACGGACGAGGACGGCGAGCACCCCGAGGAACGCCGCCTGGATGAGCACGAGGAGCCCCCAGGCGAGCACCCCGGCCGGCGCGATGATCCAGGTGATCATCGGCGCGTAGGCGACCACCCCCGCCAGGAGGCCCCACCGGAAGGCGGACGCGCGGCGGTCGGGCCGGTCGGCCTCCGCCGCGACGGCCACCAGCAGGAGCGGTGCCGTGAGGAACGTCGCCGGCCAGATACCGAGCGGCGGCTGCCCCACGAGCAGCGACAGGCCCGACAGGACGCTCGCGGCCGCCGCGAGCCGCGTGCGGACGTCCAGGGTCACGCGCAGTCGCGGCAGAGGAGCCTCTTCGGGTCGGCCAGGGCGCTCTCGCGCTTGGCCATGAAGCAGGACCGGCAGACGAACTCGCCCTCGCGCAGGCCGTCGATGTCCTCGTCGTCGTCCTCGTCGTCCTCGGAGACGACGCGCGTGATCTCCTCGTCCTCCTCGTCGAAGGCAGCGAGGGGGACGATCATCGCCTCGTCGTCGGTGCCTCCGTCCTCGTCCTCGCCGGCGACGAGGTCGCCCGGCTCGGGGTCGAGCACCTCGACGTCGTCGGGCTCGAGGTCCCCGTCGTCGTCGACATCGTCGCCGACCTCGTCCTCGTCGACGTCCACGAGGTCGTCGTCCGGGTCGAGGTCGAGGTCGTCGGAGGTGTCGGTGGCGTCGAGGAGCTCCTCGTCGTCGCGCGGTGCGGACTTCCTGGGTGCCACCTGAGGGCTCCGTTGATCGCTGGAGGCAGGCGCGCGACGCGTCGCGTGACAGCCTCCGGGGCCGAGAGGGGCGCTTCGTACCAGAGCCCCGTACGGGAACGCAACCACCGGGGGGGCCCCGGTGTTCCCGCCGCTCGTCGTCTCCGCACGCGGACGTGGACGGCGCCACACGGGGTCGGCGGGGGGAGGCTCCGGTCCTCGGTGGACCGGAGCCTCCCTGGCAGCCGGGCGTTCCTGCCGTTGGGGCCACGGCTGACCGTCGTTCGGCGGGGTCGACCGTGTTTTCTACTGAGCCAGGAAGTGCCGCCCGGACACGCGCCCACGTCGCTCGGAAGGTCGTCAGCAGCGGTGCCGCAGGGCGTCGAACGCGGGCGCCGGTCGGTGTGCGACCGCGCCCAGCGCACGACGAGATCCGCATCCGGATCCCCCCGCGGACCGTGACGTCCGCCCCCCTCCGCTCCCGCGAACAGGTGTCCCGCTTGGACGGTGCAGCATCGTCCCCGTGTGCCCGGAGCGTCAAGCGTCGGGCGCGATGGGCGGCGGGCGATGCGCTCGCCGCGCGAGGTCGCCCCGAGGATCGCGCAGGCGCTAGGTGCGCCGAGCTCCCCGACCACCGATGATCACGCGCCGGCGGGCGCCCACGGTGGCAACGGTGCCTCGCCGTGCGTGACGCGCCCGGCCAAGAGCGTCAGCACGCACCGGGCCCCGCGCGGGTCGTCGGCCTTGAACGGGTCGCCCTCCCACACCGCGAGGTCGGCGCGCATCCCGGCGCGCAGCACACCCACGAAGCGCTCCTGACGGGCCGCGTTGCGACCACCCAGCGTCGAGGCCGAGACCGCCTCGAGCCGGCTCATCGCGTGCTCGGGGAAGTCGCGGTGCTGCGCCGCGTGGACGCCGCCCCAGGGGTCCATCGGGGTGACGTTGCTGTCGGAGCCGAACGCCAGGTTCACCCCGCGGTCCGCGAGCGCCCGGTACGGGTTCGTCCAGCGCGTCCGCTCGGCTCCGAGCCGCTGGGCGTACATCCCGGAGGGCCCGCCCCACGCGGCCTCGAAGGCGGGCTGGCCGCTGACCATGAGCCCGAGGTCGGCGATGTCGTCGATGAGGTCCGGCGGCACGACCTCGGCGTGCTCGATGCGGTGGTGCAGCCGCCGCACCGCACCCTCGAGGTGGTCGGGCACGCGGTCCTCGACGGCGTACCAGCACCGCACCAGCTGGTGGATGGCGGCGTCGCCGATGGCGTGGACACCGACCTGGACGCCGGCGTGGGTGGCCTCGAGGAACAGCTCGGTCAGGGTCTCGTCGTCGAACTCGAGCTGCCCGGAGGTGTCCGCGTCCGCGTACGGCTCGCACAACGCCGCGGTGTGCGAGCCCAGCGAGCCGTCCAGGAGCAGGTCCCCCCCGATCTGCCGGAGGTCGCGCTCGATCACGAAGCCGAGGTCGACGCCGCCCCAGTACGGGACGACCTCGACCGGCCAGCGCCCGAACCGCCACGCGTCGAAGTCCTCGACGCCCATGATGTCGGGCCCGCCCATCTCGTGGACGGCGGCGATGCCGTTGGCCGCCGCGTGCGCGGCCGCGGTGTCGCGTGCCCCGGCGAGCTCGGCTGCGGTCATCGCCCCGACGCTCCAGCGACGCACGATGTGGTTGGCCTCGCGCTTCAGCACGCCGGTCGGCTCCCCGTCGGCGTCCTTGACGATGCCCTGGGCACGCGCCAGCGGTGCCGCGGCCAAGGTCGAGCGGTCGACCAGCGAGGAGTGCGCGTCGACACGCGACAGGAACACCGCACGACCCTTGGCGGCCTCGCTCAGCTGGTCCGGTGTCGGGAGCTCGTCGGGGAACCCGTGGGTGTCGTAGCCGTGCCCCCAGATGACGCGTCCGGTGTGCTGGTCCGCGTAGGTCCGCAGCGCCCGGAGGAGCTCCTCGCCGCTGCGGACCCCGGACAGGTCGAGGCCGGTCAGCGTGACCCCCGTGGGGGTGAGGTGGACGTGGGCGTCGACGAAGGCGGGTCCCACGACACAGCCGGCGAGGTCGATGCGCGCCGCGTGGGGCGGAGCCTGCTCGGGGTCGTCGCCGACCCACACGACCCGCTTCCCCCGCACGACCAGCGCCCGGGCGCGGTAGCGGCCGTGCCCCAGGGTCACGATCCGGTCGGCCACGATCAGCGTCCCGCGGCTGGGTGGTTCGGCCGGCCGGGGGCGGCCCGCACCGTCCGACGCGGGTACCGCGGTCGTGCTCACGCGTCCTCCGGTCTGGTCGCGGCGGGGGCGGGCCCGACACCCGCCCGCCAGCGGAACAGCTCCATCAGGGTCTCGCCGGAGGGTACGAGCGCCCGCAGTGCGAGGCCCGCATCTCGCACCGCCGGCCGGTCGACCCGGATGACCGGCGCGGTCCCCAGCGCCTGTGCGGTCGCCGCCGCGAGCCCGGCGTGCTGGCGCCCGTGGGCGAGCAGGACCGTGCCGTCGCCCGCGAGGATCACGGCGGTCCGCACCGCGTCCGCGTCGTCGATCGCCACCACGACCACGTCCGCGGGCCCCCCGAGCGCGCCGGCCAGCGCGGCCGCCGCCTCCGACGGGCGCGTGAGGTCGGCGATGATCGGCTCGGCGACCCCGATGGCCCGTGCCAGCCGCGCCTCCTGCAGGGTCCCCACCAGGCCGGCCACGAGGTCCGCGCCGCCGGTCGCGGCGGTGACGGACGCGAGCGCCCCGGCCCCGGTGGTGGCTCCGACGACGGCCACGCGGTCGCCGGGGACGGTGACGTCGGCGACGAGCAGCGGGACCGAGGCCTCACGGGCGAGGAGCGCCGCCGTGGCGGCGTCGACCGGGGCGGCCGGGGCGAGCAGTGCCGCACCGGCCGGCACGATGGCGTGTCCCCGGCAGGGCGCCACGAGCGACGCCCCGTCCCAGGCGGACAGGTCCGCGAGCCAGACGGGGAGCGCTGTGACGGGGGTCGTGGTGGCGACGATCGTGCCGGTCTCCACCGGCTGGGGCCACGCCCGGCCGTGCGCGGTCAGCGTGCCGACGAGGACGGCCCCGGTGAGGCTGTCGGGCAGCCCGCCCCGGTCGGTCGTGGCCTCGAGGACGGCCGCACGGACCGTGGGACCGTGGGTGCCGTGCTGCGCGCGGACGCGGTCGAGGTCGGCTGGCGTCAGGACGAGGTGGGTGACCGCGACCCGTGCCTCGCCGTCCCACAGGTCCGGGTGCGGGTCCAGCCGGCTCGCGTCACGCGGCAGGACCCCAGGCGGTTCGAGCACGCGGTGCCGCCCCGACGCGGTCCCCGCCGTGGGGTTCGTGCCGTGGTCGTCGTGGGGCAGGCCGGTGACCGCGATCCCTCCGTGGCGCCGACACCGGACGCTAGCAGTCGCCTCGGACCGCTCTCCCCTGCTCCACTGCCCGCGCGACCGACCATGCGGGCGGGGCGACGGCTTGCGAGCCGAGCGGCGCGGCGGCGATAGTGCGCCTATGAGCACATCACCCATCGTCCCGACCGTCCTCGGCCACCAGGCGGAACGTGCCATCCGGCACGACGTCGGTGTGCTGACCTCCCTGCTCGAGCGTCTCCGCGACGACGACTGGGACCGACCCGGCCCCCAGGGCGACGTCGCCTGGACCGTGGCCCACCTGGGCGAGGGCGCAGAACGGCTCGCCCACGCGGTCAAGAGCAGGCTCGACGTGGAGGAGGACGACGCGCTGCTCCACACCTTCGACGACCCTGCCGAGCCGAGCACCGTCGAGGTCGACACCGCCGACCGCGGTGCCGTGCTCGCGATCTACCGGGCCGGGACCGCGGCGCTGCAGGAAGCGCTGGGAGGCGTCCTGGAGGCCGACTGGTCGTGGCCCGTGTGGTCGCCGCTCGGAGGCGCCGAGACCCTCGCCGAGGCCGCCCGCCGGTGGGTCACGCACCACCACGTCCACAACGTCGACGTCCACGTGGCGCTGGGCCGACCCGCACCGGACGACGACGACGTCGAGCGGCTCGCCGCCGAGTTCGTCCTCGACGCCATCGCGCGTCGAGGCGGCGACGCGGTCCCGCCGCCGCTGTCGATCGAGGTCGTGACGAGCCTCCCCGGTGCCGGGTCGTGGACCCTCATCTTCAGCGAGGAACGCGACCGGGTCGACGTCGAGGACGTCTGGGAGACGCTCGTCGGCCACCACCCCGACGCGAAGGAGACCCACCGCGTCGAGCACGGCACCGACGACCGCGCACGGCTCCGCATCAAGGCCCGCGGCGGCGACCTGTGGCGGATCGCGTTCCGCCGCGGTGGGGCGTGGGCGGACCTCGAGGTCCACGGCGACGACGAGGCACGTCAGCTCTGGGACCAGCTGGTCGCCTCCGTGTCGGGTCAGGCGACGGCGGGGATCGGGCGCGTGCAGCACTGACCGCCGACGGGGGTCACCCACCCGCACCCGCGACGAGCGCCATCAGCACCGCCGCGGCGAGGAACAACGCGACGCCACTCACCGGACGCGACCGGGCCACCGGACGCGACCGGAGGTCGTCGATGACCGCCGTCAGCAGGGCGTAGGTGGCGCCCAGGCCACACCCGGCGGCGGTCACGAGCACCACGACCACGAACCCCACGCGACCGTCCGCGCCGAGCGCGGCACCGACGCCGGCGAGGACCATCCCGAGCACGAGCCCGATGACCGGGAAGCGCCAGACGATCGGGGTACGGGCGTCCCCGGACGGGCGCACCTCCGCCGACGGCTCCTCCCCCACCGGGTCAGGACCCCTGCTGGAGGCGACGGCCGATCACCAGCCGCTGGATCTGGTTGGTGCCCTCGAAGATCTGCATGACCTTGGCCTCGCGCATGTAGCGCTCGACGGGGAAGTCACGGGTGTAGCCGACGCCACCGAGCACCTGGACCGCGTCGGTCGTGACCTGCATCGCGGTGTCGGTGCAGAACAGCTTCGACATCGAGCAGGCCTTGCTCACGTCGTAGCCCGCGTCGCGACGGCTCGCGGCGTCCTTGTAGAGCGCACGGGCAGCCTCGAGCCGGGTGGCCATGTCGGCCAGGAGGAAGCTCACGCCCTGGAACTCGATGATGGGGCGGCCGAACTGCTCCCGCTCCCGGGCGTAGGACAGGGCGGCATCGAGCGCCGCCTGGCCGACCCCGGTGGCGACGGCGGAGATGCCGAGGCGGCCACCGTCGAGGGCCGACATGGCGATCGAGAAGCCGATCCCCTCCTCGCCGCCGATCAGCCGCTCGGCCGGGACCGGCGCGTCGTCGAAGGCGAGCATCGCCGTGGGCGAGCCCGTGAGGCCCATCTTGTGCTCCGGCGCGAGGACCTCGAGCCCGGCCTGGTCGGGATCGACGACGAACGCGGAGATGCCCTTGGCTCCCTCGCCGCCGGTCCGTGCGAACACGACGTAGCGGTCCGCCACGCCGCCGTGGGTGACCCACGCCTTCGTCCCGGTCAGGCGGTAGACGGCGCCGTCTCTGACGGCTCGGCACGCGAGCGAGGCGGCGTCGGAGCCGGCCTGTGGCTCCGACAGGCAGTAGGCGCCCAGGGCCGCACCCTCGATGATCGGACGGGCGTGTGCCTGGCGTTGCTCCTCGGTGCCGAACGCGTCGATGGCGTACGCGGCGAGCGAGCTGACCGAGATCGCGAGCCCCAGGCTCGCGTGCCCGCGCGCGAGCTCCTCGAGCACCATGAGGTAGGTCCGGTACGGCAGCCCCGCCCCGCCGACGTCCTCGCCGAACGGCAGGCCCGTCAGATCCATCGCCGCGAGGCGGTCGAACTGGTCGCGGGGGAAGCGGGCCTCGGCCTCGTAGGTCGCGGCGCGGGGGCGGACCTCGTTGGCCACGAAGCCCTCGACGAGCTCGAGCAGGTCGCGCTGCTCATCGGGCAGGGTGTGCACCATCGGCGTGGCTCCCGGGCGGGGACGAGCGGAGGGGGTGGGTCAGGACGCGGGGCCGGCGCTCTCGGGGGTCAGCGACATGAGGATGCGGCGCGGCCGGTAGCCGAGCGACTCGAGGAACGCCTGGCCGGCGGGGTTGTCGACGGCGACGGAGATCTCGACGAGCGGGACGCGGGTGTCGAAGGCCCACTCCTGGATGGAGGAGATGAGCGCGTCGCCCACGCCCCGCCGGCGGGCCGTGGACCGGGTGAACACCGGCCCGACGGTGCAGCCCCGGGGGCGGAGCGTGCCCGCGGCGTAGCCGAGCGGCTCCCGGGTCTCACCGTCCCGCGCGATCCAGTAGATGCCCCCCTGCGGGATGGGCGGGTCCCAGGGTCGGCCGTCGGCCGACGCCGCGATCGACTCGGTGCGGTACTCCTCGGCGAGCGGACGGATCTCCTCGATCCGTGCCCGCTGGACCTTGACGTCCCCCATCGCTCTCGGCTCCCTCCCTGCGGTCCGACGAGCGCCGCTGCTGCACCGGCTGGTTCAGGCGTCGACCGGCACCACGGTCAGCTCGCGGCTCACGGTGTTCAGCCGTTCGCCGCCGTCGTCGGTCACGACCACGATGTCCTCGATACGGGCACCGTAGCGGCCGGGGAGGTAGATACCCGGCTCGACCGAGAAGGCCATCCCCGGCCTGAGCGCCTCGCGGTTGCCCGCGACGATCCACGGCTCCTCGTGCTCCTCCACCCCGATGCCGTGACCGGTCCGGTGGACGAAGAACTCGCCGAACCCGGCGTCGCGGATGACGTCGCGGCAGGCCGCGTCGACGGCCTCTGCCGGGATCCCCGGCCTCACGGCGGCCACGCCGGCGCGCTGGGCGGCGAGCAGGATGTCGTGCAGCTCGGCGTAGCCCTCGGGCACGCGACCGACCACGTAGTTGCGGGTGTTGTCGGAGCAGTAGCCGTCGCGCGTCCCCCCGATGTCGACCACGACCGCGTCGCCGTCCTGCAGGACCCGGTCAGCGGTCTCGTGGTGGGGGCTCGCCCCGTTCGGGCCCGAGGCCACGATGACGAAGTTCACCTCGTCGTGGTCGGCCAGGATGAGCTCAGCGATGTCGCGCCCGACCTCGGCCTCGGTGCGGCCCGGCCGCAGCAGGCCCGGGACCTGGCGGTGGACCTCGTCGATGGCGGCCCCGACGCGCCGGAGCGCGGCGACCTCGTCGGCGGTCTTCGCGATCCGCAGCTCCCGCATGACCGTGGTGCCCGGTCGCCACCGCGCGCCGGCGAACGCCTCCTGCAGGCGCAACGTGAACGAGGTCCAGAGCCGGTCCTGCACCGCGTAGCTACCGGCGCCCGGCACGGCCGCCTGCACCACGTCGCGGACGTGCACGAACGGGTCCTCGGTCTCGGACCACGCACGCACCGCGACGAGATCGCCGGCGCCGGACGCGGCGGCGCGCGGCGCCTCGAGCTCCGGGACGACCAGGGTCGCCTCGCCCTCGCGGGGCACGACGAGCAGCGTGAGCCGTTCGAGCGGCAGCGCGTGGTAGCCGACGAGGTAGCGCAGGTCCGCGGAGGGCCCGACGAACAGGGCGTCCACGTCGTGCTCCTGCATGACCTCCTGGGCGCGTCGGAGGCGGTCGAAGGGGTCGGACACGGGGACCTCGGCGGGCTCGGCTCGTGGACGGCGCGAACCTAGCGTCCCGATCGGGGACCCCGGACCGGCGTTGGTAGGCTCCGCGCGCCGCACGCCTGGCGTGTCGGTGCGCGACCCCGCCAGGAGCGAGGACCCCGTGCCCATCCCGGACCGCGACGCCACCTCCCCCCTCCCCAGCCGTGACGAGAGCCTCGCCGCCGTGACCGGCGCCGACCTCGACGTCCTCGTGGTGGGCGGCGGGATCACGGGTGTCGGGATCGCGCTCGACGCCGCCACCCGCGGGTACCGGGTCGCGCTGGTCGAACGCGACGACCTCGCCTCGGGCACCTCGTCGAAGTCGTCCAAGCTGATCCACGGTGGCGTGCGCTACCTCGCCCACGGCGACCTCCCGATGGTCGCCGAGGGCGTGCGCGAACGCGACCGGCTCCGGCGGCTCGCGCCCCACCTCGTGCGCCCCCTGGGGTTCGTCCTCGGCGTCGACGACCGCTCGACGCTCCTGCAGCTGAAGGCCGGGATGGCCCTCTACGACGGTGTGGCGCTCGGCCGCAACGTCCGGTCCCACCGCCGCCTGTCGGTGGCGGAGGTGCAGGCCTCGGCGCCGGGCCTGCGCCGGGGCTTCCGGCTCGGCGGTTACCGCTACTACGACTGCCAGACCGATGATGCGCGACTCACGCTGCAGGTCGCGCAGGTCGCACGCCGGTTCGGCGCCCACGTCGTGACCCACGCCGAGGTCGTCGACCTGCTGCACTTCGGCCCACGCGTGGTCGGGGCGCGGGTCCGCGACACGCTCACCGGGACCGACCACGACGTCACGGCACGCTGGACCGTCAGCGCCGCCGGGGTCTGGGCGGACGCCCTGCGGGGCCTCGCCCCCGACCCCGTCGAGCCCACCATCACCCCGGCCAAGGGCACCCACCTCGCGTTCACCCGTTCGCAGCTGCAGGTCGAGCAGGCGGTGGCGATCCCGTCGGGGGCGCACGACGGACGGATGAACTTCGTCATCCCGTGGGGCGAGCAGGTCTACGTCGGTACGACCGACGACGCGTGGGACGGCGACGTCGACCGTCCCGACCTCGATGACGACGAAGCCGCCTACCTGCTCCGCTCGGTCAACGCGGCGTTCGACACCGCGCTCACCGTCACGGACGCGATCGGCGCGTGGGCCGGGCTCCGTCCGCTCATCGCCGCCGCGGCCGGCCCGTCCAAGGACCTGTCGCGCCGTCACGCCATCGCCCAGGACCCGCCGGGGTTCGTGACCGTGACGGGCGGCAAGCTCACGACGTTCCGGCAGATGTCGCAGGACGTGGTCGACCTGCTGGCCGACGCCGACGGGGTGACCGCGAGCTGTGTGACCACGCGGCTGCCGCTCGGCGCCACGGGGGCGGCCGAGGACGGGCTGGAGCGGACGCGGGCGGTGTGCCGGGCCCTGGGCGTGGACACCGGGGCCGCGGGGTCGCTCTACCACCGGCACGGCGACCACGCACCGGCGGTCCTCACCTTCTGCGTCGAGCACGGCGAGGCCGACCGGTTGGTCCCGACGCTTCCCTACCTGCGGGGGGAGATCCGCTGGGCGGCCCGCCACGAGCTCGCGTGCAGCCTCGACGACGTCCTGCAGCGCCGGCTGCGCGTGTCGCTGCGCGACGCGGCCGCTGGCGGGCCGGCGATCGGCTGGGCCGCGCGCGTGCTCGCCGACGAGCTCGGCTGGCAGCCCGGCGAGCGCGAGCGGCAGGTCGACGACTACCTCGCCCGCGTCGCCTACGAGCGTGGGCCGGTGCCGCTGGACCGGTCGTGGCGGACGAGCGCCTGACCGTCGCCCGATCGGGTCGCGCGCCGCGGGTCGGTCAGATCTTGAGGTCGAGGACCTTCGGGATCACCGAGAACGTCGCCGGCGTGGTCCCGAGGACCTCGCCGTCCGCCTCGATGATGAGCGGCCGGTCCGACTCGATCGCCACCGTGGCGGACTGGTACTCGCGCACGTCGCCGCTGCCCAGGTGCTCCCCGACCCGGAGCTTCGGGGTCTGCCGGAACACGTCGGCGGCGCTCCCGCGCCAGATCTGGACGTTGAAGGTCCCGTCGTCGGGCAGCGCGCGTGGCGCCACCATCATGCCGCCGCCGAAGAACTGGCAGTTGGCGACGATGACGTTGCTCATCGGCTCGTCGACGGTGGTGTGGTCGATCGTCACACGCGCGCGGACCAGCTCGAAGCTGCGGACCGCGGACAGCACCGCGAACAGGTACCGGCTCTTGCCCATCACCTTCGGCATCCGGTTGGCCTTGTCGGTGACGAGCCCGCCGTAGCCGGCCTCCGCGATGTTGGCGAACAGCCGGGTGCGCTCGACACCGTCGCGACCGAGGAGGGTCATCCGGCCGAGGTCGATCGGGAACACCGTCTCGCCTTCGAAGTGCGCGACGGCCTTCTCCGGATCGCGATCGAGCCCGAAGGTGCGGATGAAGTCGCATCCGGAGCCGCCCGCCACCGCGCTGAAGACCACCCCCGGGGCGTAGGGCTCGCCGGTCTCGGCGTCGACGAGGCCGTTCACGACCTCGTGGACGGTGCCGTCGCCGCCGACCGCCACGACGAACCGGATGCCCCGGTTGGTGACCGCCTCCTTGGCGATGCGGGTGGCGTCGCCGGGCCCCTTGGTGACCGACACGGTGTTGTCCATGCCGCGGGCGTTCAGGGCGGCGACCACGCGGGGCAGCACGGCGTTGCGTCCACGCCCGGCGGAGGGGTTGGCGACGAGCAGGATGGGACCGAAGGGGGACTTCACGGGCGCTCCGGGGAGAGTCGGTCGGCGAGGAAGGTGACGAGGTCGGAGACGTCACCGCCGGCTTCGGCGAGACGACGTCGGGCACCCGCGCAGGCGGTGACGGTCGGGTGGTCCGTGGCGTCGAGCTGGCGGGCGCGGTGGGCCGCGGTCGCCTCGGCGGCGGCGGGGGCGACCAGCTCCAGGGCCATCCCGGCACCGGAGCAGACCGTGTGCCGGCCGTGGCCCTCGGGCTCGACGACCTCGGCACCAGCGGCGCGGAGGAGGGCGCGGGGCGCCGCCGTGACGTCCTCGCCGCGGGCCAGCAGGCACGGGTCGTGGTAGCTCACGCGGACGTCGCCGTCGGGGACGAGGCGCAGCTCGCCGGCGTCGACCAGGGCGGCGAGGAACGTGGGGACGTCGTGGGCCCGCCCCTCGGGACCGAGGCCGCGGAGGGTGGGGAGACAGTGGGGGTCGGTCGCCACGACGGTGCGCACCCCGTCGATCCAGCCCCCCAGCGTGGCCGCCGCGGTGGCGGCCTCGGTCGGGGCGCCGAGGTCGGTGAGCACGGCGCCGCAACAGCCGTCGGGCACCACGACCGCGACGCTGCGGCCGGCGGCCATCAGCAGTCGCGTCAGCGCGTCGAGCTCGCGGTCCTCGTCGCGGCACCCGGCGACGATCACGACGTCCGCATCGGCGACCTCGCCGCGGGGGGTCGGGAGCCGGTTCCCGTAGGGCGAGCGCCCCGCCTCGATGGCCGCGACCGCCGCGGCGGTGCCCGACACCGCGGCGCCGGCCTCGTGCACGGCCCGGCGCCCCTCGCGCACCTGGGCCGGCACGTCCTGGTCGAACACGCACGGCACCTGGCAGGCGAGGCAGCCGGAGCAGGCCTCGAGCCGGCCGGCCACGTGCGGATCGGGTGCGAGCCGCCCGGTGGCGAGGTCGCTCACGGTGCGGTGGAAGGACCACGGCACGGCGTCGTCGCGTCCGGTCGCGGCGGTCACGGGACAGGCGAAGCTGCACATCTTGGGGCAGAAGCTGCCGTGGAGCGCCGCCCCGGCGACGTCCGGGTCGATGAGCGGGAGCGCCCTGCCCGCCGCGTCGTGGTCCACCGCGTCGGTCATCGTGGGGCCCCTCCGAGGCCGAGCTTGCCGGGGTTCAGCAGGCCCTTCGGGTCGAGCGCGGCCTTCACCCGATGGAGGACGTCGAACCCGACCGTGCCGAGCTCGTCCGGCAGGTACGGGGCACGGAGGAGCCCCACCCCGTGGTGGTGGCTCATCGTCCCCCCGGCGGCGATCGCCGTGCGTTGGCCCGCCTCCCAGGCGGCGTCGTAGCGCGCGAGGGCCCGGGCCTCGTCGCCCTCGTTGATCGCACCGAGCGTGAAGTAGATCGAGCCGCCTTCGGGGTAGACGTGGCTGAAGTGGGCGAAGACGAGGTCGACGTGCTCGGCGATGGCCGCCTTCACCCGGTCGTAGAGGTCCGGGAGGACCGACCACACCGCCGCCACCTCCATCGTGTCGAGCGTGAGGGCGTCGCCGAAGGTCCCGCCGGGCTTCATGTACTCGGCGAACCGGTAGCTCATGTTGTGCCGGTGCGCCCGCCAGTTCTCGCCCGGCCCGGACCCGAGGTCCTCGGCCGCGTGCTCGGCGAGCACGCGCTGCACGACCCCGGCGGTGAACGCGGCCACGTCCGCGTCGCCCTCGCAGCCGATCACGACGAGACAACCCTGGGGGACCTCGAGCCCCTGGCCGCCGAAGACCATCGCGGTATCGGTCTCGTCGTAGAGCCGGATGATCGTCGGGCGCAGCCCCGTCCGGAGCACCGCACGGATGGCGTCGAGCCCGGTGCGGACATCGCGTACCAGGAACCCGCGGTCGATGGCGACCTCGGGCGCCGGCCAGACCCGGAGCGTGGCGTGCGTGATGATGCCCGTGGTGCCCTCCCCCCCGAGGAACAGCTGCTTCAGGTCGGGACCGACGGCCGACTGCGGGACGGGACGCGCCGTGAACACCGACCCGTCGGCGAGGACGGTCTCGAGCCCCACGACGGTGTCCTCGAGCTTGCCGTAGAAGCTCGAGGCCTGGCCGGCGGAGCGGATCGCGAGGAAGCCGCCGATGGTCGAGCAGTGGATGGAGCTCGGGAAGTGGCCGAGGGTCCAGCCGCGGTGGGCGAGGTGGTCCTCGAGGGTCTGCGCGAACACACCCGGCTCGACCTCGATGGTCCCGGACACCTCGTCGAGGGTGCCGATGCGGTTCAGCCGCTTGAGGTCGAGCGTGATCGCGCCCGCCACGGGGGCCGCGCCGCCGCACACGCCCGTCCCCGCACCGAACGGCACGATGGCGACATCGTGCTCGTCGCACCAGCGCACGACGGCTGCGACCTCGTCCCGCGTCGCCGGCGACACCACGGCGTCCGGGACCGGTAGCTCCTCCCCCGCACGCCGGCGCATCAGCAGGCGCGGCCACCAGTCGTGGGCGTGGGTCGCGGTGTCCACCGGGTCGGTGGCGACCCGCTCCGCACCGACGAGCCCACGGAGCTCGTCGACGAGCGCAGCCTCGAACATCCGGGGACCTGTCAGGGGGTGGCGGGGTGGCGGCAGCCTAGCCCGGACCCACCCCTCGCCCGCCGGTCCCGTCAGGCCTCGACGATCCCGCGGCGGAGCTGGTCGACCGCGCGACGCGCCAGGCCCGGGAGGTCGCCACCGCCCACGTCTCGGAGCTGGCCGACGAGGTCGGCGACCTGCTTGACGTTGCGCACGAAGTCGCCGCCGGTGAGCTCGAGGTCGCCGAGGGCCTCGTCGAGCGAGGCGCCCTTCGTCCAGCGCCACGCCGGTCCGATGAAGCCACCGTCGAGGTCGCGGAGGGGCTTCAGACCGGCGTCCACCTCCATCGAGCGGAGCTCGTCGGCGATGTCGAGCACCTCCTCCAGGGCGCGGTGGATCGGCGCGGTGGGGGTCTCGGGGTACTCGGTCACGTCCCCGCCACGCGGCTCGTACAGGAACAGCGACGCGACGGCAGCGACCTCCTCGGAGGTGAGGCCCTCGAACACGCCGCGCCGGAGGCACTCGGCGACGAGCAGGTCGACCTCGCTGTAGATGCCGGCGAGCGTCAGACCGAGGTCGGTGGGGGCCGGGGCCTCGTCGAGGTACCCGAGGCTGCGGAGCACGTCGAGGATGCGGTGGAACTGGCGCACGATCGACCCCGTACGACGTGTGATGGACGCCTGGAGCCGCGCGGCCTCGTCCGCGAGCTCGTCGTAGCGGTACTGCCAGGTCTCGTGCTCGCTGAGCTCGGGGCAGGCGTGGCAGGGGTGCCGCTTCATCTCCGCCCGCAGGGTCTCGACCTCCTCGGACGGACCGGCGCGCTCGATGCGGTGCACGGGCTCACCCGGCTGCTCGGCGGGCGGGTCGATGCCACGCAGCTTGGACGCCACGATGTCGCGGTAGTCCCGCTGCCGGGGGTTGCCACGGTTCGGGAGCTGGACCCGGTCGATCGGGACGGGCGCCCGGTCGAGCTCACGCGGCCCGACCCGCGTCAGCGCGCGCTCGTCGGTGACCACGTGGGCGAGCGGGACGCCCTTCTTGGTGACCTGCACGCTCACGACCGCGACGATGCCACGCCGGCCGGCCCACGGCAGGTACAGCACGTCGCCCGGGTTGAGGGCCGTGATGCCGCCCTTCAGCTCGGCGTCGGCGCGGCGGCGCCGCTCCCTGGCACCGGACTTCTCGAGCCGGTTCAGCTCGCGGCGCATCGACCAGTACGCGGCCCAGTCCCCGCGCTCGCAGGTGAGGTTGCGGGCGTAGCCGCGCATCCCCTCCTCGAGCTCGACGAGCTTGCGGGCGGAGCCGGCGACCGATCGGTCCGCCTGGAACTGCGCGAAGGACGCGGACAGCAGCACCTCGGACTGGTGCAGGTCGTGTCGCCGGAGGAGGTTGACGGCCATGTTGTACGACGGCGCGAACGACGAGGACAGCGGGTAGGTCCGGGTGCCGACCAGGCCGGCGACCGTCTTGAAGTCGATGTCGCGCTGGTAGAGGACGACCGCGTGGCCGACCTCGTCGATGCCGCGTCGCCCCGCGCGGCCCGTGAGCTGGGTGTACTCGCCCGGCGTCAGCATCACGTGCGACTCGCCGTTCCACTTCTCGAGGCGCTCGATCACCACGGTCTTGGCCGGCATGTTGATCCCGAGAGCGAGGGTCTCGGTGGCGACGACCACCTTGAGCAGGCCCCGCTGGAAGCAGACCTCGACCGCCTCCTTGAAGGCGGGCACCATGCCGGCGTGGTGGGCCGCGATGCCGGAGATCATCGCCTCACGCCACTGCGTGAAGCCGAGGACGAGCAGGTCGTTCTGGGGCAGGTCGCCGAGGAGCGTGTCGACGATCGCGGCGATCTCGTCGCGTTCGTCGCGGTTGGTCAGCCGGAGGTTCGCGCGCATGAGCTGGCCGACCGCGTCCTCGCACCCGGCCCGGCTGAACACGAAGAAGATCCCCGGAAGCCAGCCACGGTCACCGAGCTCGACGACGACCTGCCAGCGGTCGGGCCAGCGCAGCCGCACGTCCGGGCCCATCCGTCGGCCCTTGTTGGTCACCCGGTTGCGGGTGGTGGCCCGGCGCTCGAGCATGAGGACGTCGGGGTTCGGGACGCCGGCGAGCGCCTGCGCGGCCCGTTCCCGGTGCTCGCGGGTCGCGCCCTTCTTCTGGCCGGCCCGGAAGGTGGGGTAGATGCGGTCGTTGACGAAGTAGTGGTGGCGCAGCGGGACCGGCCGGGTCTCCTCGATGATGACCTCGCAGCCGTCCCGGACCTCGTGGAGCCAGTCACCGAACTCCTCGGCGTTGCTGACCGTCGCCGACAGCGCCACGAGCTGGACCGACGCCGACAGCTGGACGATGACCTCCTCCCAGACCGCGCCGCGGCTGCGGTCGGCGAGGTAGTGGACCTCGTCGAGCACGACGTAGCGCAACCCCTGGAGGGTGGAGGACGCCTCGTAGATCATGTTGCGGAGGACCTCGGTGGTCATCACGACGACCGGGGCCTCACCGTTGATGGAGCGGTCTCCGGTCAGCAGGCCCACGTTGGCCTCGCCGTGACGCTCCTGCAGGTCGCGGAACTTCTGGTTCGACAGCGCCTTGATCGGGGTGGTGTAGAAGCACTTCCCGCCGCTCTCGACCGCGTCGAAGCAGGCGTACTCCCCCACGACGGTCTTGCCCGCCCCGGTCGGTGCCGCGACGAGCACCGAGGCACCGACCTGCAACGCGGCGACCGCGTCGGCCTGGAACCTGTCCAGCGGGAAGCCGTAGCCCTCGACGAACCGGGCGAGCAGGTCGGGGTCGCGGACGGCGTGGTCGCTCACGGGCAGGTCGTCCTCGGCGTCAGGAGCGGTCGGGAGCCGCGACGGTAGGGCAGGTGGCGCGCTCCCGGCGGCAACCGCCCGAGCGCCGCCGCAGCTGTCAGGCTGCCGGCCGGCGGCGACGGTTGCGCTCGAGCAGCCAGATGATGAGGATCGACAGCTCGTAGAAGACGGCCATCGGCCCCGCCATGAACAGCAGCGTGACCGCGTCGGTCGACGGGGTGACGACGGCGGCGAGGGCGACGTTCAGGACGAGCGCGTACGGCCGCCACCGGCGCAGCTGCGGGGCGGACAGGATCCCGACCATCCCCAGGAACACGAGCACCAGCGGGATCTCGAACACGAGCCCGAACGCGACCGACGTCGTCAGGAAGAAGCTCAGGTACTCCTGCGCGGTCAGCGTGACGTCGATGCGGTCGCCGCCGAAGCCGAGGAGGATCTCGAGCCCCTTCGGCAGGACGACGTAGGAGAAGACCAGACCCGCGCCGAACATCACCTGGCTCATCACCACGAACGGCATGGCGTAGCGCTTCTCGCGCGAGGTGAGGCCGGGCGTGATGAACCGCCACAGCTGGTAGAAGATCACCGGCCCGCCGACGAAGAGCCCGACGAGGATCGACATCTTGATCCGCACGGAGAACGGCTCGAGCGGCCGGAACGCGATGAGGACGCAGTTCCCAGCCGCGT
This sequence comes from uncultured Actinomycetes bacterium, assembly GCA_963741855.1. Classification (GTDB taxonomy): domain Bacteria; phylum Actinomycetota; class Nitriliruptoria; order Nitriliruptorales; family Nitriliruptoraceae; genus CAVUJQ01. The sequence goes on along the minus strand of CAVUJQ010000012.1, from coordinate 289,032 downwards.
CGACGTTGGCCTGCGCGGTCGAGCAGTAGGGCACCAGCAGCAGGTCGAGCACCGCCGGGAAGATGACGTAGCCGACCACCGTGCCGACCACGAGGGCGAGGCCCGCCCGCGTCAGCCGGTCACGGAGCTCGGTGAGGTGCTCGACGAGCGTCATCTCCCCCGGAGCGGGAGATGCCGTCCCGGACGTCACGAGTCCGTGTCGGACTTGGTGTCGGCGCGGGTCTCGGTCGCCTCGTCACCCTCGGCGGCCTTCTTGAACTCCTTGATGCTCTTGCCCATGGAGCCGGCGAGCTCGGGGAGCTTCTTCGCACCGAAGAGCAGCAGGATGATCACCAGGATCACGATCAGTTCTTGTCCGCCAGGCATCGTGGACTCGTCTCGTATCGGAGGGTGCCCCCGAGAGCCACGGGGACGTCGCACCCCAGCATTCTACAAGCCCGCCTCGGTCACCTCCCCGACGCGCGCCGTGTGCGGCCCGCGGGGCCGTCCAGGGACGGGACGCTCGCCGTCAGCGCGTCGGGCGCTCGGAGATGCGGGCAGCGGCCTCGGACACCCGCTCGAGCTCCGCACGGGTGACCTCCGCGTCGGCGGCGAGCGTGGACAGGGTCGGCTCGAGGTCGGTCTGGAGCTGCCGGAGCGTCGTCGTGAGCGACCGCAGGTGCCGCATCAGGGCGAGCACGGTGACCCCGAGCGCGACGAGGGTGAGGAGCGCGACCGAGATGACGACGATCAGCGCGGGGGTGGCCACGCGGCGACCTTCCGGGAGCGGCGGCGGGACGCGGGGAGTCTACCGACGCACAGGAGGAGCCCCCGGCGAGGGGACGCCGGGGGCTCGCGGACCGCGGGGGTCGGTCAGGCGACCGACGCTTCCAGCTCGCGGAACCACGCCTCGCCCTGGAGCTGCAGGTGCAGGTCCAGGAGGTCGTCGTAGGTGAGGGCCGGCCCGGGGGCGGGCGACTCGGGGTGCGCCACCCGGGTGCGCTCGGCCGGGTCGAGCAGGTCGAGGGCGACGTCGGTGCGCTCGATGGAGATCTCCACCCCGCCGGTCGCGAGGAGCCGGGCGATGCGCTCGTCGGCCGGCTTCGTGACCGTGCTGGTGCAGCTGGGGCAGTCGAACCGGTAGCTGCTCCCGTCGCCGACCTCGCCGACCACGCTCCGGACGATGCGCAGCTGGATGTCGGTGGGCTGCAGGTCCACCTCACCACAGTCGGGGCAGGTCGCGCGGATCTTGGTCATCGAGGTCTCCTGGCTCGGCGTCCTCACCCAACGGTTTCGACGTCGAGTGACCGCGTCTTTACGGTGCGTGAACCATCCAGCCCGGATTCCACCCGGGAGGACTAGTCCGGGAACACGGGTCGCGGGCCGCCGCCCCGACCCCGACCGTCGACCGGGAGCCGTGGTTTCAGGCGCGGCGGCTTCCGGCCGATGGAGAGGGGGAACGACGCCCAGGACGGGCGGATCCGACGACAGGGTGGGGTGCCGGTGGCGTTCGCACGGCGAGCGGGACAGGGCGGTGACGAGACGGTCGAGCGGCTCTCCCGTGCCGACCTCACCGCCTTCATCACCGCGGCCCGGTCCGTCAACGAGGCCGGCGACCTCCCCCGCACGCTCGACCGCATCCTGGAGGAGGCGATCCGCCTGCTGCGGGCGGACGAGGGCTCGATCATGCTCCTCACCGCCGACCGGCAGCACCTCGCCATCCGCGCCAGCCGCGGCCTCCCCCCGGACGTGGTCGCCTCCACCCTCCCCCGGGTCGGCGAGGGCATCTCCGGCTACGTGGTCGCCACCGGCGAGCCGCTCCGGATCGACGCCGACTCCTCCGGCCAGCGCTACCCCGACCGTGGCTCACGCCAGGCGAACCTCCGCTCGGCCCTGTCGGTGCCGCTGCGGACCCGCGGGGTCGTCGAGGGCGTGCTGAACCTGAACGCTCTGAACGGCGGCCGCCGCACCGACGACTTCAGCGACCACGACCTCGACCTCGCGGTCCTGCTGGCCGAGTTCGCCGCGGCCGCCGTCCACAACGCCCAGCTGTACCTGCAGGCCCGCCGGCGCGGCGACGAGATGGCCCGCCTGTTCGAGGCTGGTCACCGCCTGTCGGAGGCCATCGACGTCGACGAGGTCGCCGACCGCATCCTGGACGCCGCTCACGATCTCGTCGGTTCCCGCGGGGGGTTCCTCGTCGTCATCCCGGAGGACCGGGTCGGACCGGAGGTCGCGGCCATCCGCGACCTGCCACGCGGGCGGGTCATGGCCACCATGCGACGGGAGGGGTTCGTCGACCTCCTCCGGGGCTCGTCCCTGCGCGTCATCGGCGACGCGAGCACCGACCCGGTGCTGGCTCCCCTGATCGGTCGTGAGACGGTCGCCGGCGCGGTGGTCGCGCCGCTCGTGGCTGGCGACAACCTCCGCGGCGTCCTCGTCACCCTGACCGACCTGGGTGGGCCCGACGACGCCCAGGTCCGCTCGCTCACGACCTACACCAACCACGCCGCGCTGGCCCTCGGCAAGGCGCTGCTGTTCCGGTCCGTGCGCACCAAGGAGGACGAGCTCACCTCGCTCGCCGCCGCGGTGCCAGACCCCATCATCATCGCCGACGAGATGGGCCGCTTCCTCGCGATCAACCCCGCCGCCGGCGAGCAGTTCGGTCTCTCCCCCAAGTTCGACATCGGCGCCCCGGTCGCCGGCAAGCTCCGCTCGAGCGAGCTCGAGGCGCTGCTCCTGTCCGAGGACGGGGGTCGGGTGGACGTCACGCTCTACTCGCCCCACGCACGCACCTTCCGCGCCCGCGCGACACCGGTCCGTCCCGGCCACGGGCTCCTCGGGGCGCGGATCCTGACCCTCGAGGACGTCACGTCCGAGAAGGAGATGCAGCAGCTGAAGGCCGACTTCGTGGCGGTCATCGGCCACGAGCTGCGCACACCACTCACGATGATCAAGGGCTACGCGGGCACGCTCGCCAAGCGCGGGGACGCGATGCCGCTGGCAGCCCGAACCAAGGCACTGGACGCCGTCCACGACCAGGCGAAGCGGCTGGAGCGGCTGGTCGAGGACCTGCTGCTCGTCTCGCGGGTCGAGCGCAACCGTCCCCCGCTCCACCTCGAACGCACCGACGTCGGCGCGGTCCTCGACCGGGCGGTCGAGTCCGCCCGCCGACAGCATCCGACGCGGCAGTTCCTGGTGGCCCGGCCGGACGACCCGATCGCGTTCCCACTCGACGCGGTCAAGCTCGAGCAGGTGATGCACCACCTGATCGACAACGCCGCCAAGTTCAGCGAGGCCCCCGAGCCGGTCACCGTCGAGCTCTCGACCCTCCTCGACGAGGTCGAGGTGCGGGTGGTCGACCACGGCGCCGGCATCTTCAGCGGCGACCTGCCGCACCTGTTCGACCGGTTCCACCAGATCGACGGATCCGCGACGCGTGCGCAGGGTGGCACCGGGATCGGGCTCTACATCTGCAAGACGTTGGTGGAGGCGCACGGCGGGACCATCGGGGTGCGCTCGGCGCTGGGTCGTGGGAGCACGTTCTGGTTCACGATCCCGCTCCTCCCGCCGCAGGACGACCTCGATGCCCCTGGCGGCGCCGAGCCGTCAGCGACCGCGGCCGCGCTCCCCCAGCCCGGTCAGGAGTAGCGGGAGCGAGCCGTCCGCGCCTCGGCGACGACGTGCTCCCGGAGACGTTCGGGACGCACGACCTCGACGTGGCCCGCGCCCATCAGCACCAGCCGCTCGACCCAGCGCACCGCGTCGGTCAGGAAGCGCACGCGCCGGCGGCCGTCATCGAGGTCCTCGACCTCCTCGGCGTCGACGCTGTCGGCCAGCCAGCGTGCGCTCGGGCCGAGGACGAGCTCGACCTCGGTGTCATCGGGCCCGGGCGCGTAGTGGGGCTCCGGGAGGGGTCCATCCGGCGCGGCGATCGACACGGGCGCGTCGAGCACGGTGAGGTCCGCGATCCGGTCGAGTCGGAACGTGCGTCGGTCGCCGGCGCCGTGATCGTGTCCCTGGACGTACCAGGTCCCCTCGGAGACGTGGAGCGCCCACGGGTCGACCTCGCGCGCCTGGGGGCTGTCGTCGGATCGGCCGCGGTAGGACAGCCGGAGACGACGCTGGTCGGCCAACGCCGCGCGGATCATCGGCAGCCACCGCCCGCCGTCCGACTCGACCTGGACGTGCACGCCGGCGGGGACCCCGGCGGCGGCGCGGACCTTGGCGACCGCCGAGCGCAGCGCCGGCAGGTCCTCGCCCATCGCCTCGGCGACGGCGTCGACGGTGAGGACGAGCCGCAGCGCCTCGCGAGGGGTCAGCCGCAGCGGCCGCGCCAGCTCCTCCGCCATCCGGACGACCACCCGGTCGGCCCAGATCGACACCTCGAAGAGGTCGCCCCCGCCGAGACCGGGGAGGCCGCAGAAGTCGAGGCTGTTGAGGTCGGCGCGGATGGTCCGCTCGTCCACGCCGAAGGCCTCCACGATCTCGTCGATGCTGGCGCCCGGCCGCTCGAGGAGCCACGGCACGAGCGTGAGCATGCGGGCGACGTCGTCGGTGGCGCTCACGACAGCACCTCGTCCAGGCCGGCCACGACCCGCTCGCGGATGGCGTCGGGGGCCAGCACGACCGCGTCGGCTCCGAGCCCGAGTACCCAGCTGACGGTCCGGATCGGGTCCGCGGCGGGGAGCCGGTGGACGGGCCAGCCCTCGTGGGTGTCGCCGGTGGGCTCGCCGCCCCGAAGCTCCACCTCCCACCGCGCGGCGGGCGCGATCGCGACGAGCACGTCGACCTCGCCCTCGCTGGGCCCGGTGACGTGCGCGCCCGGGTCGAGGTCGTCGGGGGTCTCGAAGCCGCCGGGGGCGCCGATGGCGCGGAACCGGCTGGTGGCACGGTCGAGGCGGAACGCGCGGACGGCGTCGCGGTCGTGGTCGCGACCGACGAGGTACCAGGAGCCGCGTCGCTGCACCACCGCGTACGGATCCACCGTCCGCTGGGCCTCGCTGCCGTCCCCGCGGCGGTACCCGAACCGGACCGCCTGGCGTGCGACCAGCGGGTCGGCGAGCTCGTCGAGCGGCCCCTCCCCCATCGACACCCTGGCCGCGACGAGGTCGTCCAGGCGGGCCGGGTCCGGGGCGCGGGCCGCCAGCTTGGCGAGCCCCAGCCGCGCTCCCTCGTCGCCGGTCATCTGCAGCGCCAACGCCAGCGATGCGACCTCCTCGCTGGTGAGGTCCACGTCGGGCAGCTCGTAGTCGCGGCGGTCGACGGTGTAGCCGGACTCGACGTCGAAGGCGTCGAGCGACCGCGTCTGGACCGGCACCCCGAGCCGACGCAGGTCGTCCTTGTCGCGCTCGAACATCCGTCGGGCGGACTCGTGGTCGTCCTGCTGGTAGTACCGGGTGCGCTGCCGGATGTCCTCGAACGTGAGCGGCCGCCGGGTCTCGAGGAGCGCCACGGTCAGGTTGACCAGACGCTCGACCTTGGCGGACAACGCGACCTCCGGGGACGGGACGGGGCGGACGTCGGAGCGTAGCCGCGCCGCCCACGGCGACCCGGGAGCCCGGGCTACATCGAGGCGATGAGCTTGTCGACGCGCTCGTCCTCGGACCGGAACGGGTCCTTGCACAGCACCGTCCGCTGCGCCTGGTCGTTCAGCTTCAGGTGCACCCAGTCGACGGTGTAGTCGCGCCGTCGTGCCTTGGCCTGGCGGATGAAGCGGCCGCGCAGCGCCGCGCGGGTGCCCGCCGGCGGCTCGTCCTTGGCGAGCTCGATCTCGGGATCCTCGAGTATCCGTTGCATCCGTCCCTGGCGTTCGAGGAGGTAGTAGAGGCCACGGCTGCGGGTGACGTTGTGGTACGCGAGGTCGAGCATCGCCACGCGCGGGTGTGCCAGCGGCAGGTCGTGCTTGGCCCGGTAGGACTCGATCATCCGGTACTTCGCGACCCAGTCGAGCTGGCGCCCGAGCTGCATCGGGTCGTCGACGAGCTGCTCCAGCACGTGACGCCACTCGCTCACGACGCGCTTGGCCTCCTCGTCGCTGTCCTGGTGGCCCTCGATGAACCGCTCGACGCGCTCGAGGTAGGCCTGCTGGATCTCCAACGCCGACATCTCACGACCGTTGGCGAGACGGATGCGTCGTGTGCCGGTGACGTCGTGGCTGATCTCGCGGATCGCGCGGATGGGGTTGTCGAGCGAGAGGTCGCGGATGACGGCCTGCTCCTCGAGCATCCGGAGCACGAGGTCGGCGGTGGCGACCTTGAGCCAGGCCGTGTACTCGCTCATGTTCGAGTCGCCGACGATCACGTGGAGACGCCGGTAGCGCTCAGCGTCCGCGTGCGGTTCGTCGCGGGTGTTGATGATCGGGCGCGACCGTGTCGTGGCCGACGAGACGCCCTCCCAGATGTGCTCCGCGCGTTGGGCGAGGCTGAAGATCGCGCCGCGAGGGGTCTGGAGCACCTTGCCGGCGCCGGCGAAGATCTGCCGGGTCACGAGGAACGGGATCAGCGCGTCGGCCAGACGCTGGAACTCCCCGACGCGGGCGACCAGGTAGTTCTCGTGGCACCCGTAGGAGTTGCCGGCGGAGTCGGTGTTGTTCTTGAAGAGGCTGATCTCGCCGGCGATCCCCTCCTCGTGCAACCGCTGCTCCGCCGCCGCGACGAGCTCCTCGAGGATGCGCTCCCCCGCCTTGTCGTGGGCGACGACCTGGTGCGGCGAGTCGCACTCGGGGGTCGCGTACTCGGGATGGCTCCCGACGTCGAGGTAGAGCCGCGCCCCGTTCTCGAGGAACACGTTCGACGACCGGCCCCACGAGACCACCCGGCGGAACAGGTAGCGCGCGACCTCGTCGGGCGACAACCGCCGCTGGCCCTTGAACGTGCACGTGACCCCGTACTCGTTCTCGATCCCGAAGATCCTGCGCCGCATCCGCACCTCGTGGGTCGGTCCCCGATCAGCGCGCACAGCGTCGCACACTCGACCCCGTCCCGCCGCCAGCTACACCGTGAGGAGGTCCGAGTACCAGCGGTCGGTGGGTCGGCATCGGCCAGCCAGGCCACGATCCGTGCACCACCGCGTGTCGGCCGTCCTCGATCGGACGTCGCCGCCGTGGAGCTGCGCGAACCGGCGGACGAGGGTCAGCCCGATGCCGGTGCCCGGCTGGGGGTGGTCCGGATCGAGCCGGACGAACGGATCCAGGCACCGCCGCCCGACGCTCCTCGGGGATGCCGGCTCCTTCGTCCTCGACCGCGATCGCGAGGCCCCCGCTCCGTCCGGGAGATGTCGATCGTGATCGCTCGTGCCGGCGGGGCTGTACTTCGCGGCGTTCTTGATGAGGTTCTCCATGATGCGCTCGGTGAGCGCGGGGTCGACGTCGGCGAGCAGCGTGTCGGCGCGCAGCGTGACCTCGTGGTCGGTGATGTCCAGGGTCTCGACGACCCGTTCGGCCAGCGTCGCCACGTCCACCTGTGCGGCGGTGCGGCTCGAGCACCCCGCGGGTCAGCCGGTCCACGTCGAGGAGGTCCGACAGCAGCCGGTCGAGCCGGCGGGTCTGCTGGTCGAGCGGTCGATGAGCGTGTCCCGCTGCTCGCTCGGTCAGGCGGTCGCCGCGGTGCTTCAGCGTCGCAGCGGCCCCGAGCACCACGGTCAACGGCGTCCGGAGCTCGTGCGAGACCGCGCTCAGGAACGCCGACTTGAGCTCCTCGAGCTCCGCGCGCTCGACCGCGGTCACAGCGAGTCGCGATCAGCGAACGCAGGACCTCGATGCCCATGGCGCCGAACGACCTCGGGTTGCCGCGTGGCTCTCGGGCGCGCAGGAGCACCCGAGCCGCCCTGGTCGACGCTGTACGCACCCAGATGGTCTCGCGTCCGTGGCTCCTCCGTCCCCACGTCCTCGTGGGCGGTCACGCTCCCGCAGCTCCAGCGGCAGGTCGGCCAGCGCGAGCTGGCGGATCTCCTCCTCGGTGCCCGGTCCCACGGACACGACGAGCACGCTCGTGGCGGCCTGCGACAGCGGACCACGACGAGCTCCGCGATCTCGGCGCGGAGCTGGGTCCGCGCGCGCTCGCAGCAGGACCGCCAGCAGCCATGTCCGACTCGGCGGACGCACTGCGTCTCGACAGCGGTGTCGTACAGGAAGGCCAGCGCGTCACGGTGCTGCCACTGCCGGCGTAGGCCTGGTAGGCGAGCATCAGGACCCCAAGCGGGACGAGCGGGATCCACACGAGGATCGCGTCGGTCGAGGCGACCATGACCACGCGAGCGCCGACCGCCGCGTTGGCCACGCCGATGGGCGAGTACGAGGCGGAAGGCCGCGACCAGCTGGGTGAGGCCGCGGTCGTGGCCCTCGAAGATCCGGATGATGTACCAGCCGAGGAACGCGCCACCATGCTGCCGAGGCCGAGGTCGAACGGCATCGCGAGCAGGGCGAGCCCGTACTCCGTCCCGGCGCCGGCGGACGTATCAGCGCCCGGAAGCAAGATGGCGACGCCGGCCTCGAGGGCGCCGTTGACCACGTTGAAGGCGAGCTTGAGCGGCGAGCGTTGCCGTGACGGAGCCAGGGCGCCACCGCGGCCCCGGGCCGCGGGCGAGCGATCACCATGGCGGCTGGCGGGAGGAAGATGCCCGAGCGTCGTCGGGAGCTCCGAGAGACGTGAAGCTGTGGGTCTCCGCGCGCGAAGTGCAGGCTGGACGCGGTCCGCTCGGTCGCGGCGATCAGGAGCGCGAGACCGCCAGCTGATGTGGCGGACGCCAGTGCCGTTCGGCCACCGCGACGCGTAAGCTGATATCGCCCCGGGGCGAGCGCCACTCCAGCCCCGTGAGGGCCACGCGCCGACGCGAGGACGGCCGCCACCTCGGGGCGCTTGCCGCTCCCCCGCGCTGCGTCCGTTCCGGTCACGTCACTCCAGGACGACGAGAGGAAGCACGAGGGCCGTGCTCGCTCAGGGTGGTCACGGCAGTCAGCCGTCCACTCCGCCGAGCGTCCACTGCGTGCCGTTCCACTGGGAGCCGTTCCACTGGGAGCCGGTCCACTGCGTTGCCGGTCCACTGGTTGCCGGTCCACTGGTTGCCGGTCCACTGGTTCCCGGTCCACTGGGTCCCGGTCCACTGGTTCCCGGTCCACTGGTTGCCGGTCCACTGGTTGCCGGTCCACTGGTTGCCGGTCCACTGGTTACCGGTCCACTGGTTCCCGGTCCACTGGTTACCGGTCCACTGGTTCCCGGTCCACTGGTTACCGTTCCACTGGTTGCCGGTCCACTGGTTGCCGGTCCACTGGTTGCCGTTCCACGGCCCACCGGACCAGGACGTGCCCGACCACGACGTCCCCGACCAGCTGGTGCCGTCCCAGGCGCCCGAAGATGTCCCGCTCGCCCGTCAGCCAGGCGTTCGGGTCGTCGGGTCGCATCGTCATGTCGGCGACGTGGTAGCCACCGCGAGCCGCCTCGAGCGAGCCGCGACCGTTGCCGTAGGCCGCCCAGGACGCGGTGCCGGTCGGCGTCGGGGTCCCGAAGGCCTTGGCGAGGCTGATCACGCCGTTGCCCTGGCACTTCTTCGGGGCGGACTTCTGGATCGAGCCGGCGGTCGAGTTCAGCAGCAGCCGGACGCCGTTCGGGGTGATCGACGGACGCTGGCTGATGATCAGGGCGGCGGCGCCGGAGACGACCGCGGCGGCCTGCGAGGTGCCGCTGCCCTTGGTCAGGTAGTCGTTGAGGCGCGCGGAGGCGTAGGTCGAGTCGACGTAGCCGCCCGGCACCCGGAGGCTCGCGATCGACCGGCCCGGCGCCACGACGTCCGGGTTCCGGCTGGTGTCGCACGAGCTCCAGGTCGGGATCACGTCGTCGGAGGTCGTCGCCGTCATCATCGAGTCGGTGGCGCCGACGGCGATGATGTGCGGGTCGTAGGCAGGCGAGGACAGGCGGGTCTTCGCGCCGCCGTTGCCAGCAGCCGCGACGACGACGATGCCCTTGCGCCAGGCGACCTCGGCCGCGTAGGCGAGCGGGTCGTCGGCGTAGGAGTTGGCGCTGTCGTAGCCGAAGGACAGGTTCAGCACCCGGATGTTGAGCCCGTCGGTGTTGCGGTGCTGCACCACCCAGTCGATGGCGGCGATCGCCTGCGAGACGTCGGACACGCCGCCGTGGTCACCGATCTTGACGGCGACGACACGCGCCCCGGGAGCGATGCCGTTGAAGCGGGAGGTGTCGCCGGCCACCGGCGCGGTGGAGGCGTCCTCACGCCCGGCGATGATGCCGGCCAGGTGAGTGCCGTGGCCGTAGCCGTCGGTGTGGATCAGCTCCGGGAACTGGCTGTCGAAGGAGAGGTCGGGACCGTGGAGGACGTTGCCGGTGTTGAGGCCCGCGACCTCAGCAGCACCGGTGTCGATGATGGCGACGTCGACGCCCTGACCGGTGAACCCAGCCTGCCAGTAGGCGCCGGCGCCGATGACGTCCTTCGCGATGGTGGCCAGCGAGCCGGCGTTGGTCGCGGCGTCGAAGCCGTCGTAGACGCCGTGCACCTCGACCGATCCGTCGAGGGAGACGCCCCGGACGCCCGGAGCGCTGCGCAGCGCGCCGGTGTTCGTGGCGGGCACCTCGGCGACCACGCCGTCGATGATGCCGATCTCCCGCAGGACCTCACCGCCCGCCGCGCGGACCGCCTGGGCGACCGCCGCGACGTCGCTGACGCCGGAGACGATGACGCGCTGCATCGGTGCGTCCGGCGTCATCGGCAGCGCCACGAGGGCGGTGGCGGCGAGCACGGCGGCGACCGCGGCGGAGAACCACCGTGATCGCTGGCTGGCTGTCTGGGTCTGCATGGTGTCCACGTTCTGCCCCCGTCGAGAGTGGGTCGAGCTCACCACAGAGAGTGCCACACAACGCCGTAGCGTCACCATGGGCCGTCGGAGTCAAATCAGGACGGTCCCGACGGACTAGTCATCCATCGCCGGGATGGAACGCTCCGCGGTCGCAGCGTCACCCGCGAGCCCGAAACGGACAGACGCCGCGTCACACCGGATCCCGGCGAAGAGGCCGCTGGAGAGGTGTAGGACCTCGGTCCCGGGCGGTCCCGGACGCGCGCCCCGCGCGGCCAACCACCGCTGCACACCGTCACAGAGCGTGGCATCGACACCCGACACCGCGACCGACAGCGCGGAACGTCCGCCGTCCACGGAGAGCACCAGCTCGCCGTCGCGCCAGCCACGGACGACGGCCCGGGCGTCGGAGAGACCGGCGGTCGGGTCGCCGTCCGGGGCCTCGAGGAGCAGGAGCAGGTCGGCCGCCCCGAACGAGGACCGCCTGGCCTCCTCCCAGGGTGCCGGGAGGGTCGGGTTCGCCCGGATCGGCACCGCGGGTGGGGTCCGCGGGTAGACCTCGGGGAACAGGATCTCCCACGTCGAGGTCGGGGGTGTCCGGTAGGCCCCGTCGACCGCCTCCCAGCCGCCGCGGGCCCGCAGCGCCTGCACGAAGCCCGCGCCCTCGGTGTAGGGCAGCACGAGGGACTCCTGGAGGAAGTACGGCAGCGTCGTCATCGACGCCAGCTCGTCGGCCAGCGCGGCCGCCTCGCCGGCCAGGAGCAGCTGGTCGATCGCCGTGAACCCGACCTCCGTGTACGCCTGCATCGTGGCCGTCGCGTCGCCCTCGACCAGCGCCTGCAGGGCGAGGAGCCCGTCGTCGGAGACGGTCTCCTCAGCGTCCAGGTCGGGCAACCCGTGCACCTGGTCGACCAGCGCGTGGTCGAGCTCGTGGGCCAGGGTCACCTCCTCGATCCGTCCGACCCGGCGGCTCGGATCGTCGGCGCCCACGACCAGCTCGCCGGTCTCGGGGTCGTAGAACCCCGCCACCTGCTCCCCCAGCGCGGTGACCAGCAGCTCGCGCAGGTCGACCCCGGCCGGGATGGCCCCCAGGAGCTCGAGCGTCCGGCGGTCGAGGTCGGCGTCGCTCTCGGTGTAGCCGTCGAGCTGTGACACCACCTGGGCCACGAGATCACCCGGGGAGACCACCGCGAGGTCGGGGGCGGAGACGAAGGTCAGCCCGCGGACCTCCGCGACCACGCGGGCGACCCTGGCGACCTGCTCGTCGAGGGTCTCCACGACGTCCGCGGACGTGGGCGAGGCCGCCGGCGCCGGCGCCAGGTCCGGCGCGCCCTCGCCGCCTCGCACGGCCACCGTCGCGACCCCGGAGAGCAGGATCGCGACGGCCGCTGCCAGGATGGCCGCAGGGGCGCGACTCACCCCAGCATCTCACTCAACGCGCCGACGTCGAGGCGGAAGAACCGCCGCCGCGAGCGCGTGCGGTCGAGCCCGCTCACCTCGAGCGATCCGGGCTCGATCTCCCGCTCGGTGGTGCCAGCCAAGGCACGGTGCCCGAGGGCGACCGCCGCGGCGAGCGACATGCCGTCCTGGTAGCCCTCCTCGAGGACCGTGGTGAGCTGCTCCGCCTCGCCGCCGATGGCCACGAAGCGGTGCTCGTCGACGATCGAGCCGTCGTAGAGGATGTGGTAGAGCTCCAGCGGCGACTCGCTGCCGTTCACCTGGGCGATGAGCAGCTCGATCTCGTAGGGCTTGGAGTCACCGATGAAGATGGCGCCGAGCGCCTGCGAGTAGGCGTTGGCGAGCGACTTCGCGGTCACGTCCTCGCGCGCGTACTGGTAGCCCTTGACGTCGGCGAGCCGGATGCCGGCCACGCGCATCGCCTCGAACTCGTTGTACTTGCCGACCGCGGCGAACCCGATCCGGTCGTAGATCTCGGAGGTCTTGTACAGCGACCGCGACGGGTTCTCCCCCACGAACACCACGCCGTCCACGTACTCGAGCGCCACCAGCGCCCGGCCACGAGCGATGCCCTTCCGGGCGTACTCGGCCCGGTCCTTCATCATCTGCTCGGGGGCGACGTAGAACGGTGTGGCCACGGGGTTCCTCCTCGGCCCCGGCGCTCAGCCGGGGATGCTCACGCGGATGGGGCGTCAGGCGCAGGGTTCAGGCGTGCTCGCGCGGGCCGCGCTCCTCGACGATCTGCTGGACGTGTGCGGCGACGGTGTCGTCGTCGAGCTCGCGGTAGCCGTCGGCGTCGATGACGGCGACGATCGGGTAGACGCGACGGACCAGGTCGGGGCCGCCGGTCGCGCTGTCCTCCTCAGCGGCCTCGAACAGCGCCTCGATGCAGAGGTGGACGGCCGTCTCCTCGTCCGCCTGGTGGTCGTGCCCCCGCTTCAGCGTGCTCCGGGCGACCATCGACCCCGAGCCCGCCGACGCGTAGTCGGTGGCGCGGTAGCGGCCCCCGACGGGGTCGTACTCGAAGATCCGGCCCTCGCCGCTCTTCACCTCCACGCCGGCGAACAGCGGCACCACGACCAGCCCCTGCATGGCGAGCGGCAGGTTGGCCCGGACCATGTGCGCGAGCTTGTTGGACTTGCCCTCGAGGGAGAGGAGCTCACCCTCGACCTTCTCGTAGTGCTCGAGCTCGGTGGCGAAGACCTTCGCCAGCTCCATCGCCGGCCCCGCGGCCCCGCTGATGGCGACCGCCGAGTGCCGGTCGGCCGGGAAGACCTTGCGCATGTCCTTCTTCGAGATGATGTTGCCGGCCGTGGCACGCCGGTCGCCCGCCATGATCACGCCCGAGGTGTAGGTCACCGACAACACCGTCGTCCCGTCGACGAGCTGGTCGTGGAGGGCCGGAGGCATCGTGGCCCCGCGCAACAGCTCCGGGACCGCGTCGGGCGCCGCCCGGCGTAGCACCTCGAAGAACGACGAGCCGGCGGCGTCGAACGCCCCCGGCAGCGCCCCACCGAGGGAGGACATCGCGTCTGAGGTCATCGTCGGGTGGCTCCTTCACGACCGCGGCGGCCGGCGTGACGTGCGTCAGGTGACCGCGTGCAGACGGCCATCCTAGTGGCCGTCGGCTGCGGGGTCCGGCGCGTGTCCGGCACGGGCCGGCGTTGGACCCGCCCCGGCGGGGCCGTCGGTCCCTCGTCCGGCGGGGCGCGAGCGGGGCATGATGACCTCGTCCACCCGGGTGAGAAGGAGTCGGTCGTGGAGATCGTGCTGGTCGGGGTCGACGGGTCGACGTGCTCGCGCGAGGCGGTCCGGTGGGCGCACCGCTACGCCCACCGGGTCGGCGCGGTCCTCCGGCTCGTCACCGCGTTCCGTTACGAGGACGTCGTGGGCGTCCCCGGGGCGATGTGGCCCACGCAGAGCTTCGAGGAGGTCCACGAGCTCGCCGAGGCCACGCTCCGGCGCGTCGTGGCCGAGGCGGTCCCGGAGGACAGCGACGTCACCATCGAGACCGAGCTCGTCTTCGGCAACCCGGCGCAGGTCCTGCTCGAACGGGCGGCAACCGCCGACCTCGTGGTCGTCGGAAGCCGTGGCCGCGGGGGTTTCAAGGGGCTCCTGCTGGGCTCGGTGAGCCAGCAGGTCGTCAACCACTCGCCGTGCCCGGTCACCGTCGTCCGCGACCCCGGCTGAGCTCGGATCAGGCGTAGGCCACACGCTGGCGCCGACGCGCAGCGGCCACCACGCCCACGACCGCCATGACCAGCGTCTGGGTCAGCACGATCGCCGCGCCGCTCGCCACGTCGAGGTACCACGACGCGTAGAGGGCCGGGACGGCGGTCCCGGCGCCGATGAGGGCGGCGAGCGGCACCATCCGCTCGAAGCGATCGGTCGCGAGGCGCGCGGTCGCCGCCGGGATCACGATCGCGGCGGCCACCAGCAGGACGCCGAGGATGCGCATCGACGCGACGACCGTCGCCGTCAGGAGCAGCGACAGGACGGTCTCGTAGCGGACCACCGGGAGCCCCTGTGCCAGCGCCACATCGCGGTCGAAGGTCACGAACTGGAGCGGCCGGAACCACAGGGTGAACACGACGGCCACGACCACCACCACCGTGAAGGCGATGACGACGTCGGTGGTGTCCACGCCCAGGAGCCCTCCGAACAGGAAGCTCTCGAGGTTGCGCTCCCACCGGGAGGCGGCGCTGATCACGGCGATCCCGAGCGCGAAGGACGCGGTGGTGACCACCCCGATGGCCGTGTCGGCGTAGAGGCCGCGGATGCGCGAGACCCGCTCGATCAGGAGCGCGCTGACGAACGCCCAGACGCCGGCACCCAGGAGCAGGTTGAAGCCCAGGACGCCGGAGACGGCCGCCCCACCGATGACGGCGTGCGACAGCCCGTGGGCGATGTAGGACATCCGCCGGACCACCACGAACGCGCCGATCGCGCCGCACACGGCGCCGGCGAGGACCGCCGCGACGAGCACCCGCGGGAAGAAGGCGTAGGCGAACGGATCGGTCAGGAGGTCCACGACGCCTCTCCCTCCTCGATGTGGTGGTCGCCGGACGGGTCGAGCGGCGTCGGGTGGTCGCTGGCCGCGTGGTGTCCGCCGGCGAGCACGTGCGTGGGGTCGGCGACGAACACCATCCCCGCGTCCCGGATGATCCGCACGGCGGCCCCGTAGGTCTGCTCGATGACCTCCGACCGGAAGACCGCGTCGGGGGTGCCGTCGGCGATGATGCGCTCGTTCAGGCACACGATGCGGGGCAGGTGGGCCGCCACGAAGTTGAGGTCGTGGGTCGTGAGCACGATCGTCGTCCCGCGACCGTGCAGCTCGCCGAGCAGGTGCAGCACCTCGTGGCGGGTCTGGAGGTCGACCCCGGAGGTCGGCTCGTCGAGCAGCAGGACGTCCGGAGCCCGCAGCAGGGCCCGCGCCAGGAACGCCCGTTGCAGCTCCCCACCGGACAGCTCCGCCAGGGGCCGGCGCGACAGGTGCCCGATCTCGAGCCGGTCGAGGACGGCGGCGACCCGTTCGCGTTCGTCGCGCGAGAGCCACGGACGACTCGGGCCGGCCGGCGTCAGGCCCTGGACCGCCAGGCGGTCCACGGTCAGCGGGAAGCCGACGTCGAGCGTCCCGATCTGGGGGACGTAGCCGATGCGCCGGCGGGCGGCCGCGGTCCCCACGGGCGCACCGAACACCTCGCCGCTCCCGCCCAGCCGCTGCGCCACGCCGGTGACGGCGCGGACGAGGGTGGACTTCCCCGATCCGGACGGGCCGACGATCCCCACGAACTCCCCGGGCAGGACGTCGAGGTCGATGTGCCGGAGCACGGCGCGGCCCCGGTACCCCCAGGTGCTGTCGCGGAGCGCGATCGCCGGCGTGGTCACGAGGTCTCCGTGTACGGCTCGAGCGCGGCGGGGTCACCCCCGAGCGCGCGGACGATGATGCTGACGTTGCGGGCCATCATGCCCACGTAGGAGTGGCCTGGCTCGCCCGGTTCGCCGGGGAGGTCGTCGTCGCGCAGGTCGTCCACGTAGGTGGCACCCGTCTCCTCGGCGATCTGGGCGAGGACGTCGGACGGGAACACCTCGGAGCCGAAGATGGCGGGGACGCCAGCGGCGCGGACCTGGTCGATGATGGCCCGCACGTCGGTGAGGGAGGGCTCGCTGAAGTCCGACGGCTGGATCGCCGCGACCACCTCGAAGCCGTAGGTCCGGGAGAAGTACGGGAAGGAGTCGTGGTAGGTGACGAGCTTGCGCTGCGCGGCCGGGACGGTGGCGCTCGCCTCGCGGACGGCCGCGTCGAGCGCCTCGAGCTCCTCGAGGTAGCTCGCCAGCCGCTCGTCGTAGCCCGTCGCTCCCTCCGGGTCGACCTCCGTGAGCGCGTCCGCGGCCAGTCTCGCGTAGGCCTGCGCCATCGTCACGTCGGTCCACAGGTGCGGGTTGGGCCGGCCGCCCGCCTCCGGGAAGGAGCTGTCGAAGACCCACTCGTCGCGGCTGACGACCTGGTCGGCGAGCGTCACGAGCGGCGCGGCGTCCGGCAGGTTCGCCTCCGCCAGCTCGAGCGCC
The DNA here is from genome assembly GCA_963741855.1 of uncultured Actinomycetes bacterium. Classification (GTDB taxonomy): domain Bacteria; phylum Actinomycetota; class Nitriliruptoria; order Nitriliruptorales; family Nitriliruptoraceae; genus CAVUJQ01. The sequence goes on along the minus strand of CAVUJQ010000012.1, from coordinate 272,222 downwards.
GGTTCCTCCAGGAACAGCCCGTTGGCGATGAAGAGGTCGGCCTCGGCCAGGGTGCGGGCCGCCGAGGGCGGCGGCTCGAACGTGTGGCTGTTGGTGCCCTCGGGGATCAGCCCGGTGACCTCGACCGCCTCCCCCGCCACCTGGCGCACGATGTCGGTGATCGGCGAGACCGTCGTGACGACCCTGAGGCGCGGCCCCTCGATGGTCTGGTCCTCCGCGCCGGAGGTCGCACACGCCGCCGCAAGCAGGGCGACGAGGACGAGCACGGCACACCGGGGAGCGGTCACTGCGGGCTTCTCCGACGTCGAAGGCGCTGGCGAGCTTGTTGCGAGCCGTTCGCAACAACGACGGTAGCCAGTCCGGGCGGGGTTCGCCGCCACCCGCCTCGGGGATGGCCCCGACCCTCCACGCCGGCTGGAGGACGTGGACGCCGCGTGCGGCGCGAGCGGACCCCGCGGGCTTGCGCGTAGGCTCGCGCCCTGACGCGTCCCCCGTGGACGCCCTCCCCTCGACCGCTCGCGAAGCGAGGTCCCACGTGTCCGCTCGACCCACGCCCGAGATCGCCCCGGCCGACGGCAAGCTCGGCATCCTCACGGTCGGCCTCGGCGCCGTCGCCACGACCTTCATCGCCGGCGTCGAGCTCATCCGCTCCGGCCAGGCCGAGCCGATCGGGTCGCTGACGCAGATGGGCACCATCCGGCTCGGGCAAGCGCACCGACGAGCGTGCCCCGCTCATCCGGGACTTCGTCGCCGCTCGCACCGCTCGACGACATCGTCTTCGGTGCCTGGGACCCGTTCCCCGACGACGCCTACGTGGCCGCGGCCAAGGCCGGCGTGCTCGACACCGCCCGCCACCTCGAGCCGATCGCCGACCGGCTCCGCGCCATCGAGCCGATGCCGGCCGCCTTCGACCCGGCCTACGTGAAGCGCCTCGACGGCCCCAACGTGAAGTCGGACACGAGCAAGCGCGCGCTGCTCGAGGGTCATGCGGGCCGACATCCGGCAGTTCCGCGAGGAGCACGGCTGCGACCGTCTGGTGATGGTCTGGTGTGGCTCCACCGAGATCTTCATCGAACCCGGCGCCGCCCACCAGGACCTCGCGTCCTTCGACGCGGCGATCGACGCCGACGACGACCAGATCGCGCCGTCGATGCTCTACGCGTACGCGGCGCTCCTCGAGGGCGTCCCGTTCGCGAACGGCGCGCCCGAACCTGACCGTCGACATCCCTGCGCTGCGCCAGTACGCCGAGCAGCACGGCGTGCCGATCTGCGGCAAGGACTTCAAGACCGGACAGACGCTCATCAAGACCGTGCTCGCCCCGATGATGAAGGCGCGGATGCTCGGGGTCGAGGGCTGGTTCTCCACCAACATCCTCGGCAACCGCGACGGCGAGGTCCTCGACGACCCGGGGTCGTTCAAGACCAAGGAGGAGTCGAAGCTCGGCGTGCTCGACTACATCCTGCAGCCGGACCTCTACCCCAGCCTCTACAAGGACCTCTACCACAAGGTCCGGATCAACTACTACCCGCCCCGAGGGGACAACAAGGAGGGCTGGGACAACATCGACCTGTTCGGTTGGCTCGGCTACCCGATGCAGATCAAGGTCGACTTCCTCTGCCGCGACTCCATCCTCGCCGCGCCTCTCGTGCTCGACCTCGCGCTGTTCCTCGACCTCGCACAACGCGCCGGCATGAGCGGCATCCAGGAGTGGCTGTCGTTCTACTTCAAGAGCCCGCAGGTGAAGCCCGGGCCTGTACCCGGAGCACGACCTGTTCATCCAGCTCACGAAGCTCAAGAACACGCTGCGCTTCCTCATGGGCGAGGAGCAGATCACCCACCTCGGCGTCGAGTACTACGCCGACGAGTACCAGCTCCAGGACCAGCTCCAGGACCAGCTCGAGGAGTGAGCGACCCCACCCCGGACCCGACCGTCTCCGCCGTGTCCCTGGTGGAGGCCGCCCCCCTCCACGACACCGCCGAGCAGCGGGTCGCGGAGCTCCGCGGGTTCATCACGAGCCTGGGCATCCCCGCCGAGGTGATCCACGTCGGCTCCACCGCCCACGGCGCGGGGCTCACGAAGGGCGACGTCGACGCGCTCGTACGCGTCGACGCGGAGCTGTTCGACGGCGCGGTCACGCGCTCCTGGCCGACCACCTGGACCGGGCCCAGCCCGACAACTGGACGGCCGAGTTCGCGAGCTTCACCGACCCGGGCGGCGAGGTCCCGATCGGGGTCCAGGTCGTGCGCGCCGGCTCGGCGGTCGACGTCCGGATGCGCCGGCAGCACGCCCTCCTGGGACGGCCCGAGGTCCGTGCGGCCTACGACCGCGTGAAGCGCGAGTCCGCCCCCGAGGGCCCGGAGGCCTACTGGCGGGCCAAGGACGCCTTCTGGGCCTGGCTGGGCCGCACGGCCGGCGGGGCGTCGGCGGGCTGACCCGGAGGGACAGCAGGAGTCGGGTGTCCCGTCGTCGAAGCCCCTGCGTGGCGCGGCTGTCACCGGCCGCTCGCGACCGACACCCTCCATGGAGCCACCCATGTCGTCACCACGTCTCCTCCGTCGTGCTCTCCTCGCCGCCACCACCGGCGCCCTCGTCGTCTCGACCGCCTGGGCCGGCACCGGCCTCGCGCCGATCCCGACCGCGCGAGGCCGGCGCCGAGCTCGTCGCCGGCGCCGACGCTGCCGCGGCCGCCCCCGCCAGGGCGGTCCCCGATGCGGTCGTCGAGCAGGTCGACGCCCCCTCGGCGGTCACCGCCGGCGGCGAGCTGGCCCCCGGCTGGGCGCTCGTCGGGGCGTCGAAGCACCTCGATCACCCCGCGGCCCGACGACTACGACGGCACCTGGGAGACCGACCCGGACGCCTGCGCCCGGATGGACGAGCGCCTCTTCACCTCGCTCTCCGAGCGACCCCGCAGGCCGAGCTCGACCACCTCGCGAGCACCGGCAGCCCGTGGCACGAGAACCCCGACTGCATCTACATGGGCGGCTTCGGCATCGGCCCCGCCAACCCCGTCTCGTCCTTCGACGAGGAGTACGGCCTCTGGGTCCGCTCGGTCGCCATCAGTGACGGGGCCGACGAGCTCGTCCTCACCATCATCGACGGTGAGGGCTACTTCTGGGACTACGCCAGCAAGTGCGACGACTGTGGCGTGAAGCAGCTGTCGGCCGACCTCGGCGCCGACCTCGGCATCGACCCCTCCGGGATCATCATCGCCGCCACGCACGCCCACTCCTCGCCCGACTTCATCGGGGGCTGGGGCTTCGTCCCCGACTGGTACATGACCCAGGTGACCGAGACCATCCGCCAGAGCATCACCGAGGCCGTCGACGGGATGGAGCCGGCACGCCTCGAGGTCGGTGAGGTCCTCGCGCGTGGTCAGAACCACGAGCGCCGCGACACCTACCGCGCCGCCGAGGAGCAGCAGCTGACCTGGCTGCGCGCCTACCAGCCGGGCGGCCAGGGCCAGGGCTCCGACCACACCATCGCGACCATCGGTGCCTACGCCGCCCACCCCACGACGAAGGGCACCAACGACGGCGTCGCCCACCCCGACTGGCCCGGCGTGTTCGAGAAGGCGCTCGAGGACCGCTTCGGTGGCATCGGCCTCCACTTCATGACCGGCCTCGGCAACATGTCCTCCTCCGGCGGCACGCATGATCGGCGAGCAGCTCGCCCCGCTCATCCCCGAGGTCGGGCGGGCACCCCCCTCGACGACACCGACGTCCGCACCAGCCGCTAGTCCTGGATCCAGCCGGCGACCAACGTGCCGCTGACCTCGCTGGGCGCGGCCGGGTTCTTCGACCACACCTTCCTCCCCCAGCCCTCGACCATCCGCACCGGTGAGCAGCCCGAGACCGCCCCGTGCGTCTCGGCGTCGCCCTACTCGGTGGAGGTGGCCGCCGGGGCGGCCCGCATCGGTGACCGGTTCGCGCTCACCACGGCCCCCGGCGAGATCTTCTCCAACTTCTCCAACACCGTGAAGGAGAAGTCGGGCTCGCTCGTCACCATGCCCCTCGGTCAGGCCAACGACGCCCTCGGCTACATGCCGCAGGACTTCGAGATGAGCCCGATCGGGCAGCAGGGCCTCGGCTTCGTCGCCGGTGGGTACCTGATCGTGAACTACGAGGACTCCTACGCCATCGACCACTGCTTCGGGGACATGGCGCTCGAGACCTCGATCCGGCTCCTCGACGAGCTCCGCGCGTCCTGACGTGCGGGTCCGACGCACCTCACGCCCCGCCCGCCTGCGCCGGGCCGCCGCGACCCTCGTCGCGGCGGCGCTGGGGCTCGGGACGGTCGCGGCCGTCCCGGTCGACCGGGCGCCGGCTCGCACCGCGCCGGCTGATGCGGTCTCCCACGTCGACCCGATGATCGGCAGCGTCGCCCCCGGGTTCACCAACCCGGGGCCCGCGCTCCCCCACGGCATGGTCGGGCTCGGCCCCGACACCGAGGGCCCGCTCAACTACGGCGGCTACTTCGTCAACAACACCGTCATCACCGGCTTCAGCCAGACCCACATGTCCGCCGGGGTGTTCCACGCCGGCCACGTCCCGATCATGCCGGTGGTCGGCGACGTCGCGACCGGCGACCTCTCCGAGGAGCTGGCCTGGACCCATCCGGTCCCGGCCTACGCCTCGCCCTTCGACCACGCGACCGAGGTCGCCGAGGCCGGCTACTACGCCGTGACCCTCACCCGCTACGCGACCCGGGTCGAGCTGTCGGCCACCGAGCGGACCGGCATCCAGCGCTACACGCTGCCGGCGGGTCAGCCGGCACACGTGGTCGTCGACCTGTCGCGGAGCCTGCGCGGCTACGACCAGGCGACCGCGACCCTGCACGAGGACGGCACGCTGACGGGCTCGGTCACGACCGACGTGCGCGGCGCCTACACCGTGAACACCGCCATCCGGGTCGACCGTGACGCCCAGGTCCGCCTGCTCGATGGCACCCCGCTCGAGGTCGGGGTGCCGGTGAGCGGCGACCACCTCGCGCTGGTGCTCGACCTCGGCGACACCGGCGGGGTGGTGAACGTGAAGGCCGGCCTGTCCTACACCGACCAGCGTGGGGCGGTCACCAACCTCGACGCGGAGCTCCCCGGCTGGGACCTCGACGAGGTCCGCGACCGCGCCCGCGCGGCCTGGGCCGACGCGCTGGCGCCCATCGAGGTCAGCGGCGGGACCCCTGCCGACCTGACGTCGTTCTACACGGCGCTCTACCACGCACAGCTGTTCCCCAACCTCCACAGCGACGTCGACGGGCGCTACCGCTGGGACGACGGTGTCGAGCGCCACGCCCACCGGCCGCGCTACTCGCAGTTCTCGCTGTGGGACAGCTACCCGGGGCAGAACCAACTCCTGGCCGTGATCGATCCCGAGCGCTACCGGGACATGATCGCCTCGCTCCTCGACCTCGCCGACGTGATGGGACGCCTGCCCCGCTGGCAGCTGGCCGGACACGACGCCAGCTACATGTCCGGCGACCCGGCCATCCCGTTCATCGCCGAGGGCTGGTGCCGCGGGCTCGTCGACGACCTGCCGGCGGAGGACCAGCAGCGCCTGTTGCGCGAGATGGTCGAGCTCACCGAGGACCGCCCCGCCAGCTACGACGCGCTCGGCTACCTCCCCGTCCGACGGCCCGAGTCGGAGCTCGAGGTCGTGGAAGGCGGCCCCGGCACGACCGGGACGTCGCTGGAGAACGGGCTCGCCGAGTTCGCGCTGGCGCTCGTGGCCGACCGGGAGCACCGCGCCGACGTGCGCGCCCCGATGCTCGAACGGGCGAGCTACTACCGCAACCTCGTCGACCCCGAGACCGGGTTCGTGCGGCCGCGCCACGACGACGGCAGCTGGCTGGAGTTCTTCCACCCGGAGCTCGGCTACGGCTTCCAGGAGGGCACCTCCTGGCAGTACTCGTGGCTCGCGATGCAGGACGTGGCTGGGCTCATCGACGCCATGGGCGGCCGCGACGTGGTGGTCGACCGGCTGGACACGTTCTTCTCGTTCCCGGCCACCGCGACCCTCCCGGTCGTCCCGGCCAAGGTGCAGAACCAGGCGACCGCCTTCGGGGTCGCCTACTACGGCAACCAGTACGCACCCGGCAACGAGCACGACCTCGAAGCGCCGTTCGTCTACGCCTACGCCGGCGCGCCGTGGAAGACCCAGGCGGTCGCGCGCGGGGCCGCGAGCGTGTTCACCGCGACCCCCGACGGACTGCCGGGCAACGACGACCTCGGTGGCATGTCGGGGTGGCTGGTCTGGACGATGCTCGGCCTGTACCCGATGACGCCCGGCGCCCCGGTGTTCGTGGTGGCGAGCCCCGTGTTCAGCGACGCGACGATCCACACGGGTCGCGGTGACGTGCGCATCGCGGCACCCGGCGCCTCGCCGGCAGCCCGGTACGTCCAGGACGCCGCCCTGGGGGACGCGTCACTCGACCGGGCGTGGGTCACCGAGTCCCAGCTCCTCGACGCCGGCACCCTGACGCTGCCGATGGGGCCGCTGCCGGACACGGAGTGGGGCACCGACCCCGCGCTCGCGCCGCCCTCGCTGTCGACCGTCACCGACCTCGGAGCGTTCGACTGCCGCTGACGCAACGGCGCGGCGGGCAGCGTCGTGCCGCCCGCCGCGCCGCGGCCGATCAGGAGTGCTCGGTCACCTCGAAGACGGCGTCCGCTGCGAGGCCGTGGGCCTCACGGTGGACCCGATCGACGGATTCGGCATCGGGGCCTTCCGCCAGGCAGAAGATCTTCCCGGCCTTCTCGTCGACCCAGTAGCGCTTGTAGTCGACGCCGTAGTCCCCCTGGGTGGCCAGGTCCTTCTTGTGGGCCTCGGCGACGTCGTCGACCGAGACCCCTCCGTCCATCGAGTGGACGTCCATGAAGAGCGGCATGTGCCCTCCCTCTCTCCCCCGTCCGCCCACTGTGGCACGGGACGGGGTCGGCCGCCAGAGGGGCACGATGACCCGGCTCAGGCGCGCAGGACGTTCGCGAAGATCTGCCAGGCCAGCAGGGACTTCGCGCCGAGGCTCAGCCACAGGTAGGCCCGCTCGCCGAACGCGTACTCCCGCCACCGGCCCACCTGGCGGTACTGCAGCCACTGGTTCAGCCCGAAGCTCATGAAGAACACGAACAGCGACACGAAGATGGCGTAGACGAAGCCGGGCGGATCGTCGCCGGCGAGGAGGTACACCCCGACCGCCACCCACGGGACCAGCCCGACGACGGTCCCGAACCAGAACGGCAGCATCGACCCACCCGGCTCGTGGTCGCGCTCCTGCAGCCAGCCGAACAGGATCATGGCCGAGTTGGCGGCGAAGAGCCCCAGCAGCGCCGCGATGTCACGGACCCCGGCGAGCGCGGCGATCAGGATCAGCATGATCGAGGCGCTGAGCGCGTACTCGAGCCACCGGGCCTCGTTGCGTCCCGCCGCGATCTGCCGGCGGTACCAGCTCCGAAGCGGCCCACCCATCAGCAGGTGGTCGACCGCCGCCAGCAGCAGGAAGAACGCGACCGTGTAGCCGATGGGGAGGTCGAAGAGCGCCTCCGCCGGAGCCGGCCCCGACGCCGCCACCGGGTCCCCGCTCAGGAACGAGCCGGTGACCGCGAACGCCAGGTCGTTGGACAGGACCACCATCACCGCGGCCTGAGCCAGGTGCGCCAGCCCCACGCCGAGGTTCAGCCGTTCGAGACGGCCGTGCACGTCCTCTGCCACCGATCGACCTCCGCTCGTGTCCGGCCGGTTCGGTTCCCACGGCACAGGCGGATGGCCGGCGAGCCGCCCGTCCCGGTCACGACCGTACGGCACGCGCGGCGTCGGCAACGGCTCAGGTCACGGGCGGACCCCGACCGCGAGGACGCCGGCCATCCGGTGTCGCTGCCACGCTTCGCGGCTATCCGGTCGTGGGCCCGCGGTGAGCCGTGCCCTGGCGGCCGAGCGCTCCGCCGGCGTGGGCGGATCGACCCGGCTGAGGTCGGTGACCTCGCCCGTCGCGAACGCCTCCGCCAGGTCCAGCACGATCCGCTCCCACACCGCCTGCGTCGGATCGGGGAGCTCCCGGAGCCACCCGGTGGCCCACAGGGCCGCGGCCAGTTCCGGCCACTCGGGCCCGCCCGGGCGGGACGGTCGCAGGAGCTCGGCGGCGAGTCGTTGGACGCTGACCCCGGCCGGTTCCGTGGGGCGCGCGGGTCGCGGCTGCGGCGTCGCCCGCCCGGGCGCACCCACCCGCCGCGGGGTCCCGCCACGCGGGGCGGTCGTCCTCGCTCGGCGTGCCGGCGCTGCCGAGCGCGTCGCCGCCAGGTGCCCGGCGCGCTCCAGCAGGTCGCGGACGATCGGGACGTCCTCACGCGCGGGAGGGCGGTTACCCGCCGCCTCGAACATGACGATGCGGCCGTCGCGGACGTGGACCGCGTACCGCGTGGCCCCGCCCTCGCGGACCTCCACGATGCGGTCACGACCGGTGAGCCGTCCCCGGCCGTAGGTCGCCAGGCAGTTCCCCATCGTCTGGGCGATGCGGGTCAAGGCCCCGGCGCTGCTGACGACGTGCAGGGTGAACCGTTCGTCGGGGCGCCGCGTGGGCCGGGTCACGCCGGCGCCGGCGCCGCGAGGGCCCGGCGGGCGACGGAGCGCCAGTCGTCGGCGACCGAGGCGTCAGGCAGCGGGCCCGGGCGGGCCACCACGAAGCGGAGGCGCTCGCGCTCGTCGGCGTCTGTGGCCGCGGCCTCGAGGAGCCGGAGCCGTCGCCGGTCCGACAGGTCGGTGAGCAGCGCGGTGACCCGACGGCGCTCCTCACCGCTGAGCGCGGCGCGACGCGCGCCAGCTGCCGGTCGCCACGCCAGCGTCCGCGCCAGCACGTCCGGTTCGAGGAGCGGCGCGGTCGCGACGGACAGGGTGAGGACGAACAGGTCGAGCGGTCCGGGCCCGGCGAGCGCCCCCGCCAGCGCGCGCACGACCGGCCGGGTCACGCGTCCGGGGAAGAGCGCAGCCGCCGCCGCGCGCGCCGTCCGGGAGCGGAAGACCCGCTGGAGGTCCGCGGGCAGCGTCTCGGGGAGCGCGGCCAGCGGCCAGGGCGGTGGGCTCGCGAGGAGCGGGTAGGCGACCCGCACGAGGCCCGTCACCGGGTGGAGGTCGCGGGGCGGCAGCCCAGCGACGTCCACGGCGGCCGCCACGAAGGATCGGGCAGCGTGGGCGTCGACCGTGACCAGTCGCGTGGCAGCGCGGGTCAGGGCGACGAGGTCGTGGTCGACACCCCGCCACCGTGGGTCGGCGAGCGAGGCGGTCTCGACCTCGAGGCCGCCGTCCTGCCCCTCACCCGGACGCTGGACGCGGAGCCAGACGCGGTGCCCGGTGCAGGTGACGCCGTCGGCCGTCCGTTCGATCCTCGTCCGCAGCACCCGCATCCTCCGTGGCCGGAGGAGGCATCGAACACCTGTTCGTCACCCACGTCCAGCCCGGGGCCGCCACGCGGTCCCCCGTCGGCGAGGGCCGCACGGCGACGCTCGGTCAGCGAGCGCGCCGGCGGCGCCGCAGCGATCCGGCCGCGCCCAGGGCGGCGATGCCGAGGCCCGCGAGCCCCGCACCCGTGGCGGGCAGCGGGGTTCCGCCGTCGCCGGCGTCCGGCGTGGGCTCGGGCGCCGGCTCGGTGACCGGGCCCGCGCCCCCACCGTCGGGCGCTGCGGGGAGCTCCACCGCGAACACGTCGAGGCCGCGGACGAGGTCGGCGGTCACGACGTAGTTCGTGTGCTGGCCCGTCCGTACCCCGTCGGCGTCCCGTACGGGGATCCAGTAGGCGTCCCACACCTCCGAGGCGCCCCCGTAGGAGAACCCGTAGGCCTTGAGGTCCGCCGGGTCCCGGACGTCGATGAGGTGGAAGCCACCCTGGTAGAAGCCCTCGGCGACGATGCCGGCCTCGTGGTAGTCGAACCAGTGGGCCGAGCAGAACGCGCCGCCGGGGATGCCCTGCTCGAGCGGGGCGTTGATGGCGTCGAGGTTGGTGATCGTCCCCTCGCCGGGGACCGCCTCGGCCGCGGGCTCCACGTCGGAGCCGTCGAGGGTCGGCACGTACCAGGTCTGGAACGTCCCGGCGACGCTGCAGTCGACCTCGTCGCCCTCGTTGAAGTAGTCCTCCTCGGTGACGAGCGCGACGTTGCCGTTCGCGAGGGCCGGCGGCGCGCCGGCGACGAACGCGTCGGCGTTGGGGCGCTTGGCGTTGTGGAGGATGAAGTCGTTGAGCGGGCTCGTGATCGCGCCCTCGTCGCCCTGGTTCAACAGGACCGGGTTCAGCGGGTCGCTCGCGTCGAAGGCCGCGATGCCACCGGAGCCCGTCATCCAGCCGATGCCGGCGTCGTCGAACCACCAGTCGTGGCCGGCACCCGACGTGAAGACCGCGTTGGGACCGGCGGCCGGCGACGGGACCTCTTCCCTGCCCTCGGCGGGCTTCGGCGCGTCGAGGTCACGCAGGTCGATGATGGTGAACACCCCGTCCCCGCCGACCGAGTAGGCGTAGTCACACGCGCGGCGATCGACGCACTGGACGGTGTGGGTGGAGGTCGGGATCTCGCCGGTCGAGCGCACGAACGCGTTGGTCGGGTCGGTGACGTCGATGATGACGACGTTGTCGCCCCCGACGTGGGCGCCCTCGGGGTGCAGCGAGACCAGGTCCTCGGCCATGATCACGAACCGCGCCGTGATGGCGCCGGCGGCGTCGCGGCGCTCGCCGTAGGTCATCGACTCGTTCTCGAAGTTGAGGATCGGGACGACCGACTCGAGCGTCCAAGCCGTGGGCGCGCCGTCGGCGTCGAGCTCGTAGCTGTAGACCGAGAGGGTGTCGGTGCTGGAGGCGTAGAGGAAGTTGCCGGTCTCGGCGAACTCGGCGGAGATCATCGCCGTGTCCGGGATGTTGCAGACGTGGGTGACGTTGTCGCTCATCATCAGCTGGTCACCCCCCGGCCTGCAGACCGGCAGGCCCTGGGCGGATGCCCCCGCGGCCGTCAGGACCGCGGCCCCGACGCTGACGGCGATGGCGAGTGACAGCGTGCGCGACCTCATGTGACCCCCGTGTGGAGCGGCTGGCTGGTGCGGCGTCCGGTGCGGCCTACTGGCCGCCCTTCTGGACGTAGTTCTTGACGAACTCCTCGGCGTTCTCCTCGAGCACGTCGTCGATCTCGTCGAGGAGCTCGTCGACGTCCTCGAGCATGTCCTTGGCCTCGTCGACGGCCTCGCTCGACGCCTCGACCTGCTCGTCGGCGGTGTCCTTCGACGCGCCGCCCTTCTGGACCTGTCCGCCGTCGCTCATCGTCGTCCTCCACCCATCGGGTCCCGAGGAGCGAGCGTACCGGCGAGGTGTCGCGGCGAAGCGGACGACGGACGAGCGCTGCGACCACGCGAACGCGGATCAGGCCGAGCGTGCGAGGGCGTCGGCGAGGAACGCCCGCCCCGCCGCCTCGAAGCTCGCGGCGGTGCAGTCGGTGCGGCCGTGCTCGGTGAACCCCCGCAGCCAGTCCGCCGGCGTCGGCAGCGACGAGGCCACTGCGGCCAGGTCCCAACCGGCGGAGGGCGCCGCCGGTCCGCCCGCATCGACGTAGGCGACGGTGAAGGCGGCCGCAGCCTCCGGACCGTAGGCCAGCGTGAGGTCGTGACGGCAGTAGCCGAGGTCCCGTCCGGGGTCGCCGACGCTGGCCCACGTCCAGTCGACGACGGTCAGGCGGCGATCATCCGCCAGCACGTTCCCCGGGTGGAAGTCCCCGTGGACGAGGGTGGGCATGGCAGGCGACGTCGTCGCGATCCACCGGTCGATCGCCGTCCACAGCCGTCCGGTGTCGACGTGGCCCTCGTGCACCCGCTCGCCCATCGGGAGCGCCTCGGCCACCTGCTCCCCCAGGCCGGGCGGCGCCGGTAGGTGGTCGAGCGTGTCGACGGGGAGGGTGTGCAGGGCCGCGAGGGCGCGGGCCAACGCGACGAGGTCCGGCTCCCGATCCGCCACCAACGCGTGTCCGGGGACGACGTCCATCGCGAGCGCCGGCCGGCCGAGGACCGCGCCGGTGTCGTCGAGCCACCGCGGCGCCGGGACCGGGGCGCCCAGCGCCGTGAGGCGCGTGAGCGTCGTGTGCTCGCGCAGCGCCACGTCGGCGCCATCGCCGTAGGCGGCGAGGCACAGCCGGACGGCCACCACGTCGATGCGCCCGTCCCCCGTTCTCCCCTCGACGCGGTGCATGGCGGCCCCCAGCCCGCCACGGATCCGCTCGACCGACGTCACCGCCCCTCCGGGCCACAGCGCCTCTCCGAGGACGCGGAGCCCGTCGGCCGGGAGCGGCCGGGCCTGCTCCGCCTCGACCTGCGCTGCGAGGTCGGTCACCCGGTGATCGCGTCGAGGAGCTCGGCGGCGGAGCCGACCCGCTCGAGCAGGTCCCCGACGTGCGCCTTGGTCCCCTTGCCGGGGTCGAGCATCGGGACCCGCTGGAGCGCGTCCCGGCCGGTGTCGAAGATGAGCGAGTCCCACCCGGCGGCGACGATCTGCGACCGGAACCGCGCCAGGCAGGTCCCACGGAAGTAGGCGCGGGTGTCCGCCGGCGGGTTGGTGATCGCGGCCTGGATCTCGGACTCGGCGACCAGGCGTTCGACCTTGCCGCGGGCGGCGAGGCGGTTGTAGAGCCCCTTGTCCTGGCGGACATCGTGGTACTGCAGGTCGACCATCTTCAGCTTGGCGTCGTCCCAGTCGAGCCCGTGGCGCTCGCGGTAGCTCTCGAGGAGCTCGAGCTTGGTGGCCCAGTCGACCTGACCGGCGAGCCGCCGCGGGTCCTCCTCGGCCGTGGTCAGGACCGCCTCCCACCGTGCCAGGACGTCGGCGGTGACCGGGTCGAGGTCGCGGTCCTTGCAGTAGCGCTTGGCGGCCTCGAGGTAGTGCCACTGCAGCTCCAACGGCGTGACCGTCCCGCCGCCGTCGAGGGGGAGCGCGACCCTGCCGGTGAGGTCGTGACTGGTGCGGTGGAACGCCCGCACGGGGTCCTGCAGGCGCGGTGGCGGCGGGAGGGCGTCGTCCTCGATCATGTCGAGCACGAGCAGCACGGTGCCGACCTTGAGGAAGGTGGCGACCTCGCACAGGTTCGCATCGCCGTTGATGACGTGGAGGCGCCGGTAGCGCTCCGGGTCGGCGTGCGGCTCGTCGCGGGTGTTGATGATGGGACGCTTGAGCGTGGTCTCGAGGCCGACCTCCACCTCGAAGAAGTCCGCCCGCTGCGACATCTGGAACGCGACCTCGCGATCTCCGAACTCGTTGCCCAGCCGGCCGGCACCCACGTACACCAGCCGCGACACGAAGAACGGCGTGAGGTCCTTCACCAGTCGCGGGAACGGGACGCTGCGCGGGACCAGGTAGTTCTCATGGGTCCCGTAGGCGGCACCCTTGCCGTCGGTGTTGTTCTTGTGGATCAGGACCCGCGAGCCGGCCGGCAGCGTCACGGCGGCCCGGGCAGCGGCGTCCTCGAGGATCCGCTCCCCCGCCTTGTCCCAGATGACGAGGTCACGCGCGTTGGAGCACTCGGGCGAGGAGTACTCGGGGTGGGCGTGATCGACGTAGAAGCGCGCCCCGTTGGTGAGGACCATGTTGGCGAGCCCGAGCTCATCGTCGGTGGGCGGCTCGTGGGCGTCGGGCTCGTCGTAGCCGCGGGCGTCCCGCATGGGGTGCTCGTCGGTGTGGTCCCACCGGACCTCGTCGGTGGAGGCGCGGTAGGCACCGACCACCATCGACGAGGCCAGCACGGGGTTGACCTCGGCCGGACCCACGACCTGGATCCCGAACTCGGTCTCGACCCCGACGTACTTCTGGATCGCCACGCGCTGCTCCCTAGAGGTACTGCCCCGCGCTCACGTTCTCGATCGACCGGCCGGGGGTCTGCCCCTCGCTGATGAGCGTGCGCACGTAGACGATCCGCTCGCCCTTCTTGCCGCTGATGCGGGCCCAGTCGTCGGGGTTGGTCGTGTTGGGCAGGTCCTCGTTCTCGCGGAACTCGTCACGGATGGCGGAGATGAGGTCCCGGGTCTTCAGGCCCTTCTCGCCCTCGTCGAGGAAGCGCTTGATGGCGTACTTCTTCGCCCGGGCGACCACGTTCTCGATCATCGCCCCGGAGTTGAAGTCCTTGAAGTAGAGGATCTCCTTCTCGCCGTTGGCGTAGGTGACCTCGAGGAAGCGGTTGTCCTCGTCGTCGGAGTACATCTTCTCGACCGTCGCCGCGATCATGCGCTCGATGACGGTCGCTGCGTCACCGTGGGCCGACAACTCGGCCGGGTGTAGCGGCAGCCGGTCGTGGAGGTAGATCGAGAAGATCTCCCCCGCCGCCTGCTGGTCGGGCCGGTCGACCTTGATCTTCACGTCGAGGCGTCCGGGCCGCAGGATGGCCGGGTCGATCATGTCCTCGCGGTTGGACGCGCCGATCACGACGACGTCCTTCAGGGACTCCACGCCGTCGATCTCGGCCAGGAGCTGCGGGACGATCGTGGTCTCGACGTCGGAGGACACGCCCGAGCCGCGTGTGCGGAACAGCGACTCCATCTCGTCGAAGAACACGATGACGGGGAAGCCCTCGGCCGACTTCTCCCGGGCACGCTGGAAGATCAGCCGGATCTGGCGCTCGGTCTCGCCGACGTACTTGTTGAGGAGCTCGGGGCCCTTCACGTTCAGGAAGTAGGACTTCACGTCCTCGCGCCCGGTCTTGTCCCGGACCCGCTGCGCCAGCGAGTTCGCGACCGCCTTGGCGATCATGGTCTTGCCGCACCCGGGCGGGCCGTACAGGAGGATCCCCTTCGGGGCGCGCAGCTCGTGCTCGACGAAGAGGTCGGCGTGGAGGTACGGCAGCTCGACGGCGTCGCGGATGGCCTCGACCTGGTCGCGCAGGCCACCGATCTGCTCGTAGGTGATGTCGGGGACCTGCTCGAGCACGAGCTGCTCGACCTCGGCCTTCGGGATGCGCTCGATGGCGTAGTTGGCCCGCGCGTCGACCAGCACCGAGTCGCCCGCCTTGAGCGGTCCCTCGAGGAGCGGGTCGGCGAGCTTGACGATGCGCTCGTCATCGGTGTGCCCGATCACGATCGCGCGCCCGTCGTCCAGGAGCTCGGAGATCTGCATGATCTCGCCGCGGTCCTCGTAGGCGCCGATCGCGACGACGTTCATCGCCTCGTTGATCAGCACCTCCTGGCCCGCCTCGAGCGTCGACACGTCGACGTCGGGGCCCACGTTGACCTTGAGCTTGCGCCCGGAGGACATGATCGTGACCGTGCCGTCCTCCTCGTCGGTGGCGAGGTAGGAGGCGTAGGTCTGCGGCGGCGTGGCGAGCTTCTCGACCTCGTCGCGCAGGGACGCGAGCTGCTCGCGGGCGGCGCGCAGCGTCTCGGTCAGCTTGGTGTTCTGCGAGAGCGCCGACTGCAGCTGCCCCTTGGTCTCGAGCAGCCGCTCCTCGAGCACCCGGATGCGCGCGGGCGCGGTCTCCTCGCGCCGGCGGAGGAGCTCGATCTCGTCGCGCAGGTACTTGAGCTCGGCCGCCATCGCGTCGGGGTCCTCGAGCTCGGAGCTCGGACGCCGCGGAGGGTCGACGCGACGCACGAACGACGAGGAGTGCTCGTCGAGGTCGGGCGAGGCGTCCTCGGCGCGGCCACGGGGCTCGCGCTGGTCGGCGTTGTCGGTGGACACGAAGACCTCCTGACGCCGTCGACGGCCGTGTTGACGACCGTCGGGACGGGTGGCCGGGACCACGTCCTGCACCGCTCCCCCGTCCCGTTCGCCGAGTATACGGAGCAGGCCCTGGAGTGGCTCGGACCCGCTCCGCCCGGCTCAGACGTCCTCGTCGCTCCCCGCCGCTTCCTGGGCGTCGAGGGCGTCCCAGTCGATGGCCGCGCCGACGTTCTGCTTCCGGCGCGGCAACGGCGGGCCACCCTCCTCCCGGCGCACCACACGGCGCGCCGTGGTGAGGAACGCGGTGTGCGCGACCATCCGGTGGGCGGGACGGACCGCGAGCCCGTTCACGTCCCACCCGCGGACGAGCGTCTCGGTCGTCTGGACCAGCCCGAAGCGACCGTCGGCCCAGAGCGTGTCGGTGAACCGCATCACCTGGGGCACGGTCGGCGTGTAGGCCAGGACGATCCCGCCCGGCGCGAGCGCCTCGGCCGCGCCGGCGACCATCGTCCACGGCTCGAGCATGTCGAGCACGAGCCGGTGGGCCCGGAGCCCGGGGAGCGCCTCGGCGAGGTCGCCGTGACGGACCTCCCAGTTGTCCGGCTCGCCGCCGAGCCAGCGGGCCACGTTGGTGCGGGCGTGGGCGAGGTGGTCCTCGCGTCGCTCGAAGGAGATGACCCGACCCTCGGGCCCAACCGCCGCGAGCAGCGCCATCGTCAGCGCCCCCGACCCCGCACCGGCCTCGATGACCGTGCAGCCGGGCTGGATGTCGGCGGCGGCGACGATCATCGCCTGGTCCTTGGTGTAGACCACCTGGGCCCCCCGCTTCATCTTCAGGACGAACTCCTCACGGGTCGGCCGGAAGACGGTCACCTCCATGTTGCGGTTGGTCCGGACGGCGATGCCCTCGGTGCCGCCGATGATGTCGTCGTGCGGGACCATGCCGGCGTGGCTGTGCCACTCGGCGCCGGCCTCCAGCGTGACCAGGTAGCGCCGCCCCTTCCGGTCGGTGAGCACGACCAGCTCCCCGTCCGCGAGCGGTGCATCCGTCCCGGCCAGGACGACGGGCAGGGACGGTCGGGGGGGTACGGGCACGGTCGGCTCTTCGGTCGTGGGGGGCGGGGCTAGGGCAGGACCGGCAGGCGGAGGTCGGTGGCGACCGTCTCGCGCCCGAGGGCGTCGGCGATCAGCTGGCGCTGCCGGCAGAAGGCGCAGACGGCGGCGGTCGTCGGCATCCCGCAGCGCTCGCACTCGCGCAGGAGGTCGGCCACCTCCTCGGCATCGTCGCCCTCCTGCCACTTGGGCGCGTGCTTGTCGAGGAAGCCGAAGAGGAACTGCGCCTTCACGCCGGGCGAGCGGCGCTCGAGGACGTTCAGGACGTCCTTCAGCTCCTGGCCGGTGTTGCCGTCGACGAGCGGACACTCCTCGACGACGTAGTCGATGCCGCGGATGACGCAGTAGGCGGCCATCTCCCGCTCGGACAGCCGGTAGAGCGGCTTCACCTTGCGGACCTGGTTCGCGCCCGTGGCCGGGAGCACCGGCGACTGGCGGGCGAGGAAGCCGTCGTGCCAGTGGATGACGTTGCCGAGGAGCGTGGCGGCCTCGTCGTCGAGGTTGTGGCCGGTCGCCATCACGTCGTAGCCGCGGTCCACGGCGACCCGGTTGAACACGTAGCGCTTGGAGAGCCCACAGACGCCGCAGGCGGAGCGGTCGGTCGCCCGCGATCCGGACGGGGTCGTGTAGCCGTACTCGTCGGCCAGGTCGACCGTGACGAGCTCGAGCCCGCGGGGGGCCGCCCGCCGCGCGGCGAACGCCTCGCACAGCTCGCGCGAGCGCGACGAGTAGCCGCCGATCCCGAGCCCGATGTAGAGCCCGTCGACGCGGTAGCCGAGGTCGATCAGCGCGTCCCAGAGGGCCAGCGAGTCCTTGCCTCCCGAGACCGCCACCAGGATCCGGTCGCCGTAGCTCATCATCCGCTGGCCGTCGAAGCGCTTGTCGATGGCCTTGCGGATCTGGTTCTGCACGTGGTCGACGAGGTGGTCCCCGCACCACGCCGAGCGGTGCCGCGGCTCCTCGATGACGGCAGGCAGCCGGCACACGACGCAGCGGGGGCCGCCGGCGCCACCGGAGATCACCGGACGGACCTCGACCTCGGCGTCGGCGGCGAGCGTGGTGCCGGCCGTCACGAGCTCGCCCTCGTGGATCACGAGGACCGTGTGGGGGTTGATGTCGAGGGTCTCGAGGACGTCCTGGACGGTCCTCGGACCGTCGAGCTCCTCGACACGGTCGGGGTTGCGCAGCCTGACGCGCATGGCGGGTCCTCCTGCTTCGCGGGCGGGCGCCGGAGGTACGGGCTCGGGCGCCCTGAGGGTGCGGAAGGGTCGCCGACCGGCGACGTCAGGAGGGTAGCGACGGCTCCTCGACGCCCACGTCCCCGCCCCGCAGCCGCACGACCCGCGCCGACGCGACCACCATCGCTGCCGTCCAGGCGAAGATCCCCAGGAACTTCAGCCCCTCTTCGATCACGACGTCCCCACGCATCACGAGCGGCCAGATGTCCTCGAACACGACGTCGGAGAACAGCGACCCACCGAGCCCGACCGCGGTCAGGATCAGGAGGAAGCGCTCGGGCTCCATGTCGGGCATCGCCCGGTAGAGCCACCAGATGATGAGCGGCAGGTAGGCGAGGTAGAGGATGCTCTCGGGGACGCCGATGAAGTCGGACCAGGTCTCGTGGAACCGGAACAGGTCGTCGAGCGACAGGAACGCCGACGCGATGGCCAGCCGGGTGAGGTGACGACGCAGCGGGTGGCCGGCCGGCGCGAGGGCGGCACCGAACGCGGCGACGGTCCCCGCGCTCCACCAGGACAGGACGCCGAGGTGGCTGAGCGCCCCGTACCAGCTCGGGAAGTGGACGATCTCGGCGGGGTCGGTGACGAGGGTCCGGGCCTCGAGCCCGGTGCCGTAGAAGAGCACGAACTGCACGCCCACCACGACCGCGGTGGTGACGAGCACCACCTGTACCGGCCGCGTCGTCAGGCCATCCCGGATCTCGCTGCGTGTGATCATCGGGCGACGATAGCAACGCCACCACCGCGCCCCGGGGACCCGTCGTCGGGCTCGCCGGCGCGCGCGGATGACGCCCGTACCTCCCGTTGCAGTGGTAGTCAGTCACCCGGAGCGACTCGCGCGTGTTACTCTCAACACCGTCAACGACAGTCACCCGAGACGGGCCAGGGAGGCACCCGGAGGGCCACGGCTAGGATGCCGGCCCCGGCGCCTCCCCCCGCGACCACCTGACCGAGGAGCTCCTGCGATGGCCGACAGGCACCCCGCCGCCACCACCCCGCTCGCGCTGGTCGAGAGCGCCTACGCCAAGTACGAGGAGCGCATCCCCGTCGCGCGCGAGCGCTACGGACGCCCCCTCACCTTCGCCGAGAAGGTGCTCTTCGCCCACCTCGACGACCCCGCGACCGGCGGTCTCGAGCGCGGGGTCGACTACACCGACTACCGCCCCGACCGGGTGGCGATGCAGGACGCCACCGCGCAGATGGCGGTGCTGCAGTTCATGAACGCCGGCAGGGACGAGGTGGCGGTCCCCACCACCATCCACTGCGACCACCTCATCCAGGCCCACGTCGGCGCTGACGCCGACCTGGAGCTCGCCAACGAGGCGAACCGCGAGGTCTACGAGTTCCTCCGTAGCGCCGGCCAGCGCTACGGCATGGGCTTCTGGAAGCCCGGCAGCGGCATCATCCACCAGGTCGTGCTCGAGAACTACGCCTTCCCGGGCGGGATGATGATCGGCACCGACTCCCACACCCCGAACGCCGGTGGCATCGGCATGGTCGCGATCGGGGTGGGTGGCGCCGACGCGGTCGACGTGATGGTCGGCATGCCCTGGAACCTGCGGGTCCCCAAGCTCATCGGCGTCGAGCTCACCGGCACCCTGCACGGCTGGACCGCCTCCAAGGACGTCATCCTGAAGGTCGCCGAGATCCTCACCGTGAAGGGCGGGACCGGCGCCATCGTCGAGTACTTCGGCCCCGGCGCGGAGTCCATCTCCGCCACCGGCAAGGGCACGATCTGCAACATGGGCGCCGAGATCGGCGCCACCACGTCCCTGTTCGCCTACGACCCGTCGATGGCCCGCTACCTCAAGTCGACCGAGCGCGAGGAGATCGCGGCGCTGGCCGACGCCAACGCCCACCACCTCCGCGCCGACGACGAGGTCCTCGCCGACCCCGAGCGCTACTACGACCAGGTCATCCGCATCGACCTCGACGAGCTCGCCCCGCACCTCGTCGGCCCGCACACCCCCGACCTCGCCCGCCCGGTGTCCGCGCTCAAGGAGGAGGCCCCCGCCAAGGGCTACCCGGTGGACATCAGCGCCGCGCTGGTGGGCTCGTGCACCAACTCCTCCTACGAGGACATCACCCGCGCGGCCTCCATCGCCCGCGAGGCCAAGGACAAGGGCCTCAAGGTCAAGACGCCGCTGCTGATCACCCCCGGCTCCGAGCAGGTCCGCGCCACCATCGAGCGCGACGGGCTCCTCGGTGACCTCGAGGCGATCGGGGCGACCGTCCTCGCCAACGCCTGCGGGCCGTGCATCGGCCAGTGGAAGCGCGACGACATCCAGCCGGGCGAGAAGAACTCGATCGTCACCTCCTTCAACCGCAACTTCCCCAAGCGCAACGACGGCAACGCCGAGACGCTCGCGTTCATCGGCTCGCCCGAGACCGTCGTCGCGATGGCGCTGGCGGGGCGGCTCGACTTCGACCCGACCCGCGACACCATCGAGGGCCCCGACGGCGAGCCCGTCTCGCTGTCCGTGCCGGTCGGCGAGGAGCTGCCGTCCACCGGCTACTCCCGCGGCGGCGAGGTGTTCGTCCCGCCGGCGGGTGGAGACGTCGACGTCGTCATCGAGCCGGGCTCGGACCGGCTGCAGAAGCTGACGCCCTTCGCCGCCTGGGACGGCGAGGACATCGCCGAGCTGCCCATCCTGCTCAAGGCCAAGGGCAAGTGCACCACCGACCACATCTCGATGGCCGGTCCCTGGCTGCGCTACCGCGGCCACCTCGAGAACATCTCCGGGAACCTCTACATGGGTGCCGACAACGCCTTCTCGCCCAACAACGGGATGGGCGTCGACGTCGTCGGGGACGGCGAGGAGGTCAAGCTCCCCGAGCTCGCCAAGCGCTGGCACGAGCAGGGGCAGGAGTTCGTCGTCTTCGGCGACGAGAACTTCGGTGAGGGCTCCTCACGCGAGCACGCCGCCATGGAGCCGCGCTTCCGCGGTGCCCGCGCGGTGATCGTCCGCTCGTTCGCGCGCATCCACGAGACCAACCTCAAGAAGCAGGGGGTCCTGCCGCTCACGTTCGTCGACCCGGCCGACTACGAGAAGGTGCAGGTCGACGACCGGGTGTCGATCGTCGGGCTCGCCGAGCTCGCCCCGGGGAGGAACCTCACGGTCGTGTTGACCCACGCCGACGGCTCCACCGACGAGGTCGAGACCAAGCAGACGATGTCGGAGGAGCAGCTCGAGTGGTTCCGCGCCGGCTCGGCGCTGAACCTCATCCGTCAGCGCGAGGGCGCTGCCTGACCGGACCCGGCTCCCCTGGGCCCCTCCCGCACGCCGGGGGGCTCAGGGCCGGGCGCGGGCGATGACGTCGCGGGCCCGCACCACCCCGACGGGACGTCCGGCGTCGGTGACCGCGAGGATCGCCTCCGCGTCGCCCTCGAAGCGCGGGAGCACGTCCACGAGCGGCAGCAGCCGGTCGACCGAGCCGGGCAGGTCCCGCATCGTCTCGCCGAGCGTGAGGTGGTCCCAGGAGGCCGACGGGATACCGGCGAGCTCGTCGGGGCCGAACGTGCCGACGGCTCGACCCCCCGTGTCGAGCACGAGGCCGTGTCCCTGGCTGCGGACGACGTCGGCCACCACGCGCGCGACGGTCCAGCCGATCTCGCCCGACCACGGGCTCGTCCGGAGCACGTCGTCGACGGTGAGACCCTCCAGGCGCTGGCGGACCTCGGCCTGCACCAGGCTCGTCCGCGCCGCGGTCAGGATGAACAGGCCCACGATCGCGAGCCAGACCAGCGTCGAGCTCGACTGGCCGCCCTCGCGGAAGAGGCCGGTGAGACCGACCCCGATCAGGATGTACGCCAGCGCCTGGCCGGCGCGGGCGGTCGTCCGCGCGGCGCGGACACGGTCGCCCGTCAGCTGCCAGAGCCCCGCCCGCAGGATGGCGCCGCCGTCGAGCGGGTGCCCCGGGACCAGGTTGAAGACCCCGATGGCGACGTTGATCTCGCCCAGGAACCCGAGTGTCACCGCCCCCACGACGCCGTCGACGACGTTGGCGGCTGCCAGCATCACCGCACCCAGGGTCAGGTTGGTGAGCGGACCCGCGACCGCGATGGCGAGCTCGTCGGCCGGCTCGTCCGGCTCGTCCTCGAGCTGGGTGACGCCGCCGAGGTAGAAGATCGTCACGCCGACCACCCGCAGGCCCAGCACCCGCCCCACGGCGGCGTGCGAGAGCTCGTGGGCCACGATGCTGGCGAAGAACCCGGCGGTCGTGAGCGAGGACAGCGCGACGGCGGCGACGACCGACAGCCGGGTCTCCGGCGGGGCCAGCTGGACGTACAGCGCCAACCAGAGGATGCCGGCGGTCACGAGCGTGGACGGTCGGACCGTCAGGTGGACGCCGAAGAGCCGACCCAGCGGCCACCCACGCAACCGTGGATCCCGCGGGCCCCTCACACCCGGAGTCCCGGTCGTCGGTGCAGGTCCCACGCCCGGGAGGGTACCGACGGGCAGGCGGGCGGACCGCGCGGGTGCGTCACCTAGGCTGGGCGCGTCCGGGCCCGGAGGACCACCGTGTACGACCTGCCCACGCTCACCCCGCTCGAGCGGTCGACGCCGCTCACGCCGCTCATGGAGGCCCGCGACGTCCGGCCCGACGGTCCGCTCGGCCGTACGCCGCCCGGTGCGGAGCTCGCGGCGCTGCGCGAGGCGGTCCCCGACCTGCGCGCCGCCCTCATCGCGTCGGGTACCCCGAGCGGCGTCGCGACCTGCGACCTCATCACCCTGCCCTACCCGACGAGCTTCGGGCTGTGGCGGGCGGGCAACGTCAAGAGCCCGTTCCTGTGGATCACGAACCGGATGCTCGTCGTGCAGTGGCCGGACGAGGACGGTCGCACGCGGACCCTCCTGTGGGAGCCGTCCGATCACGAACGCGGCGAGCACACGCCCTTCTTCGCCCGACTCAAGGCCCGCACACCGATCCCGGACACGCTGCTGACGACCGTCCACGGGACCGTGGTCGGCCACCTCCAGGCGCTCGGGATCGACCCGGGCGACGTCGACTACCTCGCCTTCGACCACCTCCACACCCAGGACGTCCGGCGTCTCGTCGGCACGACGCGACCAGCCCCCGACCTCGGCTACACCGACCGGCCCGTGCCGGCGTGGTTCCCGAACGCGACGCTCCTGACCCAGGCCCAGGAGTGGGAGGCGCTGCGGCATCTCCACCCGCTCCAGGCGCCCTGGTACCAGCCCGAGACCTACCTCGACCTCCCGCCGGAGCGCCTCGCGGCCGTCCACGGAGACGTCCTCCTCGGCCCCGGCGTGGGGCTCCTCGCCACCCCCGGGCACACCGCCGGCAACATGAGCCTCGTCCTCCACACCGACGCGGGGTTGTGGACCTCGTCGGAGAACGGCATCGCCGCGGAGTGCTGGGCGCCCCGCGCGTCGCGCATCTCGGGCCTCCGGACCTTCTCGATCGAGTGGGGCCAGGAGGTGATCCTCGAACGCCAACACGATCGAGTTCGCCGCCTGGCAGTACGACTCGATGGTCGTCGAGGCGATGGTCGCCGACCCCACCCCCGACGGTCGCTTCCCCCAGTGCTTCCCGTCGAGCGAGCTGACCGCCCACCGCCTCTCCCCCGGCAGCAAGCCCACCTACACCCACGGCGCCATCGAGCACGGCTCCATCCGCGGCGGCGCCGTCCTGATCGGTGACCACGCGTGAGCCGCCCCACGGTCCGTGCCCTGCAGTTCTCGCTCGCCCCACACCGCGTCGCCCTGGCGCTGACCGCCGGGCGCTTCCGCGACGACGTCCTCCACGGCGGGACCGGGTCGCCGCTGCGGCTGACCGAGATCCCCCGCCCCGAGCGGCCCGCGGGCTGGGTCCGGATCGCGCCGACGCTCGCCGGCATCTGCGCCAGCGACCGCAAGTACCTGAGCGTCGACGGGCTCGGGACCACCCTCACGGCGCTGTACGGGTTCCCACGGGGCGGGGTGGTGCTGGGCCACGAGATCGTGGGCAGGGTGCTCGACGCCGACCCGGGCAGCGGCTTCTCCGAGGGCGACCGGGTCACGGCCGCGCCCACGCTGGGCTGCGACCACAAGGGGTTCGCCACCTGCGACCGCTGCGCCGGCGGCGACGACCACCGCTGCGTCCACTTCGCCGACCGCGGCACCCTGGCGGCCGGTCCCGGCTTCGGCTTCAACGCGCGCTTCGGCGGTGGCTGGGGCGAGGAGCTCGTCGCGCCGGCGGACCGGGTCCACGCGGTCCCGGACGCGCTCGACGACCGGTCCGCGGTCCTCACCGAGCCGACCGCGATCGCGGTCCACGCCGTGCTCCGCACCACGCCCCGCGCCGGCGACCGCGTGCTGGTCATCGGGCCGGGCGCGATCGGGCTGTCGGTCGTGCACGCGCTGCGGCAGCTGACCCCCGACGTCCACCTCACGGTGGCCGGCGTCAGCACCTTCGCCGACGACCTCGCGCTCCGCGCCGGCGCCGACGATCTCGTGCACGGCACCAAGAAGGAGCTCGTCGAGGAGATCGGCGGCGTCCTCGGCACCCAGGTCCGGGGCAACGTCGTCTCCGGCCCGGTGCTCGAGCACGGCTTCGACCTGGTCTACGACTGCGTCGGGTACACCCAGACGCTCGACGACGCGTTCCGCGTCACCCGACCCGGGGGCACGACCGTGCTGGTCGGGACCGCCACCCGCCAGAAGGTCGACTGGTCGCTCGTGTGGCAGCGCGAGCTCACCGTCCGCGGCGTGTCCTACTACGGGGACGAGGACGTCCCCGACCGCGCGACCGTCACGGCCGGGCGTCGGCGGGCGTTCGACGTGGCGCTCGACGTGCTGGCGCAGGTCCGTCCGGGGCACCTCGTCACGCACGTGTTCCCGCTCGAGGAGCCGGTCGAGGCGCTCGCCGTCGCGGCCGGTGGGCCCGCGACGAAGGCGATCCGGGTGGCGTTCTCGCCCCCGGCCTGACGGCCCACGCGGCCCGGACCCGGACGCCGACCCCCTGCGGACAGCGTCCGGACGGCCACCCTTCCCTGGCCATCCGGCCAGGAGGGGGCCCCACGGGGGCGGTGGAAGCCGCACGCGCGGCGTTACCTTCCGGCCACACCGGCCGTTACCTCTGATGACGGCCCGCGCCTCGCCCTCCCCCTCGAGGCCCCGACGCCACCCCGCCTGGAGCCCCATCCCGTGCCCACCCCCCGCCCCCGCACGTCCCCGGCCCGCCTCGGCGCCGCCGTGCTCGCCGGGACGCTCGCCGTCCTCGTGGCCGCCTGCGGCAACGGCGACCCGGGCGCCGCGGTCACCGAGGCCGGCGCCGAGGCGGCCGTGGGGATCACCCCGGTCAGCGTCCCCAGCACCGTCCCGCCCGGCGCGGACGTCGAGGCCGCGATGTCCATCGATGCTCCGCCGGTCGCCCAGCCCGACGCGCTCCCCTCGGTCGCACCCGTCACGGTGCCCGCCACGGTCGAGCTGCACCGCCCCTCGCTGATCGTGCGCGGGACCGAGCCCGGTTCCTCCGCCCTCTACGCCGCCTTCGGGGTCCCGGGCGTCACGCACCTCGCCGGCGTCGCCGAGTTCGACGCGCTGCTGGTGGGCGACGACGGCGAGGGGCACCCCGTCCACGTGCTCGCCGTCGACCCCTCGACCTTCCGTCCGATGACCCCCGACGTCACCGCCCAGGAGCCCGGCGTCTGGCAGCGGCTCTCCGAGGGCGACGTCGTGGTGCGCCACGACGTGGCCTACAACCTCGGTCTGACACTGGGCGGGTCGATCGAGCTCCACGGCGAGCACCAGGTCCCCGTCCGCATCGGGGCCTTCGCGTCCAACGGTGCGCCGCCCCTCGCGGACCTGATCGTCCCGTGGGACATCGGCTCCCGCCTGGGCGCCGGCGATGTCAACGCGCTCGTCGTCGCGCTGGACGACGGGACCTCGGCTGCCGACGCCGGCGAGGCCGTCGTCGAGGCGATCGGTGGCGGCGAGATCGAGGTCCGCGACGCGCCGGTCACCCAGCAGGCACGGATCGTCGGCAAGCAGGCGCGCACGACCTTCGAGCCGTTCTCCTACACCGACCTCGGTGACGGCATGATCGTGATCGACCCGGCGTGGGTCCGGAAGTGGATCGTCCGGGTCGACCTCCCCGGACTCGGCACGACCCGCTGCCACGCCACGATGGCTCGCCAGCTGATGGCCGCCCTCGCCGAGGTCCAGGAGGCCGGCCTCTACGGGCACTTCAAGCGCGAGCAGTTCGCCGGCTGCTACATGCCCCGGCACATCGACTGGCGCCCCGACCGCCCCCTGTCGATGCACGCCTGGGGGCTCGCGATCGACTTCAACTCGCTCGACAACGGCCTCGGCCGAGACCCCCCAGATGGACCGTCGCATCGTCGCCATCTTCGAGAAGTGGGGCTTCGAGTGGGGTGGCAACTGGAGCCGCCCGGACGGGATGCACTTCGAGCTCGACCGCGTCATCGAGATGGGCTGACAGGGTCTACGCTGCACGCCACGCCGCCGTCCCACGTCGTCAGAGCCACCGATGCCCACCCTCGCCCTCGTCCGTCACGGCCAGTCGCTGTGGAACCTCGAGAACCGGTTCACCGGCTGGGTCGACGTCCCCCTCACCGCCACGGGTGAGGAGGAAGCACGCCTCGCCGGCGAGCGGCTCCGTGACCTCGACTTCGACGTCGCCTACACCTCCGCGCTGACGCGCGCCCAGGAGACGCTGCGCATCATCATGGAGACGGCGGGCTTCGACCTCCCGGTCATCCGTGACGAGGCGCTGAACGAGCGCCACTACGGCGACCTCCAGGGGCTCAACAAGGCCAAGACCGCCGAGCGCTACGGCGAGGAGCAGGTCCACATCTGGCGCCGGTCCTTCGCCACCCCGCCCCCCGGCGGCGAGGCCCTGAAGCAGACCGCCGAACGCACCCTGCCCTTCTTCGACCGCGCCATCCTCGGTGACATCGAGCAGGGCAAGAACGTGCTGGTCGTCGCCCACGGCAACTCCAACCGCTCGATCGTGATGGAGCTCGACGACCTCGACGAGGAGGGCGTGCTGAGCCTCGAGCTCGCCACCGGCGTCCCGCTCGTCTACGACCTCGCCGAGGACGGCAGCGTCGCGGGAAGCGGACGCTCACGGCCGGCTGAGCACTCCGCAGGCACCGGGCAGGAACCACGCCCGGCCACGTCGAAGACCCTCCCGAGCCCCTCTACCCGGGAGACCCCCGACCATGCGTATCCGCGCCGCCCTCACCCTGCTGTCGCTCATCCCCGCCACCGCCTTCTCGATCGCCGCCTCCGGGTCCGAGACCTGCAGCGTGCTCGACGAGGGCGACCCCGCCGTCGCAACCGACGACGTCCTCGCCTGCGAGGCGACCGAGTACCTCGCCGGCTGTGACGGCTTCGAGGGCGGCAAGGTCTACCACCCGCTGGTGCACACCACCTCGATCCCGACCTCGCCCGACGCGCCGACCACCTCCTACACGGCCGGCGGCGGCTGCGGCACCGTTGACGACCCGATGCTGAACGGCACGCGTCAGGACACCGCCTTCAGCCTCGACGTCCGCGGCTACCCGACGGTCAACGCCGACACCATGACCGTCGAGCTGCACGACATCTCCGCGAGTCGGATGCGCCAGTCCGGCACCACCGTCCTCGGGGTGCGCGTCTCCGATCAACGGCGAGTACCCGCTCGGCTCCGAGACCAACACGAGCGTCGACGGCACCCCGTCGGAGTCCCCGCTCACGCTCGACGTCCCCGTCGAGGCCGTCGCCTCCGAGACCGGCGTCAGCGACGGACTCGTCTTCACCATCACCAACCTCGCCGACGTCCTCTCGGCCTCCAACTACGAGGCCGGCGAGGGCGACGAGATCGAGGTCATCGTCACGATCGACTTCGACCTCGACGGTGCCCACACCATCGTGTGGGGTGCCACCGAGATCCCGAGCCAGATCTCGTTCAACACCGCGCCGCGCGGGACCATCATCGACGCCGCGACCGGCAAGGTCGCCGTCGGCTGAGACGCACCACGGGGGACCACGGGGGGACCACGGGGACGGCCACCGCGCCGTCCCCGTGGCGTGTCGGGCCGAGCGTGTGGGGCAGTACCCTCGTGAGCCCGCGCCCCCGTCCACCGAGGTCGACGCCGTGCCCGAGCCCGTGATCCCGAAGGAGGGATGGGGTGTCCTCCACCTCTTCCTCAAGGTCGACCACGCCGCCGCCCGCGCCGCGTCACCGACCGCGGGCAAGGAGCTGGTGGGGGTCCTCGACGCGCTCGCCGAGGAGACCCAGCTGCACCTGTTCTCCGCCCTGGGCCACAAGGCCGACGTGATGGTCATGGCCCTCGACGAGGACCTGACGGTCCTCCGCCGGCTCCAGACCGAGATCACCGCCGCGGGTGCGGCCGCCGGCCTCGTGCTCGACTGGTCCTACCTGTCGCTCACCGAGTCCTCCGAGTACACGACCACCCCCGAGCAGTACCGCGACGAGCTCGCCGGCAAGGGCGTCGAGGGCGACGACCTCGACCGTCGGGTCGCCGAGTTCGCCGAGCGGATGGCGACCTACAACGAGCACAAGCTCCACCCGCAGATGCCGGCGTGGGAGCTGGGCTGCTTCTACCCGATGTCGCACCGCCGCGAGGGCGACGACAACTGGTACTCGCTGCCGTTCGACGAGCGCAAGCGGCTCATGCACGAGCACGGCCGCTCGGGCCGCGCCTACACCGGCCGCGTCCTCCAGCTGGTCTCCGGTTCGACCGGGCTCGACGACTGGGAGTGGGGGGTCACCCTGTTCGCCCACGACCTCCACGATGTCAAGGACATCGTCTACACGATGCGCTACGACGAGGCGTCGGCACGGTTCGCCGAGTTCGGGCCGTTCGTGATCGGGATGCGCCGGTCCCCCGCCGAGCTCGTGGCCGAGATCGGCCTCGACCGCGCCGGCGATGCCTGAGGACGCGGCCCGAGCGACGCTGACCGACCCCACGCCGCTCGTCCACCGGGCCGTAGGCCTGCTCCGGTCGCTGGGGCTCGGCCCCGGTGACCGGGTCGCGACGCTCCTGCCGAACTCGGCGACCACGTTCGCGGTCCAGCTCGCGGCGATGCTCGAGGGGGTCGTCCAGGTCCCGCTGCCGGCCGACCTCGGCCCGCGCGAGGCGGGCGAGATCGTCGCCGACGCGGACCCGGCGCTGGCGCTCGTGGACCGGTCGGTCGCCCGCTCCGCCGACGCGCTCGGCGTGCCGGTCCACCACCTCGACGCCGAGGTGCTGGCCGCGACGGACCCGGCTGAGCCGACGAGCACGTGGCCCCGGACCCGGCCGATGGCGTACACCTCCGGCACCACCGGACGCCGCAAGGGCGTCCACGTCGGCGTCCACGACGCCGACTGGGGCCGCGCGGTGGTCAACGACGAGCTCGACGCGTTCGCCCACCGCCACGGGGACCGGCACCTCGTCGTGTCGCCGCTCTACCACTCGGGGCCGTTCCGGTTCGCGTTCGTGACGGCTCTGACCGGGGGGCAGATCGCCGTCCTCCCCCACTTCGACCCGCGGGAGTGGCTGACCGCGATCCGCCGTCTGCGTCCCACCTCGATGTTCTGCGTGCCGACGCACCTCCACCGCCTGCTGGCCCTGGACGACCTCGTCCCGGACGACCTCGCCTCGCTCGAGCTGATCGCGCACGCCGGCGCGCCCATGCCGGTGCCGCTGAAGGAGCGCCTCCTGGAGCTCGCGCCGGACGGGAGCGTGTGGGAGTTCTACGGCTCGACCGAAGGCCAGTTCACGGTCTGCCCGCCCGACGTCTGGTCCGAGGCGCCCGGGACGGTCGGCCTCCCCCGGCCCGGCCGCGAGCTGACCGTGCGGGACGATGAGGGTGGCGCGCTCGACGCCGGCGAGGTCGGCACCGTGTGGGTGGCCGCGCCCGACCACGCCCGCTGGAGCTACTGGCGGGCGCCCGACCGGACCACGAGCGCCTGGGACGGCGACGCGTTCACGGTCGGTGACCTCGGTCACCTCGACGCGCACGGACGGCTGTTCCTCGACGGCCGCCCCGGCGACCTCGTCATCTCCGGCGGCGTCAACGTCTACCCCGCGGAGGTCGAGCGGCGGCTCCTCGCCGAGGCCGGCGTCGCCGAGGCGGTCGTGTTCGGGGTGCCCGACGACGACTGGGGCGAACGCCTCGTCGCCGCGGTCGTCGCCCGCGCCGGCCACGCTCTCGACGGTGAGGAACTGCGCCGGCGGCTGCGCGAGGACACCGCCGCCGCCAAGGTGCCGAAGACGATCGCGGTCGTCGACGAGCTGCCGCGCACCGCGACCGGCAAGGTCCGGCGCGTGGGGCTGGCCGAGTCGCTGCAGGGCCCGTGGTGAGCCGGCGCGAGGACCTCCTGGCCGTGCTCGCGGACCACGAGCCCGCGACCCCCGGCGAGGTGGCGAGCCTGCGGCGGATGCGGGCGCTGCTCCGGTGGTTGCCGGCGCCGTTCGACGAGCACGCCGACCCGACCCACGTCACCGGCTCGGCCATCGTGCTCGGCGAGGACGGTCGGGTGCTCCTGCACCGACACAAGCGGCTCGGGATCTGGCTGCAGCCCGGCGGCCACGCCGACCCCGGCGAGGACGCGGCCGCGGCGGCGCTGCGCGAGACCCACGAGGAGACCGGGCTGCCGGCCGTCCACCCGGACGGCGGGCCGCGGCTCCTCCACGTCGACGTCCACGAGGGCCCGCGCGGGCACGTCCACCTCGACGTGCGCTACCTCCTGGAGGCCCCGACCGACCTCGCCTTCGCGCCGGCGCCGGGCGAGAGCCCCGACCTGGCGTGGTTCGACC
This sequence comes from uncultured Actinomycetes bacterium, assembly GCA_963741855.1. GTDB lineage: Bacteria > Actinomycetota > Nitriliruptoria > Nitriliruptorales > Nitriliruptoraceae > CAVUJQ01. Next base: position 241,440 of record CAVUJQ010000012.1, on the reverse strand, counting down.
CCGCGGCCGCCGCACGCGCCGGCGACCGCTCGCTGGCCGAGGCGGTCGCCGCGCCGCCGGGCGGGCGGCGAGGGGCACGCCCCGGTCCGCCCCGTCTACCGGGTGAAGTGCCGCCGCATCCCGGTGACGTCGATCTCGCTCCCCATCACCACGAGGACGTCACCCACCTCGAGCCGCGACTCGGGGGACGGGTGCGTGTCGAGCCGCTCGTCGCCGTGGTGGCGCAGCGCCAGGACGGTGCAGGCGAAGCGCTCACGGACGGCCGCGTCCTTGAGCGACCGCCCCGACAGGTCCGAGCCCTGCAGCACCGGGACCTCCTCGAGGGTGTAGTCGACGCCGCCCATCCCGATGCCGTCGAGGAAGTCGGCGACCGCCGGCCGGGTCAGGATCTGCGCGATGCGGCGGCCTCCGATGGTCGACGGGGCGATCACGCGGTCCGCGCCGGCGCGGCGCAGCTTGCCCTCGTTCTCCTCCGACTTCGCGCGGGCGATGACGGTCGTGCCGGGTGACAGCCCCTTCGCGGTGAGGGTGACGAGGACGTTGTCGGCGTCGCTGTTGACGGCGGCCACGACCGCCCGCGCGCGGGCGAGCCCGGCGTCCTCGAGGACCTGCTCCTCCGTCGCGTCGCCGCGTAGGTGGAGGTACTGGAGCTCGCTCACGACCTCCATCTTGTCCTCGTCGGTGTCGATCACGACGAACGGCTCGCCGTCACCGTCGAGCTGCTCGGCGAGGTGGCGGCCGACCCGGCCGAAGCCGCACACGATGACGTGGTTGTCGAGTGTCTCGATCTCGCGGTGCATACGACGCCTCTCGATGTACTGGCGCAGGTGGCCCTCGACGACGAACTCGGCCGCGGTGACGGCCGTGTAGGACACGCTGCCGACGCCGGCGACGATGAGCAGCAGCGTGAACGCCTTGCCCGCCGCCGACAGCTCGACGACCTCGCGGAAGCCGACGGTCGTGACCGTGATGACCGTCATGTAGATCGCGTCCAGCGGTCCCACACCCTCGATCGCCTGGTAGCCGAGGAACCCGGTCACGAGCACGGCCACGAAGGCGGCGATCGCGAGACGCAGCCGGCGCTGCTCCGGCGGCGCCACCGGGCCGTGAGGGCGTGCGTGCTCGCGCCGGTGCGCCCGGCCGCGGGCCAGCTTCGCTCGGCGTCGCTCCTCCCGGGTCACCATCGTGCCTCGTGATCCTCGGTGACCCCGGTCAGGACCACCTCGACGGGGGTCCCCTCGGGACCTGGGAGCGTCCCCGTCAGGCGGCCGACGGGTTGGACGTAGCGTGAGGCCAGGAGCAGGAGGTCGTCATCCGCGGCGCGCGCCCCCACCGGGTCGAGGTGGAGGTCCCAGCCGGGGCCCGCGATCCGCCAGGGCCCGGCGAGGTCGGCCCCGACCGGGGCCAGCGTGGTGACCTCGAGCGCGTGTGGCTCGCCGTCCCACCAGACCACGTCCTCGCCGGCGCCGGCGGCGTTCATGCCGGTCGACACGTTGAGCCCGACCAGTCGGGTGCCGTCGATGTCGGAGCCGGCACCGGCGGCCCACCGCCACTCGGTGTGCCGGTCCTGGCGCCCCGCCGTCCAGTCCCGCCAGCCGCCGCCACCGACGGGGAAGCGCAGCCCCCCGAGGGTCAGCTCGCCGCGGGTGCGGTAGCCGGCGGCCTTCTCGGTGGCGTTCCAGCCACCCCCGGCGGTCGCGGTCGCGAGGTGGGCCGGGGTCACCGGGCCCGCCGTCACCTCGGCCCGGAGTCGCTCGCGGCCGAGCCCGACGTCGACCGTGAGCGCGCCGTCGCCGGCGAGCGTCACCCGGTCACCGCCCCGCCCACGGAAGCTCGCCCCGCCGGCGGGGACCGACGCGACGCGACAGCCGAGCCCGAGCGGCCGCAGCCGCTCCCAGGTCACGACCTGGCCGGCGATGACGGCCCACACGAACGCGGTCCCGACGACGCCGAGGTCGACGATAGCCGCGCCGACCGCCGTGTCCCCCTCCCCCGCCGCGGCGTACAGCCACCGTCGGACGCGTCCCCGCCGGGAGCCGCTCGCGACCGGGTCGGAGACGATCCCGCCCGACCACAGCCCCTCGACCGGGGAGCCGGCAGCGGCGGTCGACGGGGTGGCTGGAAGCACGGACATGGCCGGCAGCCTACGCGAGGGCTCCCCCCGGATCGGGGTGGGCGCGTCAGAACAGGCGCAGGTTCGTGTCCTCGACCCCGCGGAGGTGGTCCAGGTCGATCACGGCGCAGGCGATCCCGCGCGACTCGGCGAGCACCCGTGCCTGGGGCTTGATCGTGGTGGCGGCGTAGATGCCACGGACCGGGGTCAGGAGGGGGTCGCGCTCCATGCGCTCGAGGTAGCGGGTCAGCTGCTCGACCCCGTCGATCTCGCCGATGCGCTTGATCTCGACGGCGACGGCCTGGCCGTCACGGTCGCGGCAGAGGAGGTCGACCGGGCCGAGGTCGGTGCGGAACTCCCGCTGGACCAGGCTGAGCCCGTCCTCGAGGAGGCCGGGGTGGTCCGCCAGCAGCGCCTGGAGCTCCTTCTCCACCCCGTCGAGGGTGAGCCCGCGCTCGGTGTCGAGCTCGTGGTCCCAGTCGCCGAGGACCTCCTCGAGCTCGATCACGAGCCGCTCGCCCTTGGCGTTGGTGACCGTCCACCGGTCGTCGGCCTCGACCAGGTGGTTGGGCGCGTTCATCCAGTTGACCGGCTTGTAGGCGCCCACGTCGGCGTGGATCGCGACGCAGCCGTCGGCCTTCACCATGAGCAGCCGCACGGCCGAGGACAGGGTCGACGACAACCGACCCTCGTAGGTGGCCGAGCAGCGGGCGATGACGAGGCGCATGGCGCGCGACGGTAGCGAGGCGGGCCGTCGGGACCAACCGGCACGCGCGCGCCGTGGAGGCCCGTGCCGGCCCCCCGCTACCCTGCCCGCTCCGTGCCCGTCGAGCGCCACCTCGCCCGTCCGCGAGGGTCCCGGTGCTCGTCGCGTACCCCCCCGCGGCCCCGATCCGGCCGCACCTCGTCCCGCCCCACGTCACGCACCACCGAGGAGTCTCACGTGGCCCTGCAGGTCGGCCTCGTCGGGCTGCCGAACGTCGGCAAGTCCACGCTGTTCAACGCCGTGTCCCAGGCCGGCGCGGAGGCGGCGAACTTCCCGTTCTGCACCATCGACCCCAACGTCGGCGTCGTCGCGGTCCCCGACGCCCGTCTCGACCGCCTGACGCGAGCTGGCCAGCTCGGCCAGGACCGTCCCCACGGCGATCGAGTTCGTCGACATCGCCGGGCTCGTCGCCGGCGCGAGCCAGGGCGAGGGCCTCGGCAACCAGTTCCTCGCGCACATCCGCGAGGTCGACGCCGTCTGCCACGTCGTGCGCTGCTTCGACGACGACGACGTCGTCCACGTCGCCGGCTCGGTCGACCCTGCCCGCGACATCGAGATCATCGAGACCGAGCTCGTCCTGAAGGACCTCGAGACGGTCGAGAAGCGCGCTCGAGCGGGCCGAGCCGCACCGCCCGTACCGGCACGAAGGAGGCCAGGGCCGAGCTCGACCTCGTCCAGCGCGCTCCACGACCACCTCGCCGAGGGCGACCCCGCCCGCACCTTCGACTGGGGCGGCGAGGGCGACACGCGTCCAGCGCGAGCTGTCCCTCCTGACCGGCAAGCCCGTCCTCTACGCCGCCAACGTCGCCGAGGACGACCTCCCCGACGGCAACGCCCACGTCGACACCGTCCGCGGTGATCGCCGAACGCGAGGGCGCCGAGGTCGTCGTGATCTGCGCCCAGGTCGAGGCCGAGCTCGCCGAGCTCGCCGACGACGATCGGGCCGAGTTCCTGGAGTCCCTCGGCCTCGAGCGCTCCGGGCTGGAGCGCCTGATCGAGCGCGCCTACGACCTCCTCGGGCTCATCACGTTCTTCACGGCCGGCCCCAAGGAGGCGCGGGCCTGGACCATCCGCAGGGGCTTCGCCGCCCCGCGCGCCGCCCGCGAGATCCACTCCGACATCGAGCGCGGCTTCATCCGGGCCGAGGTGATCTCCTACGCCGACTACGACGACGCTCGGCTCCGAGGCCGCCGTCAAGGACGCGGGCCGGCTGCGCGTGGAGGGCAAGGACTACGTGGTGCGGGACGGCGACGTCGTCCACTTCCGCTTCAACGTCTGACCGCCGACCGGCGACCCTCATCTTCACCATCGACCGAGCGAACGCGGTCGTGACACGCTCGCCGAGACCACCAGGAGCGCCGCCGTATGTCCCGGACCGAACCCATCACCCGGCTCGAGGTCGCCGCCTGCCCGATGCACCGCGACGAGGTCAAGCACTACGCTCGCACGAGGTCGGCTGCGACTGCCTGAGCGACGAGCGCCGGCGCGAGCTCGGCGAGCGGCTGGCCAAGGCGCGCGCCGAGGGCAACCCGCTCGCCGAGATGGCCGAGTGACCCACCCAGCCGCCACCGTCGGGCCCGTACCCGGACCGACGGCCGCGTGGACGCGATGCGACGTGCCGTAGCGGCTTCGGGCACGCTGGGCAGGTCAGCACCGGCAGCCGACGACGGATGGGGCAGCGCAGGTGGCGCGCAAGGGACTCGGCGGCCGGGTCGCACGCGGCGCCCGTCTCGCACGGACCGGCCTGCGCGGCGCCACGGGCATCGCCGGCGCCAAGGCCCGCAGCCTCATCGGGCCGCCCCGAGGACCTCGACGCCTTCCACGGCGAGATGGCCGACCGGCTCGCCGACGTCCTCGGCGAGATGAAGGGCGCGGCCATGAAGCTCGGCCAGCTCCTGAGCTTCGTCGACCTCGACCTCCCACCGGACGTGCGCTCCACCTACCACGACGCCCTGGCCAAGCTCCAGGACAACGCGCCGGCGTTCGACCCCGAAGCCATCGAGCAGGTGATCCGTCGAGGAGTACGGGGCCCCGTCCCGAGGCGGTGTTCGCCTCCTGGTCGCGTGAGCCGCTCGCCTCCGCCTCCATCGGCCAGGTCCACGCCGCCAAGCTCGACGACGGCCGCGACGTGGTCGTCAAGGTCCAGTACCCCGGGGTGGCCGAGGCGGTCCGTGCCGACCTCGCCAACGCCGAGTCGTTCGCCCCGCTCGCCCGGCTGATCTCGCCGAACCAGGAGGTCGGCCCGCTCATCGAGGAGCTGCGCGAGCGCGTCAACGACGAGCTCGACTACCAGCGCGAGGCGCAGTACCAGCGCGCGTTCGCGCAACGCTACGCGGGCCACCCCTACATCCACGTGCCCGAGATCGTGGGCGACCTCTGCCGCGGCCGCGTGCTCGTCTCCGAACGCGTCTACGGCCGCAAGTTCGACGAGATCGCCCGTCACGGTGACTCCCGAGCTGAAGCAGGCCGTCGGCGAGATCATCTTCCGCTACGCGTTCGGCTCGATCGGACGGTTCCGCCTCTTCAACGGCGACCCGCACCCGGGCAACTACCTCATCGAGGACACCGGTGACCCGACCCGCCCGCGGGTCGCCTTCCTCGACTACGGCTCGGTCAAGATGTTCACCCGGGAGCGCTACGCCTCGATGCGGGAGGTCGACGACGCGGTCGTCGCCGACGACCACGACGCCTTCGTCCTCGCGATGCGCTCCTCCGGCTTCCTCCCACCCAACGTGCGGGTCGACGAGGACGCGGCTGTTCGAGTGGTTCAAGCTCTACACCCAGCCGGTCCTGGCCGACGAGTTCGAGTTCAGCCCCGAGTTCGCCGCCGACGTCCTCCGCTCGACCACCGATCCACGCAGCGAGTACGCCGACGTGCTGCGCAAGCTCAACCTCCCCCCGGACTACCTGCTCCTGAACCGCATCCAGTGGGGCCTCAACTCCGTGCTCGGTCGGCTCGGGGCCCGCAACGACTGGGCGGCCATCCGCGACGAGTACGTCGGCGACGCGCCGCCGGCGACGCCGCTCGGCGCGCTCGACCAGGCGTGGTGGCACGAACGCTCCCCCGAGGTCGACCCGCCGGCCTGACCGCCGGCCGGACAGACGGCCCGGGCGGCGACCGGCCGATGCGGGCCGGGTGGTCGACCGGTTACGCTCCGCGGCGGATGGGCGCCGGCTGAGGAGGGGAGCCGTGGGCGGACCGTCGGAGCACGCACGGCCCGCGTTCAGCGAGGCCTGGCTGGTCGCGGTGCTCGACTCGCTCGTCGAGGGCGTGCTCGCGCTCGACGAGGGCGGCCGACTCGTGGCCGCGAACCCGGCGGCCGAGACGCTCCTCGGCTTCTCGCTGGCGACCGCCCGCTACGCCCACTGGTCGACGCTCGCGTGGGCACACCTGGTGCACGAGGACGGTCGGACGGTGGCCTCGCACCCGCTGCGCCGCTGTGTCGAGCAGGGCCGGGAGGTCGCCCCCGAGGTGGTCGGACTGGACCTCGGTGAGGGGGTCCGGTGGCTCACGCTGGCCGCCCACCGCCTCACCGGCGAGGGGATCGCCGAGACCGGCACGGTGGTGTCGATCCAGGACGTGACCGACCGGGTCGAGGCCGAGCACGACCTCCACCGGGTGCTCGGGCTGCTCCGCGACGTCTTCTCGGCGACGACCCACGACCTGCGGGGGCCGCTCACCTCGATCCAGGGCTACTCGCAGCTGTTGCTCGACGGGTGGGACAAGCACCCCCAGGAGGAGCGCGACCTGTCGCTCGAGGCGATCGTGCGACAGACCCAGCACCTGACCCGCCTCGTCGCCGACCTCTCGGTGGTCGCGGGCCTGGAGGCCGGTGGCATCGTCGTGAACCCCGAGGTGGTGGCCGTGGCCGACCTGGTCGCGAGCGCGCTCGAGGGCACCGCCGGGGCGGCGGTCGAGGTCTCGGTGGACCCGGACCTCCAGGTCCGGGTCGACCTCACCCACGGCCGGCGGATGGTCGGCAACCTCGTCGACAACGCGGCCAAGTACGGCGCCCCACCCATCCGCGTCGAGGGCCGGCGGGAGGGCCGCGACACGCTCGTGGTCGTCGCCGACGCCGGGTCGGGGGTCCCCGACCGCTTCGTCCCGGAGCTGTTCGACCGCTTCACCCGCGGAGCTCCCGGCGGGGACACCCCCGGTTCGGGCCTCGGGCTCGCTATCGTCGCGGGTCTCGCCCAGCGCAACGGCGGCACGGTGACCTACCGCCCGGGACCGCGGGGCGGGGCGGAGTTCACGCTCCGGCTCCCCGCCGGTGGGGCCGGGGTCGACCCGGTCCACCTGGTCCACGACGAGGAGCTCGCCCGGTGATCGTGAAGCTGCTCGCGACCGCGCTCGGTCTCTACCTCGCGGAGGCCGTGGTGAGCGGCCTCGACTACCAGGGCGACTGGCCGACCTTCGCCATCCTGGCGGTGATCCTGGCGCTCGTGAACGCCGTGGTGAAGCCGATCGCGAAGCTCTTGAGCTTCCCGATCGTGCTCCTGACGCTGGGGTTGTTCCTGCTGGTCGTCAACGCCCTGATGCTCTGGATCGTGATCGCCATCAGCGACCGGATGGAGCTGGGGCTCACCTCCACCGGCTTCGGCGCCACCCTGATCGGCGCGTTCATCATCTCGCTCGTGACCTGGGGTGCCGAGCGCATCGTCGGCGACGACTGACACGACCGACGACGACGGCCCCGGCAGGTGTGCCGGGGCCGTCGTCGGGTCAGCGGTCGTGGATCAGCTCTTGCTGCCGCTGTAGATGTCGTCGATCACGTGGCCGTACTTCTCGGCGACGACGTTGCGCTTGACCTTGAGGGTCGGGGTGAGCTCGCCGCCCTCGATCGTGAAGTCGTCCGGCAGGATGCGGAAGGTCTTGATCGCCTCGGCCTTCGACACCGCCTTGTTGGCGTCGTCCACGGCCACCTGCACCGCCGCGACGAGGTCAGGGTCGTCGACGAGGTCGGCGACGGTCTTGCCCTCCTTGCCGTGCTCCTTGGCCCAACGCGGGAACTCCTCGGCGTCGATGGCGATGACGGCCGCGATGAACGGCTGGGCATCGCCGACGACCATGGCCTGGGAGACGAGCGGGTGGGCGCGCATCCGGTCCTCGAGCACCGCGGGGGCGACGTTCTTGCCGCCGGCGGTGACGATGAGCTCCTTCTTGCGACCCGTGATGCGGAGGTAGCCCTCGTCGTCGAGCTCGCCGATGTCGCCGGTGTGGAACCAGCCGTCGGCCTCGATGGCCTCCTTCGTGGCCTCCTCGTTCCGGTAGTAGCCACGGAAGACGTGGGCGCCCTTCAGTAGGACCTCACCGTCGTCGGCGATCCGCACCGAGGCGCCCGGGATGGGCCGGCCGACCGTGCCGATCTTGAAGTGCGAGGGGCTGTTGAGGGTGGCCCCCGCGGTGGTCTCGGTGAGGCCGTAGCCCTCGAGGATGGTCACGCCGATGCCGTTGTAGAAGTGGCCGAGCCGCTCCCCCAGCGCCGCCCCACCCGACACGGCGTAGGTGACGTTGCCGCCCATGGCCGCTCGCAGCTTGGCGTAGACGAGCTTGTCGAACAGGCCGTGGAGGAGCTTGGTCTTGAGCCCCACCTTGCCGGCGCGGGACTCGCGCGAGAAGTCGATGGCGGTCTGTGCAGCGGCGTCGAAGATCTTGCCCTTGCCCTCGCCGTGCGCCTTCTGCTGGGCGCCGTTGTAGACCTTCTCGAACACCCGCGGGACCGACAGCAGGAAGCTGGGCTTGTAGAGCTGCAGCTCCTCGAGCAGCTGCGGGATGCCGGTGGAGAACCCGAGCTTGACGCCGGAGCGCACGCAGCCGACCTGGATGACGCGGGCGAAGATGTGCGCCAGGGGCAGGAACAAGAGGGTCGACTCGCCCGCCTTGAAGAACTCGCCGGCGAGGCTCTCGACCTGGGTGGCGTCCCACACGAACGCGTGGTGGGGCAGCTCGCACCCCTTCGGCCGGCCGGTGGTGCCGGAGGTGTAGACCAGCGTCGCGAGGTCGTCACCGGTGACGGCCTCGGCCCGCGCCATGACGTCGTCGTCGGAGATGTCGGCGCCGGCGGTCTTGACCTCCTCGACGCCGCCCTCGTCGATCACGAACACGTGCTCGCAGCTCGTGAGGGACGGGGCGACCTCGTCGTAGACCGACCGGAGCGACGCGTTCTCGACGAAGATCGCGGCCGCCTCGGAGTTGCCGACGATCCACTCGACCTGCTCGGCGGAGGAGGTCTCGTAGATCGGGACGGTCACGCACCCGGCCGACCAGATCGCGTAGTCGAGGAGCGTCCACTCGAGACGGGTCGAGGAGAACACGCAGATGCGCGACCCGGGCTCGATGCCGAGCGCGATGAACCCCTTCGCGATCGCGAGCACCTGGTCGGCGAACGCGCGCGTGGACACGTCGACGAACTGACCGCCGACGCGGTGTGCCAGGGCCGCCCGGTTGGGGTAGGCGCGGGCGTTCGCCCACAGCGAGGTGGTCAGGTTCTCGTCGGGTCCGACCTGGACCTCGCCCGGACCGGTGTACTCCTGCATCACGACCTCCGTAGCCCCGGGACGCGCTCGTCCACGCGCCCGGGTGCAGCCATCACCGGGACGAGGGGCGGTGCCGGGAAGCGCTCTCCCGGGCCGGTCCCTCGGCCCATCGGTCGCGGTCGCGACCTCGTCTCCGAGCCTAGCAACCGTCCGGTCTGCGCACGTCCCCGGGCTAGCCTCGCCACGCCTGCCGCACCGAGGACTGGAGCCCGCTCGTGACCGTCCGGACCGAGGTGGACGACGACGTCCTCGTCGTCACCATCGACCGCCCCGAGGTGAGGAACGCCGTCGACCGGCCCACCGCCGAGGCGCTGGAGTCGACCTTCCGGGACTTCGACGCCGACCGGACGCTCGCCGTCGCGGTGCTCACGGGGGCGGGCGGCACCTTCTGCGCCGGCGCGGATCTGCACGCTCTGGTCGGGGGCGACCCCGGGCGGGCCAACCGCCTCGAGCGGTCGGAGCGTGGCCCGATGGGGCCGACGAGGCTGACGCTCGGCAAGCCCGTCATCGCGGCGGTCGAGGGACACGCCGTCGCGGGGGGCCTCGAACTCGCGTGCTGGTGCGATCTCCGCGTCGTGGCCCGGGATGCGACGCTGGGGGTCTTCTGCCGCCGGTGGGGCGTGCCCCTCATCGACGGCGGGACCGTCCGGCTCCCCCGTCTCGTGGGGCTGTCCCACGCGCTCGACCTCATCCTCACCGGACGGCCGGTCGGGGCCGACGAGGCGCTGCGGATGGGCCTCGCGAACCGCGTCGCACCGGCCGGTGAGGCGCTCGCGACCGCCGTCACGCTGGCACACGAGCTGGCGGGGTTCCCGCAGGAGACGCTGCGGGCGGACCGCGCGTCGGCCATCGGCGGGGTCGCGCTGCCGCTCGACGAGGCGCTGTTGGCCGAGCACGACCGCGGCGTCGCGGCGATCGAGGCGGGCGGGATGGCCGACGTGGCTCGCTTCACGGGCGGCGCCGGACGGCACGGCGACTTCGGGTGAGCCAGCCGGCGCACGGCGCCGCCTCGCGACCTCGCCGCGGGGCCTGCGACCCACCGTGACCGATCCGACCTCACAGACGCTCACGTCGGGGGCGGCCCGGTGTCGGACGCCCTAGCCTGCTGGTGCCGAGGAGAGCCCTCCCACCCCACCCGAGACACCCGAGGGGCCCTGCATGTCCGCGAAGGAGAACCTGACCCGCGACGAGGCGGCGGAGCGTGCGACGCTCCTGCGCGACCTCCACTACGCGGTCCACCTCGACCTCACCCGAGGCGACGAGGTGTTCGGTGCCGCCGTCACCGTGACCTTCGACGCCGACGCCGGCGCGGAGACCTTCATCGACTGCACCGCCCGCGAGGTGACCGAGGTGGTCCTCAACGGCGAGCCGGTCCCGACCGACCGCATCGAGCCGACCCGCATCCAGCTTCCCCCGCTGGCCCGGCGCAACGAGCTGACCGTCGTCGCCACGATGGAGTACCGCAACATCGGCAAGGGGTTGTCGTTCTTCCGCGACCCCACCGACGACGGGGTCTACCTCCACAGCCAGTTCGAGCCGCACGACGCGCACCTCGTCTACCCGTGCTTCGACCAGCCGGACCTCAAGGCGACCTTCGACGTCTCCGTCGACGCCCCCGCCGACTGGGTCGTGGTCTCCAACAACCCGGTCGTCGAACGGCCCGCGGAGGGTGCGGCCGGCCGCTGGGTCTTCTCGACCACCCCCGTCATCTCCACCTACATCACCGCCGTCGTCGCGGGCACCTACACCTCGGTGCACGAGCAGCACGGCGAGCTCGACATGGGCTGGTACGTCCGCCGGTCGCTCGCCGAGCACCTCGACGCCGACGAGCTGTTCGAGCTGACCCGCCAGGGCCTCGACTGGTACGCCGAGGCGTTCGGCCGCCCCTACCCGTTCGCGAAGTACGACCAGCTGCTGGTGCCGGAGTTCCAGGCCGGCGCGATGGAGAACCCCGGCTGCATCACCTACTCCGAGCTGTACGTCTTCCGCTCCAAGGTGACCGAGAGCCAGCGCGAACGGCGCGCCGAGACCATCCTCCACGAGATGGCCCACATGTGGTTCGGCGACCTCGTGACCATGCGCTGGTGGGACGACCTCTGGCTGAACGAGTCGTTCGCCACGTTCATGTCGGTGCTCTGCCAGTCGCGTGCCACCCGCTTCGACAACGCCTGGGTGACCTTCCTCGACGCGGAGAAGACCTGGGCGAAGTTCCAGGACCAGCTCCCGACGACCCACCCGATCGCGGCCGACATGGTCGACATCGAGTCGGTGCACCAGAACTTCGACGGCATCACCTACGCCAAGGGCGCCTCGGTGCTGCGCCAGCTCGTCGCCTGGGTGGGTGAGGAGGAGTTCCTCGCCGGCTGCCGCCGCTACTTCGACGCCCACGCCTGGGGCAACGCCGAGCTGCGCGACTTCCTCGACGCGCTCGAGGCCGCGTCCGGCCGCGACGACCTGGGTGGTTGGCGCGACGAGTGGCTGCGCACCACGGGCGTGAACACGCTGTCGGCGGCGTACGACCTCGACGACGCCGGCCGCATCGCCTCGTTCGCCGTCACCCAGACGGCCGTGGACGAGCACCCGCAGCTGCGGCGGCACCGCATCGCGGTCGGCATCTACGCCAGCACCGACCGTGGCCTCGAGCGCGTGCAGCGGGTCGAGCTCGACGTCGACGGGCCGCGCACGGAGGTCCCCGAGCTGGTCGGTGCCGACCCGGGCGACGTCGTGCTCGTCAACGACGACGACCTGACCTACGCCAAGCTCGTCATCGACCACCGGTCGATGGAGGTCCTGACGAGCGACCTCGACCGCCTGGTCGAGCCGCTGCCCCGCGCGCTCGTCTGGAGCGCCACCTGGGACATGGTCCGCGACGGTGAGCTCCCGGCCCGCCGCTTCGTCGACCTCGTCATCAACAACGTGGCGAGCGAGAGCGAGGTCGGGGTGCTCCAGCGGCTCCTCGCCCGGGCGCTCGGCGCGACCGACCGCTACGGCGACCCCGCCAACCGCGACGCGCTCGCCGCACACATGGCCGAGACGGCCCGCAAGCGCCTCGAGGAGGCCGCACCGGGGAGCGACGCGCAGCTGTCCTGGGCCAAGCACTGGGCAGCCGTGTCCCGGGAGGGCCAGCAGCGCGCCGACGTCCGTCGCCTGCTCGACGGCGAGCTGACCATCCAGGGCCTCGCGGTCGACACCGATCTGCGCTGGTGGCTCGTCGGTGCGCTCGCGAGCTCCGGCGCGGCCGACGAGGAGCTGATCGAGGCCGAGTACCGGCGCGATCCGACCGACCTCGGCGAACGGCACCGTGCCAGCGCGCTGGCGGCGCGTCCGACCGCCGAGGCGAAGGCCGAGGCGTGGCGTCGGCTGTTCGAGGACGACCTCTCACTGACCGTGGGCAGGGAGGTCTGGGGCGGCCTGCACCAGCTGCACCAGCCGGAGCTCGCCGAGGCCTACGTGGAGCCGTACTTCGACGCCCTCGACCAGGTCTTCGCGGACCGGTCGCTCGACTGGGCGATCGAGTTCGCCGAGGGCACCTACCCGCACCCGGCGGCGAGCGACGCGCTCCTCGCGCGGACGGACGAGTACCTGGCCCGGGAGGACCTGCCGGGGCCGCTGCGCCGCGTGCTGCTCGAGCAGCGTGACACCCTGCGCCGCACGCTCGCCGCGCGCGACGCCGACCGCGGCGCCTGATGCAGCCGGGGTTCCGCGGAGGTTCGGGTGACCCGCTCCTGCTCGTGCACGGGCTGGGAGCCTGCTGGCAGGTCTGGGAGCCGGTCCTCGACCTGCTGACCGTGCGGTACGAGGTCAGCGCGCCGGACCTGCCGGGGTTCGGGTCCGCGCCCCCGCTCGAGGGTCGCCGTCCGTCGATCGCGGCCCTCGCGGACCGGCTCGAGGAGCACCTCGACGACCTCGGCTGGTCGACCGCGCACCTGGTCGGGAACTCCCTCGGCGGTCAGCTCGTGCTCGAGCTCGCGCGACGCGGGAGGGCGCGGACGGTCACCGCGCTCTCGCCCGGTGGGATGCAGCAGGGGTGGGAGGACGTCATGGCGCGTGGCCTGCTGCGGTCCCAGGCGCACCTCGGTCAGCTGCTCCGACCCCTGCTGCCCTGGGTCGGCCGGAGCGGTCTGGTGCGGACGCTCACGATGTCGAACGCGTTCGCCCATCCGTCGCAGCTCGACCCCGCGTACGCGGAACGGATGGCGCGGGCGTTCGTGGACGCCGAGGCCGTCCTCGCGACGCTCGACGCGCTCCACGACGAGCCGGCGGACGGCGACCTCGGCGACGTCACCTGTCCCACGACGATCGCCTGGGGGACCCGCGACCGGCTGCTCCTGCCGCGTCAGGGCGAGCGGTTCAAGGCGGCGATCCCGCACGCCCGGCTGGTGCGGCTCGCGGGGCTGGGGCACTCCCCCATGCCCGAGGACCCCGAGCTCGTCGCACGCGTCATCCGGGCCACGACCACCGCGGCTGCCTGAGCCGGCACCGCGGCGGTAGGGCGACGACCCGGCCGGGTCGCCGCCCGTGCCGGCGTCACTCGACGGTGATCGTCACCGTGTCGGTCGCGTCGAGCGCGGCGTGGGCGCCGTCCCCGGCCTGGAGGCACAGGGTGTGCTCGCCCGGCTCGAGCTCGAGCTCGGCGGTGGTGGAGCCGTCGCCGAAGTGCTGGTGGGTGTCGTCCTTCGGGATGGTCTCGCCGGGGGCGAGGCAGTCGGTGTCGACCATGACGTGGAAGTGACCGGCGCCTTCGACGACCTCGCCAGCGGGCTGCACGTCGATGCCGTCGGCGGTCATCTCGACCGTGACGGGCGACGTCACGGTGGCGCCGTCCTCGGGTGCGGCGATCGCGACGCTGGCATCGCCGGCGCCGGCGTCGGTGCCGCTGCCGCTGCCGCTGCCGCCACAGGCGGCGAGCGCGAGGCTGGCGGCCAGGACCGTGGCGGCGAGACGGAGGTGGGTACGCATGTGGGGATCTCCCTGATCGGGTGTGCGCCGCGGTGGCGACGCTCACCCCGGACGGTTCGCCCCGGTCGTCCCGAGCTCCTCCCCCGTGGCGCGGCCGTCCGGTCACCGCGCCGGCGGCAGGTCCCCGGGGGTGTTCCAGCTGGTCGCGAACCGGCCGCCGGCGTGGGCGACCGGCTCCCACTCGGGCGGCAGGACGAGACGTCCCCCCAGGAGGCCCACGAGCCGTCGTGGGGACCGCTCCCCACGGGCCGCGGCCGTGCGGAGCGCCGGCACGGCCGCGGAGCTCCACACGGCGTGCAGGGGCTGGACGACGTCGTCGACGACCGGCGCCGCGACGAGGGCGTCGTCGCGCAGCTCCGCACACCGGCGGAGGACGGCGACGTCGAGGTGGGGCGCGTCGACGGCCACGACCGCCACGGCCCGGTCGGGTAGCGCGCCCAGGCCCGCGATGAGCCCGCCGAGCGGGCCGTCGACGTCCGGCTCGTCGGCGACCTGCGGGACCGCGACGTCGAGCCGCGCCCCGTCCCCGGAGGCGACCAGGACCTCGGTGCACAGGGTCCCGAGGAGCCGCACCGCCCGGTCCACGAGCCGTTCGCCGTCCCAGGTGAGCACGGCCTTGTCGGTCCCCATGCGGCGCGACCGCCCGCCGGCGAGGACCAGACCAGCGAGGTCGGTCACACCGTCGCGGGCACGCGCTCGTCCGGGGCGGCCGGGGCGACGGCGACCTCGACCGGGATCCCGTTCAGGACCGCGGTGCCGGAGAGCGGATCGAGGTCGTCCTCGTCGGTCAGGAGGTTGCTGTTGACGCCCGGCCGGCGGGTCGCGACCTGCTGCTCGATGCCCGGGCAGGTCGTGGCCGAACCCGTGCGGGAGGCTCACCACCCCGGGCGCGATGTCCTCGGTGACCTCCACCGGGACGGTGACCTCACCGACCCGCGAGCGCACGGTCGCCGACCCGCCCTCGGCGATCCCGAGCCGGGCGGCGTCGTCCGGGTGCACCTGGAGCGTGCACAGGTCGCGGCCCTTGGCGAGCATCGGGAGGTTGTGGTTCCAGGAGTTGTTGGTGCGGAGGTGCCGGCGACCGACGAGCACGAGGCCGTCGGGGGTGACGTCCATCGCCGCGGCCACCCGGTCGAGGTCCGCGATCACCGTCGGCGGCGCGAGCTCGACGAGGCCCGACTCGGTGATGACGTTGTCGGGGATGCGGGGTTCGAGCGCACCGAGGTCGATGCCGTGGGGGTTCGCCTCGAGCCGCTCGAGGGTCAGCCCGTCGGGGTGGGTACCGAAGCCGTCGCCGTACGGGCCGGCCCGGAGCAGCAGGTCGAGCAGGCGTTCGGGACCGCGGCGTCCCTTCATCTGCGCCCACAGCTCGTCGGCGTCGCGGCCGGCGACCCGGCTCTCGCCGGCGGCCACCTGCTGCTCGAGGACCGTCCGGGCGACGAGGTCGTCCAGGGCGTCGACGTCGACGTCGGGGCCCTGCCCGGCGGCGATGCCCGCGAGGGTCAGCAGGATCTCCCACTCGTCGAGCTGGCCGTCCGGCAGCGGCACCACGGGCGGCGAGTAGTTGGCGACGTTGCGGACAGAGAGGGTCGTGAAGGCGACGTCGTAGTGGCCGCGGTGGATCGCGCCGGGAGGCGGGAGCAGGACGTCGGCGTGTCGCGTGGTCGCGTTCAGGTACGGGTCGATGCAGACGACGAGGTCGAGCCCCGCGATGGCGCGGTCGAGCCGGGCCCCGTTCGGGGTCGACAGGACCGGGTTGCCGGCGACGGTGATCAGCGCGCGGACCTGCCCGTCGCCAGGGGTCTCGATCTCGTCCACGAGCGTCCCGACGGGGATCTCGCCCAGCACCTCGGGAAGGTCGCGGACCCGGGAGCGCCACCGGCCGGTCCGGAACGGCGGCCGACCCGAGCGGTCGGGGACGTGCGCCGCACGGGGGAACATCGCCCCGCCGGGCTCGTCGAGGTTGCCGGTCAGGGCGTTGACGACGTCGACGGCCCAGCTCGTGACGGTGCCGAAGCGGACGGTGGTCGTCCCGATCCGGCCGTAGACGACCGCCCGGTCGGCCGCGGCGAGCTCGCGCGCGAGCCGGCGGGTCGTCTCGGCGTCGATGCCCGTGGCCGCGGCCACGGCCTCGGGGGTGAACCGCGCGACGGCGGCGCGCGACCTCGTCGAGGCCGGCGACGTGGGGCGCCAGCCGTCCGAGGTCGACCAGCCCCTCCTCGAACAGCGTGCGCGGCGATCGCGAGCAGCAGCAGCGCGTCGGTCCCGGGCCGGATCGCGAGGTGCTGGTCGGCGTCGGCCGCCGTGCGGCTGCGGCGGGGGTCGACCACCACGAGCCGGCCGCCCCGCTCGCGCAGCGCGTCGAGCCGGCCCGGCATGTCCGGGGCGGTCATCAGGCTGCCGTTGGACATCCGCGGGTTGGCGCCGAGCACGACGAACAGGTCGGTGCGGTCGATGTCCGGCACCGGGATGGCGAGCGGGTCGCCGAACATCAGCCCGCTCGACACGTGCTTGGGCATCTGGTCGACGGTGCTCGCGGAGGCGATGTTGCGCGTCCGGAGCGCCTTCAGCAGCGGCTTCGGGTAGAGCCCGCCCGAGAGGTTGTGGACGTTGGGGTTGCCGAGGTAGACGGCCACCGCGTCGGGGCCGTGCTCGGCCACGATCGGCCCGAGCCGGTCGGCGATGACCGTGAAGGCCTCCGACCACGTCGCCGGGTGCAGCACCCCGTCCTCGCCACGCACGAGCGGCTGCCGGACGCGGTCCGGGTCGTGCTCGAGCTGTCCGAAGGCGGCGCCCTTGGGGCAGATGTAGCCGCGGCTGAACACGTCCGCGTCGTCGCCCCGGACCCCGGTGATGCGGTCCCCGTCGAGCGTCAGCTCCAGACCACAGGTCGCCTCGCACAGCGGGCAGGTCCGGTAGGCGGTACGGGGTTCGGCCACGGTGGTCCCTCTCCGGCGACGACCCGCCGAGTCTGTCACAGTCGCTCGACCCCGTCCCGGGCACGTCCGCCGCGGCGCCTCGCCGGCGCGACCGTCCTCGCTCGGTACGGTCCCGCGCCATGGACCCCACCCGCTACGGCGACGACGTCCTCGCGACCGGCGGCGGCCACCGCCGGACCGTCCGCGAGGTCGTCCTGCGGCGCGACCTCGTGGTCGAGGTCGCCAGCGACGGCTTCGTCGGGGCCGTCCGGACGGCGACGGCCACGTCGGTCACGCTGCGCGACCGCCGCGGCCGGGAGCGGACCTTCGAGCTGCACCCGGGGGCGTTCTACGTCGATGACGAGCCCGCGACGTTGGTGCTCCCCGCGGCGGCGCGACCGGCGGAGCCCGAGCCGCAGCTCACCGCCTCGGGGTCGTTCGCGCTCCCCGGCGCGCCGGCGCGGGTCGCACGCGGCAGCCGCATCTTCGTCGAGGGCCGCCACGACGCCGAGCTCGTCGAGAAGGTCTGGGGTGACGACCTGCGCGTCGAGGGACTCGTGGTCGAGTACCTCGAGGGCGTCGACGACCTCGAGGACGTGGTCCGCCGGTTCGCGCCCACCCCCGGACGTCGGCTCGGCGTGCTGGTCGACCACCTCGTCCCCGGGTCGAAGGAGTGGCGCATCGCCGAGCGCGTCACCGGCGGCGACGTGCTCGTGACGGGCCACCCGTACGTCGACATCTGGGCGGCGGTGAAGCCGGCGGTCGTGGGCCTCGAGGCGTGGCCGACCGTGCCGCGTGACGAGGACTGGAAGACCGGCGTCTGCCGGCGTGTGGGGGTCGCCGAGCCCTGGGAGCTGTGGCAGCGCATCCTCGGCTCGGTGTCGCGCTACACCGACCTCGAGCCCGGCCTCGTGGGTGCCGTCGAGCGGCTCATCGACCACTGCACCGCCCCGGGCGCCGCCTGACCCGCGGCCCGGATCACCGGCCGACGAGGTCCCGGGCCGCCGCGACGATGTCGTCCTCCTGCAGCAGCACCGTGTCCGCGGCCGGCCCGAGGGGGACGTAGGAGTCGCGCGAACGGACCGAGCCGAGCCGCGCGCCCACGCCGGCGACGGCGAGGTCGGCCAGGACCGCGTCGGCGATCCCGCCGGCGGTGGCGCGGCACTCGTCGGCCACGAGGACGGCACGCGCGTCCGCCGCGTGTGCCCGGACCGCCTCGGTCGGCAGGGGCGCGAGCCAGCGGAGGTCGAGGACGGTCGCGTCGACGCCGTGCTCGTCGTGCAGGCGACGGGCCGCCCGCAGCGACATCCGCAGGCCGTTGGCGTAGGTCACGATGAGGAGGTCACGGCCGTCGCCGTAGGTGCCCACCTCGCCCGGCAGGAGCGCCGACCCGGGTGGCGGGTAGTCGGCGAGCCAGCCCCCGTCGCCGGGCTCGTGGAGGTCCTTCTCGTGGTAGAGCGCGATCGGCTCGAGGAAGACCACCACACGGCCGTGCTCCGCTGCCATCGCGACGGCACCCCGCAGCATCCGTGCGGCGTCGTCGCCGCGCGCCGGCACGGCGAGCACGAGGCCGGGGATGTCGCGCAGCGCGCCGATGCTGTCGTCGTTGTGGAAGTGGCCGCCGAAGCCCTTCTGGTAGGCGAGGCCGGCGACGCGGACCACCATCGGGTTCGCGAACTGGCCCGAGGAGAAGAACCCCAGCGAGCAGGCCTCTCCGCGCAGCTGGTCGAGCGCGTTGTGGATGTAGGCGAGGTACTGGATCTCGGGGACCGGCAGGAAGCCCGAGCAGACCCGCACCCTGCGCGACCCCGAGGATCGTCGTCTCGTCGAGCAGGGTGTCGAAGACGCGGTCCCGACCGAACGCACCCTGGAGCCCGGAGGTCACGTTGTAGACCCCGCCCTTGCGACCGACGTCCTCGCCGAAGACGAGCAGCTCGGGCCGGCGCAGCAGCTCGTCGTGCAGCGCCGCGTTGATGGCGGCGCCGAGGGTCCGACGCGTCGCGGCGCGCTCCTCCTCGGGCAGGGTGCCGCCGAACGACGTCCGCCGAACGACGTCGGCGGTCGCACCGGACGCCGCGACGCGGCAGCGCCCGGCGTCGTAGGGGGCGAGGCTGGCGACCACGTCGTCGTAGCTCGGCAGGGGCTTGGCGTCGGCGTAGCGGTCCACGGCGTCGGCCACCTCGGCGCGCACCGCCGCGACGATCTCGGCGAGCCGGGCGGGGGTGGCCGCGCCGGTGTCGACCAGCCGACGCGCGGCGTGGAGCAGCGGGTCACGCGCCTCGCTCGCCTCGACCTCCTCGAGGCTGCGGTAGGTGGACTCGACGTCGGAGCCGGCGTGGCCCCACAGCCGGACGGTCGACAGGTGGAGGAAGACCGGCGCCCGACCGCGACGGCTGGTGTCGACGGCGGTCCGGACCGCCTCCCAGACCTCGTCGAGCTCGCCGTCGGCCCGGATGTAGGTCAGGTTCGGGAGGTGGCCGAACGACGCCGCGATCCAGTCGCGCGGCGTGTCGACCGAGATGCCGAGCCCGTTGTCCTCGCACAGGAACACGATCGGGACCGGGCTCCCCCGCCGGTGGGCGTAGCGCGCCGCGTTGATGCCGGCGAGGGTGGTGGCGTGGTTGGCCGAGGCGTCCCCGAAGGAGCAGAGGACGACGCTGTCGGCCGGGATCGGGAGCGCGTGGCCCAGCCGTGCCGCGCGCGAGATGGCGAACGCGGCGCCGACCGCCTTGGGCGGGTGCGACCCGATCGTGCTCGTCTGGGGCGGCATCCACAGCTCGCGCGAGCCCCACACCTTGTGGCGCCCCTGCGCGATCGGGTCGTCGGCCGCCGCCACGAGCGACAGGACCGTGTCCCGCAGCGGGTCGACGCTCCGTGACCTGTCGGGACCGCGCCATCACGAACGCGCCCGAGCGGTAGTGCAGGAACGCCGGGTCGGTCGGGCGCAGGATCGCGCCGACGACCGCGTTGTGCTCGTGGCCGGCGCTGGAGATGGTGTAGTAGCCGCGGCCATCGGCCTTGAGGGTCCGGGCGGCGACGTCGAGCGCCCGCGACCGGAGCTGGTCGGTGAACAGGTCGAGCGCCACGCCGGCCGTGAGCGAGCTGTCCCCGGTCAGGGGGTCGCCGGCGGCGAGCGAGCGCGGACCTGGCGCCAGCTCCTGGAGCAGGCGGTCCAGGTTCCCCTCGACGATCTCGACCCGGTTCCCCGACACGCCGGCAGCGTAGTCACCGCCGGCGGTCGCGCGAGATGACCCGTCGGGGTGCGGGTGGCCGCCCCGGTTCCCTACGCTCGCGGCGCTGGCCCCTCCCGCTCGGTCCCGAAGGCTCCTCGATGACCACGACCATGCCGCCCCACACGCCGGGGTGGTCCCGGACCGTGCCGGTGCCGGCGAGCCCCGAGGTCGTCGAGCTCCTCGGGGGGCTGCTCCGGCAGCGCGAGCACTGGGTGCTCCGTCCGCACTGGGCGGCGTACCTGCGGACCGGCGACGACGCGCTCCTGGTGCCGCTGGACCGGCTCACCCGTGAGCAGTTCGTCGCGATCCACGCGTGGCTACGACAGCAGCGTCACGCCCTCCACCTCGCCCTCGCGGGCGAGCGCGTCGCGCCGGCGGGGTGGATCGAGTCGACCCCGCTCTACGAGCGCGTGCGGACCGACGCCCACCTCGACTACTGATCGACCTCTACTGATCGACCTCGCGGAGGCGGCCGCTCGCCACGTCGTAGACGAACCCGCGGACGATCGCCTCGGGGACCCGGTACGGCCACTCCTCGACCGTCCGGACGTCGGCGAGGACCGACGCGTCGAGGTCGGCGAAGCTGCCGATGGGCATGTCCGAGGTGTCCTGGCCCACCAGCTCGTCGAGGCGTTCACGGACGCCGGCCTCGTCGGGCGCGAGCATCCCGCAGTCGGTGTGGTGGATGACCATGATCTCGCGGGTGCCGAGCAGGTGCCCCGACAGGGTCACCGACCGGAGCGCGTCCGGGGTGGCGCGGCCGCCGGCGTTGCGCAGGATGTGGGCGTCGCCGTACTCGAGCCCGAGCGCGCGGATGGGGTCGATCCGCGCGTCCATGCAGGCGAGGACGAGCAGCTGCTTGCGCGGCGGGGCCTTGCCCTCACCCTCGTCGTAGGCGGCGGCGAAGTGCTGGTTCGCGGCGAGGACGTCGTCGATCGCGGACACGGCCGGTCTCCTCTGGGTCGGACGGGCGGCAGCATCCTACGAACCCCGACGTGCCCCATCGGACAGTCCCCCTCGCCGGCGGCCTCCGTGGGAGGGGCCGGCACCACCCCGACCCGGCTGGACGGGGAACGACGAGATCCAGGGCCGGGGCCCTGGATCGACGTGCGCGAGGGGAGACTTGAACTCCCACGCCCTCTCGGGCACACGGCCCTCAACCGTGCGCGTCTGCCTATTCCGCCACTCGCGCGTGTCCCTCGGAGACCCGTCCGGGCCCCTCGGGCTGTGGGAGCATAGCCACGGGTCCGGTGAAGGGCCAACGCGCAGCGGGGCGCGACGGCCGCGCTCGCGCAGGCCGCACGCCGCCCGTCTCAGCCGGTCCCGCCGGCGCCGCGCCGCCACGAGCCGACGTCCCAGAACGCGAGTCCCGGCCACGCCGAGGGCCGCACCCCGACGACCCGGTCGGAGAACACGTGCGCGACCCCGATCCGGTAGAGCGGGCGCACGAGCGCGTCGGCGGCCACCGCCTCGAGCCCGTCGCTGAACGCCGGCGTGCCCGGCACGGTCGCGTCGGCCGCGAGGGCGGTCGCGTCCTCACGGACCCACGGGACGAGGCTCGGGTGGGGGCCCGTGCGGAGCTCCCGGATGGCGGCGTCCCCGCTCTCCCGGGCCCGGGTCACCGCGCGTGGCACGGGCTCGTTCACGAGCTCCGCCCCGCCGTCCCTGACCCGGAGGTCACGCTGCACCGCACGCGCGGTGAAGGCGATCGCCTCCGGCCACACCGGGACGACGACCGTCACGTCGCCGACGGTCCCGCCCGCCGACGGGGGCGGTGGCGGGCCCTCGACCCCCGGGACCGGCGAGGTCGCGACCTCCCCGAACACCCCGAGCAGGCCGTCGACCAGCATCCCGACGTCGATGGCCGCGCCGGCGGCGCGCCGGTCCCCCGCCCGGTCCTCGCCCCCGTAGCGACCCTCGGGGCGCCAGGTCAGCGCGACCCAGGTCCCCCCGAGGGGCGCCTCGGCCAGCGCGGGCGACACCCGCGCGGCGCGCTCCACCGGGTTGAGCGCGAGGTAGCCGAGCGCCCCGTCGACCTCGCCGGTGTCGAGGAGCCCCAGCGCGGTCTCGAAGCCGGGGACCACGAGGACCCGGACCACCGCCACGCCGGGTGCCCCGAGCGGGCCGTCGGGGTCGGCCTCGAAGCGCAGCTCCAGCCCGGGCTCGTAGGCCGCGAGCCGGTAGCGCCCGCCGGTGACGGGCAGCGCACCGGCGTAGCCGGCGAGTCCCGCCTCCGCGAGGGTCGCCGCCGGCAGCACCCCGACCCCGTCGAGCAGGAACGGCCACCGGGCGTAGGGGCGGTCGAAGGACAGCCGGACCTCGTGGTCGCCGGCGGCGGTGGCGGCGACGAGCGGGGCGAGCTCGCCGGCGCGGGGCCCGGCACGCAACGCCTCGAGGGTCGCCACGACGTCGGTCGCCCGTACCGGCGAGCCGTCCGACCAGGACCCCGGCCGCACCGTCACCGCGACCGTCCACGGGTCCGCGTCCGGCACGAGCTCCCACCGTTCCACCAGCGCCGGCACGAGCTGCCCGTGCGGGTCCACCCGGAACAGCGGCAGCCCCCACAGCGCCTGCAGGTCCGCGGCGGCTGGGTCGTCGCCGGCGAGGTCGAGGAACCCGGCCGGCTCGCCCGGGTAGGCCAGCGTGACGGTCCCGTCGGGCGTGGGCTCCTCGGTGGCTCCCGGCGCGGCGGCGAGGTCGCTCGGTGCCGTCGCCGGCGCGGCGGTCAGCTCCAGCGTCGGCGTCGCGCACGCCGCGGCGAGTCCCACCGTCACGAGGGCCCCGACCCGGGCGAGGTTCGCCCGGGCCCCTCCCCTGACGCTCGCTCGTCGCCGCACGTGGCGCTCCTAGCCGCGGTCCACCAGCCACACCGAGGTGAGGTCCACGGTGCCGAGCGGGGTGTACACGAAGTCGCGGACGCCGGGGGCGACGACCTTGCTGTGCTCGTAGAAGAGCACCGGGGCGATGACGCTGGCGTCGAGGACCCGCTGCTCGATGTCGCGGTACAGCTCCACGCGCGCGTCGACGTTGCGCTCGGCCCGCGCCTGGGCCAGGAGCGCGTCGACCTCCGGGTCGCTGAAGCGGGTGAGGTTGTCCTCCCCGATGGTCGAGGAGCTGAACAGCGGGAACAGGTAGGACCCGGGGCTCGGGTAGTCGGCCTCCCACCCGAGCCGGAAGATCTGCATCTCGCCGGCGCGGAGGTCCTGCACGAAGGTCGGGAGGTCCTCGGCAGCCGACCTCGACCTCGATCCCGAGCTCGCGCTCGATGGCGGTGGCGACCAGCCGGGCGATGGCCTCGTGGGTCCGGCCGGTGTTGTGGAGGATGCGGATCGGCTCGAGCTCCCGGTCGCCGATCAACGCCCGGGCGGCGTCGGGGTCGTAGGTGCACGCCTCGCACACGCGCGGCTGCGCCCCGGGGATGGAGGCGGGCACGATCGCGTCGGCGACCCGCCGGCTCCCGCGCGTCACGTCCTCGACGATCCGCTCGCGGTCGATCAGCAACGAGATGGCACGGCGCACGTCGGGGTCGTCGAAGGGCGGAACCTCGGTGTTGAAGCCGTAGTAGTAGATCGTCGAGGACAGCCCGTCGAGCAGACCCGGCCCGGAGTAGCCGTCGTCGGAGAGCCCGAACTCCTCGATCGCCGTCTGCCGCTCGGCCACCGACACCTCCGCGAAGTGGAGCTGCCCGGCCTGGAGGTCGGCGTACTGCGCCTCGAGCCCGGCGTCCTCGGCGTAGATCTGGAACAGGACCTCGTCGAGGAGCGCCGCCCGGCCCGGGTACCCCCCGAAGCGGGACACGCGGATGAACTGGTTGTGCTGCCACGGCTCGGCCATCTGGAACGGCCCGTTGCCGACCGGACGGTCCCCGAAGCTGTCGGGGTCGGCGTCCGCGCCGGGCGGGACCGGCGCGAGGCTGGGGTCCGCCATCGACGCGGCGAACTCCGCGAACGGGTGCTGCAGCTCGACCCGGAGGGTGTTGGCGTCGACCGCCTGGAGCCCCGCGAGCGGCACCCCGGTCTCCTGGGACTCCGCGAAGCCGAGGATCGGGCTGAGCTTGTAGGCCACGAACGACCGGCGGGCGGCGGTCCCGTCGGCGATGCGGTTGAACGCGCGCAGGAAGTCCGCGGCGGTGACGGGAGCCCCGTTGTGGAACGTCGCCCCGGGGACGAGGTGGAAGGTGAAGACGGTGGCGTCCTCGTTGGCCTCCCACGACTCCGCCGCGGCCGGCACGACCGCGAGGTCGTCGTCGTAGGCGACCAGCGAGTCGAACAGCGCGTCGACCACGGCGAGCCCGTCGTCGTCGGCGACGAACCGCGGGTCGATGGCCTCCGGGTCGCTGCCGAGCGCGAACCGGAACGAGCCGCCGGTGCGGTCGGTCGGCGCGGGGGTCGCGACGGGGTCGGTCGCGACCGGGCTCGCAGCCGACGGGCTCGGGTCGGCCTCACCCGGGGCCCGGCTGGTACAGGCCGTCAACGTGAGGACGCCGGCGACGAGCAGCGCGAGGGGCCGGGATCCTGACGGGGGGACACGCGGGACGGTGCGGGTGCCGTCAGAGGCGCAGCACCAGGGCGATGTTGGTGATGGTGAACCCGACGGCGGACGCCACGGTCAGCCGGTCGAGGTTCTTCTCCACCATGGCGTTGCCGTGCAGCCCACCACCGCCCCCACCGAACATGTCGGACAGGCCGCCGCCCGCCCCGCGGTGCAGGAGGATGAACAGCACGAGCACCAGCGCGAAGATCACGTGGAACACGATCAGGACGATGTTGATCACGGGAACCAGGGTCCTTCGGGGGACGTGGGATCGGTGAGGGCGCGCGACAGGCGCATCGGGGAACGGAGGCTACCAGGACGCCCCGCACGGCTCACGGCAGCCGCGCGCGGGGCGGGCTACTCGACCCGGCGGAGCTGGAGCCAGTACACGCTGATGCCGGCATCGTCTCCGCCCACGACCGGGGTCGCACGCCACCGCTCGAGCTGGCTCGTGAGCGCGTCGTCGATGCGGATGACGGGACGGGGCTTGAGCGGAAGCGAGGAGCGGTGTCGCGCCTCGGGGCAGGCGCCTGCTGCCGGCGTGGCACAGGCCGCCAGGGCCACGCGCGAGACCTCACGGGGGTCGTCATCCACCACGGGGACGCGCGAGATGGCGGGGGTCGGCTTCTCGAGCTGGCTGCGGCGGTAGACCTGGAACGCCCGCGGCTCCACCGGGGCGTCCGGCTGGGCGACGGACTGCGCCGGCGAGGTCCACACCAGCGCGACCGCGTCGCGGTCGCCGGCGGTGCCGACGACGAGCGACGGGACCTCCATCGCGGTCACGACGGCGATGGAGAGCGCCGCCGCCACGGCGACGACCTCGACCCCACCCCGCAGCCGGGTGACCGGGGCCTGCTCCTCGACGAGGTACTTCACGCGGTCGACGAGCGTGCCGGAGGGCATGAACGCGGCGCAGGCCGCCTCCGGCCGGCCGCCGTCGATGACCTTGAGCAGCCCCGAGGCGAGCGCGCCGGGCCGGTCGGTGACCCGGACGGCGACCTGGTCGGCGGCGAGCTCGCGCTCGCAGTGGAGGTGGCGCAGCGCCCACCCATCCGCCCGGGACGAAGAAGAACAGGTCACGGATGACGCCGAGCCCGAGCGAGACGAGGTTGTCGTGGCGACGGATGTGCGCCAGCTCGTGGGCCACCACGCCCTCGAGCTCCTCGTCGTCCATCCGGGCCACCAGCTCGGCGTCGAGCACGATCATCGGCTTGCGGATGCCGACCGCGCAGGCACCGCCGGGGCAGGACGCGACGACCGCGATCGGCGGGACCGGCACCTTCATGCGGGCGGCGGTGGCGCCGGCGATGGCGCGGACCCGGCGTGACGAGGTCGTGCGGAGGTCGAACGCCCCCACGGCACCGCGGTGGGTCCGACGCAACGTCCGCAGACGCCACGCGATCCGGGCGCCGGCGATCGTGGCCCAGAGGCCGACCAGGATCGGCACGGCCATCGGGGCGAAGTGGAGGTAGCTGTCGCGCATCGGGACCGGCAGTGCGTCGACCGCCTCGACCGGCAGCCACAGGAGCGGCAGCCGGAGGCTGCTCCAGCTGGCCGCGACGACCGCGATGAGCGCGCCCGCCGGGACGAGCGCGGTGGCGGCGCGCACGCCCGGCACGCGCAGCCCGAGACGGAGCAGCAGGCGACCGAGCATGGCGGCGGCCACGGAGGCCACGATCACGCGGATCGCGATGGACTCCGTGGGCACGCTGAGGAGGACCCCGAGGTCGGGCACGGGGTCCTAGGACTCCTCGCCGCGGCGCCGCTCGACGGCCGAGCGCAGCTGCTCCAGCGTCACGTCATCGACGTCGTCGACCACCTCCGCAAGGTAGGACGCAGCCGGCTCGGGGTAGCGATCGAGCAGCCACCCGAGCACGGAGTTGAGGGTCAGTCGTGCGTAGCGCTCGCGCGAGACCATCGGCCCGTACCGGTGAGCGAGCCCGGCCGTGTCGCGACGCAGGAGCCCTTTCGACCGCCAGCCGCGTCATGGTCGTCATGACCGTCGTGTACGCGATCTTGCGCGTCGTGGCCAGCTCGTCGTGCACGTCACGGACGGTCGCGTCTCCGAGACGCCAGACCACGTCCATCACGTCCTGCTCGAGGGGTCCCAGCAGGGACTCGAGTGGGTCGTTGCGGCGGCTCACCGCGGGCTCCTTCCCCGACCGCGCCACCTCGACGGGCCGAGGAGGCGAGCGACGGCCACGTTCGCTTGCGCGTCGAGCGTACGCCGCCGGCGTCACCAGCGCAGCCATCCCGCGCCGGTGGCGCGCCCGGACGGCTGCACGGTGACCGCACCGGTCCGGCCCGCCCGTCTGCCGAGCGGCCGCGCCCTAGACTCCGCCGCATGCTCGAGCCCGTGCACTCCCATCACCGTCTACGCGTCCTGGCGCGGGGTGATCTCGGCGTCGCGACCCCCGTCACGCTGCTCGCGCTGGGCGGGTACACCCTGGTCGCGGGCGGCGCTCCCTCGTCCCTGCGCTGCTCGTCTCGTGCTCGGGCTGCGGTCCTCGGTGGCGTCACGCTCTGGGACTACCCGCGGAGGGCGGTGCTTCAGCGTCTCGACGGCATCGACCGTGTCTGCTTCCTGCGGACCCAACACCTCGCCTGGGACACCATCGTGGCGATCGAGCGCCCGCGTGGCTCGGCGCTCAGCCAGGTCCGGTTGAAGGGCACGCCGCCCGCTGCGAGCACCGACGGTGGGCTGGTCGCGCGCGCGGCCGGAAGCGGCGGTACCTGCTCACCGACCGCATCGAGAGCCGGCCGAGTTCGACGCGCTGGCCCGCCTCGTGGACGCGGCCGGCGGCCGACCATCGTGCGCGCGTCCCGCCCGGCCCTCGATGTCGCTCCCCCGACCGATCTCTACCGGCGGGGACGGCGGGCTCCAGCCCGAGGCGCGACGGTGACCGCTCCGACACCTCGGCGCCGCCGCGACCGCCACCCCGCGTCGGGGCCTCGGGGTCGCGTACCGCAAGCTCTGGACGGCGTGCGTTCATCTCCAACCTCGGCGACGGCATCGACTCGGCCGCGCTCCCGCTGCTCGCGGCATCCCTGACGCGTGACCCGACCCTGTTCGCGGGCGTGGCCGTCGCGATGCGCCTGCCCTGGCTCGCTCTTCGCGCTCCAGGCGGGCGCCATCGCCGACCGGGTCGACCGCCGCCGGCTGATGGTCGGCGTCGAACGTGGCCCGCTTCGCGCTGATGGCCGTGCCTGGCCGTCGGTCGCTGGCGGGCTGGGCCAGCATCTGGCTGCTCTACGCGGTCTCGTTCGCGCTCGGGATCGCCGAGACGCTGTTCGACAACGCCGCCCAGGCGTTCATGCCGAGCCTGGTCCACCGCGCGGTGCTCGAGCGCGCCAACGGGCGGCTCTACGCCGGCGAGACGGTCGCCAACGCCTTCGTGGGGCCTCCCCTCGGCGGCCTGCTGTTCGCCGTGGCCGCGTCACTGCCGATCCTGCTCGACGCCGGGACGTTCGCGGTCGGCGCCGGCCTCATCGCCTGGATCGGAGCGGGCACGCTCGTCCGCCGGCGACCGGCGACCGACCCGGCCGCCCCCGTCGAGCCGGCCGTGCCCATGCGGACCCGCATCCGCGAGGGGCTCCGGTGGCTGTGGGCCCACCGGCTCCTGCGGACGCTCGCGGTCCTGCTCGGGCTGATGAACGGCACCATGATGGCCGCGACCGCGACGTTCGCGTTGTTCGCGACCGACCCGGACATCCTCGGGCTCGACGAGGTCGGCTTCGGTCTGCTGCTGACGGCCGCGGCGGCCGGCTCGGTGCTCGCGAGCGTCGTCGCGGACCGCCTCGTCGCCCGGATCGGCCGCGGGCCCGTGCTGTGGTCGACCCTCATCGGCACCGCCCTGGTCCCGATCGGCATCGGGCTCAGCTCCGACGTGCTCGCCGTCGGGGCGCTGTTCGCCCTCGAGGGCTTCGTCGGCGTCGTCTGGAACGTCGTCACGGTGTCCCTGCGGCAGACCATCGTCCCCGACGAGCTCCTCGGCCGCGTCAACTCCGTCTACCGGTTCCTCGGGTGGGGCTCGATGCCCGTGGGCGCCTTCCTCGGCGGGCTCGTCGCCGACGCGTTCGGGCTGCGGGCCCCGTGGTTCGTCGCCGGCGGCGGTGATGCTCGCCGCCCTGGTCCCGGCCAGCCGGGTCATCTCGACCCGCACGATCGAGGAGGCACGCGCCCGCCGCGTGACCGCCGCCCAGGCACCGTGAGCACCGCTCAGGGGGCAGCGGACTCCGAGGACGAGCGGGCGATCTGCACCTCGCGACCGAGCTCCCGCACCCGCTCGACCAGGCTCTCCCCCGGCTCGAGCGCGTAGTGGCAGGACGCGACGTGGCCGTCGCCGACGACCCGGAGCTCCGGCACCTCGGTCCGACACCGGTCCTGCACGATCGGACAGCGCGTGTGGAACCGGCAGCCGCTCGGCGGGTTGGCGGGGCTGGGCAGGTCGCCCTCGAGGATGATGCGTTCGCGCCGGCGCTCGGTCTCGGGGTCCGGCACCGGCACCGCGGACAGGAGCGAGTGCGAGTACGGGTGAGCGGGACGCTCGTAGAGGTCCTCGCGGGCCGCCAGCTCGACGACCTGGCCGAGGTACATGACCGCGACGCGGTCGGAGATGTGGCGCACGACCGACAGGTCGTGGGCGATGAAGAGGTAGGTGAGCCGGAACTGCTCCTGGAGGTCCTCGAGGAGGTTCAGCACCTGCGCCTGCACCGACACGTCGAGCGCCGACACGGGCTCGTCGAGCACGACCACGTCCGGGTTCAGCGCGAGCGACCGCGCGATGCCGATCCGCTGGCGCTGCCCTCCGGAGAACTCGTGGGGGTAGCGGTTGCCGTGCTCGGGCGACAGGCCGACCGCGTCGAGCAGGCTCGCCGCGCGCTCGTGCGCCTCCTTGCGCGACGTCCCGTGCACGACCAGCGGCTCGGAGATGATGTCCTGGACCGGCATGCGTGGGTTCAGCGAGGCGAACGGGTCCTGGAAGACCATCTGCATCACCTTGCGGAGCTCCCGCAGGCGTCTCGCGTCGGCCCCGGTGACGTCCTCGCCCCGGAACCGGACGGTGCCGGAGGTGGGCTCGTAGAGCCGCATCAGCGTCCGGCCGAGCGTGGTCTTGCCACAGCCCGACTCCCCGACGATGCCGAGCGTCTCCATCTCGTCCACGGCGAGCGAGACGCCGTCGACGGCGTGCACGTTGCCCACCTGACGTCGGAGCAGCCCGGCCCGGATCGGGAAGTACTTGTAGAGGTCCACGAGCTCGAGGACGGGACCGTCCGCCGGCGCGTTCGTCGTGACGTCGGGTGTGCGGGTCACGAGCGCGCCTCCGTGCCGGCGGTGTCGAGCTCGGGGAGCTCCTCGGCGAAGTGACAGCGGGACCGGTGCAGACCCGCCGGCGTCGAGGCTGCGCAGCTCCGGCTCCTCGGCCCGGCAGCGCGCCACGGCGTGTGGGCAGCGCGGCCGGAAGGCGCACCCGGACGGCAGGTTGATGGCCGACGGTGGGGAGCCGGGGATGGGCTCGAGCCGCTCGGTGGTCCGCGCTGCGTAGTTCGGGATCGAGGACATGAGCCCCCGGGTGTAGGGGTTGCGCGAGCGGTAGTAGATCGTGTCGGTGTCGCCGGTCTCGAACAGCCGGCCCCCGTACATCACCTGCACCCGCTCGGCGACGCCGGCGACGAGCCCGAGGTCGTGGGTGATGAGCATCATGGCCGCGCCGGTGGCCTCCTGCGCGGTCCGCATCACCTCGATCACCTGGGCCTGGATCGTGACGTCGAGTGCCGTCGTCGGTTCGTCGGCGATCAGGAGCTTCGGCTCGTTGGCGATCGCCATGGCGATCATGGCCCGCTGGCGCATCCCGCCGGAGAACTCGTGGGGGAAGCTGTCCACCCGGATGCCCGCCTCGGGGATGCCGACCAGCGCGAGGAGGTCGACCGACCGCGACCGTGCCGCCTTCTTCGACACGTCCGGGTGGTGGGTGCGGATCGCCTCGGCCAGCTGGTTGCCGACGGTGAACACCGGGTTCAGCGCCGTCATCGGGTCCTGGAAGATCATGGCGATGTCCTCGCCCTGGATCCGTCGCATGTCGCGGTCGGACAGGGCGAGCAGGTCCCGGCCCTCGAACTCGACCGAGCCCGTGATCCGCGCGGTCGACGGCAGCAGCCGCATCGTCGCCATCGCCGTCACCGACTTGCCCGACCCGGACTCGCCGACGACGGCCAGGGTCTCGCCGGGGTAGACGTCGAAGCTCACCCCGTTGACGGCCCTGACGAGCCCGTCGTCGGTGTCGAACGCGACCGTCAGGTCACGCACGGCCAGGAGGGGTTGCGTCGAGCTCACGCGGTCAGCCCCTCCGGGAGGTCGGGTCGAGGGCGTCGCGCAGTCCGTCGCCGAGGAAGTTGACGCACAGCGCGATGAGGACGACGAAGCCGCCCGGGATCAGGATCTTGGACGGGCGTACGTCGATGGCGCCCTTGGCCTGCTGGACGAGGTTGCCCAGCGTCGGCGTCGGGGGCTTCACACCGAGGCCCAGGAACGACAGGGTCGACTCGAGGATGATGGCCGTCCCGATCAACAGGGTCGCGTTCACGACGATCGGCCCGAAGGTGTTCGGGATGATGTGGCGGAGCATGATCCGGGGGGCGCGCGCGCCGGCGGCCTTGGCGGCCAGCACGAACTCCTGGTCGCGGAACTGCAGGAACAACCCGCGGACGACGCGGGCGATGGACGGCCACAGCAGGAAGGCCAGGAGCACCGCCACGGTGTTCGGGCTCGCGCCCCACTTGATGCCGACGATCAGCAGCACGACGAGCGCCGGCACGATCAGGAACAGGTTGATGACCTGGCTGATGAGGGTGTCGACGATGCCGCCGAAGTACCCGGCGAAGGCGCCCATCACGGTGCCGATGAGCGTCGTGAGCAGAGCCACCACGAGCGCGATCCGGAGCGAGAACCGCCCGCCCTGGAACGTGCGGACCATCAGGTCGCGACCGATCTCGTCGGTGCCGAAGGGGTGGGCGAGCGTCGGGCCCTGGCTCATCGCCGTCACGTCGATGTCGGTGAACGTGTAGGGCGACAGGATCGGCCCGAGCCAGAACGACAGGCCGAGCAGGATCAGGAGCACGCCCGACGCCATCGCGATCTTGTGGCGCCGGAGGCGGTCCCACGTCTGGCGGCCGAACGACCGCGAGACGATCGTGATGCCCTCGAGCTCGTCGACGACGACGTCCCGGACCGGCGCGGTGGTCGCGGGCTGGGAGTCGACCGTGCCGACCCGCGGCCGCGGATCGCCGGCCCCGCCCGACGTCGTGGGCTCGTCACTCATAGCGGATCCTCGGGTCGAGCACCCCGTAGAGCAGGTCGGCGATCAGGTTGAAGACGATGACGAGGGTCGACAGGAACATCACGATCCCCATCGTGAGGTTGAGGTCGCCCTGGAAGATCCCCTGCAGCAGCAGCGGCCCGAGCCCGGGCCAGGCGAAGACGGTCTCGGTGACGACCGACCCGCCGAGCAACGCCGCGAAGTCGATGGCCCAGATCGTGACCAGCGGGATCATGGCGTTGCGGAGCGCGTGCTTGAAGATGACCTTGCGGCGCGGGAGCCCCTTGGCGCGGGCGGTGCGGATGTAGTCGGAGTGGATGACCTCGAGCATCGAGGCACGCTCGAAGCGGGACTCCGCCGCGGTGATCACGAGGATCAGGGTCACGATCGGCAGGGTGTGGCTGCGGAGGATGTCGACGAACCCGTCCACGTGCATCTGGGTCACGTAGAAGGGTTTGGCGTGGAACCAGTCCTGCCACCACACCCCGAAGACCACCTGCAGCAGCAGTGCGAACACGAACGTCGGCATCGAGATGCCGATGAACGAGAAGCCGGTGAACAGGTAGTCGGAGCGCGAGTACTGGTTGACCGCGGAGTACACGCCGAGCGCGAGGGCGAGGGTCGCGATCAGCAGGAAGGCGGGGATCGCCAGCTGGGCGGTGTTCTGTGCCCGGTCCATCAGGAGCGGGAAGACGTCGATGTTGCCGTTGGCGGTGGACTGGCCCATCGAGCCGCCGGCGGCGTCCACGACCCAGTGCAGGTAGCGCTCGGGGATGGACTGGTCGAGGTGGTAGAGGTCGGTCAGGCGGTCGAAGGCGGCCTGGTCGCAGGTGTTGCAGGTCGCGAGCTTGTCGAGGGGGTTGCTGACCGACGCGGTGAGGGCGTAGATGACGAAGGTCCCGACCAGCAGCAACGGGATCGTCGTCAGGATCCGACGCACCACGTAGGCGAACACGGCCTCACCCCTCCCTCGTAGGTGAACCTGCCTCCGGCGGAGTCTAACGCCGCCCCTGCCGCCGGAACCGGGTTCCGGCAGCTCCGGTCGGGCCCACGCGGGGCCGGAGGGTGACCGGGATGGAGGGGGCCGGGCCTGCCGGCCCCCTCCATCGTCAGCTCCGCGTCGCGGAGCCCCGATCGGTCAGCGACTCAGCCCGCGGGGACGTAGTCGACGACGTAGACCAGCGGACCCGCCGCGTTCGCGTCAGGAGCGATCGCGCCCTTGGACAGGCGCTGGTTGCTGTACGCGAAGAAGTCCGGCTTCTGGGTCAGCGGGAGCATGAACAGCCCGTGCTCGGGGTCCTTCTCCAGCGTGGTCACGTAGGTGTCGAGCTCGTTGTAGCAAGCGGCCCGTGCGGCGTCGTCGACCGTGCCGTCGCACTCGGTCGCCTTCGCGTCGAACTCGTCGTTGGCGAACCCGTAGGGGTTGTTCTCCGAGCCCGAGCGGTAGGAGGCCGTCTGGCCGCCCGGCCACGGGCCCCCGACCCACGCGAACTGGGTGATGTCCCACAGCTCGCAGTTGCCCTCGGTGCCGCCCGAGGTCGAGCAGGCGATCGAGTCGGGCGAGAACGGACGCTCACCGAAGTAGGCGCCGCCCGGCACGTTGTCGATGATGACCTCGATACCCGCGGCCTTCATCTGCTCGACGACCAGCTGCTCCTGGAGCTCACGCAGGGCGTTGCCGCCCGTCGTGCCGACCTTCAGCGACAGCTTGCCGCGCTCGGGGTGCTCGTAGATGCCGTCCGCACCGGCGGTGTAGCCGGCCGCCTCCAACGCCGCCTTGGCCTCGTCGACCTTGGCACCGTCGTACTCGGCCTGGTGGTTCTCGTAGTCCGGCTGGTTCGACAGCCAGTAGGTGTTACCGAGCCCGTTCGGGTCGAGCGCGTCACCGAACAGCGGGGTGTAGAGCGCCGCCATCACCTGCGACTTGTCGAGCGCGTACGCCAGCGCCTCGCGGACCTTGGGGTCGCTCAGGTGCTTGTTGTTGAGGTTCAGGCCCCAGTGCTCGAAGATCGGACCCGGCTTCGACGCCAACGTGAAGTTGGAGTCGCTCGAGATCTGGTCCCCGAACGCCGTCTGCGGTTGGGTGAAGATGAAGTCGGCCTCGCCGGCCTTCAGCGCGTTGATCTGCGCGTCGGTGTCGGCGACCCAGTTGATCTGCACGCCGGTCACGCAGGCCACGCCCGTGTTCTGCACGTCGGGCGAGGTCGAGCCGTGGTAGCTGTCGTTGCGGGCGAGGTGCATCGACACGCCGCGGTCCCAGCTGTCGAACAGGAGCGGGCCCGACGACGGCAGGACGGTCCCGTCCGCGGCCTTGAACTCCGGGAACGCCGTGTTGGCCTCCTCGGCGGTCGTGACGACGTGGGTCGGGAAGACCTCGCTGAACAGCGCGGGGTAGCCGGCGTAGAACTGGTCCATGACGAACGAGAACTCGGTGTCCGACGTGAGCTCCCAGCTGTCCGGCTGGATCAGGTCGTAGCCGGTCCGGTCGCCGATGAGGTAGACGCCACCCTCGCCGGTCTCGACGTCGTAGCCCTCCATGATGATGTCGAAGGTGCCCTTGACGTGCTCCGACGTCAGCGCGGTGCCGTCGGACCACGTGAGCCCGTCACGAAGCGTGAAGCTGAACTTGACGGTGCCGTCGTCCTGCTCGTCGACCGTGGCCTCCTCGGCCAGCAGCTCCGGGATGAAGGCGGTGTCCTGCGAGACGCCGTAGAGACCGTCCCACAGGGACTGGCGGACCCACGACGTGATCGACAGGTTGTTGTTGGGGTCGTCGAGGTGCATGTCCGGCGGCTCCTGCTCGTGCGCCCACACGAGCTCGCCTTCGCCGGTGCAGTACTCGCCGCCAGCCGCTTCGGACCCCGTCTCGGTCGCCGTGGCGCCGTCGGTGGCCGTCTCGGTCGACCCCTCTCCCTCCGACTCCGGGTCGTTGCCGCACGCCGTCGCGACGAGCGCGACCGCCGCGGCAGCGGCGACGAGTCGCCGTGCGCGCTTCATGTCCCTAGCCACCGTGTGTCCTTTCGTTGGGCGGCCGGCCCCACGCGCGGCGCGTCCGTTCGGACCGACCGGGCGCGGAGCCGAGGTACCTCAGGGGTACGGACGAACGCTACTACCGCGGTCGTACTACCGGATGCATCTGCAACCGGCGTGCGCCACCTGCACGGGACCTGGACACCACCGCCCCCGCGGTGCTCGAGCCGCGCGGTGCGCGAAGCCCCCTGCGTCGAGGGGTCAGCGGCGCCAGCCGACGATGAGCGCGAAGTCGTCGGAGTTGAGGCTCGCTCCGCCGACGAGGGCCCCGTCGATGTCGTCCTGGGCCATGAGCTCACGGATGTTGCCGGGCTTGACGCTGCCGCCGTACTGGATCCGGACGCCCGCAGCCGTGTCGTCGTCGTAGAGGTCCGCCAGCTCGGCACGGATGGCCGCGCACATCTCCTGCGCGTCCTCCTTCGTGGCCGTCTCGCCGGTCCCGATGGCCCAGACCGGCTCGTAGGCCACGACGAGATCCTCGGGGTCGACGATGCGGACCCCGGCGAGCGATCCCCGGAGCTGGCCCACGACGACCTCCCGGGCGCGGTCGGCTCGACGCTCCTCGAGCGTCTCGCCGACGCAGACGATCGGCCGCATCTCCTGCTTCTGGACCGCCTTGACCTTGCGGTTGACGACCTCGTCGGTCTCGCCGAACAGTGCGCGCCGCTCCGAGTGGCCGCAGATCACGTAGTCCACGTCGAGCCGGGCGAGCATCGCCGGCGACACCTCGCCCGTGAACGCACCCTCCGCCTCCCAGTGGCAGTTCTGCGCCCCGAGGTCGAGCGGGAGGTGGTCGGAGTCGATCAGCGTCTGGATCGA
Source organism: uncultured Actinomycetes bacterium (assembly GCA_963741855.1). Classification (GTDB taxonomy): domain Bacteria; phylum Actinomycetota; class Nitriliruptoria; order Nitriliruptorales; family Nitriliruptoraceae; genus CAVUJQ01. The sequence goes on along the minus strand of CAVUJQ010000012.1, from coordinate 205,216 downwards.
CCGCAGCGCGATGAACGGCGGGCAGACGACGAGGTCCTGGCCGTCGTAGTCCGCCTCGTCGAGGTGGTACGCGAGCCGCTGGACGAGCTGGATCGCCTCGAGGTGATCCTTGTGCATCTTCCAGTTGCCCGCGATGATCGGGCGGCGCTCGGACACGTGGGACTCCGGTTCTCGGTCGGTGCTGACGGTCAGGCGAGGACCTGGCGCGGCTCCGCGTAGTGGCAGGCCGAGGGGTGGTCGCTGTCGGGCCGCGTGACGAGATCGGGCTCGATCTCGGCGCACTTCTCGGTCGCCTTCCAGCAGCGGGTCCGGAAGTTGCACCCGCTCGGCGGGTCGGCCGGGCTCGGCAGGTCCCCCTCGAGGATGATGCGGTCGGTGCGGTGCTTCTTGGTCGGGTCGGGCAGCGGCGCCGCCGACAGGAGCGCCTGCGTGTACGGGTGGGTCGGACCCTCGTAGATCTGGGTCTCGTCGCCCTCCTCCACGATCTTGCCGAGGTACATCACGCACACCCGGTCGGAGATGTGCCGGACCACCGACAGGTCGTGGGCGATGAAGATGTAGGACAGCCCGAAGTCGTCCTGGATCTGCTCGAGCAGGTTCACGACCTGCGCCTGGACGGAGACGTCGAGCGCGGACACGGGCTCGTCGCAGATGATGATCTTGGGCCGGAGGGCGAGCGCCCGGGCGATGCCGATGCGCTGGCGCTGTCCGCCGGAGAACTGGTGCGGGTAGCGGTTGATGTGGTCGGGGTTCAAGCCCACACGGTCGAGGAGCTCGGAGACCTCGCGGCGCCGGTCGCCCTTGGGCACGGTGCCGTGGATGCGCCACGCCTCGGACACGATGTCGCCGACGGTCATGCGCGGGTTCAGCGACGCGTACGGGTCCTGGTAGATGATCTGGATCTCGCGGCGGAGCTCGCGCATCTCGCCCTTGGACAGCGAGAAGATGTCGCGACCCTGGAAGAGGGCCGACCCGGCGGTCGGCTCGTGCAGCCGCAGGAGCGTGCGCGCCACGGTCGACTTGCCGCAGCCGGACTCGCCGACGAGCCCCAGCGTCTCCCCCTGCTTCAGCTCGAAGTCGACGCCGTCGACCGCCTTGACCGAGCCGATCTCCTTGCGGATGACGATCCCCTGGCGGATCGGGAAGTGCTTCTTCAGCCCCTCGACCTTGAGGATGGTCTCGCCGGGGGCCACGGGGCGGTGCAGGTCATCGTGACTCACTGAGGACCTCCTCGACGTAGTGGCAGGCGCTCACACGGTCGCTGCCGGGGACGCGGTACTGCGGCGGGTCCTCCACGACGCAGCGGTCGCGCGCGAACGGGCACCGGGGGTGGAACGGGCACCCGGACGGGATGTGCATGAGGTCCGGTGGCGAGCCCTTGATGGGCTCGAGCTTGCGGCCCTTCTGGTCGGCACGCGGGATCGAGTGGGTCAACCCGAGGGTGTACGGGTGCGCCGGCGTGCCGTAGATCTCGCCCGTCGTCCCGGTCTCGACGATCCGGCCGGCGTACATCACGGCCACCCGGTCCGCGACCTCGGCGACGACCCCGAGGTCGTGGGTGATGAGGATCAGCCCCATGCCGGTCTCGGCCTGCAGATCCGACAGGAGCTTCATGATCTGGGCCTGCACGGTGACGTCGAGCGCGGTGGTGGGCTCGTCGGCGATCAGGACGTCCGGGTCGAGCGCCAGTGCCATCGCGATCATCACGCGCTGGCGCATCCCGCCCGAGAACTCGTGGGGGTAGGAGTCGACCCGTTCCCGCGCCGACGGGATGCGGACCCGGTCCATCAGGTCGATGGCCCGCTCCTTGGCGTCGGCCTTCGACATGCCCTGGTGCTTGCGGAACATCTCGGCGATCTGCCACCCGACCGGGAAGACCGGGTTCAGCGCGGTGAGCGCGTCCTGGAAGATCATCGAGATGCGCCTGCCACGCACGCGCCGCCGCTGGTCCTCGGGCAGGTCGAAGAGGTCGACGCCGCGGAACCGGGCGCTCCCCTGGGTGATGAAGCCCGGAGGCGTGTCGATGATGCCCATGATCGCCTGTGCCGACACCGACTTGCCGGAGCCGGACTCGCCGAGGATGGCGAGCGTCTCGCCGTGGTCGAGCGAGTAGCTCACCCCGTTGACGGCACGGACGATGCCGTCACGCATCCGGAACTCGACGTGGAGGTCATCGACGTCGAGGAGCGGGGCGGAGGGGTCGATGGGGCGACCACCGACGGTCCCCTCCTCGATCTTGATCTCAGTCGCGGACATCCGTCACCTCAGCTTCGGGTCGAGGGCGTCCCGCAGCGCATCCCCCATGAGGATGAAGCTGAAGACGGTCACGCTCAGGAACACGCCCGGGAACAGCAGCAGGTGCGGCGCCGTGAGGATCCGGACCTGGGCGGTGTTGATCATCAGCCCCCACGAGATGGCGGGCAGCTGAAGCCCGACCCCGAGGAAGGACAGCGCCGCCTCCGCCGAGATGATCACCCCGACCGTGATCGTCGCGTAGACGATGACCGGGGCGATCGCGTTGGGCAGGATGTGCCGGACCATGATCCGGACGTCGCTGGCCCCGAGCGTGCGGGCCGCGTCGACGTAGTCGGCCTCACGCACCGACAGCACCGACGACCGCATCAGACGCAGCATCGTCGGCCAGCCGAGGGCGATCAGGACGAGGCTGACCTCGGGGAGGCCGCGGTCGCCGAGGACCGACAGGATCACGATGCCACCGAGGATGGTGGGGATCGCGAACCAGACGTCGGTGATGCGGGCGATGAGGGTGTCGGTGATGCCGCCGTAGTAGCCCGAGATCGAGCCGAAGATGAGCGCGATGATGACGGCGAAGAAGGTCACCGACACGCCGATCAGCATCGACACGCGGGCGCCGTAGATGGTGCGGGCGTAGTAGTCGCAGCCCTGCAGGTCGGTACCGAACCAGTGCTCCGCGCTGGGGCGCTTGAGGGAGTTCGACAGCGAGCACGCCTCGGGGTTGGCGTTGGTGAACAGCTGGGGGAACGCCGCCATCACCGCGAGGATGATGATCAGGATCCCGGCCACCACGAAGATCGGGTTGGAGCGCAGCTCGCGCCACGCGTCCGACCAGAGGCTGCCACGTCGGTCCTGCGCCGGTGTCAGACCCTCGACCTCGGCCTCGACGTCGGTGCCGACGTCGGGGATCTCCGAGACGCTCTGGGCCTCGCGGCCGGTGCGCGCCTGCCGGCGTTCGTCGCGGTCACTCATAGCGGATCCTCGGGTCGAGCACGGCGTAGAGCGCGTCGACGAGCAGGTTCGAGATCATGTAGACGAGCACCAGGAAGGTCACGATCCCGACGACGACGGTCCCCTCCTGACGCAGCACCGCCTCGAACACGGCGCGGCCGATGCCGGGGAGGTTGAAGATCGTCTCGGTGATGATGGCGCCGCCCATGAGCGCGCCGAGGTCGACGCCGAGGAAGGTGACGACCGGGATCATCGAGTTGCGTAACGCGTGGATGCCCACCACGCGTCTTCGCGACAGCCCCTTGGCCGTCGCCGTGCGCACGTAGTCCGAGCGCATGTTCTCGACCAGGCTCGTGCGGGTGAGCCGGGCGATGTAGGCGAGCGAGACCGAGCCGAGCACGAACGCGGGCATCACGTAGCTCATGAGCCCTTCGCGGATGCCGGCGACCGGCAGGATGCCGAACTTCACGCCGACGACCAGCTGGGCCACGAAGGCCAGCACGAAGATGGGGATGGAGATCACGGCGGTCGTGGATATGGCGACCAGGTTGTCGATGAACCCGCCCTTGCGGAGTCCGGCCATGATCCCCGCCAGGAGCCCGATCACGGTCTCGATGGCGAACGCCATGAGCGCGAGCCGGATCGTCACCGGCAGGCGCTGCTTCATGATGTCGGTGACCTCACGACCGCGGAAGTCGCTGCCGAAGTCGCCGGTGACGATCCCGCCGACGTACTTGGCGTACTGGACCGGCCAGGGGTCGTCGAGGTTGTACTCGGCCCGCAGGGCCTGGCGCACCGACGGCGCCATCGGTCGTTCGCCGGCGAGCGCCCGGATGGGGTCGCCCGGCATCGCGAAGACCAGCGCGTGGATCAGCGCCGTCGCGAGGATGAAGACCGGGATGAACTGCAGCAGCCGGCGGATCATGTACCGACCCACGGGGTACCTCCTCGTCGCGACGCGCGCGCCGCGGGGGCGGTCGGACGTGCCGACCGCCCCCGACGGCGTGTGCTAGCGGGTGGGTGTCACTCGCTGACGCTCAGACCCGTGTAGTTGATCTGGCTGAACGCGTCCACGTACAGGTCCTGGACCCGCTCCGAGGAGGCGTACTGGTTCAGACCGAAGAACATGGGCGCGATCGGCGTGTCCTGGCAGAGGAGGTCCTCAGCCTGCTGGTAGAACGGGATACCCGCCTCCAGCGAACCCGCGGTGTTGCCCTTCTCGATCAGCGCGTCGAACTCGGGGTTGTTGTAGAACGTGGTGTTCGACCCCTGCGGCGGCACGTTGTACGAGGCGAAGATGGGCTCGAGGTAGTTCTGCGGCGACGGGTAGTCCATGCCCCAACCGAGGCGGAACGGACCCGTGAGCTCCTTGTTGTCCATCTTCGGCAGGTACTGCGCGAAGTCGAGCTGCTGGAACTCGAACTGGTCGGGGCTCATGCCGAGGTTCTCGACCCACATGTTCTTGACGGCTTCGATCCACTCGTCGTGGCCGGCGCCGCTGTTGAACCAGATGGTCATCGTGCCCTCGTAGCCACCAGCCTCGTCGAACAGCTGCTTGGCCTGCTCCGGGTCGAAGTTCCAGTTGTCGCAGACCTCGGGACGGTGGCCCGGGATGACGGGGTTCACCATCGAGAAGGCCGGCGCGCGGTTGCCGTTGAAGATCACGTCGGCGATCGTCTGACGGTCGACCGCCATCGACAGCGCGGCGCGGATGTTCGGGTCCTGCAGCGCCTCGACGTAGGACGGGAAGCCGAGGTAGTTGATGGACGAGGACGGCGACTCGCCGAACTTGTCACCGAAGGAGCTCCGTGCCTCCTCGACACGCTCGGCCGGGACGGCGTCGAGGATGTCGAGCGACCCGGCGAGCAGGTCGTTGTAGGCGGTGTTCACGTCGGCGTAGATCCGGAACTCGATCGCGTCGACCTTGGCCGGCTCGGAGCCCGCGTAGTCGGCGTACTTCTCGACCCGGATGACCTCGTTGTGCTGCCAGCCGTCCTCGGTGACCTGGAACGGGCCGTTACCGATCGGGCGCTGCTCGAAGGCCTCGGGGTCCGCGAAGGCGGCCTCGGGGAGCGGGTAGAAGGCGGTGTAGCCGAGCTGGAGCGGGAAGTTCGGGTCCGCTTCCTTGAGCTCGACGGTGAAGGTCTTGTCGTCGACGACCTTCAGGCCGGACATGGTCTCGACCGTCGGCGCGGGCGCCTCGGTCGAACCCTCGGGGGCCGGCGGGTTGACCTCGTCGAAGCCGACGATGGGGGTGAAGAAGGACGCGGTGCCCATCGCGTTCGGGGCGTAGGCGCCGTAGTTCCACGCGTCGACGAAGGAGTTGGCCGTGACGGGCGAGCCGTCGTGGAAGGTCCAGCCGTCCTTGAGGGTCACGGTGTAGGTCTTGCCGTTGTCCTCGGTCTCGATGGACTCAGCGACCTGGTTGAAGGGCTCGGTGGTCTTGACGTCGTAGTCGACGAGGCCGGTGAACACCGAGGCGAGGACAGCGGAGCCCTCGGACTCGTTGCTGTTCTGCGGGAACAGGTGCTCGGGCTCGCCGATGTAGGTGGACACCTCACCGCCTGCGGCGGCCTCGGTGTCGGTCTCGGTGGCCGCGGGAGCGTCGGACTCGGTGCTCGTGGCGTCGCCGGAAGTGTCGCCCGTGTCATCGGAATCGCCCGCACACGCGGTCCCGATCAGCGCGAAGGCGCTGACGGCACCGAGGGTGCGAACGAGCTTGGACGTACGTCGCATGCGTTCGTTCCTCCTGGAGTTGATCAAGGACAGCCGTCCGGGGTCACCGGAGCGGGCCGGTACTACGTGTGTAGTAGACCAGTTCCCCGGCCGCCACCGACGTCTGCTGCCCGTGCGGCCCGAATCGGACCTGAGAGGTAGAAGACGGACGAACCGTGCTTCGACCTCCCGGGCACCCTACCTACTACCGCGGTCGGTCGCAGGGAGGGTGGACGCCGGCGTGCGCGTGACGGTCGCCGTACGGGCGCGCGCCGAGGCGGCACCGGGCGGCCCGCTCACGACGCGCGGGAGTCCCAGTCAGCGTGGAGACCGGCGTAGATGCCCCCCGCCAGGACGAGCTCGTGGTGGGTCCCGTCCTCGACGAGCTCGCCGGCGTCGAAGACGAGGACCCGGTCGGCCGCCTCCGCGGTCGCCAGCCGGTGGGCGATCGCGACCGCGGTCCGACCTGCCGTGAGGTGCTCGAGCGCACGCTGCATACGGACCTCCAACGCCGGGTCGACCGCCGAGGTCGCCTCGTCGAGCACCAGCAGGTCCGGGTCGGCGATCCAGGCCCGGACGAGCGCGACGAGCTGACGCTCGCCCGACGACAGCCGGCCGCCCCGCTCCCCCACCTCGGTGGCGAGCCCGTCCGGGAGCGCGTCGAGCCACTCCTCCAGCTCGAGGTCGGCGAAGGCCCGGCGGAGCTCGTCGTCGTCCGCCCTCGGGGCGCCGTAGCGGACGTTGTCCGCCACGGTCCCGGCGAACAGGAACCCCTCCTGCGGGACGAAGGCGACCCGCCGACGCAGCGACGCGAACGCGACCTGGTCGAGCGGGACGTCCCCGATGGCGACGGTCCCCTCGGTGGGGTCGAGCAGGCGGACGAGCAGCTTGGCGAAGGTCGACTTGCCGGAGCCGGTCTGGCCGACGACCGCGACCCGCGAACCGGCCTCGATGTGCACCGACACGTCGTGCAGGACGTCGGGTCCGTCGGCGTAGGCGAAGCGGACGGCGCGGAACCGGACATCGAGACGGCCCGGGTGGCAGCTCGCGTCCGTCGACGGGGTCGGCGATCTCGCGCGGGGTGTCGAGCACGTCGACGACGCGGCGCAGCCCCGCAGCCGCCGCCTGGGCCTCGTTCAGGACCTCGACCAGCGTCTGGACCGGGTCGATGAACACGGTCACGAGGAACAGGAACGCCACCAGCTCCCCCGCCGTCAGGTCGGCGACGAGCACGCCGGCGGCGACGACCACCGCGGTCACGGAGGCGGCGAAGAGCTCCGCGCTGGAGAACATCACCGCGCCCAGGGCGCCGGCGCGGAACTCGCTCGTGCGCTGCGCGTCGACCGCCTGGGCGACCCGGTCGCGCGAGCGCTCCTCGGCGCCGAACGCACGGATGGTCGCGAGCCCGACGATGACCTCGCTCAGGGCCGAGAGGGTGTCGGCGACCCGCAGCCGCACCTTGTCCCAGGCCCGGGCGAGCACCCGCTGGGCGAGGACGAGGAGCAGGGTGTAGACCGTTGCTCCGACGATCACCAGCAGCGCGAGCCGCCACTCGTAGACCACCATCACGACGAGCGCGATCGTGATCTGACCGGCGCCCACGAGCATCCCCACGCCGCCCCACTCGAGGAAGTCGGAGACGGCGCTGACGTCGGAGGTCACACGCGACACCAGCGTTCCACGCCGCTCCGCCTGGACGTGGAGCGCCGACAGGTCGTGGATGTGACGGAAGGTCTCGATGCGCAGCTGCGCGAGGCCGCGGGCCGACTGCCGCAGGAGCCGGTAGAGCGCGGCGCGGCTCGCCGCGAACGCGAGGAGCAGCACCACCACCGCCAGGGCGATCGGGACCGTCGCTCTGCCGGGGTCGATCGGGGCGCTGCCCAGGACCTCCCCGTCGAGCACGCGCTGCACGAGGATCGGCACGACGACCTGCCCGACCGTGCCGAGGAAGGCGAGCGCGACCGTGACGCCGAGCCCACGACGGAGCTCCGGGGCCAGCTCCACCACGCGCCGGAGCCCGGCGAGCCCCCCGAGCCCGGGCTCCTCGGTCGGCTCGGCGGCGGCCACCACACCCCCGCTCACGGGCGCGCCTCCTCGGTCCGTGCAGCCTCGCGACGGGCGGCCGCGTCCTCGTAGGCGGTGAGGAGGGTCGCGTAGCCCGGGGTGGTCGCGAGCAGTTCCTCGTGCGTGCCCTGGGCGACGACCCGGCCGCTCTCGATGTAGGCCACCTCGTCGGCCAGCACGATGCTCGACCGGCGGTAGGCGACGAGCACGACGGTGGCGGGCAACGCCGCGTCGCGCAGCCGGCGCAGGATCGCCGCCTCCACGCTCGGGTCGAGCGCCGAGGTGGCGTCGTCGAGCACGAGCACGCGGGGACGCCGGACGAGGGCGCGGGCCAGCGCGATGCGCTGTCGCTGACCACCGGACAACGTCGCCCCGCGCTCACCGAGGGGGGTGTCGTACCCCGCCGGCAGGTCGCGGATGAACTCGTCCGCGCCGGCGAGCCGCGCCGCGTCCTCGACCTGGTCGAACGGCACGCCCGCCCCGAGGGTGAGGTTGCCGAGGACGGTGTCGTCGAACAGGAAGGTGTCCTGGGCCACGTAGGCGACCTCGGAGGCGACGACGCCAGGGGCCAGGGCGCGCAGGTCGCGACCGTCGAGCTCGACCCGGCCCGCGTCGGGGTCCCACAGCCGGGCGAGCAGGAGCGTGAGGCTCGACTTGCCGCTCGCGGTCGGACCGACGATGGCGAGCGTCCGCCCCGCGGGGATCCGCAGCTGGAGGTCGTGCAGCACGGGTGAGGACCGGTAGCCGAAGGTGAGCTCGTGGCCGTGCACCGGCGCCGGGCGACCGTCCGCGCTCCGCGGCAGCGCCCCGTAGGGGACGGTGTCGTCGGTCGTCAGGACCTCCTCGACCCGGCGGGAGCCGGCCACGCTGTTCGCGGCGTCCCACACCAGGAACCCGATGAGCTTGATCGGCATGGTCATGAGCGAGAGCAGGTAGATCACCCGCACCAGCTCACCCGTCTCGAGCGCCCCGCCGGCGAGCCGGTGCACGCCGAGCAGCAGGATGAGCGCGGTCCCCAGCGCGGGGAGGACGTCCGTCAGCGCCCGGTAGCCGGTCCAGGTCCGGCCGACGACGGTGAACTGGTCGGCGAGCGCGTCGGCGGACGACGCGAACCGTGCGGTCTCGACGTCCTCGCGGCCGAGCGCCTTCACGGTCAGCGCGCCGTCGAAGCTCTCGTGGGCGACGTCACCGAGGTGGCCGCGCCGGCGCTGGAGCTCCTGCATCTCCTCGAACGTCCGCCACGAGCCGACGAGGTCGACGGCGATCACGAGCAGCAGGAGCACGGCGGCGGCCGCCCCCAGCCACGGGTCGGTGAGCGAGACGACGACCGTCGCCCCGACCACCAGGAACGCCACGCCGGTCGCGAACGGCAGCGGTGCCAGGACGAAGGTGGCCTGCCGGGCATCGTTGTCCGCCACGGACAGGAGGTCGCCGGTGCTGCGGGTGCCGTACCAGGCCAGGGACAGGCCGAGCTGGTGGTCGATCAGACGCTTGCGGATGCGCGACTGGGCGGTGAACTGCAGCCACCCGGCCGACGTGCGCCGGACGACGATCCCGACCGCCTTCCACACGGCGACGCCGAGGATGAGGAGCAGGGCGCTCCGGAGCCGCGGGCCGGCCGGCTCGCCGTCGGTCAGCACGGGCACGATGAGGTCGTCGGTGACGTGCCCGACGACCACCGCCGAGGCGATGATGGCCGAGGTGAACACGACCGCGCCCATCGCCGCGAGCGCGTAGACGACCGGCTGGTCACGGATCAGCCGACCGATGAGACGGAAGCCCGCGCCCACGACCTGGGCGGGGCGCTCCGTACGTTCCGGAGCAGGTGACACGACGACCCCCACGGTCGCGCCGGCGCGCGACAGCCTGCCGACTCTAGCCGACGCCAGGGTCCTCCCGGGAAGATGACCGGAACGCACCTGACCCGGGCAGACCCGGTGACTCAGCGGCGGAGGGCGGTCACCCCGGGGAGCTCCTTGCCCTCGAGGAGCTCGAGGGACGCGCCGCCGCCGGTGGAGACGTGGTCGACGTCGTCGTCGAGCCCGAACTGGCGGATCGCCGCGGCGCTGTCGCCTCCGCCCACCACGGTGAAGGCCGACGTCTCCGCCATCGCGTGGGCGACGCCCTCGGTGCCGGCGGCGAAGGCCGGCCACTCGAACACGCCCATCGGCCCGTTCCAGAACACCGCGCCGGCGCCGGCGATCACAGCGGCGTAGGCGTCGGTCGTCTCCGGTCCGATGTCGAGGCCCATCTGGTCGTGCGGGATGTCGTCCACGCCGACGGTCGACGCCGGCGCGTCCTCGGCGAAGGTCGGGGCGACGACGACGTCGGTCGGCAGGTGCACGTCGATACCGCGGTCGCGGGCGCGGGCGACGAGGTCGCGGACCGTGTCGACCTGGTCGGTCTCGACGCGGGACGCGCCGATGTCGTGACCCTCGGCAGCGAGGAACGTGAAGCACATCGCGCCACCGACGGCGATGGCGTCGACCTGCTCGAGGAGCTTCTCGAGCACCAGCAGCTTGTCGCTCACCTTCGCACCCCCGAGCACGGCGACGTACGGGCGCCCGGGGTCGGCCTGGAGGCCACCGAGCACCTCGAGCTCGCGCTCGAGCAGGAACCCGGCGTAGCCCGGGATGCGCTCGGGGATGCCGGAGATGGACGCGTGCGCGCGGTGGGCGGCCCCGAACGCGTCGTCGACGTAGACGTCGGCGAGCGCCGCGAGCGCGTCCGCGAACGCCGGGTCGTTGGCCTCCTCGCCGGGCTCGAAGCGCAGGTTCTCGAGCAGCAGCACCTCGCCGGCGCCGAGCGCCGCGGCCTTGGTGCGGGCGTCGTCGCCGACCACGTCGGTCGCGACGGTCACGGGCCGGTCGAGGAGCTCCGCCAGGCGCTCCCCCACCGGACGCATCGACAGCGCCGGGTCCGGGGCGCCCTTGGGACGGCCGAGGTGGGAGGCCACGACGACGCTCGCCCCCTGGTCGAGCAGGTGCGCCAGGGTCCGCACGGAGGCGGCGATGCGGAGGTCGTCGGTGACGCGGCCGTCCGTCAGCGGGACGTTCAGGTCGGCGCGGACGAACACGCGCTGGCCGGCGGCGTCGAGGTCACGGACGGTCTGCACGCCGTCCAGGAGCGGGGAGGTCATCGCGGGTCCTTCGAACGGGCCGCGGACAGCACGGGAGGCCGACGCGTCCGCGCCGGCCTCCCGTCGCGTCCGTGATCAGAGACGCTCGCCGACGTACTGGACGAGCTCGGCCAGACGGGTGGAGTAGCCCCACTCGTTGTCGTACCAGCCGGTCACCTTCACGAGGTTGCCGATGGCCAGCGTGTTGCCGCTGTCGAAGATGCACGAGTGCGGGTTGCCGACGATGTCGGAGGACACGATCGGCTCGTCGGTGTACTCGAGGATGCCCTTCAGCTCGCCCTCGGCGGCCTTCTTGAAGGTCTCGTTGATCTCGGACACGCTCGGCTCGGCCTTCAGGTTCACGACCAGGTCGGTGATCGAGCCGTCGGCGACCGGGACGCGCATCGCGATGCCGTCGAGCAGGCCCTCGAGCTCCGGCAGCGCGAGCGAGGTCGCCTTGGCGGCACCGGTCGAGGTCGGGACGATGTTGATGGCCGCGGCGCGGGCGCGACGCATGTCCTTGTGCGGACCGTCCACGAGCTGCTGGTCGCCGGTGAAGGCGTGGATGGTCGTCATCAGGCCCTTCTCGATGCCCCAGGTCTCGTGGAGCACCTTGGCCATCGGCACCACCGAGTTGGTGGTGCAGGAGGCGTTGGAGATGACGTGGTGGTTGGCCGGGTCGTAGGTCGACTCGTTGGAGCCGAGCACGATGGTCGCGTCCTCACCCTTGGCGGGGGCCGAGATGATGACCTTCTTCGCACCCGCGGTGAGGTGCTTGGCGGCGTCCTCGCGCTTGGTGAAGAAGCCGGTGGACTCCACCACGACGTCGACGCCGAGGTCGGCCCAGGGCAGGTTCGCGGGGTCACGCTCGGCGAACACCTTGAGCACGTCACCGTCGACGGTGAGACCCTCGCCGGTCGCTTCGACCGTGCCCGGGTAGCGGCCGTGGACGCTGTCGTACTTGAGCAGCATCGCCAGGGAGGTGTTGTCGGTCAGGTCGTTCACCGCGACGAAGTCGAAGTCGAGGCCGGCCTTCTTGGCCGCGCGGAAGAAGTTACGGCCGATGCGGCCGAAGCCGTTGATCGCGACGCGCAGCGCCATCGGTTGAGCTCCTCGGTAGGGGTGGACGGGGGTCGTCCCCACCGAGCCTAGTCGCGCCGTGCCGGTGCCACCCGCGGCGCGCCCACCGGACGGACGGGTGCAGCCGCTCAGTCACCGTCCTCGTCTTCAGCGAGCGCGAGCAGCCGTCGCAGCCGGCGGTGCACCGAGGACTTGCCGACCGGTGGGTCGCACAGCTCGCCCAGCTCGGCCAGGGACGCGTCGGGGTTGGCGAGTCGGGCCAACGCCACGTCACGGAGGTCCGCGGCGATGGCGTCCCACCCCACCCGCTCGATGGCGTCCTCGACCGCGCGGGTCTGCCTCAGCGACGCGTCGATGGAGCGACGCAGGTTCGCCTCGTCGGCGTTGGCCAGTCGGTTCGCCTGGTTGCGCAGGCTCTTGCGCAGCCGTTGCTCGTCCCAGGCGATGAAGGCGCTGGTCGCCCCGATCGCCGCGAGGAGGTCGCCTACCGTCTCCCCCGACTTGACCACCATCCGGGGGCGGTCGCCGGCGACGGCCGAGGCACGCCGGTCCGTGACACGGGCGACCAGGGCCGCCAGGTCCTCCGCCAGCGCGGTGCTCCCGGTGGCGACCTCGAGGTGGGCGGGGCGACCGGGCGCGCTGACCGAACCGGCCGCGAGCAGCGCCCCTCGCAGGTACGCCGCGGCGTGGTCGCGCCGGGTCACGACCGCCGCCGGCAGCGAGGCGTCGGGGCGACCGTCGGCGTCGAGCAGCCCCGTGTCCTGGCCGATGCGCCCCGCCTCGGTCGCGACGACCACGCCGTAGGACGTCTGCCGCTGCACCCCACCGGGCGCGCGGACCCGCAGCTCCGGGCGCAGGTGGTAGAGGCTCTGGAGCAGCGCGAAGGCCCGCCGCGCCACCGCTCCCGACGTCGTCACGAGCTCGATCGTCAGCCGGCCCTCGGGGTCGTCCGCGCCGTGGAGGTGGAGGCTGCCGGCGAGGCGCAGCAACGCGGCGAGCTCCGCTCGTTGGGCGTGGAGGTCTCCGAGCTCGGTCCGGGCCAGCTCCTGCTTGACGCGCTCGGTGAACCCGGCCCCGTGCGGGGAGCCGGCGCCGCCGCTGTCGGTGGACACCTCAGCCGCGCAGGATGCGCGTCAGCGCGCCGGCGAGCGCCTCCGGGTCGTGACCGTCGGCACCGTCGAGGAGGTCGGCGGTCACCAGCTCGCCGACGAGGCCCGACAGGCCGCCGGCGTCGGCCTTCAGCGCGCGCCCCGGCCCGGTCGGCGTCGGGCCGGCGTGGGCCACCAGGTGCGAGACGCGCAACCCCGGGACGTGCTGCGCGAGCGCCTCGAGGTGCTCGGGGAGGTCCATCCCCTGGGTCTCCCCCGGCTGCTCGCGCAGGTTGGCCACCATCACGACCGGGGCGGCGCTCGCGCGCACGGCGCCGGCGATGCCGGCGACCAGCAGGTTCGGGATGAGGCTGGTGTAGAGCGACCCGGGGCCGAGCACGACGAGGTCGGCGCGGCGGATGGCGTCGATGGCGTCGCGACACGCCGGCGCGTCGGCGGGCTCGAGCCACACGCGCTCGACCCGTGGGGTCGAGGCGACCGCCACCTGACCCTCGACCACGACGCCGCGCGCCTCGGCGTGGAGCCGTACCGGACTCGTCGTGCACGGCAGCACGCGACCGGGGACAGCCAGGAGCCGGGCGACCTCGTCGAGGGCGGCGACGACGTCGCCACCGTGCAGGTCCTCGAGCGCCACCAGGATGAGGTTGCCGAGGCTGTGTCCCTCGAGCTCGCCACGGTCGAAGCGGTACTGCAGGATGCGGACGAGGTCGGCCGCGGGGCTGAGCGCCGCGAGCGCCATCCGCAGGTCGCCGGGCGGGATGACCCCGTGGTCGCGGCGGAGCCGGCCCGAGGACCCACCGTCGTCGGCCGCCGTCACGACCGCGGTCACGTGGTCGACGACGCTCGTGAGCGCCTGCAGGCTCCGGCTCAGGCCGTGCCCGCCACCGATGGCGACGGCCCGGGTCCCGTCGCGGGGGCCGCGCCGCTCGGCCGGCCCCACTACTCCTGCCCCAGGTCGCGGTGGTCGACGGTCACCGGCACCTCGGTGGTGTCCGTCAGGTACCCACCGATCTCGTCGCTGATGGCCACGGACCGGTGCTTGCCGCCCGTGCAGCCGATCGCGATCGTCAGGTAGCGCTTGCCCTCCTCGACGTAGCCGGGCACGACCACGTCCAGCAGTCGCTTGAACGCCTCGAGGAACGGCCCCGTCGCCGGCTGGTCGAGGACGTAACGCTTGACGAGCTCGTCGCGACCGGTGAACGGCCGTAGCTCCTCGACCCAGTGTGGGTTCGGCAGGAAGCGAACGTCCATCACCACGTCGGCGTCCCGCGGCACGCCGTGCTTGAACCCGAACGAGACGATCTTGACCCGGAGGGTCGCGTTGTCGGCGCTGCCGAGCGTCTCGATCACGCGGTCACGGAGCTCGTGGACGTTGAGCTCGCTCGTGTCGATGATGAGATCGGAGACGCCGCGGAGCTCGGTCAGGAGCTCACGCTCGGCGCGGATCCCGGCCAGGACCCCGCCGCCGTCGGCCGCGGGGTGCCGCCGGCGGGTCGTCTCGAAGCGACGCACGAGCGTGTCGTCGTCGGCCTCGAGGAAGACGATCCGGACGTTGGCGTTGTCCTCGCGCAGCTCCCGGATCGCCTCGACCAGCCGACCGAAGAACTCGCGGCCGCGGATGTCCGCCACGAGGGCCAACCGCTCGACGCTCGACCCGGGACCGAACGCCAGCTCCACCACCTTGTCGAGCAGGCTCGGCGGCAGGTTGTCGATCACGAAGAAGTCGAGGTCCTCGAGGACCTTCGCGACGTTGGTCCTGCCGGCACCGGACATCCCGGTGATGATCACGACCTCGGGGTCCGGGGCGGTCGGCTCGTCGAGCGTCGGATCGATGCTCGGGGCGCTCACCCGGTGGCCTCCTCGGTCGTCGCCGCGTCGGCGGACTCCCCGGTGCGGAGGTGGTCGACGACGGTCGTGGCGATCGTACGGGAGATGCCGTCCACGGCGACGAGGTCCTCCACGGTCGCCTGTCTCAGCGCCTTCACCGACCCGAACCGCTTCAGCAGTGCCTTGCGCCGCGCCGGCCCGATCCCCGGGATCTCGTCGAGGGCGGAGCTCGACACGCTCTTGGTCCGCCGCGTCCGCTGGTAGGTGACGGCGAAGCGGTGGGCCTCGTCGCGCAGGCGCTGGACGAGGTAGAGCGAGTCCGACCCGCGCGGGAGGACGACCGGCCGCGCGCGCCCCGGCAGGTACAGCTCCTCGAACCGCTTCGCCAGCGAGACGAACGCGATGTCGCCGAGGACGTCGCCGGCGGTGCCGTCGGCGTCGACCGCCGCGACCCCGTCGAGTGCGGCGTTCAGCTGCCCTGGCCCACCGTCGATGATGACGAGGTTGGGCGGGTAGGCGAAGCGTCGGACCTCACCGTCGTCGTCGCGCAGTGGACGTGACACCTCCTCGACGTAGCGGGCGAAGCGCCGGCGCATGACCTCGCGCATCGCCGCGAAGTCGTCGTTCCTGTCCTGGCTCAGCTTGAACCGGCGGTAGTCGGACTTCTTCGGCAGGCCGTCCTCGAAGACGACCATCGACGCGACGACCTCGGTGCCGCCGAGGTGGCTGATGTCGTAGCACTCGATCCGCAGCGGGGCCTCGTCGAGGTCGAGCGCGTCCTGCAGCTCGCGCAGCGCCTGGCTGCGCGCGTTGAAGTCGCTCGCCCGCTTCAGCCGCGTGCGCTGGAACGCCTCGCGGGCGTTCTCCTCGACGGTCTGGAGGAACGCGAGCTTGTCGCCCCGCTGGGGGACGTGGATCCGCACGCGCTGGATGGGTCGGCCGCGCTCGCCGGCGCGGTTGTCGCGCCGCATGTCGGCCAAGAGCGTCCCGAGCGCGTCGACCTGGTCGGGCTCGACCGGTACGAGCACCTGGGGCGGGACGTCGTCCTCGCGCTCCTCGTAGAGCTGGATGAGGAACTGCGTCAGCATCTCGGCGGTGGACAGCGGCTCGACCTTGTCGACGGTCCAGCCCTTGCGTCCGACCAGCCGTCCGCGTCGCACGAAGAAGGCCTGGACCGCGGCCTCGAGCTCGTCCTCGTGGACCGCGATGGCGTCGAAGTCCTCGGGCTTGGCCGAGACCATCTGCTGCTTCTCGAGCGCCTTGCGGGCGGCGAACAGCTGGTCGCGCAGCCGTGCCGCCGCCTCGTAGTTCATCTCCGCGGCCGCGGTCGCCATCTGCTCGTCGAGCTCGGCGAGGACGGCGTCGACGTCCCCGTCGAGGAACGCGATGAGCTCATCGACGAGCGTGCGGTGGTCCTCGATGCTGATGACGCCGGTACAGGGGGCCGCGCAACGGTCGATGTGGTGCAGCAGGCAGGGACGGCCGGTGCGGTGAGCCCGGTCGTAGACCCCCTGGGAGCAGGTCCGCACCGGGAACACGCGCAGCAGCAGGTCCAGCGTCTCGCGGATGGCGTAGGCGTGGGCGTAGGGACCGAAGCGGCGGTCGCCCTTGGCGACCTTGCCGCGCTTGACCCGCGCCCGCGGCACGTCCTCGGAGGTCGTCACGACGAGGTACGGGTAGCTCTTGTCGTCGCGGTACTTGACGTTGTAGCGCGGCCGGTGCTTCTGGATGAGCGTGTACTCGAGGTGGAGCGCCTCGACCTCGTTGCCGACCACGATCCACTCGACCGAGCGGGCCGCCTCGAGCATCGCCTGGGTCCGCGGAGCGATGTTGTGCCACGCCTGGAAGTAGTTCGACAGCCGCTGGCGCAGGGAGTTCGCCTTGCCGACGTAGACGACCCGACCGTGGGCGTCCTTGAACTGGTAGCACCCCGGAGCGTCGGGGATCGTGCCGGCCTCGGGCCGGAACGACAGCGCGGGGTTGGGCACCGGGGACCTCAGGACGACGGGCGTGCGCGGACCCCCAACGGTACCCGCCCGGCCCGCGACGACCGGGGTCGCGGGACCGCCTCGAGCCGCCGTTCGACGCCGCTCCGACTCGCCTACGCTGGCGGGTCCCCCCACCCCCGAGCACCCGGACCTCCGCCGTGCCCCAGCTGCTCCTCGCCGCCGCCGAGTCGCAGTCCGACGACCTGTCGACGCTGGTCGGCGCGTGCGGCGAGGACCCCGGCTGGCTGTGCGAGGTCGTCTTCGAGCAGACCGACGGCAACGGGCCGCTCGCGCGCACCGTCGACCTCGTGTTCGCCACGCCGGCGAAGATCCTGCTGATCCTGCTGGTCGCCTTCGCGCTCTACCGGCTGTTCCGGTTCTGGACCGACCGCTTCGTGGTCCGTATGGAGCGCGAGATCCGACGCCGGGTCGAGCGCGGCCGCGAGCTCGGCACCCGCGCCGGCACGCCCCGCGCCGAGACCCGCCGGCTACAGCGCCTGCACGCGATCGGCGGGGCGGCGCGCTCGGCCGTCGGGGTCGTCATCTGGCTGACCGCGCTGCTGCTGTCACTCGCCCAGCTCATCGACCTGCGGCCCATCCTCGCCGGCGCCGGCCTCGCCGGCCTCGTCATCGGCTTCGGTGCGCAGAACCTCATCCGCGACTTCCTCGCCGGCATCTCGATGCTGATCGAGGACCAGTTCGGCGTCGGCGACTGGATCGAGGTGGACGGCCGCGCCGGCGAGGTCGAGAACGTCGGCCTGCGCGTGACCCGCATGCGCGACATCGACGGGGTCGTGTGGCACATGCCCAACGGGGCGATGACGACGGTCGGGAACCTGACCCAGCGCTGGGCACGGGCCACCCTCGACGTGCCGTTCGCGCTGGACACCGACATCCCGCGTGCCCGACGGATCGTGCAGGCGGTGGCCGACGGCCTCGCCGCCGACCCCGACTGGGGCCAGGACATCATCGGACCGGCGGAGATCTGGGGGCTGCAGGAGTGGGGGCCGGAGGGGCTGAGCCTGCGCCTGGTCATCCCGACGCGACCGCTGCGCAACTGGGACGTCAACCGGCAGATGCGCGAGCGGCTGAAGTACGCGTTCGAGCGCGAGGGGATCCGCATGCCGGCGCCGACGCTCGAGCTGGGCGCGCAACGGTGGGGAGCCCCGCTACGGACCACCGCGGTCGCCGGCGAGCCGGACCGGCGCGACGCTCCCGACCCCGCGCCGCTCCTGGGCGAGCCGTACCCGGACCTCCCCGACACCACCGACCGGCTCGCGACCGTCCGGCACCCGCCACGGCCCGCCGGCGAGGACACCGACGACAGCGACGCCGTCGACCCCTGACCCCGCACGGCGTTGCGTTGACGGTTCACCCCGGGATACCGGGCCAGACCGTCAACGCAACCGTCAGAGGACCTCGCGGAGGAACTTGGCGGTGTAGCTGGCGCCGACCTTGGCGACCTCCTCGGGTGGGCCCTCGGCGACGATCGTGCCGCCGCCGTCGCCACCCTCGGGGCCGAGATCGATCAGGTGGTCGGCGGTCTTGATGACGTCGAGGTTGTGCTCGATCACGATGATCGTGTTGCCCTTGTCGACCAGCCGGTGGAGGACGTCGAGCAGCCGGCGGATGTCCTCGAAGTGCAGCCCGGTGGTGGGCTCGTCGAGGATGTAGACGGTCTGGCCGGTCGCCCGCTTCTTGAGCTCGCTCGCGAGCTTGACCCGCTGCGCCTCGCCGCCGGAGAGCGTGGTGGCGGGCTGGCCCAGCCGGACGTATCCGAGGCCGACGTCGTTCAGGGTCTCGAGGTGGCCGGCGATGGACGGGATGTTGGTGAAGAAGTCGAGGGCGTGCTCGACGGTCATGTCGAGCACCTCGGAGATGGTCTTGCCCTTGTAGTGGACCTCGAGCGTCTCGCGGTTGTAGCGCCGGCCCTTGCACACCTCGCACGGGACGTAGACGTCGGGCAGGAAGTGCATCTCGATCTTGATGGTCCCGTCGCCCTTACAGGCCTCGCAGCGTCCGCCCTTGACGTTGAACGAGAACCGGCCCGGCTGGTAGCCGCGGACCTTCGCCTCGGGCGTCTGGGCGAACAGCTTGCGGATGTGGTCGAACATCCCGGTGTAGGTGGCCGGGTTGGACCGGGGCGTGCGCCCGATCGGCGACTGGTCGACGACCACGACCTTGTCGACGTGGTCGAGCCCGGCGATGGTCTTGTGCTTGCCGGGGATGTCACGCGAGCCGTAGACGTGCCGCATCAGCGACCGCGACAGGATGTCGTTGACGAGCGTGGACTTCCCCGACCCCGACACGCCGGTCACCGCGGTGAAGGTGCCGAGCGGGAACGCCACGTCGATGCCGGTGAGGTTGTGCTCCTCGGCGCCGACGACGGTCAGCGCCTCGCCGTTGCCGGGGCGCCGATCGGCCGGGACGGGGATCACCTTGTTGCCCGACAGGTAGGCGCCGGTCAACGACTTGCGGTGCATCTGCTTGAGCTGGGCGACCGAGCCGGCGTGCACGATCTCGCCGCCGTGCTCGCCGGCGCCGGGGCCGATGTCGACGATGTAGTCGGCCGCCTCGATGGTGGCCTCGTCGTGCTCGACGACGATCAGGGTGTTGCCGAGGTCGCGCAGGCGGAGCAGCGTCTCGATCAGCCGTTCGTTGTCGCGCTGGTGCAGCCCGATCGACGGCTCGTCGAGGACGTAGAGGACGCCGACGAGGCCGGCGCCGATCTGGGTCGCGAGTCGGATGCGCTGGGCCTCACCACCCGACAACGAGCCGGCCGCCCGGTCGAGGGTGAGGTACTCGAGCCCGACGTCGAGCAGGAACCGCAGACGCTCGCGGATCTCCTTCAGCACCCGCTCGCCGATGAGCGCCTCACGGTCGGAGAGCTCGAGGTTGCGGACGAACTCGTCGGCGCCGGCGACCGACATCGCGGTCAGCTCGGCGATCGACGTGCCGCCGATCTTGACGGCGAGGACGATGGGCTTGAGCCGGGCGCCGTGGCAGGCGGGGCACGGCACCTCGCGCATGTACTGCTCGACGTTGCCGCGGACGTGGTCGGAGTCGGTCTCGGCGTGGCGGCGGAGGAGGCTCGGCAGCACGCCCTCGAAGTTGGCGCGGTAGGAGCGCTTGCGCCCGTAGCGGTTCTTGTACTCGACGTGGACGCGGTGGTCGATGCCGTGCAGCACGGCGTCGCGGACGGCCGCCGGGAGCTCCTTCCACGGCGTGTCCGGCTTGGCGCCGGCGTCGAGCACCACCGAGCTCAGCAGCTGCTGGTAGTAGTTGCTCTGGTGGCCGGTCCCCCACGGCAGCACGACCCCCTCGGTGACGGCGAGGTCCTCGTCGCCGATCGACGAGCTCGGGGTCGACCATCAGCTGCGTGCCGAGCCCGCTGCACGCCTCGCAGGCGCCGTAGGGCGAGTTGAACGAGAAGTTGCGCGGGGCGAGCTGGTCGAACGAGAGCCCGCAGTGGGTGCAGGCGAGGTGCTCGCTGAACACCAGCGTCTCGGGCTCGGCGTCCTCGCCGGCGTCGCGGCTCGGCAGCACCTCGATCATCGCGACGCCCTCGGCGAGCTGGAGCGCCGTCTCGATCGAGTCGGTCAGCCGCCGGCGCATGTCCTCCTTCTGCACCAGGCGGTCGACCACGACCTCGATGTCGTGCTTGATCTGCTTCTCGAGCTTGGGGACGTCGGTGACGTCGTGGACCTCACCGTCGACCCGGACGCGCGCGTAGCCCTCGGTGGACAGCTTCTGGAACAGCGCGGCGTACTCGCCCTTGCGGCCGCGCACGACCGGCGCGAGCACCTGGAAGCGGGTGCCGGCGGGGAGCTCGTGGACCTGGTCGACGATCTGCTCGGCGGTCTGGGAGGCGATGCGGCGGCCGCAGTTCGGGCAGTACGGCTGGCCGATCCGTGCGTAGAGCAGCCGGAGGTAGTCGTAGATCTCGGTGATGGTCCCGACCGTCGAGCGCGGGTTGCGCGAGGTCGACTTCTGGTCGATCGAGATCGCCGGCGACAGGCCCTCGATGAAGTCGACGTCGGGCTTGTCCATCTGCCCCAGGAACTGCCGGGCGTAGGCGGACAGCGACTCGACGTAGCGGCGCTGGCCCTCGGCGTAGATCGTGTCGAAGGCGAGGCTCGACTTGCCCGAGCCGGACAGGCCGGTGAAGACGATCAGCGAGTCCCGCGGCAGCTCGAGGCTGACGTCCTTCAGGTTGTGCTCACGGGCACCGCGGACGGTGATCGAGTCGGTCGACAAGGAGGTGGTCCTTCGTGGTGCGTGGGACCCGCATCGGATGTCAGAGGTGGTCGGAGGCGGCCCCGCTGGCCGACCGAGGGTACCCACGGGAGCGTACCCACGGTCCGGGCCGGCCGTCGAACACCTGTTCGGTGTGCGCCACCGCGATGGCTGACTCGCGCACCACCTCCCCGCGGGGGTCGACTCCCGGCGGACCGGCGCTAGCGTCGAGCACCCGACCCGACCCGGGAGCCGCCGTGCGCATCGCCCTCTTCGGGGCCAAGCCCTACGACCGTCGCTCGTTCGACGCCGCCAACGTCGACGGCGCCCACGAGCTCGTCTACCTCGAGCCGCACCTCACGGAGCGGACCGCGGTCCTCGCTGGCGACGCGCCCGCGGTGTGCGCCTTCGTCAACGACGAGCTCGGCCGGACGACCCTCGAGACGCTCGCCGCCGGCGGGACGCGTCTCGTCCTCCTGCGCTCCGCGGGCTACAACCACGTCGACCTGGCCGCGGCGGCCGAGCTGGGTTTCACCGTCGCGCGCGTGCCCGCCTACTCGCCCTACGCGGTCGCCGAGCACACGGTGGCGTTGATGCTGGCGGTCGAACGCCGGCTCCACCGCGCCTACAACCGCGTCCGCGACGGCAACTTCGCGCTGGACGGGCTGATGGGCTTCGACCTCCGCAACAAGCGCGTCGGCATCATCGGGACCGGGAGGATCGGCCAGATCGTGGCGCGGATCCTGCGCGGGTTCGGGTGCTCGATCCGCGCCTACGACCCGGTCCGGAACGACGACGTCAAGGACCTCGGCGTCCGCTACGAGGATCTCGAGACGCTGCTCGCCGAGTGCGACGTGATCACGCTGCACTGCCCGCTCACGCCCGAGACGCACCACCTGATCGACGCCGCCGCGATCGCGACGATGAAGCCCGGGGTGATGCTCGTCAACACCAGCCGCGGGGCGCTCATCGACACCCAGGCCGTCGTCGACGGGCTCAAGTCGGGCCACATCGGCAACCTCGCCATCGACGTCTACGAGGAGGAGGGCGACCTCTTCTTCGAGGACCTGTCCGACCGGGTCATCGCCGACGACGTGTTCACGCGGCTGCTCACCTTCCCGAACGTGTTCATCACCGCCCACCAGGCCTTCTTCACCGAGGAGGCCGTGCGCGCGATCGCCGAGACGACCCTCGCCAACGCCACGGCGTTCGAGGAGGGCCGCGCGTCCGGGAACGAGCTGCACCCTCCCGGAGGCGGGACCGCCGCCGTTCGGTAGCGTCGCCGGCGTCCCGCCATCGCCGACCCGAGGAGCACCCGGGATGACCTACTCCGGCCACGTCGTCCCCGACGGCGAGCGCATCGAACGCGTCGACGGACCCGTCCGGATCCGCAAGTTCTCGGTCGAGGAGATGGACAACAACGTCTACGTCATCGCGTGCGTCCGGACCGGCGCTGCACTGGTCGTCGACGCGGCCGCCCGCCCCGAACGGATCCGGCAGGAGGTGGCCGACCTCTCTCCCGTCGCGGTCGTGCAGACCCACGGGCACTGGGACCACGTCCGCGCCTGGGGCGAGCTCGAGGCCGACCCCGGGCTGCCGATCTGGGGCCACCCCGGTGACGCCGAGCTCTTCCCCGACGAGGTCGAGCGTCCGCTCGAGGACGGCGACGTGCTCGAGGTCGGCGACCTGCGCATCGAGGTGCTGCACGTTCCGGGTCACACGGAGGGGTCGCTCCTGTACCTCGTTCGCGGCGACGAGCGTCCACACCTCATCACCGGCGACTCCTTGTTCCCGGGCGGGCCCGGCAACACGTTCGGCAACGCCGAGAACCACCGGCGGCTGATGGACGGGCTCGAGACGCGCGTGTTCGGGCGGCTCCCCGACGAGACCTGGGTCTACCCCGGCCACGGCGACGACACGACCCTCGGCGCCGAGCGTCCGAGCCTCCCGGAGTGGCGCGCCCGCGGCTGGTAGGCGCCGTCAGGCGGCGCTGGCGATGCCGATACCGACGCCGATCAGCACGGTCGCGATGACGAGCATCCGGCCGACCTTGCGGTAAGCGTCGGCGGCCATCTGCTCCCGTCGGGCGCTCGCGAGGCCGGCGTGGCCGACCCCGAGCGCGACGAGCATCACGGCGGGGTGGACGTAGGCGCCCATGGCCTCGTAGTCCCACGCGCTCGCGACCACGTAGAACACCACGCCGAGCGTCACCTGGATGTCGAGCAGCACCATCGCCAGCGAGAACGGGCCGGCGGTGAACTCCTGACCGTTCTTCGCCCGGTTGTAGGCCACCACCGCCACGGCCAGCACGACCAGGATGACCACGTAGCCCAGGCCACGGTGGATCTCGAACAGGGTGTCGCTCACGGGGTCCCTCTGCGCAGGTGGTGCCGGAGCGCGGATGGTAGTGCCTCCGCCGGCCGGCCCGGCGTGCCGGTCGCTCAGGATGAGCCGGTCGTCACCTTCTGCAGCCGCCACGAGCCGAGCGCGATGAGGGCCACCGCGACCGCGACCAGCACCCCGAGCTCCGGGAGGATGTCCCCGACCCCGCCGCCGCGGCGCACCAGCTCGGCGAACGCGTCGTTCGCCCAGGCGTGGGGCGAGACCAGGTGCGCCACCCTCCGCATCGTGTCGGAGAACACCTCCATGGGGGCCATCGACCCGCCGAGGGCCGCGAGCCCCAACCCGACGAGGATGCCGAGCCCGCCGGCCTGCGCGTCGTTGTCGACGATGGCGCCGATGAGCATCCCGGCGCCGGCGCTGACGAGGCAGAACACGACGATGACGGCCCCGGCGCCGATCGGGTCACCCCAGCTCACCCCGAAGAGCACGACGGTCCCCACGAGGATGTAGAGCGCCTGCACCAGCGCGATCACGAACCGTCCGAGGACGGCGCCGGCGAGGGCCTGACCGGCCCGGGTCGGGGTCGACAGGACCCGTCGCGTGATGCCCCACTGGCGGGTCTGGATGAGCCCCGCCGAGCCGGTCAGCGACGTGAGGAACACGAACAGCAGCAGCTGGCTGCTCGCGCCGAGGTCGTACTGTCCGAGCTGGTCGAAGTCCTCGAACAGCGAGGCGCCGACGCGGGACACGTCGACGTCGACGGCCGGGAGGGCCGTGGAGACCTGGCGCGCACGGTCGAGCGCGTCATCGAACGTGGCGCCCGTCTCGGACACGGCCAGCCGGGCCGCCTCCACCTCGGCCGCCTGCTCGGCGACGGCAGCCTGCACGGTCGCCTGGAGCGCGAAGCCGGCTCCGTCCTGCCGGGCGACGTAGCCCACCTCGACGTCCCGACCCTCCCTCAACCCCGCGTCGTAGTCGGCCGGCACGTCGAGACCGGCGGCGGCCTCCCCTCGCGACACCGCGGTCGCGACCGCCTCGGCGTCCTCCACGCGGGTGACGTCGAAGGCGTCCCCGGCCTCCACCGCCGCGACGAGCTCGTCGGCGAGCGGGCCGGCGTCGGCGGGCAGGTGGACCGCGAGCTCGGGGCGGAACGAGCCCCCGAACTGCATCCCGATCAGGAGCACCAGGAGCATCGGCAGCACGAACACGAAGAACAGCGACGACCGGTCCCGCAGCAGGCGACGGACGTCGTTCAAGGCGATGGTGAGGACGCTCCTCATCGGTCCGCTCCCATCCGCACGCGCAACCCCGCCGCTCCGGCGGCGACGAGCGCGAAGGCGAGGAGCGCCGCGACCGCCGGCAGCGCGTCCGCGGTCGTCCCTCCGCCGGCGAGGTCGCCCATCCCGCGGAGGAACCAGTGGTGCGGGGTGAGCCGGCTGACCCAGCCCAGCGCCCCGGACGGGTCCTCGATGGGGAAGAAGGTCCCGCCCAGCATCCCCATCACCACGGCAACGACCGACTGCCACACGTTGGCCTGTTCGGCGGTGCGGGCCAGGGTGGCGATGAGCGCCATGACCCCGGTGGCGGCGACGACGCCGGCGAGGACGAGCAGCGCCACCCCGACCGGATCGCCCCAGGTCGCCCCGATGACGAGGTCGGACGCGACGATCGAGGACCGTCATCGACGCCACCCCGAGGACGAGGCTCGTCACCGCCTTGCCGACGTAGACCGACGACCGCGCGATGGGCGCGGCGAACAGGCGCTGGAGGGTGCCCTCGCGCCGCTCCTCGAGGAGGCTCGTCACGCCGAACTGGACGGTGAAGAACAGGAAGAAGACCGCCATCCCGGCCGAGAGGTAGGTCGGGGCGTCGAGCTCGCGTCGCTCGGCCTGGACCCGGCCGATCGCGATGGGTGGCGGGCTCGCGCGGACCGCCTCGGCGAGTCGCTGCACCGTGGCCGGCTCGGGGGTGCCCGCGCCGGCGACCGTGCCGACGGCGACCTGGACCGCCCGGAGGTCGGCGGCGAACGACCGCGCGACGGCCTCGGCGACGGCGGTGCCGATGTCGGCGTCGGTGTTGCCGACCACCTCGATGGTGGCGTCGCCGCCGGCCTGGACCGCGGCGCTGAAGCCCTCGGGGATGACGAAGGCCGCGTCGAGGGTGCCGTCCTCGACGGCCGCGAGCACCTCGGCCCGCGGACCGGCCGGATCCACCGTCGCGTCGCCCTGGTCGGCGAGGGCGGTGAGGACGCCGTCGGCGAAGGCGGCGGCGAGCTCGCCGCCGTCCTCGTCGACGACCCCGAGGTGCAGGTCGAGCCGCAGGCCGGACTCGCCGCCGAACACGGAGGAGAAGATCAGGGCGAGCCCGAGCGGGGCGACGACCGCCACGATGATCGCGCTGCGGTCCCGGAGCCGTTGGCGCAGGTCCTTGCCGGCGATGGTGAGCGCGGGTGCCACGTCAGTCCCTCAGGGCCCGGCCGGTGAGGTGCAGGAAGACCGCCTCGAGGTCGGGCTGGTGCACCTCGACGCTCGACACCGAGACCCCCGACGAGCCGACCAGGGCCAGGAGCTCGGGGAGCACGGCGCTGGCGTCGGTGACGTTGAGGCTCAGCCCGGTCTCGGTGGCCGAGGCGTGCTGGACGCCGGCGAGCGCCGTCGCCCGGCTCACCACCTCCGACGTCGGGCCCGACGCCGTCAGCGTCACGAGGTCGCTCTCGCCCACGAGCGTCACGAGCTCGCGGCGGGTGCCCTCCGCCTGGATGCGGCCCTGGTCGATGATCGCGACCCGGTCGCAGAGGCGCTCGGCCTCCTCCATGTAGTGGGTCGTGTAGAGCACCCCCATGCCGGTGGTGGCGAGGTGCTCGACGGCCTCGAGGATGGCGTTGCGGGACTGTGGGTCGACCCCGACGGTGGGTTCGTCGAGGATGAGGAGGGTCGGTCGGTGGAGGAGGCCGATCGCGATGTTGAGGCGCCGCTTCATCCCCCCGGAGTAGTCCTCCGCGCGGTCGTCCCCGCGGTCGCGGAGGCCGACGACGTCGAGGACCTCGTCGACCCGGACCTTGAGCTCGCCCCGGGGCAGGTCGTAGAGCCGCGCGAAGAACGACAGGTTCTCGCGCCCGGTGAGGTCGGGGTAGATCGCGAGGTCCTGCGGGACCAGCCCGATGTGGGCCTT
Organism: uncultured Actinomycetes bacterium; assembly: GCA_963741855.1. Taxonomy (GTDB): domain Bacteria; phylum Actinomycetota; class Nitriliruptoria; order Nitriliruptorales; family Nitriliruptoraceae; genus CAVUJQ01. The sequence continues at coordinate 178,358 of CAVUJQ010000012.1, read as the reverse complement.
GGCCGCGACCGCCGAGGTGGTCATCGGCTCGCCGGCGACCGTGACGGTCCCCGCGTCACGTTCCAACAGGCCGGCCACCATCGAGATGATCGTGGTCTTGCCGGCGCCGTTCGGGCCGAGGAGGCCGAAGGTCTCGCCGGCGCCGATGCGGAAGCCCACGTCGTCGACCGCCAGACGGTCGCCGAAGCGCTTCGCGAGCCCCTCACACCGCAGCACGTCCACCGGACACCCCTTCCGCGCGCGCAGGGCACCGAGCCTAGTCAGGCACCCGAGCCGTACAGTGCGCCCGTGACGCTGCCCCGCCTACCGCACATCCTCGCCGCTGCCGTCCTCCTCACGGCGGGGTGCGGGTCCGACCTGCCCGCACCACGGCCGGCCGCGAACGCGGGCTCGCAGACCCTCCCGCCCCGGGCCGCGCCGGAGCTCCCGCCGTGCCCGTCGGTCGGCGAGCCGGTCGAGACCCCGGAGGGACTGACGCTCCCTCCGGGCGCGGTGACCCTCGAGGCCGCCACGGACGGGCCGCTCACGACCGCACGCGGCTTCGTGCCGCTCGAGCCCGTGGACGTCCACGCCTTCTACGACGACCACCCCGGGCTCGAGCTCGTCACCCTCGAGGAGGAGGGCTTCGAGGCCGAGGTGCTCTACGGCGGGGACGACCTGCGCGTCTACGTCAAGGCCCGGATCGCCTGCACGGGTGGCTCGGCGTTCTCGGCGGTCGTCGGCCGCCGCGGCGATGCCGTCCCGGTGCCGACGGGCTCACCGGTGCCGGCTGACCGCTGAGGTCCCCGTCACCGTGCGGTTCCCGCGCGGAGGTGGGCAGGAGACCCGGCGCCGGCCGGCGAAGCCCTCAGGGTCAGGCCCTCCCCTGCCCGAAAGAGCCCGCCGTGCGCCGCTCCCGCGTCCTGTCCACCGTCCTGCTCGCCGCGACCGCCGTCGCGACGGTCGCGACGACCCAGCTCGACCCGGACCAGCTGGCCTTCGCCGCGCCGGTCTACGTCAGCAACGCCGACACGGCGGCTGCCGAGCCATCCATCCGTGTCGACGCCACCGACGCGAACGAGCGCATCTGGATCGCCGCCCCCTCCGGCCTCGGGGCGTCGACCAAGCTCGCCAGCTTCGGCGGCGACGTGTTCTGGTACTCCGATGACGACGGTGCGACCTGGAACATCGAGGAGGGGCTGCTCGGGACCCCGACGACGACCGGTGGGGGCGACAGCGACATCGCGACCGGCCCCGACGGGCAGATCTACGTGACCGGGCTGACGCTCGCCAACATCACGCTGGCAGCGACGGAGGACGACGGCGAGACGTGGCTGTCGAACTCCGTGTCGAACCTCGGTGCGGTCGAGGACCGCCAGTGGATCGACACCTGGGAGGACACCCCCAAGCCCGGCCCGCTGGCGCCGGACATGATCCTCGCCTACGGCGGGGTCGGTGAGCGTCGCGTGTGGCTGCACCAGGTCTTCGCGCCGGCCGGCGCGCCGCCGGTCGCCGGCCCACGACTCGACGTCTCCCACCCTGACTGCGGTGCGGACGGCCTCCTGAACGACGCCTGCTACCAGTGGCCGGGCAACACGGTCATCGACGAGGCGACCGGTGACGTCTACGTGACCCACCAGACCGGTGGCTCGGGTGGCGGCGACGACATCGTCGTCGCCCGGGTCGCCGGCGCCGCGAACGGCCCCGTGACCCAGCTCGACGTGACCCCGTCGATCGCCGCCACCACCACCGGGGACTCCTTCGACTCCTTCACCGTCGTCGCCACCGACGCCGCCAGCAACGTCTACGTCGTGTGGTCGGAGTCGTTCGCCGACCGTGACGTCACCGAGACCCGCCTCGCCATCTCCCACGACCAGGGCGCGACCTGGGAGGGGCCGTACACGGTCAACCAGTCGCCGGCGACCACGGTCTTCCCGTGGATCGTGGCGGGCGACGACGGCCGCATCGGCATCGCCTACTACGGCACGTCGTCCACCGGCGACTCCCCCGAGAAGGTCGGCGACGGCGCCGAGTGGAGCGTCTGGTACGCCCAGTCGATCGACGCCGGCACCCCCGGCCAGGCGCCCACGTTCAGCGAGGTGCAGGCCACCGGCACGATGCACCGCGGGTTCGTCTGCACGTCCGGCACCGGCTGCGCCCCCGGCACGCGGAACCTGCTCGACTACTTCCAGCTCGACATCGACGGCCAGGGCTACGCCAACATCGCCTACACCGACGACTTCAACGACAAGCCGGGCGCCCCGTCCAACGCCGCGTGGGTGACCTTCGTCCAGCAGGACAACGGCCCGGGCCTGCGGGTCCCGGCGAGCGCCAGCTGACCCGACGGCCCACGCCTCTCAGACGTTGGCGGTCTTCATCGCCTTGAGCTCGCGCTTGAGGTCGGCGAGCTCGTCGCGCAGCCGGGCCGCGTACTCGAAGCGGAGCTCGCCGGCGGCGGCGTGCATCTCCTGCTCGAGCGACTGGATGAGTGCAGCGAGCTCGTCCTGCGGCATCGCGTCGACGTCGAGCTCGAGGTCGCGGCGCTGCCGGTGCTGCGGCACGTACTCCTCGCCGGCCTCCTCGGCCCGGACGGCGGCGATGATGTCGCCGACGCGCTTGCGGATCGTCTGTGGGTCGATGCCGTGCTCGGCGTTGTAGGCCAGCTGCTTCTCGCGGCGCCGGTCGGTCTCGTCGAGGGCGGTCCGCATCGAGTCGGTGACGTTGTCGGCGTACATCAGCACCTGCCCGTTGACGTTCCGGGCGGCGCGGCCGATGGTCTGGATGAGCGACGTCGACGAGCGGAGGAAGCCCTCCTTGTCGGCGTCGAGGATCGCCACGAGCGACACCTCGGGGAGGTCGAGACCCTCGCGCAGGAGGTTGATGCCGACGACCACGTCGAACTCGCCCATCCGCAGCGACCGCAGGATCTCGACCCGCTCGACGGTGTTGATGTCGGAGTGCAGGTAGCGGACCCGCACACCGTTCTCGAGCAGGTAGTCGGTGAGGTCCTCGGCCATCTTCTTGGTCAGCGTCGTGACGAGGACCCGCTCGTCCTGCTTGGCGCGCTCGCGGATCTCGTGCATGAGGTCGTCGATCTGCCCCCGGGTGGGGCGCACGACGACCTCGGGGTCGACGAGCCCGGTCGGGCGGATGATCTGCTCGGCGATGGTGTCCGACTCGCGCCGCTCGTAGGGCCCGGGGGTCGCCGAGACGAACAGCCGCTGCCCGACGCGCTGGAGGAACTCGTCGAAGGTGAGCGGCCGGTTGTCCATCGCCGACGGCAGCCGGAACCCGTGCTCGACCAGGGTCTCCTTGCGCGAGCGGTCGCCCTCGTACATCCCGCCGATCTGCGGCACGGTCACGTGTGACTCGTCGATGAACACGACGTAGTCGTCGGGGAAGTAGTCGAGCAGCGTGTACGGCGGCTCGCCCGGCGAGCGGCCGTCGAGGTGACGCGAGTAGTTCTCGATGCCGTTGCAGAACCCGACCTCGCGGATCATCTCGAGGTCGTAGCTGGTGCGCATCCGCAGCCGCTGCGCCTCGAGGAGCTTGCCCTGCTTCTCGAGGTCGGCGAGGCGGTCGGTGAGCTCGGCCTCGATGGTCCCGAGGGCCCGCTCGAGGGTCTTCTTGTCGGTCACGTAGTGCGACGCCGACAGGACCGCGACCTCCTGCAGCGGCACCGACGTCTCGCCGGTGAGCGTGTCGACCCGCACGATGCGCTCGACCTCGTCGCCGAAGAACTCGATCCGCAGCGCCCGGTCGTCGTAGGCCGGGTGCACCTCGAGCGTGTCGCCACGGACCCGGAAGGTCCCCCGGACGAGGTTCAGGTCGTTCCTGGTGTACTGCTGGTCGACGAGCATCCGCATCGCGCGGTCGAGCCCGACCTCCTCGCCCACCCGGAAGAACAGCGTGTGCTCCCGGTAGCGCTCGGGCGAGCCGAGGCCGTAGATGCACGACACCGACGCGACGACCACCACGTCCCGCCGGCCGATCAGCGACTGGGTCGAGCGGTGCCGCAGCTTCTCGATCTCGTCGTTGACCGAGGAGTCCTTCTCGATGTAGGTGTCGCTGGAGGGGACGTAGGCCTCGGGCTGGTAGTAGTCGTAGTAGCTGACGAAGTACTCGACCGCGTTGTCCGGCAGGAAGTCGCGGAACTCGTTGGCGAGCTGGGCCGCGAGCGTCTTGTTCGGCGCGATGACGAGCGCCGGCCGCTGGAGGCGCTCGAGCACCTTGGTGGCGGTGAAGGTCTTGCCGGTGCCGGTGGCGCCGAGCAGCGTCACGGCCTTCTCGCCGGCCTCGAAGGCCGCGACGATCTCGTCGATCGCCTGCGGCTGATCGCCGGCGGGCTCGAACTCGGACACGACCTTGAACGGTGGCATGGCGCGAGCGTACCCACGCCCTGCGACACGGCCGCTGGCGCCGCGGGTCGGTGGACCCGATCGGGTCAGTCGATCGGCGCCGCGTCGAACCAGTAGCGCTGGATGACCGCGCCCAGCTCCGGGTCGAACGCCGTCGCCTCGTCGGCGAGCTCCCGGGCCGTCACCTCCCCCAGGCCGTGGCGGCTGACGACCTCGGCGAGGAACGCCTCGACCGCCGGGACGCCCACCGCCTCCTCGGCCGCCACCCACGCCAGCGCCCCCCGGGCGTAGATGAGCGGACCGTAGGCGTCGGCCCCGTCGAACTCCGCCAGCGGTTGCGCCGGCGGCTCGTCGACGAGGCCGTCCTCGCGTGCCCGCAGGTAGCGCCCGCGCGAACGCCTGCTCGGCGTAACGGCGGGCCGCGCCCTCGCCGAAGGTGTCGCGCCAGTAGAGGTAGGTGAGGTACTGCGCCAGCGACTCGTCGACGACCGGGTCGCTGAGCGAGCCGTTGCCGACCAGGGCGTGGAACCACTGGTGGCCCACCTCGTGGGCGATGACCGCGGTCCCGAAGGCGCCCTCGAGGTTGGCCCACTGCTCGTCGTCGACCAGCGTGAGGCCGGGGAACTCCATCCCCGCCGCCCCCCGGCCGAGCGGCACCGCGACCGCGTCGACCTCGTCCCACGCGAGCTCGCCGAACCGCTGCGCGAAGGCGTCCGCCGCGGCGACCTGCTCGGCCAGGAGCGCCTCGGCGTCCTCCTGGCTACCCGTCGCCGAGATGGCCCGGTAGCGGACGTCGCCGAGCTCGAAGCTCGCCACGACCGGCGGTGCGGGGTAGAGCACCGCGGAGTCGTCGCGAAGCGCGATCCCCCGCGACCAGGTGCAGGTGCGGGTGACCGGCTCGGAGGTCTCGGGGCACGCCTCGTCGCGTCCGCCCGTGACGAGGACGCCGTCGTGCACGGTGCGCAGCGACCACACGGCCGCCGGGAACCCGCCCACGTCCCCCCACGCCACCATCGGTCCCGCTGACGTCGACGTCGTCAGGAGCGGCAACCAGTGCCCGAGGGTGGACACGTCGGGGTGCGCGGCGAGCAGGCCGAACGCCGCCGGCCCGCCGTCGTCGACGATGGTCGCGGGGGTCACCAGCCGGTAGCTCGACCTGCGCCCGCAGCAGCACCGCCTCGCCGGCCTGGACCTGCCGTCCGAGCGGCACGATCGACGCGGGCGCCGGGTCGGTCGACGGTGACCGGAGCCTCGGTCCCGTCGACCGTCCACCGTCACCGTGAGCCCGGTCGCTGTCCCCGAGCGCCTCAGCCGCGGGCAGGAGCCGGAGCGCGATCCGGTCGGCGGCCTCCGGCAGGCGGCTCGCGATCACGACGTCGGCGTCCACCTGGTCCCCGGCCGGCGACAGGGTGACCCGCCCGACGTAGACCGGACGCTCACCACGGCTCGGCCACGCCGGGTCGCCGAGGTCGCGCCAGGGACCCTGCGCGGCGGCGAGGCCGGCGGCGAGCAACCGGTCGGCGCCCACCGCCGCGGCCGTGTCCGGGTCGGCGAGCGCCCCGGTCACCTGGGTGGGAGCCGTCTCGGTCGGGGTCGGGACCGGCGTCGGGGTCGGCGTGGGTGGGACCGGTTCGCTGCCGGCGCCACGACCTGCTCGTCGACCGTCGTGTCGCGGGAGCGCGCGACCGCCACGGCCGAGGCGACCAGCAGCACGCTCGCGACCGTGGCCGCGAGCAGCCGGACCGGCCGGGCCGTCCGGTGGAGGGGGTCACGCCGAGGCCGCGGTCGATGCCGCGGCCGTGCGGAGCTCGGCGAAGACGGCGTCGGCCTGGGCGTGCAGCTCCGCGAGGCTGCCCTCGTTGGTGATGACGTGGCTCGCGACCTCGCGGCGCTGCTCGTCACTGCGCCTGTGACGTGATGCGGGCGCGCGCGTCGGCGGGGTCCATGCCGCGCAGCTCGACCAGCCGTCGGACCCGGAGCTCCTTCGGTGCGAGCACGACCACGATGGCCGGGAACGCCTCCCACTGGCCGGTCTCGATCAGGAGCGGGTGGTCGATCACGACGATGCGCTCCTCGCCATCATCGGGCGCCTCCCGGTGGTGCGGCGATGAGCTCGCCGATGCGCTGCCCGATGCGGGGGTGCGTGATCGCGTCGAGGTCGCGCCCGTGCGGCGGGGTCGGAGAACACGACGGCGGCCAGGGCCGGCCGGTCGAGCCGCCCGTCGGGGGTCAGCAGCTCCTCCCCGAACCGCTCGACGATCGCGGCGAGGCCGGGCGTCCCCGGCTCGACGACCTCCCGGGCGACCTGGTCCGCGTCGATCACGTGGGCGCCGAGGGTCGCCGAAGCCGGGCCGCCACGGTGGACTTCCCGCTGCCGATGCCACCCGTGAGTCCGACCAGGTACACGCCACGCTCCTCGGGGCGCCGCGCGCCGACGACCCCGTCCCGGCGAGCCTACCCACGGAACGGACGGGCCCCGACCGCTGATGGTCGGGGCCCGTCGCGGTGCTGCGGGTTCGGCTCAGGCCTCGTCGTCGCCGGCGTCGGCGTCGGCAGCCTCGGGCTCGGCGTCCGCCTCAGCGGCAGGCGCCGCCTCGGGCTCGGCCTCAGCGGCAGGCGCCGCCTCGGGCTCGGCCTCAGCGGCAGGCGCCGCCTCGGGCTCGGCCTCAGCGGCAGGCGCGGCCTCGGGCTCGGCCTCAGCGGCGGTTCCGACGTCCTCGGGCAACTCGGCCTCGGCCAGCGCCATCTCCTCGGGGGTCGGCTCGGCGGACTTGCCGAGGCCCGCCGCGGCGAACGCGCCGGCGAGCGTGTTGCCGCCGGAGGTGTCGTCGTCGCCACCGGAGGAGTAGGCGGTCTCGACCGCCGGCTCCTCGCCGTAGCCACCCTCGTCGACCGCGTCACCGACCTGTGCCTGCTTCAGCGAGAGGCTGATGCGGCGACGGACGGTGTCGATGTCGATGACCTTGACCTCGATCTTGTCGCCGACGTTGACGACCGCCTCGGGGACCTCGACGTGGCGCTCCGCGAGCTCGGAGATGTGGACCAGACCCTCGATCCCGTCGGCCACCTTGACGAAGGAGCCGAACGGCACGAGCTTGGTGACCTCACCCTCGACGAGCTCGCCGACGGCGTGCTCGCGGGCGAACTTCTGCCACGGGTCCTCCTGGGTGGCCTTCAGCGACAGGGACACGCGCTCGCGGTCCATGTCGACGTCGAGCACCTCGACCTCGACCTCGTCGCCGACCTCGACCACCTCGGACGGGTGGTCGATGTGCTTCCAGGAGAGCTCGGAGACGTGGACGAGACCGTCGACGCCACCGAGGTCCACGAACGCACCGAAGTTGACGATGCTGGAGACGACACCCTTGCGGATCTCGCCCTTCTGCAGCGTCGAGAGGAACTCGTTGCGGAACTCGCTCTGGGTCTCCTCGAGGAACTTCCGGCGCGACAGGACCACGTTGTTGCGGTTCTTGTCGAGCTCGATGATCTTGCACTCGAGCTGCTCGCCCACGTAGGGCTGCAGGTCGCGCACGCGCCGCATCTCCACGAGCGAGGCGGGGAGGAAGCCACGGAGACCGATGTCGAGGATGAGGCCACCCTTGACGACCTCGATGACCGTGCCGATGACGGTGTTGTCGTCGGTGTAGATCGCCTCGATGGTGCCCCAGGCGCGCTCGTACTGGGCGCGCTTCTTGGACAGGACGAGACGGCCCTCCTCGTCCTCCTTGTTCATGACGAGCGCCTCGACGACGTCGCCGATCTGGACGACCTCGTTCGGGTCGACGTCGAGCTTGATGGACAGCTCGCGCGAGGGGATGACCCCCTCGGACTTCCAGCCGATGTCGAGCAGGACCTCGTCGGGGTCGATCTTGACGACCACGCCCTCGATGATCTCGCCCTCGGTCATCGCCTTGAGGGTGCCCTCGAGGGCCGCCTCGAAGTCCTCGTCGGAGATGTCGTTGTCGACGATGGAGTCGCCGGTGCTCGTCATCGAGCTACCGGGATCCTGGCTGACGACGAGGGACTTGGGGTCACCCGTGGGGACGGTCGGCTGCGCGGCGGCGCCGGCGACCTGCTGGGTGGTGGGGACGGGGGTCGTGGTGTCGGGGGTGTCGGACATCGGGAACGGTTCTCTCGTAGGTGTCTGATGGGGTCGGGGGAAGCGCGGCATCGGTCCGCCGCGGTCCGGCCCGTCCGGCGCGACGCCGAGCAGACCGGCGCCGACGGTACCCGCGGACCCCCGTCACCCGCCCACGCGCGACCGCGGGGCGGACAGCACGGGAGCAGCGACGACGGTCCGGCGGACCGGACGGAGTCGCAAGGGTCGCACCCCCGCGCGAGGGTGTCAACGCGTCGCCGTCCCCCCTCACGCCGTCGCTAGCCTCCGTTGGCGCCCCGTCGGCGGCCCCTACCCGGCCGTCCCCCCCGCCCCGAGAGGTCCCCGGTGTCCCCGCTCCTGGTCGGCGCGCTCACCCTCGTCGCCGTCGGCGCGTGCGTACAGGGTGTGGTCGGGTTCGGGATGAACCTCGTCGCCGCCCCGCTGCTGCTCCTCGTCGACCCGGTCTACGTCCCCGGACCGCTCATCGTGGCCGGGCTGACCCTCGGGCTCCTGGTGGTGCTGCGCGACCGGGCGTCGGTGGTCCCCGGCGAGATCGGGTGGGCGCTGGCGGGGCGCGTGCCGGGGAGCGTCCTCGGGGTCGTGGCGCTGGGGCTCATGTCCGGGGACGCCCTCGCACTCACACTCGCCGTGCTGGTGCTCGCGGCCGTGGCCGTCAGCGCCGCCGGCGTGCACGTCCCGGTGGGACGGCTGTCGCTCATCGGCGCCGGCGCGGTCTCGGGGTTCACGGCGACGACGACCTCGGTGGGTGGCCCCCCGATGGGGCTCCTCTACCAACGCTCCGGCGGCGCCGCCATCCGCGCCAACCTGGGCGGCTTCTTCCTCGTCGGTGGTCTCGTCAGCCTCGCCCTGCTGGTGGTCGGCGGCCACTTCGGTGCGCCCGAGGTGCGCGCGTCGGCCCTCCTGGTCCCGGCCGTGGTCGTCGGCTTCACCGCGGCCGGCCGGCTCCGGCACCACGTCGACGGGGACCGCGCCCGCCCGGCCGTGCTGGTGGTGGCCGCCGCCAGCGCCGTCGCGCTGATCGTCCGGACGCTGGTGGGGTAACGTCCCCGCGCCTCCCCTCCCCCACTCCCGCCGTGGAGCGTCCGCCGTGCCGCTGTTCCGACGCCGTCGCGAGCCCGATCCCGACCACGTGCTCGAGCAGGTCCCCGACGACCTCCCCCGCGACGGCATCTTCGCCCAGCCCCTGGTCGTGGCGAGGCTGCAGGCCCAGGACCCCGAGCCCCAGGCGGACGGGACCATCCGGGTCGGCTTCCGTGCGACGGTCAAGGACGCCGAGGGCAAGCGCTGCCCGGACCTCAACATCCAGGCGCGGGTGACCGGGCCCGAGCGGGAGGCCACCGGCGAGACCACCACCGACCTCATGGGCCAGGCCCGCTTCCGCATGACCGGCCCCGCCGGCCGCTACCGGATCGAGGTCCTCGACGTCGCCGCCGGCGGCTTGACCTTCGACCGCGACGCGAGCGTGCTCGAGGCGGTCGTGGAGGTCTAGACCGCTAGCTCAGGTCGCGGCTGCTCCGGCCGTCGCCGGCGACGCCTCCTGCTGCTGCTGGCGCTCCCGACGCTTGCGCTCAGCGGCACGTGTCGCAGCCAGCGGGATCTCGGTGCCGTCCATCCGGTCGTGCTGCAGCGGCGCGCCCGTGGCGTGGAGGTCGACGCCGTCGACGCGGTCCGGGCCACCCGAGCCGTCGGGCTTGCGGAGGCGCCAGATCTTGCGGACGACCGACCCGAACTGCTCGCGGAGGCTCCCGACGTTGTAGGGGAGGTCGAACCGGGCGCAGATCTCGCGCACCTCCGCCGACAGCGAGGCGTAGCGGCGCGACGGCAGGTCGGGGAACAGGTGGTGCTCGATCTGGTGCCCGAGGTTGCCGCTGATGACGTGGAACAGCCGGCTCCCGCGCACGTTGGCGGCCCCGATCATCTGTCGGACGTACCAGCCGCCCCGGGACTCCTTCTCGACCTCGTCCTCGCTGAACATCGCCGTGCCGTCCGGGAAGTGCCCGCAGAAGATGATCGTGAACGCCCAGACGTTGCGGATGAGGTTCGCGACGAGGTTGCCGGCGGCGACCTGTGGCGCCCGCGTCCCCGCGAGGATCGGGAACAGCAGGTAGTCCTTCGCGTCCTGCTTGGCGGTCTTCATCGCGATGACCTTCGCGACGTCCTCGACCTCCTCCCAGGCGTTCTCGTGCTGCTTGAGCTTCTCGATCTCGAGGTCGTGCGCGGCGACGCCGTACTGGAAGAGCAGCGCGAGGAGGGTCGCGTAGGCCGGGTTCCAGCGGTCGCGTGGCCGCCACTCCTGGTCCTCGGTCATGCGGAGGACGCCGTAGCCGACGTCGCGGTCCTTGCCGATGATGTTGGTGTAGGTGTGGTGCATGAAGTTGTGGGACAGCTTCCAGTTCTCCGACGGGGCGCTCGTGTCCCACTCGTAGGACTGCGAGTGGATGTCGGGGTCGTTCATGAAGTCGTACTGCCCGTGCATCACGTTGTGGCCGATCTCCATGTTGTCCAGGATCTTGGACATGGAGAGCGAGGCCACGCCGGCGAGCCAGGTCGCCGGCGTCGGGACGTAGAGCAGCACCCGGCCGGCGACCTCGCAGGCACGCTGCACCTTGACGACGTTCCTGATGTAGCGGGCGTCCTCCTCGCCGAGGTCGGCGATGACCCGCTCCCGGATCTCGTCGAAGATCCGGCCGAGCTCCTCGACCTCCTCCTCCGAGAGCCCCGTGCGCTCGCGGAGCGCGGTGTCGTCGGTGGCCTCACCCGGGCGGCGGCCCGGCGCGGAAGGCGTCCCGGCGGCGTTGTGGGCGGGCGTCGGGCTGTCGGTCACGCTCACGGTGGTCCCTTCGGGGAGCGGTGCGGATGGGTCGGTGTGGTCGGTGTGGTCGGTCAGAGGTCGAGCTCGACGTCGCCGAGGGCGACGCTCACGCAGATCTGGATGTCCTCGTCGTCGTCCTGCGACACGTCCCCGCTGGCGAGGTTCTGGGTCGTGCCCCGGAGCTTGCGGGTGGTGCAGGTCTTGCAGATGCCCATGCGGCAGCCGTACTCGGGCTCCCGGCCGGCGTCCTCGGCCTGGACGAGGAGCGGGCGGCCGTCGTTGTCGAACTCGAGGTCGCTCGCCGCGAGCCGGACGCTCCCCTCGGCGTCGTCCGCCGACGGGACCTCGAGGGTGAAGCGTTCGATGTGGAACCGCTCGAGCGCATCGGCCTCGTCCCAGATCGCCTCGGCGGCGTCGAGCATCGGCGGGGGCCCGCAGACGTAGGCCGGGATCCGTGGCCAGTCGGGGACGACCGCGTCGAGGTGGTCGCGCTCGAGGAAGCCGCGGAACTCGTCCTCGGGACGGTCGACCTCGCTGTAGACGGTGACGAGCGTCACGTTGTCGTGCTCGGCGTCGATCCGCTCGAGCTCGGCGGCGAAGATGCGGTCCTCGGGCGTCCGGGTGTAGTGCATGAACGTGAGCTGCCCCGTGTACCCCTCGGCGAGGAGGGTCCGCAGCATCGACATGGTCGGGGTGATGCCGCTCCCCCCGGAGACGAGCAGCAGCTCCGGCGGCCGCGGAGTCGGCAGGACGAAGTCGCCGCGCGGCTCCGAGAGCTCGACCACGAGGCCCGGCCGCGCGTGGGTCTGGAGGAAGCGCGAGACGAACCCGTCGGGGTGGCCCTTCACGGTGAGGGTCAGGAGGCCGTCGGTCCGGGCCGGGCTCGAGGACACGGTGAAGTACCGGGTGCGGCGGCGGCCGTCGACGTCGACGTCGATGCGGACGTGCTGTCCCGCCTCGTGCGGTCCCCAGCCGGGACCGGGGTCGAACACGAGCGTCGTCACGTCGTGGGTCTCGCGCCGGGTCTCGAGGAGCAGCGCGCGTCGCGTGTCGAGCGACCAGAGCGGGTTCACGAGCGTCAGGTAGCGGTCGATGCCGTGCGGGGTCGTGGCGAGGGCCACCGCGCGGGAGCCGAGCACCCGCCGGAGCCGGTGCGGCAGCCGCCGGGTCCGCGCCTGCAGCGGGCCGGCGTGCATCGACCCGCCCGCCTCCTGCGCCCGCTCGGGGACGAACGCCCCGGTGCCACCACGGCTCGGACGGTCCCGCGTCGCGGTCGACGTCTGCGGCTCCCGGTCGCGCTGCTGCGTCACGGCGGTCCCCCTCGTCTCACACCACCCCCGGATGGAGCGGAGCAGGGCCCACTGTGACAGTGATCGCTGACATCGACGACCGGGAGGACCTGTCCGATCTGCCAGGTACCGAGGTCGCCGGCGGGTCAGGGTCGCCCCGGGCCGTCCAGCGGGGGCGGAGCGCCCAGCAGGTTGGCCACGTCACGCACGACCTCGAGGCCGCGGCCCTCCGCCAGCGGCCACGGACCTCCGGTCACCTCGAGCAGCCGCCGTGCCCCGTCGGTCCACACGACGGCGACCTCGGACTGCTCGCCGGCGAGGACGTCGGCGAGCAGCGGACGCACCCCCTGGTCGGCGTGGACCTCGGCCTGTCGCGAGTGCCAGAGGATCCCGGCGGTGGGCTGGCCACCGACGTGTCGCCCGTGGAGCCGGTCGGCCCAGGCGCGCGTGCAGGGGTAGTGGCCCGGATCGGTCGCGACCAACTGGTGACGCTCGAGCCCGAGGCGGGCGAGGGCGTCGTCGCGCAGGTCGATCAGGCGGACCTCGCGCCGCAGCCGTACGTGTGAGATCGCCCAGTGGCCCAGCTGCGGCCAGCGGACCCGCGGGTGCCCGGGCACGACGTCGTGCAGGGCGCTCTCGAGCAGAGCTGCGATCTCGCGTCGGGCCACGTAGACGTGCGCGGTCGCGACGACCGGCGCGAACCGCGACATCCGCACCGGCGACGGGAGGACGCTACGGGCGGGGACCGGCTCGTCCGGCGGATGGTGGCGCTTGTGACCGCGTCGGAGCGAGGTCCCCGCCGGCAGTATCACGCTCGTCAGACGACGCAGGTCGACGTCGTCGGGACCGGGAACCGGGCAGCCGGCGGGGTCCGCGCACCCGGCCGAGGTCACGCGTCGGCGCCCTCCCCGGTGGCAGCCTCGACCGCCGCCGCGACGGCCACGCGGTCCGTCCGGCGGATCGCGTCCGCCGGGGTCCGCCGCCCGATCCACGGGTTCGGCGTCTCGGCCCAGTCCCAGATGTCCCAGGCGCCGTAGCCCGCCGCCGTGAGGGCCTGCACGACGTCGCCGGCGAGCGGGTCGTGGTCGAAGCCGGCGTCGAGCTGGAAGGTCGGGATCACCGCCTCGCCGTCGTGCGTCACGGTCACCAGCCGGTGTCGGCCGCGGTCACGCTTGATGCGGGCCCGGGCGGCCTCGGCACCGACACCCCGCTCGGCCAGCGCGGCCACGTACTCGGCGGTGGTGACGGCGGTCCCGGACCCGAGCAGGCGCGCGTAGGCCCGGTTGGCGAGCGCGGCCGCGGCCGCTGCCGCCGTGTCGGTGCGCAGCGGCGGGAGGCTGGTGATGAGCTGCGCGGCGGCGGGCACGACGGATCCTCCCGAGTCGGAGTACCAAGCGTACCACACCGTCATGGTGGTGCGTTCGGTACACACGCCCGGCGCCCCGGGCCAGGGCCGCCTCAGACCGCGAGCGAGACGAGGACGACCACCAGCCACACGAGGGTGGCGACCGCGGCCACCGCCAACAGGACCACCGCGAACCCCGACGCAACCTGGCGCCACAGCGGGGTCCCGTCCACCCCCTCGAGGCCCGGTCTGGACGCCACCCACACCGCCGCCCAGACGGCGGCGGCCGCGGCGGCGCCGATGAGGATCCGGAGGGCCGGCCCCGCGACGGGGCCCGGGGTGGCGGGCGAGAGTCCCGCCGTGACGAGCACGGCCACGGCGACCGCGGCGGCGATCTCCGCGCGGCCCCCGGCGACCCGCGCGAGGTAGACGACCTCCCCAGCGAGGAGCCGCCACATCGGAAGCCGAGCCGAGGAGGGCACCCGTTGGTGGCGGCCCATCCGCCTCCGGGCTCTCGCCATCGCGGTCGTGAAGATCGGGCTCGCCATCGTTCCTCCTCGGTCGAGCCACGGGCGGGGCCCGTCCCGCGTGCTGGCGCGGCTAGTGCTTCTGGGCGTCGAACCAGGTGGGGCCGAAGGCGGTGTCGACCTCGAGCGGGACGGCGAGGTCGGCGACCGCCGCCATCTCGCGGACGACCAGCTCCTCGAGCGCGCCGGCGTCCGCGTCGGCGACCTCGAGCATGACCTCGTCGTGGACCTGCAGCAGGAGCTGCGCCCGCAGGTCGCTCGCGTCGAGTGCGGCCTGCACCCGGATCATCGCGAGCTTGATGACGTCGGCGGCGGTGCCCTGGATGGGGGCGTTCAGCGCCATCCGCTCCGCCATCTGGCGCCGGTTGCGGTTGTCGGAGAGGAGGTCGGGCAGGTACCGGCGGCGCCCGAACAGCGTGGTGGTGTACCCGTCCCGGCGGGCCTGGAGGACGGCGGCGTCCAGGAACTCGCGGACCTTCGGGAACCGCGCCATGTACGCGTCCACGATCTCGGTCGCCTCGTCCGGCGGGATGCCGAGCTGCTGGCCGAGCCCGAACGCGGTCAGCCCGTAGGCGAGGCCGTAGTTGACCGCCTTGGCGCGGTCGCGCAGGGGGCCGTCGACCTGGTCCAGCGGCAGGTCGAACACCTTGGCGGCGGTGGTCGCGTGGATGTCCTCGCCCGACGTGAACGCCTCGAGCAGGCCCTCGTCGCGGGACATGTGCGCCATGATCCGCAGCTCGATCTGGCCGTAGTCGGCCACCAGCAGCTGGTCGTAGCCGGGGCCGGGGACGAACGCGCGCCGGATCTCACGCCCCTCGTCGCGTCGGACCGGGATGTTCTGCAGGTTCGGGTTCGAGCTCGACAGCCGCCCCGTGGCCGCCACGGTCTGCGACAGCGTCGTGTGGATGCGGCCGGTCTCGGGGTCGACCAGCGGCGGCAGCGCGTCGACGTAGGTCGACAGGAGCTTGGTCAGCTCGCGCCACTCCATGATGGCCTCGATGATGGGGTCCATCCCGATGAGCGACTGCAGCGCCTGGGCGTCGGTGGAGTAGCCGGTCTTGATCCGCCGCGTCTTCGGCAGCTCGAGCTCCTCGAACAGGACCTCCTGCAGCTGTGGGCCGGACCCGATGTTGAACTCGCGCCCGGCGCAGGTGTAGATGTCCTGCTCGATCGCGACGACCCGGTCGGCGAGCCGTGCCCGGATCTCGTCGAGGACGTGGAGGTCGAGCGCGAGGCCGGCGTGCTCCATCCGGGCCAGCACCGGGGCCAACGGACGCTCGATCGTGTCCATCAGGGAGGTCTGGCCGCGCTCCTCGAGCTGGTCGCCCAGGTGGTCCGCGAGCTGGCGGGTGGCCTCGGCACGCAGCGCCCGGTCCTCCCACGGGTCCTCGTCGAGCTCGAGCGCGAGCTGGTCGCCGGCGTCGTCCTCGTCGCCGTGTGCCAAGGTGCGCTGGAGGTACTGCAGCGCGAGCCGCTCGAGGTCGAAGGTGCGCTGCTCCGGGTTCAGGAGGTACGCGGCCAGCTCGGTGTCGACGGTCACGCCGGCGAGGTCCCAGCCGCGCGAGGCTGCGGCGTGGTGCAGGGACTTGACGTCGTGGACGACCTTGGGGAGGTCGGGATCGGCGAGCGCCGCACCCAGCGCGTCGAGGTCCTCGACGGCCAGGTCGGTGAACCGTGCCGACAGCGGGTCCCGGTCGGCGGCGGCCAGCCCGACCGCCTCGAACACCACGTGCGGGACCCGGTCGTGGAGGACGGGGTGGACCGCCAGCGGGCCCGCGATGCCGTCCAACCACGCGGCGAGCCCGCCCGCCTCGGCCCGCGCCGGCGTGCGCTCGAAGCCGGTGGCCTGCTCCTCCTCGACCGCGCCGAGGACCTCCTCGACGAAGCGGTCGAGCAGGGCACGGAACTCGAGCACCCCGAACAGCTGGCGCAGCGCCGGCATGTCGATGCTGCCCATCCGGAGGTCGGACAGGTCGACCTCGAGCCCGACGTCCTCGCGCAGGCGCATGACCTGGCGGTTGACGCGGACCTGTCCCTCGTGCTCGACGAGCATCGCCGGGACCTTCTTGCCACCGATGTCGTCGATGTGGGCGTAGACGCCGTCGATGTCGCCGTACTCGGTGATGAGCTTGGCCGCGGTCTTCTCCCCCACCCCAGGCACGCCCGGCAGGTTGTCGGAGTTGTCGCCGCGCAACGCGGCGTAGTCGACGTAGCTGGTCGGGGGGACGCCGTACTTGTCCTCGACCGCGGCGGGCGTCATCTCGGCCATCTCGGAGATGCCCCGGAGGGTGTAGAGGATCGTGAGGTGGTCGTCCGCGAGCTGCATCGAGTCGCGGTCGCCGGTGACGATGAAGGCGTGGAAGCCCGCCTCGATGGCGCGACGGGCGAGGGTGGCGAGGACGTCGTCGGCCTCGACGCCGGCGACCTCGATCACCGGGATCGTGAGCACCTCCATCACCTGCTTGATGAGGTCGATCTGCGGGCGGAACTCGTCGGGCGGGGAGGTGCGGGTGGCCTTGTACTCCGGGTACGCCTCGGTCCGGGCCACGTCGCGGCCCTTGTCGAACGCGACGACCACGGCGTCCGGGCGACGCTCACCGAGCATCTTGATCAGCATGCTCGTGAAGCCGTAGACGGCGTTGGTGAGCTGCCCGGTCCGCGTCCGCAGCGTGTCCGGGAGGGCGTAGAAGGCCCGGTAGGCCAGCGAGTGGCCGTCGAGCAGGAGGATGGTGGGCCGGTCGGACACGGGAAGAACCTCGGGTGGAGCCGGCGTTCACCGCCAGGGTGGGCGTGGTCCAGGATGGTCGTCCCCGCGAGCCTAGTGAGGCCGACCGACACGCCCCGTCCGCTCCACGTCCGTCCCCCGGTCCCGCACCCGCTGGAGGTCCCCACCGCGATGTCCGCCACCCCGACCACCTTCGACGTCACGCTCGACCGGTTCGAGGCCGACGTCCTCGCACGCTCCCATGAGACCCCCGTCGTGGTGGACTTCTGGGCCGCGTGGTGCGGGCCGTGCCGCACGCTCGGACCGATCCTCGAGGAGGCCGTCGACGCGCGTGGCGGCGAGGTGGTGCTCGCCAAGGTGGACGTCGACGCCCACCCGGCGCTGGCCCAGCGGTACCGGGTCCAGGGCATCCCGGCCGTCAAGGCGTTCCGCGACGGAGAGCTCGTCGCGGAGTTCACCGGCGCCCTCCCCCGCAGCGGCGTCGAGTCCTTCCTCGACCAGGTCGTGCCGACCGCGGCCGACCGGCTCGCGTCCGAGGCCGCGGACCTCGCCCCGCACGATCGCGCCGGTGCCGAGGCGCGCTACCGCGACGCCCTCGCCGCCGACCCGGGGCACCGGCGAGCCGCGCTCGGGCTCGCCGACCTCGTCGTCACCGACGACCCCGCCGCCGCCCTCGAGCTCGTCCGTCCCCACCGCCCGGACCCGGCGGCCGAGGCCATCGCGACCCGGGCCGAGCTCGCCCAGGGAGGCGACGCCGACGAGGCGGCGCTCCTCGACCGTCTCGAGGCCGACCCGGACGACGCCGGGGCACGCGTCCGACTGGCCCGGTCGCTCGCCGCAGGCGGCGAGTACGCCGGCGCGATCGACCACCTGCTGACGGCCGTCCGCGCCGGCGGGGACGGCCGCGAGCCCGCCCGCGAGCAGCTCCTGGCGCTGTTCGGGGTGCTCGGCGACGACCACGACCTGGTGCGGGCCGCGCGCCCTCGGCTCGCCTCCGCGCTGTTCTGACGGGGGCCGGGCGGCGGCCACGGCCGGCCGCTACGGTCGCCGGCGCCCGACCGTGTCCGGTCGTCGCGCTGGTCGTTGGCTGGGGCGACGACGGGAGGAGCCTCGCGTGGAGACGAGCCCTCAGCCAGCCACCGACGAGCGTTCGCGCGCCGTGGAGTCGCTGCTCGACATCCTCGACCGCTCGCCCTCGGGGCACGCGTTCATCCGGGAGACCCTCCGGACCATCGTGCGGACCTGGGGGCTCGACGATGCCGCCTTCGTGACCGGCACCGGGGATGCCCGGGTGGTCATCACGCGCGACGGTCAGCCGCCCCGCGGTCGCCTCGCCGACCTCGTCGACGCCGAGACGGGGACCGGGCTCGTCACCCATCCGCCCGTGCCGGCGGACGCCCCGAAGGTGTGGGCCGTGACCCACGTCGCCGAGGTCGCCATCCAGCTCGACCGCGAGGGGTGGCGCCCCGAGCGCGACGACCGCAGCGGCCTCGCCAACGTCAACGGCTTCCGACGCGAGGTCCTGCTCGCCCGGTCGCGGTTCGAGCACGGTGAGCACCCGTTCGGGCTGCTGGTGGTCGACGTCGATGACGTGGACCTGCTCGACCAGCGGGTCCGCGGCCGCGTCATCGAGCGGACCGCCGCGGCCGTGCGCGACACCCTGCGGCGCATCGACGGGGCCGCCCGCATCGACGACCACCGCTTCGGCATCGTCCTCGAAGGCGCCGACCGGACCGCGTCCCGCGCCTTCCTCCGCCGGCTCCGGGACCGCATCACGGCCGATCCGGTGCTGAGCACCGTCGGCTACCGCATCGGGGTCGCCAGCTGTCCCGAGGACTCGCTCGACACCTCCGCGATCCTCCGCTCGGCGACGCTGCGGTTGGAGGAGGGCGAGGTCGAGATGCGCGCGCTCCCGGGCCGTCGCCTCGACCTCGTCGCGACCGTCGAGCTCGGCGTCGTCACCACGATGCCCGAGCTCCCCATGGCGACGACGACCACGGCCCTGGACTTCACCGTCCCCGGGCTGGTCGCCGCCGGCGACGGCCCCGGGGTCCACCGGGTCATCGAGCGGACGCCACCGCCGGTCGTGCCGGCCGGCATCGCCGACCGCCCCGCCCCGGAGCCGGGGACCGAGGAGCCGACGCCCGAGCCCGTCGATGACGGCACCGTCCCGAGCGAGGACCCGGAGGCCCCCGCGCCGCCCGCGGTCATCGACCTCCGTGCGCCCGACGAGGGACCGCAACCGCGGCCTGCCCTGGCGCAGCGCGAACGGCAGGCGAAGCCGCGCGACCGACGCTGGGGCTTCCGTCGCTGAGCCTGGCAGACTGCGCCCCCCGCAGCCCCACCGCCAGGACCGCACGATGAGCGACGCGCCGACGCCCGCCGACGACCTCCCCGGCCGGACCGTCTCGTCCTCCGAGGTGACCTTCGTCCGGACGATGACCCAGCTCGACGCCAACGTCGTCGGCAACGTCCACGGCGGCGTCATCATGCGGGAGGTCGACACGGCCGGCGGGACCGCGGCGGCGCGGCACGCCGGGCGGGTGGCCGTCACCGCCGCCATCGACGAGCTGTCCTTCCTCCAGCCGGTCCACGTCGGTGACCTCCTGATCGTCAAGGCACGCGTCAACGCCGTGGGCCGGACCTCGATCGAGGTCGGCGTCCGGGTCGAGGCCGAGCCGTGGACCGGCGGCGAGCGGCGCCACACGACCTCGGCCTACCTGGTGTTCGTCGCCCTGGACGAGGACGGCCGTGCCGTCGAGGTCCCGCCGCTCGTGTGCGAGGACGACGAGGAGCGCCGGCGCCAGGCCCAGGCCGAGATCCGCCGGCAGGTCCGCAAGGACCGCATCCGCCGGCTCGGCTCGTGGCGGCCCGAGCCCCCGGAGCTGGCGTGACCGCGGATGGCCTCCGCGCCGTCGTCTGCACCGACATGGAGGGTGTCGGTGGCATCGACCACTTCCAGGGCTGCTTCCCGTCCTGGTCCCGCGCCTACGCCCGCGGGCGGTCGCTCATGGAGGCCGAGACCAACGCCGTCATCGCGGGGCTGCGGGACGCCGGCGTCGAGGACGTGGTGGTGACCGACTGGCACTTCGCCGGCACGAACCTGCGACGCGAGCGGGTCGACGCGCCCGTCCGCGGGCTCTGGGTGGACGGCCGGCCCACGATGTCGGCACGGACCGACGACGGCCGAGCTATCTACGGCGACCGCGACCTCGCCGTCTTCGTCGGGATGCACGGCGCCGCCGGTGCCTCCGCGTTCATGGCCCACACGTTCTGGCAGGGGCTGGCGCTCGAGATCGACGGCACCCCGGTCAACGAGGCCTACCTGTGGTCCACGATGGTCGCCGCAGCGGGCGCCCGGATCGGCGTCGTCGCCGGCGAGGAGCGGATCGTCGACGAGTGCGCCGTGCTCCTGCCGGGGGTCCCGACGGTGGCCGTCAAGTCCTCCGTCGACCGCGACCGGGCCCGGACGACGCGCCGGGTCGAGGACATCCGCGAGGAACTCCGGCAGGCCGCCCACGACGCTGCGCGGGACGTGGCCCGCGCCCGACCGGGCCGGCCCCGCCTCCCCGGACCGGTGGGCCGGACGCTGCGGGTGACCTTCCACGAGGCCGCGTGGGCCCGCCGTGCCGCCCGACGGGGCGTCGGCGAACCGGTCGGGCCCCGCACGATCGCGACCACGCTCGAGCGGGAGGACGGGCTCGTCCCCGTCCTCGCGGCCTGCACGCTCGCGATGCCGGGCGGTGCCGAGACGCAGACCTACACGCGCGTGGCGCCGGCCCCGGAGTGGTCGGGCCTGCCGGACGCCGTCCGGCGGGCGCTCGCGACCTGCGTCCACGGCATCGGGCGGCCGCTGATGCGCCACGGGGTCCGGGCGACCCAGGCGATGGACCAGCGCCGCTACCCGCCCCCGCCCGGGGAGCCGGGTGGCCGCGACGTCGGCGATGGTCCCCCCGCGTGGCTCGTCACGCGCTGAGCCCCCCGGGCCGAGCTCCCTCGACACGACGGCGGGCCGCCCAGCTGGGCGGCCCGTTCGTGTGGTGTGTCCCGGTGTGTCAGAGGACGATGATCAGGATGATGATGATCAGCAGCAGGGTTCCGAGTCCGATGTACACAGCGGCTCCTCTCGTGGGGGTGGTCGAGCGCTGGGACCATCGTGGCGGCTCGGGAGGCCGTGTCGGGGCGCCTGGACCCGGCCCTCGCGGGGGTCGCGACCGATCCGGCGGCCGTTCGACGGCACCACTACCCACCCGCGGACGGGGGCCGGATGGTCACGACGGGTAGTAACGCCGTCGACTCAGCGTCACCGGTGGCGTGGCCGCCCGCGCCCCCTGCAGGCGCGGCTCACAGCACCATCGAGAGGAACTCCCTGGTCCGCTCCTCGCGGGGCCGGGTGAGGAGCTCCTCCGGGGTGCCCTCCTCGACCACCACCCCGTCGTCCATGAACACGATCCGGTCGGCGACCTCGCGGGCGAAGCCCATCTCGTGGGTGACGACCATCATCGTCATCCCCTCCTCGGCGAGGTTGCGCATGACGGTCAGTACCTCGCCGACGAGCTCGGGGTCGAGCGCGGAGGTGGCCTCGTCGAAGAGCATCATGTCGGGCTCCATCGACAGCGCCCGCGCGATCGCCACGCGTTGCTGCTGCCCTCCCGACAGGTGCGACGGGTAGGCGTGGATCTTGTCGATGAGCCCCACCTTCTCGAGGTTGCGGCGCGCGACCTGCTGGGCCTCCTCCTTGGACCGTTTGAGCACGCGCCGCTGGGCGATCGTCAGGTTGCGGAGCACGTCGAGATGGGGGAAGAGGTTGAACTGCTGGAAGCACATCCCGATCCGGGCCCGGAGCCGGTCGAGGTCGGTGTCCTCGTCGGTGATGTCGACGCCCTCGACGATGATGCGTCCGGAGGTCGGCTCCTCGAGCCGGTTGACGCAGCGCAGCAGGGTCGACTTCCCCGACCCCGACGGGCCGATGACGCAGACGACCTCGCCGTGGCCGACCTTGAAGTCGATCCCCTTCAGCACCTCGAGGTCGCCGAAGTACTTGTGGAGCTGGATCACGTCGATGGCGGCGCCGGGGGTGGCCGCGGGGTCTGCGCTCACAAGGAGTCCTGTCGTCTCGCGGCGGGTGGAGGTCAGCGGGCGGCGGACTGGCGACGCTCGAGCGCCGCGACGACCCGCGTCAACGGAAGCGTCACGACCAGGTAGCCCAGCCCGATGACGATCAGCGGCGTCGAGTTGAACGTGTTCGTGGCGATGTCACGCCCGTAGGCGAGCAGGTCCTTGGTCGTGATCGAGAAGCCCACCACGAAGAACAGCGACGTGTCCTTGATGAGGAGGACGAGCTCGTTCGTGAGCGGCGGGATGATGATGCGGAACGCCTGCGGCAGCACGATCGACACCATCGCACGGCTCGCGGTCATCCCGAGCGACCGGGCGGCCTCGACCTGGCCCTTGGGGACGGCCTGGATGCCGGCACGGATGGTCTCGGCCATGTAGGCGGCGGCGACCGCCCCCAGGCCGACCACCGCGCCACCGACGGTCCCGCCGGGGAAGCGCCAGCCGAACGCGATCGGGACGCCGAAGCCGAACAGCAGGATGGTGAGGATCGCCGGCAGGCCACGGAAGAACTCGATGTAGCCGGTCGCCATCCAGCGGTAGGGAGCGACCGGCGACAGCTTCATGAACGCCAGCAGCAACCCACCGGCCAGCCCGATCACGAACGACAGGGCGGTGTAGACGACGGTGTTGCGGGCCGCCCGGGTGAGCACCAGCGGCCACATCTGGCCGGCGATCTCGAGGTTCAGGAAGTTGCGCGCGATCTTGGGCCAGTCGGCGACGATGGCGAGGACCACGACGACGACGCCGAGCAGCACGTAGAGCCCGACCCGGACGGCCTGCTGCCGCTGCCGTCTGCTGAACCTCGCGCGCGGGAGCGCGGTGGCGTCGGCCATCGTCGGGCCTCCTCGTCGTGGTCACGCGCGCCGCGGCCTCGGCCGTGACGCAGATGAGGGGCCGCGGGGTGCGGCCCCTCATCCGGGACGTTAGGTCACGGCCGCGTCGCCGTGTCGTGATCCGCGACGATCAGGCCTCGAAGTACTTGGCGTACAGGTCGTCGTAGGTGCCGTCCTCGCGCAAGCCCGCGAGCGCGTCGTCGATGGCGTCGCGGAGTGCGGTGTTGCCCTCGGCGACCGCGAAGCCGTACTGCTCACCGGTCGGGTAGGTGGCCACGACCGCGAGGCTGTCGTCCTGCTTGGCGCGGTCGGCGTTCACCGGGAGGTCCTGGAGGATCCCCTGGATGCTGCCGGCCTCGAGCGCCGAGAACAGCTCGGCCGCGCCCGGGAACTCGAGGATCTCGCCCTCGAAGTTCTCCTGGGCGTAGGCCTGCCCGGTGGTGTCGGCCTGGACGCCGAGCGTCTCGATGCCCGCGAGGTCGCTGATGCCGGCGTCGGCCTTGACGAGCAGCGACTGGTCGGCGTCGAAGTACGGCTCGGCGAAGTCGACGTTCTGCTCGCGCTCCTCGGTGATCGTCATCGCGGAGGCGGCGACGTCGCACGCGTCGGCGGCGAGCGCCTGACCGGACTGGATGGCGTCGAAGCCGGTGACCGAGACGTTCAGCTCGAGGTCGAGCTGGGCGGCGATGGCCTCCATCAGCTCGATGTCGAAGCCGGTGTAGCCGGAGCCGTCCTCGTTCTCCATCTCGAACGGCGCGTACGGGATGTCCGAGCACACGGTCAGCTGGCCCTCGTTGACGGTCTCGACGCTCACGGCAGCTTCGGAGCCGGTCGTGGAGCCCGAGGCGGAGGCGGAGCCCTCGCCGTCGGATCCGCTGTCGCCGCCGCAGGCCGCGGCGGTGAGGGCGAGCGCGGCGGCGATGGCCGCCCCGCGGGCGAACGTGGTGGAGCGCATACGGCTTCTCTCCGGTCGGGAGTCGGGGGTGCGACGGGCGCGAGGTGCAGGGGGACGCCCGGGGTGGCGCGAGCCTAGGCGACCCTCGCCGCGTAGGGCTACTACACCGGTAGGAAGGGTGCGCGCTAGCTGAACTGCTCGATGATCTGCTCGGCGACCTGCTTCATGGTGAGCCGCCGCTCCATCGCCTGCTTCTGGATCCAGCGGAAGGCCTCGGCCTCGGTCAGGCCCTCCTTCTCCTGGAGGTGCCCCTTGGCCTGCTCGACCACCTTGCGTGCCTCGAGCCGGCCCTGCAGGTCGTCGACGGTGGCCTCGAGCCCGCTCATCTCGCGGAACCGGCCGGCGGCGATCTCGACCGCGGGCAGCAGGTCGTGCTTCTGGAAGGGCTTGACGAGGTAGGCCATCGCGCCGGCCCGACGCGCCTTCTCGACCAGGTCGCGCTGGCTGAACGCGGTCAGGATGAGGATCGCGGCGAGCCGCTCCTTGGCGATCTCCTCGGCGGCCTGGATGCCGTCCATGACCGGCATCTTCACGTCGAGGATCACGAGGTCGGGCTTGAGCTCACGGGTCAGCCGGACGGCGCTGGCGCCGTCGGCCACCTCGGCCACCACCTCGAAGCCCTCCTCCTGGAGCATCTCCTTGAGGTCGAGGCGGATGAGCGCCTCGTCCTCGGCGATGAGCACACGCGTGGCGCGGCCGTCGGCGTCCGTGCCGGACTTCGTCTCGTTCGCGTGTGTCTCGCTCACGTCGTTCCCTCCAGGTCGAGGAGGCGATCCAGCAGGCGGTCCCGCTCGGAGAGCAGCGTCGCGGCCTCGCGTCGTGCTTCCTCCAGCTGGGCCGCGTGGCGGTCGCGGTCGGTCCGGGCATCGCGCCACTCGCGGTCCGCGAGCGGTGTCTGTGCCACGAGCTTGCGTGTCTCGGCGTCGGCCTCCACCTCGTCGAGGTAGGCGACCTGTTCGGCCAGGACCCGCTCGGATGCGCGCACGCGCCGGAGCGCGTCCTGCACCCGGGCCAGGCGCTCCTGCACCTTCGCCGCTTCGCGGGTCGCGTTCGTGGTCGGCCCCTCCCGTTCCTCAGCGTCGAGCGTGACGCGTGTCGGGGATGGGCGGGCGCGCCAGCGAGCCGTCCGGGTCCCCGACGGGAACGCTGCCGCTGGACCGGGCACGATACTCGTGCCCCGGAGAGGGGCCAAACGACCCCGTCGCCGCCTCCCCGGTGGTCGGCCGGGTCGGCGAGTGCGGGCGGTGGGACTCGAACCCACACGGGGTTTCCCCCACAGGTGTTTGAGACCTGCGCGTACTGCCACTTTCGCCACGCCCGCGTGGAACGGGGCGAAGCGTACGCGCTCGCGCGCCGCGGGTGCACGCGACCGTGGTAGCCCCACGCAGCGTGGCCCGTCCTCACGCACCGGCAGACGCGGTACCGACGTTCGTCGCCCGCCGGCCCGAACGGTGCGCGGATCGGCAGGGGTCGGGCCTCGACGCGACGGCCTGGATCCCTACCGTGGTTGTCGAACGGGCCCTCCAGGCTCGCACACGCCACCCGACGCCGACGACAGGACGAACGATGACACAGCTCCAGACCTACCACGTCCGCACCCACGACGACGGCTGGGCGGTGGAGGCCGAGGGCAACAGCCGGCCCACCGCGGTCGAGTCCCGCAAGGCCGACGCCGTGAGCCGCGCCAAGGAGCTCGCCGGGAACCAGGAGCCGGCCAAGGTGATCGTCCACAAGCAGGACGGCACGGTCCAGGACGAGTTCACCTACGGCGACGTCGCCGCGGCCACCGCGAAGACGCCGGCCAACGACGACAGCCGTGTGAGCGACGCCGGGTACGCCCTCGCCGCGCTCGCCAACGACGCGCTCGAGCTCGCCGGCGAGGCGCTGCAGCTCGCTCGTGAGCTGCCGTCGAAGGCCCGCGAGCGCGCTCAGAAGACGGGCGAGATGACGCAGGAGCGGATGTCCGAGATGCGCGACCTCAAGGCGCGCCGTGAGGACCTCGAGACCCGCATCCAGCAGTTCCGGGAGCAGGCCGAGGAGCGCTTCGACGAGAAGGCCGCCCGCGGCCGCAGCCTCACCGAGGGCGTGCTGAACGACGAGCGCGTCCGCCGGGTGCTCGACCAGGCCAAGACGGCGCAGTCGCAGGTGAAGGCCGCGCTGACGTCGATCCGCAAGACCGGTGAGTCGGCCGCGTCCGCCGCGACCACGGCCGGCAAGGCCCAGGGCGAGAACGCCAAGGCCCAGGTCAAGGCCGCCGGCACCTCGGTGAAGAAGACCGCCGAGGCCGCGACCGGCCGGAGCTGACCGTCACGACCCACGAGCCCGCGTCCCCCAGGGACGCGGGCTCGTCGCGTGCGTGGAGGCCGCCCGCGCGCGGGTACCGTCCGCCGGCGCCGAGACACCCCGCCGCGGAACGCTCGCCGGCCTCCGGACGTTCACGGCGCGAACCCGACCGACGTGACGACGCCGCTCCCGACAGGGGCGGGTCGGAAGAGATCCCCACCGTGCGCAGAACCCTCCTCGCCGCCGTGTCCGGCGCGCTGCTCCTGAGCGCCTGCGGCTCGGCCGCCGAACCGCCCGCAGACGCCGCCGCGTCGCCGGCGTCCTCCCCCACGGCTCCAACCGCGACCAGTCCGAGCGAGCCGGCCGGGACCGAGGCCAGCTCCCCCACGCCCTCCCCCGAGGCGACCGAGTCGTCCACGCCCGCCGCCCCGGCGCTGACCGAGGCCGAGCTCGCGGAGCTGGGCGTCAACGAGCTCGGGCGGGTGCTCGTGATGGAGTACCACAAGCTCCAGGACGCCGACGGCCGCTGGGAGAACAGCCTCGCCACGTTCCGGGCCCAGCTGCAGGAGCTCCACGACCGCGGCTACCGGCCGATCTCGGTCGAGGAGTTCATCGACGGCACGTTCCCGATCCCGGCCGGGACCTCACCGGTCCTGCTCACCTTCGACGACTCCTACCGCGAGCACATGTTCTTCGGACCCGACGGCGAGACCCCGGATCCCGACTCGGTCGTCGGGATCCTCCAGGCGATGGAGGCCGAGGACCCCACCTGGCGGGCCCGGGCCCACTTCGCCTACTACTGGCCGGTGCCGTTCCGCGACACCGACCGCGACGTGATCGAGCGCAAGCTGCGCTACCTCGTCGAGCACGGCTTCGACCTGTCCAACCACACCTACAACCACGACAACCTGCGCGAGCTCAGCGACGCCGAGGTCGTCGAGAACCTGGCGAAGTCCGAGAAGGAGCTCGCCGCGGTCGTCGGCGACGACTACCGCGTGCGCTCGATCACCCTGACCCAGGGGATCTGGCCTCAGAACGAGGCGCTCGCGATGACCGGCACCTGGGACGGGTTCACCTACGACCACGACATCGCGCTCGAGGTCGGGTTCATGCCCACCCGCTCACCCCACCACGTCGACTACGACCCGAAGAGCGTGCAGCGGGTCCAGGCCTACGTGCCGGAGTTCGACAAGTGGGTCGCGTGGCTCGACGAGGAGCCCAACCGGCGCTTCGTCTCCGACGGTGACCCCACCACGGTGACCTACCCGGCGTCCTTCGCCGAGGTCGCGGCGGTGGCCGACACCTTCACCGCCCGGACCTACGGCGAGCCGGAGCCCACCCCGACGCCCTGACAGCCGGCGCCGGCCACCTGCGCCCCGAGTAGCGCGAGCGCGGAGCCGACGCGCCCTGTCCGTTCGGCCAGAGGTGCTCCCCATCAGGCGCGGCACATCCGTAGGGTGGAGGCCGACCCGGCACGTCGTTCTCGGACGCCCCCCGCCCGACCCCCCCACCGTGCCGACCCGCGCCCTCACCGGCGCGGGTCGCGACCGACCCCGGGCGTCCGCGCGTGCCACCGGCTGCGACCAGGTGGAGAACGTGGGAACCTTCGAGTTCATCACGAAGCAGTACGACAAGATCCTCGAGCTCACGCTCGACCACCTCGTCCTGGTCGGTTCGGCCGTGCTCACCGCCACCGTCATCGGCGTCGTGCTGGGGCTGTTGACCTACCGTCGGCCCCGTATCGCCCGCCCGATCGTCACGGTCCAGTCGGTGTTCCTGACGATGCCGTCGCTGGCGCTGTTCGGCCTCCTGATCGGACCGCTGGGGCTGGGGTTCGTGCCCTCGTACCTGGCGCTGGTCCTCTACAGCCTGCTGCCCATCACCCGCAACACCATCGCGGGGCTGCAGGGCGTCGACCCGGCCATCGTCGACTCCGCCCGCGGGATGGGCATGGGGCGTCTCCGCGTCCTGACACGCATCGAGCTGCCGCTCGCCTGGCCGGTCATCATCGCCGGCATGCGCGTGTCCACGCTGCTCTCCGTCGGGATCGCCGCGATCGCCGCGTTCGTCAACGGCCCCGGGCTCGGCGAGCTCATCGTGGCCGGGCTCTCACGTATCGGCGGCGCCACCGCCGAGGCGATGGTCTGGTCCGGGACGCTCGCCATCCTGGTGCTCGGGCTCAGCCTCGACGCGCTCTACATCCTGTTCGGCAAGCTCACCACCTCGCGAGGCATCCGTGGCTAAGCACACATCCACCGAGGCGGCGGAGATCCGCCTCGAGAAGCTCACCAAGGTCTACCCGGGGCAGACCGTGCCGGCCGTCGACGGCATCGACCTCGTCATCCCCGCGGGCGAGATCGTCGTGTTCGTGGGTCCGTCCGGCTGCGGCAAGACCACGACGCTGCGCATGATCAACCGACTCGAGGAGCCCACCTCCGGGCGGATCATCATCGACGGCGAGGACGTCACCCACGGCGACCCGGACCAGCTCCGGCAGCGGATCGGCTACGCGATCCAGAAGACCGGACTGTTCCCGCACATGACCATCCGCGACAACGTCGCGACGGTCCCGAAGCTCATCGGCTGGGACAAGGCGCGCATCGACGAGCGCGTGGCCGAGCTCCTCGACCTCGTGGGGCTCGACCCGGACGTGTACGCCGACCGGTACCCGCGGGAGCTCTCCGGCGGGCAGCAGCAGCGCGTCGGCGTCGCCCGCGCCATGGCCGCCGATCCCCCGGTGATGCTGATGGACGAGCCGTTCGGGGCGACCGACCCGATCACCCGGGAGCGGCTGCAGAACGAGTTCCTCCGCATCCAGGAGGAGGTCGGCAAGACGATCGTGTTCGTCACCCACGACATCGACGAGGCGATCAAGATGGGCGACCGCATCGCCATCCTCGAGGTCGGCTCGACCGTGGCCCAGTACGACACGCCGGAGAACATCCTCACCAACCCCGCCAACGAGTTCGTCGAGGACTTCATCGGCTCGGGCGCCTCGCTCAAGCGGCTCAACCTGACACAGGTCCGCGACGTGGACAGCCGCGAGACGCTGACGTTCGCCCACGACGAGTCGATCGAGGCGATCGCCGACAAGCTCGCGAAGTGGACCCGGACCTACGGCCTCCGGCTCGACGCCGACGGCCGGCCCCAACGCTGGATCCGCCGCCGCGACCTCGAGCGTGCCGGCGAGCGTCCGCTGGAACGGCTCGGGATGCCGGCCGTGGCGACCGTTCCCGAGCAGGCGACCCTCGCCGACGCGCTCGACGAGATGCTGACCTCCAACGCCAACGTCGCGATCGTCGTCGACGGCGCCGGCCGCTACCAGGGCGTCCTCGACATGGAGACGATCATCGCCACGATCCGTGCGCTCCGAGCCGCGGACGACGCCGTCGATGCCGATGCCCCCAGCGAGGTGACCTCCACCCGATGAGCACCGCGACCCTCGACCCGACCGACGCCACCATCACGCCGGACCCCACCCCGCCGGGGAGCGGCCCGTCGCGGCGTGCGCGTCTCGTGCGGCTCGCGCGGTACGTGGGCACGCCGGTGGCGCTCGCGGGCATCTGCTACGCCCTCTACGCGTGGGTGACCGCCACGCCGTTGTCCAGCCAGGAGTCCCGACTCCTCAACCGGCACCGCCTCATCGAGGAGGTGGTCCGCCACATCAACCTCTCGGCCGTGGCGGTGGTCCTGGTGCTGGTGATCGCGATCCCGCTCGGCGTGCTGCTCACCCGACCGTGGGCGCGGCGCTTCCGGCCGGCGGCCCTCGCCGTCGCCAACGCCGGCCAGGCCATCCCCTCCCTCGGTGTGGTCGTGCTCGGCGCGGTCGCCTTCGGCCTGCTGGGCTTCCGCGCCGCCGTCGGGGCGGTCGTCTTCTACTCGATCCTGCCGGTGCTGCGGAACACGATGGTCGGCCTCGAGCAGGTCGACGCATCCGTGATCGACGCCGCCCGCGGGATGGGCATGAGCAAGTTCCGCGTGCTCCGCAAGGTCGAGATGCCCCTGGCGGTACCGGTGATGGCCGCCGGCGTCCGGACCGCCCTCGTCATCGTCGTCGGGACGATGGCGCTGGCGACCTTCATCAACGCCGGCGGCCTCGGTGACTACATCAACAACGGCCTGAAGCTGCGCAACACGAAGGTGCTCTACACCGGGTCGGTCCTGACCGCCGTCCTCGCGCTCGCCGTCGACTGGCTCGGCGGGATCCTCGAGGACGTGCTGCGCCCCAAGGGGTTGTGACCCCTCCCGGCCCACCGCAGGTGGGCCGCCCACACGCCGACGCCCCCCCGAGCGGTGCGCTCCTGCCACCCCCGGCACGTGGCGCCCCCTCCCCACCGTGAACGCCCGAAGACCCCGAAGAGACGAAGGAGAACCGATGAGGTTCCGCAAGACGACACGATGGCTCGCGGCCGGCGCCGCCGTCGCGATGCTCGCCACCGCCTGTGGCGGCGGCCTCGAGGAGGAGGCCGGCGGCAGCGGCGACGGTGACTCGGCCCAGACCGAGGGCAGCGGCTCGCTGGCGAGCTACGACCTCTCGGGCACCAGCTACACGGTGGGGTCCAAGGACTTCACGGAACAGCTCGTGCTGGGCCAGATCGCCCTCCAGGCCCTCGAAGCCGCCGGCGCGGACGTCAACGACCAGATCGGCCTGGCCGGCACGGTCGCAGCCCGCGAGGCGCTGCTGAACGGCGAGATCGACCTCTACTGGGAGTACAACGGCACCGGCTGGGGCACCCACCTCGGCAAGCCGCTCGACCCGGCCGAACTCCCCGAGAACCTCACCGAAGAGGTCGCCCAGATGGACCTCGAGCAGAACGACATCACGTGGCTCGAGGCCGCGCCGTTCAACAACACCTACGCGCTCGCCGTCCGGACCGAGGCCTACGACGAGCTCGGCGTGGAGACCCTCTCCGACCTCGGCACGCTCGTCGAGGAGAACCCCTCCGAGGCGACGCTGTGCGTCGAGTCGGAGTTCTCGACCCGCGACGACGGACTTCCCGGGATGGAGGAGTTCTACGGCTACGACGTCCCCGAGGACAACGTCGCCCTGCTCGACACCGGGGTCGTCTACGACGCCACCGACAAGGGTGAGCCGTGCAACTTCGGTGAGGTGTTCGCCTCCGACGGCCGCATCGCCGCGCTCGACCTCACCGTCATCGAGGACGACAAGGACTTCTTCCCGCCGTACAACCCGTCGGTGACGATCCGCCAGGAGAAGTTCGCCGAGAACGAGGCGGTCGCGGAGCTGTTCGCCGAGATCGCCGGTGCGCTCGACCTCGAGACGATGCAGGAGCTCAACGCCAAGGTCGACGTCGAGGGTGAGTTCCCCGAGGACGTCGCCGCCCAGTGGCTGACGGACAACGGCTTCGTCGAGTGACGCTGGTCACACCCGCGACGAGCCCCGGCCCCGTGCCGGGGCTCGTCGCGTTCCGGGCAGCCGCGGCGATGACCGGTGCGGGTCAGCGCGACTCGACGCCGGCGCGGAGCTCGCGGACCAGCGCCGCGACGCGGTCCGGCGCGCCGGCGGTATCGCCGTCCGCAGCGGCCTGGACCACCGCCGACCCGACGATCACCCCGTCCGCGAAGCTCGCCGTGTCGGCGGCCTGCGCACGGGTCTTGACCCCGAGCCCGACCGCGACGGGCGTGTCGGTGCGCGCCTTGAGACGCTCGACGAGGGTGCGCGACGCGTCGGCCGCGACGTCCTTCACGCCGGTCACGCCCATGAGCCCCACGGCGTAGACGAACCCCGTCGAGGCCGCGACGATCGCGTCGAGCCGGGCGTCGGTCGAGACCGAGCTCGCGAGGAAGACCGTGTCGAGGTCGACGCGTCTCGCCTCGTCGATCCACGCGCCGGCCTCGCCGGCGGGGAGGTCGGGCAGGATGGCCCCGGCGAGGCCCGCCCGCGTGGCGTCGTCGGCGAAGGCCGCGTAGCCGCGGGTGTCGGGGATGGTCACGTACGTCATGACACAGGCCGGCACGTCGGTCGCCGCGGTCAGCTCGGCGCACATCGCGAGGTCGTCGTCGACGGTGTAGCCCTGGTCGAGGGCGCGCTGGGAGGCCGCCTGGATGATCGGGCCGTCCATCATCGGGTCGCTGAACGGGAACCCGACCTCGAGCACGTCCGCGCCGGCCTCGGCGGCGGCCTCGAGGCACGCCCGCGAGGTGGGCATGTCGGGGAACCCGGCCGGGAGGTAGATGACGAGCGCGGCCCGACCCTCGTCGCGGGCGCGGTCGAACGCGGCGGTGACGCGGGAGGTCATCGCCCGTCCTCCTCGGCCACGTCGACGCCGAGGTCGCCGGCGATGCCCATCTCGGTCATGACCCGCACGACCTCGTCGACGTCCTTGTCGCCGCGGCCCGAGACCGTCAGCACCACACGGGCGGACGAGCCGAGGTGCTCGCGGCCGTGGTGCAGGAGCCAGCCGACCGCGTGCGCCGGCTCGAGCGCCGGGATGATGCCCTCGAGCTCGGACAGCCGGCGGAACCCCTCGATGGCCTCGCGGTCGCTGGCGGCGACGTAGGTCCCGCGGCCGCTCTCGGCGAGCCAGGCGTGCTCGGGCCCGACCCCCGGGTAGTCGAGGCCGGCGGAGATCGAGTGGGCGTGCTTGACCTGGCCGTCGTCGTCGACGAGCGCGATCGACCGCGCACCGTGCAGGACCGCCTCGCGGCCCTCGGAGATGGTCGCGGCGGTCTTCCCCGAGCCGAGCCCCTCGCCCGCCGCCTCGACGCCGATCAGGGCGACGTCCGGCTCGCCGATGAACTCGGCGAAGGAGCCGATGGCGTTGGACCCGCCGCCGACGCAGGCGATGACCGCGTCGGGGAGGCCGCCGGCCTGGTCGGCGAACTGGGCCTTCGACTCGACCGAGATGACCTTCTGCAGCTCGCGCACGATGAGCGGGAACGGGTGCGGGCCCATCGCGGAGCCGATGAGGTAGTGGGTCGAGTCGACGTTGGTGACCCAGTCGCGCATGGCCTCGTTGATGGCGTCCTTCAGGGTCCGGGTGCCGGACTCGACCGGGACCACCTCGGCGCCGAGGAGCTGCATCCGCACGACGTTGAGGCGCTGGCGCCGGCAGTCCTCCGCGCCCATGTAGACCACGCAGTCGAGCCCGAACAGGGCCGCGGCGGTGGCGGTGGCGACCCCGTGCTGGCCGGCGCCGGTCTCGGCGATGACCCGGGGCTTGCCCATACGCCTGGTCAGGAGCGCCTGCCCGACGACGTTGTTGAGCTTGTGGGAGCCCGTGTGGGCGAGGTCCTCACGCTTCAGGTGCACCTCGAGCCCGACCGCCTCGGACAGCCGCTCGGCGAGGTAGAGCGGTGTGGGGCGACCGCCGTACTGCCGCCGCAGCCGGTCGAGCTCGGCCTCGTAGGCCGGGTCCTCCTGGGCGTCGTTCCAGGCGTCCTCGAGCTGGGCGATGGCACCGGAGAGCGCCTCGGGCACGAACTGGCCGCCGAAGCGGCCGAAGTAGCCGGGGCGGGAGGCGGTCTCGGAGGTCATCTACTCGGTCCCTGTCGCGGTCGAGGTCGTGGGGGCGCCGGCGGCGACGAGCGCGGCCACGGCGGCGGTGGGGTCGGGCGCGGTCACGACCGACTCGCCCACGAGGACGGCGTCGGCGCCGGCGTCGGCTGCGGTCCGGACGTCGTCCGGTCCACGGATGCCCGATTCGGCCACCGCCACCGCACCAGCCGGGAGGTCGGGACGCAGCCGCGCGAACGCGTCCCGGTCGACGTCGAAGGTGCGCAGGTCGCGGGCGTTGACGCCGATGATGGTCGCGCCGAGGCGGCCCGCCACCTCGAGCTCGGCGGCGTCGTGGACCTCGACCAGGACGTCGAGGCCGGCGTCGACCGCCTCGCCGGCGAGCACGGACAGCGCCGCTTCGTCGAGCGCGGCGACGATGAGCAGGATCGCGGCGGCGCCGGCGGCGCGCGCCTCCCACACCTGGTACGGATCGACGACGAAGTCCTTGCGGATGGTCGGCGTGCCGAGCGCGGCGACGTCGCGGAGGTCCTCGAGGCTGCCCTTGAACCGGTCCGGCTCGGTGAGGACCGAGATGGCGTGCGCCCCGCCGGCGCGGTAGGCGCGGCCCTGCGCCACGGCGTCGAGGCCGGGTGCCAGGTCGCCCTTGGACGGGGACGCGCGCTTGACCTCGGCGATGACCGACACGCCCGGGCGCGTCAGCGCGGCCCGGAAGCTCGGCGGCGTCGGCGTGGCGAGGGCACGGGCCCGCAGCGCCTCGAGCGGCTCACGGCCCCGTGCGGCGTCCACGCGACGGCGGGCGCCGTCGAGCAGGTCGTCGAGGAAGGTGGCCACGGGCGGTTCCAGCCGTCGGGACGCGCCATCGTAGCCAGCGCTCCCCCGGGCTCCGGTCCGGGCCGGTGGAGCTCGAGGCGGTCGCGGGTCAGGGCTCGCGACCGTCGCCGCGGAGCCACGCGAGGACGAGGTCGCCGGCCCGTCGCAGGTCCTCCGGTCGGACCCGGTCCGCGGTGTCCTCCGCGGTGTGGCGGGCGGGCTCGTCGAAGGTCCACAGGTGCGCGGCGGGGATGCCGGCGAGGGCGAAGGGGCCGTGGTCGGAGACGTCGCCGTGGGACTCGCGGCGGACACCGGACAGGCCAGCGGCCGTCGCGGTCTCGGCGAGGACGCCCGCGAGGCCGTCGTAGCGGCCCCGGAGCGTGCAGAGGCACATGGCCTCCCCCCGCCCGACCATGTCGACGCTGACCATCGCCGCCACGACATCGCCGTGCGCGTCGACGTAGGCGGCGCTCCCGACGTGGTGCTCCCGGGGCTCGCTCGGCTGGTACTCCTCGGCGCCGAAGGCCACCAGCACGACCGGTTCCGGCAGCCGGTCGAACTCGTCGGCGAGCTCGGTCGCGACCGCCAGCAGGACGCCGATGCCGCTGGCGTTGTCGTTGGCGCCCGGTGATCCCGCCACGGTGTCGAGGTGGGCGCCGACCACGAGGTGCGGGGCATCGAGCGAGACCCGCGGCGGGGTCGCCACGACGTTGGCGGTGGTGCCGCCCTGCGGGAGCGGCACGGTCTCCTCGCGGACCGTCCAGCCGACGGCCCGGAACGCGTCGAGGACGTAGGCGCGTGCCGCGGTGTCGCCGGCGGAGCCCGCCGGCCGCGGCCCGGCGCCGGCGAGGTCCTCCACCACGGCCATCACACGGGCGGCGTCGACGCCGTCGATGGCGACGGCCGGCGCTGGCGTCGTCGGGTCGGACGCCGGCGCCGTCGGCCCGGGGGTCGCCGGCGCGGTGTCGCCGGCCGTGACCGCCGGCTCCGACGCGGCGTCGGCCGTCGGCGTGGCGCGCCCGGCGTCGGGACGGTCCGCCGGCGTGCACCCGGTGAGCACGCCGGCACCCAGGGTGGTGGCGAGGAGGGCGTGGACGGCGCGGTGGGTCACGCCCGGAGCCTACGCGTGACCCCGGGCGGGGCCGTGTGCCCGTCCGTCCGCGGTCAGCTCAGGACGGGGTGGATCGCCATCTCGACCATCTTCGGGTCCTCGACGGCGAGGTAGTCGACCATCCGCATCTTCATGGTCGTGTCGTGGGTCCCGGCGCGGAAGACGATGTACTCGTCCTCCTCGAGGATCGGGTCCACGTACACGGGCACGCCGTAGAACGCGCCGAAGGGCGGCTCCGCCCCGGCCTCGCAGTCGGGGAAGAGGTGGGTGAACTCGGACTCGTGCGCGAGACGGACCTCGCAGGCGAGCGCCGCCGAGGCGCGGTCGAGGTCGACCATCGCCGGCGCCGGCAGGACCGCCATCGCGAGCTGCCCGCCCGCGTTCAGCATCACCGGCTTGGCGACCATCCACCCCGACACGTGCTCCGCGGCGGCCAGCCGCTGCGACGTCACCGCGCGCGGGTGGGTCTCGGCCTCGTAGCTCACCCCGTGAGCCGCGAGGAACGTACGGACGCGTTCGGCTGCCATGGTGTACCTCCCACCTGAGGGTGCCCCCATCGTGCACCCCGCTCCGGCCGACGTCGAGGGCCACCCGGGCCTCGCCGGACGGCCCTTCGACCCCGCGTGTGCACGGCTCAGCGACGGCTCAGCGGCGGATCGCCTCGGCGGCGCGGACGGCGGCGAGGACGGCGCCGGCCTTGCTGCGCGTCTCGGCCTCCTCCGCGGCGGGCTTGGAGTCGGCCACGATGCCGGCGCCGGCCTGGACGTAGGCGACCCCGTCCTTGACCACGACGGTCCGGATGGCGATGCAGGTGTCGAGGTTGCCGGAGAAGTCGACGTAGCCGACGGCGCCGGAGTAGACGCCCCGGCGGGTCGGCTCGAGCTCGTCGATGATCTCCATCGCGCGGACCTTCGGCGCGCCCGAGACGGTGCCGGCGGGGAAGACGGCGCGGAGCACGTCGATCGGGCCGAGCCCCTCGCGGAGGACGCCGCTCACGGACGAGACGATGTGCATCACGTGGCTGTAGCGCTCGATGCCCATCATCTCGTCGACCTTGACCGAGCCGGTCTCGCACACCCGGCCGAGGTCGTTGCGGCCGAGGTCGACGAGCATCACGTGCTCGGCCCGCTCCTTGGCGTCGGCGATCAGCTCGCGCTCGAGCTCGCGGTCCTCCTTGGGCGTCTCGCCGCGCCGGCGGGTGCCGGCGATGGGCCAGGTCTCGACGTGCTGGCCGTGGACCTGGACGAGCGCCTCGGGCGAGGACCCGACGACGTGGAAGTCCTCGAAGTCGAACAGGAACAGGTAGGGCGACGGGTTGATCACCCGGAGCACCCGGTAGATGTCGAACGGGGTGGCGGCCGTCTCGAGCGCGAACCGCTGGCTCACGACGGTCTGGAAGGTGTCGCCGGCGCGGATGTGCTCCTTCACCCGCTCGACCATCTCCTCGTACTGGCCGTCCTCGAGGTTGGACGGGGCGCGCTCGGCGGGCTGCGGCTCCGGCGGCGACACGATCGCCGTCGAGGAGGTCTCGGCCAACCGCGTCAGCACGTCGTCGATGGCCACGACCGCCTCGTCGTACTGCGCCGACGGGTCGTCGCCGACGACCACGTTGACCACCACGGTCATCACCTGCCGCAGGTGGTCGAGCGCCACGACGGTGCGGGGGAAGAGCATCAGCACGTCGGGCAGGCCGAGGTCGTCGACGCCGGTGTCGGGGATCCGCTCGACCTCTCGCACGGCGTCGTAGCCGACCATCCCGACCGCGCCGCCGTGGAACGGCAGCCCGACGGGTGCCGGGGCGTGGAGCGCCCCGACGGCGGCGTCGAGCGCGTCGAGCGGCCCGGTCGCCTCCGCCGCGGCGGCCGGGGGCGTCCCCTCCCAGGTGACCTCGCCGTCGCGCCCCCGGAGGACGAGGAACGGGTCGGTCCCCACGAAGCTGTAGCGGCCCCAGCGCTCGCCGTGTTCGGCGGACTCGAGCAGGAACGAGGGCCCGCGGCCGGAGAGCTTGCCGTAGACGGACAACGGCGTCTCGAGGTCGGCGAGGACCTCGCGCCAGACCGGCACGACGCCGTGGTCGGCGGCGAGCCGCACGAACTCCTCACGGGTCGGATGGACGGTCACGCGTCGGACTCCTGGTCGGTCGGGGCGTCGAGGTGGTCGAGGTCGTCGAGGTGCCGGTGGAAGCAGCTGCGGGCGCCCGTGTGGCAGGCGACCGCGTCGTCGTCGAGGTCGACCTCGACGAGCAGGACGTCGGCGTCGCAGTCGACGCGCACGTCCACGACCGGCTGCGTGTTGCCCGAGGTGGCGCCCTTGTGCCACCGCTCCTGGCGCGACCGCGACCAGAAGTGGGTCTCGCCGCTGGTGAGCGTCCGGTCGAGCGCCTCGGCGTCCATCCAGGCGAACATGAGCACCTCGCCGCTCCCCCGCTGCTGGACGATCGCGGGGATGAGCCCGTGCTCGTCGAAGCGGAGGGCGTCGCGCTGGGCGTCGGTGAGGGGCATCGTGGCGTCCGGTCGAGGCGTCGGCCCGGGGTGGGGCGCGAGCCTACCGGCGCCACCTGCGCCAGTAGCCTCGCCACCGACCCGCCCCCGATCCGTCCGGAGACCCCCGTGCCCGAGGACCCCGCCCCACGCCCACCGGGTGGGGTGACGGCGGGGTCCTGTGCGGTGTGCGGCGCGCGGCTCGTCCTCCCGCGGGTGGCGGGCGGTGAGGCCGTGCACGGTGCCGTGTCGGCCACCGTCGAGGGGGTGCGGGAGACCGCGTGCCCGGACGGCCACGACCCACTGGCAGCGGTCCCGGAGCTGGTGGCGGCCCTCGGTGGCGCCGTCGACCGGGAGCTCCTGGTGGCACGCCGGACGCGGGTGCGCCGGACACTGCGGTGCGGCGCGTGCGACGCCGCCCTGACGATCCCCGGCCGGCGCACCACCCGGTCGGTGGCGACCACCGTCACCGGCAGCGGCGTCGTCCGGGTCACCCTCGACGTCCCGATGCTCCGGTGTCCCGAGTGCGGCCTCCAGCAGCTCCCGCCGGAGGTCGCCGCCGACGACGTCCCCGCCGTCCTCAGCGCGGCGCTGGCCTGACGAGCACCCGCGGGCCCGTCAGGCGCGCTTCCACGAATCCTCGCGCTCGGCGGCCCAGACGATCTCGCCGGCGTCGGCGCCGTAGGGACGCCGGTCGAACCAGCCCCAACGGTCCACCACCCGGTAGCCGGCGCGGGCCAACGCGTGCTCGAGCTCGCCGGGGAAGCACAGCCGCACCGTCATGTCCGCGTGCGTGCGGCGGGTCACCGACCCCGCCTCCCCCAGCGCGTCGACCACGAAGTGGAAGTGGAGGAGCTGGGTGCCGGGCTCGTAGTCGGTCTGGCGCCACAGGACCGCGTCGTGGCCCTCGTCGTCGCGGTAGCGACCCTCGCGGGTGAGGCTGTCGGCCCACTCGAGGTCGCTGGCACGTGGGACCACGACGTTGAAGACCAGCCGGCCACCGGGGCTCAGGTGCCGACGGACCGCCCGGAGTGTGGCGAGCTGTTCGTCGCTCGTCAGGGCGTGGGCGAGCACCCGGTACGGCAGGATCGCGAGCGGGAACTCGCGGCCGAGATCGAAGTCGCGCATGTCCGCCTCGATCAGCTCGACGCTCCCGTCGAGCGGCGCCGCGGCGACCCGGTCGGCGGCTCTGGCGAGCATCGAGGGCGAGTTGTCGATGCCGACGACGTCGACGCCGGTCCGTGCGATCGCCACGGCGACCCTGCCGGTCCCCACCCCGACCTCGAGGACGGGACCGCCGACCGCCACCGCCTCGGAGACGTAGAACGGCACGTCGGCGGTCATGTCGGACGCCCACTGGTCGTAGACGTCGGCGATCGCGGCCCACTCGTCGGTCACGACCCGACCCCACCGACGGTCCGGACGGGGACCCCGCGGGCGGCCATCACGGCCTTCACCTGCGAGATGCGTAGCTCGCCGAAGTGGAACATGGAGGCGGCGAGCACCGCCGAGGCGTGCCCGTCGGTGACGCCGGCAGCCATGTGCTCGGCCGTCCCCGCCCCGCCGCTGGCGATCACCGGGATCGTCACGACGCCGGTGACGGCACGGAGGAGCTCGACGTCGAAGCCGACCTTGGTGCCGTCGCGGTCCATCGACGTCAGCAGGATCTCGCCGGCGCCGCGCGACTGGCACTCGGCCGCCCAGGCGACCGCGTCGAGCCCCGTCGGCGTCCGGCCGCCGTGCGTGAACACCTCCCAGCCCCGGCCCGGGTCGTCGGCGTCGCGCCGGCGCGCGTCGATGGCGGCCACGATCGACTGCGACCCGAACGCCTCGGCCGCCTCGGACAGGAGCTCGGGGCGGTCGACGATCGCGGTGTTGAACGCGATCTTGTCGGCGCCCGCCCGCAGCATCGCGCGCGCGTCGTCGACGCTGCGCATCCCGCCGCCGACGGTGAGCGGGATGAAGACCTGCTCGGCGGTCCGCGCCACGACCTCGTGCATGATGTCGCGCTGGTCGGAGCTGGCGGTGATGTCGAGGAAGCAGAGCTCGTCGGCGCCCTCGGCGTCGTAGGCGCGGGCGAGCTCGACGGGGTCGCCGGCGTCGCGCAGCTCGACGAACTGCACGCCCTTGACGACCCGTCCGGCGGTGACGTCGAGACACGGGATGACCCGGGCCGCGAGCGTCACCGCGTCACCTCCAGCGCCTCGAGGAGGGTGAACGCGCCGGCGTACAGCGCCTTGCCCACGATGGCCGCGTCGACCCGGTCGTGGCAGGTCGCGAGCGTGCGGAGGTCGTCGAGGCTCGACACGCCCCCGGAGGCGGTGACGTGCGCGTCGGTGGCGTCGGCGACCTTGCGGAGCATCTCGACGTTCGGGCCCTGGAGCATCCCGTCCTTGGCCACGTCGGTGTAGACGAACCGCGGGACCCCCATCGCGCTGAAGATCTCGAGCGCGTCGAACAGGTCGCCCGCCTCCTCGGTCCACCCGCGCGCCTGCAGGACGTCGCCGCGGGCGTCGAGCCCGACCGCGATCGCCGGCCCGACCCGGTCGAGCACCTCGCGGACGAAGTCGGGCTGGGTCAGCGCCATCGTCCCGATGACGACACGCTCGGCTCCGTAGCCCAGCGAAGCCTCGACGTCCTCGACCGTGCGGACGCCACCCGAGGCCTGCACCCGGCAGCCCGTCGCCTCGACGATCTCGGCGATCAGGTGACGGTTGCGGGGCTCGCCCGTGAAGGCCGCGTCGAGGTCGACCACGTGGAGCCAGTCGCTCCCCGCGTCGGCGAACCGCTGGGCCGCCGCCACCGGGTCGACGTCGTAGACGGTCTCGGCGTCGGCCTTGCCCTGGGTGAGGCGGACGGCGCGGCCGTCCTTGATGTCGACGGCGGGGTAGAGCGTGAGGGACATCGGGTCGTTCCTGGAGACGGGGAGCGGGACGGGGAGCCGGGGGCGCGCAGCGGGCGGTAACGGTACGCGCTCGGGCTCAGAGGGCGCGACCCAGTTGGCCAGGAGGTGGGCGCCGACGTCGGCGGACTTCTCGGGGTGGAACTGGGTCCCGACGACGTTGCCGACCCGGACCAGGCACGGGAAGTCCACGCCGGCGTACGAGCAGGTCGCCACGACGTGGGCGGGATCGGTGGGCTGGGCGTAGTAGCTGTGCACGAAGTAGGTCCGCTCCCCCGCGACGCCGGCGAGCAGGGGGTCGTCCTCGTGCCCGGGCGCCGCGAGCACCACGTCCCAGCCCATGTGGGGCACGACCGCGCCCTCGGGCAGGCGCACGACCCGACCGGGGAGGATGTCGAGACCGGCGGCGGCGCCCTCGTCGGAGTCCTCGTAGAGGAGCTGCATCCCGACGCAGATGCCGAAGACGTGCTGGTCGGCGGCGATCCACTCCCGGACCAGCGTCTCGAGGCCGGCGCGGCGCAGGTTGGTGAGGCAGGTCGAGAAGTGGCCGACCCCGGGAACGACCAGCGCGTCCGCGCCACGCGCCGCGTCCGCCGAGGAGGTGATGAAGGCGTCGGCGCCGGCACGCTCGAGGCCGCGCTGGGCCGACCGGACGTTGCCCGCCTCGTAGTCCAGCACGGCCACCCGGGGTCGGGTCACTGCAGGACACCCTTGGTCGACGGCACCCCGGTGCCGGTCACCGCGACCGCGCGCCGGAGCGCCACCGCCACACCCTTGAAGACCGACTCGAAGATGTGGTGGCTGTTGTCGCCGGCGCGGTTGTGGACGTGCAGGGTGATGCGTGCGTTGGCGACCACGGCCTCGAAGAAGTGCTTCACGAGCGTCGTCTCGAAGGTGCCCACGAGCTCGACCGGCGTGTCGACCTCGTAGACGAGGTAGGGACGCCCCGACAGGTCGACGGCGACCTCGGTCAGCGCCTCGTCGATCGGGACCAGCGCGTCGCCGAAGCGCTCCACACCGGCGCGCTCGCCCCACGCCTCGGCCAGGGCCTGGCCCAACGCGATGCCGACGTCCTCGACGGTGTGGTGGGCGTCGATCTCGACGTCGCCGTCGGCCTGCACCGTGAGGTCGAGCCGCCCGTGCCGGCCGAGCTGGTCGAGCATGTGGTCGAAGAACGGCACGCCGGTCGAGACCTCGCTCGTGCCGGAGCCGTCGAGCTCGACCTCGACGACGATCCGGGTCTCCTTCGTCTGCCGCTCCACGCGTCCGCGCCGGGACATCGCTTCCTCCGTTGGTGGGGCGCGGCGACGGTACCCGGCGCCGCGTCGGGGCTGTCAGCCGGCGACGACCTCGCGGACGGCGGCGAGGAACGCGTCGTTCTCCGCGGGGGTGCCGACCGTGACCCGCAGGCATCCCTCGAGCCGGGGCTTCGTGGAGAAGTCGCGGACGAGGATGCCGCGCGCGAGCAGCTGGTCGAACAGGTCGGGGACGGCGGTGCGGAACAGCAGGAAGTTCCCGGTCGACGGCCACACGTCCACGCCGGAGATCGCGCCCAACGACGCGGCGATGCGGTCGCGCTCGGCCGCGACCCGCGGGATGTGGTCGAGGAGGCTGTCGCGCAGCTCGATGGCCGCGAGCGCCGCCACCTGCTTGAGCGCGTCCAGGTGGTAGGGCAGCCGGACCTTGCGGATGTCGTCGATGACCCAGTCGTGGGCGAGGAGGTAGCCGAGGCGCAGCCCGGCGAGGCGGTAGGCCTTGGAGAAGGTCCGGGTCACCACCAGCCGCGGGAGCTCGTCGAGGAGCGGCCGCGCGGACTCCCCGCCGAACTCGACGTAGGCCTCGTCGAGGATGACGAGCCCGCGGCCGGCGTCGTGGAGCGCCCGGACGGCGTCGAGCGAGGTCGGCACGCCGCTCGGGTTGTTCGGGTTGGCGACGCAGACGATGTCGGGGTCGTGCCGCTCGACGGCGTCGACGGCGACCTCGGGCGTGAGCCGGAAGTCGTCGGGGAGGTCGTGCTCGACGACCTCGGTGTTGGCGACCTGCGCGATCAGGGGGTGCGCGGAGTAGCCGGGGCGGAACAGCAGCACGCGCCGGCCGGGCCCCCCGTAGGCCTGGAACAGCTGGAGCAGCACCTCGTTGGAGCCGTTGGCCGCCCACACGCGGTCCGGGGTGAGGTCGAACAACGCGGCCAGGGCGGTCCGGAGCGCCGTCGCCGGCCGGTCCGGGTAGCGGTGCAGCGGCAGCTCGCGGATGCGGCGGGCGACCTCGGCGAGGTACGCGGCCGGCGGCGGCTCGGCGGTCTCGTTGGTGTTGAGCCGCACCGGGACGTCGAGCTGGGGGGCGCCGTAGGGGCTGATGCCGGCGAGGTCGGGCCGGACCGGGACGGGTCCGCTCACGGCTCCAGCTCGATGCCCAGACGCACGTCGACCGCACGGGCGTGGG
This sequence comes from uncultured Actinomycetes bacterium, assembly GCA_963741855.1. Lineage (GTDB taxonomy): Bacteria > Actinomycetota > Nitriliruptoria > Nitriliruptorales > Nitriliruptoraceae > CAVUJQ01. The sequence continues at coordinate 134,789 of CAVUJQ010000012.1, read as the reverse complement.
CCGGGAGGTCCTCGGACGCCGCCAGGGTGCGCACGGAGTCGGCGAGCGCCTCGAGCGCCGCCCGGTCGTACTCGACCCAGTTGACGGGCACGAGGTAGGAGGAGGTCGACAGGCCGCCGGTGAACCGGGCGGTGCCGGAGGTCGGCAACGTGTGGTTCGGCCCGGCCGCGTAGTCACCGAGCGAGACCGGCGTGGGGTGACCGATGAAGGTCGTGCCGGCGTAGCGGATGCGCTCGGCGACCGCGAAGGCGTCGGCGGTCTGGACCTCGAGGTGCTCGGCGGCGAACGCCTCGGCCACCGCGACCGCCTGGTCGACGTCGTCGACGATCGCGACCGTGCCCTGGCCGGCGAGGGCGGCCTCGACCCGCTCGCGGTGCTGGGTCGCGGCGACCTCCTCGTCGAGCATCGCCTCGACCGCCGGGATGATCTCCGGGGTGTGGGTGATGAGGAGGCAGGTGGCGAGCTCGTCGTGCTCGGCCTGGGCGACGAGGTCGGCGGCGATGACCCGCGGGTCGGCCGTCCCGTCGGCGACGATGGCGATCTCGGTCGGGCCGGCGACCGCGTCGATGCCGCAGCGTCCCTCGGCCTGGACCTGCTGCTTGGCGAGCGCGACGTAGAGGTTGCCGGGCCCGACGACCTTGTCGCACGGCGGGATCGATGCCGTGCCGTAGGCCATCGCGGCGATGGCCTGGGCGCCGCCGACCCGGAAGACCTGGTCGATGCCGAGCAGGTGCGCCGCCGCGAGGATGGTGCGGTTGGGCCACCCATCCCCGCCGGTCGGCGGGGTGCACAGGACGATCTCGTCGACGCCGGCGACCTGGGCCGGGACGACCGTCATCAGCACGGTCGACGGGTAGACCGCCTTGCCGCCCGGGACGTACACGCCGACGCGCTGCACGGGTCGGTACCACTGCCCCATCCGCGCCCCGTCGCGCGTGTCCTCCCACGCACGCGGCATCGCCTTCTCGTGGAACCACCGGACCTGGTCGGCAGCGCGCAGGATGGCCGCGCGCAGCTCCGGCGTCAGCGCCTCGGCCGCCGCCGCCAGGACGTCGGCGGGCACGCGGAGGTCGTCGACCGCGACCCGGTCGAAGGTCTCGGTCAGCTCGCGGAGCGCGTCGTCCCCACGGTCCCGGACGGCGGCGAGGCTCGCGGCCACTCCCTCGCGGGCGGCCGCGAGGTCGACCCGTGGCCGGGGCAGCCGGTCGCGCGGGTCGGAGCGGTCGCCGCGGAGGTCGAGGGTGCGGAGACGGGCCATCGGGCGTCCAGGGCGAGGGGGAGGTGGATCGGGCGGAGCCTACCGACGCCGGCGGGGGCCCCGGGAACCACCGGTCACGTCGGGCGACGCCAGCGTGGCTCGTCCTCGTCGGTGCCGAACGTGCGGTCCCCCGCCGAGTGCTGGATCGCGTCGGGACCGAACGCGGCCTTGATCTCGCCGAAGAGCCCCGAGTCGCGGTCGACCCGGTGGGCGTCCCCGAGCCGGAAGACCTTGGTCCCGCCCTGCGTGTCGTCGACGTGGAGGTGGACGGGGACGTGGCCCTCGTGCTGCGCGAGGATGTCCTTCAGCCGCTGGACGGCGGCCGGCGTGCACTGCTCGGCCGCGAAGCGCACCACGACCGGCGCGCCGAGGACCTCGGAGAGGTCGGGGGCGCTGACGCGGTTCGCCGTCATCTTCACCGACTCGTCACGGATCTCGAGACGCCCCGTGACGACCAGCACGGCGTCCTCGACCAGCGCCTCGTGTGCGGCGCGGTAGGTCGCCGGCCAGAACACGACCTCGACCGACCCGGACAGGTCCTCGAGGGTGGCGACGAGGTAGGTGTCGCCCTTCTTCGTGAACTTCTTGGTCAGCCCGGTGAGCACGCCGCCGATCGTCACCGCCGCGCCGTCGTCCTTCTCGCGCAGGTCCGCGCAGGCGGCGTCGGTGTAGGTCCCGAGCAGCCGCTCGGTGCCGAACAGGGGGTGGTCGGAGACGTACAGGCCGAGCATCTCGCGCTCGAACTTGAGCAGCCGCGCCTTGTCGAACTCGGCGTCGGTGATCTCGACCCCGTCGTCGAGCTCGACGTCGTCCTCGGCGCTGTCGCCGAGCCCGCCGTCGAACAGCGAGAACTGGCCCGCCGCCTCCGCCTTCTTGCGGGTGAGGGCGGCGTCGACGATCGGCTCGTAGGCCTCGAGCAGCCCGCGCCGGGTGTGTCCGAGGCCGGTGAAGGCGCCGGCGAGGATGAGGTTCTCGATCGTGCGCTTGTTGAGCACGCCGCCGTCGACCTTGTCGCAGAAGTCGCGGAAGTCGGTGAAGCGGCCCTCGCGGTCGCGGGCCTCGACGATCTCGCCGACGAGGCCGTCGCCGACGCCGCGGACGGCGGACAGCCCGAAGAGGACCTCGTCGCCGCGCGGGGTGAAGTCGGACCCGGACTCGTTGACGTCGGGCGGGAGCACTGGGATGCCCATCCGCCGGCACTCGTTCAGGTAGATCGGCTTGGTGTCCTTGTTGTTCTTGACCGAGGTCAGGAGCGCCGCCATGTACTCGACCGGGTAGTGGGTCTTGAGCCAGGCGGTCTGGTAGGAGACGACGCCGTAGGCGACGGTGTGGGACTTGTTGAAGCCGTACTCGGCGAACTTCACGATCATCTCCCAGAGGCCCTTCATCAGGACCTCCTCGTAGCCGCCCTCGACGCCGCCGGCCTTGAACTGTGCCTCCATCGACATCATGAGGTCGAGCTTCTTCTTGCCGACCGCCTTCCGCAGCCCGTCGGCCTCGGCCATCGTGAAGCCCGCGATGTCGGTCGCGATCTGCATCACCTGCTCTTGGTAGACGCAGTTGTGGACCACCACCCCGTCCGCCACGAAGCTGTGGGTGCCCTCCACGCTCAGGTCGTACACCCGTGTCCCGCCCGGCCGTCCTCCACCGGCGACGAGCGGCTCGAACCGGTCCGGGCCGGACGCGTCGTCCGCCTCCGGCCCCGTCGACGGCCACGTGCACCGCGGGACCTCGGCGGGTCGCCGTCGCCACGTGGCCCAGCCGCAGCAGGACGTCCTGGAGCGCCGCTGCCGCGAGCAGCGCCGTCGACCACGACCGTCCAGGTCCGCGATGCTCGGCGACACCGGCCGCCTCGATGATGCGCGTGGTGGTAGGCGGCTCACGCCGGCGTCGTCGAGCATCAGCGACCTCGCGGAGCACGCGGCTCCGTGACGAGGTCGCGAAGCTCTGACGGCCCTCCCACCGTGCCGCGGTCTCCGGCGTCAGCGCGGCCATCGACGCGCAGCCGGTGTGGGGTGGCGACGGCGTCGCCGGGTCCTGAGCTCCCCGGCCGGACGCCAACCCTGACGGCGTCAGGACCCGGTGATCGGGCGTCAGCGTCACCCGGCGACCCGAGCGGGTGACCAGCGTCATGACGTCCTTGACGCCGTTGTCGACCCAGTTCGTCACCTTGCCCACGCTCGCCGTGCGCACCCTGGACGAGGAAGCTGCGTCCCTCCGCGTCCGCCACCCGGATGTCGCTCGCCGGACTCGGCATCGGTGACCAACGTGTCGCCGCTGACAGCAGACGCCGTAGGTCTCGCCGAGGATCGGCTCGAGGTCGGGGTGCTCGTAGGTGACCGCTTCGAGACCGTTCTTACGGTCCGCGAAGGTGATGTGCATGTCCATGCCGAGCGGGCCCGGGCGGTACAGCGCGAGGAGGGCGGAGATGTCCTCGAACCGGGTGGGCCGCAGCTTGCGGACCAGCGCCTGCATCCCGGTCGAGTCGAGCTGGAAGACCCCGAGGGTGTGCCCGGTGGACAGCTCCTCGTAGACCGCCGGGTCGTCCATGTCGCCGAGGAAGGCGGGGTCGTCGAGGTGGACCTCGACGCCGCGGTTGGCACGGACGTGGTGCTCGGCGTCGGAGACGACGGTGAGGTTGCGCAGGCCGAGGAAGTCCATCTTGAGCAGGCCCAGCGCCTCGCACGCGCCCATCTCGTACTGGGTGAGGGTCTCGCCCTTGTCGGTGCGCAGCAGCGGCACGATGTCGGTCAGCGGCTTCGCGCCGATGATGACCGCGGCGGCGTGGATGCCGTGCTGGCGCTTCAGGCCCTCGAGCGTCTTGGCGGTGTCGAGCACCCGTCGCGCGTCCGGGTCGTTCTCGTAGGCATCGCGCAACTCCGTCGACTGCTCGAAGGCCTGCTCGAGCGGCGGCTCCTTGCCCTGGACCGGTGGCGGCATCGCCTTGCACAGCCGGTCGCCCATCGCGAACGGGTAGTCGAGCACCCGGGCGGCGTCGCGGATCGCCGACTTCGCCTTGATGGTCCCGAAGGTGATGATCTGCGCCACCCGGTCCTCGCCGTAGCGCTCGGCGGCGTAGCGGATCATCTCGGAGCGACGACGGTCGTCGAAGTCCATGTCGATGTCGGGCATCTGGATGCGCGACGGGTTGAGGAAGCGCTCGAAGATGAGGCCGTACTTGATCGGGTCGACCTGGGTGATCCCGGTGCAGTACGCGACCGCCGACCCGCCGGCGGACCCGCGACCCGGGCCGACCCGGATCCCGGCCTCGCGTGCGTAGTCGCAGAGGTCGGCGACGATCAGGAAGTACGCCGGGAAGCCCATCTGGTCGATGACCGACAGCTCGTACTCGATCCGGTCGCGCACCGTGGTCGGGAGCGGGTCCGGGTAGAGCCGGGCCGCCCCGTCGTAGACCTTCTTGCGCAGGTAGGCCGACTCGGACATGCCGTCGGGGCAGGGGAACGCCGGCAGCAGGTCGAGGTCGAACTCGAGCTTGGCGTCGCACATCTCGGCGATGTCGAGGGTGGCGCGCAGCGCGTCCGGCGCGACCGTGCCGAACTGGCGCCACATCTCCTCGGCGGTGCGGACGTGGTACTCGGGGCCGGAGAACTTGAAACGGTCCGGGTCGCTGATGCGCGAGCCGGTCTGGATGCACAGGAGCGCGTCGTGCGCCTCGGCGTCGCTCGCCTCGGTGTAGTGGCTGTCGTTGGTGATCACCGTGCGCAGCCCGAGGTCCTTGGCCAGCTTCTCGAGCCGCGGCCAGTTGCGGGCCTGCTCGGGGATGCCGTGGTCCATCTGCTCGACGAAGAACCGGTCGGGGCCGAAGATGTCGCGCATCCTCGCCAACGAGGCCGCCGCCGCCGGCTCGTCGTCCTGCATGAGGAACTGGTTGGCCTCGCCACCGAGGCAGCCGGACAGCACGACCAGGCCGGCGCTGTGCTCCTCGAGCAGCTCGTAGTCGATGCGCGGCTTGTACCAGTAGCCCTCGAGGTAGGCCCGGGTCGAGAGCTGGATCAGGTTGTGGTAGCCGACGTCGTCCATGGCGAGCGTCGTCAGGTGGTAGTAGCGGTCCCCCATCGGGGTCCGTGCCTGGTCGCGCCGCGACCCGTGGGCGAGGTAGGCCTCCATGCCGAGGATCGGCTTGACGCCGGTGCGCTGCCCGGCCCGGAAGAACTCCGGGAGGCCGAAGAGGTTGCCGTGATCGGTGGTGGCGACCGCCGGCATCCCGTCCCGGGCGCACTTGGCGAACAGCTCGTCGATGCGGGAGGCGCCGTCGAGCATGGAGAACTCGGTGTGCACGTGGAGGTGGACGAACTGGTCTCCACTACCCACGTCCAGCACCCCTCACGCACGTCGTCCAGCAGCCCGTCGGTCGCGACCGCGACCGCACCTCGACCCACCCGGCTCCGCCACCGTGGGGCGACAGGGAGACGACCCTGGAGACCACCCTGGGGGCGACGCGGGGGTGCGTGCGGGGGAAGGTCACACGCGTGTCGTTCGTCCGGGGACCGTACCACCGGCCCGCGCCTCCTCGGCGGAGGATGCCGGCGGGTGTGGCGTCAGCGGTCGGCACCGAACGACGCCCGCTCGCGGTCCTCCGGCAGGATGCCGTAGAACGCCGAGGTCTCGACGTCGGTCTCCCCCGGGGCGAGGTCCACCAGGCGCACACGATCGCGCTCCGCGACGCTGCGGAGGGTGTCGACGGTGCCCTCGACCACGACCGCGAACACGACCCGGTGGCCGGTGTCGAGCAGGTTGCGGACCGCCTCCAGCTCGCTCAGCCGACGCTCGAGGTCGGCCTCGAAGGCCTCGTCGTCGATCGTCCCGGACGCCAGGAGCGACTCCACCTCGCCGATCTCGTCGATGATGGGCGTGATCGCCTGCTCCACCGCGCGGTCCACGCTCCCGGCGAGGTCGCCAGCGACCACCTCGGTCTCGAGCGGTGCCTCGCCCTCGGCCGGCAGCCGGTACTGGGCGAGCTGGAGCGTGACGCCGGCGGGCAGGAGCGCGTCGACCTCGTCCGCCGACAGGTACTCCTCGAAGGAGACGACCGCGAGGCGGCGCTCGTCGCCGGCTGCCGCGGCCAGCTCGGACCGCCGGGCCTCGACGTGGTCCGCGAGGCGCTTGCCCCGCACCGGTCCGACCGACTGCGACCCCCCGGGGAGCGCCGGGCTCCCCGCCGCCGCGCCGGGGATGCGGACGGTCTGCTCGCGCGACGCCGCATCGGCGGCGCGCTGCTCGTCCCGGAGCTCGGGGTAGCGCTGGAGGTGGACCGCCGAGCCCAGCACCGCCAGCGTCGCGGCCACGAGCATCCCGGTCCGCCACGACGTGCTCGCCCACCGCACGAGCCCCGGCACGACGCGGTCCTCACCCCGCCGGAGCGCGCGGAACGGCCACGCGAGGCCGCGCGCGGTCGCACGCGCGCCACGCTGGAGCCGCGGGACGGCGCGGTGGTCGAGCCGAGCCAGGACACCGATGACGTCGCGGCGCTCGAGGAGGGGCGGAACGGGCATCGTCACCTGCGCCGGCGGGAGGTCGGACTCGGCCGTCGAGAGGCTACCCGCCGGTCAGGCCGACGCCGACGTGGCCGACAGGCCGGCCCGGCGCAGGGCCGCGCGCGAGGTCCTCCGGGGGCGCCTCCTCGACGTGCACGTCCTCCCCCGCGACCGGGTGCCGGAAGCCCAGCTCGACCGCGTGGAGCATGCACCGGTCGACCCCGAGTGCGGTGGCGAGGTCGCGGCGGGCGCCGTAGAGCCGGTCCCCGACGACCGGTGCGCCGGCGTAGCTCATGTGCACCCGGATCTGGTGGGTCCGGCCGGTCTCGAGCCGGCAGGTGACGAGGCTCACCCGCGCCCCGTGCGGGTCGACGTCCGGCGCCGTGCCGTCGTCGAGGACCTGCCAGTGGGTGATCGCCGGCTTGCCCGGACGACACGCACGCGAACCGCATCCGGTGGGCCGGGTCGCGGCCGATGGGCGCCTCGACGCGCCCACGGTCGGCCGGCGGGACGCCCTGGAGGAGGGCGAGGTAGCGCCGGCGCACCGACCGGGCCTTCAGCTGCGCGACCAGGCCGTGGTAGGCGGCGTCGGTCTTGGCCACGACGAGGAGCCCCGAGGTGTCGCGGTCGAGCCGGTGGACGATGCCGGGACGGACCGTGCCGCCCGCCGGGGCGAGCGGCACGCCGGCGTCGGCGAGGACCTGCACCAGCGTCCCGGCGGGGTGGCCTGCCCCCGGGTGGACCACGAGCCCGGCGGGCTTGGCGACCACCAGGAGGTGCTCGTCCTCGTAGCGGATCGGCGGCACCGCGACCCCGTCGCCGCCGGAGGGCTCGACCGGCGGGGCGGCGACCGCGACGTGCTCGCCGGCGACCGCCCGGTGGGACTTCGACGCGGGGCGGCCGTCGACGGTGACCTCGCCGCGGGCCAGCCGGGCGGAGGCCGCCGACCGCGACTCGCCCAGCCGCTCGGCCAGGAGGACGTCGAGGCGCGTCCCCGCCTCGTCGGGCGAGACGGAGAAGGAGGTGTCCGACACGTCAGCCCACCTCGGCGTGGCGTCGTTCCTCGAGCCACAGGGTGAGGAGCAGCAGCGCGAAGCCGCACGTGATCGAGACGTCGGCGACGTTGAAGCGGGGGAAGGAGCCCCACGCGACGAAGTCGATGACGTGGCCGTGGAGGAACCGGGCGTCGCCGGGGTCGCCGGTCCGCAGGACCCGGTCGGTCGCGTTGCCGACCGCGCCGGCGAGGAGCAGACCGTAGGCGACCGCTTGCGACGGGCGGGTCACGATCGGGAGGTTTCGGACCACGATGACGGTCACGACGACGGTCACGACGAGGAAGAACACCGACGGCGCCGGGAAGCCGAACGCCCCGCCGTCGTTGTAGGTCAGCTGCCAGCCGACCTTGGGGCCGAGCCAGCTCACCATGCGGCTGCGGACGAGCACCGTCTCGGCGACGTGCTTGGTCGACTGGTCGAGCAGGAACGCGATGGCGGCCGTCAGCAGCCCCAGCTGGACCAGCCAGTTGTCACGCGTCTGCGCGGGCAGGTGCCAGGGGCGAGGGGCGGACGCATCCGCCTGCAGCGGCGAGAGGAGGGGCACGTCAGCGTCCGTGCTCGTCCCGGCGCTTGTCCTCGAGGCACAGGGTCGCGTAGGGGATGACCTCGAGCCGGGCGAACTCGATCGGGTCACCGCAGCGCTCGCACAGGCCGTAGGTGCCGTTGTCCATCCGCACCAGCGCGTCGTCGATCTCGCGCAGGATGCGGCGTGCGTGGTTGGCCAGCGACTGGGCGCGTTCGCGCTCGAAGTTCGCGGAGCCGGTGTCGGCCGGGTCGTCGTCGAAGCCGGCGTCGCGCCACTGCTTGATGTCGGCCTCGGCGTCGAGGTCGGTGGCCTGCGCGAGCAGCTGCTCGCGCTCCGCCTCGAGGGCGGTGCGCAGCTGCCCGAGCTGGGTCTTGGTGAGCTTCTTCTTGGTCGCCATGGGCGCGGACCGTACCAGCCCGGTCGTCCGGCATCCGCCCGACGCGACCGCTCGCGGACGGGCCGTTCGACGCCGACGCCGGGTCAGGCCGCCACGTCCGCCTCGTCGGCCGCGAGCGCCGTGACGAGCGCCTGCCAGGCGTCCTGCACCCCGGCGGCGTAGGCGGAGGGGTCGTCGAACAGGTAGGCCTGCTTCAGCAGCGCGGCCAGGAGCGTGTCGCTCACCTCATCGTCCTCTCGTGTCGTCGACGACGACGCTACGAGGCGTCCGTTACGGGCGCGTTGCGACGGCGTGAAAGGTGGCAGCGGCTACGATGCCCGCGCGTCGGTCCGCCGGCGCACGACGCGACGACGAGGACACGACGCAGGGGTCCTCTCGACCACGAGCGAGCCGGGACGGTGGGAGCCGGCGGTCGGGACCGTGCGCCATCACCTCCGAGCGGCCGACCTGAACCGGACCCGCGGGGACGGCGAGGGACGGACGGGCCGCCGCACGACACGCGGCAGGGGCGGTGAGCCGCCCCGCGAGCGGGTCGCCGCGAGGCGGCCAACGAGGGTGGTACCGCGGCACCGTCCGGTGTCGTCCCTCGGACGAACGCGCCACACGAGCGCCGTCCGAGGACGGCGCCAACCCGACGAGGCCGACCGATGGCGACCACCGACCCGACCCCCGCTCCCTGGCCCCAGGTCACGAACCAGCCGGACTTCCCGGCCATCGAGACCGAGGTGCTGGAGCACTGGCGCGAGCGCGAGGTCTTCCGCCGCTCGCTGGAGCTGCGCGCCGACGCGCCCGTGTGGACCTTCTACGAGGGGCCGCCGACCGCCAACGGCCGACCCGGGACCCACCACGTCGAGGCGCGGACGTTCAAGGACGTGTTCCCGCGCTACCAGACGATGAAGGGCCGCTACGTCCGCCGCAAGGGCGGCTGGGACTGCCACGGGCTGCCGGTCGAGCTCGAGATCGAGCGCGAGCTGGGCCTCGACTCCAAGGCCGAGATCGAGGAGTTCGGCATCGAGGAGTTCAACCGGCGCTGCCGGGAGTCGGTGACGCGCTACGTCGGCGCCTGGGAGGAGCTCACCGAGCGCATCGGGTTCTGGGTCGACCTCGGTGACGCCTACCGCACGATGGACACGAGCTACGTCGAGTCGCTGTGGTGGGGTCTCAAGGAGCTGTGGAGCGCGGACCTCATCTTCGAGGACTTCCGGGTCACCCCGTACTGCGCCCGCTGCGGTACCGGCCTCTCCGACGCCGAGGTCGCGCAGGGCTACCAGACCGTCGACGACCCGTCGGTCTACGTGCGCTTCCCGGTGCTGGAGGGTCCGCTGGCCGACGAGGGCGCGGCGCTGGTGGTCTGGACGACGACGCCCTGGACGCTGCCGTCCAACACCGCCGTCGCGGTCGGCCTCGACGTCGGCTACCAGCTCGTCCGCGTCGACGGCGAGCTCCTGGTCATCGCCGCCGCCCTGCGCGAGAGGGTGCTCGGTGAGGACACCGAGGTGGTCCGGGAGCTGACCGCCCAGGACCTCGTGGGCCTGCACTACGAGGCGCCGTTCACCCTCGTCGAGCCCGACGCCGGGGCCGACTACCGCTACATCGTCACCGCCGACTTCGTGACCACCAGCGACGGGTCGGGCCTGGTCCACATGGCGCCGGCCTTCGGTGCCGACGACATGGAGGTCGGCAAGGCCCACGGGCTGCCGATCGTCAACCCGGTCGACCTCGCCGGACGGTTCACGACCGGCCCGTGGGAGGGCGAGTTCGTCAAGGACGCCGACCCGGCGATCACCGAGGCGCTGCGCGCGTCCGGGGCGCTCCTGAAGGACGAGGTCTACACCCACACCTACCCGTTCTGCTGGCGCTGCAAGCGCCCGCTCATCTACTACGCCAAGCCGTCCTGGTACATCCGCACGACCGCCCGGCGCGAGGAGCTCCTGGCCAACAACGCCCGGATCGACTGGCACCCGGAGCACATCCGCGACGGTCGGTTCGGGAACTGGCTCGAGAACAACGTCGACTGGGCGCTCTCGCGTGACCGCTACTGGGGCACGCCGCTGCCGTTCTGGCGCTGCGAGGACTGCGACCACGTCACCGTCGTCGGCTCCCGGGCCGAGCTCGGCGAGCTCGCCGGCCGCGACCTCTCCGACCTCGACCCGCACCGGCCGTACGTCGACGAGATCGTCGTCGCCTGCCCCGAGTGCGGGGCGGACAGCCGGCGCGTGACCCACGTCGCCGACGCCTGGTTCGACTCCGGCGGGATGCCGTACGCCCAGTGGGGCTACCCGCACCAGGGGCAGGAGGAGTTCGCCCGCCACTTCCCCGCCGACTACATCTGCGAGGCGATCGACCAGACCCGCGGCTGGTTCTACACGCTGCTGGCGGAGTCGACCCTGCTGTTCGACACGACCTCCTACGAGACCGTGCTCTGCCTCGGCCACATCGTGGACGAGGACGGCGCCAAGATGTCGAAGTCGAAGGGCAACATCCTCGATCCCTGGGAGCTCATCGGGCAGCACGGCGCCGACGCCATGCGGTGGCTGATGCTCGCCGAGGGCAACCCGTGGGTGAACCGACGGGTCGGCCACCACACGATCGAGGACGTCGTCCGACGCTTCCTGCTGACCCTGTGGAACACCCACTACTTCTTCACCACCTACGCCGCCATCGACGGGTTCCGCCTCGACGCCGACGTGCCGGCGGTCGCCGACCGCCCCGCCGCCGATCGGTGGGTGCTGGCCGAGCTCGCCGACGTCGTCGACACCGTCGACGAGGGGCTCGCCACCTACGACGTCTCGACCGCCTGTCGGCGTATCGAGCGGTTCGTGGACGACCTCTCGAACTGGTACGTGCGTCGCAACCGCCGGCGGTTCTGGAAGGCGGCCGGGGAGGACCCGGCCGACAAGCGCGCCGCCTACCACACGCTCCACACCTGCCTCACGACGGTGGCGCGGCTGCTCGCCCCGTTCACCCCGTTCCTCGCGGACCGGCTGTGGGAGGACCTGGTCCGCTCCCAGGATCCCGACGCCGCCGACTCGGTCCACCTGACCGACTTCCCCGTCGCCCCGGAGGGGTGGAGGGACGAGTCCCTGCGGGCCGCCATGGCGACCACGCGGCGCGTCGTCGAGCTCGGCCGTCAGGCCCGCAACGAGTCGGGCGTGAAGGTCCGGCAGCCGCTCGCCCGGGCGCTCGTGACCGTGCCGCCCGCGGAACGCGCCGGCCTCGAGGTCCTCCTCGCCGACGTGGCCGACGAGCTCAACTGCAAGCGGATCGAGCTGTCGGACGGGACCGGTGAGCTCGTGGAGCGGCACCTGAAGCCGAACTTCCGCGCGCTGGGGCCGGCGTTCCAGAAGGACGCCCCGCGGGTGGCAGCCGCGATCCAGGACGTGGGCCCCGAGGAGGCGGCGACCATCGCCGCCGCGCTCGACCGCGACGGTCGTGCCACGCTCGCGGTCGACGGGACCGACCACGAGCTGACCGCGGACATGATCGCCGTGGTGGAGACGCCGCTCACCGGCTGGGAGCTCGCCCAGGAGGGCAGCACCTCGTTCGCGCTCGACACCACCCTGACCCGCGAGCTCGAGGTCGAGGGCGCCGCCCGCGAGCTGGTGCGGGCCCTGAACGATCAGCGCAAGAACCGTGGCCTCGCGCTCGACGACCGCATCGAGATCGCCATCCAGGTGACGCCCCCGGAGCTCGACGAGGAGCTCGCCGACGCCGGCTGGTACGACGTCGTGGCGCGGGAGGTGCTCGCGACCGCGGTGCACCGCCGACCCGAGCGCGACGCGGTCACCGTCGAGCTCGGCACGCTCGGGACCGGACACGTCGCCGTGATCCCCTCGTGAGCCAGCCCGCCGACGCTGCCTCCCCCTGGGCCACGGTGGCCCGCGCGGCGGTGGCCGCCACGCTCACCGCCGGCCTGGTCGGGGCCGTCCGACAGCGGCTCGAACGCGACCGCGTCCGGGCGGGACGCGCGACGGCGGCGAGCGCGGCCGCCGTGACGCTGCCGCCCCGGCGTGAGGGGGCACTCGCCCGTCGCCTCGCGTCGTGGACCCCGGCCGCCCCGACGACACCCGCCGGCCGGGTCGTCACGACCCTGTGGGCGGCTCCGGTCACCGCCGTCGGGCTGGTGCTCGCGGCGACCACGGGAGGCCGCCCGCGCTGGAGCGACGAGCACGGGTGCCTGGTCGTGGAGGGCGCCCGGGGCGGGTCGGCCCGGTTCCTCCGGGCGGTCGGCGCCGGCGCCAACGCCATCGGTCACGTGGTCGTCAGCACCTACGACGTCACCCCACCGCTGGTCCTCGCCCACGAGGCGGGCCACGTCCGACAGGCCGAGCGCCTGGGGCCGCTGCTGTTCCCCCTCTACCTGTGGTCCTCGGCGCGGTACGGCTACCGCGACAACCCCATCGAGCGGGGCGCCCGCGCGGCCGCACGACGGTGGCAGGGAGCGCACCAGCCGGCCGTGTCGGGCGCACCGCCGCAGCGCTGACGCGACGAGGCCGGGCTCGCGGGCCCGGCCTCGTCGTGCGCGACGTCAGGTCAGCGGACCGCGCGCTTGATCTCGTCGGCGAGGCCCTCGCCGATCCCCTTGATGTCCGACAGCTGCTCGACGCTCGCCTGCTTGAGCGCGGCGACGCTGCCGAACTCGGCCAGGACCGCGTCCTGCTTCGCCGGCCCGAGGCCCTTGACCGAGGCGAGCACCTCGCGCGCCGCGGCCTTGCCGGCTGCCGCCCCGCTCCGCGCGCCGGTCGCCTTCTTGGCCGTCGACTTCTTCGCCGTCGACTTCTTCGCGGTCGACTTCTTCGCCGTCGACTTCTTGGCCGAGGAGTCGTCCGCAGCCGCCGCGCTCGACGCCGCCTTCTTCGCGGTCGACTTCTTCGCGGTCGACTTCTTCCCGGCAGCCTTCTTCGCGGTCGACTTCTTGGCCGTCGACTTCTTCGCGGTCGACTTCTTGGCCGTCGACTTCTTGGCCGTCGACTTCTTCGCGGTCGACGTCTTCGCGGTGGCCGTCTCCGCCGCCGGCTCGTCGGCGGTCGAGGCGTCCGGGGACGATGCGGCGGCGGCCTCGGTCGCGGTGTCGGCGGCGGCCGCCTTGGAGACGGCCTCGGCGGCCTTGTCCCGGGCGGTGGCCTTCTTCACGACCGCCTTCTTGGTCGCCTTGGCGGTCGCGGCCTCGGCGGTCGCGTGCTCCTCCGACGCCTTCTCGGCCGCGTCGGTCTTGCGGACGATGACCTGCGTCTCGCCGCCGTCCTCGCTCGTCTCACCCGGCGCCGACGGGCTGTCCGGCTCGGCGGGGCGGGACGGAGCCGACGACGCGGGCCGCGCAGGTGCCGACGATCCGGTGGGCGTGCCGGATCCGTAGCCCCCGGCGGGAGCGGTGGAGGGCGTCCCCGTGCGCTTGCGCTGGAGGACCCCGATACCGAGGAACGCCATCGCCAGCACGCACGAACCGATGGCCACCCAGATGAGGGTGAGGCTCTCCCCCTGGAAGAACCCCGCGATGAGGGTTACCGCTGCGACGATCACCAGGACCAGGCTCAGCACGATCACCGGTCTACCACCCCTGTCGTGTCGGGCCAGCGGGCATCCCCGGACCCGAGCGTGTTTGTCGTGAACTCCCGAGCGGTGACCGGTCGGTCACCGCGTGCCGCGTCCCGCGGCCGTACCTCTGCCGGGCCGGTCGATCCGGTCCGGCGCCGTCCCGTGTCTCACGGGAGCGGCAGAGTAGGGCATCCGCACGTCCACCCGTGGCTAGCCGGTCACCCGGAGGTCGAGTCGTCGTCGGACGGTTCGGACCCTACCTGACCGTCGTCGTCGTCCGATCCGTCGAACAGGTCCCGGCGGTCGCCCCGGATCCGGACCGTGAGCTCCGGCACGGTCACACCGCCGAGGTGGGCCGCCTCGACGGGTACCTCGTCCTCGGCGTCGTCGCCAGCTGCGTCGCCGGGCCCGCCCGTCGACATGTTGAGCGGGCGGGTCTGCACCTCGTCGAGCATCCGGAGCTGGTCCTCGAGGTGGCTACGCAGCCGCGCCCGGTACTCGCGCTCGAAGATCCGCAGCGCCTCGATGTGCCCCTCCAGCGCCTGGCGGCGCCGGCGGATGTCGGCCTCCTCCGCGCGGGCGGCCTGGAGCGCCTCGACCCGCATCTCCTCGGAGTCGAGGCGTGCCTGCTCGAGGAGGGCCGCCGCCTCGCGACGGGCCTCGTCGAGCATCTCCGCGGAACGTTCCTTGGCCTCCTCCAACGACTGCTCCGCCGCTCGCTGTGCGGTCACGAGCGTGCGCTTGAGCGTCGCCTCGGTCTCGGAGGTACCCGCGAGCCGCTCCTCGGAGGTGCGGAGCTTGCGGCGCAGCTGCTGGACCTCGCCGTCGAGGCGTTCGACCGTGTCGGCCACCTGGTCGAGCAGCTCGTCCACCTGCGGGACGGAGTAGCCGCGCACCGCCTGCTTGAGCGGGTAGTTCACGATGTCGTCAGGTGTCAGGCCCATCCCTCGTGCCTCCTTCGCTCAGCGGCAGATGGCGATCTGCAGGACGTAGACCGCGAGGAACAGGGTGATGATCGACAGGTCGAGCCCGACCCCCCCGAGGCGCAGTGGCGGGATCATCCGTCGCAACGGTGCGGCCAGGGGCTCCACGAGCCGCCGGACGCCGCGGACCAGCGGCATGATCGGCTCGGGCGGACGCGGGACCCACGAGAGGATCACGTGGATGAACAGCACCAGCCAGTAGGCCTGCAGGAGCAGGCACACGACCTCCCTCACGCCTGCCCTCCGGACGCCACCCGGTAGCCCATGTCGGCGAGCCGGTGACGCTCCTCGGAGGGCACCTCGACGCCGTCGGGGACGAGCAGGAAGCACCGCTTGCCGGCGGGGAGCAGCCGTCCGCGGAGCGCGTAGGTGACCCCGCTCACGAAGTCGAGGACGCGCCGGGCGACCGCCCCGTCGCAGTCACGCAGGTCGAACAGGACCGGCTGCCCCGACCGGTAGCGCTCGCCGATCCGCTCGACGTCCTCGAACGCGTCGATCGGCAGCACCGCGACCCGGATCATCCCCCCCGCCATGGCGCGGACGTGGGGCGAGCCGGGCTCGGGGAACGGCAGTCGGCGCACGTTGCCGGCCTCGACCGGGGCTGCCGCCACCGCCGGCTCGCGTCGACGCGGCTCGGGCGCACGCCGGTAGCCCTCGTGGGTGTCCTGCCGGTCGAACTGCTCCGGCAGGTCGTCGTGCTCCTCGGGCTCCTCCACGAGCCCGAGGTACACGAGCGTCTTGCGCCACACTCCGCTCATCGTCTCTCTCCTGTCATCGGGACGGGCCGGGGCTCCACGCCCCGTCGCCCCGAGGTCCGAACAGCGCCGTGCCGATGCGGAGCATCGTCGCGCCTTCGTGGATGGCCGCTTCGAGATCGGCGGTCATGCCCATGCTGAGGTGGGTGACCTCGGGCCAGCGGCCGCGGGCCTCGTCGCGCAGTCGGCGCAAGGTGGCGAAGTGCGGCCGGGCGGCCTCGCTGTGATCGACCCCGTCGGGGGGCAGCGGGGGCACGGTCATCAGTCCCTCCACTGCGAGGTTCGGCAGGCCGCGAGCGTACGCGACGAGGTCGAGCGCATCGTCGACGTCGCACCCGCCCTTGGCCGGGTCGTCGCCCACGTTCACCTGCACGAGGACGCGCTGGACGACCGATGCCCGTTCGGCACGGCGCGACAGCGCGTCGGCGAGCGAGCGCCGGTCGAGCGAGTGCACGAGCACGTGCCGCCCGACCACGTCCTTCGTCTTGCGTGACTGCAGCTGGCCGACGAGGTGCCACCGAGCACCCTCGACGTGCTCCATCTTCGCGACGAGCTCCCCCACCCGGTTCTCGGCGAGGTCGGTGACGCCGAGCGCCACGACCACGGCGGCGGCCTCGGGCGGGTGGGTCTTGGTCACCGCGATCAGCTGCACGTCGGCGACCCGGCGGCCGGCGGCGCCGCACGCGTCGGCGATACGGGCACGCACCCGCTCGAGTCGGGCGGCGATGGCCTCGGGGTCGACGAGGGTGGCCGCGCTCACGCTGGCACCGCCACGACGACCCCGACCTGGCGACCCGCGTCGGGGTCGCCACGGTGGCTGAACCAGCGGGCCTCGGGGTCGCACCGGGTGCAGGTCGCCGTGCGCTCGATCGTGCCCACCCCGTGGTCTGCGAGGACCTGCTCGACCGCGGCCGGCAGGTCCAACGACGGCGTCCCCCAGGTCGTGGTCCCGGCAGCGACCGGGTGGAGGTCGGCGAGGTCCTCACGCATCTCGCTCGGGACCTCGTAGCAACAACCGCCGATGGCCGGCCCGATGTGGGCGTGGGTGGTGGCGAGGTCCGCTCCGAGCTCGACCATGCGCTCGAGCGCCACCGGGACGACCCCCGACTCGACCCCGCGCCTGCCCGCGTGGACCGCACCGACGACGCCTCCGCCGGCGAGCAGGACCGGGACGCAGTCGGCCACCTGGACCACCAACGCCCGGCCCGGCTGGCGCGTCACGAGCGCGTCGACGTCGCGCACCTCGGCGCCGGGCGGGACCGCCTCGTCGACGACCGCGACGCCGGGGCCGTGGACCTGGCGCATCCAGACGGTGTCGGCGATCGCGAGGCCCATCCGGCCGAAGACCTCACGTCGGTCGGCCGCGAGCCGCGACGGAACGTGGGGCCGACGGTGCGCGAGGTTGCCGGCCGCCCCCACCGGCGGCGGCACGGCGTCGCGGGCGCGGCCGGTCACCCACGCCTGGGCGTCGGGGCCCACGTCGACACCGACCACGAGCACGGCGCCCGGGGCGGCGACCTCCGCGGTCCGGCTCACCGCAGGAAGGACGGGATGTCCAGGTCATCGTCGTCGTCGGCGTCGATCACGACCGACGGCGCGGGCCTCGGCGTCTCCTCGACCGGCGCCGACGAGCGGAAGATGTCCTCGTCCTCGTCGTCCTCGTCGTCGTCGA
Organism: uncultured Actinomycetes bacterium; assembly: GCA_963741855.1. Classification (GTDB taxonomy): domain Bacteria; phylum Actinomycetota; class Nitriliruptoria; order Nitriliruptorales; family Nitriliruptoraceae; genus CAVUJQ01. The sequence goes on along the minus strand of CAVUJQ010000012.1, from coordinate 117,113 downwards.
GCAGCGGCTCGGCCGCGGCGAGGTGGCGGACGTCGTCGCGATCGACGTGGCCGGCGACGAACGCGCCCTCCTGCTCGACCATCCCGTCGAACTTGTCGAAGCCGGCGGCGATGACGGTGACCTTGACCTCGTCGCCGAGCGAGTCGTCGATGACGGCACCGAAGATGATGTTGGCCTCGGGGTGGGCCGCCTTGGTGATGACGTCGGCCGCCTCGTTGACCTCGAACAGACCCAGGTCGCTGCCGCCGGCGAGCATCAGCAGGACGCCGCGCGCCCCGTCGATGGACGCCTCGAGCAGCGGGGAGGAGATGGCGAGCTTGGCGGCCTCGAGCGAGCGGTTGTCGCCGCGTGCCTTGCCGATGCCCATGAGCGCCGAGCCGGCGTCCTTCATGACGGTCCGGACGTCGGCGAAGTCGAGGTTGATGAGGCCCGGGGTCATGATGAGGTCGGTGATGCCCTGCACACCCTGGAGCAGCACGTCGTCGGCGAGCCGGAAGGCCTGCACGACCGAGGTCTCCCCGTCGGCGATCTGCAGCAGCCGGTCGTTGGGGATGATGATGAGGGTGTCGACCTTGTCCTTGAGCGACGAGATCCCGTCCTCGGCCTGGACGCTGCGCTTGCGGCCCTCGAAGGTGAAGGGCCGGGTCACGACGCCGATGGTCAGCGCCCCGAGCTCCTTGGCGACCTCGGCCACGACGGGCGCGCCACCGGTGCCGGTGCCGCCGCCCTCGCCGGCGGTGACGAAGACCATGTCGGCGCCCTTGATGACCTCGACGATCTCGTCGCGGTGGTCCTCCGCCGCCTGCCGCCCGACCGACGGGTCCGACCCGGCGCCGAGACCGCGGGTGAGGTCGCGACCGATGTCGAGCTTCACGTCCGCGTCGGACATGAGCAGCGCCTGCGCGTCGGTGTTGATCGCGATGAACTCCACACCGCGCAGACCGGCGTCGATCATCCGGTTGACGGCGTTGACACCGCCGCCGCCGATCCCCACGACCTTGATCACGGCCAGGTAGTTGGTCGGGTTCGCCGCCATCGAGCTGTTCCTCCTCGCACCGCCGGCGATCGCCGCCGCGGTGGTCTCGTCCGTCCGCCGCCCAACGGGCGAGCCGGTGCTCGCGTTCCCGTCAGGACACCGTCGAAGTCCGTGTCGTGCTCGCGCTGTCCTCGCGCCCTGCTCGGACGCTCGCGTCCGGCACCCGTCTCGGGGTGGATCCCGTCGGGGTGCATCCCGGAAGCCTCAACCTCAACTGAAGGTCTATAGTTATGTAAACCTCCGGTGGCGCGTGAAGGTAGACGGGGGCCGGAGGCGAAGCAAGCAGCGCGGTCGCTCCCGGCGAGGGCCGCGGATCGCGTCGGATCGGCTCAGAACGGCCGATCCTGGCCGGACAGGGCCGGTTGGGGGGAGCCCGACCGGGCCCGCGATCGCGCCGATGATCGTCAGGAACGCACGACCGGGTTGGACGGTGCGCGCACGTCGATCGTCTTGACCGGGACGTCGCGTACATCGGCGAGCACGGCCTGTAGCGCGCGGGCCTTCTCGTCGATGCGGTCCGCCCGCCCGAAGCGGACCTGGATGCCGTCGGCGAGGGTCAGGTCGACGTCGTCGGCCGCGTGCGCGGCGAGCCGGGTCACCTGCCGCTGCAGCGCCGTCGGGAGCTGCCCGTGGATCGCGAACGCCGCCGCGAGCGCCGGCTGGGCGCCCACCTCCTGCCCCGGAGCCGGCAGTCCGACGCGCTCGGGGAGCACGATCGTGGGCAGGCCCCGGATCCGTCCGGTGGCGATCACGACCCCCTCCGGGTCGACGAGCACCGTCTCGGTGCCGCTGGCGGCCACCAGCACCGGCGCGCGCTCCTCCACCGTGATCAGCACCGTCAGCGGATCGACCCGGCTCGCGTCGGCGGTGCGGACCAGCGGCAGCGCCCGCACCCGCTCCTCGGCGGCGCCGAGGTCGAGTCGCAGGGTCGAGGTCCCGAGCGTCAGGTCCGCCGCGGCGACGACCGCCTCGGGTGCCAGCCGCTCGGTCCCGGCGACGCGGATCTCCGACAGCGCCACCAGGCTGGAGCGTTCGACGAGCACACCCACGACGAGGAGCACGACGAGGCCCAGCACCGTCACGGTGCGGCGCAGCCGGCGCCGGCGGCGCCCCTCCCGGACCTCGCGCCGTCGCTCCGCGATGCGCTCGTCGACGACCCCGACCCGGCCGGTCACGGGACCGTCACGTCGAGCCCGCCGTCATCGAAGTCCCCGATCATCTGGACCTCCGGTCTGAGGACCACGCCGAACTCGTCGGCGACCCGCTGGCGCAGCGTACGGATGAGCGAGCGGACGTCGGCGGCGGTGGCGCCGGGGGTCGTCACGATGAAGTTCGCGTGGAGCTGCGAGACCCGTGCCCCGCCGACCGACAGGGCCTTGCCCCCCACGGCGTCCACCAGCCGCCCGGCCGAGTCCCCGTCGGGGTTGGTGAACACCGACCCGCAGTTGGGCTCGTTGATGGGCTGGTGGTCCCGCCGCCACTGCTTGATCTCGCTGATCTCGTCGCGGACCTCGTCGGTGTCCCCGCGGCGCAGCTGCAGGGTGGCGGCCACGACCACGGCGTCCGACGGCAGCTCGCTGTGTCGGTAGCGCAGGCCGAGCGTCGCGACGGGCCAGGTCTCGCGGGTCCCGCTCCCCAGCCGGAACAGCTCCGCCTCGACCAGGTGGTCCGCCATCTCGCCCCCGTGGGCACCGGCGTTCATGCGCACCGCTCCCCCGAGGCTCCCCGGCACCGCGGCGGCCCAGGCGAACCCGGCGAAGCCCTCGTTGGCGAGCTTGACCGCCAGGCTCGGCAGCGGCTCGGCCGCGCCGGCGCGGACCCGGTCGCCGTCCACCTCGTAGCCCCGGAAGCCGCGGCCCAGGCTGACCGCGACCCCCGGCCAGCCCCGGTCGGAGACGAGCATGTTCGAGCCGCGACCGACGATCAGCCACCCGACGCCGTGCCGGTGACAGGCCCGGCCGACCGCGGCGAGGTCGTCGTCACCCTGGGCGTCGACGTGCACGCGGGCGGGCCCGCCCACCTTGAGCGTCGTGAAGCCGGCGAGGTCCGCGTCCGCGGTGACCTCGCCCTCGCAGGCGTCGGTGAGCTCGTCGACCAGCGGATCAGCCACGGTGATCCCCCAGGAGCTGCAGGAGCGCCGGCCCGACCGAGGTCACGTCGCCGGCACCGGTGACGAGCACGAGGTCACCCTCGCGGACGAGGTCGGCGAGCCGGCCGGCGACCGAGCCGAGGTGCGGCTCCCAGACGACCGTGGCGCCGGCCTGCTGGGCGGCGTCAGCGACGAGCCGCCCGGTGACGCCGGGGACCGGTTCCTCGGACGAGGCGTAGACCTCGGTCACGACGACGACGTCGGCCGCGGCGGCTGCCCGTCCGAGCTCGGCGCCGAACACCTTCGTGCGCGAGTAGCGGTGCGGCTGCACCACCAGGATCACGCGGCCCGGCGCCTCGGAACGAGCCGCGGCGAGGGTCGTACGGAGCTCGGTGGGGTGGTGGGCGTAGTCGTCCACGACGCTCACGCCGCGCTCGGTCCCGAGCCGCTGGTAGCGACGGAGCGCGCCCGTGAACGACGCGAGCCCGGCTGCGGCCGCCTCGAGGTCGAGCCCGAGCCAGCGCACGACCGCGAGCGCGGCGGTGGCGTTCAGGAGGTTGTGGTGACCCGGTACCGGCAGGCGCAGGGTGGCGAGGTCCCGGTCGCCGGCGCGGACCCGCGCGGTGCCGTCGTCGTCGACGAGCAGGCGCAGGTCGGCCCGCGGGTCGGTGCCGTAGGAGATGACGTCGACGGCGTCGGCCGCGAGGGCGGCGGCGCCGGGGTCGTCGATGCAGATGACCGCCGGCGCGCCAGGCGACCGGCGGGCGAGGAAGTCGCGGAACGCCGCCGCCACGTCCTCGTCGGAGGCGAACTCGTCCGGGTGGTCGAGCTCGGCGTTGGTGATGATCGCGAGGTCCGGCGTGTAGGCGAGGAACGACCGGTCGGACTCGTCGGCCTCCGACACGAACACATCGTCCGCGCCGGCGTGCGCGTTGGTCCCGGTCTCGTTGAGCGACCCGCCGATCGCGAAGCTCGGGTCCCGACCGGCCGCCTGGAGCGCGACCACGGCCATCGAGGTCGTCGTCGTCTTGCCGTGGGTCCCGGCCACGAGCACGGAGCGGGTCCCGACCATGAGCGAGGCGAGCATCTCGGCGCGACGCAGCACCCGCAGGCCGCGCCGGTGCGCCTCCTCGACCTCGGGGTTGGAGGCGGGCACCGCCGAGGACAGCACGACCACGTCGGCATCACCGAGGGCCGCGGCGTCGTGGCCGACACGGATCTCGGCGCCCATGGCGCGGAGCTCGTCGAGCGCTCGGCCGCCCTGCAGGTCGCTGCCGCTGACGGTGTGCCCACGCTGGAGCAGGACCCGGGCGATGCCGGACATCCCCGCTCCCCCGACGCCCACGAGGTGGACGCGGGTGGGGTGCGACAGGTCGACGAGGGTGGGTTCGGACGGGGTCACTGCGGGCTCCGTCGGTCATCGGGAACGAGGTCGAGGACGAGGCGGGCGACGTTGGTGGCGGCGTCGCGGCGCCCGAAGGCCCGTGACGCCGCGGCGACCTCCTCGCGCGCGGCCGGGTCGACGAGCCAGGGCTCGACGGCGGCCACGATGTGCGGGGCGTCGAGGTGGCGGTCCTCGACGACGACGGCACCGCCGGCCTGCTCCAGCGCACGGCCGTTGTGGAGCTGGTGGTCGGCGGTGGCGTGGGGGTACGGGACCAGGAGCGCCGGCTTGCCGAGGACGGTCAGCTCGGCGATCGAGGTCGCGCCCGACCGGCACAGCACGACGTCGGCGGCGGCGTAGGCGGCGGCCATGTCGTCGATGAAGTCGACGCAGCGGACCTTGGGTCCGCCACCGGTCCGGCGGGCCTGCTCCCACCCGGCGGCGGCCTCGCGGTAGAGGTTCTGACCGGCCGCGTGGAGGATCTGGAGCCGGCTCGGCTGGGTCCAACGCCCGTAGGTGTCGACGATCGCCTGGTTGATGCTGCGGGCGCCCTGCGAGCCACCGAAGACGAGCAGCGTCGGCACGTCGGGGCTCAGCCCGAAGTGGCTGCGCGCCTCGGCCCGGCGCGCGTCCTGGTCGAGCTCGAGCATCTCGGAGCGCACCGGGTTGCCGGTCACCGCGGCCTTGTCCGGCTCCCGGAAGCGGTCGGCCGAGCCCGGGAAGGTGACGGCCAGCCGGTCGGCCCACCGCGCCGCGAACCGGTTGGCGAGACCCGGGACCGAGTTCTGCTCGTGGATCACGAGCGGGAGGTTCAGCCGGGCGGCGGCCCAGTCGAGCGGGAACGACACGTAGCCGCCGAAGGTCACCGCCGCGACCGCCCGCTCGTCGGTGGCGATCTCGGCACAACGGCGGATCGACCGGCGCAGGGCGTTCGGGACCTTGAGCAGTCCCGGGGACAGCCGGCGCGGGATCGGCAGGACCGCGATGTGGTGGAGCCGGAACCCGTGCTCGGGGACGAGCCGGCCCTCCAGGCGGTCCTCGGTCCCGATGAAGACCGGCTCGAGCCGGGGGTCGAGCCGCACGAGCTCGTGGGCGACCGCCAGGGCCGGGAACACGTGCCCGGCCGTGCCACCGCCGGCGAACAGCACCGTGCGCCGGGCGTCGGGTGCGGTGTCGCTCACGAGCGGGCCTTCCTGATCGAGGTGACCGGAGCCGCCGGGTGACGCGAGATGCTGACGAGGATGCCCAGGCCGACCAGGGCGGACACCAGCGAGGACCCACCGACCGATACCAGCGGCAGGGTCACGCCGGTGATCGGCAGGAGACCGGTGACGGTGCCGATGTTGATGAGCGCCTGCCCCACGAACCACGCCGTGAGCCCGAACGCGACCGTTCGTCCGAACCGGTCCGGAGCGTGCTGGGCGATGCGCATGCCGACGAACAGCACGCCGGCGAACAGCGCCAGCACGGCGAGCGCGCCGACGAGCCCGAGCTCCTCGCCGATGATGGAGAAGATGAAGTCGGTCTCGGGGTTGGGGATCCAGTTCCACTTCCCGCGCGAGGCCCCCAACCCGAGCCCGAACAGCCCGCCGTCGGCCATCGCGAACTTCGCCTGCAGGAGCTGGAACCCGGCACCCATCGGGTCGGCCTCCGGGTCGAGCCACCCGGAGATGCGGGCGGCCCGGTAGCTCGCGCCGAGCGCGAGAGCCGTCACGGCCATGCCACCGAGCGCCGCCCCGATGCCGAACCAGCGCATCGGCAGACCCTCGATCCAGAGCACCAGCCCGACGATGATCCCGATGATGATGGTCGTGCCGAGGTCGGGCTCGAGCAGGATCAGCCCCGCCTCCACGAAGAGCAGCGGCAGCGCCGGGACCAGGAGGTGGGTGATGTCCTGGAGGTCGGTGCCCTTGTCGCGCTTGCGTTCGAAGACATCGGCCAGCCACAGGAGGGTGGCGAGCTTGGCGAGCTCGGCCGGCTGGATGACGAGCGGCCCGAACCCGACCCACCGCGCCGAACCGAAGCGGCTGAGGCCCGCCGGCGTCAGCACGAGCACCAGCAGCACGAGCGCCGCCCCGAGCAGGAGCCACGACAGGCGGCGCCAGATCCGGTGGTCGAGCGAGGCCGCGAGCACGAACGTGGGGATGCCGATGGCTGCCCACACGAGCTGGCGTCGGAACACCCCGAACGGGTCGCCCGACTCCGCCGCGTCGACGATCGAGGCCGAGAAGCTCATCACGAGGCCGACGAGGAGGAGCGCCGCCGTCAGGGTGGTGAGGACCGTCGCGTCCCGGCTCCACGGGCCGGCGCGGTGCCGCTCGAACAGCGCCCGGAGGCGCCCGCCCACGGCACGGCCAGCCGCGCGCCCGCCGCTGGCGATCCGCGGGACCTGCCGCTCACCGACCGCCATCGTGCACCTCCGTTGCGGCGTGGTCGCCGAGCGACCGGGCGGCGGCGGCGAAGCGGTCCCCACGGTCGGCGTAGTCGCGGAACATGTCGAACGACGAGCAGGCCGGGGCGAGGAGCACGGTGTCGCCGGGGCGGGCGAGGTCCCGCGCCGCCAGGACCGCCGCCTCCATCGAGGTGGCGCGCCGGACCGGCACGCCCCGGGCCTGGCAGACCCGCGCGAGGTCGTCGGCCGCCTCACCGATGACGACGGCGGCGCGGACGCCACCGAGGTGGTCCCCCAGGACGGACAGGTCCACGCCCTTGGCGATGCCGCCGGCGATCCACACGATCGCGTCGAAGCTCGCGAGCGCGGCGGCGGCCGCGTGGGCGTTGGTGGCCTTCGAGTCGTCGACGTAGGTGACGCCGTCGACCTCGGCGACCCGTTCGACGCGGTGGCGCCCCGGGCGGAAGGCGACCGCGGCCGCCGCGACGTCCGACGGTGCGACGTCGAGGAGGAGGCCGACGGTGGCCGCGGCCGCGAGGTTGGCGAGGTGGTGAGGGGCCGTGAGCGTCAGGTCGGCCAGCGCCACCACGTCCCCCTCGTGGCCGGGCAGGGTCGAGCGGACGGTCCCGTCCTCGACGCCGACACCCACCGCCGGCAGCGACCCGCCGGCGAACGCCGCACGTCCGGCCGGCGCGTGGAGGTCGGCAAGCACGCGCGTCACGTCGTCCTCGTCGTTGTGGACCGCCCAGTCCCCCGGCTCTTGGGCCTGCCACAGCCGGGCCTTGGCTGCACCGTACGCCTCGAACCCCCCGTGCCAGTCGAGGTGGTCCGGCGCGAGGTTGAGCAGCACCCCGACCTCGGGCCGCAGCTGGTGGCAGAACCGGAGCTGGAACGACGACAGCTCGGCGACCAGGACGGCGTCGGGTCCCGCCGCGAGCGCGGCCTCGGTGAACGGGGTGCCGATGTTGCCGCAGGCGACGGCGTCGAGCCCGCCCGCGGCCAGCACCGCCGCCGTCAGCTCGGTGACCGACGTCTTGCCGTTCGTGCCGGTGATGGCGACGAGCCGGCGTGGCGCGAGGCGGAACCCGAGCTCGGGCTCGGACCACACCGGGATCGCCGAGCGCGGTCGGCCGCGACGCGATCACGTCGGCGAGCTCGGACACGCCGGGCGACGGGACGACGAGGTCGATGCCGTCGAGGTGGTCGGCGGGGTCGGCGTCCGCGACGAGCTCCGCGCCGGCGGCGGTGACGACGTCGGCGCCGGCAGGCGCGGCGGCCTCGTCGACGACGACGACCTCCACGCCGGCGGCCACCAGCGCGGAGGTGGCGGCCTGGCCCGAGCGGCCGGTGCCGACGACCAACGCCCGGGCGACGTCGGACAGCGGTGCGGGTCGGTCAGCCACCGCCGACCACCCGCGCCGACCGACTCGGCGTAGAACAAGCCCGAGGCCGACCGCGATGCCGATGCCGGACACGATCCAGAACCGGACGATGATCGTCGTCTCCTGCCACCCCAGAGCTCGAAGTGGTGGTGGATGGGCGTCATGCGGAACACGCGGTTGCCGAACACCCGGAAGGCGAACACCTGGATGATGACCGACATGGTCTCGGCGACGTAGAGCCCGCCGAGGAGCACCAGCAGCACCTGGGTGTTGGTCGCCATCGCCAGCGCGGCCAGCAGTCCCCCGAGCGCCAGCGAGCCGGTGTCGCCCATGAAGATCTTCGCCGGCGGGGCGTTGTGCCACAGGAAGCCGGCGCAGGCCGCCATGACCGCGCCGGCGATGACCGCGAGGTCGAGTGCCTGGCCGGAGTCGATCATGTCGAAGGCGGCCGGGTTGCGGAACATCCAGAACGCGATCAGCACGTACGCGGCGAAGACCAGCGTCCCGGAGCCGGCCGCCAGCCCGTCGAGCCCGTCGGTCAGGTTGACGGCGTTGGAGGCGCCGGCGAGCAGCAGGAACACCCACACGAAGAACGCGGCGGCGGGGAGGCTGATGGCGATGTCGCCGACGACGGAGATGTTCTGGGGGATGCCGGCGAAGGTCGGTCCGAGGAACGCCAGCGCGCCGGCGATGAGCGCCCTGTCCGACGAACTTGGCGGTCTTGTTGAGCCCCAGGTTGCGCTGCATCCGCAGCTTGATGAAGTCGTCGGCGAAGCCCGACGATGGCCATGCCCGACGAACACCGACGACGACCAGGATCCCGCGCACCGTGAACTCGAGCGAGCCGAGGTGGGCGGCGAGGTAGCCGATCACGGCCGCACCGACGATCGCGGTGCCGCCCATCGTCGGGCGTGCCCGCCTTGGTGTGGTGCGACTCGGGCCCCTCCTCGCGGATCGGCTGCCCGAAGCCGTGTCGCTGAAGTAGCGGATGACGAGCGGCGTGCCCGTGCAGCGACAGCAGCATCGCGATGGTGCCCGCGACGAGGATGGCGATCACGAGTCGGCCTCCTCGCCGTCGGTGCCGCGCGTGAGCCCGTCGGCCACGGCCTCCAGCCCACCGACGCGGCTGGCCTTGACGAGCACGACGTCACCGTCGCGCGCCCAGTCCCGCACCACCGTCAGCGCGGCGTCGGCGTCGGCGACCTCCACGCGCCGGTCGGCGCGAGGCCGGCGGCCGCCGCGCCCCGCGCGATGCCGGCGGCGTCGGCGCCCGACGACGACGAGCAGGTCGACGTCGTGGTCGACCGCGAGCCGGCCGAGCGACTCGTGCTCGGCCTCGTGCTCGTCGCCGATCTCGGCCATGACGCCGAGCACGGCGGCGGTGCGGCCGGTGCGCTCGACCGCCACCAGCATGTCCAGCGCCGCGGCCATCGAGGTCGGGTTGGCGTTGTAGGCGTCGTTCAGCACGACCAGCCCGCCGGCCTCGACGACCTCGCCCCGCCACGCGCTGATCCGCGCCTGCGCCAGGGCGGCGGCGGCGTCGGCGCACGGGGACGCCCGCCACGCCGGCCGCGGCCAGCGCGGCGAGCGCGTTCGAGACGTGGTGGCGGCCGGCCACCGGGAGCGTCACCGGCACCGTCCCCCAGGGCGTGCGGGCGGTGAACGACGCCCGGGCGAGCCGGTCGAGGTGGACCTCGCTGGCCTCGAGGTCGAGCGGGGTCCCGTCGGCCCGGGTCACGCCGGCGACCCCGTAGCGCAGCACCTGCCCCGCGGTGCGGTCGGCCATCGCGGCGACGCGGTCGTCGTCGGCGTTCAGGACCGCGGTGCCGTCGGCGGTCGAGCGCCTCGACCAGCTCGCCCTTGGCGACGGCGATGTTCTCGATGTTGCCGAACAGCTCGAGGTGGACGCCGGCGACGGCCGTCACGATGGAGACGTCGGGCCGGGCGACCGCCGCGAGCGGGGCGACGTGGCCGACCCCGCGGGCACCGATCTCGACCACCAGCGCCTCGCTGCCGTCGGACAGCCCCAGGAGGGTCAGCGGGACGCCGAGCTCGTTGTTGTAGGAGCCCTGCGCGGCGACCGTCCGGCGGGCGGCGCCGAGCGCGGCGGCCGTCAGGTCCTTCGTCGTGGTCTTGCCGACCGAGCCCGTGATCCCCACGACGAACGGGTCGACGCGGTCGCGGACGAGCCCGCCCGAGCGCGGCGATGGCCTCCCAGGTGTCGGCCACGGTGACCACGGCCGCGTCGCCGACGGCCTCGTCGCGCTCGCTCATGACGGCGACCGCACCGTTGCCGACCGCGCCGGCGAGGTGGTCGTGCCCGTCGGCGTGCTCGCCCCGGATGGCCACGAACAGCACGTCGGCGTCGGTCGGGACCTCGCGCGAGTCGGTCGTGACCGCCGTCGACCACGCGTGCCCGGGTCGCCGGCGGTGACGGTCCCGCCGGTGGCGGCGGCGATGTCGGCGAGGGTGACGGCGATCACGACGGGACCCGCACGGTGGTGCCCTCGTAGCCGGCAGCCCGCAGCGCCTCGGCGGCGACGACGCCGGTCGTCGAAGGGGACCGTCGCGGTCGGCGAACGTCTGGCCGGTCTCGTGGCCCTTGCCCGCGATGACCACGACGTCGCCGGCCCGCGCCGCAGCGATCGTGTCGCTCGATGGCGCGCCGGCGGTCGAGCTCGACCAGGACCTCGGCGGGCGCCCCGTCGGCGACGGCGTCGTGGGCGCCGGCGGCGATCGCGTCGAGGATCGCCTGCGGGTCCTCGCGAGCGCGGGTTGTCGGAGGTGAGCACCGCACGGTCGGCGGCCGGGCCGCGACCGCCCCCATCAGCGGGCGCTTGCCGCGGTCGCGGTCCCCACCGCAGCCGACGACGAGGTGCAGCCGTCCGTCGGCGGCGACCAGCGGACGCGGTCGCCGCGACCACGTGCTCGAGCGCGTCGGGGGTGTGGGCGTAGTCGACCAGCACCGCGAACGGCTGGCCGACGGTCGACCCGCTCGAGGCGTCCGGGCACGCCGGCGACAGGCGGCGACCCCCGCGTGCGGCAGCCTCCGGCGGCACGCCGACCGCCACGGCAGCGAGGTAGGCGCCGACCGCGTTGGTGACGTTGTAGTCCCCGACGAGCCGGGTGCGGACCGGTCGCCTCGCCGTCGGGCCCCACGACGGTCGCGGTGGACCCGGCGAGGTCGCTCGCGACCTCGACGATGCGGTGGTCGGCGTCGCTGCGTCGGTGCCGTAGGTCGTGACCGGGACCGCGCGCGCTCGACGAGGCGGCGGCCCCACGTCGTCGTCGACGCAGACGACGCCGCGGCTCGGACAGCTCCGCGGGTGAACAGCCGCGCCTTGGCGGCGAAGTAGGCCTCCATCGTCCCGTGGAAGTCGAGGTGGTCCTGCGACGAGGTTGGTGAACACGGCCACCGCGAACCGGGTGCCGTCGACGCGGTGCATGTCCAGGCCGTGCGAGGACACCTCCATCGCGACCGCGTCCACGCCGCGGTCGCGCATGGTCGCGAACAGCCGCTGGAGGTCGGGCCCCTCGGGGGTCGTGCGCACGCCCGGCTGCGCCTCGCCGTGGATGCGGGTCTCGACCGTGCCGATCGTGCCGGTCCCCCAGCCGGCCGCGCCGAACGGCCGTCTCGAGCAGGTAGGTCGTGGTGGTCTTGCCGTTGGTGCCGGTGATGCCGACCACCGTCAGCGCGTCGGACGGGGTGGCCGTGGATCGCGGCGGCGGCGGGGCCCATCGCGCCCGCGGACCGAGGGCACGCGGACCTGCGGGACGTCGAGGTCGAGCCAGCGCTCGACCAGCAGGGCGGCTGCCCCGTCGGCGACGGCGCCGGCGGCGTGGTCGTGGCCGTCGGTGTTGGCCCCCGGGACGGCGCAGAACAGCCAGCCGGGTCCGACCTGCCGGCTGTCGTGGGTCGCGTCGACGAGGTCCACGTCGTCACCCCGGAGCTGCGCGTCGGGCAGCGCCGCGGCGAGGGCGTGGGAGGTCGAGCTCACGTGGTTCCCGGTCGGTGGTGGCTGGTGTCGTGAGGCGCGTCTGTGGGGGGTGCCGACGCGGTCGCCGCGGGCGGGCGGCGCTGCCGACGGAGCCCGCCGGAGACGCGGCGAAGCGTAACGGTGCCCACGGTGACGACCGCGCAGGCGCTGTCGGTCGGACGGACGGGGAGCGGACCGCGACGGACCCGCTACCCCCCGCCGGCGACCGGCTCCCCGTCGCCCCCGACAGCCGCACCGACGGGCGGCGAGCCGGGGTCGTCCGGGGCGGTCGCGGGACCCTCCGCCTTGGCGGCCGCGACGGCCGCCTGGCGGGCCGCCTCGTCGAGCGCGTCGGCCAGCGGCGCGTTCGGCGCGGTCGGCGCCACGCGGCGGTGCATCAGCGCGAACTCCATCACCTCGGAGAACAGCGGTGCCGCCACCACCCCACCCCAGATCGGGTACGGCTCGTCGACCATCACCGCGACCACGATCCGCGGGTCCTCCACGGGGGCGAAGCCGACGAACGAGGCGACGTACTTCCCCGAGTAGCCGCGCGCGTCGGGGCTCGGCTTGCGGGCCGTTCCGGTCTTGCCGGCCACGTCGTAGCCGGCGACCTGTGCCGCCTTGCCCGTGCCCCGCTCCCCCGCGACGACCCGGGCCAACATCGCGCGGACCTGGCGGGCGGTCTCGGTGCTGATGACGCGGTGCTGCTCCGCCGCCGGGGCGGGGGTCAGCGCCCCGTCCTCCCCGACCGTCCCACGCAGCACCCGCGGCTGGGTCGCGACGCCGTCGTTGGCGATGGTGGCGTAGGCGTTGGCGGCCTGGAGCAGCGTCACGGCCACCCCCTGCCCGATGGCGATGGTCGGCAGCGAGGTCGACCACCACTGGTCGACCGGCATGACGATCCCGCGCGACTCACCCGGGAAGCCGACGCCGGGGCGCTGGCCGTAGCCGAACCGGTCGAGGTAGCTCGGCCAGCCGCTCGGCGCCGAGCTCCTGCGCGACCATGATCGTGCCCACGTTCGAGGAGCGTCTCGATGACCTCGGCGAAGGTGATGTGCTCGGGCTCGTGGTCGTGGGAGTCGGAGAACACCTTGGGCCGACCTTGATGTGGTCGTCGACGACCATCGGGGTCGTGGGCGACACGACCCCCTCCTCGATGGCGGCGGCGGCCGTGATGGCCTTCTGGACCGAGCCGGGCTCGAACACGTCGGTGACGGCGCGGTTGCGCCAGTTCGCCTGGTCGCTGCCGCTGATGTCGTTGGGGTCGAAGCCGGGCTCGCTCGCCATCGCGAGGACGTCGCCGGAGCCGACCTCGAGCACGACGATGCTGGCGCCCGCGGCGCTGAACTCCTCCAGCGCGCGGGTCGCGGCGCGCCTCGGCGGCGGACTGGATCTCGCGGTCGATCGTCAGCACGAGGTCGGTGCCGGGGACCGGTGGCGACAGCTCGCGTACCCCCGACGCGATCGCGAGCCCGCCCGGTGCGCCCTCCATCACGAGCTCGCCCGCGGCTGCCGTTCAGGAGGTCGTCGTGCTGCTGCTCGAGGCCGTACGAGACCCTCCCCGTCGATGCCCGTGAACCCGAGGATCTGGCCCGCGAGCGCCCCTGCCGGGTAGACCCGGTCGGGCTCGGAGAGCCGGCCGATGCCGGGCAGCTCCAGCGCCATGATGCGCTCGCCGAGCTCCCAGTCGAGCTGACGGGCGACGTAGACGAAGTGGGCGTCACGCTCGAGAGCGGCGGTGAGCTCGGCCGGGTCCCGCCCCACCAGCGGCGCCAGCTGGGCGGCGACGTCGGCGGCACGGGCCGCCGGAGGCTTCTGGAGCCCGTCGGGGGTCTCGGTCGGCCGGTACGCCCGCGGGTCGGCGTAGATCGTCGCCGACTCGACCGACGTGGCCAGCACGTCACCCTCGCGGTCGTAGAGCCGGCCGCGGCGGGCCGGGAGGTCGATGGCGCGGGCACGCTGCTGCTCGCCCCTGCCGCGCGAACGTCTCGGCGCTGACGACCTGGAGGTCGACGAGGCGGTAGGCCGTGAGGCCGAACGCCAGGCTGAGCAGCAGCACCATCCCGCCGATGCGGCGGGAGGCGGGGTCCCGGGGGAAGCTCGCACGTCGGGCGATGCGACGGCCACCGCGCGGCGGCCGTCCCGAGTTCCCCGTCGTCATCTACCGCTCCACCGACAGCACCGACTTCAGCGGGTCGGTCGTCTCGTCCGCCTGGGCGACCAGGTCCGGCTGGACCCCGTCGGCCGGGAGCGTACGGTCCACGGGCAGGAACCTGACGGAACCGGCGGGGACCATGCCGAGCTCGAGCGCGGCGGTCCGGATCCGGGCCGGGTCCTCGAGCCGGGCGACGTCGGCGACGAGGGTGGCGTAGGTGCGCTCCGCCGCGACCACGCGCTGCTCGAGCTGGCGCGCCGCGACCGCGTCGCCGGCGGCCAGGGCGTTCAGGCTCACCGTCCCGAACACGGTCGCGCCCGTCAGCGCCATCGAGAGGAGGACGTAGCGCAGCGTGTGGCGCTTGCGTGGCTCGGCGACCACCCGCAGGTCGGCGCCGGCGTGACGTGCCGGGCGCGCGGGTGACCGGACCGCCGGAGGGGTGCGGTGGCGGCGCTCAACGGGTGCTCCTCGGGTCGGCCTCGACACGGCGCACGACCCGGAGGCGGGCGGCCGAGGCACGGGGGTTGGTGGCGACTTCGTGCTCGTCGGGACGCTCGGGGCGCCGCACGACGTGCTCGACGAGGGGGACGCGGCCACAGGCGCACACCGGAAGATCCCGGTGGGCAGATGCACCCGCTGGCCGCGTCGGCGAAGGCCCGCTTGACGATGCGGTCCTCCAGGCTGTGGTAGGCGAGGACGGCGAGGACGCCGTCCGGCGCGAGGCGCTCGATCAGGGCGGGGAGCAGGGCCCTCGAGGGCCTCGAGCTCGCCGTTGACCTCGATCCGCAGCGCCTGGAAGGTGCGCGTCGCCGGGTGGCCGCCGGTCCGGCGGGTCGCGTGCGGGATCGCGTCGCGGACGACCTCGGCGAGGTCGACGGTGGTCGTGAAGGGCTGCTCGGTGCCGGCGGCGACGACGGCGCGGGCGATGCGGTCGGCGAACTTCTCCTCGCCGTAGGTCGCGCAGCACGCGGGCGAGCTCGCCCTCGGTCGTAGGTGTTGACGACGTCGGCAGCGGTGCGCGGGGCGTCCGGGCCCATCCGCATGTCGAGCGGACCATCCTGGCGGTAGCTGAAGCCGCGCTCGGCGCGATCGACGTGCATCGACGAGATGCCCAGGTCCAGCAGGACCGCGGCGACGTGATCGACGCCCAGGTCGTCAAGAACGGCAGGGACAGCATCGAAGCGGGCCTCCACGAGGTCGGTGGTCACGGACGCCGCCGGAGGTCCGACAGGCGGTCGGCGGCGAGGAGCGTGTGCGGAGGGATCGCGGTCGATCCCGATGAGGTGGGCGTGGCCGTAGCGGTCGTTCCGCGCGGTGCAGGACCGCGTGGGCGTGGCCGGCGGCGCCGAGCGTGCGCGTCGAGGTAGACGCCGTCGGGCGCGTCCGCGAGCAGGCCGACGATCCGGTCCTTCAGGACCGGGACGTGCGGCTCGCTCACGGTGGTCATCATCCGGCGGCCACGAGCTCACGGACGGCGCGGGTGGTGTCGCGTGCATCGCCGGCAGCGGGTGCGACCGGTGCGAGGTCGAGAGCGAGGAGCCCCAACGCGACCTCGCGCGGACCCTCGCGCAGCTCGAGGATGTGCTCGAGCTCGGTCGACGGCGCCGGCCCGCTCGGCCGCGGGGAGGCGGTCGATCGTGGCGAGCAGGTCGGTGATGGTGTGCACGGCTGGGCCTCCTACTGGGGGAACGCGAACGGGCCGTCGAGGTTGACGAACTGGTCCTCGTGCTGGCGGCGGTAGTCCTCCCAGGTGGCGCGATCCCAGATCTCCACCTTCTCGTCCGCGCCGTTGATCACGAGGTCCTTGTCGAGCCCCGCGTACTCGCGCAGCCGGGGCGGGATGGTCACGCGCCCCTGCCCGTCCGGCTTCTCCTCGTGCGCGCCGGCGTGGAAGAAGCGCAGGTAGGCCCGGGCGCGCTGGTCCTCGCGGGGCACCGAGCGCAGCTGCTCGACGCGGCGCTCGAACGCGGTCAGCGGGTAGACGTCGATGCAGCGGTCCTGGGACGGGGCGAACACGAGACCGGAGGACAGCCGCTCCGGAAGCGCGCAGGCAGGATCACGCGCCCCTTCGCGTCCAGCGTGTGCTGGTGCTCTCCGAGGAACACGACCTCGTCCCGTCTCTTCCGGTTGGCGTGGTGCGCGGCCTGCCGACCGCTCCGTCTCCCTCGGATGGGAGAGCCCTCCACTTCGGCCCACCATACGCCCCATCCCCTCCACCGTCAACGATGTGGGCCTCAGAACGCCAAGGAACGGACAGTTACACGCGTGTAACTACGGAAGGTGACGAGGTGTCACACCTCCGCTCCCCCACCGCTGCGCCGGCGATCCGTCCACTGAAGCGGACATACCGGGGTTCCCGCCGCCGAACCGCCGCCGACCGTGGTGCGAAGTGGTGCAGCCCGGGGCCCCCGCCGGCGCGGGTGGTGCCGAGTGGCGGAGCCGGCGCGGGGCGGACCCCGCGGATCGGGTGCGCAGACGGCCATCCCCAGCGATCGGGTGCGCAGACGGCCATCCGCAGCGATCGGGTGCGCAGACGGCCATCCGCAGCGATCGGGTGCGCAGACGGCCATCCGCAGCGATCGGGTGCGCGGGCGACCACGACGCGGTCACCGGCGCACCCGGAACGCCGATGTGGTCACTCCTGCACCCGATCTTCCGGGGCTGTGCTGGGCGGGCGCAGACGGCAGCGGCGCGACGCTCGACGGTTCTCCACAGGTGTCGGGAGGTCGCGCTGGCGCCGGACCTCCCCCACGACGACGCTCCGCCGCATGTTGCCCTGGCCTGAGCTGTTCACCCACGTCCGCGACGAGCACGCCGGCGTGCTCGTCGCCGCCGACGGCATCCCGTTCGGGATCTCCACCCGCGCCGTGCGCCGCCGCGCGACGGTCGACGCGCTCGCCGAGCTGTACCCGCGGGCGTGGCTCCTCCACGGCGTGGCTCCGTCGCGACCGATCCGCACCGTGGCGGCGGCGCGGGCCGTCGGCGGCCGCGTGGTCGTCACCGGCTGGAGCGCGGCCGCCCTGATGGGGCTCGCGGAGGCGCCGGCGCGGCCCGCGTTGCTCCTCCCCCACGACCGCCGGACGCGGCCGCAGCTCGCCGGCGTCGAGGTCCACCGCAGCCGGAGCATCGCGGTCCGCGACACCATCGAGGTCGCCGGCGTGAGGTGCACGAGCCTCGCGCGCACCGCGCTGTTCCTCAGCGCGATCGGGGCCTCCCCGGTCCGGGTCCGGGACCTCCTGATCGACGGCATCCAACGACGGGTGACGACGATGGGCGACGTCATCGACCTCCTCGAGCGGTCACGTGGCGTCTCCGGGCGGCCGGTCCTCGACCGCGTGGTCGCCGAGCTGGTCCGCGACCAGGTGGACTCCGGCCTCGAGCTCGACGTGCGCCAGACCGCCCGCCGGCACGGGCTCGTCCCGTACGCGTACCCGTTCCCACTCGCCTGTCCTGACCGCTACGTCGTCCACCTCGACGTGGCGTTGCCGGACCTGTTCCACACGATCGAGTGCGACGGCATGGGTGCGCACATGGACCGGCGCACCTTCGAGACCGACCGCGTGCGCTGGGGTGCGATCCTCCGCGCCGGCGTCGGCATCACGTGGGTGACGCGCCGGCGTCTGCGTGACGACCTCGGCGGGATCCTCGAGGAGCTCGCCGACGCCCGGGCCCGGGTGGACCCGGAACGCCCGCCGCTCGTGGCGGCGCACGACTGCCGGCAGGTCTGCCACCGCGTCTGACACCCTCCACCTCGGATCGGGTGCGCGCACGACCACCCGGCGCGCCCGCGGATCGGGTGCGCGAACGACCTCGACGTCGGATCGGGTGCCCGATCGACCCGCCTACGGTCCGCCGTGCACCCGATCGCGGGAGATGGTCGCCGGCGCACCCGATCTCCGGGTGGACCAGGATGGTCGCCGGCGCACCCGATCTCCGGGTGGACCAGGATGGTCGCCGGCGCACCCGATCGCAGGAGGTGGTCGCCGGCGTTGGTCAGCCGTCGGTGGCGATGCGCTGGAGGCCGCCGACCCACAGCCGCGCCATGGTGTGGACGGCGCGCTCGCGGCCGGCGGGGTCGGAGGACAACAGGCCCCCCGTCGCGTAGCCCTCGACCATCGCGACGAGCGCGCCGGCGATGACCTGCGGGTCGTGCCCGGACCGGGCCAGCGGGGCGATGTGGCCGGCGACCTGCTGGGCGGCGCCCTCGCGGACCTGGCGCAGACGGTCCCGGAAGTGGGTCTCGTGCGCGCTGGCCTCGAGCCAGGTCCCGATCACGTCGGCGTCGCGGAGGATGATCGTGACGAACCGGCCGATGACGTCCTCGACGGTCGCCTCGACGTCCTCGCCGTCCCACGGGTCCTGGGTGACCTCGAGGAGCGCCGTCGCGGTCTCGTCGAGCAGCGCGTCGAGGACGGCGCTCTTGTTCTCGTAGTAGGTGTAGAAGGTCCCGTGGCTGACGCCGGCGGTCGCCACCACGTCCTCGACCCGGGCAGCGGCGAAGCCGAGGTCGGCGAACACCGTGCGGGCGGCGTCGCGCAGCTTGGCCGCGGTCCTCGCCCCACGTGCCGTGCGGGGGGTGGTGGTCGTGTCCGCCACGCTCGCCCCCTCCTCGCCGCGTCCGCGTGTCCCCACCCGACCGTAGCGCACTGGGGTATCTTGACGCCGACGTCGGGATCGAGAGCGGGTCCTGGGTGGACGACAGAGGGAGCGTGCGGTGACGTTCGAGTGCGATGGGTGCGGGGAGACGCTGGGCGGCTCGCGGGTGGTGTTCAGCACCGAGGCGACCGACGAGAACGGGGTCGACGTCGAGGTGACCAAGCGCTGGGTGACCTGCCGTGACTGCGCCGACGACCTGTTCCAGCGCATCGGCGAGCCCTCGCCGTGGTCCGACGAGGACGCCAAGACCCTCGTCATGCCCGACGAGGAGGCCGCGAGCCAGCACATGGGCGGCTTCGCCTCGCGCCTGGGCTGAGCACCACGCACGAGCCGTCCCGCCCCATCCGGGGCCGCGCCGGCGCCGGACCACCGGCGTGGGATGTGCGCTGCGCACACGGCCCACGGAGGATGCAACCGCGCCGGCACCGCGCACGTCCAACCCGGCCGTAGGCCGACAGGCGGTCGCTACGATCGCGGGACGCGCCGGCGGGGGATCACCGAGCTCGGCGGTCGACGAGGGGACGGACGGGACACGTGGCCATCACGACTTCTGGCAGCACCCGGCAGCGGCCGCGGCCGGACCTGACGGCGGTCTCCGCCACGCTCGAGGCGATCGACGCCAACGTCCGCGCCGTGGTCGAGGGCAAGCCCGAGGTGGTGCGGCTCGCCCTGGTGGCGCTCCTGGCCGAGGGCCACCTCCTGATCGAGGACGTGCCGGGCGTCGGCAAGACCCTGCTCGCCAAGGCGCTCGCCCGGTCGATCGACTGCTCGGTCCGACGGGTGCAGTTCACGCCGGACCTGCTGCCGTCGGACGTGACCGGCGTCACGGTCTACTCCCCCGACACCGGCGAGTTCGAGTTCAAGCCCGGCCCGGTGTTCTCCAACCTCGTCCTCGGTGACGAGATCAACCGCGCCGGCCCCAAGACCCAGTCCGCCCTCCTCGAGTGCATGGAGGAGCGCACGGTCACCATCGACGGCATCACGCACGAGCTCGCGCCGCCGTTCATGGTGATGGCCACCCAGAACCCGATCGAGCTGGAGGGCACCTACCCGCTGCCGGAGGCGCAGCGCGACCGCTTCCTCATGCGGCTGTCCATCGGCTACCCGCACGTCGACGCGGAGCTCGCGATCCTGCGCACGCACGGCCACGGCGACCGGCTGGCCCAGCTCGGCGCGGTGACCGACGCGGCCACGGTCGCGTCGATGATCGAGGCGGTCCGGGACGTCCACGTCGCCGAGTCGGTCGAGCGCTACATCGTCGCCCTGTGCCGCGCCACCCGCGAGCACGAGGACGTCGAGCTCGGCGCGTCCCCGCGGGCCAGCCTCGCGATGTTGAAGGCCGCCCGGGCCTACGCCGCGCTCGCCGGCCGCGACTTCGTCCTGCCCGACGACGTGAAGGCGCTCGCGCCCCACGTGCTGCCGCACCGCCTCATCCTCCGGCCGGAAGCACAGCTCGGGGGACGCGACGGTCGCGAGGTCGTCCTCGACGTGGTCGACGGCGTCCCCGCACCCACCGAGTGAGGACGCGGTGCTGACCGACCGGGGCCGGATGCTCGTGGTCACGGGCGTCGTCGCCTGGGTCATCTCGCGCGTCTTCGGCGTGCCGGAGCTCGCCATGGCGGCGGTCGCCACGCTGGTGCTGACCGGCCTCGCCGTGGTCTACACGCTGGTCTCCTCGGCCCAGCTGACGGCGCGTCGCACGGTCCACCCGCCACGGCTGTTCCACGACGCCGAGGGCGCGGTCGAGATCCGGCTCCGCAACGCCGGTCGGCTCCCGACCGCGATCCTCCAGGTGGAGGACACGGTCACGCCGGCGATCGCGGACGGCGGCCGCTTCGTGCTCTCGCCCCTGTCGCCCGGGACCGTGGTGACGGCGCGCTACCGGTTGCACGGTCGCCACCGCGGTCGCTTCCCGATCGGCCCGCTGACGGTCCGACTCCGCGACCCGTTCGGGCTCGCGGCGCGGGGCCACCGCTTCGGCGCGACCGACGACGTGATCGTCTACCCGCCGGTGTGGCGGTTGCCCGCGGACGTCCCGCTCGGCGGCACGCTGGGCTCCGGCGGCGAGGGTCGCCCGCGTCCGCTGGCGAGCGGCGACGAGCTCGCCAACGTGCGCGAGTACGTCCGGGGCGACGACCTCCGGAAGGTCCACTGGCGCTCCACCGCCCACCGCGGGAAGATCATGGTGCGTCAGGACGAGTCGCGGTCGACGCCGGCGGCCACCATCGTCCTCGACACCCGCGCTTCGGCCCACCGTGGCAGCGGTCCGCACGCGTCCTTCGAGGCGGCGGTCTCGGCCGCGGCGAGCGTGACCTACCACGTCTCCGAGCGCGGGTTCAGCACGCGTCTCTTGACCGGTCCGCTCACGGCGCCGGCGCGGGCGCTGCCCTGGGAGCTGACGCTGGAGCAGCTCGCGGTCGCGACCCCCGACCGCCGGATCGAGCTCGACGGCCTGTGGCAGCAGCTCGCCCAGGGTGCGGCCGGTGACGGGCTCCTGATCACCGTCGTGGCGGTGCCGGACCCGGTGAGCCTGCGCAAGATGGTCCGCGCCGGCCGCGCGTTCAACACCCGGCTCGCGCTGCTCGTCGACGCCGAGACCTTCGCCGGTCGCCGGCGGACGACGCCCGAGACGATCGCGGTGGTCTCCGCGCTCCAGGCCGCCGGCTGGCGGGTCTCGCTCGTCGCCGCGGGCGACCGCCTCGACGAGCGCTGGCGCCACCTGGCGTTCCAGAACCCACGGGGCTCCCTCACCGCCGGAGGTGTGCGGTGAAGCGCGACGTCGCCCTCGCCGGCGCCACCCTTGCGGTCGTCGCCGGTGCGCTGGCGTCGCTGACGCGCGTGTTCACCGACGGGTCGTGGCGCGCCTCGACCGCCGCCGCCGTCCTCATCGCCCTGGCGGTCGCCGCCGGTGCCCGCCGGATCGGACTCGGCACCATCGCGACGGCGGTCGGGAGCCTCGCCGGCCTGGTCGTGTTCACCTACGTGCTGCACCTCCCCCCGGGCCCGCTGATCCCGGGCCCGGAGCAGTGGACCCAGGCGGCCGACCTCCTGCGCGAGGGTCTGGTCCAGTTCCGCGACCAGCCGGCGCCCACCGCCCCCCTCGCGGGGCTGATGCTGATCATCACGACCGCTGCCTGGGTGGTCACCCACGTCACCCACGAACTGCTGGTCCGCTGGCGTCACCCCGGGCTCGCGCTGCTGCCGCCGGCCGTGCTGTGGGTCGTCCCGCTCGCGGTCCCGCTGCCGCCCGGCCGGACGTGGCCCCAGGCGCTGCCGTTCCTCGCCGGCGCCGGGCTGGTGCTGCTGCTCGACAACGACGCCGACGTGAGCGGCTTCGCCCACGACCGTGAGGGCCCGCGTGCCTCGGGGGCCGGGCTCGCGGTCGGGGCGCTGGCGCTGGTGCTCGCCGCCCTCGCCCCCGCGGTGCTCCCCGGCTACCAGTCCGAGCCGTGGCTCGACCTCGCCGGGGGCAACGACCCGCGCGGGTACCAGCCGATCGTCGACGTGGGCGACCGGCTGAAGCTGCCGACCGACCGGCCCGTGCTCGAGGTCGAGGCCGACCGCCGCACCTACCTGCGGCTCGCGGCGCTGGACACCTTCGACAACAACACCTGGCGGCTCGGTCCGCCCGGGGCCGACAGCTTCCGGCCCGAGGCATCGCAGATCTTCCGCGCCGACGACCCGTTGCCGCCGGAGGTCCCCATCGCCGAGCAGAGCGAGGTGTTCGTCAACGTCCGCGTGCTCGACCTCGCCAACATCTACGTCCCGGTCCCCTACCAGCCGATCCAGGTGCTGGGGCCGGACCGTGGCGAGATGATCTACTCCACCGTCGGCGGGTTCGTCGCCACCGGCGACCTCGCCGAGGTGCAGGTCGGCGGCGACCTCCGGGTCGGCGTCACGGAGGGCCTCGAGTACCGCGTGCGCTCGGCCATCCCCACGCCCAGCATCGACCAGCTACGGGCGGTCGCGATCGACCCGCGGACCGTCGCGGCCTCCCTGCAGCTCCCCGACCCCTACGAGCGACTCGCCCAGCAGGCCCAGGAGGTCTACGCGCAGGCCGGCGCGACGACCGCGATCGACCGGGCGTTCGCGCTCCAAGACTGGTTCGCCGGCGCGGACAGCACCTTCGTCTACTCCACCGATGTCGACGTGCTGCGCGGCTCGGGGGCGCTGGAACAGTTCGTGTTCGACACCCAGACCGGCTACTGCGAGTACTTCGCCACGGCGATGGCGGTGATGCTCCGCGCGACCGGGATCCCCGCCAGGGTGGCGGTCGGGTTCCTGCCCGGCGACCTCACGATCCCGGCCGACCCGGC
Organism: uncultured Actinomycetes bacterium; assembly: GCA_963741855.1. Classification (GTDB taxonomy): domain Bacteria; phylum Actinomycetota; class Nitriliruptoria; order Nitriliruptorales; family Nitriliruptoraceae; genus CAVUJQ01. The sequence goes on along the minus strand of CAVUJQ010000012.1, from coordinate 93,723 downwards.
GTCCGGACGCACCGTCAACACCTACACGGTGTCGACCGCCGACGCACACGCCTGGGTGGAGGTGCTCTTCCCCGGCTACGGCTGGATCAAGTTCGAGCCGACGCCGCGCAGCGACGGGGCGACCATGCAGCCGACGCCCGCTGACCTCGACCCCCTGCAGACCGAGCGTGAGCGCGAGCTGCAGGCGTTCCGCGACCGCCTCTCCGGCCTGGAGGAGGACGCGCCCGTCCCCGACGTCCCGACCCAGGCCCCCGAGGACCTCCCGAACGCGCTCGACCGAGGCGAGTCGGCGACGCGCATCGGTGACGGCGGGAGCCGGGGACCGTGGATCCTGGTCGCCGCCCTGCTGCTCGCGTCGACGGCGGGGGGGCTGGTGTTCGCCGGTCGCGTCGCCGGCGCGCCCACCACCCCGAGCTGGAGGGTCCGGCGCGGGTGCTGGCCGCGCAGCGCCGGCTGCACACGGTGGCCCGCAGCTACGGCGTGGGCCGCCAGCGCGCCGAGACCGCCGCGGACCTCGCGGCCCGCTGGGCGGCCGAGGGCCGCGCCGACGAGGAGGTCGCGCGCCGCTTCGCCGAGCTGGCGCAGGCGGCCGCCTTCGGGGGCGACCTCGACGACGACGCCGGCGTGGAGGCCGAGGAGCTCGCCGGCCGGCTGAGCGACAGCCTGCGGGACTCGGTCGGGCGGCGCGAGCGGCTCCTCGCCCCCGTGCGGGTGCCGGTGGAGACGGCCGTGTCGGCGTCCCGCGAGCTCGCCGACCGCGTCCGCGGCGACGGCTAGCGCGTCGCAGCGGTCGCGTCAGCGGGCGTGGTCGTGGCCGCCGAAGACCTGCTTGAGCCGCGCCGCGAGGGCGGAGGACCGGTCGTCACCACGGACCGCGCTCGCCGCGAGCACCACCGAGGCGAACATCGAGCGCGAAGCCGGCGAAGCCGAGCACGATGTGGAACGTGATGCCGAGCAGCGACACCAGGCCGACCACGAAGCCGACGGCGGCCACCCGGGTCCGCAGCACCTGGTGGCGACGCCCGCTCGGCGCGACGGGCCCGCTGCACGAAGCGCGGGTCGTCCTCGGACAGGCGGCGCTCGATCTCGGCGAGGATCCGTTCCTCGTGCTCCGACAGCGGCATCCGGCGCTCCCGCTCTGCGTGGCTCCGACGGTCGAGTATACGACCGGGTTTCGGCGCCGGGGCCCGTCCGGTTGAGCCGGTGCGGGCCCGTCTCCGCCGGCCGCACCCGTCGATCGTGTAGCGCGCGTCCGCGGCGCGCCGGACGGATCAGGTCTTAACCGGCGCGCCCGGTCGCCGACGATCCCGGCATGGCACCCGCGATCGACGATCTCCTCGCCGCGCTGGCCGACGCGGTCTGGGCGGAGCGCGACGCGTTGGAGCACCTCCTCTACAAGCTCACCGTCGCGCGGCTGATGCTCGGGCCGAGCCGCTGCCCCAGTTCGTCGCCCCGTCCCTCGACGAGCTCGAGCTGGTCGTCCAGCGGCTCGACCACGCCGGGCGGCGGCGTGCCGAGGCGGTCGCGGCGGTCGCCGCGGTCCGCGCGGAGGAGCCGACCGCGGTCACCCTGGCGGCGCTCGCCGACGACGCGCCGGACCCTGGGCGACGATGTTCGCCGACCACCGCGACCGGTTCACGACGCTCGCCTCCGCGATCGCCACGACCGCCGCGGAGAACGAGCGGCTCGCCTCCGCCTCGCTCGACCGCGTGCAGGAGCGGCTCGCGACGGTCGTCGGCGCCGCGGCGGTCGCCGGTCCGGCGCATCGCGACGGGGGCGAGGCCCTGCGGCGGTGAGCGACACCGGCCGGCCCGAGTCGAGCGACCCCGACGCCGTCGGCGACGAGGAGGTCGAGCTGCGGCTGCAGCAGCTCGCCTACGAGGCCACGCTGGGAACCCTGCACGGCGGCACGCTGTCGGCCTCACTGGTCGAGTTCCTCGGCGGCGATGGCGCGGCCCGCGCCGGCGACGGGCACCCGGCGGAGGCCCCGACCGCGGACGACGCCGGCGCGGACGGCACCGACGGTGGCGACCCGCCCGGCGGCGGGGACTAGCGCCGGTCACGACCTGTCAACGCCGCCGGGAGCCACCCACGTGGGGCCGTCCGCGGGCCCGCTCCGCCGCCGGATCGGTGGAACCGGTTCATCCGGGCGCGTCTAGTCCCGTGTGTCCAGGTCGCGCCCCAGACGGCGGCCGCATCGGACTAGGCCATCCGGGTGGTTTCTCAACGTCACGTCCGACCGCCCTTTACATCCCCCCTGGTATGGGCGATACCTCCGGGCGGATGCCCCGACCGGGCACCTCGGCCCGCCCCGGCCGAGCGTCCTCCCCGAAGGACGGTCCTGACGATGTCGCACCCCACGCCGACGCCGGCCGGCCACGACGCCGCCGACCGGCTCGTCACCGACAACCTCGGCCTCGTCCAGCACGCCGTCAACCAGGTCGCGACCCGCTACCCGCAGCACGTCGACCGTGAGGAGCTGTGGAACGCCGGCGCGTACGGGCTCGTGGACGCCTCGCGCCGCTACGACCCCGACCAGGGCATCCCGTTCGCGCGCTACGCCATGATCCGGATCCGGGGAGCCATCATCGACTCGACCCGGTCGCGTGACTGGGCGACGCGGGCGACCCGTCGCAGCATCCGCGAGGTCCGCGAGGCCGCCGAGGAGCTGCAGGCGCGGCTCGGCGCAACGCCCGACGACGAGGCCGTGGCTGCACACGCCGGCCTCACCCTCGAGCAGCTCCGCGAGGTCCGTGCCTCCGCGGTCAACGCGAGCCTGCTGCACCTCGACCAGCGGCTCGCCGGTCCGGACGGCGACGACACCACCCTCGCCGACCTCCTCGAGGAACAGGACGACGCGATCCTGCCGTGGGCGGCGTTGGAGCAGCGCGAGGTGACCGGGACGCTCCGGGTCGCGGTGCGCCACCTCCCGCCGACCCAGCGCGAGGTCGTGACGCGGTACTACTTCGGCAACGAGTACCTGCGCGACATCGCCGACTCGCTCGGCGTGACCGAGGCCCGAGCGTCGCAGATCCGCAGCGAGGGCCTGACGGCGCTCCGCGCCTACTTCGCCGCCTGCTTCGACGGGGTCCCGGCCATCGACACGAGCTCGCCGGGCCGCCGCAGCCGCGCCGCCTTCCTGGCCGAGCTCGACGAGACGAGCACCTGGCGCGACCGGCTCGCGGCCGCCGACCGTCCGCTCGTCGCCGTGCCGCTCAGCGCCTGACGCCGACCGACCGGCGCGGCGGGTCAGCCGTGGCGGAGGTCGCGGACGCGTTTCGCCTTGCCGGTCGAGCGGTCCACCGTCTCGGGCTCGACGACGTCGACGTCGACGTGCACCCCGACCTGCTGGTGGACGCGGTGGCGGAGCGCCTCGCCGGCGTCGACACGTTCGACCGTGGTCGTGAGCGCGTCGGCCCGCCGCTCGACCCGCACGGTCAGCACGTCGAGCCGCTGGGGTCGCGTCAGCACGCACTCGAAGTGCGGCGCGAGGCCGTCGACGCTGAGGAGCAGCTCCTCGATCTGGGTCGGGAACAGGTTCACGCCCCGCAGGATGATCATGTCGTCGGACCGGCCCGTGACCTTCTCCATCCGGCGCATCGTGCGGGCGGTCCCGGGGAGCAGCCGCGTCAGGTCGCGGGTGCGGTAGCGCACGATCGGCATCGCCTGCTTGGTGAGCGAGGTGAACACGAGCTCGCCCTCCTCGCCGTCCGGGAGCACCTCCCCCGTCGCCGGGTCGAGCACCTCCGGGTAGAAGTGGTCCTCCCAGATGTGCAGCCCGTCCTTGGTCTCGACGCACTCCTGCGAGACCCCCGGGCCGATGACCTCCGACAGGCCGTAGATGTCGACCGCGTGCATGTCGACGGCGTCCTCGATCTCGGCACGCATCGCGGGCGTCCAGGGCTCGGCGCCGAAGACCCCGACCTTCAGGGAGGTGGACCGGGGGTCGACGCCCTGCGCGCGCATCTCGTCGAGGATCGCGAGCATGTAGGAGGGCGTGACCATGATGACGTCGGGCTCGAAGTCGACGATGAGCTGCACCTGCCGCTCGGTCATCCCGCCGGAGACAGGGACGACCGTGCAGCCCAGCTGCTCGGCGCCGTAGTGCGCCCCGAGCCCGCCGGTGAACAGGCCGTAGCCGTAGGCGACGTGGACGGTCATGCCGGGCCTGGCGCCGGCGGCCCGCAAGCTCCGGGCCACCACCCCGGCCCAGGTCTCGACGTCGGCCGCGGTGTAGGCGACCACGGTGGGCTTGCCGGTGGTGCCCGACGAGGCGTGCACCCGGGCGACCTGCTCGCGTGGGACCGCCAGCATCCCGAACGGGTAGTTGTCGCGGAGGTCCTGCTTCGTCGTGGTCGGGAACCGCGCCAGGTCGGCGAGCTCGTGGAGATCGTCCGGGTGGACCTCGGCGGCGTCGAACGCGCGCCGGTAGTGCTCGACGTGGTCGTAGGCGTGCCGCAGCGACCACCGCAGCCGCTCGAGCTGGAGCGCCCGCAGCTCGTCGAGGGACGCGGTCTCGATCGGGTCGAGCGACGCGGGGTCCGGGGTCAGGTCGAGCACGCCGCGCCTCCTCAGCCGGTGAAGCTCGGGTCACGCCCTTCGAGCCCGGCCGTGACCGCCTCGGCGAAGTCCGGGTGGGCGATGCACCGCTGCTGCGCCTCGGCCTCGGCGCGCAGCGCCTCCGCACGCGGCCGACCGGTGTTCTCGCGGACCAGCCGCGCGATCTCGCGGCGCGCGTAGGGACCGTTGGCGAGCTTGGTGGCGTGGAGCAGCGCGTCGGCCTGGGGGTCCTCCTTGCGGAGCGACATCTCGGCGATGCCCATGAAGACCGCCGCGTCGGACGGGAAGACGCGCCCCGACAGGGCGAGCTCGGTGGCGCGCCCCTGACCCACGAGCCGCGGCAGCCGGTAGGTCCCGCCCAGGTCGGGGACGAGGCCCCACCGGACCTCCATCAGCGAGAACCGGGCGCTCGGGGCCACCGCCCGGACGTGGCACGCGAGCGCGAGCTGGAAGCCCGCCCCGTAGCAGTGCCCCTCGATGGCGGCGATGGTGGGCTTGTCGAGGTCCTCGAACGCGGTGAACGAGGACTGGAGCCGGTCGATGAACTCGAGGGTGATGCCCTCCTCGGCCTGGCCGCCGAACACGCTGGTGTCGATGCCGGACGAGAAGGTCCCGCCGCGGCCGCTGACGACCACGGCCCCGACCGCCTCATCGTCGGCGGCCTGCCGCGCCCGCTCCCCGAGCTGGTCGAAGACCTCGAGGGTCATCGCGTTGCGCTTGGCGGGACGCTCGATGGTGATGAGCGCGACGCGGTCGCGGACCTCGTAGCTGACGACGTCGATCACGGTGCTGCCTCTCGGGGGTCGGGCCGGGTGTCGGGTGCGGGACGCCCAGACTACGCACCTGGGTACGCTCCGCCCGCGGCCGCGCAGCGGGCGTCCGTCCTCCCCTCTGCCGAGGTCCACCGTGCTCCTTGACCGTGAGTGGGTCACCGTCGTCGACCCCGACGACGACCACCTCCACTACACCTTCGACGTGTCCTTCCTGCTGTCGAACTACACCTGCATCTACGGCGCGGGCTGCCAGGGCGTGCGCACCGACCGGGTCGACGAGGTCGTCGGGTGCTGCCTCCACGGCGCGTACCTGAACGACGACGACGAGGGGCCCGAGCTCGAGCGGCTGGTCCGCGAGGAGCTCTCCCCCGACACGATGCAGTTCCACGCCGAGGCGCTCGCCGGCGGGGTGCTGACCGAGGACGACGAGGGCGAGGTGCACACCCGCATCCACCGCGACGCCTGCATCTTCCAGAACCGGGCCGGGTTCGAGGCCGGCATCGGGTGCGCGCTGCACCACCTCGCCGAGCGGCGCGACGAGCACCACATGACCCACAAGCCGACCGTGTGCTGGCAGCTGCCGCTGCACCGCACGATCGACGAGCGCACCGCCAACGACGGCGGGACCCTCGAGGTCCACACCATCGCCGCGTTCGAGCGCGGCCACTGGGGCGAGGGCGGCGCCGAGTTCGGGTGGTACTGCCTCGACGACGAGACCGCCTTCGTCGGCGCCACGCCGGTGTACCGCTCGATGGAGCACGAGCTGCGCGCGATGGTGGGCGACGTGGTCTACGAGGAGCTGTCGGCCCACCTCGACTCGCGCCGGCGACAGCGCAACACCGTCCGGTTCCTCCCGGTCGTCGCGGGCTGACGGGCGGCTGCGGTCACGCCTCGTCGCCCTCGTCGCTCGCCAGGCGCCGCACGTCGTCGCCGGAGTACCAGCCCGGGTCCTCGCGCTCGTCGAGCAGCGACGCGTAGGACACCCCGATCCCCTGGAAGCGGTCGGCCACCCGGTCGGCCACCCGCTCGACGTCCTCCCACCGCTGGTCGACGTCGAGCGCGAGCTGGCGGGCCGCGTCGCCGGCGGTGAGGTTGGACACGCCGACGCCCAGCAGTCGGACCCGCGCCCGTTCCAGGCGCAGCCCCGCGTAGAGGTCCTGCGCCACCGCGACGAGGTCGTGGGTCCGGTCGGTCGGCTGATCGAGCGTGGCCGAGCGCGTGACGGTCTCGAACGACGCGAACCGCACCGTCAGGGTGATCGTGCGGCCGGCGAGCCCGCTCCCCCGCAGCCGCCGGCCGACCTTCTCGCCCAGGCGGAGGATCTGGCGCGCCAGGAGGTCGGGGTCGTCGATGTCCTCGGCGAAGGTCTCGGCCGCCGAGACCGACTTGGCCGGCTCGTGGGTGGTGACCCGGCGGTCGTCGCGCCCGGTCGCGAGCCGGTGGAGCTGGCCACCGAGCGCTTCGCCGACGACCCGCGCGAGCGTGCGGCGGTCGGCGTCGGCGACCTGGCCGATGGTCCGGAAGCCGTAGTCGGTGAGCCGCTCGACCGTCTTCGGGCCGGCCCCCCACAGGTCCGACACGGGCAGCGGCCGCAGGTACGCCGGCGCCTCCTCACGGGTGAGGTGGCGCATCCCGTCGGGCTTGGCCTTGCCGGACAGGAGCTTGGCGATGAACTTGCTGGGACCCACGCCGATCGAGCACGGCAGGTCGGTGACCTCGCGCACCCGCCGGCGCACCTGCTCGGCGATCGCCGGCGGCGGGCCGAACAACCGCACCGACCCCCGCACGTCCAGGAACGCCTCGTCGAGCGACATCGGCTCGACCAGCGGCGTGAACGACCGGAACGCCTCCATCACCTGGGACGACACGGCGCGGTAGACGTCGAACCGCGGTGACACGAAGACCAGGTCGGGGCACAGCCGGCGGGCGCGCACGCTCGGCATCGCGGAGTGCACCCCGAAGCGTCGCGCCTCGTAGGACGCCGCCGCCACGACCCCGCGGGTGCCGGGACCACCGACCACCACCGGACGCCCCCGCAGCGCCGGGTCGTCGCGTTGCTCGACGGAGGCGTAGAAGGCATCCATGTCCGCGTGGAGGATGGGCTCGCCGACCTCGGCTGGCACGACCACCTCCCGACGCGTCCACCGACCACCTACCGAACACGCGTTCGACCGCAGCCTACCCCCCGACGCGGGGGCGATGACGGGACCCGCGCCGGCGTGCGACCCACGTCGGGGAGACGGGGCACTACCGTGCCGTGTCCCACCCTCCCGGAGGACCCTGCGTGGCAGATCGCATCGTCGCCCGACCCGACCACGTGGCCGTCGCCGTCCCCGACTTCGACGTCGCCGACGCCCGCTGGCGCGACGAGCTCGGCGGTCGCTGGGTCGCCTGGTACCACAAGCCGGGCGGGTTCCGCAGTCGTCAGTCACGCTTCCGCGGCGGCGCCAAGCTCGAGCTCCTGATGCCGTCGGAGGTCGAGACGGCGCGGCCGAGCTTCCTCCGGGGCTACCTCGACCGGTTCGGCGCGCAGGTCCACCACGTGACGCTCAAGGTGCCCGACCTCCGCGCCGCGATCGCGATCCTCACGGGGGCCGGGCTCGACGTCGTCGACGTCGACGACGAGTCCGACCCTGGCTGGCAGGAGGGGTTCCTGCGGCCATCGCAGGTCGGCGGCCTGATCGTGCAGATCGCGTGCTCGGCCTACAGCGACGCGGAGTGGGCCGCGGAGCACGACTTCACCCCCGACGAGCCGCCCGCCGACGGGGCCGTGCTCGTCGGGCCGCTCCTCAGCCACCCGGACCTCGACCGCGCCGCGTGGGTGTGGCGCACGCTCGGGGCGGAGGTCGTGCGTCGGGGGGACCTCCTCACCGCATCCTGGGACGACGACCCGCTCCGGGTGATGGTCCGCGAGGGCGAGCACGCCGGCCCGGTCGGGCTCGTCTTCGAGGGCGCCGCCGCGTCGGAGCGCGACCCCGCCCTCGGGGCCCGGGTCGTCCCTCAAGGGTTCGTAGAGGGAACATCTCTCTGAGGGGAACATCCCGGTACGAACCTTGCAGGAAGGGTCAGCGGCTCAGAGACCGGCGAGGGCCAGCGCGTCGGTCAGGCTCCCGGCGACCGGGGCGCCGGTCGCCTCGAGCTCCTCGACCGGGTGCGAGCCGCCGTCGACGAGCACGACCCGCGCCCCGACGTGCTGGGCGGCGTGGGCGTCGTCGACCGCGTCCCCGATCAGCAGCACCCGGGAGGGGTCGTCGCCGACGTGGTGGATCATCTCGGCGAGGTGCGCCTCGAGGTAGCTCGCCTTGCGGCCGCCCCCGGGGCCGCGGAGGCCGTCGATCCGCACGAACCACTGCGCCAGCTCGTAGCGCTCGACCAGCGGCAGGAGCGCGTCGTGGCGGTACATGGACAGCAGCGACTGCGTGCGTCCCGCGGCGTGGACCGCCTCCAGGGCGTGGAGCGCATCCCCGGCCAGCCCGGCCTGGTCGAGGAGGTCGGCGTAGGTGTCGTGGTAGAGGTGATCGAGCGCGTGCCACTCGTCGTCGGTGATCGGCCGCTCGTAGAGGCGCTCGTAGAAGACGCGGACCGGCCGGCAGTAGAGCTCGCGGTACCGGGCCATCGAGACGCGGGGCCGCCCCTCGCGCTCCATCAGCACGTTGAGGGTGTCGACGACCAGGTGCTGGTCGGCGAACAGCGTCCCGTTCCAGTCCCACACGACGTGATCCATAGCGGCGCAGGGTACGCCCCGCCCCGAGAGGCCCAGACCGAGCAGGTTCGTAGGGAGAACATCCCCCTGAGGGGAACTTCTCGGTACGAACCCTCGGCAGGCGGGGGTCAGCGGGAGCCGCGGCCGAACTCGGAGGCCTGCAGGCCGGCGGGCTTGGCGGGGCTGCGCTGGTGGGGGGCGGGGGTGCCGCGCTCGTCGAGCGCGTCGGCGAGCCAGCCCTCCTGCCACGCCCGCCACAGCCGCGACAGGTCCCACGCACGCACGCCGTTGACGGTGGCGCCGAGCTGGCCACGCCGGCTGACCCGACCCTCGACCACGAGCAGCCACGCGTGCAGCACGACCCAGGCGTTGTCCTCGAGCGTCCGCTCGAAGAAGGTCGCCTGGGTCGTGCCGGTGCGGTCGTCGAGCGACAGGAACAGCACCCGCTGGCCCGACCGCTGCTGCGGCGACTGCACCGCGACCTTCACGCCGGCGACCCGCACGACCTTCTGCACCGGCAGGTGCTGCAGCTCGGTCGCGCGGACGACGCCGAGCGCCTCGAGCAGCGGCTCGTAGAAGCTCACGACGTGGCGGCTGACGTCCATCCCGGTGACCGCGATCTCGGCGCGGACCTGCTCGGCCGGGGTGGTGGTGGGCAGGACCGGCTCGTGGTCGGCGTGGAGGTCCATCGCCACCTGCTCGGGCCGGTCGGGACGCGCCCTGGCCCTTGCCCGGCGCCTTGCGCCACAGCTCCTCGACCCCCAGCCGCAGCGCCCGGCGCGACGCGGGACCGTCGCGCCGGCCGAGCCCCCCGATGTGGTCGAACGCGCCGACCTGGGCCAGCCGCTCGGCGGTCGGGCGCGACAGGTGCGCCCGCAGCCGGACGTCATCGAGCGAGGTGAACGGCCGGTGCTCGGTGAGCGAGGCCAGCTCGTCGGCGGTGACGCCCTTGACGTCCTGCAGCCCCACGCGGACCGCGAACCGGTAGCCGTTGCCGGCGTCGCCGGCGTCGAAGCCGCTGGGCGGGACCGGGGTGGAGCCGGCGCCGGGCGCGGCCGCGCCGGGGAGGTTCGCGAGCCCCCGACCCAGCCGGACGACCGCACGCTGGTCCGACCACGTCCAGCCGGGCGGGAGCGGGGCGCCGGGCTGCTTGCCGTGGATGCCGAGCAGGTGGTCGGCCAACCCCCGGTCGACCACCTCGACGGTGTAGCTGGCCTCGGAGCGGTTGAGGTCGGGGGGCAGCACCGCGACCCCGAACGTGCGGCACTCGTCGAGGATCAGCCGCCGCGGGTACATCCCCGGGTCGTGGGTCAAGAGGCCCGCCATGAACTCGGGTAGGAAGTGGGCCTTGAGGTAGGCGGAGCGGTAGGTCGGGACCGCGAACGCCGCCGCGTGGGCCTTGCAGAACCCGAAGCTCGCGAACGAGGCGACCTGCTTCCAGATGGCCTCGGCGTCCTCGCGGCGGAACCCGCGGTCGACCGCCCGTGCGAGCGCCCACGCCTTCATCCCCGGGGCCTTCAGGTCGTCGCCGAGCTGACGGCGCAGCAGGTCGGCGTAGCTCATGTCGCACCCGGTCAGGGCGCACAGCACCCCCATCACCTGCTCGTGGTAGACGACCACGCCGTGGGTCTCGCCGAGGATGGGCTCGAGCGACGGGTGGGCGTAGACGGTCGGCTCGACCCCGTGCCGCCGGGCCACGAACGGGCTCACCATGTCGGCCTTCACCGGACCGGGACGGAACAGCGAGATCTCGGTGATGAGGTCGCCGAAGTGGTCGGGCTGGAGCCGGCCGAGGAGCTCCTGCTGACCCGGCGACTCGATCTGGAACATCCCGATCGAGCGCGCGGAGCGGATGAGGTCGTAGGTGGCCTCGTCGCCGTCGGGGATGTCGTCGACGTGGAACGGCTCGCCGCGGCTGTGCGGGATGAGGTCGAGCGCGTGACGCATCGCCGACAGCATCCGCACCGACAGCACGTCGAGCTTCAGCATCCCCAGCGCGGCGACGTCGTCCTTGTCGAACTGGCTCATCGCGTAGCCGGGGTGGCCCTCGCCACGGGGTGCCGAGCGTTCGAGCGGGGTCCGCTCGGTGAGCCGGGTGTCGGCCAGCAGGATCCCGCACGGGTGCAGCGCGAGGTGGCGGGGGAAGCCGTCGATGCGCTCGACGATGGTGAACAGCGTCTCGAGCTGCCCGGCGTCGATGCGTGACCCCTTGAGCTCGGGCAGGCGGTCCATCACGGCCCGCACGTCGCGGGCGCGGGCGTGGGTGAAGCTCTTCGCGACGTGGTCGATCTCGTCCGGGGGCAGGCCCAGCACCTTGCCGACCTCGCGGATCGCCATCCGCGCCTGGAAGGTCTCGACCATCGCCACGCAGGCGGTGCGCTCCTCGCCGTAGCGCGCCATCACGAGGTCGTAGACGTCCTCGCGCCGGGCCGACTCCACGTCGATGTCGATGTCGGGGAGCTCGTCGCGGTAGGGGTTCATGAACCGCTCGAAGGCGAGCCGGTGCTCGACCGGGTCGACGTCGCTGATCCGCAGCGCGTAGCAGATGAGGCTCCCGGCGGCCGAGCCGCGGCAGGCCACCAGGATCCCGAGCTCGCGGATGTCGGCCACGATGCGCGAGACCGTGAGGAAGTAGTCGTGCAGCCCGAGCTTGTCGACCATCGCGAGCTCGCGCTCCAGCCGCTCGCGGACCGCCGGGGTGATGCGGGGGTAGCGCTCGGCGACGCCCGCCCACGCGCGCCGGTGGAGCTCGCCCGCGGCGACCTCGTCGGCGAGCCCGGTCAGCCGCGGCACGTGCAGGTCGCCGATCCCGAGGTCGACCTCGCAGGTGGTGGCGACGTCGTGGGCGGCGGCCAGGAGGTCGGGGCGCTCGCGGAACAGCGGCGCGAGGTCGGCGGCGGTCTTGAACCAGCCCTCAGCGGTGTCGCGGCCGATGTGGTGGGCGCCCAGCGGGACCTGGTTGCGCACACACGCCAGCACGTCGGCGAGGAAGGCGTCCTCCTCGCCGAGGTAGCGCACGTCGTTGTGGGCCACCGCCCGCACCCCGAGCCGCTCGGCGAGCGCGAGCGTGTGGCGGATGCGGACGTCGTCGCCGGGCTCGTCGGGTCGCCGGCGTCCGCGCCCGCCGGCCGGGACCAGGTGGTTGCGGACGCCGAGCAGCACCCCCTGTCGGCCGACGACCTCCATCCAGCGCCGGAGCTCCGCCTCCGCCGCCTCGAGCCGTCCCGTCCCGAGGAGCCGCGCCACCGGCGACCCCGAGCCGAGCAGCACGTAGGTCCCGCCACCGCCGAGGAGGTCCCCCACGTCGCCCCAGGCGAGGTGCGGGGAGCCGCGCCCGTCGCGTCCGTCCGTGCGTCCCATGTGCGCGGCCGTCACGGCGCGGCAGACCGCCGCGTACCCGGCGCGGTCGCGGGCGAGGAGGGTCACCCGCGCGGCGTCGTCCTCGAGCCAGGCCGGCCCCCGGCCGGGACGCTGCTGGCGGGGGTCGACCGGGTCCTCCGCCGCGGCCGGCTGGTCGGGCACCCCCCAGCCGCCGCGGGTGGGCCGGCGTGTCGCGCGGCCGGGGCGGGGACGGGTCGCCGGCGCGGGGGCCGCCCGCTCGCGTCCCGCCCGCGTCACCTCCCACCCCGGGCGGTCGAGGTCGGGCTCGAGCGCGAGGTCGGAGCCGAACACCGGCGTCACGCCCTCGGCCGCGGCGGCCTGGGCGAAGCGCACCACGCCGTAGAGCCCGTCGCGGTCGGTGATCGCGACGTGGGTCATCCCCGCCGCGGCCGCGGCGGCCGCGAGCTCGCGCGGACGGATGGTCCCGTCGCGCAGCGAGTAGCACGACCGGGTCGTGAGGTGGGCGAACGGCGGGGCGTCGACCCTGCCGTCGGCCGCGCGTGCCCGCTCGCGCCGGGCGACGTCCTCGGCCGCCTCGGCCGCACGCCGGACCTCGAAGTCGCGCTGCTCGGCGGTCGCCTCCGCCTCGGCGGCGTTCCAGGATCGCGAGCCCGCCACCTCAGTCCCACACGCGGTCGAGGCGCCACTGGTCACCCCGCCGGACCAGCTCGTACACCCCGGTGGCGGGCTTGCCGTTCCGCGCCTCGACCCGCCACATGTCGGTCTGCTCGATCCGGATGGGCTGGCCGTCGGGGCGGCGCCACCAGCCGGGGTCCTCGCGCCAGTGGCCGAGCACCTGGAGCACGCGGTAGCGCTGGCCGCGCCACGCGAACTCGTACGGCGCTCCCACCCCGGGCGTCTCCTCCAGGACCACCTCGTCGAGCGTCTCCCGGTACCGCTTCGTCATCGCACCTTCCGTCCTCGTCAGGCGGTCGTGGCACAGCTCACGCCGGGCCCGGGCCGAGCGGCCCGTTCCAGGGGGCTGGGGCACGACCGGCGTTCCTCGCCGTCCCTCCCCGCTCCGTGGGGGTCCGGTCTGCCTCCGGCTCACCCGCTGTGGAGCGCACCCGAACGTGTGTTCGAGTGAACCTCGAACCTACGCCGCCCCTGCGACACGGGTCAACCGGCCGGGCGCCCCCACGACACCCCGCGCGCCCCGCACCCGCGCCCCGCGCCGTGACCGCCGAGGTCTGTCCGGGGACAGGTGCCGTTCCGGTCATCTTCCCGGGACGGACCTGGCGCCATCAGCCCTCGGTGGGGTCCCCGAGCGGGCTCGGCTCGAGCCGGCCGGCGAGCGTCAGCAGCTCGGCCGCCGCCTCCGCCGCGACCACCTCGATCGTCTCGCCGGCAGCCACCCGGGCGTTCCAGGTCCCCAGGCGTTCGGTCGTGAGGTTGGTCGGCAGCGGGCCGAGCGCCGGCACGAGCCCCGGGACCGACCCGCGCACCGCCTCGCGGTACTGGGCCGTCACGACGAACGCCGGGAACACCTGGAGGTCGTCGACGAGCGGGTGCAGGCCGAGGAGCCAGGTCTCGCCGTCGGTCGCGGTCGTGAGCCCGGCGATGCACTCGCCGGCGGCGACGAGCCGGGCCGCGTCCTGGGGCGCGGCGACCAGCACCTCGCGGTCGAGCCGGACCCGGTAGGCCTCCCACACGGCCGCGAGCCCGTCGGCGCGGGCGGCGAACTCCTGGTCGACGCACACCAGCGCGGCCGGCTGCTCGGCCAGGCGGGTCGCGAGCTGGGACATCGTGCGGAGGTCGGCGTCGACCCGGGGCGGGCCCGGCACCACGAACGCGAACGTGGCGTTCGCCGGCGGCCGCTCCGCCCCGCCCGTGTCGCGCGGGAACGACGGCCGCATCCAGATGATCCCGTTGCGCTCGTCGAAGTCCTTGACCCGGGCGAAGGAGGTCCGCGGGTCGCTCGGGGGATCGGCACGGCCCATCACCTCCAGCCACGCCTCCCCGGTGTAGGCGGGACGCACGTCGACCGCACCGAGCTCGATGGCCTGGCGGGCGTCCTGGGCGTCGGCGAACTCGACCACCTCGGCCGGCAACCCGGCCGCCCCGAGGAGCTCGCGCAGCACGCCGGCGAGGAGCGCGCGACTCCGGGTCGGGGCCCGTCCCCACCCGCAGGACCGGGCCGGTCGGTGTCGGGCTCGGCCCGGCCCCGCCGGTCGCGGGGTCGCACGCCGCGGCCGAGAGGGCCACGGCGAGGAGGAGGGCGACGAGCGGACGGGGAGACACGGCGAGAGCCTGCCACGTCGGCGCCGCTCCCGCGGGTCGGGGTCGCCGGGTGCCGGTCGCTACCCTCGTCGGCCGAGACCTCCCCGAAGCCCGCGTCCACACGAGGCCCACCGTGACCGTCCCCACACCCGCCCGTGCGCCCCTGCCCCGGACCGAGACGACGACCGTGCCGTCGACCGTGCCGTCGACCGGTCCGCTGAGCCGCCGGGCGCTGTTGTCCGGCGTCGGCGCCGGCGCCGCCGGGCTCCTCCTCGCCGCGTGCGGCGGCGACGGGACCGACGCCGGGTCCTCCGCGACCGCGCCGGCGACCGGCGCCCCGACCGCCCAGGACGGCGCCGACGCGGTCCAGCAGTCGCTCGCGGCGGCGGGGGTCGACGCCCCGGTGGAGCTGACCGTCATCGTGGCCAACTTCGAGACCCTGACGGGCGAGGGCCGCCGGCTCCAGTTCGGCCTGCTCGACGAGAACCGCGAGCCGGCCCTCGACCAGGACCTCGAGGCCCACCTGGTCCGCACAGGCGACGGGACCGACGTCACCGGCGCGGTCACCCCGACCTTCTACGGCGAGGGGCTGGGCGCACGCGGCATCTACTCGTTCCAGGCCGACCTCACCGATCCGGGTCTCTACGACCTCGTGGTCGTACGCGCCGACGGGTCCCAGGCCGGCACCGCCGCCTTCCAGGTGATCACGCCCGAGCAGTCGGTGGTCCCGGTCCCCGGTGCCGCGTTCCCGTCGGTGGACACCCCGACCTACGAGGACCCGCAGGGCCTCGCCGAGCTGTGCACCCGCAACCCCGAGTGCGGGCTCCACGGCACCTCGCTCGCGACCGCGCTCGAGCAGGGCTCACCGACGGTCCTGGTGATCTCCACGCCGAAGTACTGCCAGACGGCGATCTGCGGCCCGGTCCTCGACGTCGCCCTCGACGCGAAGGAGGCGGTCGGTCGCGAGGACATCACCTTCATCCACGTCGAGGTGTTCACCGACGCCGGCAACACCCCCACCGACCTCGTCACCGAGCTGGGGCTGCCGTCGGAGCCGTGGACGTTCCTGATCGGCGCCGACGGCGCGCTCACCGACCGCTTCGACGGCCCCATCGTCCCGGAGTTCCTGCGCGAGGCCGTCGAGGCCCTGTGAACGCCGGCGGCCGCACCACGAAGCTCCTCGCCGTGATCGGCGTGCTGGTCGTCGGCGGCGTCGTGGCGCTGGCCAGCGGCGGTGACGGCGCGCCGACGGCATCGGGCGCCTGCGCCCCGCCGGCGGAGCAGCCGCTGCAGGACGGCAGCCACCTGATCGGCGACACCGCACCGCCGGTCCCCTACTCCTCGACCCCGCCGAGCTCGGGCTGGCACGCGTCGGGCAAGCCCCGCACCGGCGTGGTCGACCCGGCCGACCCGCTGACCGATCCCGAGCTCGTGCTGGCGCTCGAGACCGGCGACGTCGTCGTCGCCTACGACCCCGACCGGACCGACGACGACGCCGTGGCCGAGCTGACACGACTCGCCCGTACCACCTACGAGGGCACGCTCACCACGACGCCGTACGCCGGCGCGGAGGCGCCGGTGACCTTCGTCGCCTGGGGCGTCCTGCAGTCGTGCGACACCGTCGACGTCGGCGCCCTGCGCAGCTTCGTGACCGCCCACGCCGGCGCCAGCGAGGGGCACTGAGCCGTCCCCGGTCCCACCGGCTCGGTCAGTGCGCGTGGCCGACCGCCGCGCGGAGCGCCCACACCACCGTCGCCGCGTCGGCCGCCGCGGTGACCGCGGTGCCGACCGCGATGCGTCGCGCCCCGGCCGCGACGACCTCCGGGGCGGTCGCGGCGGTGATGCCCCCGAACGCGTACCACGGCATCGGGGCGTGCCGGGCGGCGTAGCGGACGACGTCGAGACCGGCGGGCGCGCCCGTGGTGGCCGGACCGGGGAACACCGGCCCCACGTCGAGGTAGTCGACGTCCTCGTCGCACGCCGCGTCGAGCTCGGCGGGGCGGTGGCAGGTCCGGCCGACGATGAGGTCGGGCCCGCAGACCCGCCGGGCGTGGTCGGGGTGGACGTCGCGCTGTCCGACGTGGACCCCGTCGGCGCCGACCTGGCAGGCGAGGCCGGGCAGGTCGTTCAGCACGAACAGCGCCCCGGTCCGGTCGCAGACGCGCCGGAAGGTGTCGGAGGCCTGCCGCAGCTCGTCCTCGGTGGCGGTCTTGTCTCGCAGCATGACGACGTCGGCGCTGGCGTCGCAGACGGCGCCGAGGAAGGCCTCGAGGTCGCCCTGCCCGCGACGGGCGTCGGTCACCACGAACAACCGGGCGTCGACGAGCCGGGCCTGCCGGCGCTCGCCGACGGCGGACAGCGACGGGAAGCTCGTCACCGTCGTCGTCCGTCGCCACGGCGGGTCAGCTGCGGGGGCAGGAGGCCCACGTCGGAGCCCGCCAGCCGCTCGCCGCGCTCGCCGGCGCGGAGCATGCCGCGCAGCGCCGAGCCGCCGACCACGACGATCTCGACCACGAACATCGCGGCGAGAGCGAGCCCGACGTACCCCCACACGTCGGCGAGCCGGACGCCGTCGCCGGCCACCCCCACGACGGCCCAGGCGAGCACCGCGAGCGACAGGAGCGCGACGGCGGAGATGCGCAGCCGACGGCCCGCAACGGTCCAGTCCACGAGGACGGGGGCGTCCGCGCCGTCAGGCGTCGGGCTGTCGGGTTCGGCCACGCGTGCCTCCGGGGGGCTCACGTCGAGGGTAACGGGGTCGCTCACAGGCTCGGGTCCCCGAGGTCGAGCCGCAGCCGGGTCAGCACCCGCGTGATCTCGCCCCCGACGGCGTCGACGTCGAGGGGCAGCCGGACGTCGTGCTGCGGGAAGAGCTCGTGGAAGGAGGTCTCGCCCGACCCCAGCACGAAGCCCTGCGCCTGGAGGTACTCCCCCAGCGCGAACGTCCACGTGAGCATCACGGCGTCGTGGAAGTCGTGGAGGGTGAAGGTCAGGTAGCGGTTGAACGCGAGCGTCCAGAGCCGGCCGCCACGCTTGCTGGACCCGCCCGGGACGAAGCCCAGCGCCTCGAGCTCGTCGTCGAAGGTCGTCTGGTCCCGGCCGTTGCCGCCCACCTGGTGCTCCCTCCTCGGCGTGGGCGTGAGCGTACGCGAGGCGACGCGGCCCCCACGGTGCGCGCCGGAGTTGCATCGGGCGCGCCCGCGGGCCACGCTCCCCCGCTCATGAGACCCCACGCCGCCACCACGTCCACCGTCGCCCTCGTCGGCGCCCTCCTCCTCGGCGCCTGCTCCGGGGGCGACGGCGGCCCCGGGACCGCGCAGCTCCAGGCGGACCTCGATGCCCAGGCCCGGGCGCAGGAGTCGCTCCGCGCGCGCATCGGGGAGCTCGAGGACCGCCTCACGGCCGCGACCGCGGACACCGGTGAGGACCCGACCGCCGGCCTCACCGAGCGGATCGACGAGCTCACCACCCGCATCGAGGACGTGAGCCGCGCGCTCGACGAGGCCGAGACCGCCCGCGAGGACGCCCAGGCCGAGACGCTCGCGTCGTTGTCGGCGCTCGACGCGGCCATCACCGAGCTCCGCGGGACCCTCGACGAGCTCTCGACCGAGCTCACGAAGCTGCGCGAGGACCACGAGCTCCTGGTGCGCCGGTTCGAGAACCACTCGCACTGACCGCCGGCGCAGGGTCCCCGGCGTCGGAACCTGTGGTGCCGCGCTCGCGTTCGTTGACGAGCGAGGGTTCCCCGGGGGCCCCGCCCCCACCCCGTACCATCGGCGCACCGTGTCCGACACCACCCACGCCATCCCCGACGCCGACCTCGTCGGTGGTCGCTACCGCCTGCTCGACGAGATCGGTCGCGGCGGCATGGCCACCGTGCTCCGGGCCCGCGACGAGGTCCTCCACCGCGACGTGGCGCTGAAGATCCTCCACGGACACCTGGCCTCGGACCCGGCGTTCCTCGACCGCTTCCGGCGCGAGGCGCGCGCCGCGGCGGCCCTGTCCGACCCCCACGTCGTGGCGCTCTACGACTGGGGCGAGGACGACGACGGCAGCTACATGGTCCTCGAGCTCGTCGACGGGATGAGCCTGCGCGACGTGATCCGGATCCGCGGCCGCGTCACCCCGGCCGAGGCGCTGGCCCTGCTCGGGCCCGCCGCCGCCGGCCTCCGCGCCGCCCACCGGGCGGGGCTCGTCCACCGCGACGTGAAGCCCGAGAACGTGCTCCTCGCCGGCGACGGCACGGTCAAGGTGACCGACTTCGGCCTCGCCCGGGCGATCGCGAGCGCCACCCAGACCTTCGGGCCCGACGTCATCGCCGGCTCCCCCCACTACCTGGCACCCGAGGCCGTGGACGGACGTCCGCTCGACGCCCGCGCCGACGTCTACGCGCTCGGCGTGATGCTCTACGAGGTCCTCGTCGGGCGTCCCCCGTTCGAGGCGGACACGCCGCTCGCGACCGCGATCCAGCACACGACGTCGACCGTCCCGCGTCCGTCCACCCAGGTCCCGAACACGCCGACCGCGGTCGACGAGGTCGTCGCGAAGGCCACCGCCCGCGACCCGGAGGACCGCTACGCCGACGCCGGCGAGTTCGCCGCGGCCCTCGCGGCCGCGGTCCCCGAGGGCCCGTCCGCGGTGGACCTGCGCGACGGCCAGCGCGACACGGTCGTGATCCCGGTCGACGCGACCGACACGCTCCTGGCGGTCGGGAGCCCCGCCGGCACCGCCGCGACCCGGCTCACCGGCCGGGGCGCGACCGACGCCACCGACGCCACCGACACCCGGGGCGACGGGGACGACGGGGACGACGACGCCCCGCCACGCCACCGCGGCCGTCGGGTCCTGCTCGTCGTGCTGCTCCTCGCGCTCGTCGCCGGCGCCGGCTACGTGACCTGGGACCGGGCCATCGCCCCCGTGTCGACGGTGCCCCCGGTCCTGGGCGACACGCAGGCCGCGGCCACCGCGACGCTCGAGGAGGCCGGCTTCACGGTCGCGATCGACCCGAAGCGGGTCTTCGACGTCGACACCCCCGCGGGTCACGTCCTGCAGCAGGATCCGGTGGGCGAGGCACGCCGTGGCAGCACGGTCGTGCTCACCCTGTCGGCCGGACCTGCACAGGTCGACATCCCGCAGCTGTCCCCGCAGGAGGAGGCGCTCGCGCTCGAACGGCTCGAGTCGCTCGGGCTCGAGCACGAGGTCGTGCGGGTCTTCGACGAGCAGGTCGCCACCGGGCTGGTCGTCCGCACCGACCCCGCGGCCGGCGAGGTCGTCTTCGAGGGCTCGTCGGTGACGGTGTACGTGTCGCAGGGCCGGCAGCCGGTCCAGGTGCCGGACCTGCGGGGCGAGGCCGAGGACGCCGCGATCGCGGCGTTGCGCGAGCTCGGGCTCGAGCCGACCGTGGTCGACCGGGTCTACAGCGACGCGGTCCCCGAGGGGCGCGTCGTGTCCATCGCCTACCCGGACGGCGAACCGGTCTTCCACGGCGACCGCGCCGAGCTCGTCGTCTCGCGGGGCTCCGAGCCGTTCGCCGTGACGGACGTTCGGGGCCGCTCCGAGGAGGACGCCCGCGGCGTCCTCGCCTCCTTCGGCCTGCAGGTCCGGGTCGAGTACGTCGACACGGTGTTCTTCTTCCGCAGCGGCAAGGTCCAGGAGCAGGACCCCGCCCCGGGCGAGCTGGTCCGCAAGGGCGACACGGTCACCATCTACGTCTGGCGCTGACGTCCCACGGCGTGTCCCGCGCCCCCGGGGCGGTCAGCTCCCGGTCGGCACGACCCGGGGGAACCGCGCGCGCTCCTGCGCGACCGTCGCGTCGGCGTCGGTCGCGAGGTAGCCGCCGAAGCCGATCTCGGAGATCGCCAGGTCGTCGTAGGTGTCGCCGGGGTAGACGTCGAGCACCTCGATCCGCATCCCGGTGGTGAGCTCCGGCACGTCCAGCGGCACCACCTGCGGGCCCGGCTGGTCGAGGAGCAGGACGGTGAAGCTCACGCCGGCGTCGAGCACCACCCGCGCGCGACGCACGCGGGCGTTGCCGAAGTAGCGCGCATCGTCGCGGCCGTCGCCGTTGGAGAACACGAGCTGGGTCAGCCACACCGGCTCGGGGAACTCGATGCGGATCTGCTCGCCGACGCCGTCGGGGTTGGTCTCCCCGGAGCTGTTCCACGCGGTGGCGGGGTCGCCGTCGATCATCAGCTGCGCGCCGAAGGTGACCTCGCCGGCCGGCTCGTGGGTGGTCGAGGTGCCGACGCTCACGCCGAGGGTGTCGAGCCCGCCCGGTGCGCCGGCGTACGCGGAGGCGTCGAACACGGCGGGCGGCGGCCCCTCGTCGGAGGCGAAGGGTCCGATGCCGAGCGCGACCATCGCGCCGAGGCCGGCCCCGAGGATGAGCCCGGCGGTGACGATGGCGACGATCGTCCGCCCCACGGCTCCGGACCCGGGGTCGTCCGGCTCGCCGGCGCCCCCGATCCCGCGGGTCGGACGCGCGACCGCCCCGGCCCGCTCGCCGGTGTCGAGGTCGGCACCGCAGCGCCCGCACAACACCCGCCGGGGCGAGTTGCTGGCCTGGCAGTCGGGGCAGGTCCGCAGCGGCTCGGCGACCGCCGCCGACCGGTCGTCGGCAGCCCCACCGGGGTCGGTCGCGTCGTCGTCGTCCCCCGACGCGACGACCGGGTCGATCACGGCGGTGGTGGTCGCCGCGCCCCCCAGCGGCGTGCCACAGCGCCGGCAGAACCGGGCACCGTCGTCGTTGGCTGTTCCACACCAGGGGCAGGACACGGGCGGAGGACCTCGTCGACGTCGGAGCGTGGCCGCAGCGTAGAGCCCGTCCGCCCCGCCACGAACCAGCCGCGACGCCTCGGGGACGGTCTCCTCGCGCGTTCGGCGCACGAGCGGGGAGGTGGTACCGTCCCGCCCATGCACACGACACCGACCACCGCCTGGTACCAGGGCTACGGCTTTACCGAGCCGGGGCCGGCGTCGTCGTGACGAACTGACACGAACAGAACGTGAGCCCCGGGGAACCGACGCCCGGGGCTCGTTGACGTTCCGGGCCCCCACCGGGATCGAGACCGGGGAGTCACATGGCGAGAGAGGACACCACCATGGTCGTCGTCATGCGCGGCAGCGCCAGCGACGAGGACGTCACGAAGGTCATCAACGCCGTCAGCGAGGTCGGCGGCGAGGCGTTCGTGTCGCGTGGCAAGCACCAGACGATCATCGGTCTCGTCGGCGACCTGACCCAGTTCGCCGAGCTCCCCCTGCACGCCTTCCCCGGTGTGGACGACGTGATCCGGGTCTCGAAGCCGTACAAGCTGGTGTCGATCGAGACCCACCCGCGTCCCTCGACGGTGTGGGTGCGTGACGTCCCCATCGGCCGTGAGACCTTCACCCTCCTCGCCGGCCCGTGCGCGGTCGAGACCGAGGACCAGACCCGCGCCGCCTGCAAGATGGCCAAGGACGCCGGTGCGACCATCCTCCGCGGTGGCGCCTACAAGCCGCGCACCTCGCCCTACGCCTTCCAGGGGCTCGGCGAGGCCGGCCTCGACATCCTCGCGGAGGTCTCGGGCGAGCTCGACATGCCGTTCGTGACCGAGGTGGTCACGCCGGCGGACGTCGAGGTCGTGGCGGCCAAGGCCGACATGCTCCAGGTCGGCGCCCGCAACATGCAGAACTTCCAGCTCCTGAAGGAGGTGGGGATGTCGGGTCGGCCCGTGCTGCTGAAGCGCGGACTCACCGCCACGATCGACGAGTGGATCATGGCGGCGGAGTACATCGCCCACACCGGCAACCTCCAGGTCGTGCTGTGCGAGCGCGGCATCCGGACCTACGAGCCGTCGACCCGCAACACCCTCGACGTCTCCGCGGTCCCGATGGCGCAGAGCCTCACCCACCTCCCGGTGATCATCGACCCGTCCCACTCGGGCGGGAAGCGCGACCTCGTCCTACCGCTCACGCGGGCGGCGATCGCGGTCGGCGCCGACGGCGTGATCATCGACGTGCACCCGCGCCCCGAGCTCGCCCTGTGCGACGGTCCGCAGGCGCTCGTGCACGACGACATCATCAAGCTGCGCGAGACGGTCGTGCGCTTCTCCGACGCTGCGGGCCGGGAGCTCGCCGAGCCGAGCGCCGAGAAGCAACGCCGGCGCCTGGGGCCGCAGCGCCCACGTCTGACCCGTCGGTCGTCCCCGGCTCGGGTTCGGTACCGGTGAACTCTCCTCCAGGGGATTTCCCCCTACGAACCCTGGCTCGAGGTGGCGCTGAGGGCGCGCCGGACGGCCTCGTCGAACCCGATCGGCTCGAGTCGGGGAACAGACGGGGCGCGGAGTCGTCGGCCGACGACCGCGTCGGTCCGGGTGCTCGACAGCAGCGGGAGGACGAGGTCGGGGTCGAGGCCGGCCAGCGCGCTCACCGCGGGGCGGAGGCCTCGGGCGGCGACCACAGGAGCGGCACGCTCGGACGCCACCCGAGCCCGGCGACGTCGCGGAAGCGGGCGCCCATCTGGGCGTAGGTCAGCACGTCGGGGCCGCCGATCTCGACCACGCGCGTGCCGAGGTCGTCGCGGCCGAGGGCGTCGACCATGGTAGGCCACGACGTCGTCGATCGCGATCGGCTGGCACCGGGTGCGACCCCACGGCGGGGTGAACACGACCGGCAGGCTGGCGCCGCACGGAGCATCTCGAACGACGCGCTGCCCGCACCAACGACGACGGCGGCGCGGAGCTCGACGGTCGGCACGCTCCCCTGTCGCAGCTCCACGCCGGCCTGCATCCGCGCGTACATGTGGGCGGACATGGTCGTGAGCTCGTCCTCGTCGACCAGCCCGCCGAGGTAGACGACCTGGGACAGCCGGGCGCGCTCGGCGGCGTCCCGGAAGGTCCGCGCCGTCTCGATCTCGCGGCGCACGAGCCGGCGCGACGACCGTGTCCATCCCGTGGACGAGGTAGACCGCACGGTCGACGCCCGCGAGCGCGGCCTCGAGGCTCACCCAGTCGCCGACGTCGGCCTGGACGACCTCGACGCGGTCGCGCCAGGCGGCCTCGTCCAGGCGACGACGGTCGCGGGTCAGGCAGCGCACCGTCGCGCCCGTCGCGAGCAGTGCCGGGACGAGGTGGCTGCCGACGAAGCCGGTGGCGCCGGTGACGAGGATGGTGGGGGTGGTCTCCATCGCGCCAGCATCGTCGCCGAGCAGGGGCTCGTGTCGGGGCCCGTCACGGTCGAACGGGCGTCGCGACGGACCCGTCCACGCCCCGACCGGCCCGTCAGCCTCCGAGGCGCTCGGCGATCGCCGCGGCGGCCCGCTCGCAGCCGGCGACGGTCGACGTCGAGGTGGGTCACCAGCCGCAGCAACGTGGGCCCCATCGAGCCGAGGAGGATGCCGGCGTCGCGCAGGTCGCCGATGACGTCGGCGGCCGGGACCTCGCCCGTGTCGAGGTAGACGATGTTGGTCTGCACCGCCCCCGGGTCGACCGCCGTCGGGACCCGGTCGGCGACGATCTCGGCGAGCCGTCGCGCGTTGGCGTGGTCGTCCGCGAGACGGTCCACGTGGTGCGCGAGCGCGTACCGGGCCGCGGCCGCGAGGACGCCGACCTGTCGCATCGCGCCCCCGTACACCCGCCGCCACCGGCGTCGCCTCGGCGACGAGGTCGGCGTCGCCCACGACGAGCGAACCGATCGGGGCGCCGAGCCCCTTCGACACGCAGAACATCAACGCGTCGACCCGGGCGGCGTAGGCCGCGACGGGGGCGCCGGTCGCGACGGCGGCGTTGAAGATGCGCGCCCCGTCGGCGTAGACGGCGATCCCCGTCTCGTCGGCGACCGCGCGGATCCCGTCCAGCGTGTCGAGGTCGTAGACGGTGCCACCCCAACGGTTGGTGGTCTGCTCGACGCAGACCAGCGCGCTCGTCGTGTACGGGAACGACGGCGGCCGGAGCGCGGCGCGGACGAGCGCGGCGTCGAGGATGCCGCCCGGGGCGTCGACGGTGCGGAACTGGAGGCCGCCGAGCTGGGCGTGCGCGCCGGCCTCGTAGGCCACGATGTGCGCGCCGCCCTCGATCACGACCTCCGACCCCGGCGTCACGAGCGACCGCAGCGCGATCTGGTTGGCCATCACGCCGGTCGGGGTGAACAGGGCCGCCTCCCGCTCGAACCGCGCGGCGACCTCCTCCTGGAGCCGTCGGACGGTCGGGTCCTCGCCGTAGACGTCGTCGCCGACCTCGGCCTCCGCCATCGCCCGTCGCATGCCCTCGGTGGGGCGCGTGACGGTGTCGGAGCGCAGGTCGACGGGTGCGGGCACGGCGGGCTCCTCCTGGGCGGGTCCGCGAGCGTAGGGGCTCGCGGACCGGGGCTACCGTGCCCCCACCGCCCACGCCCAGCGGAGAGGATGCGATGTCGACCGGCGAGCCCCGTCCCGCCGAGCCCTGCCCCATCGAGGTCGAGCGCTCGCTCGCCGCGCTGCGGATGGAGTGCGGTGCCGTCGGCGGTGTCATCGACGAGCTCCGGGCGGAGGACCTCTCGTTGCCGACCCGGCTCGACTGGAACGTCCAGCAGCTCCTCGCCCACCTGGTCCGCGGCGTGGACCGGATCCGCACCTACCTCCTCGCCCCCACGCCGCCGGCGCCCGAGACCGACTGGCTCGACTACTGGGGCCAGGCCGCCGAGACCGACCCCGACGCGATCTCGCGGCGCGCACGCGACTTCGCCGACTCGATCAACGGTCGCGCCATCCGGACCGTGTGGCACGAGACCTGCGGTGTGGCGATCGAGGAGGCCGCCAGCGAGGACGCCGCCCGGGTGCTGCTGTCGCCCTTCGGGGCCATCCGGCTCGACCACTACCTGACCACGCGGGTGTTCGAGGTCACCGTCCACGGGCTGGACCTCCGGGCCGCGCTCGGGCTCGAGGAGGTCGCGTCCCCGTTCGCGCTCGAGGTGACGGCCGCCGTGCTCGACGGGCTCCTCGGGGGCCCGCGTCCGGCCGACCTCGCCGAGGACCCGGTGGCCTTCGTCCTCGCCGCGACCGGCCGGGTCGACCACGACGACCCGTCGCTCCCGGTGGTGACCTGACGGCGGGTCAGCGCCCCGTCGAGCCAGGCCAGCAGCAGGTCGTGGGCGACGCGACCCCCCGCCACCATCCCCGCCCGCGCCTCCCCACCGAGCACGCGCTCGTGCGGGGTCACCACGCCGCCGGCCTCGACGACCAGCAACCGGCCGGCGGCCCAGTCCCACGGGTTGAGGCCGTGCTCGAGGTAGGCGTCGACACGGCCCGCCGCGGTCCAGGCGAGGTCGAGGGCGGCCGAGCCACCTCGACGCAGGTCGCGGACGGTCCCGAGCAGGTCCGCCGCGAGCCGCCCCTGGTCGCGTCGCACCGCCGGGTCGTAGGCGAAGCCGGTGGCGACCAGCGTGCGCCCGAGGTCGGCGACCTCGGTGACCGCGAGTTCGCGCTCGCCCAGCCTGGCCCCACCGCCCCGCACCGCCGTGAACGTCTCGCCGCGGACGGGGTCGTGGACGACCCCCACGAGCGCACCGTCGGCGTCCTCGCAGGCGATCGACACACACCACTGCGGGTGGTGGTAGAGGAAGTTGACCGTGCCGTCGAGCGGGTCGACCACCCAGCGCAGCCCCGAGGTCCCGGCCCGGTCGGCCGCGTCCTCCTCCCCCAGCATCCCGTCGTCGGGCCGCACGGCCAGCAGACGCTCGGTGATGAGCCGCTCGGCGGCGTGATCCGCCTCGGACACCGGGTCGGTGAGCGAGGTCTTGGTCTCGGTCCTGAGGCTCCGGCGCTCGGCGTAGGAGCGCAGCAGGTCGCCGGCGTCGCGCGCGACGTCCTCGGCGAGGGACAGCAGGGCGGTGAGGTCGGGTGTCGCCACGTCGGCAGGCTCCGCTCGGCAGGGGTCGACCCTAGTGGTCCGCACCCGCGGTGACGGGGCCGCGGGTCGGTTCACATCACGTCGTCGACGAGCCCGATCACGCCCTCGGCCAGCCGCTGGAGGGTGCCGCGCCCCGCCCACCGGTCGGGGGTGACCTCCTCGGCGTGCCGGAGGTCGTCCTGGAAGTGCGCCTCGAGCGTGGCCGCCACGTCCGGGGAGAACGCCACGAGGTCGATCTCCTCGTCCTGCGACAGGGAGCGGCTGTTGAAGTTCGCCGATCCGACGTCGCCGATGACGCCGTCGACGACGGTCGTCTTGGCGTGCAGCATCGCGGGCTCGTAGGTGAGGATCCGCGCGCCGGCGTCGAGCAACTCCTCGAAGTGCTCCTGCGCCGCGAGCTGCGACACGCGCTTGTCGATGTTCGCCCCCGGGACGAGGATCACCACCTCGACCCCACGGGCGCACGCCGCCCGGATGGCGTGCAGCGCGCCGGGGTCGGGCGCGAGGTAGGCCGCGGTGATGTGGACGTACTCCCGGGCGAGGTCGATCAGCAGCCGCTTCAGGATCGACATGTTGCTGACACCGTGACCAGCCGAGGAGCGCACCACCATCGCCGCCGTGTCGCCGGCATCGCTCGGGGCCGGGTAGCGCTCGTCGGCGTCGATGAGGTCGTGGTCGGTCTCGGCCCAGTTCTCGAGGAAGCCGGCGCGGAGACCGTCGACCGCCGGGCCGACCACCCGCACGTGGGTGTCGCGCCAGGCGCCGTCCTCGACCGGGTCGCCGAGCCACTCCTGGGCGATGCCGACGCCGCCGGTGAACCCGACCGCGCCGTCGACGAGCAGGACGCGCCGGTGGGTGCGGTGCGAGTTGCGCCACAGCTTGGGCTCGGTGACGGGACGGAACAGCTCGACCGTGACGCCCGCCTCGCGCATCCGCTCGGCGACGTCGTCGTCCATGAGCCGGCCGCCGATGGCGTCGACGAGGACGCGCACCCGGACGCCGGCGCGCGCCCGCTCGGCGAAGGCGTCGGCGAACCACTGCGCCGGCGCGCCGCGCCAGTAGACGTAGGTCAGGAAGTCGATCGTGTGCTCGGCGCCGCGGATGGCCTCGAGCATCGACGGGAAGATCGCGTCGCCGTTGCGCAGCACCTCGACCTGGTTGCCGTCGGTGGCCGGGACGCCCATCAGCGCCTCGAGGGCGCGCCGGTACGGGGCGGGATCATCTGCCACGGAGGGCCCTTCTCGGGTGGAGCGGCCGTCGGTACGGACGGTGACGGGTCGTGACTGGACGCTACTGCCGGCGCTCCGACGCCGGGGCGGCCGGCCACCTCCCGACGGTCACCCGAAGAACACCTCGGCGACCCGGTAGAGGGCCTCGGGGACCGTCTTCAGCTCCGCGGTGGCGTCGGCGAGCTCCACCGGTTGCGTCCGGTTGTCCCGGAACGCCGTCATCGTCCCCCACTCGCCGTTGTGCGCGAGGTCGGTGGCCTTCACCCCGAAGCGGGTGGCGAGCACCCGGTCCATGGCGTTGGGGGTCCCCCCGCGCTGGACGTGGCCGAGGATCGTCACGCGCGCCGGGAACCCGGTGCGGTCCTCGATCTCGTGTGCGATCGAGTGGCCCAGGCCGCCGAGACGGGGGCGTCCGAACTCGTCCAGCGGGGGCGCGGAGAGCTCCATCGTGCCCTCCCGCGGCACCGCCCCCTCGGCCACGACCACGATCGAGAAGTCGCGCCCCGACCCGGCCCGGTGCTTGAGGTGACGGCCCACCGCGTCGATGTCGAACGGCACCTCCGGGATGAGGATGGCGTCGGCACCACCCGCCATGCCGGCGTAGGTCGCGATCCAGCCGGCGTGGCGGCCCATCACCTCGAGCACCATCACCCGGTTGTGCGACTCCGCGGTCGAGTGGAGGCGATCGACGGCCTCGGTGGCGATGTCGACGGCCGTCAGGAAGCCGATGGTCAGGTCGGTCCTGTTCACGTCGTTGTCGATCGTCTTGGGGATCCCGACGATGGGGATGCCCTCGTCCTCCCACAGCCGTGTCGCGGCGGCGAGGGTGCCCTCCCCGCCGATGACGATGAGGCCGTCGAGCCGGTGCACCTCGAGGGTCTCGCGGATGGCGTCGACGCCCCCCTCCTCCCGGTAGGGGTCCACCCGCGAGGTGCCGAGGAGCGTCCCACCCCGGTCGAGGAGCCCCCGCGTGGAGGCGATGGTCAGCTGCTCGGCTTCGTGGTGCAGCACGCCCTTCCAGCCGTGCTGGAACCCGAAGGTCTGGACGTTGTGCTGGTCGGCGCGACGCACGATGGCACGGATCGCCGCGTTCAGGCCGGGGCAGTCACCACCGCCGGTGAGGATCCCGATCCGGTTGACCATCTCGCCTCCGTCGTCGTCGGCCGACGCGTCCCGCGGACCCGCCGGGAGCGATACTAGGCAGGCCACTACGCTCCGGACGCCGAGCGACACGTCCGAGCGAGGGGACCTCCAGGTGGCACGCATCCTGAGCATCGACGAGGGGACGACCGGCGTCCGCGGCGTGGTCGTCGACGAGACGGGACGGCCGCTCGGGAGCGGCTACCGCGAGTTCACCCAGCACTTCCCGCGGCCCGGCTGGGTCGAGCACGACGCCGACGAGATCTGGGAGGCGACGCTCGCCGCCTGCCAGGAGGCGCTCGAGGCCACCGGGACCGCCCCCGACGAGGTGACCTGCGTCGGCATCACCAACCAGCGCGAGACCACCGTCGTCTGGGAGCGCGGGACCCTCTCCCCCATCCACCACGCGATCGTGTGGCAGGACCGGCGGACCGCCGCCACCTGCGACCGGCTCAAGTCCGCCGGTCACGGCGAGCGCATCCGCGAGGTGACCGGCCTCGTCGTGGACGCCTACTTCTCCGGCACGAAGCTCGCCTGGACCCTCGACGCGGTCGACGGCGCCCGAGCGCGCGCCGGTGCAGGAGAGCTGGCGTTCGGGACGATGGACACCTGGCTCGTCGCCCGGATGACCGGCGGCGCCTCCCACGTCACCGAGCCGTCCAACGCCTGCCGCACGATGCTCTGGGACATCCGGGGGGACGCGTGGTCGGAGGACATGCTCGACCTGCTCGACGTCCCGGCCGAGGTGCTGCCGGAGGTGCGCGACTCGGCGGGCCACTTCGGCGACACCGACCCGGACGTCTTCCTGGGGATCTCGGCGCCGATCACCGGCATCGCCGGCGACCAGCAGGCGGCGCTGTTCGGTCAGGGGTGCTGGCGGCCCGGCACGTCGAAGAACACCTACGGCACCGGCTCGTTCATGCTGCTCAACACCGGCACCGAGGCGCCGGAGTCCACGCACGGGCTGCTGACCTCGGTGGCGTGGCGCCTGGGCGGCGAGGTGACCTACATGCTCGAGGGCGCGATCTTCGTCACCGGCGCCGCGGTGCAGTGGCTCCGGGACGGGCTCGGGATCATCGACGACGCCGCCGAGACGGAGGGGCTCGCCGCCACGATCGCCGACGGCAACGAGGGCGTCTACCTCGTCCCGGCCTTCGTCGGGCTCGGCGCCCCGCACTGGGACCAGTACGCCCGCGGCACCATCGTCGGCCTGACGCGCGGCACCGGGCGTGCACACCTCGCCCGTGCCGCCATCGAGGCGATGGCGTACCAGTCCGCCGACGTGGCGGCGCTGATGGAGCGCGAGTCGAAGCAGGCCATCGCCGAGCTGCGCGTCGACGGCGGGGCGTCCGACAACGACCTCCTGTGCCAGTTCCAGGCCGACGTCCTCGGGGTGCCCGTGCTGCGACCCGAGGTGCGCGAGACGACCGTCATGGGCGCGGCGTTCCTCGCCGGCCTGGGCGCCGGCGTCTGGGCCTCGACCGACGAACTCGCCGACGTGTGGCAGCTCGAGGCGCGGTTCGAGCCGGCGATGGCCGGCGAACAGCGGGAGGCCCTGATGCGGGGCTGGCACGAGGCCGTCGACCGCTCCCGGGGCTGGGCCCACGTCGTCGAGAGCACCTGAGCGCCCACCCACCTCCCCGCTCTCAGCATCTGTCGGCGTTCTGTCGCACCCGGTGCGACCGAACCCCGACAGATCCGGGGACGGGCTGAGCGGTACGTTCGGGAGGCGGCCACCCGGCGGGCCGAGCGCACCGAACCGGAGGTGGGAGACGACCCCCCGCAGCAGGAGGACCACCGTGTCAGAGCACACCGACCACGTCGCCGACGCGACCACCCTCACCGACGCCGAGTGGCGCGAGCGGCTGTCCCCCGAGCGCTACCAGGTGCTGCGCCGGAAGGGCACCGAGCGGCCGTTCACCGGCGCGTACTGGGACACCACCGACGAGGGCCTCTACCGGTGCGCCGGCTGCGGAGCCGAGCTGTTCCGCTCCGACACCAAGTTCGACGCCCACTGCGGCTGGCCGAGCTTCTTCCAGCCGCTCGCCGGCGACCGGATCGTCACCGAGGAGGACCGCTCGCTCGGGATGCGTCGGGTCGAGGTGATGTGCGCCACCTGCGGTGGGCACCTCGGGCACGTCTTCGACGACGCGCCGGACCAGCCCACCGGGTTGCGCTACTGCATCAACTCGGCATCGCTGGAGTTCGAGTCCGCCGGGGAGTGAGCCGACGGCTGGACGCTGACGGAGGCGTTCAGCCGGCTCGGCGGCGATCCTCGTCGGCGGCCGAGCGGGCCCCCGCCGTCGGTTCCGGCACGTCCGGGAGCACGATGGTGCGGTCGTCGTCACGGTCGGCGTCGTCGAGGACGACCTCGCCCTTCTTGACCTTCGACGCGTACTCGTCGACGTACTCCTGGCCCGTCATCATCATGAGCTCGTACATCAGCTCGTCGGTGGCGGAGCGGAGCACGAACGGGTCGTCCTTGCGGTCGTAGAAGCGCGAGAAGTCGAGCGGACGACCGAACCGGACGCTGACGGGGTGGCGGACCGGCAGGTACTTCCCGGTCGGCATGGCCTTGTCGGTGCCCTTGACGGCGGTCGGGATGATCGGGACCTGGGCCTCGAGCGCCATCCGGACGGGCCCGGTCTTGCCGCGGTAGAGGCGGCCGTCGGGGCTGCGCGTCCCCTCGGGGTAGATGCCGATGAGGTCGCCACGGCGGAGGATCTGCACGCCGGTGTCGAGGCTGCGCTGGCCCGCGTCGCCGCCCTCGCGCATCACGGGGACGACGCCGGCGCCGGTGAAGAACCAGCGGGTCCGCCACGACTCGAAGTAGTCCGCCTTGCCCAGGTAGTACACCGGCCGACCCGGCACGTTCAGGGGCACCACGATGGAGTCGATGAACGACAGGTGGTTCATCGCGAGGATCGCCGGGGCGTCCACGGGGATGTTCTCGAGGCCCTCGACGTGCATCGACAGGTACGGGTTCAGGATCGGCGGCAGGAGCCGTCGAAGGAACCGGTACAAGCCCGGTGCGTCTGCCATACCCGGCACGCGTTCCTCCTACGACCCGACGACCCGACGACTGCTCACGGCCAGAACACCCGCGGGAGAACCCACCCCCACAACGGGCTAGCCTAGGGACAGGTTCCCCGCCCGTCGAGTCCCCTGCGCGAAGGCTCCGTGTGCCCGCCGACCTCGGCACCTGGTCCCGGCCCCAGGCCGCGGCGCTCCTCAAGGTCCTGAAGCGCGCCGGCATCCGCGCGTCGACCGAGCCCGCCCCGGACGGCTCGGGGCTGACCGTCACGGTCCCCGACGCCCAGGCCGACCGTGCCCACGCGGCGCTCGCGGCCGACATGGACACGATCGCGCGGGCCGCCCGTGAGGAGCGCGCGAGCGACGAGAAGCGGCGCCGCGGCAAGGCGACCGTCTCCGACCTCGACGACGCCCGGCGCCGACGCTCCGCACCCGGCGAGCGCCCGCTGGTCATGGAGCGCGTCGGGCGGCTCGGGCCGGTCCTCGGGATCGTGGTGGCCGCGCTGCTGGTCGCCGCCGTGGTCCCCGACGGGCTGCGGTTCCCGGTGCTCATCGTGGTCGTGCTGGGCCTCGCCTACCTCCTCGGTCGGGGCGACGACCGGGGCTGAGCGACGCGCGTGACGCGCCCACGGGACCGGCTCCGGGGGCACCTCCGGCCCTCGACCGACCAGACTGGCCCTCGCCCCGCCACCGCGACCCGGAGGTCCCCGTGGTAGCCGAGACCGTCCAGCTGACCGGCCACATCATCGACACCGGTCAGCTCGCCCGCACCCTCGACACCATCGTGGAGCGGGGGGCGGACTACGAGATGAGCGACATGGTCGTCGGCAAGCGCCACGACGACGAGTCCTCGGTGACCCTCACCGTCTCCGCGGCGACCGACGAGCGGCTCGCCGAGGTGCTCGCGGCCATCCTCGACTTCGGTGCCGTGCCGACGGCCCAGACGGACGCCCGACTCGTCGCCGCCGACCGCGACGGCTGCTTCCCCGAGGGCTTCTACTCGACCACGAACCTGCGGACCCAGGTCCGCGTCGAGGGGCAGTGGATCGACGTGGCGTTGCCC
This sequence comes from uncultured Actinomycetes bacterium, assembly GCA_963741855.1. Taxonomy (GTDB): domain Bacteria; phylum Actinomycetota; class Nitriliruptoria; order Nitriliruptorales; family Nitriliruptoraceae; genus CAVUJQ01. Next base: position 60,760 of record CAVUJQ010000012.1, on the reverse strand, counting down.
GAGATGGACTGCGGCGTCGCCCTGCGCCAGCGGCCCGACGGCACCTGGGAGGCCGCGACCACGCCCATGCTCGACGTCCGCGCCGGCGACCTCGTGGTGGTCGGGTTCGAGGGCGTCCGCATCGACACGGCCCGGAGCGTGCCCACCGCCGGCCAGACCCGCGAGGAGGCGTTCGGCTTCATGAGCTCGGAGGTGTCGAGCGAGAAGCCGCAGGGCCTCATGGTCAAGAAGGTCGCCGAGGGCATGCGCGCGGCGAAGGCCGCGGGCAGGCGGATCCTGTGGGTGTGCGGACCCGCGCTCGTGCACACGGGGTCGGTGCCGGCGACGGTCGCGCTCATCCGCGCCGGCTACCTCGACATCCTCTTCGCCGGCAACGCCCTGCCCACGCACGACATCGAGAACGCCATCTACGGCACCTCGCTCGGCGTCTCCCAGGCGCTGGGGATCCCGACCGAGCACGGGCACAGCCACCACATCCGGGCCATCAACACCGTCCGCCGCGCCGGCGGGATCGCCGCTGCGGTCGAGGACGGGACCATCACGACCGGGATCATGCACGCCTGCGTCGAGAACGGCGTCGACACGGTGCTCGCCGCCTCGGTGCGCGACGACGGCCCGTTGCCGGAGGTCATCGTCGACATGCAGCAGGCGCAGCGCGAGATGCGCCGGCGGGTGCCCGAGGTCGGGTTCACACTCGTGGTCTGCACGATGCTCCACGGCATCGCGACCGGGAACCTCCTGCCGTCGGAGATCCCGCTGGTCTGCGTCGACATCAACCCGGCGACGGTGACCAAGCTCGCGGACCGTGGGTCCTCGCACGCCACCGGCATCGTGACCGACGTCGGGCTGTTCGTGAAGGGCCTCGCCGAGGAGCTCGCGCCGGCCGAGCTCGCCGAGGAGCTCGAGGTCGCGGCCGCCCACGCCCGCGAGCTCGCCCACTGAGCCTCACGCGCCGGCGAGCTGCTCCCGGAGGAAGTCCACCTGCAGGGTGAGGAGGTTCTCGGCGACGACCTCCTGGGGCGTCATGTGGGTGACCCCGGACAGGGGTAGGAAGCGGTGCGGCCGGCCGGCCGCGAGGAGCGCGCTCGACAGCCGCAGCGAGTGGGCCGCCACGACGTTGTCGTCGGCGAGGCCGTGGATGATCATGAGCCCTGGCGCGGGCGCCCCGCGGGGAGCGGCGCCGGGTCGACCAGCTGCCCGTCGCGGTCGACCAGGCTCGAGACCCGGTAGGCCTCGGGATGTGCCTGCGGCAGGCCCAGGTAGCGCTCGGTGTAGTGGGTGTCGTAGAGGTGCCAGTCGGCGACGGGCGCGCCGGCGACCCCGGCGCGGAAGACGTCCGGACGGCGCAGCACCGCCAGCGCCGCCAGGAAGCCGCCGAAGGACCACCCACGCACGCCCACCCGGCCGAGGTCGAGGCGGGGCTCGATCGCGGCGGCCGCCTGGAGCGCCTCGACCTGGTCCTCGAGCACGGGGGTGGCGAGGTCGTACTTGATGGCCCGCTCCCCCGCCGGCCCGAGGTTGGGCATCCCGCGGTTGTCGACGACCAGCACCGCGAAGCCCTGGTCGGCGAGCCACTGCTGCTCGAGGAAGTAGGCCTGGGCGCGCTGGACCCGCGGGTGCGGACCCGGACCGCCGTAGGGCGACAGGACCACCGGCAGCGGCGCGTCGTCGGCGGCCGCAGGGCCGGAGCGTGGCAGGAGCAGCGCCGCCGGGAGCGCGGAGGCCCCCAGCTCGACGAAGCGGACGTCGGCGGTGACCGACGGACGCGTCGCGAACGAGCGGATGGCGGCGGCGTCACCGCCCCGGGTCCGGACCCGGGTGACGGCGCCGTGCTCGCCGATGGTGGCGCTCACCGTGACGGCGGTGTCGCCGGCGACGACCGCGTCGTGGACCCCGTCGTCGGTGGTCCAGCGCTCGAGCTCGCCGGTGGCGCAGTCGAAGCGCAGGACGTGCTGGTCGAAGGGGGTGTCGGCGGCGGTGAACCAGATGGCCTGCTCGGACACGTCGATGACCCGCACCACGTCGAGACCGGCGGGAGTGACGGTCTCGCCGTCGATCACGATCGAGCGCGTCAGCCGGCCGTCGCGGTCGACGTCGACGACCATCACCAGCTGGTCCTCGTCGAGCCACGCCGGCACGCCCGGCACGAGCGTCAGCCAGGCGTCGTCGTGGTCCTCCCGGACGACCTTCGTACGCCCCGTGTCGGGATCGGCGGTGAGGACCTGCCAGCTCGTCTGCTCGCGGTCCTGCACCAGGAGCGTCAGGGGACCGACGGTGGGCCACGTGACGCTCGCGAGGTACGGGTACCGGTCGCGGTCCCAGTCGACCTCGACCGCCCCGTCGCCGTCCACGTCGAGGATGGAGAGGCGGACGTCGGCGTTGGTCGTGCCGGCCGCCGGGTAGCGGTGCTCGACGGCGGGTCGGTCGGGGTTGGCGGGGTCGGCGATGTGCCACACCGGCACCGACGACTCGTCCACCCGCGCGGCGGCGATCCGGGTGCCGTCCGGCGACCACCAGAACCCGCGCATCCGGCCCATCTCCTCGGCCGCGACGAACTCGGCGAGGCCCCAGCTCGCGCCCTCCTCGACCGCGAGCGACCGGGTGTCGCCGCCGCGGTCGACGACGTGCAGGCCGCCGTCGGTCGTGTAGGCGACCCGGCGCCCGTCCGGCGAGGGCCGCGGGTCGAAGACGACGCCGGCGGTGGTCTCCTCGGTCAGCCGCCCGTCGCCGACGTCGACGGTGAACAGCCGCCCCGACAGGGTGAACGCCGCGACGGTGACGGCGCGGTCGGTGGCGAAGCCGACGATGCCGCCGGCGACCTCGCGGGCCCGCTCGCGGCGGGCGCGTTCCTCGGCGGGGAGGTCCTCGTCGTCGCCGGCGAGGACGGCGGCGGCGTCGACCAGCAGCCGCTCGTCGCCGGCGACGGTCGCCGCCCAGAGGCTGTTGACGGGGTCGTCGCCCGCGCTCGAGCGCAGGAACAGCAGCCGCGAGCCGTCCGGCGCCACCCGGAACGCCCGGGGACGTCCGAGCGTGAACCGCCGGGTGCGGGCGTGCTGGGCCGGGAACGAGGTGGGTGCGGTCATGCGGCGGGCTCCGCGGGTGGGTCGACGGCGGTCCCCGCGTCGGTCGCGACCTCGGTGACCGCCGCGAGCTCGCGGTCGGGTTCGAGGTCGGAGCCGGCGAGGTCGACGACGAGCGGACGGTGGTGGCTGGCGACGTCGACCGGCGGCTGGTCGGGGACGTGCGCCGCGAGGACGGTGAGCGCCCGGTCGACGAACAGGAAGTCCTGGCGCGCGGACGGGTCGGGCGTGGGGTAGGTCTCGCCGCGTCCGGTCCCGGACGTCGCGAACGCGTCCTGCATGACCTCGGACAGGCGGACGGCGACGGCGCCGCGCGGGCTCTCGTTGAGGTCGCAGCCGAGCAGGCTCGGCAGGTCCACGCCGGCGAGGAAGCGCTCGATCTCGGCGGCGTTGGTCTCGCGGACGTCGGGACGCATGCCGAGCTGGACGGCCGCGACCGACAGGCGCAGCGAGCCGATCCCGACGATGGCGTGGACGAGTGAGCGCTGCTTGACACCCTCGGGTGCGGCGAGCGTCAGCGTCGAGTGGCTGACGAGCCGGACCCGCTCACCGATCAGGATCGCGGTCGACAGCCGTCGGCGGCCGGTGCGGACCACGGGCTGCAGGGACGCCTGGTTGGCGATCCGTCGCAGGGCCAGCCGACCCGGCGTCTCGAGCAGACAGACCACGTCGGGGCGGAGCCAGTGCAGGACGCTCCCGACCGCTGCCGGGTCGAGCGCGCCGTTGACGTTGTAGGTCACGACCCGGATCACCGCGTCCCCCTCTGGAGCTGACGGGCGGGGCGGCTCACGCCGACCCGCGGGCGGCGAGGAGCGCCGCGCCGACCATGCCGGCGTCGTCGCCCAGGGTCGCGTGGACCACCTCGGGGGCGGTGCGGAAGGCGCGGCCCAGGAGCCGGTCGGCCATCGCCGTCCGCGCCGCGGGCAGCATGAACTCGGCGGCCTGGGTCGCCGCACCACCGCCGACGACGATCATCTCGGGGTCGAGCGCGTTGGCGAGGCTGGCCATGCCCACGCCGAGCCAGAACCCCGCGTCCACGAGGACGTCACGGGCGAAGGCGTCGCCGGCGACCGCGGCGGAGGTGACCGCCTTGCCGTCGAGTCCGACCACCTCGCGCAACGACGAGCTGATCTCGCGGTCGACGAGCCGCTCACGTGCGGTCAGCCCGATGGCGGTCCCGGAGGCGTAGGCCTCGAGGCACCCCCGGTTGCCGCACGGGCACATCCGGCCGCCCTCGGACACGATGATGTGGCCGAGCTCGCCGGCGAAGCCCCAGCGGCCCTCGACGATCTCGTCGCGGACGACGATCCCGCCGCCGACGCCGGTCCCGAGCGTCAGCATGACGATGTCGTCGGCGGCGGCCGCCGCCCCGACCCGGTACTCGCCGTAGGCCGCGACGGTCGCGTCGTTCTTGACGAGGACGGGCTGGTCGACGAGCGCCGACAGGTCGCCGGCGAGCGCGAGGTCCCGGACGCCGATGTTGGGGCCGTAGCGGACCACCCCCTCGGGATCGACGATGGCGGCGATGCCGACACCCGACCGGGAGGCCCCCGCCGAGCCCGTCGACCAGGTCCTCGAGCGTCTCGAGGAGGTGGTCGCCGGCGGCCGCGGGGGTCGTCATCCGCCGCCGCTCCAGGACCGTGCCGTCCCCGGCCACCACCGCCGCCACGAGCTTGGTCCCACCGATGTCGACGCCGATGGCGACGGGGTCGGACACGGTGGGCTCCTGGGGTGCGGGGCGGCGTCTGAACGGGGTTGGACGGGGTGGCGCCGCGGGCGCGGCGCGTCCCGGCCGCGACCGGCGAGGCTACTCCTCGTCGAGGTCGATGCGCTGCAGACCATCGTCCCGGCGCCAGCCCTCGGCCTGGGCGTCGACGACCGCCTTGGCGGCGAGCGTCAGGTGTCGGGCGGCCTCCGACAGGTGGGTGACGAGCTCGGGGCGCGCCTCCCCCAACACCCGGATGAGGGTGCAGACGGGACACAGCTGGCAGGCCTCGACCCCGTGGTCGTGACCGGGAGTGCGCCCCGCGTGGGCGTGCCCGCCCGCCCCCGGCCGGGTGGCGTCACGGGCGAGCCGGACGAGGAGGTCGACCGCGTCGGTCCACCAGGGAGGTGCGCCGGCGTGCCCGGCGTCGTCGCGACCGGCCCCCGGACCGTGACCGGTGGTGTCCTCGCCGTCAGTGCCGCCCGCGCGCGCCCGGCGGTGGGCCTCGAACGGGTCCTCGCCGTCGAGATGCCCCTCGCCGGGGCCGCCCACGCCCTGGCTCGCCCACCACGGGCGACCGGGATCCTGGCCGCCCGTCATCGGGGCGCGGCCGCGACCGTCGGCGCGGCGAAGCGCACCGTGAGGACCCCGTCGCGCAGGCGGGCGCCGGCGACCTCGCAACGCTGCAGCGCGGCCGGGAGCGGGACGGTCCGCTTGACCCCACCGACCTTGACGTGCAGCTCGGCGGTCCGGCGGTGCAGGTCGAGGTCGTCCTTGGCGGCGAACGGCAGGGCGAGGGTGAGCACGTAGCCCTCGTCGCTCGGCTCGACCGTCAGCGGTCGCGCGTCGTGGAGCACCGCGCTCTCGTCACCGTCGCCGTAGAGCGCGTCGGCGAGCCGGGCGAGGCCGGCGTTGCCGACGAGCTCGTCGTCGAACAGCGGCGCGGTCAGGACGGGCGTCGGCGCGAACGAGGTCACGATCGTGTCGAGGTGCTCGGCGTGGAGCGCCTTCCAGCGGGCGAGGTAGGGATCGGTGACCTCGTCGGGCAGCACCCGGTTCACCACGACGGCGTCGGTGGCGTAGCCGAACAGCGACAGCGAGGTCGCGGTCCGGAGGGCCTCGTTGACCACCATCCGCTCGGGGTTCACGACCAGCCGGACGGAGGACCGCGCCGGGTCCTGCAGCAGCGCGTGGACCGCGCCGAGGTCGGCGTGGATGCGCTCGACCGCGCCGAACACCTCGTCCTCGGGCACCGGGAGGCCCCCGACCCGTGAGGTGACCGGCCGCAGCGCGCGGGCGACCCGCCGGCCGGGCTGCATGATGCGCTCGACGTAGAACCGCAGCGCGTCGGGCATCGACAGCAGCCGCAGCGTCTCGGCGGTGGGGGCGCAGTCGACGACGACGAGGTCGTGGTCGCCGGAGGCCACCTGCCGCTGGAGGTCGATCAGGGCGAACAGCTCGTCGAGGCCGGGCAGGAGCACGAGCTCCTCGGCCTGCAGCTCGCCGACCCCGCCCCAGGCGAGGAGCTCCACGAGGTAGTCGCGGACCTCCTTCCAGTGGCGCTCCAGCCGCTCCTGCGCGTCGATCTGCTGCGCCCGGAGGTGGTCCCCGATGACCGTGGGGCCGTCCCCGAGCGGCACGTCGAAGACGTCCGCGAGCGAGTGCGCAGGGTCGGTGGAGGTCACGAGCACGTCGAGGCCGCGAGCCGCGGCGCGGGCCGCCGTAGCGGCTGCGACCGTCGTCTTGCCGACCCCGCCCTTGCCCGTGAAGAGGAGGATCCGCGTCATCTTCAGGCCGTGTCCCGTGCGCTCGGGTGTGCGGTGGTGCGCGGGGAGGCTACAGCAGCCCCGGCCGGCGGCCGCACGCGCCGCCGGTCAGCGCACGGGCGTCAGCGGCTGGCGGTGAGCGCCGCCCCGAGGAAGGACATCATCAGCATCCCGAGCACCCCCACGACGAGCCACAGCGTGACGCGGGGGGTCAGGATGGTGAGGTCGTTGTCGGTCGTCATCTGCTGGACCTCGACCGCGGAGGCGACGAGCACGGCCAGGGCCCCGAGGAGGAGCGGTGCGGCCGGCACCAGCGACTGGGACGAGGAAGCCGCCGCACGGAGCAGCAGGAGCCCGCCGACGAGCCAGCTGACGTAGAGGATCATCCGGAGGATCCCGGCGCCGGTGCGCTTGAGCATCAGGTGCCCTGCGCCGGGGAGCAGCATGGACACGATGACCGCGGTGGTCTCGTCGACGTCGGGCAGCTCGACCTCGGCGGTGGGAGCGATCGTGCGTGCGAACGGCGAGCGGCAGCTGCTGCACGTGGTCCGCTCGAGCGGGTTCCAGGTCTCGCAGAGCTCGCACCGCCAGTCGATCCCCTCGGGGGTGCGACGGAAGCGGCCGTCGCTCGTGGCCTCGGCGCCCGGACCGGGACCCGACCCGGCGGGGACCTCGGGGGTCACGGGAGCGGGACCGGTGGCGGGTCCGGGCGTGACCTCGTGCGTGGCGGGTGGCGTGGTCGTCGGCGCCGCGGGGGGACCGTCAGGGGCGGCGGCGGGGGCCCCGGACGACGCGCCGTCGAGCCGGACGTAGCACTGCGTGCACCACTCCGCGGTCTCGGCGTTGCGGGCGCCGCAGGCGGGGCACCTCACGGCGCCATCCCCGCCGTGGTCCGCACGGAGCTCTGCAGCTCGTCCTTCATCGCCCACAGACCGCGGCGCAGCACGGCCCGGTAGTCGGCGAGGACCCGCGCCGGCCGGCGGGCGTCCGTCGACGCCACGAGGAGGTGGTGGACGACCGTTCCGCCCCAGCCCTCCTCGAGCCAGAACTCCGACCAGCCGGTCACGTCCCCGGTCAGCTCCAGCCGGAACCCGGCGTGGTGGCGCCACTGGCCCGGGTGGGCATCGAGCGTGAGGGCGCGGCCACGGCCACGGCGCCACCGCACCCGCCACGCCTCGTCACCGTCGGCGGCCGGCAGCGGGGTCGCGTCGACCCCGGGCCACCAGCGCGACCAGCCGCCGATGTCGGTCAGGCGGCGGTAGACCAGCGCCGCGGGCGCGCGGACGAAGGCGTCGTCGTCGACGTGGAGATCGGTCACGCCCGCAGACTACCGACGCGACCGACGCCGTCCGGAGAGGCCGCTCGCCGCCAGCGCCGCGACGCCGGCGAGCGCGAGCCCGCCGCCCGTGGTCGGCAGCGCCGGCGTCGCCGGCACGTCCGCCGCGGGGGGCGGGACCGGCGCGACCCCGCCGCCGGCCGCCTCGACGCAGACCGGGTCCGGCTGCCGTGCGAACGCCTCGTCGAGCACCCGGCCCTGCCACTGCGGCTGCTCGTCCTCGGCCAGCGGTGCCCGCGGGTCGGGCACGCCGAGGAGCCACCCGATGGTGGGGGCGACGTCGACGTTCTCGGACTGCTCGGGCAGGGCGAGGGTGTCGTCGAAGTGCACCGTGTCGACGGCCGCCGGGTCGGACGGCGCGACGGAGGTCGGGGCGGCGAGCCCGTCCCAGCCGCCGGTCACGAGCATCGTGTTGTGGCGCGTGAGCGCGTGCCCGTGGTTGCCCGGGATGGGGTTGCTCGTCGGCGTGCCCACCTTGTGCCCGGGGGTGACGGTCACGAAGAGCTCGCCCGCGCGCGGCGTGTCGAGCTGCCAAGCCGGGTGGACGGTCGGGAGGTCGTTGCCGGGATCGAGCGGGTTGGGCTCGCGGTAGAGCGCCTCGTCCACCCCGTCCAGGCCGACGAGGGCGCTGCGGGCGGCCGCGAGGACCTCGTCGGCGTCGGCCGCGGCGGGGTCGAGCAGGTAGACGAGCGCCGCCCCGCCGTTCTCGGAGACGAAGAACCGGCCGCTCGTGGCGGGGTCCGCCTCGAGCGCGCCGGCAACGTCGACCGCGGCCGCCGGGTCGACCGACACGGACCAGTCCATCGAGTGGTCGGAGTTGATGATGAGGACGGTGTCCTCCCACAGCCCCTGCGCCTGGAGCTCGGCGACGATGCTGCCGACCAGCTTGTCGGTCTGCTCCAGCGCGGCGAGCTGCGTGACCGGGACACCCGTGGCGCCGGTCTCGTCGACGTGACCGGCACGGTCGACGTCGCCGAGGTTGGCGAAGAGGTAGTCCGGTGCGGCCTGCGCGAGGTCCTGCAGGATGTAGCCGACGGTGCTCGCGTCCGGGGCGTGGTCGGAGACGGGGATGTTGAACTGCTCCTGCGGGAAGTCGCTGTCGGCGCCGTCCTCGGCGAAGATCCGGTGGACGTAGGCCTTGGAGAACACCGTCACGGTCCGCAGGTCGGGGCAGACCCGCTCGATGGTGCGGGTGAGCGAGTCCGCCTGCAGCAGCCCCGGCTGACCGAGGTCGGGATCGGCCTCGGTCGTGTCCCCCGCCGCCGCCCGGCCGCCGTTGCCGGGGATGCCGTTGGTCCCGGGGTAGGCGCCCGTCGCCATCGCCACGTGGTTGGGCAGGGTCTCGGACGCCATGACCGCGCGGCTCTGCTCGTACCAGGTCCCGCTCGCCTTCAGCTGCGCGAGCACCGGGGTCTGGGGCCCGACCTGCGAGGGGTGCAGCGAGTCGATGACGAGGTGGACGACCCGCACCCGGTCCGGGGCCTGCTGTGCGGTGGCGGCGGGCACGGACGTCACCACCAGAGCGGCCAGCCCCACCACGACGGCGACGGTTCGCTTCACGACAGGTGACCTCCGGGCGACGGGTCGAGACGGCCGCGAGGGTAGCCGCGGGGCGCCGACGGCCCGAGGCAGGGACCGCGCGGGCGCGCGTCGAAGGAGCCGGCGAGCCGACCCGTGGACCGCCCTCCGTGCCTTCGCCCCGTCGCCCCCTCGCGGCGCTCCGATCCCTCGACGCCCGTCTCGCCGGCGCCGGGGCCGCGCGCGTCGTCACCGGGATCGTGACCGTCCTGCTGGTGCTGCAGGGCACGGTGGTGGTCGGCCGCGCGGCGGGCACCCACCCGCCGGCGCCGGCGCCCGCCGTCGCGGCCCCGACCCAGGCACTCCCCGCCCCGCCCCCGCCGTCACGGACGCCGGCGACCAGCCCCGACGCGCCGGCAGCCACGCCGGTGGCGCCGGCCACCTCCCCCACCGCGGGCCCGTGGCGGCGGCCCCCACGCGCGTGCCGGCGCCGGCCGGACCCGCGGCGCCGGCGACCGCCGGGACCACGCCTCCTCCCCCGACGGCCGCACGCCAGGGCGTGGTGACCGCCCAGCAGGCGCCACCCCCGCCGCCGCGCGACCCAGCCCGCGAGCGCTTCGAGCGGCGCTTCCCGCAGCACGCCCGGGCCGTCGAGGACCCGGACCGTCCCGACACGACCCGGTGGGCGGTCCTGATCGGCGTGAACGAGCACCTCGGCGCCACCCGCGACAACGTCGCGTCGCGGCAGGACGCCGAGGACCTCGCCGCCCACCTGCGCACGCTGGGGTGGCGAGACGACCACGTCCTGGTGCTGACCGACCTCGAGGCCACCCGCGAGCACATCGTCGAGGCGTTCCGGTGGCTCGCCCGCAGCACGACCGACGGATCGGTCGTGGTGGTCCACTACAGCGGGCACACCAAGCAGTGGCCGGGCCGTGACGTCGACGGCGACGGCGAGGTGACCGACGAGGGCCTCTGGCCGGCCGACAACCGCTTCATCACCGACGGCGAGGTCGCGACCCTGCTGGGAGCGGTCCGGGCGGCCGCGATGTGGATCGACGTCGCGGCGTGCGAGGCTGCCGGGCTCGCCGACCCCGCGCTCATCCTGCCCGGTCGCGTCCTCACCCTCTCCTCGGCCGAGGACGAGAAGTCCTACGAGGACCCGGAGCGCGGCAACTCCGTGTGGGGCTACGTGGTGATCGAGGAGGCGCTGCGGGAGGGGTTCGGCGACCGGGACGGCGACCGCGTGGTGACGGTCGAGGAGGCCTTCGCGTTCGCGGCCCCCCGCGCCGTCGAGCGGACGAGCCGGCAGCCGCGCGGCGCCCAGCACCCCGTGATGGTCGACCGGCTCGACGGCGGGCTCGACCTGCGTGTGCCCGCGCCCCCGCGACCCGAGCCCGACCCGTCACCGCGGCCGTCGTGCCCGCTGGTCATCTGCCCGCCCGGTCCGCGCCGCTGAGGCCGGACCCGGGGGTGGTCAGGTCCCGGTGACCCGCGCGACGAACGCGACGATGGCGTCCTCGAGGAGCTCGGCGTCGAAGTCGAGGGTCGCGACGTGGTACGAGCGCGGCAGCTCGAGCTCGGTGATGTCGCCGCTGCCCGCGAACTCGACGATCGCCTTGGAGTTCTTCGCCGGCACCGTGTGGTCCTGCGGCGAGACGGCTACCAGCAGCGGCTGGGTCAGGTCGAGCAGCTGCGCGCGGACCCGGGGTAGCTCCCGGATGAGCGACTGCGCGGCCTTCGCGGGGACCTTGGCGTAGGCGTGCTCGTCGGCGCCGGGCTTGGCGATGTCGTCGGACGGGAGCCCGGCGAGGTCCCGCGGCACGACCGGGGCGACGTACTGCATGACCGGGGCGAGCTTGGCCAGCAGCTGGTCCGGGTCCAGGATCTGGCCGTTGATGGCGACCACGCCGGCGACGTCGCCGGGGCGGCTGCTGGCCACGTCGAGGACGAGCGTCCCCCCCATCGACAGGCCGACGAGCACGACCTGGTCGCACCGTCCCGCGAGGTCGTCGAGCCGGCGGTCGACCTCCGCGCGCCAGTCGGCGTAGCGGGTGGCCGCCATGTCCTTCACGGTGGTGCCGTGGCCCGGCAGGCGTGGCACGTCGACGGTGTAGCCCTCGCGGTGGAGCCGCTCGCCGACCGGCCGGGTCGAGTTGGGGTTGCCGGTGAAGCCGTGGACGACCAGCACCCCGATCCGGGCGCGTGGCCCCTCGCCGGTCGCGGACCAGGGCTCGGCCCCGGTGATGGTCGCCGCCGTCGTCATCAGCTCACCTCGTCGTGTCGAGCGGGACCGGTCCCCGCCGCGCCAGCACGCTAGCGGCGACGGGGACGCGCACCGCAACCGCCGGGCCCGGAACCGCCACCCGGACGTGCGGGGGGTCCTAGGCTCGGTGGAGCGGGGCGGTCGGGACGCGAGGGGTGCAGCGTGAGCGGTCGGACGGTGCGTGACGGCGGGTCGAGCTGGCTCGTGCCGGCGGCCGCGCTCGGGACGATCCTCCTGCTCGACGTCCTGCGCGTCTGGCAGCCGTCGGTCATCTTCATCTACGGGCGGGCGGGCTCCACGCCGGCGACCGAGATGGGCGCGTTCGCGTTCGCCTGGGTGGTGCTCGGTGTCGCGGTGGCGGCCACGGCCCGCCGCGTCGGTCCGCGGGCGCTGTTCCTCGCCGGCGGGCTCGCCCTCGCGCTGGCCCGGGTGGCGCTGCAGCTGACCGAGGGCGGCGACCCGCAGCTCTACGTCGCCTCGATCGGGTGGGTCGCCGCGATGGTGTGGGCCGCCGGCCTCGTCGCCGGCGCGCCGGACCGTCGCGCCGTCGCCGGGGGCATCGCGGTCGGGCTCGCGGGTGACGCGGCGCTGCGCGCCGGGCTGCACTCGGTGGAGCTGACCTGGCTCGACAGCGCGTTCGCGGTGGTCCTGGCGCTGCTGCTGGTCGCGGGCTTCGCCGTCACGACCTGGCGGGCGGCCGGGGAGGCCGGCTGGCCGGCGCGCGGCGTGCGCGGCGGCGGGGCGGCGTGGCCGTGGTTGGCCGTCGGGCCGCTCCTCGTCCTCTACGGCGTGGTTGCCGGGACGGCCGCCCGCGTCACGATCGCCGTCGGGCTCGCACCGGGGCTCGCCGCGGCGCTGGTGGTCGCGAGCCTCGCGGTCGGCGTGGCGTGGGCGGGTGCCGCATCGGCGCTGCCGTCCACGGCGTCCGGGCTCGCCGCGGCGGTGCTGGTCGTCGCCGGCACGGGGCTGGCGCTGCCGGCGGACAGCTGGCTGGCGGTCCTCGGGCAGGTCGCGCTCGCGGTCGGGATCGGCGGCGCGCTCGGCGTCGTCGCGCGGGTCGACGGGTCGTCCGGTCCGACCCGGAGGGCGCTCGTCGCCGCGGCCTCCCTCACCCTGCTGTTCGTCGTCGGGTTCCTCTACTACGCCTCCTACGACATCTCGTTCGGGGTCGGCAACCGGGTGTTCCTCCTCGCCTGCGCACTCCTCGTCGCCGGGCTCACGGTCGCGGCGGGCGCCCGCGCCGGCGAGGCGCGCCGGCTCGTCACCGGCCCCCGCCTCGTCGCCGGCGCGACGGCCCTGGTGGTCCTCGCCGGCGTCGGGGCCTGGAGCGGCAGCGACACCGCCCCCGACGACCCCGGGGCGGGCTTCCCGGTGCGGGCCGTCCTCTACAACCTCCACATGGGCTTCGACACGGTCGGGCGCTTCGACACCGGAGCGCTCGCTGCGGTGGTCGCCGGCCAGGACCCCGACATCGTGGTGCTGAACGAGGTCGATCGGGGCTGGTTCCTGAACGGCTCGCACGACGTGCTGCAGCTGATGGCCGAGGAGCTCGGACTCCCCTACGTGTTCACGCCCGCCGCTGACGAGGTCTGGGGCAACGCGATCCTGTCGCGCTACCCGCTCCACGACGTGGAGTCGCGGATGCTGCCCCTCGCCGGCGCCCCGATGGCCCGGAGCGTGCTCGGCGCGGTCGCGACGCTCCCCGACGGCAGCGAGCTCGCGGTGGTCGCCACCCACCTCCACCACGTCGAGGGCGAGGGTGACAGGCGCCTGCCCCAGGCCGAGGTGGTCGCCGACCTCGCGGCGAGCTACGCCGGCGGCGGCCGGTCGGTCGTGGTGATGGGCGACATGAACGCGGCCGCCGACGCGCCCGGAGCTCGCCCCGTACACGGACGCCGGCCTCGTCGACGGCCTCGCGCCGCTCGGGGAGATCCTGACCTTCCCGTCCTGGGGCCCGGACGAGCACATCGACCAGGTGTTCACCACACCGGACCTCGTGACCTCCGACCTCGTCGTCCCGAGCTCGCAGGCCTCCGACCACCTCGCCGTCGCCGTCACCCTCCGCCCCCGCTGAGCCACCCCGTCACGAGCCGGGGTGCGCGACCTCGGCGAGGAGCCTCTGGAACCGGGCCGCGATGGCGTCCCAGGACCACGCGTCCTCGACCCAGCGCCGACCCTCGGCGCCCATCTGCGACCGCCGCGCGGGGTCCGCGAGGAGGTCGGACAGTGCCGCGACGACGCCGTCGCGGTCGCGGCCGTCGACCACCAGCCCGGTCCGCCCGTCCTGCACCGCCTCCGGCGCCCCGCCGGACCTCCCTGCCACGGCGGGGACCCCGCAGGCCTGCGCCTCGAGGTAGACGATCCCGAGGCCCTCGACGTCGGTCCCCGCGAGCCGGGTGCGGCACGGCATCGCGAACACGTCCAACGCCGCGTAGGCCTGCGGCAGCACGGCCCAGTCGACGCGGCCCGTCACGACCGCCTGGCCGGCCGCCGCCGCAGCGGCGCGCAGTCGGTCCTCGAGCGGGCCGGTCCCGACGATCGCCAGCCACGCGTCCGGGTGCCGGCGGCGGACCTCGGGCCACACCTCGAGCAGCACGTCCTGCCCCTTGCGCGGCACGAGCCGCGAGATGCACCCCACCAGCGGGGCACCCTCCGGCACGCCCCAGGCCCTCCGGAGGTCGGCGCCGTCGAGGCCCGGGTGGAACAGGTCGACGTCGACGCCCGGGGGCACCCGCTCGACCCGGTCCGCGGCCAGGTGGGGGGCGAGCCGGTCCTCGGTGTAGTCGCTGATGGTGGTGACGGCGGCGAGGTGGCGGGTCGCCCGCCGGACCAGACGTCCGAGCCCGACGCCGGCGAGGCCCGCCTCCAGGCCGTGGCTGAGCGCCACGACGGGGACGCCCGGATCCCGCCCGAGCGCCGCCCCGAGCTCCCCCAGCGGCCACGACGCCCCCAGCACGACGACGTCGGGCCGGTGGTCGCGCGCGACCGCCCGCACGAACCGGAGGACAGCCGGGGTCGGCAGCACCGCGCCGGGCGTCCGGACGGTCCGCCAGGGCACCGTCGCGTCGTAGGCCCCGGCGCCGTCCTCAGCCGGTCCCACGACGACCGTGTCCCCGGGGTCGACGCGCTGGAGGAGGTTCGCGACGAACTGCTGGATGCCGCCCGTGCGGGGCGGGAGGTCGTTGGTCACCCAGAGGACGCGCACCTCAGCCGGCCTCCCGCCGCACGATCGCGGGGTGCCGCACGTCGCGCTCGGCGTCGCGCAGCTCCTCCAGGGTCGGCAGGGGGTCGCCGGCACGCTGCGCCTGCGCGACCGCGGCCCGGATCCGCTCGCCCACGGTCGGGTGGGTACCCCACAGGACCACGACCCACGCGGGCGGGTCCGGCGGCGACAGGTCGCGGACCGTGAACGTCCGGGCGGTCCGCACCAGCAGGTCGGCCTCGCCCGTGAGCTCGACGGCGCGGTGGTCGGCCGCCGCCTCCGCCCGCCGCGAGACGGCGTTGGTGACCGGCTGCCCCACGAGGTTGGCGACCGCCACGAACGCGAGGCCGACGGCCACGAGGCGCGGATCCGACGGACCGCGGGCGTCGACCCGGTCCGCCGCCGCGTAGGAGGTCCACACGATCCGGAGCAGCCACAGCGACACCAGCAGTCCGGCCGCGGTGAGCAGGGTCGTCCGCGCGAGGTCGCGGTGCTCGCGGTGGGCGAGCTCGTGGGCGACCACCACCCCGACCTGGTCGGGAGGGAGCTCCAGGATCGTGTCGTACAGGACGACCTGCCGGGTCGGGCCGAGGCCGCTGACGTAGGCGTTCACCTTGGTGCTGCGCGTGCTCGCGTCGGAGACCACGATGGGCAGCCCAGGCTCGCCGGCGCGGTCGAGGACCGCCTCCACCTCGGTGCGGACCGGACCCTCACCGAGCGGGACGGTCGTGCTGAACAACGGCTCGACCACCAGCGGGAACACCATCACGAGCACGGCCACCGCGGCGGTCCCGATCAGGACGAGCCGGTGGTGCCAGGAGCGGGGCCAGCGACGGACCGCCCAGACCACGACGGCCGCGGCGAGCCCGGCGAGGACGGCGCCCAGGAGCGCCTCGAGGGCACGGTCCCGAGCCCACAGCGACAGGCTCGCCGTGCGGAACCCCCACCGCCCGTCCTGCACGTACCCGGTCCAGACGTCGAGCGGGGCGGTGAAGAGGGAGGTGAGCGCGGTGATGACGGCGGCCACGAGCCACGCCCGCCCGGCCGCGTGCTCGCGGGGGCCGGCGAGACGTCGGACGAGGCGCCGACCGATCGGCGTCCAGACGACGAGGAGCGGCACCGCGACCGACACGGCGAGCCGGAGCGCGCCGGCGAGGTAGCGGGGCCCGCGGTAGGCGGCCACGGCGTCGAGCACCGCCGGCGCGAAGCGGTCGAGGTCGGTGACGACCGGCCCGGTCGCGGGTGCCAGCGGCCGCCACACCGAGGCGGCGACACCGAGGACGGCGAGCAGGACCGCGAGCAGCGCCGCCGGGGCGACCCGATCGTGGGCGTAGCCACGGCGGGGGGCGAGTCGGGTCCGGTCGAGGGTCACGGGCTACGGGTCGGGCTCGGGGTCGGGGTGGGTCGCGGCCGTTCGCGGAACACCGCCGCGGCCGCGTTCGACGCCTCGTTCACCGCGATCGCCGCGTCGTCGCGTCGGTCGCGGAAGCGGGCGATCTCCTCCTGGGCGCTGCGGAGCGCGGGGAGGTGCCGGGTGATCTCGACCTCGTAGGCGGCCGCCGCCTCCTCGGAGCTGCGGTAGACCCAGCGCCGCTCGACGAACGCACCCGTGAGCTCGGCGATGTCCTGGTAGGTGGGCCAGTGACGTTCGAGCACCTGCGCCAGGGCGTCGGCCTCCTCGGCGTAGGCGCGCATGGCGACGAGCGTGGCGTCCTGGGCGGCGAGGTAGCGCGTCTCCCAGGCGTCGTCGACGGCCTCGCTGGCGCGGGCCAGGGCCAGGCGGGCGCGGTCGACCGCGAAGGCCATCTCGCGGATGGCGGGCCGGAGCGGCTCGAGGTCGACCGCCGACACGGCGGCCTCGACGCGGGGCCAGGTGTCCTTGGTGGCGTCCACGGCCTCCGGGTCGCGCAGCCCGGCGACCATCACGTCGACCTCGTGGGCACCGGTCAGCGCGGTCGCGAGCTCGGGGTCGGTGGCGGTCTGCGCCTGGGCCACCTCGGTGACGGCGTCGGTCACCCGCGCCAGCACCACGGCCCGGCTGTCCACCGACGGCGACACCGGTGCCGCCGGCTCGCCGCCACCGCAGGCGGTCGCCCCCACCGCGACGGCGACCAGCACCGCGACGGCGCGCCCCGGTAGCGCGGCGCCGGCCCGTCGGCGGCGTGGTGCGGGGCTCACCGGGATCCGCTCGCGCCCCCGCCGGCGCCCCCGCTGCCCCCGGTCCGCTTCGGCCCCGCGGTCTTCGCAGGAGCCTTCGCCGTCGCGGTCTTCGCCCTCGCCGCGGTCTTCTTCGCGGTGGTCTTCTTCTTCGCGGTGGTCTTCTTCTTCGCTGCGGTGGTCTTCTTCGCTGCGGTGGTCTTCTTCGCGGCGGACGACTTCTTCGCCGGCTTCTTCGCGGCCGGCTTCTTCGCACCGGTCGAGCCGGACGTCCGTGCGCCGGTGCGAGCCCGGGCGGTGGTGCGGCTGTGACCCAGCTCGCGGGCGAGCTCGCTGGCCGCGCGGAGCGCGTCGTCGTTGGGGTCGTAGGTCCAGGTGGCGGTCCGGGCCGACCCGCGCTGCGTGAAGCGCGCCGTCACCTTCCAGCGGCCGTCCTTGCGCCGCGCGACGTCCCAGACGATGTCGTCGGCATCGACGCCCTTGCTGCGGAGGTTCCGCTCGACCGCCTCCCGGAGCGGGTCCTTGGAGGCACCGAGCCGCGGGCGCTCGAGCCGCTTGGCGTGGGCGCGCTCGAGGATGCGGGTGCGCTCGGCCAGGATCGGGGGCAGCCACCGTTCGATCCAGGTCACGTCGGTCCCGGCGTCCCGGGCGACGGTCCGCGGCGAGCGCCCTGCCCGGAGCTGGGTCTGGATCTGCGCCGGCGACAGCTGCGGCTGCGCGGACGGGGCGGTGGACCGGCGGGCGGGGGTGCGTGGCGGCTCCGGCCGCGGCGGCTCGGAACGCGCGGGTCGGGGCTCGTCGCGCCGGGCGCTCCTCGGCCCGGAGGTCGCGGTCGCGCGACGGCGGCGCTCCGGCTCGGCGTCGGGCCGCGACACGGGCCGAGGTGGCTCCGGCTCCGGCTCCGGGTCCGGCTGCCGGACGGGCGGCGCGGCCACGAGGCGGACCTGCGGGGAGATGACCTGATCGTAGGGATCGTCACCGTCGAGGAGGAGGTCGTCCTCGACGTCCTCCAGCTCGGGATCGGGCTCGGGCTCCGGATCGGGCTCGGGCTCGGGCTCGGGCTCGGGATCGGGCTCGTCCTCCAGCTCCTCGGAGCCGGCATCGTCCGCCCCGACCTCGGGCGCGGCGACCTCGACCGGGGCGGGCGACACCTCGGGGCGGCCGAACAGCAGCTCCTCGTCGAGGCCGTCGTCGTTCGGGGCGCCCCCGTCGGGCTCCGGATCGGCTGCGACCGGCACGGGCTCGGGGTCGGGATCGGGGGCCACGACCGGCGCGGGCGGCGCCGCGGTCGCCTCGCGTGCCGCGCGCAGGATCGCGAGCTCCTCCGCGTCGAGGAACTCCTCGGGGTCCCCGACGGGGAGCCCCGCCTCCCGCCGTTCCTCGCGCAGCTGGTCGAGCGTGGCGAACAGGTCGGGGTCCACCAACAACCGGTACCGCCCGTCGGCACCGGCGTCCAGGTCCAGGACGAGGTGCTCGAGGTCGGCCGTGTAGCCGATCAGGTGGACTTCGATCAACGGGTGCCTCCGCGGGCGACGCCCGTGCGGCGACGTGGGTCGGCACGGTAGCAACCGAGGGTAGGGCGGACCGACGAGGCCCCCCTGCCCGCAGCCGGTCTCAGCCGACCGCCCAGAGGAACTGGTCGACCCGCAGGAGGTCGACCCCGTGGGGCCGCAGCCGGTCCCGCAGGCCACGGTCGTCGGTCACGACGACGACCGGTTCGTCCGTCGCCTCCACGGCGAGCACGATCTCGTCATCGGCGGTCACGCCCGGCGGGGAGAACAGGACCCGGACGCCGCGGCTGCGCTCGCTCGGGCGGACGGGGACGTCCCCACCACCGTCGAACGCCACCGTGG
The DNA here is from genome assembly GCA_963741855.1 of uncultured Actinomycetes bacterium. Lineage (GTDB taxonomy): Bacteria > Actinomycetota > Nitriliruptoria > Nitriliruptorales > Nitriliruptoraceae > CAVUJQ01. Next base: position 41,877 of record CAVUJQ010000012.1, on the reverse strand, counting down.
GTCGCACCCGCAACCGCGCGGCCGCCGACTCGGCGAGCCGGACGAGCCACGTGCGCTGCTCCTCGAGGCTCAGCTGCCCCTGGGTGTTGAGCGTGATGTTGTAGCCGTCGAGGAGGACGAGCCGACCCGGTCCGAGGAGCGCCTGGGCCTCCTCGCGGGTACCGGGTCCGATCCGGGCGGGCAGCGTCGTCGGTCGTCCCGGCACGACCCGGGCGCCGCGCTGGCGTCCCCGCCGGGCCCGGGTCTCGGCCTCCTCCCTGGCGCGCTGCTCGGCCACCTCGCGGGCACGCTCGCGGCGAGCGTGCTCCTGCCGGCGGTCCTCCTCGGCGCGCCGCACCGCCTGCAGCTGCGCCTCGAGGTCGGCGACACGCGCGTCGGCGCGGCGCCGTTCCCGCTCCACCGCACCGGCCACCTCCTCGTGGGCGCGGGTCACCCGGGCCTCGAGGTCACGAGCCCGCTCCTGCTCGCGGTCGAGCTCAGCGGCGAGCTCGGCGAGCTTCAGCTCGAGGGCCTCCGCCCGCGCCTCGGCCCCCTGGAGCTGCCGCCGTGCCTCGTCGCGCTCGTCGCGGAGCACACGCGCGCGGTCCTTGGCCCGGCGGAGCGCGGCGCGCTCGGCCGCGCGGTCATCCTCCGGAGCACGCCGGTCCACCGGCTCCGGAACCGCGCTGCCGGCGCGGAGCCGCCGCCCACGAGCCAGGTGAGACCGGGCGGCACCTCGACCCGACCCAGCGCGGCCCGGACCGCGTGCCACACGGCCGGGTCGGTCGCGATGAGCGCGACGAGGGCCCGCTGCATCCGGCCGCCGGCGAGCCGGCTCGACGGCGACGCCCGGAGCCGCTGGACCTCGGCGGTCACGTGCGCCTCGTCGAGGTCGTGGAGCGCACCGCGGACCACACCGAGCAGCCACGACCAGTCGTCGGTGTCGACGGCGAGGAGCGCGTCGACCGAGGGCGCGGGTGCGTCCGCCGCGTCGTGGTCGCCGCCCGGCACCGTCAGTTGTTGCTGACGACGACGCCGAGCTGGTCGAGCCGCTCGAGGAAGGTCGGCGTCGGCTGGCCGTCGATCGAGGCCATCGCGTCGAGGTCGTCGTAGCGCACGAACAGCAGGTGCGACCCGTCCCCGCGCTGCCCCTGGATGTACGTCAGGTACTGCACGACCGGCTCGAAGCCGTGCTGGTCACGCAGCCGGTCCACGTGCAGCCCGTAGCTGTGGGCGTGCCCCCGGTCGTGCGGGTGGCCGTGGCGGTCACGCGGCGGGGCCACGGGCGGCAGGGGTGCGTCGGTGAACAGCTCCGGTGCCGTCTGCCGGCGGGCCTTCTGCACCAGTCGGACCCCGGCCGACACGACCGCGCCGACGAGCAGGACCCGGGCGAGGACCGGGGCGAGGGAGCGGCGGCGGGGGGAGGCGGTCACACCCCCACACTACACGCGCCGGAGACCCCCCGTCAGGGGGACGTGGTGTCCGCGGCGGGTGCGGTCTCGACCTCGATCGCGTCGTCGCGGCCACACCAGCGGCACGTCACGGACTCGATGTCGCGCGCGAGGACCTCCTCCTCCTCGACCGCGCCGGTCCCCCCCAGGTCGAAGTGGTGGAAGCGGCGGGTGCGCTCGGTCGACACCACGTCGAAGCGGGTCAGGTTGCCGCACCCGTCGCAGCGGAAGCGGTGCCCGGCCTCGAGGCCGGTCGCGAGCTCGTCGGAGGTCGCCAACGTCAGTCCTGTCGTTCGGCGCGGGCGGCCAGCGTCTCGGCGCCGGCCTGCCACGCGGGGAGCCGCGTCAGCGGCGTGGGGGGTGCGTCCGGGGCGGCGACCCACGGGCCGTCGTCCATGCGGGGGAACTCGGGGTAGCCGACCTCGACGCACATGCCGGCGTCCTGGATGGCCGCGCTCGCGCCCTCGGCGAAGACCACCAGCTGCTCGACGTCGACGCCGTGGTGCAGGTCCGGGTAGTCGGCGAGGCGGCCGGCGGCGCGGTCGAGGAGCCGCACGGCACCGGCGGCGTTGCCGCGCTGGTGGTGGACGCACCCCACCGCGATCTGGATGACGCCCTTCCAGAACTCCCGGTCCTCGGGGGCGGCGTGGTGCCAGACGTCCTCGAGGCACTCGTGCGCCTCGAAGTACCGGTGCTCGTCCCAGAGCGCGACCGCCACGTCGAGCGCCTCGTCGACCGTGTCGTAGCTCGCCTCCTCGGCCAGGAGCGTCTCGCGCGTGTCGTACGGCAGCGGGCGTCCCGTCCGGTCGCGCGGACGCTGGTTCTCGGCCCGGCCCGCGTCGTTGCGATCGCGGTCGTCGGGAGTGGGGGGCGGGGGCTCGGACATCGCGGTGCCGGTCGTCTCCGTGGTCGGCGGCGGCCGCGAGGGTAGGCCACCTCCCGCGGCGTACCCTCGCCCGCGTGCCAGAGCTCCCCGAGGTCGAGTCCGTCCGGCGTCAGCTCGCTCCCGAGCTGACCGGCCGCCGCGTGGTCTCGGTGTGGCGCGACCCGCACCCCGAACAACGCTTCAGCCACGTCGAGCTGCTCGAAGGGCGACGGATCGACGGGGTCGCCCGGCGTGGCAAGTACCTCGTCTGCCCGCTCGACGAGGACCTCGAGCTGGTGCTGCACCTGGGGATGACCGGCTCGTTCCGCTTCGACGTGGTCGACCCCTACGCGCGGGCACGGTTCGGGCTCGACGACGGTCGCGAGCTCGTGTTCCGCGACCCACGCCGGTTCGGGCGCGTCTCGGTGGTGGAGGCGGGCGAGTACGACACCATCCCGACGCTCGCGACGCTCGGCCCCGAGCCGCTCGGCGACGACTTCGACGCCGACGCCTTCGCGGCGGCGCTCCGACGGACGAGCGCGCCCGTCAAGGCCGCGCTCCTCGGCCAACGCCTCGTCGCCGGCGTGGGCAACATCTACGCCGACGAGGCCCTCTGGCGCGCCCGCATCCACCCCGCCTCCCGCCGCGTCGGACACGCCCGCGCCCTCACGCTCCACGCCGCGATCCGCGACGTGCTGGCCGAGTCGATCGCGCGCGAAGGCACGACCTTCCGCGACTACCAGATGGTCAACGGCGAGTCCGGACGCAACGCCGCCTTCCTCTCGGCCTACGGCCAGGAGGGCCGGCCGTGCCCCCGCTGCGGGACGGCGATGGTGAAGACCGTGCTCGCCCAGCGCGGGACGACCTACTGCCCGCGCTGCCAGCGGCACTGACCGTGCCGGCTCAGGCGGTGGTCGGACGACGCAGGCCGCCGGCGACGAGCGCGTGGGCCAGCGCCCGCGCCTGCGCGGGGTCCTCGACCCGGACGTGCATCGGCGGGAACGTGAAGTAGGACAGCACCAGCCGCATCACGACCTCCGCGGCGGTCCGTGGGTCGACGTCGCGGAGCTCGCCGGAGGCGATCCCCGCCTCGACCAGCTCGGTGAACAGGTCCAGTCCGCGCGCCACCAGCGGTCCCCCGTCGGCGGTGATGCGTGGGAGCAGGAGCGCCGGCTCCTCGTCGCGACCCTTGGTCAGGACGGGGTGGGTCACGAAGAACTCCACGCCGGTCACGAACGCCGCCTCGATGCGGGCCGCGGCGCCGGACGTGCCCGCGACCGCGCGTCGCAGGTCGTGCTCGAAGCGCTGGGCCTCACGCTCGAGGAGGGCGTCGATGACGGCGTCCTTGTTGGCGAAGTGACGGTAGAGGGTGGCCTTGCCGGCCCGGGCGTCCCGCGCCACGTCCTCCATCGTGGTCTTGGAGATCCCCACCGCCACGAACCGCCGGGCGGCCGCGGCGAGGAGGTCCGCGCGGCGGTCACGCCGGCCGCCCGGTCGGCTGTCCTCGGATCGCTCGGCTCGCACCACGTCGTCTCCACACCTCGTCGGTCCGGACCGTGCACCCGTCCGTTCGGACAGCGGCCGGCGCCGCGACACCGTCCGGACGGGCCCATCCATCCTGGCCACACGACGGCCGGACCGTCCGGGCGACCACTCCCGTGCGCCGGGGTCCCGCGCCACGCTGGAACCCGTCGCTCGAGGAACCCCACCGGCAACGGTCGGAACGCTAGTACGCGGACCGTTCCGGTCGGAGTTCCCGGGCGACCGCCCCAACACCGCGGGGCGCAGACACCCGGGCGACCCTCGCACGGGCCGTCGGGCCCCAGGAACCGGGGTGCCCGACCACACGTTCCCGCGAGACCGTGGCCCGTCCGCCCCACCGGACGGCGCCCGTGACCCCGACAGGAAGGATCGGCGTGTCCGTGACCCGTCCGCTCTTCGGTGGCATCGACGTCGAAGGATGGCAGGAGGAGGCGGCCTGCAAGGGCGTCGACCTCGACATCTTCTTCTCCCTCGACGAGACCGACCAGAAGCAGGCCCTCGAGCTCTGCCGGGGCTGCCCGGTCCAGCAGGAGTGCCTCCGGGACGCCATCCAGCAGCGCGAGATGTACGGGATCTGGGGTGGCATGCGCGAGTCCGAGCGCCGCTCCCTGATCCGCGACCGTCGGCGCCAGGAGCGCGAGCGTCGGGAGCGCGAGGCCGCCTGACCCGTACGGGGAACGTGACGCGCGTCACACCCACCGGCTAGAACACGTGTTCGTGAGAACAGGTGTTCGACCCGGAGGCGGATGGTGGGCGCGACGGCCCGGCAGGAGAGCTTCGAGTCCCTCGGGACCGTGCTCTACGACGTGACGTTCGTGGTCGTCGACCTCGAGACGACGGGCCTGTCCCCCGGGACCGACCGCATCACCGAGATCGGGGCCGTGAAGGTCCGCCGTGGCGAGGTCCTGGGCGAGCTGCACACGCTCGTCCACCCCGGCCGCGGGATCCCGCCGGCCATCACGGCGGTGACCGGCATCACCGACGCACTGGTCCGGGGCGCGCCCGTCGTCGGCGCGGTCCTGCCCACCTTCCTCGAGTTCGCCCGCGACACCGTGCTCGTCGCCCACAACGCGCGCTTCGACGTGAGCTTCCTCGACGCCGAGCTGGCACGGCACGGCTACCCCCGCCTCGACCACCCCGTGGTCGACACGGCCAAGGTGGCGCGGCGGCTCCTGCGCGACGAGGTACGCGACTGTCGCCTCGCGACGCTGGCGCGACACCTGCGCGCCCGCACGATGCCCGAGCACCGCGCTCTCGCCGACGCCCGCGCGACCGTCGACGTCCTGCACGGGCTCCTCGAGCGGGCGGGGAGCCTCGGGGCCACGACGCTCGAGGACCTGCGCGACTACACCCGCTCGACCACCGACCACGCGTTCCGCAAGATCTCGCTGGTGGCCGACGCGCCGTCGGCGCCGGGCGTCTACCGCTTCCTCGACGACCACGGCGAGGTGCTCTACGTCGGCAAGGCGACCGACCTGCGGGCGCGGCTGCGGACCTACTTCGGCCGCGACCCCCGCCGGCGCATCGCCGACATGGTCCGCGCGACCGCCCGGGTCACCTGGACCCCCACCGCGACCGAGCTCGAGGCGTCGGTCCGCGAGGTCCGCGAGATCCACCGGCTGCGACCGCGGTACAACCGCCGCAGCAGGAACCCCCAGAGCCAGGTCTACGTCAAGCTCACCGCCGAGCGCTTCCCCCGGCTGTCCGTGGTCACCGGCGTGCGCGACGACGGCGCCACCTACCTCGGTCCCGTGACCTCCCGCCGGGTCGCCGACCGGCTGGTCGAGGCGGTCCACGACGTGCTGCCGCTGCGGCGCTGTACCACCCGCCTCCGGGCGGCGCAGGACCACCCGACCTGCGCCCTGAAGGAGCTCGGGCGCTGCGGCTCGCCCTGCGACGGGACCCAGTCCGTCGAGGCGTACGCGGCCGTCGCCGACCGCTTCCGCGCGCTCGTGGACGAGGACCCCGCGCCGATCCTGGACCTCCTCCGGGACCGCATGGCCGCCCTCGCCGGCGAGGGCCGCTACGAGCGCGCCGGCGAGGCACGCGGCCGGCTGCACACGACCGCGACCGTGCTCGCCGGCGCGCGTCGCACGGCCCGGCTGGCGGCGGTCCGCGAGCTGGTCGTGGCACGGACCGACGGCGCCGAGCGCGAGGTCGCGGTCGTGCGCCACGGGAGGCTGGCCGCCACGGCGCGCGTGCCGGCCTCGGCGAGCGAGGACGAGGTCCGGCGCGTCCTCGCCCTCGCCGGTGAGACCCCGGTGTCCGGCGGGCTCCCCGGCCGCGACGACGCGGAGGAGGTCCGGCTGGTCCTCGCCTGGCTCGACCGGCCGGGTGTCCGGGTGCTGTGGGCGGACGGCGAGCACGCCGAGCCGGTGGCCGGCGGGGCGGCGCTCGCCCGCACGCTCCGGGAGGCGCGCCGGGTGCAGCGGGCGGTCCGGCGGGACCACCAGCTGCTCCACGCGACGAAGGTCCGCCGGAGCGACGAGCCCGATCCTCAGACGAGCTCGAACCAGCCGGTCCAGGCGTCCTCGAGCGTGACGCGTGAGCCGGGCTCCCTGCCGAGCCAGGTGACCCGCACCCGGTAGCGCCCGGTCGCCACCCGCGGCCCCGGCGGCTCGTCGGTCCAGGCGGGGACGAGCGGTCCCGCGTGCTGCCCCCAGTAGGACGGGTAGATCACCATCTGGCCCGGAAGCCAGCGGTCGGTGAAGCCCGGTCCCGGCGGCCGGTCGACCTCGTCGTGCGCGACCTCGCGGTGGTGCTCGTCACGGACCGAGACGACGAACCGCTGCCAGCCCGGGTAGTGCTGCTCGACCCACCGGCCGCCGCCGTTGGTGGCCGTGACCGTGACGCGGACCGTCTCCCCCACCGCGTACACCGGCCGGTCCGTCATCGCCGCGACCTCGAACCCGAGCATCGGCTCGCGGTCGCGCAGGAACGGGTGCTCATCCTCGGCGGGGCCCGTCACGCGACGACCGACCCGACCGGGAGGTCGTCGTCGACGCGCAGGAGCCGGACGGTGCCATCGGCCTCGAGCGCACCGAGCACGAGGAACTGCGACTCGAAGCCGGCGATGCGCTTGCGACCGAGGTTGATCGCGCCGACGACGAGCCGACCGAGGAGCTCCTCGCGGTCGTAGTTGGTGACCTGCGCCGACGTCCGCAGGGTCCCGACCACCGGTCCGAAGTCGACGGTGAGCTTCCACGCGGGCTTGCGCGCCTCGGGGAACGCCTCGACCTCGTCCACGCGGCCCACGCGGAGGTCGAGCGCGGAGAAGTCGCCGGCGTCGACGTCGTCCTTGCGGGGGACGTCGGCGGGCGCGTAGGGCCGTGCAGCGGGGTCGATCGTGTGTGCCATCGCGAGCCTGTCCCGGTCAGCCGGCGGCGAGCTCGGCGGTGCGAGCCACCCACCGGGCCTTCAGTTCGAGCGCCGCGCCGGAGGCCAGGACCTCGCGTGCGCGTGTCAGGCCCTCGGGCCAGGTCGTGACCCGGTCCGCGGCGTAGAGGGCAGCGGCGGCGTTCAGCGCCACGATGTCAGCCGGTGCCCCGCGGCTCGCCCGCCAGGATCGCGTCCGCGATCGCGACGTTGTCGGCCACGGACCCGCCGCGGAGCGCCTCGACGGTCGCGGTGGGGATGCCGAGGTCGGCCGGGTCGACGCGGGACTCGGTCACCGCGCCGTCGCGGACCTCCCACATCTGGCTCGGGCCGGTCGTGGTCAGCTCGTCGAGCCCGTCGGCACCGCGGAACACCAGCGCGTGCGTCTTGCCGAGACGGGCCAGCGCCTCCGCCATGACGGGCGCGAGCCGCGCGTCGGAGACGCCCACCACCTGGTGGCTGGCACCGGCCGGGTTGGAGAGCGGACCGAGGACGTTGAACACCGTCCGGACCCCGAGCTGGACGCGGACGGGGCCCACGTGCCGCATCGCGGGGTGGAACGACCGGGCGTAGAGGAAGCCGATGCCGAGCTCGTCGATGGTCGTGGCGACCGCCTCGGGCGGCAGCTCGATGTGCACGCCCCAGGCCTCGAGCAGGTCGGCCGAGCCGCAGGTCCCGGAGGCCGCCCGGTTGCCGTGCTTGGCCACCCGGACGCCGGCGGCGGCGACCACGAGGGCGGTGACGGTGGAGACGTTGAACGTGCCGGCGCCATCCCCGCCGGTGCCGCAGGTGTCGAGGAGCGGCCCCGCGACCGCGATGGGGGCGGCGTGGGCCATCATCGCCCGCACGAAGCCGGCGATCTCGGACGGGGACTCGCCCTTGGCGCGCAGCGCCACGAGCAGCCCGGCCACCTGGGTCGGCTCGGCCTCGCCCCGCATGATCGCGCCCATGACGTCGGCGGCGCGGTCCTCGGACAGGTCCTCCCCGCGCAGGAGCCCGGCGAGCACCTCGGGCCAGCGCACGTCCCCGCGGGTCACGTCAGCTCGGCTCACAGCGCGCTCCTCCCTCCCCGCCGGCGACGCGGGTGGACGGGCACGGTAGCGGCGGCCCCCGCGCGCGTTCGCCTCGGCCACGACGCGGGCGAACGGACCCCGCGGGCCCGGGGCGGCTCGTCGTCGCAGGTCACCGACCTGTCAACCCCCGCGTTGTAGGCTGGCAGGCGTCGTGAGGCGCGGATGTCGGTGCCTGACCGGCGGCGCACGGGGTGACACGGGAGAACACGGTGGCGGACCAGAAGCACATCCTCGTCGTCGAGGACGAGGCCGATCTGGCGGCGCTGGTGCAGGTCAACCTCGACCTGTCCGGGTACCGGACCTCGATCGCTCGCGACGGCGCGGAGGGCCTCACGGCGATCCGCCGTCTGCAGCCGGACCTCGTCCTGCTCGACGTGATGATGCCGGTGCTCGACGGGTGGCAGGTCCTGCGCGCGCTCAAGGAGGACGACGAGCTCCGCGACATCCCGGTCATCATGCTGACCGCGCTGTCGGACGAGCGCGACCTCATCCGCGGCCACCTCCAGGGGGCCGTGCGCTACGTACCGAAGCCGTTCGAGATGCGCGGTCTCCTCGCGGCGATCGAGGACGGCCTCGCCGAGCCGGACGCCCAGGAGCTGCAGGACCGCCGGCAGAAGACCCGTCACCTCCTCCAGCGGCTCGCCGAGCTCGACTCCGGTCGCGCCGGCCAGACCGGGGTCCGCTTCTCCAAGCTCGAGGCTCCGCCCGAGACCCGCACCGCCCACCCCGAACCCACCGCGGCGGACCGCTCCAAGCTGGAGCAGCTGACCGAGAAGCAGCGCTACATCGCCGATCAGCTCGCCAGCGGCCGGTCGGCACGGGACCTCTCCGAGGAGCTCGACGTGTCGCGGTCCAACATCTACGCGACCCGCAAGCGCATCGCCCGCAAGCTCGGCGTCCACCCGGACCTCGTGGCCGACGAGGCGAAGCGGCTCGGCCTCGGCGCGAGCGCCTGACCGACCCCCGCCGTCGGGCGGGACCGGGTCCGCCTCAGAGCTGGGGGGACAGCCCCGCCGTGCCGGGTGCCTCGACGATCGCCTCGACCTCGGCGCCCGACTCGTCACGGGGCCGGGCGGCCGGACCGGGTGTGGACGCGGCACCGGCATCCCCGACGAGCGCGACGGTCCGCAGCGCCAGGTCGAACGGGTCGACCGGCTTCAGGATGAGGTCGTTGGCGCCGGACCAGTCCGACAGGAACCGGTCCTGCTCGCGGGCGATCATGACGAGCGCCGGCGGGCTCGGCTCGCCACGCAGCTGGCTGTCGGCCCGGACCTCGTAGAGGAACGAGAACCCGCCCTGGGGACGCAGGTCACCGTCGACGACGAGCACGTCGAAGGGCTCGCCGCCCGCGCATGGCCACCCGGCCCTCGTGGGCGGAGGTGGCCTCGACCACGTCCGCTCCCCCGTGGAGGGTGAGCGCGGTCGTCGCCCGCATCCGCTCCTTGGGATCCTCGGAGACCACCAGCACGCGCACCGTCTCGCCCTCTCGTCCTCGTGAGATCGTGGTCCACCACCCGCCCCGCGTCGGGCAGGCGGCGCGTCACGGTACCGCGCCGGCCGGGGCGCTCCCACGCCGCGGGGCCCCGCGGACGGACGGACGACCCGACGGTTCGCCCGCCGAGGGACGGCTGGTACCGTGACGACCAGTGGTGAGAGTGGTTCTCACTCTCACCGGGTGCGCCGGTTCCCGGTCCACCCTCCCGGCACGTCACGTGCCCACCCTTCCCCCGCACACCACCCACCGGAGCGAACCATCGACGCCGTCCGCGACGACACCGAGGCGGGCTACCGCATGACGCCTCAGCGGGAGGCGGTCCTCGCGGCCGTCCGCTCGTCGTCGACGCACCCGTCCGCCGAGGACATCCTCGGCGTGGTCCGGGGGACCTCCCCCGGCATCGGCGTCGCCACCGTCTACCGGACGCTGGACCTGCTCGTGCGGCACGGCACCATCCACGAGCTGCACGTCGGCGACGAGTCGGTGACCCGCTACGACGGCACCGTGGACCGCCACGACCACGTGGTGTGCTCGACCTGCGGTCGCGTCTTCGACGTCGACGTGACGCTCCCGGACGGGGTCGTCGCGGCGGCGGGCGACCAGGTCGGTGTCCGGATCGACGGGTACGACCTGCAGCTCCGGGGTACCTGTGACGCCTGCCGGGGCTGATGTCCACCGCTCGACCTTCCCACCCACCCGCTGATCGAGAGGATCACGCATGTCCGAACTCAACGGCTCCAAGACCTACGAGAACCTGAAGGAGGCCTTCGCCGGCGAGTCCCAGGCCAACCGTCGCTACCTGTACTTCGCGCGCCAGGCCGACATCGAGGGCTACCCGGACGTCGCGGGCCTGTTCCGTGACACCGCCGAGGGCGAGACCGGCCACGCGTTCGGCCACCTCGACTTCGCCAAGCAGGTCGGCGACCCGGCCACCGGGCTCCCGATCGGGACCACCGAGCAGAACCTCAAGTCCGCCGTCGAGGGCGAGACCTACGAGTACACCGAGATGTACCCGGGCTTCGCGAAGACCGCCCGCGAGGAGGGCTTCGACGACATCGCCGAGTGGATGGAGACCCTGGCCCGTGCCGAGAAGTCGCACGCCGGCCGGTTCCAGAAGGGCCTCGACAGCCTCGACGCCTGAGCCACCGACCGTCTGACACACCCGAGGGGGCCGGGCGACCGGCCCCCTCGGCGTCCCGCCCCGTCCCCCACTCCCGAGCCACCCGGAGGCGCCCCGTGGACCCCGTGACGACCGACGACCTGACGCTCGACCTCGACGCCTGGCAGCAGGAGTTCGAGACGCGCCGCCCCGAGATGATCGCCTACCGCCGCGACCGGCGGGTCGAGCTCGGCGACCTGATGCAGCTCGACTTCGAGGACCGCACCACCGTGGCCTGGCAGGTGAACCGGATGATCGGTGTGGAGAACATCACCGACCCCGAGAAGATCAACCACGAGCTCGCCACCTACAACATCCTGGTGCCGGGCTACAACGAGCTCTGCGCGACCCTCCTCATCGGCATCGACGACATGGAGGAGCTCTACCGCTGGAAGCCGCTCCTCGTCGGCATCAACGACAAGCTCTACCTCGAGGTCGACGGCGAACGCGCCAAGCTCATCCCCGACGACGAGGGCACCCGCGACGAGGAGCCGCCGATGGTGCAGTACCTCAAGTGGGTGCTGACCGACGAGCAGGCCGCCCGGATGCGTGACGGCGCGCCGGTCGTGGTCGGGCGTCGACCACGACAACTACGGCGTCGACGTCCCGCTCTCCGACGAGCAGGCCACCCGCCTGGCCGCGATGGTCGGCTGACGCTCCGCCGACCGGCGTAGGCTCGCCGGCGTGACCCGCGTCTACCTCGACCACGCATCCGCCTGGCCCCTCCGGCCCGAGGCCAGGCAGGCGTGGCTGGACGCCAGCGAGCTCGCCTGGGCGGACCCCTCACGGCGCCACCTCGAGGCCCGGACCGCGCGGGACCTCCTCGACCGCGCGACCGTCACCGTCACCGACCGTCTCGGCGCGCCCCAGGACGGCCTCGTCTGGACCGCCACGGGCACCGAGGCGATCCACCTGGCGGTGCTCGGCTCCGCCCGCGCGGCGGCGACGCGGGGCGACCGACGACGGCACGTCGTCACCTCGGCCGCCGAGCACTCGGCGGTGCTGCGCGCCTGCGAGCGGCTCCGCGACGCGCACGGCTTCGACCTGACGGTGGTCGGGGTGGACCGGGCCGGGCTCGTCGACCCCGACGCCGTCCGTGCGGCGCTCCGGGAGGACACCCTCGCCGTCCACCTCCAGCACGCCAACCACGAGGTGGGCGCGCTCCAGCCGACCCACGAGGTCTCGGCCGCGTGCCGCGAGCGGGGCGTGCTGCTCCACGTCGACGCCTGCCAGTCGGTCGGTCAGCTCGGTCTGACGCTCGAGACCCTCGGGGCCGACCTCCTGTCCGCCTCGGCCGCCAAGTTCGGCGGGCCCCGCGGGGTCGGGCTCCTCGCCGTCGGGCCACGCGGGCGGGTCGGCGCGCTGCTCGAGGGTGACGAGCGGCAGGCCCGCCGCCGCGCCGGCCTCGAGGACGTCCCCGGCATCGCCGCCACCGCCGTCGCCCTCACCGTCGCGGCCACCGCCCTCGACACCGAACGCTCCGCCCGCGAGCTCGTCCGGCGGCACCTGCGCCGGCGTCTCCCCGAGGCGGTCGAGGACCTCGAGGTCCACGGGCCGTTGGCCGACGCCCACCCCGGGATCGTGGCGGCGAGCGCGCTCTACGTCGACGGCGAGGCGCTCGTGGCAGAGCTCGACGCGGCCGGGTTCGCGGTCCACTCCGGGTCGTCCTGCGCGTCGACGTCGGGACAGCCGAGCCACGTGCTCGTGGCGATGGGTGCGCTCACCCACGGGCACGTGCGCGTCGGGATCGGTCCGACGACCTCGACGGCCGACGCGGACGCGTTCGTCGACGTCCTCGCCGAGGTCGTGCCACGGCTGCGGGCCCAGGTCGGTATGCGGGGGTAGCGTTGCGGGTCCCCTCGCCGTCGCCGCCGGAGCCCTCCGTGACCGACACCTCTCCTCTCGTCGAGGTCGACGCGCGCGGGCTCGCCTGCCCGCTGCCGGTGATCGAGCTGGCCAAGGCGGTGCGGGACGCCGAGCTGGGGACGCTGGTGCGGCTGTTCGCCACCGACGAGGCCGCCAGCGTCGACGTCCCCGTGTGGTGCCGGATGCAGCGTCAGCGGCTCACCCGGACCGGGACGGCCGACGACGGTGCGCTGCTGTTCGAGGTCGAGAAGGTCCGGGCGGGCTAGCCCGCCTCAGCGCGTCACGGGCAGCGGGCACAGGTAGGCGGAGGTGGCGCCGGCCGGCTCGCTCGTGGGCAGCCCGTCACGGCCGTACCACGGGAAGAAGCTGTTGGGGTCGACGGCCCCGCTGGCCACCAGCGGCGCGGCACCGACCATCTGGACCTCGCCGGTGGCGGGCTCGTCGTGCCAGCGCAGGATGTCGATGCCACGCTGGTAGTCGGTGGTGTAGAGGAACTCGTCGTCGATCCAGTAGGCGGCCGAGGTCGACCCGCCGAGCGGGAGGAACCAGCCCTTCTCGGTGATCTGGCCGGTGCCGGGTGCGACGTCGAGGAAGCGGATGCCGTGCTCGTACCAGCCCATCGCCACGAGGCCCCCGTCGGCGTAGTCCGGGTGGGTCGTGAACCAGTGGGCGCAGTACTGGTTGTAGGGCGAGCCCCCGTCGCTGAACGTCCCCGGCTCGACCCGGAAGCTGTCGAGCGGGGTGAACGTGGCGGTCCGTGCCGGCGGGGTGTCGCCGGCGGCCTCGGACGCGGCGGCCGCCTCGTCCTCCGCGCGGACGGCGCGGGCGTCGAGCACGTGGAAGGCACCGTCGTCCGGGCCGCACGCCCCGCCGAGCTTGCCGGTCTCGCCGCCCACGAGCAGGAAGTCGTCGGTGCCAGCCTGCGGCCACAGGTTGCCGTGGCTGAACGCGTCGTCCGGGAGGCGGGTGGTCGCGAGCACCTGCGGGTCGGTCGGGTCGTGCACGTCGAGGTAGAGCATGGGCTTGCTCGACGTGACGACGATCCCGGGCGCGACCTCGGTCACGTCGTGGGTGCTGCCGATCTCGACACCCTGCTCGGCGAGCCGGGCGCGCCACCCCGGCGTCACCGCCTTCGGGGCGCTCGGGTCGCGGAGGTCGATGAGGGCGCCGGCGGAGCCGTAGGCCCAGGTGCAGTCGAGGATGCAGGTGACGGTGTGGTTGTCCACGCCGTCGACGATCCCCAGGATGCTGGGCATCGACTTGTCCCGGACGTCGACGACCACGACGCGGTTGAGCGGGCCGACCGAGTCGGTCAGGTCGCCGAAGGAGCCGATCAGGAGGATCTCGCCGTTGGTGTCGACGTCCTCCTCGGTGTAGTAGGCCTGCTGTGGCACCGGGAGGAAGCCGGTCGGCACCGGCAGCGCCGGGTCCGACAGGTCGTAGATGGTGAGACCTCGGTCCTCGGTCACGTACAGGTAGCCGTCGTGGTAGCGCGCGCCGGCGCTGTCGGTGTTGACCGGGAGGTTCGCCACCCACTCGACGTTCGACGTGGCGAAGTAGCCCGGTCCGGGATCGCGGACGACGACCGACGGCGCCGGCGCGAACGCGGCCGCGGCGACGGCCAGGACGGTCAGGATCGGGACGAGCAGCGGGCGACGCACGGACGGGCCTTCGACGGTCGGCGCAGCGTGGGACGACACGCCGCGCCGAGGTCTTCGACACGGTCCGCCGACGACCCTGCCGACGCCGGCAGGCGTACCCGGGGCGCACGTACGACGGGCCGAGGCGGCGCCCGCGTTCCTGCGCCTAGGCTCGCCGCGGGGGATGACCGAGACCGCCGGACACGAGGAGAGGGACCGTGGTGCAGAGCACCATGATGGACGACTACCCGCTGACGCTGACCCAGCTCATGCAGCACGGGCGCAAGGTCCACGGGAGCTCCAAGGTCGTCACGTGGCAGGGCGACCACTCACGCGAGGTGACCTTCGCAGACACCTACGAGCGCATGGAGCGGCTCGCGGGTGCGCTCCGCTCGCTCGGCGTCGAGGAGGGTGACGTCGTCGGCACCTTCTGCTGGAACCACCAGGAGCACCTCGAGGCCTACTTCGCCATCCCGTGCATGGGTGCGGTGCTGCACATGCTCAACATCCGGCTGTTCCCGGACCAGCTCTCCTACGTGATCGAGGACGGCGGCGACAAGGTCATCATCGTCGACGACTCGCTCGTCCCCCTGCTCGCCAAGGTCAAGGACGACCTCGACAGCGTCGAGCACATCATCGTCGTGGGCGACGGCGACGCGTCGGCGCTGGGGCGTGACGTGCTCCGCTACGACGACCTGCTGGCCGACGCGACGCCCGGCTTCGACTGGCCCGAGGTCGACGAGAAGCAGGCCGCGGCGATGTGTTACACGTCCGGCACGACCGGCAACCCGAAGGGCGTCGTCTACAGCCACCGCTCGAACTGGACCCACACCTTCGGTGCGGCGGTCGGCGGCCTCAACGTCGGCGACGGCGACCGGCTGCTCTTGATCGTGCCGCAGTTCCACGCCAACGCCTGGGGGCTCATCTACCTCGGCTGGGTCAAGGGCGCGGACATGCTGATGCCCGAGAAGTTCCTCCAGCCCGAGCCGCTGGTCGCGTTCATCGAGGCCGAGAAGCCGACCTGCTCCGCGGCCGTCCCGACCGTCTGGAACGGGGTCCTGCAGTACGGCGAGTCCAAGGACATCGACCTGTCGTCGCTGCAGTGGGCGGTGGTCGGCGGCTCGGCCGTCCCGCGCTCGCTCATCGAGGCCTACCAGGACACGTACGACGTCGAGATCGTCCAGGCGTGGGGCATGACCGAGATGAGCCCGCTCGGCTCGGTCGCGACACCCCCCGCCGGCGTCACGCCCGAGGAGTCGCTCGACTTCCGCTCGAAGACCGGCCGCATCGCGCCGGGCGTCGACATGCGCATCGTCGACGACGAGGGCGACGAGGCACCCTGGGACGGCAAGGCGGTCGGCGAGGTCCAGGTCCGCGGACCGTGGATCACCAGCGGCTACCACGGCCTGTCGACGGACCCCGAGAAGTTCACCGAGGACGGGTGGCTGCGCACCGGCGACGTCGCGTCCATCGACGTCCACGGGTTCATGCAGATCAGCGACCGCACCAAGGACGTGATCAAGACCGGCGGCGAGTGGATCAGCTCCGTCGACCTCGAGAACGAGATCATGGGCCACCCGGACGTGGTCGAGGCCGCCGTCATCGGTGTGCCCGACGAGAAGTGGGATGAGCGCCCGCTCGCGTGCGTGGTCGTGAAGGAGGGCGCCGAGCTCACCCCGCACGAGCTGTCGGAGTTCCTCCAGGGCCGGGTCGCCAAGTGGTGGATCCCCGAGCGGTGGAGCTTCATCGACGAGGTGCCGAAGACGAGCGTCGGCAAGTTCTCGAAGAAGACGCTGCGGAGCCAGCACGAGGCCGGCGACCTCCAGGTCCTCCGGGCCGACGAGTGAACTGATCCTCGCCACGGCCTCCGCGGGCGTGGGCGTGCCGGTACCGTCAGCGCGCCCACGCCACCCGTCACGAGCGACCGTTGGAGATCGAGCCCGGCCAGCTCTGGCTGAACCGCTACCGCATCGTCGAGCGGCTCGGCTACGGCGGTATGGGCGAGGTCTGGAGCGCCCGTGACGAGGCGCTGGACCGGATGGTGGCCGTGAAGGCCCTCGCCCGGCACCTCGTCGCGAACGAGGACGCCCGGCAACGCTTCCGCCGCGAGGCGCAGCTGGCCGGCTCGCTCAGCCACGACCACGTCGTGACGATCCACGACGCCGGCACCGCCGGTGACGCGATGGTGCTCGTGATGGAGCTCGTCGAGGGCGGCAACCTCGCCGTCCGGCTCCGGGCGGGCGGGGCGCTCCGGCTGCCGGAGGCGGTGCGGATCGCCGGCGAGGTCCTCGGCGGGCTGTCGGCCGCGCACGATGCGGGCCTCGTCCACCGCGACGTGAAGCCCGCCAACGTGATGTTCACCAGCACCGGCGCCGTCAAGCTCACCGACTTCGGGATCGCCCGGCTCGCCGCGACCGAGACCACCCGGACGAGCGAGGTGTACGGCTCCGCGCCCTACATCGCGCCCGAGCGTGCCGACGGGCACCCGGCCGTGCCCGCGAGCGACGTCTACGCGGTGGGGTGCGTGTTCTACGAGATGCTGACGGGGACCTCGCCGTTCGTCGGCGAGACGCCGGCGGTCACGATCGCCCGGCACCTGAAGTACCACCCGCCGTTACCGTCCTCGCTCAACCCCGACGTCCCACCCGCGCTGGACGCGGTCGTGATGCGCTCGCTCGCCAAGGACCCGCTCGACCGCTACCCCCACGCCGGGGCGATGCTCGAGGACCTCCAGCACGCGCTCGAGCGCGGCGAGGTCGCGCCGGCGACGGTCGCTTTGCAACGACCCCTGCGGATGGCCGAGCGCCGACTCGCCCGCGCCGACGCGACGGCGACGATCACGCCGACCCGACCGGCGCCGCGGTCCACGGTGTGGGTGGCGGCCGCCACCGGGCTCCTGATGCTGCTCGTCCTCGCGGCGACGCTGCGCCCCTGACCGGAGACCGAGACGCGAGCAGGGCGCCCCGGAGGGCGCCCTGTCCGTCGTGCGGGTGGCTTCAGAAGGTGGCGGAGTCGCCGCAGGCGCAGGAGCCGCTGGCGTTCGGGTTCTCGATCGCGAACCCGGAGGCCTCGAGGCTCTCCTTCCAGTCGATGGTCGCGCCGGTGATGTAGGGCGAGCTCATCTGGTCCACGCGGATGCGGACCCCGTTGGCCTCCTGCTCGACGTCACCCTCGAGCTTGCGGTCGTCGAAGAAGAGCGCGTAGCGGAAGCCGGCGCAGCCGCCGGCCTGGACGGCGACGCGGAGGACGACGTCGTCGGCATCCTCCTGGTCCGCCAGGAAGCTCTTGACCTTCTCCGCCGCCGCGGGGGTGAGGTTGATGAGCTCGGTCTCGGGAACCTGGGTGTCGGGCGAGCTGACGTCGGTGGTGCTCACGTCGCGGACTCCTCGTCGGTACGTCGCGATGTGCTTCTCCGAAGCGTCATCGCGGACTGCGTGGTGCGGAGCGGGTGGTCGACCGGCCCCGAACGGACGGCGTGCGTCCGGTGCAACGCGGAGTGTACCGGAGGTGTTCCGGCCGTCACGGGAGCCGTCAGGGCCGCCGGCGGGCGAGTCGCTCGGCGGCCGCGGCGACCTCCTCGGCCGGATCGGCGCCGGGGCCGTCCGGCGCGGCGGCCTCGGCGTCGACGACGTCGGTCAGGTCGCCGGCGAGCCGGCCCGCGACGACCGCCACCGGGACCCGCCTGCCCACGGCACGCCACTGGACCTCGCTCACGACCTTGCCCTCGACCGTGGTCGCGTCGAGGCGGCCCTCGCCGGTGACGACGAGGTCGGCACGGTCCAGGGCGGCGTCGAGGCCGACGAGCTCGGCGACGGCGGCAGCGCCGGGCACGAACGTGGCGCCGAGGCCCGCGGCGAGCCCGAACCCGAGCCCGCCGGCCGCACCCGAGCCGGCCTCGTCGCGGAGCCGGCGGCCGTCGGCGAGGTCCCGCTCGGCGACCTCCGCCCAGGTCCGGAGCCCCTCGTCGAGCTGGTCGACGACGTCCGGGAGCGCGCCCTTCTGGGGGCCGAAGGTCCGCGCCGCGTCGGCGAGCGTCGTCGACACGTCGGCGAGGAGCTGTACCTCGACCTCGTCCCAGTCCGGACGCGCCCACCCGCGGTCGACCGACGTCACGCGGTGGAGGTCGCCGCCGCCGATCTTGAGGCCGCTGCCGTCGGCGACCCGGAGCCGGAAGCCGAGCCCGGTGAGCGCGCCGGCGCCGCCGTCGACCGTGGCCGAGCCGCCGAGGCCGACGAGGATGCGACGGCACCCGGCGTCGACCGCCGCGTCGAGGAGCTCACCCAGCCCGTAGGTGGTGGCGAGGAGGGGGTTGCGCTGCTCGCGGGGGACGAGGTGGAGCCCGCACACGAGCGCGGACTCGACGACCGCAGTGCCGTCCGCCCGCAGCAGCAGCCCGGCGTCGAGCGGGTGACCCATCGGCCCGCAGGCCTCGGTCGTGAGCCACGTGTCGTCGCGGGTGGCGATGGCGTCGAGCAGCCCCTCGCCCCCGTCGGCCATGGGCACCGGGACGAGCTCGTCCTGGGGACGCGCGCGGTGCCAGCCCTCGGCGATCGCCGCGGCCACCTGCCGGGGGCTGAGGGAGCCGCCGAACGAGTCGGGGGCGATGACGACCTTCACGGGACACCTTCGACGACGGCTGCGCCGCGGGAGGGTAGTCCCCCGGCCCCGGCTCCCGGACCGTCCACCGGATCCGCCGCGGCGGGGATCGTGGCGACCCGCGTGCCCCGACCGGGCCGGTGGTGGTACGCTCGCCACAGGTTCTTGTCAGAGTGACCATAACCTGGTCGGTCCGGTCGAGAGCCCCGGGTGTGCCGCCTCCGGCCCGTGCGGCGCCCCTCCCCGAGGAGCCACCGATGACCACCTCCACCCGGCCCCGCGCCGCCGCCGCCCGCAACACCTCCGACGTCCCGAGCATCCCGCTCGGCTCGCCGCTCCTGCTGCTCGGACGAGGCACCGATCCCGGCTCCGAGAAGGGCGTGGTCTGTCCCGGCGATCTGCCCGCCGCCAGCGAGCCCGGCCTCGTCGACCGCGCCCGCCGGGCACGGGAGGCGCTCGGTGACCGCGTCGTCGTGCTGGGGCACCACTACCAGCGCGACGAGGTCATCGAGTTCGCCGACGCGCGCGGTGACTCGTTCAAGCTGGCGACCTTCGCCGCCAGCGCCGAGGCCCCCACGATCATCTTCTGTGGCGTCCACTTCATGGCCGAGTCGGCCTCGATCCTGGCACGCGAGGACCAGACGGTGATCCTGCCGGACCTCGCCGCCGGCTGCTCGATGGCGGACATGGCCGCCGCGCACCAGCTCGTCGACGCCTGGGAGCGGCTCGCCCGTGCCGGCGTCACCGACCGGACCATCCCGCTCACCTACATGAACTCGACCGCCGCCATCAAGGCGTTCTGCGGCGAGCACGGCGGAGCGATCTGCACCTCCTCGAACGCCCCGCGCGCCATGCGGTGGGCGTTCGACCAGGCGGGGGACGGCGGCAAGGTGCTCTTCCTGCCCGACCAGCACCTCGGCCGCAACACCGCGGTCCTGTCGTTGGGGCTCGGCCTCGACGACTGCGTCGTCTACGACCCGTGGCAGCCCGACGGGGGGCTCACCGACGCCGAGCTCGAGGCGGCCACCGTCATCCTGTGGAAGGGCCACTGCTCGGTGCACGCGCGCTTCCTGCCGCAGATGGTCGACGACGTCCGTGCCGAGGTGCCGGGCGTCGAGGTCCTCGTGCACCCCGAGTGCCGTCACGAGGTCGTGCGGCTGGCCGACCGGGTCGGGTCGACGAGCCAGATCATCCGGTGGGTCACCGAGGCCCCAGCGGGCTCCCGGTTCGCCATCGCGACCGAGCTGAACCTGGTCAAGCGGCTCGCCGCCGAGCACCCCGACAAGCAGGTCGTCTTCCTCGACGACACCGTCTGCTTCTGCGCGACGATGAACCGCATCGACCTCCCCCACCTCGTGTGGGTGATGGAGTCGCTGCTGGCCGGCGAGGTCGTGAACGAGGTCCGTGTCGACGACGACGTGCGGCGGTGGAGCCGGGTCGCGCTCGAGCGGATGCTCGCCCTGCCGGGCGACGACCGGAGCCTCCTCGCGACCGGGTGACCCCCCCTCCCCCCCACGCGATGCTGCGGGGTCTCCCCTACGGCGTCCGCGGCCACGAGCGGCGAAGATGTCCCCGGTGGCGCGACGTGCGCCGAGCCGAGGAGGTCCGTGGTGACGAGGGTCTGGGAACGTGAGCAGCTCGCACCGACCTGGAGCGAGGGCAGCATGCTCGCCGTCCGGGTCGTGATCGGCCTGGCGGTCGCCGCCCTGGCCGCGGTCGGGGCGTTCGCCCTGATGTTCGTCGGCGTCGTCGTGACGACCGACTGCTTCATCTCCTGCGGGGACGACCCGAGCCCGATCCTCGGCTCGCTGCTGCTCACCGCGGCGGCCCTCGTGGGCGGCGCGGCCGTGGCGGCCGCCTGGTTCGCGGTCGCCGACCGCGGATGGCCGGTCGCCTGGCGGGTGATCGGCGGTCTCGCCGCGGTGTCGGCGGTGGGGCTCATCGTCGCCGTGCTCGTCACCTGACGCCGGCCACCACCGCCCGCCGGCGCCCCCCGACCGCCGGGTGACGCCCCGTCGGGCACGCTGCGGCTCCCCTCCCCCGACCCACGAGGACGCCGTGGCCTACCACCTGGTCGTCAACGACGCTGCGGGCTCCGCCGAGGAGGAGGCCGTCGCGGCCGCCGCCGAGGCCTTCCGCACCGGGGGTGCGGAGGCCGTCGTCCACCGCACGGCCGACCCGAGCGACATCGACGCGGTGCTCGACGACGTCGGACCGGACGACGTGGTGGTCGTCTGCGGCGGCGACGGGAGCATCCACGTCGCCGTGACGCGCGCCCGTGCGCTCGGCCTGCTGGGCGAGGTGACGTTCGCGGTGGTCCCGTTGGGCACCGGCAACGACCTCGCCGGCAGCCTCGGCATGCCCGAGGACCCGGCCGAGGCGGCTGCGGCCATCTGTGCGGGCACGCCCCGCGACCTCGACCTCATCGTCGACGAGTCCGACGGCGTGTGCGTGAACGCGCTCCACGCCGGCGTGGGCGTCGACGCGGCGGCCCGCGCGGCGGCGCTCAAGGAACGTGTCGGCGACCTCGCCTACCCGCTGGGGGCGCTGGCCGCCGGCGTGGCGGCCGAGGGCTGGGAGCTCGCCGTCGAGGTCGACGGCGACCCCCTGCGCTGTGGCGAGGGGGCCGACCCGGTCCTCCTGGTCGCCGTCATGAACGCCGCGACCTTCGGCGGAGGGACACGCATCGCCCCCGACGCGCGCCCCGACGACGGCCTGCTCGACGTCGTGCTCACCACCGCGACCGGCGCCGCCGCCCGTGCGGCGTTCGCTGCCGCCCTGGCCTCCGGGACCCACCTCGACCGCGACGACGTCGTGTGGGCACGCGGCCGCGAGGTGACGATCCACGGCGACCGGATCGGCTACAACGTCGACGGCGAGCTCGACGACGACGGCGTCGACACGCGGACCCTCCGGGTCGAGCCGGGGGCCTGGACCGTGATCGCGCCGGCCGGGGCCCCGTAGGCATCAGCGTGGCGTGATCGTCTCGCCGCGGCTGTTCACCCGACGCAGCTCCATGGGGTCGAGCCCTTCGAGGACGCGCGTGGCCTCGGCGGCCCGCTCGGCCTCGCCGACGTGGACGCCGATCACGATCGCGCCCTCCTTGATGGCGTCGAACGCCTGGTTCCAGGAGTGGTCGCTGCGCAGCGCCGACTCGCCCTCGACGATCGCGCCGACGGTGCCGCCCGCCCCGGCACCACCGAGGAAGCCCAGCAGGGCGCCGGTGCCGGCCACGAGCCCCACGCCCGGGATCGACACCACCGCGGCGGTGGCGAGGGCGCCGAGGACCCCGCCGGCGAGGGTGCCGGTGGCCGCGCCCGAGGCGATGTGCTTGCCGACGGAGCCGCCGATCGGCTCGCCAGGTCCGCGCTCGGCGTCCGGGTCGATGTCGTCCGGGCGGCGTCCCAGGAGCGACAGCTCGTCGTCGCGGAACCCCGCCTCGTGCAGGGCGGTGATCGCGTCCTCGGCGAGCTCCAGGTCCCGGAAGGACGCGATGACGTTCTGCTGCTCGAGCTCGACGGTGCTCACTGCTGGTGCCTCCTGATCGGCCGTGGGACCACCCAACCGCGCGCGCACGGGCGGGGAGGGGCCGACATGAGGACGTTCGGACGAGGCCTCCGGACCCATCCGCCCCATCGGACGGGGCGGAGCCGCTCAGCCGCGAGGGTCGCGGTCGACGAACGGCGGCCGCACCACCTCGAAGGCGACCTCGGTGCCGCGGACGTCGACGACCACCTGGTCGCCGGGACCGACCGGGTCGGCGAGGTAGGCGAGCCCGATGCCGACCCCCCGCAGCGGCGAGAACGACCCCGAGGTCACGGTCCCGACCTCGTCGCCGCCGGCGCGCACGGTCATCCCCTGTCGCGGCGGCCGGCGGGTCCCGCCGACCAGGCCGAGGAGGCGCCGGCGAGGACCGGCCTCGTGGATCGCGCGGAGCGCGGCCTGCCCGCGGAACTGCCCGTGGTCGAGCTTGACCGCCCAGCCGAGCCGTGCTTCGTACGGGTCGGTGGTCGGGTCGAGGTCGTTGCCGTGGAGCGGGTAACCCATCTCGAGCCGGAGGGTGTCGCGCGCGCCGAGTCCGACCGGCGTGGCCCCGGCGTCGAGCAGCGCGTCGAAGACGGGGCCGGCAGCCGCGTTGGGGACGACCAGCTCGCAGCCGGGCTCGCCCGTGTAGCCGGTGCGGCACACGATCACCGTCTCGCCGTGGAGCTCGACCTCGGTGAGCCCGAGGTAGGCGATCGAGGCGGCGTCGACGCCGAGCGCGGACCCGACGGTGGACAGCGCCTGCGGCCCCTGGATGGCGAGGATGGCGTGGTCGGTCGAGGCATCGTCCACCGACGCGTCGTGCGTCTCGGCGGCGCGGGCGAGGCCACCGACGACGGCCGCGGTGTTCGCGGCGTTGGGGACGACCATCCACCGGTTCGCGGCCAGCCGGTAGACGATGAGGTCGTCGACGATCCCGCCGTTCTCGTCGCAGCAGAGGGTGTACTGCGACTCGCCGTTGTCGAGCGACGCGGGGTCGTTGGTGAAGCAGGCGCTGATCGTGTCGATGGCACCGGAGCCGGTCACCCACACGGTGCCCAGGTGGCTCACGTCGAACACGCCGACACCGTCGCGCACCGCCTGGTGCTCGGCGAGGACGCCCTCGTACTCCAGCGGCATCTCCCAGCCGGCGAAGTCCACGAGCTTGGCGCCGAGCTCGCGGTGCCGCTCGGTCAGCGCGGTCTGGACGAGCTCAGCCATCGCGGGCTCCGGGGTCGTGGGTCCGGGGTGGACGGGCGCGGGCACCGTCGTCGTCCGGCGACCGTAGCCCGGGGCACGACGGGCTGCGGAGGGCCCCCCTGGCCACCTCCCGGGCGCTGCGTGCCCCGGTGGGGTGGGGTAGGTTCGCGGCCGAACGCGCGCCCGTCCCCCAGGGCGTCGGTCGGGGCGCACGAGCGGCCCCACGGCGGGGTCCACGACCCCCTCCCGGCGCGGCGGCGCACCACCCACCACGACCAGCGACGTCCGGTCCCGCGGGCGTCGGCGACGTACGAGGAGAACGCTGTGGCCGAAGAGGTCAAGCTCCCCCAGCTCGGCGAGTCCGTCACCGAGGGCATCATCACCGCCTGGCTCGTCGAGGTCGGCGACGAGGTCACCGAGGACCAGCCGCTCGTCGAGATCTCCACCGACAAGGTCGACACCGAGATCCCCTCCCCCGTCGCCGGCGTCGTCCAGGAGCTCAAGGCCAACGTCGACGACACCGTCGAGGTCGGCCAGGTCATCGCCATCGTCGGCGACGGCGACGCCGGATCGGGCGGGTCCGAGACGGCCAGCGACAGCGACACCTCCGAGGAGGCCGACGAGGCCGAGGAGCAGGACGCCACCGGTGAGGAGACCGCCGACGCGTCGGCCGCGGACAGCTCCGACGACCAGGCATCCGAGACCGCACCGGCCGCGTCCGCGTCGCCCAGCCCGTCGGGCGCCGGCTCCGAGAAGCCGTCCGGGGGCGTGCGCGACCGCGGTGAGTTCGACTACGACCTGGTGATCCTCGGCGCGGGCACGGGCGGGTACTCGGCCGCGCTCCGCGCCGCACAGCTCGACCTCGAGGTGGCGCTGATCGAGAAGGAGAAGGTCGGCGGCACGTGCCTGCACTGGGGCTGCATCCCGACCAAGGCGATCCTGCAGACCGCCGAGGTCGCCGAGCACGCCCAGGAGGCGCACGAGTTCGGCGTCACGCTCAGCTACGAGGGCATCGAGGTCAAGGCGCTGAACGAGCACAAGGACAGCGTCGTCGACAAGATGTGGAAGGGCCTGCAGGGGGCGCTCAAGGGGCGCGGCGTCGAGACCATCCTCGGCACGGGCACCATCACCGACGCCCACACCATCGAGGTCGAGACCGAGGACGGCACCCGGACGGTGACCGGCGCCACGATGATCGTGGCGACCGGGTCCAAGCCCCGCGAGCTGCCCTTCGCCGAGTTCGACGGCAAGCGCATCATCTCCAGCGACCACGCTCTGCACCTCGACAAGCTGCCGAAGAAGGCCATCATCCTCGGCTCCGGCGCGGTCGGGATGGAGTTCGCGACGGCCTGGCACGCGTTCGGCGTCGACGTGACGATCGTCGAGCTCGAGGACCGGCTCCTGCCGCTCGAGGACAAGGACTCCTCGAAGGAGGTCGAGCGGGCCTTCCGCAAGAAGGGGCTGACCGCGCTCACCGGCACGAAGCTCACCAAGGTCGAGACCACCTCCCGCTCGGTCAAGTGCACGGTCGAGACCGGTAAGGGCGAGGAGGAGCTGAAGGCCGACCTGCTGCTCGTCGCGGTCGGGCGCGGGCCGGTCACCGAGGGCTTCGGCCTCGACCAGCTCGGTGTCGAGACCGACCGCGGGTTCATCACCGTCGACGAGTACTGCCGCACCAACGTCGACGGGGTCTACGCGCTCGGTGACGTGATCCCGACGCTCGGCCTCGCGCACGCCTCGTTCGCCGAGGGGATGCTCGTCGCCGACCAGCTCGCCGGCCGCGACGTCGTCCCGATCGACTACAAGGGCGTGCCGCGCGTGACCTACAGCCACCCCGAGGTGGCGTCGGTCGGCTTCACCGAGGCCGAGGCCAAGGACGCCGGCCACGAGGTCGTCGTCGAGAAGTACCCCTTCCAGGCCCTCGGTCGCGCCGCGATGATGAAGGCCAGCGGGATGATCAAGGTCATCGCCGAGAAGGACGACGCCGCCGAGGGTGGCGCGGGCCGGGTGCTCGGCATCCACATCGTGGGTCCGCGGGCCACCGACCTCATCTCCGAGGGCCAGCTCATCTACAACTGGGAGGCCCTGCCGAGCGACGTCGCCCACTTCATCCACGCCCACCCGTCCCTGGGCGAGGCGATCGGCGAGGCCCACCTCGCCCTGGCCGGTCGGGCGCTGCACGGCTGAGGACACCTGACAGGCTGGGGCCCCGGGGCCGCCAGCCCCGCGACACCACGAGGAGAACGCTGTGGCCGAAGAGGTCAAGCTCCCCCAGCTCGGCGAGTCCGTCACCGAGGGCATCATCACCGCCTGGCTCGTCGAGGTCGGCGACGAGGTCACCGAGGACCAGCCGCTCGTCGAGATCTCCACCGACAAGGTCGACACCGAGATCCCCTCCCCCGTCGCCGGCGTCGTCCAGGAGCTCAAGGCCAACGTCGACGACACCGTCGAGGTCGGCCAGGTCATCGCCATCGTCGGCGACGGCGACGCCGGATCGGGCGGGTCCGAGACGGCCAGCGACAGCGACACCTCCGAGGAGGCCGACGAGGCCGAGGAGCAGGCGTCCGAGGCTGCCGCCGACGCCGGCGCCCCCGAGGAGACCGAGGCCGCCGCCGAGCAGGGCACCGACGAGCCCGCCGAGACGCAGGAGCAGCCGGAGCCGCAGCCGGAACAGGCCACGGGGTCGAAGGCTCCATCCGCCGCCTCCGGCGACGGCCGGACCACGTCCGGCGACGCGGCGCTCACCTCGCCGCTGGTCCGCAAGCTGCTCCGCGAGGCCGGCCTCGACGCCGGCGACGTCAACGGCTCGGGCCCAGGTGGCCGCATCACGCGCGAGGACGCCGAGCGGGCCATCGCCTCCGGGGGCGAGAAGGCCGCACCGGCCGCGGCGACCGCCTCGTCGGGTGGCGGCCAGGCCGCCGCTCCCGCCCCGGCCGCGCAGCGTCCGCGTCCCGAGGCCGCCCCGAAGCAGATCGAGTTCGAGGGCCGCGAGAAGACCGAGGAGCTGTCGCGGATCCGCAGGTCGATCGCCCGGCACATGCACGAGTCGCTGCAGACCACCGCGCAGCTGACCGCGGTGCTCGAGGTCGACATGACCCGCATCATGTTGACCCGGGAGCAGGCCAAGGACGCGTTCAAGGCGCGCGAGGGCGTGTCGCTGTCGCCGCTGCCGATGATCGCCCGGGCGGTGTGCATGACGCTGCCCCGGCACCCGTCGCTGAACGCCTCGATGGACCTCGAGGCGGGCACGGCCACCTACTACAACTACGTGAACCTCGGGATGGCGATCGACACCGAGATGGGGCTGATCGTCCCCAACATCAAGAACGCCCAGGACCTCACGGTCCCGGGCCTCGCCCGGCAGATCGGCGACCTCGCCGCGCGGGCGCGGGGGAAGAAGCTGCAGCCCGACGACATCTCCCGCGGCACCTTCACGATCACCAACACCGGCTCGCGCGGTGTCATGATCGACACGCCGATCCTGAACCCGCCGGAGGTGGCGATCCTCGCGACGACGCTGATCGAGAAGCGTCCCGTGGTCGTCACCGACGAGTTCGGGCAGGACACGATCGCGATCCGGCACATGTCCTACCTGTGCATGACCTACGACCACCGGATCGTGGACGGCGCCGACGCCGCCCGCTTCCTCGGCGACCTCAAGTACGTGCTCGAGACGCACGACTTCGGCGCCGAGGTGGGACTGCAGGGCTGAGGTGACCACGACGCCGGCGCGCGAACCACGTCCCCGTCGGGACGCCCGGGACCTCCGCGCCGACGCGTCCGCCCCGGTCACCGTGATCGAGGCGGGCACGGTGCCCTACGCGACCGCGTGGGCGTGGCAGCGCGACCTCTCCGAGCGCCGCGCCGCGGGCACGATCGGGGACACCTGGCTGCTGCTGGAGCACCCCCGCGTCTACACCGCCGGCAAGCGCGCCGACGAGGCCAACCTCGTCTTCGACGCCGGCGAGCGGGCGCGACGCGGCATCGAGCTGTTCCACGTCGACCGCGGCGGGGACTTCACCTACCACGGTCCCGGCCAGCTCGTCGGCTACCCGATCGTCGCGCTCGACGGTCCGCGGGTGGTCGACTACGTGCGGGCGCTGGAGGAGGTCTGCATCCGGGCGCTCGCCTCGTACGGCATCGCCGGCGAACGGGTCGACGGGTTCACCGGCGTGTGGGTCGGCGACGTGAAGGTCGTGGCCATCGGGGTGCGCGTCACCGCCCGCACCGTCACCCAGCACGGGTTCGCGATGAACGTCACCACCGACCTCGACGACTTCACCGGGATCGTCCCCTGCGGCATCCAGGACAAGGGCGTCGCGAGCCTCGCGAGCCTCGGCGTCGAGACCACCGTGGCCGAGGCCAGCCAGCGGGTCCAGGCGGCCTTCGCCGAGGTCTTCGCCGCTACCCTCGTCACCGCCACGACCCGGGACCTGGGTCTGGCGCTCTCCGACTCCGCGACCGCCTGACGACCTCCGGCGGTGCCCGCGCCACGGACCACCCCACACGACAGGTCGCCACCGTGACCACGCAGCCGGTCATCCCTCCGAACGCCAAGCGGCTCGACGTCGTCGACCGCGAACGCACCCAGCGCGCCGGCGTCGTGCGCCCGACCATCGACACCTCGCCCCAGGACGGCCGCAAGCCGGAGTGGCTGAAGGTCAAGGCCTCGATGGGCGAGAACTTCCGCGACCTCACCAAGCTCATGGAGGGGATGCAGCTCAACACCGTCTGCGCCCAGGCGCGCTGCCCCAACATCTACGAGTGCTGGGAGATGCGCGAGGCGACGTTCCTGATCGGTGGCGAGGACTGCACCCGCCGCTGCGGCTTCTGCCAGATCAAGACCGGCAAGCCCGCCGGCTACGACCGTGACGAGCCGCGGCGGGTCGCCGAGGCCGTCGAGCACCTCGGCCTGCGGTTCAGCGTGGTGACGATGGTCGCCCGTGACGACCTCGAGGACCAGGGCGCGTGGCTCGTGGCCGAGACCATCCGCCAGATCCGCGCCCGCACGCCCGACGTCGGCATCGAGGTGCTCCCGAGCGACTTCGGCTACGGCAAGGACCCCGAGCAGGGTCGTGCCGCGCTCGAGCAGGTCGTCGAGGCCGAACCGGACGTGTTCGCGTTCAACCTCGAGACGACCCGCCGGCTGTTCCCGGTGATCCGGCCGTCGTTCGACTACGACCGGGGGCTGGAGTTCCTCGCGCTGGCTCGCGAGCGCTTCCCCGCGACCACCGCGGTCAAGTCCAACATCATCGTCGGGATGGGCGAGACCAACGACGAGGTCGAGGAGTGCATGCGCGACCTGCGGGCCGCCGGCGTCGACACCATCACGATCGGGCAGTACCTGCAGCCGTCGGACCAGCACCTCCACCTCGACCGCTACGTGACACCGGACGAGTTCGCGGTGTGGCAGCGCTACGGCGAGGACGAGCTCGGCTTCGCTCACGTCGAGTCCGGGCCGATGGTCCGCAGCTCCTACCACGCCGGCCAGCAGGCGATGGACGCCGAGGCCTGGGCACCGAGCGGCGACCAGCCCGGCGCCTGACCACCCCTCGCACCGGCGGCACGCGGCCGCTTGACGGGGCGCTCGCGTCGGCGTAGAACGAACGGTGTTAGGTTCCTCGAACACCGTTAGGCGTACCGTGCCGACCGACCTCCGCAGCCGCCAGCGCGAGCGCACCCGCGAGGACATCCTCGCCGCTGCGTGGGAGCTCGCCGGCGAGCGGGGGATCGCCGAGCTGTCCCTCCGCGACCTCGCCGCCCGCGTCGGCATGCGGGCGCCGTCGCTGTACGGCTACTTCGACGGCAAGGGCGCCATCTACGACGCGCTGTTCGCCGCGGCCTACCGCGAGCTCGACGCACGGTCCGCCACGTGGCCGCTCGACGACGGGGACCGGGCCGCGACGCTCCGGGAGGTGCTCGTGCGCTGGCTCGCGTTCTGCGTCGAGGACCTGCCCCGCTACCAGCTGATGTACACGCGCGTGGTGCCCGGCTGGGAGCCGTCGCCGGACGCCTACGCCGCCTCGGTCGCGAGCTACGAGCGCTTCCGCGACGCGATGCTCCGCGTCGGCGTCACCGACCCCCACCACCTCGACCTCTGGACGGCGATCTCGTCCGGGCTGGCGGCCCAGCAGGTCGCCAACGAGCCCGGCTCGCGGCGCTGGATCGACCTCGCCGATCAGGCCGTCTCGATGTTCCTCGCCCACGTCGACACCCACGGGAGCACGCCATGACCTCGACGACCGTCCGCACCGACATCCCGCGCATCCGTCACGCCGACGCGGCGCGCCTCGCCCACCACGTCGAGGACCGGATGATCGCGCTCCTCGAGCAGCTCGACCCCGAGGACTGGCACCGACGCACCGACTGCACCGCCTGGGACGTGAGCGACATGGTGGGCCACCTCATCGGCGCAGCCAAGGGGCACGCCTCGCTGCGCGAGACCGTCCGTCAGGTCGTCTACGGCCGGCGTCACGAGGACGAGCACGACGGCAACGCGATGGACGCGATGAACGCGCTCCAGGTCCGCGACCACGCCCACCTCACCCCCACCGAGCGGGTCGCCGCGCTGAGGGCGATCACGCCGGCCGCCGTCCGCCGCCGCGTGCGGACGCCCGGTCCCATCGGGAGGCTGCCGCTGCCGATCGCGGCGGGCACCGGCAGCCTCCCCGACGGTCTCCCCCGACGGATCAGCCTGCGCTACCTGAACGACGTGATCCTGACGCGTGACGTGCTCATGCACCGGGTCGACATCGCCCGCGCCACCGATCGCGACCCGCACCTCGACGAGGTCGACGGCGAGATCGTCGCCGACGTCGTGGCCGAGTGGGCCGACACGCACGGGCAGCCGTTCACGCTGCGGCTCGACGGCCCCGCCGGCGGGGTGTTCCGACGCGGCGCCGGCGGCCCCGAGCTCACCACGGACGTGGTCACCTTCCTGCGCTCGCTGACGGGACGGTGCGAGGCGGAGGGGCTCCTGTCGACGCCGGTGCTGTTCTGAGCGGGCGGGACCGGGTCAGGAGCTCCCCTTGCGGGTCCGCGTCGTCGTCGATCGCTTCGCGGCCTTCTTCGTGGCCTTCGACGTGGCCTTCTTCGCGGGCTTGTTGGCGGGCTTCTTCGCGGGTCCGTCGCCGTCCGAGGCCTGCGCACCCGCGCCCTCGAGCTCGATGACCGGTGCGGCGTCGGCGCCGGCGGCGTCGGTCCGCAGCCAGATCGTGCGCTGCGGGAACGGGATCTCGACGCCGGCGGCGTCGAACGCCCGCTTGATCCGGGCGCGGAGCTCGCGCCCGATGCTCCACTGGTCGCCCGGCTTGGTCTTGATGACGAGCCGGATGTCGACCGAGTCCGGGCCGAGAGCCTGCACCCCCCACACGGCGGGCTCGTCGAGGAACAGCGGCGCGTAGTCGTCCTCGGCCGCCATCTGCTGCGCGACCTCGAGGATGATGGCGGACGCCTCGTCGGTGTCGGTCCCGTACGACACGCCGACGTCGAGGAGCGTGCGGGCCCACTCCTGGCTCATGTTGCCGACCCGCCGGATCTCGCCGTTCGGGATGTGCCACAGGGTCCCTTCGACGTCGCGGAGCCGGGTCGAGCGCAGGCCGACGCCCTCGACCACGCCGGTCGCCTCGCCGGCGTCGATGACGTCGCCCACGCCGTACTGGTCCTCGACCAGCATGAAGATGCCGGACAGGAAGTCCTTCACGAGGTCCTGCGCGCCGAAGCCGAGCGCCACACCGATGATCCCGGCCGACGCGACGAGCGGCCCCAGCGGGACCCCGAAGACGCCGAAGATCATGAAGACCGCCGTCACCCAGATGACGACCTTGGTCAGCGACTCGGCGAGGGCGCCGAGCGCGTCGGCCCGCTGGATACGTCGCGGGTTGGCGGTGTGCGTGCCCTCGGCGTACTCGCCCAGCCGGACCCGGCGCTTGAGGCTCCCGATCCGGTGGTGGGTGTCGGGGTCCTTCATCTCCCCGACGGTGCGCCGGATGAAGCGGTGCGCGAGCGAGCTGAGGACCACGGCGACGATCAGGATCACGAGGATCTGCAGCGCCGGCTCGATGATGAGCTCCATCGTGTCGGCGGCGACACCCTCGCCGAAGACCTTCCGGACGAGCTCGGCGAGTGGCCGCGAGGAGGGTTCGTCGCTCTGGGCGAGCGTCTGGGCGAGGGCGACGGGCGGTGCCACGGTGGGTGCTCCGGGGGTGCGGGGGCGGGGGGTGGGATCTGCCAGGGCGAGCGCGAGGCTAGGCAGCCGCAACCGCCGCCGGCGAGCCACCCCCCGTCCCCGCGCGCAACGTCCGGCTCCCACGGGCGGTGTAACACGCCCGAAACACGAGTCACACCTGGGGGTAACGGGCCATCCGTAGCGTGCGCTCCGGCACGGTCGGGGGCGCCTCGAGATGCGGCGCAACCGACCGGGCGGGGTGCCCCGCCGAACCCAACCGCGGCCCAGCTCATGCTGCGGTACGGCTGGGTCCGCGTCGGCGCGGGCGCCCCGCCCACGCCTGTCCCACCCGCACGAGCTGGCCCGGACGACGGGCCCGCCCCCGTTCACCGACCGTCGACGACGCGCCCTAGGGTGGCGTCGTCCCCCCACCACACGAAGGAGCGAGCCACGTTGGGTAGCTCACCCGAGACAGCCAAGGACGTCCTGGACCTCATCGAGAGCGGCGGCTTCGAGTTCGTCGACCTCCGGTTCGTCGACGTCCCCGGCGTGATGCAGCACACGACCTTCCCCGTCACCAACATCGACGAGGGCACGTTCGAGAACGGGCTCTACTTCGACGGGTCATCGGTGCGTGGGTTCCAGGGCATCCAGGAATCGGACATGCTCCTGATCCCGGACCCCGTCACGGCCCGCGAGGACATCTTCCGGACCCGCAAGACGCTCAACATCTTCTGCCACGTCCACGACCCGATCACCGGCGAGGCGTACTCCCGTGATCCGCGCAACGTGGCGCGCAAGGCCGAGGCCTACCTCAAGTCGACCGGCATCGCCGACACGTCGTTCATGGGGCCGGAGGCCGAGTTCTTCATCTTCGACGACGTCCGGTTCAACTCCGGCGGCAACGGCTCGTTCTACGAGGTCGACTCGATCGAGGGGTCGTGGAACACCGGCAAGCACGAGGAGGGCGGCAACAAGGGCTACAAGCCGCGGACCAAGGGCGGCTACTTCCCCGTGCCGCCGATGGACCACTACACCGACCTCCGCTCGGACATGGTCCACAACCTCGAGCGCAGCGGCATCAAGACCCAGCTGCACCACCACGAGGTCGGCTCCGGTGGTCAGGGCGAGATCGGCATCGAGTTCGACACGCTCGCGGCCATCGCCGACAAGCTCATGGTGTTCAAGTACGTCGTGAAGAACACCGCGTGGCACCAGGGCAAGTCGGTGACGTTCATGCCGAAGCCGATCTTCGGTGACAACGGCTCGGGCATGCACACCCACCAGTCGCTGTGGAAGGACGGCGAGCCGCTGTTCTTCGACGAGTCCGGCTACGGCCAGCTCTCCGACATCGCGCGCTGGTACATCGGTGGGCTCCTCCACCACTCCAAGTCGGTGCTGGCGTTCACGAACCCGACCACGAACTCGTTCCGCCGGCTCGTGCCGGGCTACGAGGCGCCGGTCAACCTCGTCTACTCGGCCCGGAACCGCTCGGCCGCGGTCCGCATCCCGATCTCGGGGAGCAACCCCAAGGCCAAGCGCATCGAGTTCCGGGTGCCGGACCCGTCCTGCAACCCGTACCTGGCGTTCTCGGCCCAGCTGATGGCCGGGATCGACGGCATCCGCAACAAGATCGAGCCGCCGGACCCGGTCGACAAGGACATCTACGACCTCCCGCCGGAGGAGCTGCGCAACCTCCCGTCGGTCCCGCGGAGCCTCGAGGAGGCGCTGCAGGGTCTCGAGGACGACCACGAGTTCCTGCTCGAGGGTGGCGTGTTCACCGAGGACCTGATCGAGACCTGGATCTCCTACAAGATGGAGAACGAGGTCGCCGCGGTCGCCCTGCGTCCGCACCCGCACGAGTTCACCATGTACTACGACATCTAGGCGCTGAGGCCAGAAAACCGCCTCTGACCTGCGGTTTTGCATCTGGCCCGGAACCTCATTCCGCGAGGATTCCGCACGAGGACCGTGCGCGGCGCCCCCAAGGCCCGCGCACGGTCCTCGTCGTTTCGGGCAAGCTCCTGCCGCGAGCCACGCCTCGAGTGGTCCCAGGCCTACTCGTTCAGTCTGAGAACGAGGGCGGCCATCTCGCGCAGACGGAGGAAGTCGGACCTGGAATCGTCGGCCAGTTGCGGCAGGAGCTTGTCAAGGTCGCTGAGGCAGCGACGCAGGAGGTCGAGTTGATCGTGGCGCAGACGGCCAGACGACGCCGTGGCACTCGAGATGAGCCCGGCGATCTCGGTGTCGAGCAGCTCTGGGGGCGGGTCGTCGACATCGTGGGCGCTCGCGGGGAACGGAGCGGCAACGTGTTCCTGCCAGAGCTCCCGCAGCCGCTCGAGGTCATCCGTCCGTTCTAGCCGCACTGGAGCACCATCCAGGCGTCACGCCAACGGTCCGTCTCGGGAGTGTCCGGCCGCGCGGCGTAGAAGAGTGTCCCCAAGTCTCCCCACATCCATCCGAGGGCGTCATCCGTGTCCAGCTGCAGCAAGAGGCGCCAGTCCTCCTCGCCTCCAGTCAGCTGGTGTTCGGCCAGATCCGGTGTTCCGCTACCCAGGTAGACCCCTTGGGAGGACAGATGACACTCCCGCCAAATCGAGCTCTGCTGGAGCCGAGGCCAGCCGCCGACCTGGTGGTACGGGACCTCCTGGAGGCCAACGGACTCTTCCCACGCCTCCGCGAAGCGCGTGTACCGATCCCACGTGTCATCCGGAGTCTTGTCCTGCCGCGTCCACGGCCAGCGCCTCGGCCGCGGTGCACTGGCGGGGTGTACGAGCGGGCCATCCTCCCAATCTGGGATTGTGAGAATCTGCTCCGGGGTAACGCACTGCCTCTCGAAACGCGTGGCCCCGTCAGGCGCCGCCACCGACTCCGCATCGTTCGGGTCGGCCCAGATGACCCTCCACCCGTCGCGATGGGCTGGATCGAAGCCCCACGCCTGCTGCTCGGCCGCCTCATAGAAGAAGTTCAGGATGCCGACCTCCGGCAGCGGCGCATCCGTCTTCAAGGCCCGGATGTCTTCGACATTCAGGACGAGAAGAAGTGACAGCGGGACGTCGTTCCAGTGGGGCCACGCCGTTCCCGGAGCGACCATGGGGTTACCACCGAGCCACGACCCCGTTGCCCCGTCAGCGTGACGCAGGCGGACCGCTGGCCGGGCCAGATCGACGAACTGGTCAGCCAAGGACGCCGGCAGATGCTCACGCGTCAACTCGCGGAGGTTCTCGTAGAGCTCCTGCACTGTCGTTGGCCCCTTCCGCTGTCCCACCGGCAAGATGCGCCAGTACGAACCTAGCCGCAGGAGCATGACGACTTCGGGGCCGCGCCCCGAGGCGGCAGGTCAGAGGGACTCGCGCAGGAGATTGACGAGCTGGTCAATCCACTGGCGGAACGTGAGTCCGTCACCCGGTGGCCAGTAGTCGATCACGCTGGTCAGGACGTTCGTCAGCTCGTCGTCACCCTGCGTTGTCCGGAGGTGCTCGACCTCCGCCAACGCCTCAGCCACTTCGTCCGGGCTCCGGTCAGCGACAAAAGCCCGTACGGCTGACTCTGCATCGGCGTGGTCGAGCGGCCAGTCCTGGTGGAGGTACCCCCCAAGTTGACGGAGCTGAGTCATGTCCATGCATCGACGATACGCCCCGCGAGCCTGCCAAGCGCGGAGCGCCCGACCACTCGCTGGGTCACCGACTCAAACAGGCACGCGGGCCAGTGGCGGCAGGACCTTGACCCATTCGAGGTCGGGCAGCTCGCGGCGGGCTCGAAGGAGAGCGTTCACGCCGACGTTGACGCGGTGGACCTCGTCGTCCTCGGTGGACCAGTCGGTGTTGTGGAGCAGCCAGGTCGACACGTCCGACCAGGACCAACGGGCGCCCCAGCTGGTGTTGCGGATCTGCGGCGGGAACGGGCTCGGTCGCTGACTTGAGCTGGCCGCGCGAGTACTTGGCGACGGCCTCGCGGCTCTTGCCGATCCGGTCGGCGACCTCCTGGAGGGTGACCTCGTCGCCCTCGTCCTGGACGGCGAGGGTCTCGATGCCGAGGTCCAGCGACAGGCTCGCGATGCATCCCAGCAGCAGGTCGCGGTAGCGCGGGTACTCGCCGGCGCACTCCACGACCCACGCGCCATTCTCCTCGCCGACCGCAAACGCGTACCCGTCGAGGGCCTCGAAGATCTCGTCGTCGCGGTCACCGACGGGCCGGTCGACGATCAGGGTGAATGTCCACTCTGGCATCGCGGTTCGTCCCCCTTCGCGCATTCGTCGGGGCACCAAGCCATCCCCTGGCTCCCCGCGGACGCGCCGACTTGGACAGCACGGGCGCCAGTTGGAAAGTTACAACCAACGTGCCAGCCGCGCCACCGGAGCAGCTGAGGACACCGCCCGGGCAGGGAGGATCGCCAGTACACTCTGGCCATGAGTGTGACGCTTGACCTTCCGGACGCCCTCGTTCAACGACTCGAGGCTGAAGCCGCGCGCCGCGGGATCACGGTCCAGGAGTTGGCCGTGGCCGCGCTCCGCGAGCACTACGAGGGTGAGGTCCGCAGCCCGAGCGGCGATGGAGACTCCCTCGACGCCTTCCTGGGCTCCCTCGACTCGGGGGATCCGGCGTGGGCCTCCACCGACACGCACGAGCTTCGGCAGGACGCCGACCGCCGCGCGCAGTCTGCGTGACCAGCGGTCGTGCTCCTGGTCGACACCAACATCTGGCTTGCCGCGGCTGACCGCCGCTCACGTGACCATGCTCGCTGCCGCGCTGTGCTCGAACAGCACAAGGACGAGCTCGCGTCGACGGTCCCCGTCATCGCCGAGACAGCCTGGCTACTGCTCGATCGCGGTGGACCCGAGCACCAGCGCCGCTTCCTCACCCTGGTCACCTCCGGCCGTCTCCAGCCGGTGGAGTTGACCGCTGCGGACTGGGAGCGGGTCCTTGAACTCGTGGACACCTACGCGGATCTGCGACTCGACGCGATCGACGCAGCGACGATCGCGGTCGCCGAACGGCTGGGGCTCACCACGATCGCGACGCTCGACCATCGCGACTTCGCCACTGTCCGGCCGGCGCATTGCGACGCGCTGACGCTCCTGCCTGCTGGCGGTCAGATCGACGAGTAGTGGTCAGCGCGCCGGTCGGGTGCCCCCCGGGAGGCTCCCACTCGAAGTCGAGCCGCTGCGCGGTCGACGACGGACTCACCCTGTCCTCCGTTCGACTGACGTGAACAGGTGTGCCAGCTCCTCCCGAAACCGAGCCGGCAACGCGTGCCCGTGGAGCACAAGTGCAGACTCAACTCGTTCGAGATCGCTCTTGGACGGCGAGCCAGTCCAGGTTCGTCCGAACCCCAGGCTCCACCGTCGGAGTCCCTCGATGGCCAGGCGACTCGCTCCGACGTCACTGCTGCCGGCCAATCCCAGATATAGCCAGGGTTGCGTCCAGCGTGGCGTCGTCGGGATCAGTTGTGCGGCGTTGTGGGCGACGTGAGGCGGAGTCCGGACATCCAGCAGCTGTCGGATGTCGGCGGTCGCCACTCGCCGCGAACGCAGGCCCTCCCGCGCACGTCGACTGACACGACTCGACGGGTCTCGGAGGGCTTCGACCAACGTCCTCGTGTGCTCCTCAGGAGCGAGACGCCCGACCGCCGCAACCGCGGCCGCACGCACGGCCGCGCGAGGATGGCTGAGGAGCGGCAGGAGCAGTTCGGTGTCCTCTGTGGCACCCGTCTCGCCGAGGCCGGCGACGCAACCCGCGTTCTGGACCCCTCCCGCCAATTGGTCGCGGTAGTGGGCTGCGGCATCCACGCCCTTGGCGCGCGCCACGTACTGCGCGAAGTCGCGGACTCCCCGCGCACGATCCGCGAGAGCCCCCAGCACTAGATCGTCCTTGAGGAGCCCGCGGGCATTGAGTTCGCGCAGAGCCTCGATCCTCACGATGGCGGCACGATCATGGGCGAGGTCCTCGACACGCTCTGCCGAGGGCTTCTCGGCCAGGAGGGAAAGTGCGGCCGCCCTCCGCTGGACGGGATCCGGCTGGCGTCGCAGCACCGCGTCGATGACGTCCCGCCGCCTCAAATCGTCTTTCAGAGCGAGGCCGATCTGCGCGCAGCTTCGCTGAACCGAGAGGTATCGCGCCCCGAGCCCTGCAACGAGTGCGTCCCAGCCATCTCCGGTCGCGCGAGCCAACAAGGCATCGGCGACAGCAGGGCTCTGCAGGCGCCCGACGCGGTAAGAGGCGCTGCACCAACGGCAGCGCAGCCACGACCTCTCCCACGCCTATCGACTCGGCTACGGACCAGAGCTGGTCGACGGCCTCCTGCTGGACCTGCGCCACCCAGTATTGGCCCGCAGGAGGAGCAGGCGAAGCCTCACCTGCGTCGCGGGGCCATCGCCAGACGCGCGACCCATGACGCAGCGCACGCTGGCGGACGTACCCGTTCCGGCACATCGCCGCTGCGGCCAGCAAACCGATTGCGTCGTCGGCGTGGCGCGCCATCCTCTTGAGCTTGACCCGCTTCGGTGGACACCTGATTCTGGCTGAGGCCAGAGGAAGGAGCCCCGGATGGGGCGTCCATCGAACTACCCGCCCGAGTTCCGTGCTGAGGCTGTTGAGTTGGTGAGGACCTCGGGCCGTCCACGGGCCGAGATCGCCCGGTCGTCTGGGCATCGCCGACTCGACGTTGAAGAACTGGGTCGTCGCCGATCGTGAACGCCAGGGCGCGGGCCGATGATCCGGAGGCGTTGGCGGAGGAGGAGCGCGCCGAGCTGCAGCGGCTCCGCAAGGAGGACATCGAGCTGAGTACGACCGCGAGATCCTCCGCAAGGCCGCAGCTTTTTTCGCCCGCGAGACGACACGGTGAGCCGCTTCCGCTGCTGTCCATGACCAAGGCGGAATACGACGTCAAGCGGTTGTGTGGGCTCCCGAGTGTCGACCTCCGGCTACTACGCCTGGCGGAAGCGTCCGCCGTCGCCGCGGCAGCTCGCCGACGAGGAGCTGCTGATCAGATCCGCGTGATCCACGACCAGTCCGCCGCACCTACGGGGCACCACGCATCCACGGCCAGCTCGCCCGGCGCGGTACGGCCGTCGGGTGCAAGCGCGTCGCACGGCTGATGCGCGCGAACGGCCTGCTGGTGCGCACAGTCGCAAGACGTGGCGTCGGCGCCGTCCGGACGTCGCCCCGGCGCCGGACCGTCTGAACCGCGACTTCACCGCGGCCCGGCCGAACATGCGCTGGGTCGCCGACCTGTCGAGTTCCCGACCGGGGAGGGCAGCTCCACGTCGCCGGCGTCCGTGACCTGTGCCATCGCGGCATCGTCGGCTGGGCCATGGACGGCCACCAGGGCGCCGAGCTCGTCGTCGATGCCCTGCATCATGGCGCTCGCCCGGACGGTGCCGGACGACGACGGGCTCGTGCACCATTCCGACCGCGGGAGCCATACACGTCGCTGGCGACTTCTCCGCTGCAGCTGACGTCGCCGGGCTGCAGCTGTGTTCGGTCGCACCGGCGACGCTACGACAACGCGGCGATGGAGACCGTGTGGTCCACCATCAAACGCGAGATCGCCTGGATCCGGGGCTCGATCTACTTCGACACCCGAGAGGAAGCCCAGCTCTACCTGTTCGAACACATCGAGGTCTTCTACAACCGGCAGCGCCACCAGACCGGGCTCGGTCACCGCACCCCGGTCGAGTACGCCGCCACCTTCATCGCATGACCACCGAAACCCCGTGTCCACGAGACCGGGTCAAGCTCAGTCACCGACAACTCGGGTGCCGTCGTCAACCGCTACACCTACACCCCGTACGGGCGCACCGTCGAGACCACCGGCAGCGGGGCGATCGACAACCCCTGGCGCTACTCGGCCGGGTCTGCCCCAGACTTTGGTTGACGGCGGTTGTGCGGGTCATGCTGCTGGGGGTGAGGACGGCGGCGCCAGTGACCGGGACGCGACGGCATCTGCGGCACCCACAGGCTGTGACCGGCGGAGCCGATGCTGTACGATGTTCAGGAATTCTAGAACGGCGAACGTTGGAAGTGCGGGAAGCTCGCGAGGTGGCCGTCGCCGAGTTGGTGGCGGTGTTGGCCGAGCTTGGTCTCGAGGCTGAGGTTCCGACGGCACCGGAAGGACCGGATCTGCTACTGCCGGGTCCGGTCCTGATCGACGTGGAGACCAGTTCTCGGCCCACCCTGGCTTGGCTGCGTCGGCGTCTCGGTGACCAGAGGGATCCGTCGATGTTCCCGGTGCTGGTGGCCGACCAGATCGATCCCGGGCTGAAGCGCGAACTCGAGGCTGCGGGGTGGGGGTGGTTGGACCGGTCCGGTCACCTGCGGCTGGTTCGTGGGGGCCTCCAGGTCGACCGACGGATCCCGAGTCTCGTGGGGCCGGAAACCGGACCGATCGACCCGTTGGCGCGCCCCACGGGGCTCGCGGTCGCCCTGTGTCTGCTGGAGGGTCTCAGGACCGGTTCGGTCCGGGGTCTCGCGGCTGCTGCAGGTGTCTCCACGGGAGCGGCCCACAGTGCGCTGACGGAGCTGACGGCGCTCGGTCTCGTCGAGGACGGCCGGCGTCGTGATCCCGATCTGTTCTGGGCGGTCGCGTCGCGATGGTCGGTGCGGTGGTACGCGCTCGGCACCGGACCGGGACCGGGCATCCCTGCCGCCGTCCAACGGCTGCTGCGGTTCGGGTTCGGCGACGCCGGGGAGCCCGGGTGGGCCGAGGTCGGCGACCGGATCGCCCAGGCCTACGGGGCGCGTGTCGCCGGGGAGGGGCCACCGAGGTTCTACCTGCCCGACCAGCGCGCCTTGACCTGGGCGCTTCGCACGTGGGAACCCGCTCTCGACGAACGTGCCGCCACGGCCCTGTTGGCGGTACCGCCGACGAGGTCGGCGACCCTCCGACGGGTGGAACTCGGACACGACTTCCCTGCGGCACGACCGATCCTGGTCGCGCTCGACCTGGCCGCGGACGACAGCCCCCGCAGTCGCGAGGTGCTCGAGCACTGGAACGACACCCGCGGGATGCAGCCGCGTGTCTGGTGAGCTTCGTGTACTCCACGATGTCGGCGGCGTGCTCGCCGACATCGTCGACGGGCTGCATCAGGTCGATCGACAGCTCGATGGCCTGCCCTACGCGCTGGTCGGTGGCGTCGCCGTGCTCGTGCACGCGCAAGGGCATCGCGTCACCCAGGACATCGACAGCGCCGTCCGGGCGCTCACCGGCGACGTCCGCAGGCGGCTCCGGGTGGTGGCGGATGCAGAGCTCACCGAGAACAGCGACGCCGACATCGTGCTCCCGAACGGTGTCCCCGTCGACGTCCTCACAGCCGGTCAGGGCCCGCCGCGCCGAGGGATCGGCGCTCGTAGGGAGGCGAAGGCACACGCGGTGCGCTGGGCCATCGAGACCGCCGTCGCCACCACCATCGACGTCGACCCGTCAGGACGTCTCGGACCGCTCACCCTCCCGGTCGCATCCCCGGTTGCGCTCGTTGCCATGAAGGCCGTCTCGACGGCCGACCCAGCACGTGGAGACAAGCGCGCCAGCGACCTCCTCGACATCTGGCGACTGCTCTCCGACGACCCGCTCAGGACCGCCGATCTCCTCGCACAGCTGCGGCAAGCCCCCGAGCCTCTCGTGACCTTCACACAGCAGCGACTCCACGACCTGTTCGTGACCGCGCCGAGCGACCTCGTCCGGGACATGACACGGGGCCCGGGTGCCGCCACCGACGTCGCTGAGGTCCGCGAGCTCTACGACGAGCTGATCCGACCGGAACTCGGTGACCGGTGATGCCGGTGGATACGTTCGAGGACTGAAGCGTCCCAGGTTCTCTGCCGTTCTCATGGTGGGTTGCGTCTCTCGCTTGAGGGTCGCGCAGGAGGCGGTCTCGTACCCGGCAGGGCTGACCATGCCTCGCGAGGATGGTCCCACGTTCCGCGCGCGGGTGGAGAGGTGCTCGCGG